>JAHRFE010000046.1 GCA_019084245.1 Hoeflea sp.
CGAGCGCATAATAGCACATGCCCAATGGCCGAGGTCCCTGCAAATGCAGTTAATTTGAGAATCCAGCAGCCCAGATTCTCATGATCAAATGGTCAACCAGAACCAAACCGACGCATTCTTGCGGTTAACTGCTAAGCGACAGCAATTTTGCAAGCCTGTTTGTCGGGTAATTGCTCGACGAGAACGTCGAAGGCTCTTCGATATTCAGCCCGCGGAAACAGCTTGTCGCGATAGACGAGCCCCAGAAGCGCCATCGGCTTTTTGCGCAGGGAATGAATGACGTGGTGATAGTTGACGACCTGATCGTGCTTGCCGTTCGCGCGGGCGCGGCCCCGTGGCAACGTCAGCAGATGCGTGCCGCCAATGAAGACGTCGAGGCGCTCATCGAACAGACGCACCCGCAGCCGGTGGCCGATCAAACGAGAGGGGACGGTGTAGAAGACCTTGCGCAAGACGAAGCCGCCGGTGCTTGATACGGTGACAATGACCTCCTCGAAGTCAGTGGTACGGCTATCGGGAAGAGCCTGCAGATGTGGCCGCTCGGCATCGATGCGCTTGCCATGTGCGGCATTGCGGCGGCTGACGATCTCGTCGATGAAGGCTCGGTAGGAGACGAGGTCGCCAAAGTCCCTGGTGCCTCGCATCAGCAAGGCATCGCGGATGGTGTTCTTGAGATGGCCGTGAGAACTTTCGATTGAGCCGTTCTCGTGCGCGACGCCCTTGTTGTTGCGGGTCGGCGTCATGCGGTAATGAGCGCAAAGGGCCTCGTAGCGATGTGTCAGATCGGCCTTGGCGTCAGCATCGAGGTTGCGGAAGGCGGCCGACAAGCTGTCGCTGCGATGATAGAGCGGCGAACCACTGAGCGACCACAGAGCGTTCTGCAAACCCTCGGCCAGAGCGACGAAGCTTTCGCCGCCAAGGATGACATGGGCGTGCTCGAAGCCCGACCAGACCAGCCGGAAGTGATAGAGCAGATGGTCGAGCGGCTGACCGGCTATCGTCACGCCGAGGCTGCCCATGTCGGTAAAATCCGATAGCCCCAACCGCCCGGGTTCGTGCGTCTGACGGAAGATCACCTCCTGTGCTTCGCCATGAACGGCGCGCCAGGACCGGATGCGCCGCTCCAATGTGCGGCGAATGCCCTCGGACAACTCCGGATGACGCCGACGCATCTCGTCGTAAACGGCGACTGCCCGGATGCCAGGAGCGGCTTTGAGGAGAGGCACGACCTCGGCATCAAAGATATGCTCAAGAGGATCGGGGCGACGCCGGCCCCGTGACGGCTTGTCCTGGGACGGAAGGCGGACATCTTTGTCGATGCGGTACGCCGTCGCCCGGCTGATCGACGCCTTGGCGGCGGCGACCTCGACGGAATTGTTTTGTCGGTACTTCATAAAAAGCCTCGTCTGATGATCGGTTAAATGGCGACCCGGCACAAAGGTGGTTCCTCATTCCAGAAACCACCCACGCTACCGGGCCGACCGCGATCATGAGACGCAAAAAATTGCGCAGCGGCGGGGGTGTAACTCCGGTCGGGCTACGCCCTCCCTTCGTCACACCCCCGCCGCCGAGTCTCATCCAGATTGACGCTGAATCTCACCTTGATTGTCGCCGCGCAGATCTCGCTGTAGGATAGCCCTTGCTGGCGCAAAGCGTGGAGCATGTCGAATATTTCCTGGCGGGATTGCCTATGCGCAAGGCGGGCACGACCGCGGTGTGCCGCAGCGTCGACGATTGCGTCCTCCGACAGGATGACCCTGCCGGTGGCGCGTCCGGAAAGGCTCATCTGTTCTTCGATGGCTGAGCGAAGGTTCTGGACCAGATGAAACCGATCGGCGACCTGTTGGGCCTGCGGTGCACCTTCACGAGTTGCCTGCGCATACAGGCCGCAGCGGTCCCGACTGACAACTTCGATGGAAGGACGGTCACGCAGCCACTTTGCCGCACTCTCGACGCTGCGGTCATCCAGTATGTCGACAACCGCGCGGCGCTCCAGGTCGACCATGATGGTTCCGTAGTTCGTCGCCCTCCGCCAACTCCAATCATCGATACCGACCACCCGTATCTCGGAATTGCGATGAGCAACCTCGGCATCCCGCTTCAACTGCCTCAGGATGGTGTCATCACTGACCGGCATGCCGAGCCGCTGCATCAACCGCTCGCCAGGACGGCCGCCGGCGCTATGGCCGAACAAGCCGACAATCTCTCCGACCCTTCTCGTCCGACGCGCGTATGGATCAGCTACCGTCGGCAGTCGGTCGGTGAACGTTCGTCGTGGGCATTCCCTATGTGCACATCGCCAGCGGCTCAGCAGCAGCTTCACTGTCACCGGCTTGCCCTGGACCGGCAGATCCTGGAGGCTGCGGCGGGCCCAGCCATGCCGACTTCGGCTTCGCCGTCCACAATGTGGGCAGATGCCGATCGCGGATCCAGCAGCGGAATCAACCCACCCGTCGTCAACGGTGAGCGTGGCACCCAGAATCTTAATCCCTGGGCCGGGCGACCATTTCGATTTCTTTTGCATGCCCGCCCATAGCGACATCGTCGCTAACAGCCGATGAATCACACAAAGTGATGGTGTGGAACGGCCCTTCGAAGCGGCATCGAAGGTGCCTATTGTGGTGATGTCCATCACCACGAAACAGAAGGAACCGTTCCATGGAGAAGATTGCTACGATCGGTCTGGATTTGGCCAAGTCGGTCTTTCAGGTTCACGGTGTCGCCGAAGACGGCCGCGTGGTCATCCGCCGAGCCTTGCGGCGGTCCCAGCTGTTGGAGTTCTTCCGCGGCGTTGAGCCGTGCCTCGTTGGACTTGAGGCGTGTGCAAGTGCGCATCATTGGGCGAACGTCATCGGCCAGTTCGGGCACACGGTGAGGATGATGCCGCCAGCCTATGTGAAAGCCTACGTCAAGCGCAACAAGACCGACGCGGCGGACGCCGAGGCGATCTGCGAAGCGGTGACGCGCCCGACCATGCGGTTCGTGCCGATCAAATCGCCGGAGGATCAGGCTGCCGGAATGGTCTTGAAGACCCGCGAGCTGTTCGTGCGCCAGCGGACACAGATGGCGAACGCGATGCGGGCTCACATGTCCGAACTCGGGATCATCGCCGCGACCGGCATGGCCAGTATCGCCAAACTCGTCGCTATTCTACGCGACGACGATGATGCCCGCCTTCCATCAGCAGCTCGATTTGCACTCCTGGAGATGGCCGAGCAGATCGAGGAACTGACGGCTCGTATAGAAGCGCTCGACACGAAGATCATGACGGCAGTGAAGGCTGACGAAACCGCTAGGCGGCTCACCAGCATCCCAGGCGTCGGCCCGATCATAGCAGCGACTGTCCGGGCAACAATCCAGGATCCCGCAGCCTTCCGGACAGGCCGCGATCTGGCGGCCTGGATCGGGATTACGCCGAGGGCCCATTCAAGCGGCGGCAAGGAGCGACTTGGCGGAATATCGAAGCGAGGCAACAAGCAGTTGCGAACATTGCTGATCGTGGGCGCGACATCGATTCTCAAGCTGGCTCGTCGTGGCGTGAAGCTGCCCGCCTGGGTCCTCTCCCTAATCGCGCGGCGGCCATATAAGGTCGCGGCTGTAGCACTGGCCAACAAGATGGCGCGCACGATTTGGGCGCTCCTTGTCAAGGGCGGCACCTACCAAGCGCCGGCGATCATGGGGAGAGCATAGAACACAAGGAATTCTGGCGCGTCGGCTCCGGAATGAAGTGGCAAGGTGCCAAAGCGTGATGAACCCGAGGGACGATAACCTCGATACCGATCAGACCGGCTTCCTCAATGCGCCGTCGAGCGCGTCAAAGTGATTAGGCAATCGGGATCGCGGATATCATCGTGGCCAGCGGTCAAATGACCGCGCCAACAGGCCGGACATATGACTGCACCGTCCGACGGAGATTTACGCAAAGAATACCTTGCTAAACGGGCCGTTCCACATATGAGGAAGAACCCAATTTAATGCCAAGCGACACGTTGATCGACGACTTCGCGATTTGAAAGACAGATCCATGCCAGAGCCGCCGCGGACCATGAATGATAACGTCCGGATTTGGGCCATGCGCACTCGGCTGTTGCACTTCAATTTTGAGACCGCCGTGTTTTTTCCAGCGCAAGCGTGCCGTTACTGGCGCGCTCGGCCATCGAAGAACAGATGGGCCTTTCTGGACGCGCCACCGGCAGGGCTATCCTGAAGGAGAACGCAATTGTTGACGCTGCCGCACATCGCCGTCACGCCCGTCTTGCGCATAGGCAATCCCGCCGTGAAATATTCGACATGCGCCACGCTTTGCGTCAGTAAGGGCTTTCCTACAGGAAGATCGCCAGACGGACCGGCTACGAACGTCGCAGTGTAACGAAGGGTTCTGTTGCAAACTCTTCGCTAACCTGCGACCGATAATCAGCTCCCGATGTTTTGGGAGATGACAATGTTCAAAGGCCGTTCTCAGTTCGCGGTATTGGTCGGACTGGATATCGTGACGTGGAATGTAGATTGGCGACCGGGTCATGGATGGAAACGAAACGCTGGAGATGTCGAGCTGACTTGAAGCCCTTCATAATGCGCTCTCGCCATCGTGATTGGAAATGAATTGATGCGATGCCCGGTGCAGCAGATCGGTCTTCCCAATTTTTTTCCTACGTCGATCTTGAAGCGCGCGTGCCGAAGGGGCATCTGCTTTGGACAATTCGTGATCTGGTGGACCCGGTGCTGGTTGCGCTCGATGATCAGTTTGCCGCGCTTTACAAGGACGGTGGCCTCCAGCCGGACGCTCTTTGGTCGCCTTAAAGGAAAAACCGCCATGTGGCAGGAAGTCTGGACGGCCATCGTTAGCGAATCTTCCGACATTCCCGATCTATCCACCAAGACGCGCATTGTGATGCGCGTGGTGCTGGCCAATTCTGGGTGGCGCTATCAGCTAGTTGTGCAGCTGGATAATTTAATGGAAGATAGTCGATGAAACACTACTATACGGACGTCAAAGGTTTGGGCAATGTTGCTGTTAGCCGTCACGCTCAAGCACGTATGGCTGACGACGGTATAACACAGGAGAATTTTGAAAGAGCCCTTCTCAATCCAATCTGGCCAGATGTTGAGGACGGGATGGATGTCGTTTGGAGAGAACGTGATGGTCTGAGGATTGTCATCCTAACTAATCCTACCCCGAATATGGGTGCTGTTCTAGTCAAGACCGTCTATAAAATAAAACCCCAAGCCAATGCTCTCAGGTCAACTCGATGACACGGAATGTTTTATTCCTCTGATCTCAGGATTGGCTTCACTGCCTCGATTGCTGCCCCGCAGCTCGGTGCAGCCTTGACGAAAAGGGCCATTGGCTCGGCCAGTCCGACCCAGATGCTGACGGCACTGTATGCGGCCCATTAAGGGGCTGTTTCGGCTCAGTGCTAAATCCTACTCTAAGAAATATTTAGCACTGACCCTGCTACCCCTCTGCGGAAACTACATTGAGATACGGGCTAAGATGCATGATTTCGCTACCTGAGCACCATTTACATTCATTTCACAAACCTGCGTTTGCAAAAGCCGTCATTCGCTGCGCTGCGCATGAAATCACACCGTGCGGACAAAGCACTACTTCGCTGCGGTTGTGCCAATGTAGGCTTCGGCGAATGTTGTTAAAAAATGGTGGTCTTTGGAGAAGAATTTTGCGTGCATGGAAGAGCTATGAAGCACTAGCCCCGATAAAGCTAAATAAAATATTAAACAACGGACATCCAAAATATAATATCCCGTCGTGTCAATATGACTTTTATCCCTGTGCAGTATTGTCTCCCGTTCATGAAAAATACAAATCTAGAGACAATCTAAAATACAATTTCTCTGCACCGAGAATTTATGCCAAAGCTGCCTAATGGAAACTGATCTCGAAACATTTTTTACCTTGATCGAAGCACTTGGGATCGGGCTTCTGATCGGGATCGAGCGTGAACGCAGCGTTCATTTACAAGGTGAGGGCGCCTCGTCAGGCATTCGCACTTTTGCTCTGGCCTCACTGATTGGTGCAATCAGCATAATGACAGGCGGTGTACCGCTCCTGATCGTTGCTGTCATTGTCGTTGCAATCACACGGATTGCATCGGTTGCACAACAGTCCGACCCGAAGATTGGTCTCACGACTAGTCTGGCGCTCATATCGGTCGTGCTTCTCGGGGCCATGGCGACGGAAACCGCCTTTCTTGCGGCCGCCATCGCAGTGATTATCGCATCGTTGCTTGCTGCACGCAAAATGCTGCATGACTTCAGCCGATCGGTCCTGACGACCGTCGAGCTACGCGACGGACTTATCCTTGGCGTGTCGGTTCTGGTGATCCTGCCCGTGCTGCCAGACATCGATATTGGCCCCGGCGGAGCGCTCAATCCGCGCATCCTGTTTATCATTGTCGTTGTCATCATGATGATCAGCGCAGCGGGGCATGTCGCAACGCGGGTCATTGGGGCGCGCCTCGGATTGCCGGTCAGCGGGTTTTTGTCCGGTTTTGTGTCTAGCACTTCCACGATTCTGGCGCTTGGCCACCACGCCACGGAAAAGCCGGACGATGCAAAAAGCGCCGCAGCAGGGGCGACGCTGTCCTCGGTGTCTTCACTTATCCAGATTGGAATCATTCTTCTGGCACTGAGCCCCGCTATGTTTACGATGGGGTTTCCTCTGCTGTTTGCAGCGGGCCTTGCGGCGACACTGCACGGTGCTGCGATTTTCTTTCTGGCAATGCGCCGCAAAGTGGAACCTGCGGTGCTGGAGCTGCCCTCGCAGGTCTTTTCGGTGAAGGGGGCCTTGGGTTTTGCACTTATTGTTGCGGTTGTCATGGTGGTCTCTGCAACGCTCAACGACTTTTTTGGAAACACTGCCGTCCTCGCGTCCGTCGCACTTGCCGGACTGGTCAGCACAAACTCCGCAACGGTCGCTTTGGCATCTCTTGTCGCGGCCGGGCAAATCTCCGCCGCAGCCGGAGCGCTTCCGTTGGCAGCAGCACTTAGCGCAAACGCCATGGTCCGCATCCTGACCGCATTTCGTCAGAAAAACAAAACGTTCAGAAGAACCGTTGCATTTGGTCTCGTTCTACAACTCAGCGTGATCTGGTTATCTTGGTGGCTAGCTGACGTTCTGCGGGCGTGGTTTGCCGATTGGTCGGCGATCATTCCTCAATAGATGCGTCAAAGTGGTGCTCCAAAAGTCAGCTATCTCGCGTGAATTTACATGCACCCACCTGGGATCCGCAAACGTTCATAGTGTCGTAAGCGCCGCCCCCATCCCATTGATTTCGCGTTGCTGTGACCAATGAGGTTTCTGCCAGAAGGTTTTCGGCAAGAGCTGGAGAATTGGCATGGCGGATGTTGAAGGATTTGTTGGGCGATGCGAAGTTGTCGAGCCTCGTCGTGGAAACCGGCGATGGCCCAATGAGCTGAAGGCGCGGATTGTAGCGGAAAGCCTTCAGCCTGGTGCGCGGGTTGTTGATGTTGCGGGTCGTCATGATCTCGCAGCGCATCAGCTTTCGGACTGGCGAAGGCAGGCTCGCCAAGGTTTTCTGACGTTGCCTGCGGAGCTGATGACGACCGTGCCGCACTTTGATGACGGTCCTGTCGACCCCGCCTTTGTACCACTTGCGATTACGACGGAGCCGAAGACCGCTAGCGATGCTTTGCCGACTCCGGAGGTGGCTGGGACCGCTTCGGGAATAGTGACCGCGGAAATAGGCTCAGACCTCGTTGTGAGGGTTCCGTGCGAAATGTCGGTTGATCGGGTTGCGGCCTTGGTGCGCGCTATGCGAGGGACGGCATGATCATCGCGGGGCAACGATTACCGATCCTGATCGCGACGCGGCCGGTGGACTTCCGCTGTGGTCATCAGGCGCTGGCATTGATAGTGCAAACCGAGTTGAAGCTTGACCCGCATTCCGGGGTAACCGTGATCTTCCGCTCCAAGCGCGGGGATCATCGAGCCCGGTAGCATTGCTTGCCCCTGTGGTTGCGGCAACAAGGTGCGGATCGGTGAAGATCGGACAGAACGGCTCGACTTTATTCCGGCACGTTATCAGGTCATCGTCACGATCCGCCCGAAATACGCCTGCCCCAAGGGCCGAACGGGCGTGGTGCAGGCGAAGACCCCCGCGCATCTGCTGGAAGGGAGCTGGCCGACGGAAGCGCTCTTGGCGCAGATCGCCGTGTCCAAGCATTCCGAACATATGCCGCTCAACCGTCAGGCAGCGGTCATGGCTCGACACGGGGTACCGATCGACCGCACGGTCCTGGCCGATTGGATGGGCCGGACGGGTGCTGCGATCGCGCCGGTGGTAGACCACATGGCCATGGTCCTGAAACAGGGCAGCACACGACTGTATGTCGACGAGACCACGGCTCCGGTGTTGGACCCTGGGCGTGGCAAGACGAAAACCGGCTATCTCTGGGCGGTGCTACGCGATGAGCGTGGCTGGAGCGGCCTCGAGCCGCCCGGCGTGGTGTTCCATTATCGGCCTGGGCGTAAAGGCGAATATGCAGCATAAATCCTCGATGGCTTCAACGGCACGATCCAGGTTGATGCCTATGGCGGCTACTCCCACCTTGCCACGCCAAAACGCATAGGCGGCGATCCGCTGAGGCTGGCCTTCTGCTGGGCGCATGGCCGCAGAAAACTGATCAAGGCCCAGCCCAAGAAGGGTTCGCCTATCGTCGACGAGGCATTGTTGCGTATCGCCGCCCTCTACAAGATTGAAGACGGCATCCGCGGTTGTGATCCCGAACATCGCCGGGCTGTCCGCCAGAACCTGTCCCGCCCATTGGTGGATGAGTTCTTCACCTGGCTGTCCGCGCAGGCCGCGCGCGTCTCGCGCAAGTCCGATCTCGGCGTGGCCATGGCCTATATGCTCAAACGCCAGGATGGCTTCCGGCTCTTCCTGGACGATGGCCGCGTCGACATCGACTCCAACCTCGTCGAAAACGCCATACGCAGCCCGGCCATGAACCGCCGCAATGCGCTGTTTGCCGGGCACGACGAGGGCGGTCGGAACTGGGCCCGCTTCGCCAGCCTGATCGGCACTGCCAAGATGAATGGCGTTGAACCGTACGCCTATTTGCGCGATCTCTTCATCAGCCTCGCAAATGGCCACCTCGCCAAAGATATCGACGCCCTCATGCCATGGGCTTATGCGCAACAGATCAGCGCCTCACAATGAGCTCGTCCGGGACTCCTCGACGTGCTCACAGAACCATCTGAAATCGCTGGACCTGACTGTGGCAAGCCCAAAGTCAATGGGACGCAGACGCCGCATACATAGTGTCCGCTCGCCCCCCACATTTTCTCCACTTGTGGCTTGGCACTTAATACCGGCGTTTTCAATGTCGAGAAGAGATCGGCGCAGAAAGCGGTAGCCCATGAACACGAATAGTTCCAATGTACTACAACGCATCCGATGGTTGCTTCTGTACTGGGGCTACGTCACCGGATTCCTCTGCCTCTCAGCCCGCACATCGCGACGTTCAGGAAAACAGATGCGGATCAGCGTTGCTGAAAGAAGCTTTGGCGCGGACTGGCCGCACCCCTTCCAGTTCTGATGCGGCGGCGACATTGATCCTGTCTCTGCGGAGTGGTGCATCCTATCTGCGTAGAGCCGGAGTTTGAGGAGACCGGCATTTTCTCCGCGGTTATGCACCCCGGAGAAGGTATTGCTTTTGGCTTGAATACTGGAGGTACGTTCAGTTCCGGCTGTTGGAACGATGCTCTACCGATCGAGACTCTCACCGTTCGCTTATGGCGTCGGAACGTGAAGGAGCATGACTGGTGGCGTCGTATCTGGATAGCGCCCGCTTGGCAAGGTGATTGGACGAAGCAATCTTGACGAACGGGCGCTATCCAGACATGACCGCTTTCACTGTCAACCTCCAACGCAATCACCGAATTGAGTCAGTTTTAAACGGCTTTCGCTGCGCTGCAGGCTTGGCGGAGCGCCTTGAAATGGCCGCTGCTCGGGCATATCTCTGCTCTAAGCAAAGGGAGTTCTAAATGAATACTCAAAAATTGCTCGAACAATTCCTGGGGCCTGGCACCCTAACCAATCTTGGCGGCCAACAGCAGGGGAACCGCGCCACGGCGGCGACCGGAGCGCGCGCGGCGCCGCAAAAGCAGGGCGGCGGCAGCATTGGAGATCTGATAAGCGGCGCGATGGGCGGCGGCGATCAGCACATCCAACGTGGCAGCGGTTTCCGCATCCCCGGTGGCGCGCTCGGCGGGGTTGCCGCCGGCGGGGTGCTCGGAATGCTTCTCGGCAAGAAAAAGATGCGCAAGATGGCGGGGGGCGCACTTGGGTATGGTGGAGCTGCGGTTCTTGGTGCCCTGGCTCATCGGGCCTACCAGAATTGGCGGGACGGACAGCAGGTCTCTCAGGCCCAGGCAGCTGTAGCCGCCGACGTGCCACAGGAAGGATCGCGCTTTGCACCCGTAGTCGGCGCGGATGGCAAGCCCTTCGCGCTATCGCTTATTCGGTCGATGATTGCCGCTGCGAACGCCGATGGCCATATCGGTCCCGAAGAGCAGAAGCAGATCTTCGATACAGCCAATCGGGTCGATCTGAATGCGGAAGACAAGGCATTCATCTTTGACGCCATGCAAAACCCGCTGTCGCCCGCTCAGATCGCAATGCTGGCCAGTGATCGGGAGCAAGCTACCGAACTCTATCTCGCGGCGCGTGTCGCCATCGATCCTGACCACCCTTATGAGAAGGTATTTCTCCAGGATCTGTCGCGGGCGCTGCAACTGCCGGAGGCGCTTGTCAGCCACCTCGACGCTCAGGTCGCAAGGAACCTGGAAGTCTGAAAACCTACTTCAAGAAAGCGAGCATCAGATGACACAGAAACCCGGGCGCGACATCGAAAAGGATTATCCGATTGCCGCGTTCATAGAAAAGTTGCGCCGTCCTGCCGATTCACTTGAGACCGGCCAGCGATTTCAGATCCAGATCGCTGGCGAGCGCATTTCGGTACCTGTGGATGCCACCTTCAACATCGAGCATGAGCGGAGCGAAGATGCGGAAGAGATCGAATTCCAAATCAATTGGTCGCGGTCAGGCGGCTAAACTTCGATGCGTAAAAAAATGCTCTCGCGATGTGTTTTGCATAGCGGCGGTAGGCAGAGATAAACCGGCAGCATGACATCAATTACAACCATGCATGAAGGTCCCTTGATCTCCGACATCTTAGCTGATCTGCCGCATCGGTTGTCCGGCAATGTGACTATTGGGGATGTGATCGCCGCCTTGGGTGGGCGCGCACCTGGCATCATGGTGGCTGCCGTCTCGATTCCCGCTATCGTTCCCACGCCCGGCATCCCGGCAGGTATGGTCTTCGGGGCGATCCTCTCGATTCTTGCCACTCAAATGACGTTGGGCAAGCCCCGAATACTTATGCCTGCATGGATTGCTCGGCGAACGATTAGTCCGCACGTTCTGGAGTCCCTCGCGAGTCATGGATCAAAGCTTCTGCGGCGGGTCGAGCGACAGATCACCCCACGACTGACGCACTGCACCGGGCAAAAGGCTTTGCGTTGGCTAGGGCCGGTTCTGGTTCTACTTGGCATCCTTATCGCTCTGCCGATCCCATTCGGCAACACCCTGCCAGGCCTCGGTGCCTTGCTGATCGGCCTTGGCGCGGCCAACCGTGACGGATACCTCGTTATCGGCGGCACCGTGCTGGGCGTGCTGGGGGGCATCGTCTCGGCAGGGCTGGTTTATGGCGGCTGGCGGCTCGTAGGCACTGCCATGGGTTACCCGTGACGCCGTCCATCCCGTTGGGACAGTTTGAAGCAGTGGCGTCAGACGTCGCCCGAGCGAAATACATCAAACAATCTTGAACCCCTTGTGTTTGTAGTCGCCCGTCTACGGGTAGAAAACATTTTATGAGAGTTCCGACATTATTTTGACGTGAATAGAACCGCCCGACACGATCATGGAACGAAAACCGAGATGGCCTTTTCCCGGATGCTGAACTTGACTGGTGTATTTGTTTTGAGCTCGCCGTCGAGGTTGACCGCGCGCGGCTTGCTGGTTCGGATTGTCAGGTCTTTGGTTGAGAAAGACCGCACGTCGTTCCAGTTGCCATGCGTGCCTTTACGAATGCTTGGCAGCAGTTTCAGCAGCCTCCACCAGTGGTCGACCTCCAGGCTGTAGAAGTCGAGCATACCGTCGGTCGCGGTGGCGTCGGCATGCACTGTCATGCCACCGCCATAGAAGCGCCCATTGCCAACAGCGACCTGCAGTGTGCGCAGTTCCTCAGTCTGACCGTCATGTTCGAGGGTTGCGGTGAACAGTCTTGAACTGGCAAGCAACCGCGCCGCGACGATTGCATAGCCGAGCTTGCCCCAACGCTTCTTGGCTTTCTCGGTCAAAGATAATGCAAGATCGGCACTGAAGCCCACGCTCGCAACGTTGAAAAACAGGTGCCCGTTGGCCTCGCCGAGATCAATCTGGGTGGTTTTGTCCTTGGCTATGGCCTTAATCGCCGCAGCGAGATTGAGCGGAAGGCCGACGGTTCTAGCAAAATCATTGGCCGTCCCGAGTGGAAGAACGCCCAATGGCAGACCCGTTTTCAATAATCCTTCGGCTGCTCCGTTTAGACTCCCATCGCCACCGCCAACTATGACTAGATCTACAGACCCGAGGTGCTTTTCAATCGCTTCGGAAGTCGTACCTTCAAATTCAGACTGCGGCTCAATGAAACGAAGGCCGGCCTCGTCCAACAGCCTGCGCACGTCGGGAAGGCTGTCACGTCCTCTTCGGGAATTGGGATTGACGAGCAACAAGGCTGTTTTCACTGTCATGCGGTGGGCTTCTGCGCTGGGGCACGTTTGCGAATTTCAAATCCCGTAGCAAGGTGTTCGCTATCAAGAGGCGATCTACCAGCGATATGTGCACTGCAGCATCGATCTTCAATGGCGTAGTTGTGCAACGACACTGCATCGCCCCGGTAGGCCCGCATTGGTCAGCGAGATGATGGAGGTGAGGGTGAGACAAGTGATCTTTGGGCAAAGCTCGATTTGCCAGCCATCATCGTCTGTGGCATTCGACTTCGATCACAATCTTGGGAATCGGCATGAGGAAGATACCGTGGGATAAGAAATCTGGGCGACCATCGTCAGCGAATTTTCAGACGTACCCGACGTGTCGACCATGACTCGCATCACTGTACGATTGTTGCTTGCGGCGGTGCTTGGAGGAATCCTCGGATACGAACGTGAACTCAAGGGGAGAAACCCTGGGGTGAGGACCCATATGCTGGTTGCCGTAGGTGCAGCACTGTTCGTCCTCGGTCCATTGCAGAGTGGCATGCCGATCGAAGACATGTCGCGCGTGCTGCAAGGCATCGTGCAGGGAATCGGCTTCCTGGGTGCCGGCGCAATTATGGTCCGTGCCACGAAACACGTCGTCGAAGGTTTAACCACGGCTGCAAGTATCTGGGCGACAGCCGCCATCGGTATAATTGCCGGACTCGGATTGGAAGCAACTGCCGTGTTGTCCGCAGCAATTGTACTGATCATCCTCGCGGTGGTACCCCTCATTCTGCCGAAGCACTCTACAGCGATTTCAGAGAACGGTGATCCAAGATCCTGACCTCGACAAGTCCAGAGAAATGTCGCATATCAGCACCACCGGTCCGATAGGGAGTGCGTCACGGGTAGCCTTGTATCTGCTGCAAAACGCCCAGCTGTTGATTTCCACCAAGAACTGACCCTGTATCGTCAAAAGTGCCGACAGCTCGCTTCTCATCACAGGCTGGAAATAACCAATCGCCATCATCACCATGGACTCGCGTTCGGACAGCACCGCGGTGGCCGAGCGCGTCGGTGCGGAAGAAGCCCGGATCGCCGCCGCGTAAACTGGACGGGTTTGATGCTGCCAGCCACCAGCCTTGCCAAACGGGCGCCATCCAGACATTACGGTGCCACTAACATTGCTAAAGGATGGGTTTTGCAACTCGACGATGACGATGATTAAGTTACATGTATCCGATTGATACGCCGCCATGTGTAGAGAATGACGACCACCATAGTCAAGAGCAGGAATACACTGACCGCCCCCCACCCCGCGCTTACAGCCTGTTCGATTTGTGCGCCGAAAGCGAAGCCGACCGCGACGAGGGCGAATGTCCACACAACTGCAGATGCCGCATTGAGGGCCGTGAACTTGCTCCACGACATTGAGCCAAGCCCGATTGGAAGCGCCCCAATGGTTCGCATACCTTTCGGGTATCTATAGAGGAAAATATACGCCCAGCCGTATCGTGCGACTAGTGCTTTTGCCGTGGTAATAGCTCGCTGGAGGCGAGGCCATTTGTTTGACCACGCATCGCCGTATCGTCGTGCAATGGCGAACCTAGCTTCATCGCCTAGATACCCACCTGCAAAAGTTGCCGCTGCAACAGGGGCGAGTTCCAGAACCCCTGCTTGTGCTGCGTAGCCTGCAAAGAGCGGTAAAGCTCCACTTTTCAATGCGCAATAGCCGAAGAGCAGTAGATAAATCCACAGACCATATTCCCGAACGAGTTCCAGTAGACCGTCCATTCACGCCTCTCCAAATGGGCTTACCTACAAATATCGACGCACCGTCAGTTCGTAGTTCTGATATTCTCCGTCGACATCGGCATGTGAACCGCACCGGGTTTGTCGGAGGCCGTTTGGTCTAAGTTATGCTGCCATGGCTGGTTCGTCCAGCATGGCGTAATATCGCTCCTCGGCTTCAGCCGGCGGGATATTCCCGATAGGCTCCAGAAGCCTTCGATGGTTGAACCAGTCCATCCATTCAAGAGTTGCGAACTCGACAGCTTCGAAGTTTCGCCATGGGCCGCGTCTATGGATGACCTCGGCCTTGTAGAGACCATTGATCGTTTCCGCGAGAGCGTTGTCATAACTGTCTCCAACGCTGCCGACGGACGGTTCAATGCCCGCTTCTGCCAGCCGTTCTGAGTATTTTATCGACACGTATTGAACGTCCCTGTCGGAGTGGTGGACGAGCCCGCCGCGGTGGACGGGCTGGCGATCATGAAGTGCCTGCTCCAGGGCATCAAGGACGAAGCTGGCATGGGCAGTTCGGCTCACCCTCCAGCCAACGATCCGCCGGGCAAAAGCGTCAATGACAAACGCCACGTAAACGAACCCCTGCCAGGTGGCCACATAGGTGAAATCGGAAAGCCACAGCATGTTCGGCCTGGGCGCACGAAACTGGCGATTGACGCGGTCGAGCGGGCATGGAGCCGTCTTGTCGCTGATCGTCGTGCGGACAGGCTTGCCGCGAATGATCCCCTGAAGCCCCATCGCTCTCATAAGCCGAGCGACGGTGCAACGGGCGACATCGAAGCCTTCCCGCTTCAATTGCCGCCAGACTTGCGCACCCCGTATACCCTGAAGTTCTCGTCAAACACCCGGCGCACCTCGATCTTCATGGCCATGTCACTGCGGGCGCGGACCGACAAGCGATCCACGTCCAGCCGTTTGGCGATGACCTCGTAATAGGTGGATGGGGAAATCGGCAAAAGCTTGCAGATCGGCTCGACCCCGAACACCGAGCGGTGATGATCGATGAAGGAAATCATCGCCTCAGTGGGCGGTCGAGCTCCGCCTGGGCGAAATAAGCGGATGCTTTGCGCAGAATCTCGTTCGCCTGACGCAGCTCACGGTTCTCTCGCTCCAAAGCCTTCATCTTCTCGGCCATGTCGCTCGGCAATCCGGCACGCTTGCCAGTATCCACCTCAGCCTTCTTGACCCACTCATTGAGCGTGTGCGCCGAGCAACCGATCTTGGCTGCTATCGAGGAAACCGCCGCCCAACGGGACGGGTGTTCTGCTTCGTGATCCAAAACAAGTCGCACGGCCCGAGCGTGGACTTCAGGTGAAAATTTGTTCGTTGTTTTGCTTGTCATAGCTCCACTTTCTCACGAGTTGGAGCCTCCGACAAACCCGGTGCGGTTCATCATCATCCTTGCTCCTCTCAGGAAGCATGGACCAGATCACAGATACACAGAAGACCGGACACTCCCCCGAACAGCAGCGTCCCGATGTCCTGCGCCGCCGCATAGCCTGGTTTGACGGCCAACTCGACCTCGACCCCGAGAAGTTGATCTTCATTGATGAGACTGCGGCATCCACGAAGATGGCGCGGTTGCGCGGACGCAGCCTGC
>JAHRFE010000017.1 GCA_019084245.1 Hoeflea sp.
ACGCGGGCAATCGTATCCACTCTCTTCAACTCCCACTCCATCCGCTGCCAAAAGCCGGATGGTCAGATGAAATCTAAAGGGGGTCAAAATTGGATGCCGATTACCCCGCCAAGGGGGTCAATTTTGCATGCCGAAACACACCCATAGTTCCAGGCAGCCCGCGACTTCGTTCAATCGGGCTTCAATGAGGTCCGATCTTTGGGCGTGGCATGCTCAGAATACGGACCTCACAGAACCCTCCAGATTCCGAACAAGGATCTGCCGTTGCGGACTCCCCGATATGCGTTGCTGAATTCAGCTTCGGCGATTCCTGCCTGAGCAGAACCGTTCCGCTTTTGGCCCTCGCGGTGCTCTGGGAAACGCTGTTGTTAACACAGAGGTACATGCGCCCGTCGCGCAGCCCTTCAGCCTGGTCGTGCCTAATGGCAACGGCCCAGATGGTTGTCGCTCAGCACAGCAGACCCAAGCGTTTTTTGGCCAAAATGGCCGCGTGCCCTACCTGGCCGCTTGATAGCCAGCACAGAAACTTCCTATCGTGACCAGAATTACGGTTTGCGACAGAACCGGCGGATCGCCTCAGAAAATACAATGTGTCGCGGGTCAAGTCGAGAATCTTCTCTAACTGAGGTCACGGATGAGCCGGTCGACAACCGTTCTGGCTAGGGCGTCTGCATTTTCATCCATGGTTTTAAGGTGAATATCTGGCTCTTCGGGTCTCTCGTAGGGGGATGAGACCCCTGTGAAATTGGCCAGGTTTCCGGCCATTGCTTTCTTGTACAGCCCCTTCGGATCGCGCCGGGCGCATTCTTCAAGTGGCGTGTCGACGAAAACCTCGAGGAATTCCCCGGGCGCCATCATCTCGCGCGCCATCCGGCGTTCCGAGCGGAACGGAGAGATGAACGAGACCAGCACGATCAGGCCGGCGTCGCTCATCAGCCGCGCCACTTCGGCAACACGGCGAATGTTCTCGACCCGGTCTTCCTCGGTGAAACCCAGATCGCGGTTCAGCCCGTGGCGGACATTGTCGCCGTCGAGCGTCATGGTGTGTCGCCCAAGCGTGTGCAACTGCTTTTCCACCAGATTGGCGATGGTCGACTTGCCCGAGCCTGAGAGACCGGTGAACCAGAGAACCGCCGGCTTCTGGTGCTTGAGTGCGCTCCGCGCCTCGCGAGTGATGTCGATGTTCTGCCAGTGCACATTGTCGGCCCGGCGCAGGGCATGATCGATCATGCCGGCGCCGACCGTGGCGTTGGTCATCCGGTCGATCAGGATGAAATTGCCGGTCGCCCGGTTGTCGCGATAGGCGTCGAAGGCGATGGCAGTCTGGGTGGAAATGTTGCACACCCCGATTTCATTGCGGTCGAGATGGGTGGCGGCCTCGAGCGCGAATGAATTGACGTTGATCTTGTGCTTGAGCGTTGTCACGCTGGCTGGCGTCGACATGGTTTCGCTGCGCAGGATATAGCTCCGTCCTGGCAGCAGGGCGTGTCGGTCGAACCAGATCACATGCGCCTGGAACTGGTCGCTGACCAGCGGCCGTGCATCCGGCGCCGACAGCATGGAGCCGCGCGAAACATCCGTTTCCCCGTCCAGAACCAAAGTCACGGCCTGGCCTTCACGGGCCGAAGGCAACTCGCCGCCGGCGGTCACGATGGTCTTGATCTTGCCCATCTGACCGGAGTTTGCGACCACGATAGCATCGCCAACCGCTATCTTGCCGGAAGCGATCTGTCCGGCAAATCCGCGGAAATCCAGATGCGGACGGACCACGAGCTGCACCGGAAAGCGGAACGGAAGCTCCGCTGCACTGTCCGGCAGGACCACGCTTTCCAGATGCTCGATCAGCGTCGGCCCGTCATACCAGAGCATGGCCTTCGACGGGATCGAGACGTTGTCGCCAAAGCGCGCGGACATCGGAATGGCGCGGATGTCATCGAAACCCAGGGTTTCGGCGAAGGCGCGGTAGTCGGCCACGATGCGGTCGTAGACCGCCTGGTCGTGATCCACCAGGTCGATCTTGTTGATGGCCAGCACGATCTGGCGAGTCCCAAGCAGCGACACGATGTGGGAGTGGCGCCTGGTCTGCTCGAGCACGCCCTTGCGGGCATCGATCAGCACGACCGCCAGGTCGGCGGTCGAGGCGCCGGTCGCCATGTTGCAGGTGTATTCCTCATGGCCCGGCGTGTCGGCGACGATGAACTTGCGCTTTTCCGTGGCGAAGAACCGGTAGGCAACATCGATGGTGATGCCCTGTTCGCGTTCGGCTTCCAGGCCATCGACAAGCAGGGCGAAGTCAATGTCCTCGCCGACGGTGCCATGCTTGCGGCTGTCGCTCTCGAGCGCGGCCAATTGGTCTTCGAAAATCAGCTTGGTGTCATAAAGCAGCCGGCCGATCAGGGTGGATTTGCCGTCATCGACGGAGCCGCAGGTGATGAAGCGCAGCAGCGTCTTGTTTTCCTGACGGTTGAGATAGGTCGCCACGCCGCCCGCCAGATCCGGAGCCGTTGGGTTTTGCATCAGAAGTAGCCTTCTTTTTTCTTCTTTTCCATCGAGCCCGATTCATCCCGGTCAATCAGCCGTCCCTGCCGTTCGGATGTGCGGGCGACCAGCATCTCACCGACAATGTCCTCGAGCGTCTCGGCATCCGATTCCAGTGCTCCGGTGAGCGGGTAGCATCCCAGCGTGCGGAAACGGACCTTGCGGGTCTGAGGCTCTTCCCCGGGATTGAGCTTGAGGCGGTCGTCGTCGACCATGATCAGCATGCCGTCGCGCTCCACCACCGGACGGGGGGCTGCGAAATAAAGCGGCACGATCGGAATGTTTTCCTTGAGAATGTACTGCCAGATGTCGAGTTCGGTCCAGTTTGACAGCGGAAACACGCGAATCGATTCGCCCTTGCCGATGCGGGTGTTGTAGGTCTTCCACATTTCCGGTCGCTGGGTCTTGGGATCCCACGCATGCTGGGCATTGCGGAACGAAAAGATCCGCTCCTTGGCGCGGGATTTTTCCTCGTCGCGCCGTGCGCCGCCGAATGCCGCATCAAAGCCATGGGCGTCCAGCGCCTGGCGCAGGCCCAGCGTCTTCATCACATGTGTGTGCGTGTTGGAGCCGTGATCGATAGGATTGATGCCGTCGCGTACGCCGTCCTGGTTGATGTGGACAATCAGGTCGAGTCCGAGATCGGCAGCCATCTGGTCGCGAAAGGAGATCATCTCGCGGAACTTCCAGGTGGTGTCGACATGCAGGAACGGAAATGGCGGCTTGGCGGGATAGAATGCCTTTATCGCCAGCCGCAGCATCACCGAGGAGTCCTTGCCCACGGAATAAAGCATCACCGGCTTCGCAAAACTGGCGGCAACCTCCCGGAAGATGTGGATTGCTTCCGCTTCAAGCCTGTCGAGGTGAGTGACGGTCAATTTTCGTCTCCGTCCGGTGTCCATGCCGGGATGCCAGGCACGGCTGCCATGGCAGCTTGTCTGTCTTGAGCCGTTGGTCTGCGTCGCCAATCCATAGTCGATCCTATGGCCTGCGTCACATGCGGTGATTGTCTTATACTTGCAATCGCCTTCGCGGCTGTCTATCCGGTCTGTGTGTCCGACTGCAGCAGACGCGCCATCGCTTGTTTTGGACATTTCAATTTTTACGCGCCTGCAACTGCTAAATCAAAAATACATGTTCGCACGACATGACGATACAGCGTTCCAACCGGCCGCAGGTTTTCCTCGGCCGGTTGGGAGTTCGCAGGGTAGCGTCATTACCGTTCCGACCCTTTCCGCTTGTTGCGAACAGGGCCAGGTGTATGCAATCAGGATCATGTACGGAGAGGCCGGCTGTTGTGATTTCATTTGAGACACATTTTGACAGGGCGACACTGGAGCGCGGCAAGACCTATCATCGTGCAGGGCATGTGGTATCGGTTGCCCCGGACGAAGACGGAGGGCTGGAAGCACGGGTTCATAATGGCAAGGGCACAACCTATCGCCAATCAATCCAGATCAAGCCTGGCACAGCGCGCAAACCCAATGGCGAGGTATTCGGACTTTGCAGTTGCCCGGTGTCGTTCAACTGCAAACATGTTGTGGCCGCCCTCCTGGAATACAATGCCCAAGGGCGCACACCGGGGCGGAACATTATGGCGACGGCGACGGTACCGGCCGCAGTGCACCATTGGCTGCGCCAAGTTCAGGATAGCCCAGCGTCGCAAAACCAAGACGCCGCCCCTGCCCCCCACGAGCGCCCCGAAGACTACCCCGAAACGATAAAGGACAGGCTGCTCTACATCACCGATTTTGCCCAAGGCGAACTGCGTATCGATATCTACAAGGGAAGAATGAACGCCCAAGGCACCGGGTTGAACAAGGCAATCCGGCGTTATGATGTCATCTATCAGCTTCGCGGAGCGAAGCCCCTGCCCGGCTTCTTCCGACCGGTGGATCTTGATCTTTTGAGCCGCCTGGCCCGCTCGCGCCGTCTCACCGGCCAAACAGGCTACGCGGCTTACGATCTTCCTGATGTATTGCGTGCCGCGGATCAGCTCGACACATCTCTCCTGGCTGAGATCTGCAATACCGGACGCGCTCTGGCTGAAGCCAGCGCAGAAGCTCAGCTTGCGTGGTCCGACGAGATGATGCCGCTCAACTTGGGATGGAACCTTGGCGATGACGGTGGATCAAGGTTGGCGTTTGTCGCCCCTGATGGATCGGCATTGCATGTCGCCCGGTTCGGGCAATCCGGTATCTGGCTTCACCCAACCCGCAAGATGATCGGTGAACTGGCACAAGTCCCTGGAGTTGATTTAATCAGGCTGGTCAGGTCCTGCCCTATCATTGCGCGCGACGATATGGCTCGACTGGGGGCATCATTGCCGCAACGGCTTGGCGGATTGACGCTGCCTCGCCCGAAACTTCCGGATGCGACGCGGAGGCCCGCCCGGACACGACAGGCGCAGCTGACGCTGGCATCCGCGAATGCGCATGAGGGACATTACCGATATGGGCGAACATCCGTCACCCTTCCCTGTCTTTCGCTGCGATTTCTCTATGAAGGGCATGCGGTGTCGTTGATGGAAGCCGATGAGCCGCGTCTCATTGAAAACAATACTCTTGTGACGCTTCAACGTGATCTCGAATGGGAGAATGAAAGCCATGTCCTGATACAGGAATCCGGAGCTATCCCGGTTGACGAGCTGGAGTTGCATAGCCCGAGCGATGGGCTGGCGCGTTATGACTTTGTCTTCGCCGATGGCGAGACGAATGAGTTGACCTTTGAGATCAGCCGGATCGAAGCGGCGCTTGAGTTCACTGCGCGCGTTCTCCCAATCTTGCGCACTCAAGGGTGGGAAATCGAGATCACCTCGAAATGGCCTTATCAGATCGAAGAGGCCGAGACCCGTCTTTCGGTCGAGACTGTCAGGGCATCGGGTGAGACCTTTGGCGGATATGGCTGGTTCGATCTGGGCTTCAAGGTCGAGGTGGCCGGCAAAACCCACGATCTGGCCCCGCTGATAGCTGCATATCTGGAACAGCTGGGTGACGAGTTTGGGGATGCGGTGCCCGATCTCGAGTCATTGCGGACCCATCTGATGGCGCGCCCGGCCTTCATTGAACGCATACGCGGACGCTATGTGGCAGTTGATCTGAGCCCGATCGCATCTGTGCTGCACCTGTTTCTGCTGCATCACGCGACAGGACGGATGCACCCGTCGGAAGCCACGCTCGTTCATGAAGTGGCCGAGGTGCTCGTGGGCAGTGAGGTGCGCTTTGCCGATCATGCAGGCATTCTGCCGCTGGCGCGCAGTCTGCAGGCCTTGGGGAATGTCACGACAATCGCACAGCCACATGGGCTTTGCGCCGAACTGCGCCCCTATCAGGGTTTTGGCGCCGCCTGGATGGGCACTCTGATCGGCGCCGGCTTTGGCGGGGTGCTGGCCGATGACATGGGATTGGGCAAGACCGTGCAAACTCTTGCCCTCTTGCAGGCGCGGCGCGAAAGTGGGAACGCCCAGGGGCCAGCGCTTCTTGTTGTGCCCACCAGCCTGATCCATGGCTGGCAGGATCAGGCCTCGCGCTTCGCCCCCGACTTGCGTCTGTTGATCCTGCACGGCACCGGACGGCATTCCCTGAAAAGTGAGATCGAGAACGCCGATCTGGTGGCAACCACCTATCCGCTGCTAGCACGCGACAAGGATCTGCTGGCTTCTGTGCGTTGGGATCTGGTGATTGTCGACGAAGCGCAGATCCTGAAAAACCCCGCATCCCAGATGGCCAAGGCTCTACGCGACATTCACTCGGCCGGTCGATTGGCCCTGACCGGCACTCCGATGGAGAACTCCCTGCAGGACCTCTGGACGCTGTTCGACTGGATCAATCCCGGGCTGCTGGGGGATCGCAAGACCTTCCATAAGCTGTTTCGAACCCCCATCGAGAAACAGGGTGACCCACGCGCACAGGCGCGGCTCAATCGGCGCGTGCGCCCATTCCTTCTGCGCCGTACCAAGGAAGGCGTTGCTTCCGAGCTGCCGCCGCGGACCGAAATTATCGAACGGGTTGAGCTGACGAAATCGCAACAGGCCCTCTATGAGACCGTGCGCAGCGTCATGGATGCACGGGTGCGTGATGCAATTTCCAGGCGCGGGCTGGCAGCTGCGCGCATCACGATTCTCGATGCTCTCTTGAAACTGCGCCAGGTCTGCTGCGACCCCGCCCTTGTGAAGTCCGAGGCCGCACGGCATGTGAGCGACAGCGCCAAGCGTGCACGGCTGAAAGAGTTGCTGGAGGAATTGGTGGCCGAGGGACGGCGCGTGCTGATATTTTCGCAATTCGTCGAGATGCTGGGGTTGATCGCATCGGACCTGGATGCGCTCGGAATTCCCCATCTCACCCTGACCGGTCAAACTCGAAAGCGCGCCCAGGTTCTGGAAGAATTCCGGGACGGTTCCGCCCCGGTGTTTCTGATCAGCCTCAAGGCGGGCGGGGTAGGTCTGACCTTGACCGAGGCCGATACAGTGATCCTCTATGACCCGTGGTGGAACCCCGCGGTGGAACGGCAGGCGATGGACCGCGTGCACCGGATCGGACAGGACAAGCCCGTCTTCGTCCACCGTCTGGTTGCAGCCGGCACTGTCGAGGAGAAGATCCTCGCCCTTCAGGCCCGCAAACAGGCTCTCGCCGATGCGCTTCTGGCAGACAATGCAGATGAGGGCACTGCAGGATTGATTGATGAGGAGATTCTGGCCGACCTGTTCGCGCCGCTCGGCACGTGACCGCTACTTCCGAGTCACAGCGCCATACTGTAGTGGCGTATCTTATTGAAAAAATTGCCAGAAAGCGTGTTGCGAGATCCCAATGTCATCTATTGGGTCTTGACAGTCCGATTGTCTGAGCTTGGCCAGATTCTGCTGTTAAGTTTCTGTTAACCTTAAACCGCTGGACGCGCATACCGAATCGTGGCCTAACTTTGTCGGGCAAGGGGCGCTAAAACGCCTTCGGGCCGACAAAGAGGAATCGCAACGACAATGGTTGTACCAATTGCATCAATCCCTGAGACGAGCGATCCAGCGGATAAGATTGTCCGGCATGCGAGCTTGCTTTCAAGCCACTTGCAGGCTCGACGCCAACAGATGTACCCGCCGGATGCTCAGAAGAGCCTCAGGTTCTTCATGACCCATGAGGTGTCGAAGCTCACATCAATTCCGGAATCGACCCTCAAGTTGATGTCCAACGAGGGGAAAGGTCCGGTTCCGGCGCGACTGGAAAACAACCATAGAGCATATACTCTTGCGCAGATTAACGAACTGAGAGAGCTGTTTGCCAGCCAAAAGCCTGCCGAGGCGCTAAGATATCTGCCGCACCGACGTGAAGGTGAGCATCTCCAGATCCTTGCGGTCGCCAATTTCAAGGGCGGTAGCGCGAAAACGACGACCAGCGCGCATCTCGCACATTATCTGGCGCTCTCTGGCTACCGCGTGCTCGCGATCGATCTAGACCCACAAGCGTCGCTGTCTGCGATGTTTGGTGCGCAGCCTGAGATGGATGTCCAGCAGAACGAGACCATCTACGCGGCTCTGCGTTACGATGATGAGCGGCGCCCGATCCAGGAAATAATTCGCAAGACTTACTTCTCTGGAATCGACCTCATTCCGGGAAACATCGAGGTCATGGAATACGAACATGAGACCCCGCGGGTCCTTGCGCAGAAACTCAATGGTAGTCAGAGCATCTTCTTCGAGCGCCTCCGGCTCGTGATTGCCGAGGTTGAAAACGATTATGATGTCGTAATACTCGACACCCCCCCTTCTCTCGGCTTCTTGACGCTTGGTGCCATTTACGCTGCGACTGGTCTTCTTGTGACCGTGCATCCGGCAATGCTTGACGTCATGTCGATGAGTCAGTTCCTGCTCATGATGGGGGATCTGATTTCGGTTATCCGTGATGCCGGCGCTGAGTTGCATCAGGACTTTCTCCGTTACGTTGTGACGCGGCATGACCCCAACGACCAGTCCCAGGTCCATGTTGTGTCGATGCTAAGGCATCTGTTCGCGGAGGACGTTCTTACGCCGACGGCAGTTGAGAGCGCCGCGATAGAGACAGCCGGACTTGCAAAAAGGACACTCTACGAATTGGAAACCGGCAATGTGGGGGCCACCACGGTCAAGCGTGCAAGGGAATCCATCGACGCTGTCAACGGGCGGATAGTTGACTTGATCGCAGAAAGCTGGGGGCGGATATGAGCAGAAAAGGATCAGGTAAGTCGATCCTTGCGAACTTTGGAGCATTTTCCGAGCCGGCTCCGTCTGATGGCAATGCCGGGCAGGCTGAAGGTGAAACCAGACCTCTCCCCGTGCAGCCGCTTGCGCGGGTCGGTGCGGGCGTCATTGGCGCCACGCACAGATCACTCAGCGACCTCCGTGAACAGCGGGATCGACTTCAGGCTATTGTCGACGCCGGAGTTGGTTTGGAGATCGATCCGGCATTGATAGACCCTTCCCCGTTTCCCGATCGGCTTCAGGACGACAACAGCGTCGATTTTGATAAGTTGAAGAGGCTCATCGCCGAGGAAGGCCAGAAGCTGCCAGTCCAGGTGCGCAAGCACCCGGGCGCTGAAGGCCGGTACCAGGTCGTCTACGGGCACCGGCGTTGGCGTGCGGCAAAGGAGCTTGGCATCAAGCTCAAAGCTACCGTAATGGATCTTTCTGACGCCGAACTTGTGGTCGCTCAGGGAATTGAAAATGCCGCGCGTCAGGATCTCAGCTGGATTGAGCGTGCCCTGTTTGCCTGGCGTATGGACGAGGCAGGTATCAAGCCTCGAGACATTCGTGCGGCGCTTTCGATTGATGACCCCGAGCTTGCACGCCTGCGATCGGTGTGCCGGGTTCTGCCTCAGGACATCATTGAAGCAATAGGACGAGCCCCGAAGGTTGGGCGGCCCCGATGGGTCACACTGGCTGATGCGGTATCGGCAGAGCCTGATGTGCTTAGCCGTGTTCGCAAAATCTTGTCAGGTGACAAGGTTTTACGCCTTCCGTCCGATGAGCGTTTCAAGCAAGCGCTTGCTGTCGCGAAGAAGGTTCCACCGAAGAAGCAAAGCAGCCTGGCGCTAAGAGGCCCGACCGGAGAGGTTGTCGGAAAGGCAGTATTTTCTGAAGTCGCTGTGAAGCTGACGATTGAAGAAGCTCAAGCGTCGGCGTTTGCCGATTTTATGGAGGAAGAACTGCCAGCGCTGATTGAAAGGTTCTTCGCTCGAGAGAGCGAGAGGTGAACTTGGGCTCGCGTAAGAACCTTGTCAGCTGACAAGGTTTTTTGAGCCTGAGTCCGTGCTGACCTTGGTCAGTTTTGGCAATGAGTGCGTAACCCACTGCGAAAGGAAACAGACAGCAAAAGAAAAAGGCCCCCGAAAACGCATCTCCGGAAGCCCTTCTCAAGCTTAGCAACTATGAGAATCCCACTTCCGCGAATCATAGTCAAGAGTCTTTGGCGTCATTTTCGGCGAGCAGATTTCTTTTGCCTAGCAATAGGTGAAAAACAATGCAGACACATACCCCAACGACGCCCTTCGGGCGGCGGACAATGTCGCTTGGCATGATGGCAAGCCAGACTATCGCAAAAGCAGTGCCGGAAGGCGCCCAGGTTCAGAAATGGAAAGTATTCCACGCTATCCGGGAGGCGCGCGAATTGCTCGGCGCCACCGAGCGCTCGCTCTCTATTCTCAATGCCCTGCTCTCTTTCCATCCGGAATCAGAGCTTTCGGGTGGCGGCGAATTGATCGTGTGGCCGTCGAACGAGCAGCTGATGGCTCGCGCAAACGGCATGCCGGCGACAACGCTGCGGCGTCATCTGGCCGTCCTGGTGGACTGTGGGCTGATTATCCGGAGAGACAGCCCAAACGGCAAGCGCTTCGCTCGCAAGGGCAGGGGCGGGCAAGTCGAACAGGCCTATGGTTTTGATTTGTCCCCGATCGTTGCGCGGGCCGAGGAGTTCTCCGAGTTGGCAGAGGCCATCAGGGCCGAGAAGAATGCCTTTCGGGTCGCCAGGGAGCGGCTCACGCTGCTGCGCCGCGATGTTGTCAAACTCATCGAGGCAGCCATTGCGGAAAATGTGCCCGGGAACTGGGGCAGGATACACCAGACCTACCAAGCCATTATGAGCCGCCTGCCCCGTTCGGCGCCGAGACAGCTCATTGATGACGTAAGCGCTGATCTTCATGGCCTCTTCACGGAGATCCGTGAGGTGTTGGAATCATTTGCAGAAACACAGAATCCGGACGCCAATGAGTCCCATTCTGGACGCCACATACAGAATTCAAAACCAGACTCTAATTTTGAATCTGAACATGGCTCTGGAAATAGAGAAGAAGCGGGCGGCAACGCCACGGAACCCGACAATGTGCGGAGTATGCCGAAACGGGAATTGCCTTTGGGAATAGTGCTGGATGCCTGCCCGAACCTGCGGGAACTTGCGCAAGGCGGCGATATCCGACACTGGCGGGACTTTCTGGCCGCGGCGGAACAGGCTCGGCCGATGCTGGCGATCAGTCCCAGCGCCTGGCGAGAAGCCTGCGAGGTCATGGGCGAGCAGCACGCGGCGATCGCACTGGCGGCGATCTACCAGCGAACTGACCAGATCAGCAGCGCCGGGGGGTATCTGCGCAGCCTGACCGACAAGGCGAGGGAGGGCAAATTCTCGACCTGGCCAATGGTCATGGCTCTGTTGCGCGCCAAACTCGATGCTCAAAAATCCTCGGGCAAAGTGCCTGAAAGGCCATTGGATGACCGAGAGGGCAACGAGGGCGGCGGTACTGGCCTCACGGTCTCGGATTCCCTGCTGAAAACTCTGCAGAAACCGAGGTTCAGATGATTTCGCACCTGGTCTGCTGTTGCATTGGGTGTGGTCTCAGCGTCGATCAAGCCGGACCGGTGCGAGCGATCGATGAGGGTCTTGACCTAAGGGGTTCCCATTTCAAGGCGCCCCGCGGTGTTCGCCGGCTCAGTCGCTCAAGCCGGCTGGGCATCATATGAAGGGTATGCTCAGAATTGGGCGCATGAATGCGACGACGATCGTTATCTCTGGCACTCGGGCGCTTCATCGGTTGGGCAGAGCCGGGCCGCGGTCGCTGAGAAGCGCTAGCAGCGCCGGATTGATGTAAAGATTTTCCCGGCCGGCTTTCATCTCCTGCAGCAAGCCTTGATCGGTGAGGGCTTTGAGATAGACCGACGCCGCCTGTCGCTTTGCGATGCCGGCCGTTACAAGATCACCGATCCTGCAGTAAGGGTTCACGAAGATTACCTCGGCCAACTCCCGCGAGTAGATTTTTGGTAGATCGCGCCGGATATGCTCGGCGGTTTGATCGAGCAGGTCGCGGATGATGCGAATCCGCGCTGTCGACCAATTTGCCGTTTCGCGTACGGCTTCCAGCATGTAAAGGATCCATTCCTCCCATGCCTCGTCGGTCGTGACGGCCAGGAGTCGATCATAATAGGCGCGTTTGTTGCCGATGATGTAACGGCTGAGATAGAGTACCGGGATGTCCAGCAGGCCTTTGTCGACGAGGTAGAGCAGATTCAGCACCCGTCCTGTCCGGCCATTGCCGTCGGTGAAGGGGTGGATCGCCTCGAACTGGTAATGCATCACGGCGAGCCGGATCAGCGGGTCGATGTCCTCGGCTTCGTGAATGTAGCGCTCCCAGTTCGCGAGTTTATCGCGCAGAAGTGCCTGGCCCTCGGGGGGCGTGTAAATTACCGAACCCGTTGCCTCGTTCATCAACGCCGTTCCTGGCGTCGCGCGGATATCCAGCTCGAACCCCTTAATGGTCTGGCACACAGTGATCGCCGTTGACGTAGATACAGGCCGTTGTTTGAGCGTCTGAAAGCCTTCGTTGAGGGCCGTGCGATAGCGTAATGCTTCCTTCGTCGCAGAATCAGCGTGATTGCCGGCTTCGTTGGCGAAGCGGAACAGCCTGTCGGTGGTGGTGACGATATTTTCGATCTCCGAGCTCGCCTGCGCCTCGAGCAGCGGAATCGAGTTGATCAGTACGGCTTGGTTGGGAATGAGCTGACCGGATATACGAAGCTCGGCCAGTGCTGCACGGGCCTCGATGCAGGCCTTCAGGACTGCCTTCGTCTCAACATCCTCGCGCGGGGGCAGGGGAGGGAGGTCATTGTAGGGGAAATCCGGGCGAAACGGCATGTCGATCAATCCTTCTTCGAACGACATGTCGGGCGGACATGTCGTCGTTATCGACATGTGGCTAATTCGTGTCGATGAAATTACATTCTATCGACATATAATAAGTGCTACAAGCCGGTTGTTCAGAAGCAGAGGTCTTCTGTAAACGATCGTCTGTAGCCGTTTCACGGGTAGTCGACGATCCAGGGCTTGAAATCCGTCCGGTTGAGTAATACCTTCATGAACACAGGTATTACCATGGAGCGGACATGACCACCACCGTTACAGCCAAGGGACAAGTGACCATACCAAAGCCGGTTCGAGATCTGCTGGGGATCGTTCCGGGAAGCAAGGTAGATTTCCGCCGCGCAGCCGATGGCAGCGTAGTGCTTGCACGTACCGACAATAATCAGCCGGCCACACGCTTCGCGAAGTTGCGCGGCCATGCTGGCAAGGGCCTCAACACCGACGCAATCATGGCGCTGACGCGTGGCGAAGCGTGACGCTTGTCGATACCAATGTTCTGCTCGACCTCGTCACCGACGATCCGATCTGGGCGGACTGGTCGATTGCCCAACTTGAGGCGGCTAGCCTCGTTGGGCCGTTATTGATCAACGATGTTGTCTATGCCGAGCTGGCGGTTCGTTACAACCGCATCGAGCTTCTTGAAGCGTTTGTCTATGAGGCAGGACTTACTATAGCTCCGATGCCACGAGCAGCGCTGTTCCTGGCGGGAAAAGTGTTCACGCACTATCGCCGGTCGGGTGGATCGAGGACCGGTGTGTTGCCCGACTTCTTCATCGGCGCCCATGCGGCCGTCAATGAATTGGCGCTGCTCACTCGCGATGTCGGTCGCTACCGCACTTATTTTCCTACACTGAAGCTGATTACGCCGGACAGCTGAGCGGTCGGTTAGTCAAAAGCGAATCTTTCTTAAAGAAGAGTAGGAGAAGGCCACTGACACCGCCTTCAGTCCAATCGCCTTGTCGGTATTGCCTGACATCCAGGTACTGGAGAACATCTGATTGGTGGCGATAGCTGTCTTGCCCTTACACTCCATCTGGCAACAAAGGTTTTTCCTACATTTGATGCCAAATGGAGGGCGACATGGCTGAACCACAACTTTCTGTCAGAAGCTCAAAGGCGCGAGATTTGGTGCACCGACTTGCCAAGCGCGAGAATCGGTCGGTTGCCGATGTGGTAGAGCGTGAGCTTGAATTTTATGAGGTACGGGAGGCAGGCTGGGAACCGGCGTCTAGCTTCTATTCCCGTGGTGTGGCGCAATGCGGCACAGACATCGATCTGGATGCGTTAGTTTGCGAAAACTGTCTTCCACATAAGGGCGTTGAGCTTTGATCTTTCTCCACACCAATGTCCTTTCTGGCATAGGAAGAGGCCTGTGCGGTTCTCGGGCCTGAAAACGCCGCCACGGTCATCGCCTGCATTCTTGAACGGGCCGGTCATATCAATTCCGCTGGCGGCTATCTGCGCGATCTGACTAGCCGTGCCGAACGCGGAGAATTCTCGCTCGGACCGATGCTGATGGCGCAGATTCGCGCCAATGGAACCGGTGAAAGGCGGGCAGGGTGAGGGTTGCGTACTGACGATTCGCGGTATATTTTCACGGTATGTTGAAGGAGTAGAGTCTTATGACAGGTACACTGAAACGCAAAACTTCCGTGACCGTGGATGCAGATGCGCTCGACAGCGCGAAAGAGCTGCAGATCAATGTGTCCGCTGTGGCTGAAGCAGCCCTTCTCAAGGCAATCGGGGAGGCCCGCAACAGGAAATGGCAGGCTGAGAACGCCGATGCATTCGCGGCCCAGGCGGAATGGCATGAGCGCAATGGTCATCCTCTGGCTGATATCATCGCGGCACCGGGCGGATCTTCGTGGAACAACTGAGCCGCTTCGATGTCGCCCGGTACAAGGGTGTGTTGATGGTCGTTGTTGAAAGTGACCTGCTACCTCCCGACCCAGCCATCGTCGTCATTCCGCTGCTTCCGGACTACCCGGTGGTCAAGTTGCTCAACCCCCATATCCAGTTTGATGAAATGCGTCTTGTCCTTGCCACGCGGTTGATTGCTGCGGTGCGCAGAGACAGTCTGCAGCGGATCGGAGATGCGGCGGATCAGGGCGATCAGATAACACGAGCTGTCGATGTTTTGATGGCGGGCGTGTGAAGCAGAAATCAGAATGTGTTTAGCGGCCAAGCCAAAGACTACAGCCCGGCTGCTTTTGTCAAATTGACGCGGAATCGATCACGACGTCTCTGATATTTGCGGGTCATTTCGGCGGAGGCGTGGCCAAGATGTTTTTGCACATAGCGCTCATCGACCTCGGCCGAGGAGGCGAGGCCGGCCCGCAGCGAGTGCCCCGCAAACAGCTGCTCGCGTTGGCTTTCCGATAGATCGCCGCGCACGCCGGCAGCAAGGGCAGCCTTCTTGACCAGGCGCGCTACTTCCTGGTCGTGCAGCCGATCCGGGCTGACATCCTTCCCTTTGCCTGTCACGCGGCGGAAGAGGGGGCCTTTGGCGAGTTTGGCGAATTTGATCCAGGTCTCGGTGGCAACGACTGGGCATGTGGCGGCGGAAGAACCGCGTCCAACCTCGACCTCGCGCCACCCCGTTTTTCCGCGCAGCGTCATCAGCAGTCCTTTGTCGAGGATTTCGATCCAACCACGACCGTCTTCGGTCTGGTCGCGGCCGAGGTCGAGGCCGGTGATTTCCGAGCGCCGCAAGCCGCCGGCGAAGCCGATGAGCAGCATCGCGCGGTCGCGCATACCGCGCAGGGTTCCCCTGTCCAGCGTCTCAAGCATGGCGATCAGGTCTTCGGGCAGCAGTGCTTCTTTCTGATGCGGCGGCGCGGCGTGGGTGTTGCGGATGCCGGCCATCACCGTGGCAATTGCGCGATCCTTTCGATCGAGGGTCATGCCGCGCTGGGTACAGTTCCAGCCGATGGCAGCCAGGCGCCGCTCGATGGTCGAGACGCTGTTGGGCTTGCCGCTGTGTTTAGCTGTTCCCATGGCACTGCCGGAGGCGCAGGCGGTGATATAGAGACCGACAACTTCTGGATCCGGGGGGAGGGGGGACAGGTTCTGGCGCCGGCACCAGCTTGAAAAATGTTTCCAGTCGCTAGAGTAGGCCCGTCTCGTGTTGGCGGAACTTGCGGCTTCGACGTAGGTACGGGCGCGATCCGTCAGATCCTGCAGATGCGCTGGCAGGGGAGGGGAAGGGACGATAGCGGGAAGGTCATCTTCGGGCGGAACACTGCTTCCAGTCATCATGCCGCCTCGATATCCGTTTGGGCAAAATCGTTGCCAATAAAGAGAAGCGGTTCGTCCGCCCGTTTTGAAAGGGCATAGGAGATACAATCGGCAAAATTCAGGGCTGCCGGATGGCGGCCTTTGCCATAGGTAAGCCAGCCTTGCGTTGCCAGATCCACGAGATCGGCATCCACGGCAATGATGGCCGCCTCGATTTTCTTGAGCCACAGATCGATCTCGGCCATTGCATGTTCACCGCGCCGGCTGACCAGAACCATGCGCGCTTCAAGGACGCAGGTCGCTGGAACCAGACGGATACGGTCAGCGACGAGGGCCCGTTCCAGCCGTACCGCCACAGGTTTATTGCGCAGGATTGCAACAATGGCGGAGGTATCGATCACCATCAGTTGGGAATGCCATGCTCGTCGTAGCCGATGATCTCTTCATCGCTGCGGTTGTCGAGTTCGGGCAATTGGCTCATCCGCTCCCGGATTGCTCGCAGTTCGTCAAGCAGGCGCTCCTTGGCGACGTCACCGTAGCCCAGGCTATGCAGCCGTTCGCTCAATGCCTGATGAATGGCCGCGGTCTTGCTGATACCCTGGCGGCGGGCCAGTTCGTCGGCAAGGGCGACGGTAGCCGGGTTTTTGATGTTGAGAGACACGAGAGACTCCAAATTTGTGAGTTGACCGTTTTTCGCGAGATTGGACATCATTTGATTTCAAAGGATTAGCCGATTCAGATTTCGTGAGACTGTTTCGGTTTCGTTGAGACTGAACTGTCACGTGATTCATATAAGGTGAGACTACGTCAATATACG
>JAHRFE010000023.1 GCA_019084245.1 Hoeflea sp.
GTCACGATATCCAGTCCGACCAATACCGCGAACTGAGAACTGCAGCCCTGGAAATGTGGAACGAGATCGCTCGTCTCAAAACCGCATAACCGAAAGCGGAGGGCGAAATGCTTGACCGATGTTCGTTAAGTTTACAGTGCCCGCCGAATGCAGTCAACGCTGGATATGTTGCTTGTTGGATTCTGACGGAACCTTGCTTCTATCTCTGGTGCCGCAAACTCAAAACTCGGGCACAAGTTCCATAATCTTTATTTCAATATCTCCATCCGGATTATCTTTGTTTAGAACGCTTCGGCCGGACAGTTCGATCATGCGGCGAGCAAGATCCATGATCTTTACAGGCTCGCCCATATCTAGCAGAAACAGGTCGCTGCCTTTAGCCCGACCTATTCATGAGGCTTCGGTTTCGGCGTGTTTCGGAGGACGGCAGATACATTTCTTGTGAGTTGGACAAGCAGTGATCTGTTGCGCCTTTTTCATCGCAGGGAGGTCGGGGCTTGGCGGGTTGAAGGATGGGCTCTGCTGTCCTGCGGCGCTGCCGCGTCGGCTATATCGGAGCCAGCCTGAGGTCGGTGGCGATGGTGCGGAACAGGGCTTGGTCGGGGCAGGCGGAAGCGAAGGCGACGCGGACGCGAGTAGCGGTTTCCATGACGCGGGCAGCAATCTTGAGAAGCCGCAGACGCAATGTCGCAAACTCCGCGGTGGCGAGCGCCGCCTCTTTGGGAATGGCCTGCTGGATGCGCCACATGAGCCAGAACGCGGCGGTGTGAAGGATCAGCCGCATCTGGTTGGCATTGGCCGAATGGCACGAAGTGCGGTCGCTGGCGAGTTGGGCCTTGTGCATCTTGATCAGGTTTTCGGCGCGGCCGCGTGCGCAATAAAGCGTATCGTAGATGTGCTCGATCGAGCCTTCGGCAAGCGAGGTGACGACGTAGCGGATGTCCATGCCGAGCGTGCTGGCCTCGATCCGGGCGACGACGCGCCGCTGTTGCTTCCAGCTCTTCGCTCCGTAACGGGTTTCGGCATAGGTTCGCAGAACCACACGCTGCTCCTCAGCCCGTTTGACCGCGCAGGCGTCGGAGACATTCACGATCCGCGCATCCGCGCGCAGGGTTGCGTTGGTGGCAAGCCCGAAGAGGTAGTCGACGCTGCTCGCGTCACACCATTGCATGACTTCGGGCCGACCGTAATGGCTATCGCCACGCAGAGTGATGTGAGTTGCGGGCCAGTGGCGGCGAATATGGCGCACCAGACGCCGGATATGGCCAGCCACCTCCGCACCGGTGGGCGTCTTGCCTGTTCGCAGCAGCATGGCAACCGGCCTGCCTGCTGCCGTGTCGTAGACGTGGATAGGCATGAAGCAGCGTTCGCCGTGATGACCGTTCCAGAATGATAATTGCTGATAGCCATGGACGACATCGCAGGTATCATCGATGTCCAACGTCACCGCCTTTGGCTGGTTGGGATAGCTGGCACAGTAGATGTCGATCATGGTCCGCATCATGCGCACCAACTCGCGCGTCGTCGGCGCGTTTTCCCAGCGGCTTATCGTCGGCTGGCTGGCAAGCCCCACACCAGAGCCCGGCAGTTTGCCCAGCGCCAGGCGGAACCCCGGATCGTCGCGCAGCGCATCAAGATCAGCGGCATCCTCATAGCCGCACGCGATAGCCAAGATGCGCGCCCGCAAA
>JAHRFE010000045.1 GCA_019084245.1 Hoeflea sp.
GAACTTTATCTGAAGGTCCGTCTGGCCTGCTCGGAAGGAATGAGCCGGCGTCAGGCTGCAAAGCATTTCAACATATCGCGCGACAGCGTGGCCAAGATGATGGCGTATTCGATACCGCCGGGCTACCAGCGTCAGTCACCGGTCCGGCGGCCCAAGCTGGACGCGTTTGTTTCGACGATCGATCACTGGCTTGATGAGGACATGAAGGTGCCGCGCAAGCAGCGCCATACGGCCAAGCGGGTGTTTGACCGTCTTCGGGACGAGCGCGGCTTCACCGGCGGCTATACGATCATCAAGGATTACATGCGCGAGCGCGAGCAACGTCGCCAGGAGGTGTTCGTGCCTCTGTCGCATGCTCCGGGGCATGGGCAGGCCGATTTCGGCGAGGCGATGGTGGTGATCGGTGGGGTGGAGCGGAAGGCGCACTTCTTCGTGCTTGATCTGCCTCACAGCGACGGCTGCTATGTGCGGGCCTATCCGGCGGCGGTGTCGGAGGCTTGGGTAGACGGTCACGTCCATGCGTTCGCCTTCTTCGGGGCCGTGCCGCAATCGATCGTCTATGACAATGACCGTTGCCTGGTGGCCAAGATCCTGCCCGACGGCACCCGCAAGCGCGCCACGCTGTTCAGCGGCTTCCTGTCCCACTACCTGATCCGGGATCGCTATGGTCGTCCGGGGAAAGGCAACGACAAGGGAAGTGTCGAGGGCCTCGTCGGCTATGCCCGCCGCAACTTCATGGTGCCAATCCCGCAATTTGCGACATGGGAGGCATTCAACGTCTGGCTGGAAGAGCAATGCCGCAAGCGCCAGCGCGACAGGCTGCGTGGAGAAAGCGAGACGATCGGAGAGCGACTGCAGCGTGATCTGGCCGCCATGCGCGCGTTACCGGCATCGCCCTTCGATGCCTGTGACCAGGCCAGCGCCAAGGTGACGGCCCAGTCGCTTGTGCGCTACAAGACCAACGACTATTCGGTCCCGGTTGCCTATGGCCATCAGGACGTCTGGGTCAGGGGCTATGTCGATGAGGTGGTGATCGGCTGCCGCGGCGAGATCATCGCCCGCCATCCCCGGAGCTGGGAACGGGAAGATGTCGTCTTCGATCCTGTGCATTACCTGCCGCTGATCGAGCAGAAGATCAATTCGCTGGATCAGGCGGCCCCTCTCCAGGGCTGGGATTTGCCCGAAGAGTTTGCCACGCTGCGCCGACTGATGGAGGCGCGGATGAACAAGCATGGCCGGCGTGAGTACGTGCAGGTGCTGCGTCTCATGGAAAGCTTCGAGCTTGCTGACCTGCATGTGGCGGTGAAGCAGGCCCTTCAACTCGGCGCAATCGGCTTCGACGCCGTCAAGCATCTGATCCTGTGTCGGGTGGAACGCCGACCGCCGCGACTGGACCTATCCATCTATCCGTATCTGCCAAGGGCGACAGTCGAGACGACCTCGGCGAAGTCCTACATGCGCCTGCTGGACGGTGTTGAAGGGGAGGAAGCCGCATGAGCACCGAAGCCCCCGAGATCCTGCTCTCCCACTATCTCAAAACCCTCAAGCTGCCGACGTTCCAGCGTGAGTACCAGAAGCTGGCCCGGCTGTGCGCCACCGAGGGCGTAGACCATGTCGGATACCTCACCCGGCTTGCCGAGCGGGAGATGATCGAACGTGATCGGCGCAAGGTCGAGCGCCGCATCAAGGCGGCAAAATTCCCTGTCGTCAAAAGTCTCGACAGCTTCGACTTCGCTGCTATCCCGAAGCTCAACAAGATGCTGGTGCTGGAATTGGCCCGTTGCGAATGGATC
>JAHRFE010000038.1 GCA_019084245.1 Hoeflea sp.
CCGCACGATCTGATCGTTGAGCCGCTCGCCGATCCTGATGGTGCGCTTGCGTACGGTCGCATGTGTCTCGGTAGGTTCAACGGGCAGGAAATCAGCCAGCACCTTCGCCGCCTGCCGGTAAGGCATCATGCTCCCCAGCCGCGCTGTCAGTTCCATCAGCTCAGGCGTCGCTCGATCCGGGCAGATTTCCTTCAGCGGCGCGAAGGCGCCGTCCATGCCAAGGCAGCAATCCCGGCACAGCATCCAGCGGGGGCTGCGAACCTCAACGGTGCCGAAGACGGTTCGGATCCGGCGCGCCGTGTAGTCCTTGACCGGCCGGAACGTATGGCAGTCCGGGCAGACCCGACGAAAGAGAGAATAGGTCTCTGCCTCATGGTTCACGACGGCGCTCTGCAGCGCCGACATGATCTTCTTGCCATCGTCGATGGACAATCCAATGTCACCGTCAAACAGGCTCTCCCAGCTCTTGTCGATGCGGACCTCCTTTCGGCACGTATCGCCAAATTCGTTCCTGCCCTCGATTGTGATCGTCCATTCAACCGCCATCGCTTTGTCTCCGATCAAAACGATGGTGATGGACTGATCGAGCCTAACAACCCGTGTCCGACCCCAGAGAAATTACCGGTCTCATTGTGAGACTGGGTGAATCGGAATTGGTGAGACTCCGCCATCCCGTGGCGTGGCTCGCTTGTGCTTCAATCCTGTTAAGGCGCTGGAACCGCCCATAGATGCGCCGACGTAATGCAAGGGGCCACCCGCGTATAGCTTGCCGTAGGCGGTGCTCACCTTCCCCGTCACTCGCCCACAAGACCATTGCGGCATAACCGACGGGATCAGTGGACATACGTCCGACGCCAACGGTGAGGGCAAAATTCTGCAACAAAGAGCCCTGCGCCAGCGATAACAGGCCGGCGCGCACTGGCTTTGCAAGGACAGGCGCCACCCGGTCATATTCCGGCACGACGATCAGCAACGCCTGCCTTGCAACCGGACGGGTGAGGAAATCGTGATTGGCCCGGCGGGCTTCCAGAGACAGGATTGGCTGTTCCGCGAGTGATGGTGGCGACGATTTGCGGTGGCGTGTGGTCAGGAAATCCAACAGTTGCGGGACCGAGGGCACCCCCTCGTCCCTGCCGTGCGCCCAGTCTGCCAAGCGCATCGCGCCGTCATGCGCGCTGAAATCCAATAGCGCCAGTACCGTTTCCGGGAACCACTCCCCCAGATTCCTGCCGCCGCTCGCGGCGAGCCGAAGGTTGTGCTCGCGACACCAGAAGTTCCAAGGGAAAGCCCGGCGCTTTGGATGAATACCAGCCGGGCAACCGGGGCAGACGTATCGATTACCCGGGGCGATCATCAGCCGAGCTTGCGGTGCGATCTTCTCGAAAGTCATCGTCCGGAACGCCTCGACCGTCATGCCGGTACGGGAAGCCAGGATAGCCCCCTCCCCTTCCCCGAGCCGCCATTCGAGAGCCGCCGCACCATTGCGTTTCAAACCACAGTCCGCCAAAAACACGTTGGTCGGCATAGCGTAGAGCTGCGCCAGCCGATTGAGCCAGGAAGACAATCGCTCGTCCCGCGCAGGTCTCGGGACAACAGGGAGCTGCGTTAATGACGGAGCGTACATCACACAGGCTCTCCCAAAAGCGCCAGGAGGTTGCGCTTGTCAGCCACGGCGCTGAACGTAATCCGTTCTTCGCCACTTTCGATCGCGGCGACGGCAAGCCTGCACATCAACGAGAACACAGCGGCCGTTATGCCGCCGGTGACCTCGATCAGGCGCTTTAGCATCACATCCGCGATCTCTGTCGGTCGCCGCAGGGGTAAAGTGCGTTGCAGGCTTCCGACCAGACCGGCGAAATCCTGATCATTCTGCCACGGTGGCAATGCGAAGGCTTCAAAGCGGCGCACAAGTTGATCGTCGGTGCGAAGCGCATTGCGCGCCTGTTGTGTGCCGACGCAGACGAGTGGAACCCTGAGTTCGTTACCGAGAAAGCGCAGCATGTTCAAAAAACGGGTCTGCTCCCGCACCGTGCCTGCCTGCAGGCTGTGGACCTCATCGATGATCAGCAGTCCTGGACGGATTTCCGAAAGCAGCCGTAAAGTCAGGCTCTCGAGCACCGACAGTGTTGCCCGAGGTGGCTCGGGCGCTCCGATCGTCGCCAGCAGCCGCTTGTAGAACCGTGCTTCGTCGGGTCCCGGCACCATCTGGACGACGATTACCGGCATCTGCATCCGTCCCATTACTGTGTCAAAGTGTGAAGGATGATCGCGCGCGAACTTTTCAACGATCATCGTCTTTCCCATGCCGCTGGCTCCAACGACAAGGAGGTTGGGCATGCGGGCGCGTTGCGGGAAGAGGAGCAACTCCTCGAGTTTCGCGAGAGCCTGCTCGGCGCGTGGATAGTTGATCCAGCGATCGGCGCGGATCCTGCGGATGCGTTCTTCGGCGCCAAGCGCAGCAACAAGCCGACTGGGCGGAAAGAGATGTGAAAAATCATCAGTCATCCCATTCCTCCACCGCGAAGTACGGCAGTTGTAATGGTTTATCGTCGCCGACAGGTCCCTCTTCCGCAGTCAGATCGATCATCTTTGTCGGTGTGAGATGCGCGCGTCGGGCAGCATCTCTTCGCATTGCTTTGGTCGTTCGCGTCGCCTCGTCGATCAGCGCCCGCTGGGCAAGTATGGTTGAGAATATGAGGCCTTCGTCCACCGCACGGCGCCCTTGTTCGCGCAGAGCACGGACGGCAGCCCTATGTTCCCAAAGTGCGATGGCGGGTCGGGTCCGATCAGCCGGACGTGCCTCCAGATACCCCTCCCCTGCCGCGACGAACACGCAAGACAGATCACGCGGATCATATTTGACCGTCAAACCCGCTCGATCGGGTCCCATCAGCCAGCGCAGTTCGTCTGACCAGTAACGGATGTGAAACAGATGCAACCCGTCACGCTGCAAGGTGCGCTTCTCGGACGGTAGAAAATCGATCAGGAACTGCCGCGGGTCGGACGGTCTGCGCACCGCGACATCCCCCACCCGAGCGTTCCAGTCCGCCACTGGCGGCAAAGCGAGGGCTTTGTGAATGCGAGCATGATAGGAACCGACAATCTCGTGGGCCAAATAGGTTTCCAGTTCCCGCAATGTCATCACCGCCTCGGCTTCCGGATCGAGGTCACCGCGCTCGCGAATGTTCGAGAAATGCGAGCCGGGAATGAGGTGTACAGCACCCATCATCGTGCCGATCAGCCTTTCAATATGACCGCCGAAACGTGGCGTGCCGGGCGGGCGGTAGGTAAGGTCGATGCGGTGCTCGCCGCAGGCGCGCTCAAAGGCGCGGGCATGGAATTCCGCGCCATTATCAACATGGATTGTTCTCGGTATCCCGTGTGCAGGCCAGTCGCCGGCAATACCGCGCGAGGCCAACCAAGCCGTCTTGTCGATCACCGCGTGGGTCAAACATAGCGCCACGGCCGTCAGCGACGGCGCTTCCAGCGACAGGTAGAAGCCCATCGCCATGCGGGTACTGACATCGATGGCCAAGGTTAGTGTCGGCCGGCCGATCGGCAGGCGCGTCACCGGATCGACTACCGTGACATCCACCTTCGTGTGATCGATCTGGACGATGTCGAGCGGGGATTTCGCTTCCAGGCCGCCCGGCGTCGCGAGGAATAGCCGTTCGGATTTGTCGGCACCCTCTCGCCGCCGCATCAGGTCGGCCTGGTTCTTTGTCTGAAGCCACCGACTGAGACGCCTAATGGACGGTGGCTGTACCCCGGCCATCCGGCAGTCCGCGGCCACCTCCCTTTGGAAGCGGGTCAAGGTGGGCTTCCGCCGCGTTGCAAAAAGCTTCTGAAAATGCTGTTCGACAATGGCAAGCACGGCTGGGGCAAACGGCTGCATGCCAGCACTGGGGCCACGCCGGCCCGGTAGCAAAGTGCTGGTCCGCTCGTCTTGCCGGAACCGTTTCAGCCACCGAAACAAGGTGGCCCGGCTAATTGCGAGCGTGTTCATCGCTGAACGGACCTCCGCATCGCACGGTCTATCCGGCAGTTTCGACAGGACTTCGGCGCGCCGCTGCGCCTCTTGCCAGTCTAACTCATGCGCCATAGAATCAGACATGACCAACCCGTCGTTCAGCTGCAAACTGGTCTCAGAAATTCTGACTCAAAAACACCTCCAGTCTCATTTACTCTGAATCGGTCTCACTTTTACGACACGGGCAAGTCATTGAAATCAAATGAAACGCAATCTCAAAAACCTCGGCTTGCCGACAAAAACACCGAAAACGACGCCCAGGAGCATTCTGCGCCGCCACACAGCACGGCGATTTCGGGGTATTTGAAGGTTGTCGCCGAAGTTTGGATTTGCTCCAGGCAACCGCGGGGTCTGTTGATCGGGCCCCCTCCTCGCTCGGCATTGGATTATTGCTTCGTAGTCTTGGAATGTGATGCACAACTCGGCAAGGCATGCAATTTAGGTAGAATGTAGATAAATAGGAACCAAGGTGACGAACATGGCCTTGAGCATCAAAGACCCGGAGACCGAGCGGATGGCCCGCGCGCTTGCCGAACGTACCGGTGAAACCATTACGGTCGCCACCCGCCGAGCATTGGAGGAGCGTTTGCGACGCGTGAGCTCTGACGCCCGCAAGGCGGCGCTGCTTGAGGACATGGCCGGCAGCCGCCGGCGTTGGAGTGCATTGCCAGTTCTCGATCATCGTTCTGCCGATGAAATACTGGGCTACGACGAAAACGGCTTGCCAAGCTGATGGTCATTGATACATCTGCCATCGTTGCAATTGCTCTCAACGAACCTGAAGCGGTGGACTTGGAGGGCCTTAGTGCTAAGGATCCCGTCCGTCTCATTTCGGCTGCTACCGTATTCGAGGCCGCGATGGTTCTTGAGGCTCGTCTCGGCGACGCTGGCGGCAGTGAGTTGGACTTGTGGCTTCACAATATTGGCGCCGAGATCGTTGCGGTCGATGCGGAACATGCTGACCAGTCGCGGCGCTCCTGGCGCCGCTTCGGCAAAGGCCGTCATTCGGCCGCATTGAACTACTGTGACTGCTTCTCATACGCGCTCGCAGCCCTCAGCGGTGAACCGCTGCTCTACAAGGGCAACGATTTTGCACAAACCGAAATTAGGGCGGCATGAGGCGCTCGATGGATACCTCTTCGTCGACATCCGGAGAGCTGCCCGTCAACTCTTCTGCAGATGACGCAGAACACAAGCAGATTTCGGAGACGCATTTCCCACCCCTGCCGGCGCATCTGCAGGATCTGACGGATCGCGCCCGCGGCTACGTCGAGGCTGCGAGTTCGGCCAACACACGACGCGCCTACGCCGCCGACTGGAAGCATTTTTCGAGCTGGTGCCGGCGCCAGAACTTGTCCCCCCTCCCCCCGGATCCGCAGGTCGTTGGCCTCTACATCACCGCCTGCGCCTCTGGTGGTGCCGTTGGCAGTGCCGGGGGCACTGGTACGCGCGAGAGCAAGCCCAACAGTGTCTCGACCATCGAGCGGCGTCTCTCGGCCATCGGCTGGAACCTTGTCCAGCGCGGTATGACGCTTGATCGCAAGGATCGCGCCATCGCCACAGTCATGGCCGGCATCCGCAACAAGCACGCGGCACCTCCCCGTCAGAAAGAGGCGCTGCTGCCCGAAGACCTGATCGCCATGCTTGAGACATTGGACAGGGGAACCCTGCGCGGCATGCGTGACCGTGCCATGCTGCTCATCGGCTTTGCCGGCGGTCTGCGCCGATCGGAAGTCACTGGCCTTGACCTTGCACGCGACCAGACAGAGGACGGACGCGGCTGGATCGATATCCTCGACAAAGGTCTGCTGATCACCCTGCGCGGCAAGACCGGCTGGCGCGAGGTTGAGGTCGGACGCGGTTCATCGGACGCCACCTGCCCGGTCATCGCAATTGAGACTTGGATCAAGTTTGCAAAGCTTGCCAAGGGTCCCCTGTTCCGCCGCGTGAAGGGCAAAGGCAAGGATGTCGGGCCGGATCGCCTGCACGACCAGGAGGTAGCGCGGCTGGTCAAGCGCGCCGCCCTTGCTGCCGGCGTGCGCGGTGACCTGTCAGAAAGCCAACGCGCGCACCTGTTTGCCGGGCACTCGCTCCGGGCTGGCCTCGCCTCCTCGGCCGAGGTCGATGAGCGATATGTCCAAAAACACCTCGGTCACGCCTCCGCGGAAATGACCCGCAAATACCAGCGACGCCGCGATCGGTTCCGCGTAAACCTAACCAAAGCGGCGGGGTTGTGATCGCCCTCCCCTGTCCTCTTAAAGGAAGAACCCCGCCTTTCTGACTGATCATCCGCTCTGGCGTCCGGCGTAACTGATAAACTCTGCATCTGAACAACCGGCTTGTAGCTCTTACCATATGTCGATAGATTGCGATTCCATCGACACGATTTATCCATATGTCGATGCCGACGACATATCCGACCGACATGTCGATCGAAGAAGGATTGATCAACTTGCCGTTTCGCCCGGATCGCCCCTACAACGACCTCCCTCCCCTGCCCCCGCGCGAGGATGTTGAGACGAAGGCAGTCCTGAAGGCCTGCATCGAGGCTCGTGCAGCACTGGCCGAGCTTCGCATATCCGGTCAGCTCATTCCCAACCAGGCCGTACTGATCAACTCGATTCCGCTGCTCGAGGCGCAGGCGAGCTCGGAGATCGAAAATATCGTCACCACCACCGACAGGCTGTTCCGCTTTGCCAACGAAGCCGGCAATCACGCTGATTCTGCGACGAAGGAAGCTTTACGCTATCGCACGGCCCTCAACGAAGGCTTTCAGACGCTCAAACAGCGGCCCGTGTCGACGTCCACGGCGATCACTGTGTGCCAGACCATCAAGGGCTTCGAACTGGATATCCGCGCAACGCCAGGAACGGCGTTGATGAACGAGGCAACGGGGTCGGTAGTTTACACGCCCCCCGAGGGCCAGGCACTTCTGCGCGACAAACTCGCGAACTGGGAGCGCTACATTCACGAAGCCGAGGACATCGACCCGCTGATCCGGCTCGCTGTGATGCACTACCAGTTCGAGGCGATCCACCCCTTCACCGACGGCAATGGCCGGACAGGACGGGTGCTGAATCTGCTCTACCTCGTCGACAAAGGCCTGCTGGACATCCCGGTACTCTATCTTAGCCGTTACATCATCGGCAACAAACGCGCTTATTATGATCTGCTCCTGGCCGTCACGACCGAGGGAGCATGGGAGGACTGGATCCTCTACATGCTGGAGGCCGTGCGCGAGACGGCAAAATGGTCGACAGCGCGGGTTCGTGCCATCCGTGACATGCTCGATCAAACCGCCGAGCATATCCGAAGTGATCTGCCGAAGATTTATTCGCGTGAGTTGGCCGAGGTGATCTTCGTAAACCCTTATTGCCGCATCGGCGATCTGGTGGCGGCCGGCATCGCTAAGCGACAGGCGGCGTCAGTATATCTCAAAACCCTCACCGAGCAGGGCTTGTTGCAGGAGATAAAAGCCGGCCGGGAAAATCTCTACATCAATCCGGCACTGCTCGCGCTTCTCAGCGACCGGCGCCTGGCTCGGCCCGAACAATGAAACGCCCGAACGCCAAGCAGCACCTGATGTCGCTTGCAGCTGATTATGAGAATGGCCTGCCAATGATTTCAGCGGGTTAGTCGTGCACTTTATTTGAGAATATGCAGTTAAATTGATAATCAAGCCCAGCCACTGGCGTTAAATGTGAGAATCGGCGTCAGCGACGTGGCGGCACTGCAATTGCCCGGTGCGGTGCGGCGTATAATCCTCAAAGGATGCAAGGCCTTCACGCCAATTCGATTGCAGCCAATTTGAGAATCCTATTTCCGCAATTCTCAAATTCAAATGCCCAATGCGAACCAAATCGACGCATTCTTACGGTTAAATGCCACGTGACCCTTGGTCACGCGTCGGCAGAAATGACCCGCAAATATCAGAGGCGGCGTGATCGGTTCCGCGTTAATTTGACGAAAGCGGCCGGGCTGTAGGAACGATACGCCCCCCTCCCCTGCCGCGCACGCAACGGAAAGGTTCCAAAAAATCCGTCAGAAATCCCACGGAGATGTGAGATCAAGCCCTGTGGTCTCGAAATCCGACAGATTACGAGTTGCGAGGCGGCCGCCATTGACGTAGGCGATAGCTGCGATCATCCCGTCAGGCGCCGACATTCCTCGTCCCTGACGTGAAGCACTGCCCATGAGTTCCCCGTAGGCAAGAGCTGCTTCCTCGGTCAAACCAAAAATCCGATCCGCGAAACGACGCCGCCAATCGTCAAGCCCCCGCTGCAGCCGATCAGCTTGCTGGTCCGGCTTTATCATCTGGATACCATACGCAATCTCAGCAATCGTCACGGTTGGCAACGCAAGTTCTGCATCGTATCGAACCAGCCAGGCGATGACCGCCTCATTTGGTGCCTTCCTCAAGGTCTCGGAAAGGACATTGGTATCGAGAAAGATCAAAGCTCGACGCCCTGATGCGGAAGACGATTCTCGCGGACCACCGCTTCGAGATCTATTTCTGTGCCGGATTGCGCGGCAAGACGCGAATAGAAGATGGAAGCAGGTTCTCGGCCGGCCTCCCTAACTTCATAAGATTCGAGCGCACGCTCCACCACATCAGCGATCGACCGATTCTCGCGTCGGGCAAGCCGGTGTGCCAATTCCCGCGCCTTGGAGCTTCGGACAGAAAGTTGTGGTTCAGCCATATCGACCTCCTTTTGCATGGAATATAGGGCAAATCCCAGTTGCCATCAAGATGGCTGTTGATGGCGCGACATCAACCTCACGCTCCCGTTTGATCGTTTCGACTATCCTCAATAGTGATACAGCCGCATTGTTTATCCTGATTTTCAAGGCTTCAACGGGTCGATTGCCACAAGAGAGACTGAAACCAGCAATGTATTTCCCGGGCGATTAAATGGTGAAGCAACGTCTCGTATCGCCCCTTTTGGACATATATGCCGAGATTCCGTGCTGTGATGAAGTTTGACCGCCGCTTCATGCCGTTCGGCGCTCCTCACCGGAATTTGCTCGCATCAGCGACATTAGCATCGGCCCAAGCCCGAATTCTCCGAGACGAGCCCTGCGCGTTAGATCGCGAAGATAACCGCCGGCCGAGTTGATATGGCCGGCTCGCTCAAGGATGCAGGCCATGGCGGTCGCCGCATTTTCCGGCCCCATCGCCTCACAAGCCTCCTGGTAGGCTGAGGGGCTGACACCCAGCATCGACCGAACCACCACGGCTGCGCCCATCAACTCGCGCCAATGCGCAATCGCCCCATTTGGCCCGTAGTCAGCAATCTGCGGGCAGGCCCGTAGCACCATGGCCAGCGGAAACACCTTCAGCTGTTCCATCACCGGTGCTGGTTTTGCGCTGCTCTGCACAAACTGCTCTTGCGCCGGGCTTTCGTCCTGCTCTTTTCGAGAGCTAGGTTCAGATTCATGGATGGATTCTGGTTTTGAATTCTGTATGTGGCATCCATTTTGGGTAGCATAGCCATCCATATTTTTAGAATTTACCTGAGTTTCCAGAATGTTGATGATCTCAGAACGCAAGAGCTGCATTTCGTCGAGGATGGTCTCGACCTGGGAGCGGTCCGGATTGCGTGGTAGACGGCCAACGAGACCGACATACATTGCCTCAATCACGTCCCAGTCGCCCTCTGCGCCCTCCTCTATGGCTGCAGTGATGAGCTTGCGGACGTCTCGCCGGCAGATTGTCAGCGCTTCCTTGGCTCTCCGGAGACGCAAGCGCTCTGCGGCAATTTCCTGGGCGAGCGCTGCAAGCTCAGCTGCCCTGGCCAAGAGCGGTGTCAGATCGAACCCGAACGCCTGTTCGATCTCGCCCACGCGATCGCGGTGGGCATAGCGTTTTCCATTGGGACTGTCGCGGCGCTGTATCAAGCCCGATTCAACCAGTGCTGCCAGATGCCGGCGTAGAGTTGTCCCGGTGATGCCGTGGGCTCTGATCGAGAGCTGAGCGTTTGAGGGAAATACCACGAGCCCATGTTCCGAATTAAGTTCGGATTCGGGGTAGAAAGTCAGCAGCGCATCAAGGACAGCAAGTGCTCTGTCCTGAAGCCCCAGATGTTCCCGGGCCTCGCAGGCATCGCGAAACACTTTCCATTTCTCGACCGGCTTGCCAGGTTTGAATTCAGCCGTCTGAAGCTGCCTTTTGAAAAGGGCAAGCGCCATCGGCCGCCGCCCAAAGGGCGTCGTCACGTTCGTTGTCTGCATTTTCTCTCACCTTTTTAAAGGCAATAGAAAAACTCTCGCCAAAACGGCGCCAAAGACTCTTGACGGGGATTCTTGGAAGTGCGATTCTCTCAACCGACCAAAGTGGAGAAGGCTCTTCGGAATTCGTTTCGGGGAGCTTTTTCTTTGCCGTATGCGTTTAGGTTGCTAAACGTTCACCGGCCTACATCATGGCTTATCTCCCTCGCTATTGCGTTCTTGATATTCTTGGTAAAGAGCGTCCAGTTTCTCTGAGACGAATTGAGCAAAGTCAGGCACGACTTTTTCCTCAAAGATAATCGTCGTTTTCCCCTCACGAGCCTCGATGCGAGCTCCGCGTTTGCCGAGGGGGGTTTTCCATGCCTCGACCTTTGTGGTCCGATTTTTCGTGGCAGAGCCGTCAAATGCACGGAGTAAGGCATCCAGGCGCGCGTCCGTCTCTAAACGATCATCGGCATACCGAGACAGCAGCTCATGAGCGCTTCTAAGCTTTTCGGCCGATGCCAGGTGCTCAACAAGCGCCATCCATCGAGCACGTCCAGCTTTTGGAGCTGGACCAATCAGCTTTACTAAACTCTCAGGGAGTTGCCGTGCTACGGCGATGTAGCGGCTGACATCCGACTTGTCGGTAACAAGTGCTGAAACTATGGTTGAACGGTCGCATCCATTATCCTCTAGGTTCTTCGCAAAAAATGCCTTCTCAATGAAAGAAAGGTCCTTGCGATCAAGATTCTCGCGGCCCTGGGCGATATAGAGCTGGCTGTCAGAAAGGCTTCGGACAATCGCCCGAACAGGAAGGCCGAGCCTTTCGGCAGCTTTTAGCCTACGACGCCCATATGCGATCTGGAAGCGGCCGGACACCTGAGGGTTCGGGCGCACCAGAATAGGGACCTGTTGACCGTGCTCCGCGATACTCTCGACTAGAGAGTCAAAGGCCGGGTCGACATCAATCGGGATCCGATCGACAATTTTTGAGCTATCAATCGAGGTGGTATCGATCGAAATGACCGCCTCACCCTCAGCAAGTTGTTGCTGAAGTTTCGTTGCCTTTTTTGCGTTCTCAGCCATTTCGTGTAACGACGAACCCATCGCCGAGATCGCTCCGGAGCGGACTCGGTCTGGCGACTTTGCCGCCGATGACGTTGTGGGAATCGGCTTATTCAAAAACAAAGAGTTTATTGAATCTTTTCTACTCATGGCACCTCTCCTGTGAAGGTTCCACTTGAGACTCGATTATTGTTGGGAGCTCCCAACAGGGGCTTATTTGCTCGCCGTCCAAGCCAACCAACTGCACTGTTGGGAGCTCCCAACGGTACGACCTCGTGCCTGCAGTTATGGGATTGAGGAAGTTCATAATGCCCGACCCCACGCCTGTTTGATAAGTGTCTCAACTTCGGAATTCACTGCGTTTAACGATTCCATGGCGCGGTCATAGGTAGAACGCGTAAGGTTCTCTCGACCAATTTCATATAACGTCTGCTTTGTGAGGCCAGCGTCAGAAACGGCAGCTGATTTGACCATTGGATTTGTGAGCACATGGTCGTCGAACAGGTTACGTAGCAAAGCAGCCACTTTTGTCTGAGGTGCGTCCTGTGGCTCAAATCTTGTGAGCAGGTACCGAATAAAGTCGTATTTCAGATCACCACCGGCGTCACGCACAACACCAAGGAGGTCACGCGTCATCAAGAGGAACTGACTCATGGACGAAACATCGAGCATCTGCGGATGAACAGTGATGATCATGGCAGTCGCCGCGCACAGCCCACTCAAAGTGAGAAAGCCGAGCTGCGGTGGGCAATCGATCACAACGACATCATAGTTGTCGGCGACCTCGTCAAGCGCAGCGGCAACACGCGCAAAGAACAATGATTCACCCGTCGCTCCTGCGCTAAGCGCCTTGGGCGTTGTGTGCTCGAACTCCATGAGTTCAAGATTGCCTGGGACCAGATCCAACCCAACGAAATAGGTTGATCTAATAACATCGGAAAGTTGCCGGCGCTCACCATCATATCGAATTGCAGCGTAAAGTGTTTGGTTCGACGCCACATCAAGCTCTGGGAGAACTCCAAGCAGCGCAGACAAGCTCGCTTGAGGATCGAGATCTACGGCGAGAACACGATACCCTTGCAATGCGAGGTACTGCGCTAAATGCGCAGATGTTGTAGTTTTTCCTGAGCCGCCCTTAAAATTTGTTATCGCTAGAACCTGAAGGTGCTCCCCAGGACGGCGATGAGGAACAAACTCAATACTCTCTCTGCCGCGCGTCGACTGCGCAAGCAGACCACGAATCTGATTAATCTCGGTTAGATTGTAGAGACGCCGTCCATTACTGGTCGTTTCAGGCTGTGGGCCTTCTCCTGCCAACGTCATCTTTCTCAGCATCGAATCAGATACGCCAATCAGTCGGGCTGCCTCCCCAGAAGTAAACTTCCGCAGCACTTTCTGCGACGATGGTGGGAAGAGCGCTTCACTCATAGATTGAAGCTGCGAGCTCAATAGCTCGGCTTGCTCGCCGATCGTTTCATCGACACTCGGCAGAGTTTTTCGGTTCAAGTTTTTTGCCACGTTCACGAATATCTCTCTTATCACGGATTAATCGCCGAAACGGCACATTTTCCGTGACGATACGCAAAACCTAATTCTTGGCAAGGATTTAATGGTTAACAAAGACTTAACGCCCGCCTCGACTCTTCCGTCGACTTTAGCAAATGACCTCATTGAATCATCGGGTTAACGAGGAACACGGTCATCATTTTCCACCGTTTGTTTTGTTGTGAACCCTACCAAACCACCTCTTGCACGAGCTTCAGAAAAGCGAACCCACTCACGTTTGACCAATTATCTGCCGAATCGAAACAAGCGGCTACCCGAAGGGTGGCCGACTAATATCGGATTTGCGACCCACAAATTTGTACGTAGACAAGACCACAGGGTCAGGCTTTTTTCCTCGCGAACCAATCAACGAGGAGACAGTGCTTCAAATGCTTCAATCGCATTCCCGCCTTGTCCGCAAACTACAGGAAGCCTTGGGCGACCGCCTATGTGACGCACTTGACGATCCAGGTGTCGTGGAGATCATGCTCAATCCCGATGGAAAGGTCTTCATAGAAAGGCTGGGGCAAGGAATCGCTCAAGCTGGCGAGATGGCGCCAGGCGTTGCAGAAACCGTAGTCGGCTCAGTTGCCCATGCCCTCCAGTCCGAAGCCGATCATGGGCGCCCGATCATATCAGGCGAACTTCCAATTGGCGGGCACCGCTTCGAAGGCCTCTTGCCGCCTGTGGTGGCGTCACCAACCTTTACGATCCGCCGGCGAGCGTCTCAGCTCATTCCGCTCAACGACTATGTCGCTGACAACGTGATGACAGAAGCACAAGCCGCGGTCATCCGAAGCGCGATCGCGAACCGCCTCAACATCGTGATTGCTGGTGGCACGGGCTCGGGCAAGACGACACTCGCCAATGCAGTGATTGCGGAAATCATAGCCTCAGCACCGGATGATCGAATGGTCATCCTTGAAGATACCGCAGAAATCCGTTGCGCTGCAGAAAACGCGGTTTGCCTGCATACAAGCGACACCATCGACATGGATCGGCTGCTCAAGAGCACAATGCGACTTCGTCCTGACCGCATCATCGTCGGCGAAGTCCGCGATGGCGCTGCGCTGACACTGTTGAAGGCCTGGAACACCGGCCATCCCGGTGGCGTAACCACGGTCCACTCCAACACCGCCATGTCTGCCCTGCGCCGGTTGGAGCAACTGACGGCCGAGGTCAGTCAACAACCAATGCAAGCGGTAATCGGGGAGGCCGTCGATCTCGTCATCTCGATCGAGCGAGCGGGGAGGGGAAGGCGAGTGAAGGATGTAATCAATGTCGAGGGCTTCAACGGCACCCGGTATCAGACAGAACACTATGCTCAACTATACGAGGACATTCATGCTGCATAATCGCACTTTGCACCTGGGCCTGCTCGCTGCTTCCTTCTGCGCCGTCGCCGTAGCGCCGGCACTCGCCAGCTCCGGGGGAAGTCTTCCGTGGGAAGGTCCACTTGAACAGATCCAGGAATCCATCACGGGGCCGGTTGCGGGAGCGATTGCGTTGACCGCCATGGCGATTGCCGGCGGGATGCTGATATTTGGCGGCGAACTCAACGATTTCGCGCGCCGACTTGTCTACATCGTGCTTGTCGCCGGTATCCTGCTGGGAGCCACGACGATCGTCGGGCTGTTCGGTGCGACCGGAGCTTCGATCGGCATTGCTGGGACAGGTGCGCCAGGTGATTTTTCGCAGAGGTCGATAAGAGGGGAGGGGGCACATGAGTGAGCCGCAATCCACACTCCAACGCAATCGCATTCACCGCGCGCTCTCTCGGCCGAACCTGCTCATGGGAGCAGACCGCGAGCTCCTGCTTGTCACAGGGTTGGTGGCGATCATCCTGATCTTCGTCGTCCTAACCCTGTATTCGGCGCTGTTCGGCATTGCCATCTGGTTCGTGATCGTCGGTGCATTACGCATGATGGCGAAGGCTGACCCTCTGATGCGTCACGTCTACGTGCGGCATCTGCGCTACCGCCATCACTACCTGCCCACGTCGTCGCCGTGGCGACGTTTCTAGAGGTGCTGTGATGGTTGCTTTGCGTTCCCTTCGCCCGTCAGCGCCTTCATTCGCTGATCTTGTCCCCTATGCCGGACTGGTCGACAACGGCATCATTCTCCTCAAGGACGGAAGTCTTATGGCAGGTTGGTACTTTGCCGGCCCGGACTCTGAGAGCGCCACGGATTTTGAGCGCAGCGAACTCTCCCGTCAGATCAACACGATCCTTTCACGGCTTGGTTCCGGCTGGATGATCCAGGTCGAAGCCGTGCGCATTCCAACGACTGACTATCCCTCCGCTGAGCGCAGTCATTTTCCCGATCTCGTGACACGCATGATCGATGACGAGCGGCGCAAACACTTCGAACGAGAGCGTGGGCATTTCGAGAGCCGGCATGCGCTCGTCCTTACATATCGCCCGCCTGAGCGCCGACGTTCGGGCGTCACTCGCTACATTTATTCGGATACGGAGAGCCGAACGGCGACCTATGCCGATACGGTCCTCGACAGCTTCCGGCGCTCCATCCGGGAGATCGAGCAGTATCTCGGCAACGTCATCTCCATCGAGCGCATGCGAACGCGCGAGGCGCCAGAGCGCGATGGCGCCCGTATTGCCCGCTATGATGAGTTGTTTCAGTTCATCCGGTTCTGCATTACCGGTGAAAACCACCCGGTGCGGCTGCCCGAAATCCCGATGTACCTCGACTGGCTGGCAACAGCGGAGCTTGAACACGGCCTCACCCCGAAGGTTGAAAACAGATTCCTCGGCGTGATTGCGATCGACGGATTACCGGCAGAGAGTTGGCCCGGCATTTTAAACAGCCTCGATCTCATGCCGCTCACCTATCGCTGGTCGTCGCGTTTTATCTTCCTTGATGCCGAGGAAGCAAAGCAACGGTTGGAGCGGACGCGCAAGAAATGGCAACAGAAGGTGCGGCCGTTTTTCGACCAACTCTTCCAGACCCAGAGCCGATCGGTTGACCAGGACGCCATGGCCATGGTTGCGGAAACGGAGGACGCCATTGCAGAGGCTTCCTCGCAGCTTGTTGCTTTTGGCTACTACACGCCGGTCATCATTCTGTTCGACGAGAGCAGACAAAACCTGGGCGACAAAGCCGAGTCCGTTCGACGGCTAATCCAGGCTGAAGGATTTGGCGCGCGGATCGAGACCTTGAATGCCACCGACGCTTTCCTCGGCAGCTTACCGGGCAATTGGTACTGCAACATCCGGGAACCGCTGATCAACACGCGAAACCTTGCCGACCTCATCCCGCTCAACTCCGTATGGTCGGGCAGTCCAATTGCGCCGTGCCCGTTTTATCCACCCGACGCGCCGCCACTCACACAAGTGGCTTCCGGATCGTCACCGTTCCGACTGAACCTTCACGTCGACGACGTTGGGCATACCCTGATTTTCGGCCCTACCGGTTCGGGCAAATCAACACTTCTTGCGCTGATCGCGGCGCAGTTTCGCCGGTATGACGGAGCGCAGGTTTTCGCCTTCGACAAGGGCAACTCCATGCTGCCTTTGACGTTCGCGGTCCACGGCAATCATTACGAAATCGGCGGTGATCAAGGGGAGGGGGCAGGCCTTTGCTTTTGCCCACTCTCAGACCTCTCAACCGACACAGACCGAGCCTGGGCCTCCGAATGGATCGAAACGCTCATCTCGCTGCAGGGTGTTGCGGTGACCCCGGATCATCGAAACGCCATATCGCGGCAGATCGGCCTGATGGCGGGAGCACCAGGCCGGTCGCTGTCGGATTTCGTAAGCGGCGTGCAAATGCGCGAAATCAAAGATGCGCTCCACCACTACACGGTCGATGGCCCCATGGGCCAGCTTCTCGACGCCGAACAGGATGCACTCACCCTCGATCTATTCCAGTGCTTCGAGATCGAGCAACTGATGAACATGGGCGAGCGAAATCTCGTGCCGGTTTTGACCTATCTGTTTCGCAGGATCGAAAAGAGGCTGACGGGGGCACCCAGCCTCATCATCCTCGACGAAGCATGGCTCATGCTCGGTCACCCCGTCTTTCGTGACAAAATCCGCGAGTGGATGAAAGTGCTTCGCAAGGCCAACTGCGCCGTCGTTCTCGCCACCCAATCGATCTCGGATGCAGAGCGCTCGGGGATTATCGACGTCTTGAAAGAATCCTGCCCAACGAAGATATGCCTCCCAAACGGCGCTGCGCGCGAAGCTGGAACCCGCGACTTTTACGAACGCATCGGCTTCAATCCCCGTCAAATCGAGATCGTTGCTACCGCTATTCCCAAGCGGGAATATTACGTGACCTCCTCTGACGGGCGCCGGCTGTTCGACATGGCTCTTGGACCGGTCACTCTTTCCTTCGTGGGGGCGTCAGGCAAAGCCGACCTCGCTCGTATCCGGGAACTTGTCTCCATTCACGCCAAAGACTGGCCGACCCAGTGGCTCATCGAAAGAGGGATCAATCGCTATGCTTGACCACAGGCTATCGCTGAAAAAGGGAACCGTAACCGTCGCGATTGTGACAGCTCTCGCTATCGGCACCCCGCCGCCGGCGTTTGCCGGCACGGCGACGGGCGCAGCAACCGAGTGGACACAGCTTGCCAACAATGCACAGCTCGTTGACCTTCTGAAAAGCTCCGGTCTGCAGGTCGACAATCAGCTGACGCAGATCAGCCAGCTGGCCGAGCAAATCCAGAACCAGATGAAGATTTACGAGAACATGCTGCAAAATACAGCGCAGTTGCCTGAGCACATATGGGGGCAGGTCGAGAGCGACCTCAATAAACTTCGTAGTATCGTGGATCAGGGTCAGAGCATTTCGTTTTCGATGGGAAACGCGGATGACGTCCTGAAACAGCGCTTTCAATCCTATGCCGATTTGCAAGCCGCAGCCAGCAATGGAACCGACCTGTCGTCGAACTACGCAGGTTGGTCGGAAACCAATCGCGATACCATCGCAAGTACGCTGAAAGCAGCAAGCCTGACGGCCGATCAATTCGACAGCGAGGAAAGCACGATGAACTCGCTTCGAAATATGTCGGAGTCGGCCAACGGTCAGGTGAAAGCCCTTCAGGTCGGCCACGAGATTGCAGCACAGCAGGTTGCGCAGATGCAGAAGCTGCGGGGCCTGGTTTCCCAGCAGATGACAATGACGGGAACCTGGCTGCAAAGCGAGCAGACCGACAAGGATCTCGCGCAGACTAGGCGCGAGGAATTCTTCAGCAGCACAGCACCGTCCACCTCCGGCGGGGAAAAGATGAAGGTGGAATGGTGAGAACGAAACTCATTCTGATTGCAATCGCATCGTTGCTCGCTATTGGCGTCACCGGCTTCTGGTTCGTGATTTCGGAGAAACAGGAGGCACAGCATCGCCGCGTGGAGTTTTTCGATTCGTCGAAATCCTATCCGACTACCGGCGGAGAGAAGATGAAGATCGAATGGTGAACCAATGACAACCTCCATCGGCGAAATGCGGCTGGCTCTGCTTCTTGTCACCATCCCTGTCATGATTACTCACCCTGCGCTTGCGCAGGAAGGCTCGGTTCTGACATCGCTCCAAACGCAAATAACTACCGCTGCCAAGGGATGGGAGACCACCATCATGGATGCTGCGAAATCGCTATTCTGGATCCTCGCCACTATCGAGATCGGACTTGCCGCTGTCTGGCTGGCATTGCAGGCGGCATCCCTTGATAGCTGGTTCGCCGAGCTTGTTCGACGAATCATGTTTGTCGGCTTCTTCGCGTTCGTCCTCTCTCAAGGCCCAGCCTTCGCCAAGGCTGTCGTCGACAGCCTCTTTCAGATTGGCGCCGGCGGAGGGACGGCTTCTCCTGCGGACGTTTTCAATGCTGGCCTGACAGTGGCGACGAAAATGTCTGAGAAGGTGCAGTTCGGCCTTTTCGAGGATAATGCGCTGGCGATCTCGGCCGCATTCGCCATGGTTGTCACGGTCATTGCTTTTTCTCTCGTCGCCGCAATTTTTGTTTCCGTCATGGTCGAGATGTATCTTGGACTTCTTGCGGGCATGATCATGCTTGGCCTCGGCGGTTCATCCTTCACCAAGGATTTCGCCGTCCGTTATCTGGTCTATGCTTTTTCGGTTGGCATGAAACTGATGGCGCTCGTGATGATCTCCCGCATCGGCTCCGAGGTTCTCATCGGACTTGCGAACGAACCAAATGTCGGAGACCAGTTTCAGACTGCGCTCGCGATCGCCGGCATTGCTGTCGTGGTATTTATCATCGCGATGTATGTGCCAAATATCATCCAGGGCGTGGTCCAAGGCGCGTCAGTCACAGGCGGAATGGAAACCATCCGCCATAGCGGGCAGACAGCCTCCTTTGCGACCGGCGCCGCATTTCTGACGGCGGGTGCTGCGGGAGCTGGATTCGCAGCAGCACAGTCGGCGCGTGCAGGTGGATCATCCGTCGCCGGCGCTACTCTTCGCGGAATCGGCGCCAGCTTTGGATCCGGTGCAAAAGCCGCAGGATCCGCGGCAAAGGAGAAGGCTATTGGTTCACCCGGCGCCTATGCCGGTTCAATCCTGGGCCTCGCCAACGCGAAACTGGATCAAGCCCGTGGCAAGGGATCTTTGCCGGGCCAACCGCCTGAACGCCAGGACAAATAGTAATCTGTAGACAAGGAAACTTATATGGCAGCGCCACGCGCCCCGGAAAACCCGTACCTTGCCGCACGGCAAGAGTGGTCAGAACGCTACGGCTCTTATGTCAGAGCGGCCTCGGCCTGGCGAACGGTCGGAATTCTGAGCCTCGGCATGGCCGTAATCGGCTTTGGGTACGCACTCTACCTGAGCACACAGGTCAAACTCGTGCCGTACATCGTCGAGGTCGACAAACTCGGGAACACCGTTTCGGCAGGATTTCCGCAGCAGATCGAATATGCCGATGCCCGGGTCATCCGGGCGACGCTCGGAAGCTTCATTACGAGCTTCCGCTCCATAACCCCGGATGCCGTCGTCCAGAAACAATATATCGACAGGACCTATGCGCTTCTGAGAACAAGCGATCCATCGACCCAGAAGATCAATGGCTGGTTCCGTGGCAATTCTCCGTTCGACAAGGCGGTGAATGCGACCGTCGCCATCGAGGTGAACAACATCGTCGCACTGTCGAACCAGACCTACCAGATCGACTGGACCGAGTATGAGCGGGATCGAAAGGGCAAGGAAATCGCCACACGCAGGTTTCGTGGCATTGCGACCGTCGCGATCACTGCGCCGCAGGACGAGGCCACGATACGGCTCAACCCGATCGGCCTTTACGTCAAGGACTTCGACTGGACCGCGCAACTGTAAGGGCAGGGGACTTCAATGAATATAAGGATACACCGGGCAGCACTCTGCTGCGTGACGGCGTTCGCTCTTTGGAGTGTGGGAACGACATCGGGCTTTACCCAAAGCCTTACAATCAATGAAGCGAAGGGAACGACCCTTTCCAACAAATGGCGTGGCCAGCGGGGGCTGGTGACGACCGGCGCAGACGGCAAGGTGATTTTCTTGTTTGGCGAGACCCAGCCGTCTGTCGTCTGCTCACCATTGCAGGTTTGTGACATTGAGCTTCAAGGCGGGGAGATTGTACGCGACGTGCTCGTGGGCGACACAGTGCGCTGGAAAATCGAACCGGCAACATCAGGTGCTGCAGGAGGTCAGGCAATTCACCTGATCGTCAAACCGTCGGAACCGGGTCTGATCACATCGATGGTGGTGACAACGTCAAGGCGCACCTATCACATCCAGCTTAAATCGCACCCAAACCAGTACATGGCCCGCGTCGGCTTCGAGTATCCTGAAGATGCCGCAACGAAGCTGTCCGATATCAACGCCCGCATCCAAACGATGACAAATCCGGACGGTGGAGTGCCACCGGAGCACCTCGCTTTCTCGTATGCGCTGAACGGCAGTGCGCCCTGGAAGCCAAAGCGCGTTTATTCGGATGGTCAGAAGACCTACATCCAGTTTCCGCGCATCCTCTCTGGCCAGGACGCGCCAGTTCTCTTCGTGGTTTCGGGCGGGAAAAACCGGATCGTCAACTACCGCATGAAGAACGACATGATGATTGTCGATTACAACGTCGACAAAGCCATTCTTGTTTCGGGCGTCGGCTGGCGCCAGCAGAAGATCACTATCCGGCGGGGAGACTGACCGATGCGCTTGAACCTTTTGCCATTCGTTGCCGCCCTTATCCTATCAGGTTGTCAGACCGGGAACGACGCCCTGACGACGAGTGCTGCGCCTTCCACTGTGTCCGGCCCCGCAGCAAGCGCAATCGCTGGCGATCTGGCCGGACGCTTTGCCGAGCAGGCCGGGTCCACCACCACCCCGATCAAGCTGCATACGGACACATCGGATTTTTCGACTGCGCTTGAAGCCGCGCTGAAGGGCTGGGGTTTTACTGTCTTGACGGATGACACGGCTGATTCAGGGAACGACAACACCAAACCGATCGAGTTGGCGTATTCCCTGGTCGACTTCGACGGACAGGTTCTGGCGAGACTATCCACTGAAACGCTCGAGCTTGGCCGGGCTTATGCGATCTCGGCTAGCGGCGCCACGCCGTCGAGCCCGCTCTCGTTGATGAAGCGAAGCTGAGGAAAGGCGATCATGGTACAGTCGCTCCAGCTCGGCAATCCGAGCAACACCACGCAAGAAAAAGGCATGAAAAGGCTCAACCGTCTGCCGGTTTTCTTCGGGATTGGCATCACGGTGGTCGTGGCCGCCGTACTGGTCTACGGCATCTCTTCCCGTGGACTGCGGTTTGGCGAAAAAAACCCAAGTGAAGCAGGCTCAAACGTCCCGGCTTCGACCTTCGCTGATCAGATGAAGCGTGGGGTGAAAGACGGCATCATCGGCGATCGCGAAGAGCAGCCCGTATTCCAGCCCGCGCGCCCAACCCAGACAAAGGTGGAAACCACGCCGGTTGAGGAAGAGCAGATAAAGCGGCAGGTCCGGGAAGAACGCCGGCCGCGGATGGAATCGGAGGAAGAATGGCTGGAGAGGCTTCGTCGCGAACAACGCGAGCAGGTCCTTCGTGAACAGCAGCGCCAACGCATGGCGAGCCTCCAGGCCCGCGCAACGGCGTTGGACTCGCCGCTCAAGGTCAAAATCTCGGAATTCGGGAATCTCCCGACCGATACACGGACATCTGACCGGCAACCGACCAGCACCAGCAGCGCCTCTGATCTCTATGCCACGGCCATGAAATCCGGTCTCATGGGTCAGAACGTCGATCCGAACGGCCAGACTTCGAAACAAGACTTCTTCAACGCCGACATCAAGGATCTTGGTTACCTGCCGAACCGGGTGGTTCCCCAACAGTCGCGCTATGAGCTGAAGCGCGGCTCAGTCATCCCGGCGACGATGATTACCGGCATCATTTCCGATTTGCCGGGCCGGATCACAGCGCAGGTGAGCCAGCACGTCTACGATAGCGCCACCGGCCACTTTCTGTTGATCCCGCAGGGGACCAAACTGTTCGGTCGCTATGACAGCAAGGTTTCGTTTGGCCAGAGCCGGGTTCTCGTGGTTTGGACGGACATTATCTTCCCGAATGGCTCGACGTTGCAGATCGGCGGAATGGCTGGAGCGGACTCGAAGGGGTACAGCGGCTTCGCCGACAAGGTCAACAACCACTATCTTCGCACCTTCGGATCGGCGGCGCTCGTCGCACTGATCGGGACGGGTATCGACATGGCGGTTCCCGAGAGCTCCACGCTCGCTACCCAGGATACAGCTTCAGACGCAGCCCGGCGTAATTTCGCGGAGACCTTCGGCCGCGTCGCCGAGCAGACCATCACCAAAAGGCTGAATGTGCAGCCCACGATCCGGATCAGGCCAGGCTACAAGTTCAATGTTCTGGTTGACCAGGATATCGTCTTCCCCGGACAATTCAGTGGTTGATGGCGTGTTGTTGCGCGGACGATAACCTGCATAGAGGGGAACTGAGACACCGAGCGCCTGCTGCATCAGCGCGCGAACGGTCTCAGAAACCTCGAAGATACCGCAGCAAACCGGAGAGCGACCATACCCGTCAGCACGTCCAACTTCTTCAACAGCCAGGCCCGCCCGGCGATAGACCCGCGCCAGGTGCGGTTCGTAATTGGAGACCAGCGCATGGATGCCATGGCTCAACCCACATTCGCACAACGCCAGCAGCAGCATGCCGAAAGCCCTCCCTGTTTCCAATCCTGGGAAGTCCTTGGAGAGCGTTTTCTCATCGAGACACATTCTTGTTCCCTCGAAAATGCCAGGCGCAATCAGGCTTGCTCCCGCGAAAGTGTCGCGGAAGACATCGTAGAGAAGCGTGGGCCCCGTTGTTGGCATCAGTCGTAGCGTTCCATAAAGACGATCCGCGCGATCATTGCACCACATCAAATAAGCCGGCCGCAGGTCATCATATTCGTCGCGTTCGCAATCCCCCTCGATCGTAACGGCCCAACCGAGTTGGTCATGAAATACGCGCTTGCGCAGCCGAAACGCCTGATCCATGAGGGACTTGTAACGGTTGTATTGATGCGCCTGAATCAAAATGAACAAGGTTTTTCCTCCAGCTGTTGATCTTTGCCGGAAAATGGCGGCTTGCCGCAGCTCACGAAATTCCCGCACATGGGCACACTCAAATGCGGGTATTGTCAGAACTACGCAGCGGTCAGCTCATATCGAGATCAGGCGCAGCTTCAGGGCAAGGGTGGCCGCCGCAGAGACTGTCCCGCAACCGAGTTTCGTCCTGGCCGACTTTAGATAACTGCGAGTCGTATGGTGCGAGAGGCCCAGAATGAGCGCGATGTCCTTGCAATCCTTGCCGAGCCCGCTCCAATACAGGCACTCACGCTCCCGTGGGCTCAGGGCCGGGATCGGATCACTCTCTCCGTGCAGCTCGAAGACTGCCATCTGGTGCACGAGATATGCGAGATCGACCCATTCGCTCCGATGCAGATCGAGCAGAACGTTCCAGTCTTCAGCGGACGTGGTCGAATTGAAAGACAGAATGGCGCGCCGGCCGGCTTTATCCGAAATCGGAATGGAGAAGCCGAAGCGGCCGACACCATGGCGCATTGCGTCCTCTAAGAACGTGAGCGTTTCGGACGCGAACTCGAGCTCTCGCCAATCGAATGGCAGCTGGCGCAGAAAGCCTTCCCGCGCGACTGGATCGATAGTGACATAGCCCTTCAACAAATAGGTGGACACCCACGCATCCGGGTAGGTCGTCCGCACGAACGGGGCGTCGAAATTACCGACCACAGTGGAAGCGAGATGGTAGGTAGTGAAATCCACGCGATAGACGGACTGTATCAAATGGAGGGCTTCGTTTACCGAGCCTGCGGTCCCAAGGTGCGCTTTGACGCTTGTGAAATCGGAGGGGTATCCTGTCACTTTACATTTCCAACACTGCGACCCGGCGATCCGCCGCGCATATCGGATGATCGATCAAACGTGTTCGGCAGAGATGAGGCATTTCAGGAGCTGGTGATTTATGCCGCTTGTTCTCGGAGAGCAACACAACTTTTCGATGAGAAAAAGGTCAAGCAATGCCGAGGTTAATTTAGTTGGACGAATGAACGTAATCTGTTTCAGTTTGAACACGAAAGCGACAACCACGCCTGCCTTCTTTTTTCAATCTTCCACAACGAGCAGACCTCCTGCGCCAACAAATCTGCGGTGGCGCCGAGGAGGATAGGCCGCTATAAACGCTGGTGAGGCAGTACGCACTGTCTCCGGGCTTTGTAACCCGAAGCACACCGGTTTGGCGCCCGCCGTTAGGGTGCCGAATTCCTCGACCTATGGTCGGGGAGCCGTGGACGTATGTCCAGGTTCCTCGGAACTAAAGGTCCATGGGCTGAGTGTGCTCGGTTACAAACTCCCCGATCGCCAGGGGTCAGGAACTATGCGGGGGCGTACCGCGCATTCCTGTTTTGGGAGTTGAACATGGATGCCGATGACCGATTGAATGGCGAGGCGGTCGATCTGAAGCCGCTGGTAGGGCTCCTGCATGGGCTTCCGTCATCAATCATTGAGCGCCTCACGGTCGATGCAATCCACGAGCATCGCACATTGTTGGAGCAGGCTGAAAACCTGTTCAATGAACTGCCCGCTGAGGTCAAAGCCGGCAAGGAAGCTGGTAGCAATGCCCATGTTGCCTATCTCGAAACAACCATCAGGTTGCACGCGCAAATGTCGGCCTTGACGACCCTGCTTCACATTCTGGGCTACACGCCAAAGGTCTGAACCGCCGGACCGCCCTAAATTAATCCCCGCCGAATTGCCAGCGCCACCACCTGCGCATGATTGGCCAGATTGTATCGTGTTCTTACATCGTCAATCGCCGAGCGGACGCCGGCATATTTTGCCTGTTCCAGTTCAGCGATCACTTCGACGGTCTTGCCAAGTGAGAGCCAGCGAATGTAGGTCGCCTGCTTCGGGGTCAAAACAATTTTTTCCTCGATGGACGGCGTGACCCGCAAATGCTCGAAACGCGTGTGAAGCTGGGAGACCGCTGATGCCGCTGTGATCGCATCGATTTCCACATCACCGGCCAGCGACGGCTTCGCCGATGCGAAGGTCAACATGGACATGGCTCCGTTGGCGGTTGCGACAGGAATGGAAACACCGGAGCGAATGTTGAAATCAGCGGCTCTTGAAAAGAAGTTCGTCTGCTCTTTGGAGAGCGAACTCTTGTCTGCCTCGCCGGACCAGGCAAAAGCGCGTCTTATGAGTTGCGCCTGCCGCATGACCGGATCGATGAACCGGTAGTCCAGCCTGTCGTAGATTTTCTGCCATTCGAAATCGTAGTTTGACACCGCGTAGGTCTGGCCGGGGCGAACATTGACGAAGGCATAGCCTGCGAAATCGAACCGTTCAGCGAGATTGGCCAGCGCGCCCTTCACCATGGACTGATCGTTTCCGATCACGGTGACATCCAACAGCTTTTCGACCCAGTTTGACATCCATACTCTCCCTGTGAAGCGCACCCTTCCCGCGGTGGCGGAATGCGGCTGCAGTCAGAAGGCCCGCGACGCACGCGAACAGCGACCTTGTAAAGAGTGAGGCTTATTCACTCGCGTAAGTTGATCGTCAAGGAACGGTTTTCTAGTTTGTTTTCGCGAGATTGAAAACCTCCGATTTTATTCACTCGCGGAAACCTGTGGCAGAAAGACGACGCATTGACTCTGTCTTTGCCCCGGGCGGCGCTTTCATCTGTCATTGCCTCGGAAAATGCACCATACCTTGAAGGCTTTTGGAGAAAGTTCAGGTTGCAGCTCACACACGACACCGAACAGCTCGCCCGCAAGGTGGCGGCCTGTGTAGGCCTCAGACCTGAGCAACTCATCCGCGCGGCGCTTGAGCGTGAAGCGAAGGCGCTCGGCGTTTATCACGGTCAGCCCGGCAAACAGCGGATGACCGTGGAACAGATGATCGCTCTTGGCAAGAAAGTCACTGCCCTGCCGCTGCTCGATCCGCGCTCCCCAAAAGAGATTATGGACGAACTGAACGAGCCATGATCGTCGTCGATTCTTCTGCTGTGGTCGTCATCCTCGAAGATGAAGACGACCGTCTTCTTTATGCTCATGTCATTCAGGACGCTGACGATCTCACCGTCTCGGCCGTTAAAGCTCACGAGTGCCGTCGTTCTACGTCGTAGGCGAGGCCCAGAGGGTGAGCAGATCATCTGGATCTTTCTGGCCGATAACGGCATTCAGATCGCTCCCTTCGATGAGGAGCAGACTAGAAAGGTATCCGAAGCGTTCGGACGATACGGCAAGGGCATAGATCCGAAATCCAGGCTCAATCTTACCGACTGCGCGTCGAATGCACTCGCAAAGAGCCTGTCAGTTCCTTTGTTGTCAAGGGCGATGAATTCATACACACCGATATTGAGGTCGCAGTTCGCTTAGCCGTGCAAGCGACGAAATTCAACGCGTCGCTACTGCCTTCTCACCCGTGACATTTCGATCCTGAGACGCAACCTGCTGGCGTCCGCTTCAGTTAAGCCAGTCTGGCCCAACACAAAACGAGCACGCAGCACTTTACCAACTTGACGAACTTAACCAACCTTGCCATATATAGTCTTCTGAACGAAGGGTGAGACATGGCATCTCTGAAGTCAAAAACCAACCTACGCGACGGTGCAAGTGGGCGCGACAAACCGGGCGCAGAATCCATGGCTTTTTTCCTGACCACAGGCGCCGCCCCGCTGGCGAAGGGGAGAGCCGCTTTCAAGATCAAGATCCCGGACAACGCATCAAAAGCGCTGACCAGCAATCCCAATCGCGTTAGGGCGCTCCTCCAGGAATACGGGCAGGCGATAGCAAAAAGCCGTTCTGCTGGCCGCCCGGTCAGCTTCCGTGTCGATGTCGATTCCGAAGGCGAGATGGTTGTCACTCCCGTTGAGGAGGTTGAAAAGGCAACTGCGCCTGTCGCGGAGGAAGAAGATGCACTGGAACCGGAGTTGGAGCAGGCGTTGGTGGCCGCGCGTGCGCGGGGACGCTTAAAGGCTGCTGAGGTCCTCAGCGGCACTGACATGCTGAATGCCGACGAATTCGCCAAGCTGCTTGGCACAACACGGGTAACGGTGAATTCAAAGCGCCAGAGCGGACTGGTGTTGGGACTAGATGGCGCGAAACGCGGCTTTCGGTTCCCGGATTGGCAGATCGATGCCGATGGAAAGCCCTTTGCAGCGCTTGCAACGCTCTATGAACGACTAGGCGGAGCCTGGGCGGTTTATCGCTTCCTGGTCCAGCCACACGGAGAACTAGACGGATTGACAGGCCGCGAGGCATTGGAGCGGGGACGGGCCGAGCAAGCGCTCGAGGTTGCCGAGAGCATTGGTCGAGATTTCCGCTAAATGGCAGGTGTTCTGCCGCCTCCCGGCTTTGCGAATGCAAGCCTTCACCTGCACACGGTCGCGGCGGGGCTTCGGTTCGGTCGCATCTATCCGGGCAGATACCCCGATCCGCTGGGCTTTGGGAAGACGCCGAGCCGTTTCAGCGATCCCCGGCGGCGCAAATTCGCCAACCGGTTCGGGCTGCTCTATTTGGGCGATACGGTGAAGGTTTGCTTTCTCGAAGCCGTTCTGCGCGACCAGCGCGATGGGATCCTCGGCGACCTACCGATCGCTGAGTCCGAACTATATGACCGTCATTTTGCGGAGATCGAGGTCACTACGCCATTGACGATGGTCGATCTTCGCGATGACGGGCCGATCAAAATGGGTGTGCCGACGGATGTCGCGAAGGGCTCAAAGCAATCCCTCGCACGGCAATGGGCGGTCGCCTTCCATGAACACCGTACACAAGTGGACGGTGTTATCTACCCGTCTCGGCTCAACGGCCACACGAACCTTGCAGTTTTCGACAGAGCCATCGGAAAACTGAAGGCGGTCGGGACGAAAAAGCTGATCCTTGCTCCCGGTCTGGCTGATGTGCTCAACGACCTCAATGTCGCAGTTATCGAACCGGATCCCTGATGTCTTGCCTGTCTTCAAGGTAGAATCCAGCGCTACTTCTGCCCACCGATCCGGGACAAATCGACCCGAATTCCCGCAGCCCCAATCTCTTTCTCGTCTGAGCGCTCCGCTTCGCTCTGGGAGAGCGTAGCTCCAGCCGGTGCGTCCGTGATGTCTGGAACAGATTCTTTTCGATCGACGATTGCTCCGCCTGGGTCCTCCGCCTGAAACACGCTCTGCCCCTCGAACTGGCCAGTGTTCCAAGCGTAAATAGCATCTTCAAACACCAGGGGAAACACCTCCTTGCTCGTCGCGTTGCCATACCATTTTGCGACAATGCGCATTATCCTGGCGAACATCTCCGTCCCGATGCGAAGGTTTTCGCAGGGGTCGACCAGATCTGGTTTCAGCTCGGATGGGTCCTTTACGCCCACACCCGCCGGAAACTGTGTCAGACCCACACGCACGACGGCTTGCCCGCCGTACTGGCGTATGACCTCCATCGCCTCATCGGGCGTTTTCGGTTTAGGTACGAGGATCAGCCGCCCTCCGGATTTCACCGTGACGGCCAGCGGGTCGCCAGGACCGACCGCAGATACGAACTGCTCAACGATCGCGGGTTTCAACAAGGGATCAGCACATTGTTCGATAAAGGCAGCATCCATGACGAAGGCTCCAAAGTTCAGGTATTGAAGGAAATCACAAGAGGGACGCCAAACAAGTCGGACCAAGCCTTCGCGCTCGCGCGCTGGATCGCAACGATGTTGCCGCCTGCTGTCCACCAGCCATTGCCGATCAGAACAATCGCGTCGGGCCGATAAATCATCGAGTGGAGAATGGGCCAGAGCACGAGTTGTTCGTAGCAGATGAGAGGCGCGATCTTCTTGCCAGCGATCTCGACAACGGGGTTTGCGAAAAAGCTGGCGCGGGCGCCGCCGGTCTGCCCGGTCCATCGCTCCCAGGGACGCCACATCGACACCGGCACGGGCATGCGCTCGTGATAGAGGACATTTCCGCCATCGGAATCGATGGCCATCATGACGTTGTCGTAACCCTCAGCGTCGATCACTGCCGCGCCGGCGATTACCGTCACAACGGTCCCTCGCAATCCTTCCCGCCAGAGACGTTCAAGAGTAGGCGTCCCGAAACCCAGTGCGCTTTCAGGCAGAACCACGACGGCTGCGCCGGCTCCCTCAGCCTCCCGAACGAGGCCGATCAATTGGTGTTGACGTTCAAGCGAACGATCGCGGCCTAGGCTCGAACCCATTTCGAGGTCGACACCACGCCACCCCTCCAATAGGATCTGACTTGTCCCCGATGCGGCGGACCAAAGCCATAGACCTGATAGGGCAATGGCGATAGTCGGCCCGATCCGGGTTACGAGACCGACCAGGCCGGCTGTCAACGCGAAAAGCCCCCACCATCCCCATCCCGGAAACAAAATGCCGGCCGCCGTCAGCGGATGCGCCCAGCCTGTGATGCCGAGCGGCGGCAGACCGGTGAGAGCCAAGATCAGGAGATAGCGCCCTGCTTTTGCCGAGCCTGATCGCGCCGTCCAGAGTGCCGCATGGACAGCTACGAAAGACGATGCCGCCACGATCCAGAAGCAGAGCCCGACCCAGAGATCCGCTGAAAAGAACTGGCCGACGCCGACAGGCAATCCTCGTGACGCCGCCAGGAAATAGCCGGCCGCGACCAGGGCCGCGGCGATGCGCGTCGGTGATCGCGCCCACAGAAGCGGGAAGAAGGTTGCCGCAGGCAGCAGGGGCGCCTGGCCGCTCCAGCCGATCGTACCAACAACGACGGCGAGGGGGACGAGAACGGCAGTCATCGTAACGTCACGGCGCATAGGTCAACACCTCTTGCGCTAGACCGAGAACACCGGAATCCGGAACCGGCCCGAAATACCGGGAATCCCATGAGCCGATGAAATCTGAGTGCAAATACACCTCTCCGGCCCGCACCACTCCGCCTCGATCATGACGCAGAGATCGTCCTTTTGCATCCTTCTCCATGATGCGGGATCTCAGGACTGGTACGCCATCAATGGCAACACGATCGGTGACGTCGACGCGCTGTCCGGCGACCGCCACAACCATCTTGATCAACGGTCCGAACCTGCCGGGGCAAAGACCCGAACGGAGATATCCACGTCGGCGCGCCTCGCGTATGGCGGCGTTGTCCGGCGGACAAACGAACACCATTTCACCGGGCCGGATCGAACGGGTGATCTGAACAATGCGCCAAAGGCCGAGCGGCTCGCTCGGCGTCGTGTTGATCCGCAAACCACCGATATAACCTGCGACCAAAAGGAGGACCAACAGGCCGCAAGCCAGTGACAAAGTGCAGAATGCAAAGCGTCGTTGACGGTGCATCGTGCCTGGTTCCATCCCAGCAGCCGTCATTTGAGGGAAAGTCCCTTGGTCTGAGTTTGACGTGCCGTCTCCGCTTGCTTCAGCGCCAGCGTAGTGCGCTCGTGCACGGCGAGCTGCTGTACTGTGCGCATGCTGCTCCAAGCTGCTTGCACCTCGCTCTTCTGGATCGGGCTCATGCCTGCCGTCAGCTTATGAAAGGCTTCACCGTTTGCATCCTTTGCCGACAGCGGCAACAGGCTTCGTTCTCCAAAACGTTCCGATACGGCCTTGGCAAAACCTTCGAGTTCTGCCTTGACCATTTTGTCGGCAAGCACAAACTCGAGACCGGCAGGTAGGTCATTTCGATCGATCGCATCGCGCAGCCGCTCAAGCATCTGCCTGGCCGATGCAGAGAGCGCCGGGATATCGACGGAAACTTTGAGGCGGACTGCCCGCTCCTCGGTTTCATGCTTGCGCTCAGTTTCTGCTCGTACGGTCAGATAACGCTCAAGGTTGCGCGCCAAGGCGGGCGCGTTGAGAAGCGCCGTATCGCGCGCCGCCCTCTCCGTGCGGCCGGCGAAGATGCCGGTCTTGCCCTTTAGTGCTCCAAAACTTGCCGGCTCAGCTGCGATCTTTGCGAGCGTTGTCTGCGCTCTTGCCGGATCCTTGAGCATGGCATCGACATTGACCGCCTTGAACGCGGTCTCCGGCTCGGCGAAGATCTGGTGGAAGCGTGTTGCAACCTCCTGCCATTGCCTTTTGAGACCGGGATCGGCGGCGAGACGATCCTCGACGGCATGGTTGATCGATTTCGGGAAAGTCGTGATGCCTGATACCATTGGCTTTGTCTCCATGACGGGTTCCGGGGTCGCCCGAGTATTCGACCGCTTGATCCCGAGCTGCACGCCGATCGTCGCAAGTCGAGCGGCGAGATCGACGACCCTGTCTTTCTGCCGCACGGTCCAGTCGAGGCGATCGCGAACGAGGGTGCGGGCGACGTTGACCAGATGCAGGCCGCGCGCGTCGGCAAAACGAAGAGCCGCGCGATAGAAGGTGCCTTTTTCGTAATCGAGCGTTGTCTCTTTCGAGTTCTTGCGGGATAGGAGCTCGACGAGACCGCCAGACTTGGCGAAGGAACGACTGCCGTAATAGACTGCGAGATCCTCACGATGGCGGGTCATCGCCACATATGTCAGGTGACGATCGAGCGAGAGCGAGGCCAGTACCTTGACCCGGTCAACCGTTGCCCCCTGGCTCTTGTGGATCGTGGTCGCGTATCCATGATCGACGTTGTTGTAGAAGCGCTGCTCTACCGTGATCGATTGCCGGTGTTGGCCTTGCCCAATCTCGGCAACAATACGGCCCGGAGCGGCGTCCACGATCTTTGCCAGCATTCCGTTCTTGACGCCGAGCGAGCCTTCGTTCTTGAGGAAGACGATTTGATCGCCGACGGCAAACCGGCGGATCCCGTCTTCCGTTTTGAAGGCGTGACCGGCCTCGACGAGGCCACGCTCCACCAGCTTGGCGCGCGCCATCGTGTTCAGCATCCGCACATCACGGCGAAGATGGGCGAGGATAAGCGAGGACCCGGCCGGATCGTATTCCCGATTCCAATCGGAGATGAGATTTTCGACTGCTTGAGACTTCAAGGTCGAACCCATCATCCTACCATTGGCGCCATAGGATGCGACGGCTTTACCGACATGGCCGCGGGCAAGACCGAGTGAAGCATCGCGCATCCATTGCTCGCGCTGGCGATAGATGGTTTCAAGTTCTGCGTAACCGATGCGATCGGCAATGGCGCGGAAGGCCGCACCCGCTTCGATCGGCTGCAGCTGCTCGGGATCTCCGACGAGAACGAGCTTTGCGCCGCGCAGCGTTGCCGCTTCGACGAAGAGTGCCATCTGTTTCGACGACACCATGCCGGCTTCGTCCAGGACCATAACAGTCTTGTCGTCGAGATGGTCACGCTCCTGGCTCCAGCGCAGCTCCCAAGACGACAAGGTGCGGGAAAGAATGCCTGCTTCCTTTTCCAAGCCTTCGGCAGCTTTACCGGCGAGCGCGGCGCCGACGACGCGATAGCCGGCCGCCTCCCATGCCTCGCGCGCAGCCTTCATCATCGTGGTCTTGCCGGCGCCGGCACGGCCGATCACGGCCGCAATCCGCTCAGGACCTGAGACATGCTCGATCGCGACCTTCTGCTCATCCGACAGATGGGTGTGACGCGCAAAGGTCGCCTTGAGGACGGCTGCGCGGACGTCATGGAAATCGCGCCCGGACAACCAGATCGCCCGGTTGGCCATCTCTGCCTCGAGCCGGATCATCTCGCGCGTCGTGTACCGCGCTGGCGTCCTAACACCAGAGGTAAAGTCGATCCGCTCCCGGTCGAGACGCAGCACGTCGGGATGCTGCATGATCCGCACCATCAGGCTCTGGAAGATGGCGGCGTCATCAACATAGCGGTGGAGTATCTTCGCAACGTCGCGTTCGTCGAAGACGCTCTTTTCGCGGGTGATCAGATTGAGCGCGATGCCTGGATTGCGCTGAATGCGCCTAACATTCTCAGTGCGTCGCTCCTCTTGCAGCTCAATCCGCTCGAGCTTCGGTGACCAAGTCGAGGCTGACGCTTTCTCCGTCTCCGATTTGCGTTCGATCGCGGTGGCGCCGACGCCGATATGGATCGTTGGCGTCAGGTTGATGCCCTGCTTTTCGAACGACCGGCCGTCGATGCGAATATCGAGGCCGGCAAGGGCGAGATGCCTGTTTTGGGTGGCAAACCATCCATCACGAAAGGCCTTGAAGTCCTCGGCGCCACCAGCCCAAAGTTCGTAAACGATCTTACCGGCGTCATTGCGCATGGGTTGTCCGGCTGGACCGAGAAGGGCGACCTTCTTGGCGCCGAATCCATCCTCGCACAGAGGCCGCAGCGTGGTCATCAAGTGAACATGTGGGTTGCCGGGCGCGTCGTGATAAACCCAGTCGGCGACCATACCTTTCGAGGTAATGTGCTCGACAATGAAGTCGCGCATCAGCGCAATATTTTGCTGGGCTGAGAGTTCGATTGGCAGCGCGATGGTGATGTCCTTGGCGAGTTGCGCGTCGATACGCTTCTCGAACGCCTCGACCCTGTTCCAGAACGCTTCCGAGGCTCCGGCGACCGGGCGGTCGGCAATCATGGCGCGTAACCAGTCTGGAGCATCGCCTGGGACAGCAAACTCTTCATGGAGCAGCCCCTGTTTGCGGGTGTAGTCGATCGTCCTCGCTTCCCGCTCGTAGTCCATCCTGGCGCAGTGCCGGTAGGCCGCAGACAGCACAGCGCTGCGGCCGGAACCGCGGGCGACGATGCTGACTGAGAAATGCGGGACGGCCACGACCAAGGCGCTCCTTCTTTCAAACGAATTCAACCGGTTCGTCTGGAGCGGGATTGCCTCGGCCGCTGGCCGAAACAGCACGTCGCGTCAGCGACGTATAATTGCGCCCTTGGATCCGCTCCTTCGGAACGGCGGGATCATTCGCCAAATACTTGCGCTTTGGCGAGGTACAAATTTGTACCTGTCCTGCCGGGGAAAAATCGGGAACTCTCCTTCAGGAATTCCTCAGACCTCACTGGAGATTGCATCCCGATGAAAAAGCCTACGTCGAAGATCCGCGAAGAACTTGCCCGTCTGCAGGAACAGCTGAAGCAAGCCGAAACACGCGATGCCGAACGTATCGGCCGCATCGCGTTGAAGGCAGGCCTTGGCGAAATCGAGATCGAAGACGTGGCTCTTCAGGCGGCGTTCGAGGACGTGGCGAAACGGTTTTGCGGAAGCCCAGGATCAGGGAAGGCTGGATCAACAGGAAAGGAAAGGGGCAGCTCTCGCTCACGCGCAACGTCGGAAACCGCGCCGATCGGCTCTGGCGCTGCTACGGGCCAGGCTGGCGAGGCTTGAGCGCATGCAGCGGCTAACGACGACAGAGGCTCGAAAAAAGGATGCCCGCGAGAAGATCGAGCTGGGCGGCCTGATTGTCAAAGCCGGGCTGCGCTATGAGAAGCGCGCGCTGCTGCTCGGTGTGCTGATCGAAGCGAAGAAAAGGATCAGGGGTGATGAGACGGAGCGATCACGGCTCATCGCAATCGGCGCGGAGGCATTCGGCGATGACGGCAAATAGGGTTCTGCTCGCCGTTGTGCCGCCACTGATAATGATTGCCATCGCACTCGCATTACCAGGGGTCGAACAGTGGCTCGCGACGTTCGGAAAAACGGCAGATGCGAAAATGACGCTCAGTCGGATCGGTCTGTCACTACCCTATGTCACAAGCGCTACGATCGGGCTGATCGTTCTTCTTTCTGCCAACGGATCGCTCAACATCAAGACGGCAGGATGGGGCGTTTTGGCTGGATCGGGCGCCGTCATTGTGCTGGTCGCCATTCGGGAAGGGACGCGGCTTTCGCAATTCGCGGAGCAGATTCCCACTGGCAATGCGATCCTGTCCTATCTGGATCCGGGAACGATGGGCGGCGCGGCGGCAGTTTTGGTCTGCGGCATCTTCGCGCTTCGCGTCGCGGTGATCGGCAACGCCGCATTTGCACGTTCCGAGCCGAAGCGTATTCGCGGCAAGCGCGCGCTGCACGGCGAGGCGGAATGGATGAAGTTGCCGGCTGCCAAAAAGCTGTTCGGGGAGGGTGGCGGTATCGTCATTGGCGAACGTTATCGTGTCGACCGGGACAGCACGGCAGCACTCACTTTTCGTGCCGATAATCCTCAGACATGGGGCAGCGGCGGCAGGTCACCGCTGCTTTGCTTTGATGGCTCCTTCGGTTCGTCTCATGGGATCGTCTTTGCCGGCTCGGGCGGGTTCAAGACGACGTCGGTTACGGTGCCAACAGCACTGAAATGGGGCGGCACGCTGATCGCGCTCGATCCATCGAACGAGGTGGCGCCGATGGTCAAGGCCCACCGGAGAAATGCCGGTCGTGATGTCGTTGTTCTCGACCCTAAGCACCCGGAAGTCGGGTTCAACGCACTTGACTGGATCGGTCAGCATGGTGGGACGAAGGAAGAGGACATTGCTGCCGTTGCCTCATGGATCATGAGCGAGAACGGCCGCGCCAGTGGCGTGCGTGACGACTTCTTCCGTGCCTCCGGCCTGCAGCTGCTGACTGCGATCATCGCCGATGTATGCCTTTCGGGTGGTACAGAAAAACGAGAGCAGACGCTACGGACGGTGCGCATGAACCTCTCAGAACCGGAGCCAAAACTAAGGGCCCGGCTGCAAGAGATCTATGACAATTCGGAATCCGATTTCGTAAAGGAGAATGTCGCGGCTTTCGTCAACATGACGCCCGAGACCTTCTCCGGCGTCTATGCCAATGCGATCAAGGAAACGCATTGGCTGAGCTATCCGAACTATGCCGGTCTCGTGTCCGGATCGACCTTTTCCACCGACGACATCGCCATTGGGAAGACCGACGTATTTGTCGCGTTGGATCTTAAAACGCTGGAGACCCATGCCGGTCTCGCGCGGGTGATTATCGGCTCATTCCTGAACGCCATCTATAATCGCGACGGTGCGATGCCGGGACGCACTCTGTTTCTGCTCGATGAGGTCGCGCGGTTGGGTTTCATGCGGATCCTCGAGACAGCACGCGATGCCGGACGCAAGTACGGGATCACGCTTCTTATGATCTATCAGTCGATCGGCCAGATGCGCGAAACCTATGGTGGCCGTGACGCCACTAGCAAATGGTTTGAAAGCGCAAGCTGGATCAGCTTTTCGGCGATCAACGATCCGGAAACGGCGGAATATATTTCCCGGCGCTGCGGAACGACGACGGTCGAGATCGATCAGGTCAGCCGCAGCTTCCAGGCAAGGGGATCGTCACGAACCCGATCAAAGCAGCTGGCCAGCCGCCCGCTGATCCAGCCACACGAAGTTTTGCGCATGCGCGGCGACGAACAGATTGTGTTCACCGGTGGAAATGCGCCGCTTCGGTGTGGCCGTGCCATGTGGTTCCGCCGCGACGACATGAAATCCTGCGTTGCCGAAAACCGCTTCCACGGGAAGCGTGAAGCAACGGAGAAACCGGTTTGAGGAACGATAGACCTCCAGGAATCCGGCGATGAAATATTCGGATGCGCGCGAGTCACATGTTACGGCGGACGAAGCGGTCGAGGAATGCCGCATCTCGGCAATCCCGGATCCTGATTGATGCCTTTCGGCTATCGCGGGAGGAACGTCACCGGAATCGGCGAAGACCACAGGTGGGCTTCGTTCGCTTCAGCGAATAGAGCCGTACGCCACAGGCGGACCGCCCAAACTCTCATCACCAACGTGAATCGATCAGGCCAATCCGATTCATAACTCTCGTTGGACACGGACAGGGGAATTTCCGATCCTGCCACTATGATCGCGCAGCCCTACCATTTGTATGTCGAACGCAGCGACCCCTCAAGGAACATGGCTCGGTATTACGCCATGGAAATCTCGATGACATTGTTCGGAGAGGCCTGTCTGACGCGGTCATGGGGACGTATCGGTAAACGTGGTCAGAGCATGAACCATCATTTCGAGCGGGAAGAAGAAGCAGTGGACCTGTTTCTCGATCTCCTTCGCCAGAAGCGAGCCAGAGGCTATCGACCCGCTGGCTGTGAAAGCCGCAAAACCCGATCTCATACACACACATAGTCTGAACGCCATGACACCAAGAACCACTCAGGATTAAAGCTGGTAGCCTCGTTGCGATACGGCGCTATCTGGAACGGTTGACCTCGGCCAATGACTTTCGGCGCGCTAGGAATTCCCTCAGGATAGGCAAGAAGAACGCCTTGCTGAAGCGACCGATCGGAGGCTCAGGTTCCAGGTAGAACGACCGCCCGATGATGTCGCCATTGAACTCGTCAAGGATGATCCAGAGACGCAAGTCGACATCGAGGCCCGTCCGGCGTTTTTCAATGGCTGGTATTTCCACCGCGAACCGGTTTGGCCGGGGTTGCTTCGTCGTGATGGGAAAGAACAATACGAGATCCCCGTCCGCTCGCGGGATCCGGACGCCGACTGCCACCGGTCGGTCTTTGCGCCCCTCTGTTTCACCCTTTCCGGCTTCACGGCTCCATAGATAGGGATAACGGATGACCGCCGCTGTCTGGATCTCGTCATATCCACTCATCGGTTTGTCTCATCACTGTCGGCGTAAGCATCGACCGCGCCCTCGAATTCGGCGAGCAGTGCATCGGACATGGTCTCAAGCGTGCCGGCAGCACGCATATCGGACTGGCGCATCAGGCGCTCATAGTCTTCGATGTTGAGCAACACCAGCCGCGGCTTGTTGCGCTGGGTGATGGTAACAGGATGGCGCAAGGCCTCGGCGATGATGTCGCCTGACTTCCGCGAGAGGTCACTTGTCGTATAGGAACCGGTTCTGCTCGTCATCTACGTATCTCCTCGCGGTGAAATCACGGTGAACTGGATACATATCCCCACCACAGAGATCTTACAGCAAATACAGCATTGCTGCAAATTCTGTATATGGCGAACCTATCTTTTTGATATGACACCTGTTGCAGCGGGGAAAATTCTGGCGGTGACAGATTGCGACCAGACGCACGAGCTGCAACATCCCCGATGTCGATGACTTCATCGACAAGGAATCTGAGCATCGTGTCGCGCGGTGGTGACACCGGTCGTAGGCCGCTTCCCGAAGGGGATGATCTACCGCCCTCAGAAGGGCGGCCCGGCGTCGATACGACCCTCCTGTTCGGCCCTGGCAACGATCAACTCGGCCTCGGCAAGTTCGAGGTCCACCGCGATCTCGCGGCGTTCCCCGGCGTCGAAAGCGTTCCTGAGTTCAGCCAGCAGTTCTTCAATGTGCTGTTCGATGGTCATCGTCGTCATCTCCTGATGTTTGAGAAAGATGACACCGGCATTCGGGAAGGTGAGGCGGGGTCAGGGATCGCACCAGCGACCGCCGGAGGCGGCGCGTGGGGGAGCCGAAATGCGTCAGTATTTTGGGGGTACCGCGCGTCCTTGAGGCCGCCTTGCCTGAGCGACACGATCGGTTCGATCTGAGCAGACACCCAATCTCTCCGCATGGTGGCAGAAAGTCTGGGGCGGGCTCGACGCTCGGTCCAGACTTCTTTATCCGCACGCGAGATGGCCCCGCTCAGTGAGCGGGGCCGGTGGTGTACCTGTCAGGCGTCCCGCTTCGGGCGGTTCCAGACCAGCGTGTAGTCGCCGTCCTTCTCGGCCGGCCACAGGGCCGCGTTGATTGGGGCATTGAAGCTCGGGTCGTCGAGCTTGACGGAGATATAGGGCTCACCGTCGTTGGAGACCTGGTTCCAGCCCGCGCCGATCTCGACACTGGCCCCGGCGGTGATGCGGAAGTCGGGGGCGTCACGTGAGGTGCGTTCGATGGGGTTGAGGCGGGCCTTGAGCTGGACGGTGAGGGTGCGGACGTTGCCGGAGATTGCGTTACCGTTGGTGGTGAATTCGCCGATGATAGCCATGGTCGTGATCCTTTCGGTTTGTTCGGGTCGCGACCATCGCGACCTCGATGGCTGTCACAATGATCGGAGACGATCGGGCCGCACCCCTTGGGGCCGCAACAGCGTGGAGGACGGCCGGGGACGGGCTTTTTGCTTCGCGGTGCAAAGCGCGTTCACGCGCGGCGGAAAAAGACCGGGCACGGTCGTTGCGGAAAGACGATCGAGGCCTGGCCGCTCTTCGATCAGACATGCCACATCGAGGACGTGGTGGCCGCGCCGGCAATCCCCAACCGCAAAGGATTCGGAAATGGCGGTAGTTCTTCGGTACAGACGCTGCCGACGGCAACATGGTGGCTGACCTGCATTGGTGCTCCTGTCATGCCATGCTGGAGGGCTATCTGGAATCCAGGATTGCCTTGATGACGTCTCCACGACCTGCCGCTGACGGTTGATGGTTATGTTGATCACTGTAGCGACTGTGACTTCTCGGATGGCCGCGCACCTTGGGCAAGATCGCTGACACATCATGCAACCACCTCGATTCCGGCTTTGTCGACGGTGAATGACACGACAACCTGCTGCTCAGGCGCGATGAAGCCAAAACCCTGACCGGACATCGCTGTTCTGTCCACGCAAGGGGCCTTGTTTCGGGCGACCCTTCGGTTGCGACGGGAGAGGACAAGCAGGACAGTGGCAGTCCTCACTCATGAGTATCGAAATCTGAAGGGGCAGGGCGCGCCCTGCCCCTTCAAGCATTCGAGCAGGAAGCCTCAGGCGGCCTCTTCTGCAATTTCAGCCGTTGGCTGGAGATCGTGCAGATAGGCGACGGCGCGTTGCGCATGTGCCGCCGCCTGGAAAATCGCCCTGCGGTCGCCGTCGAGGAGCTTCAACCACGAGGCCACGTAGCTTGCGTGATCCGGCCGCGGCTCCAGCTCGGGCACGATGCCGAGATCTGCGCAAAGGAAACTGGCGCCAATGTCGGCACACAATTCTTCTCGGGCGCGCTCGGTGCGATCCTTGTGATAGCGGCTGAGATCCCTGTTCAGCCGGTGGCTTGCGCCGGCCCAATGCGTTACCTCATGGCCGAGGACCGCGTAAAAACTCTCCGCATCCCGAAACGTCTCGATTCCCGGCATCTGGATGGTATCGGTCGATGGCTGATAAAAAGCTTGGCCTCCCCCGTGCCGGATCACCGCTCCGGTGTTAGTAAAGAAGCGATCGGCATGCTCAATGCGGTTGAAGGGCTCGGCAACAGGCTCCGGAGGGAGTTGATACTGGTCAGGAAGACCGTCGATCTGGTCGCAGTTGAATACGGTGTAGGCTTTGAGGAAGGGGATGTCGCGGTCAACCTCGCCGCCGCTCGCATCCTTCTCGGTCCTGGTAAACCGGCTGGCATAGACGACGGTCGCACCGCTCTCACCCTTGCGAACATGGGCGCCGAGTTCATTTGCCTGCCTCAGCGTCATCCAGGACGCAGACGTGTAGCCGCAGGCAATGCTCTCAGACCAGAGCAGCAGCACATTGAGCCCGCTATAGGGCTGGCCATTATGGCGCAGCGGCCGGCTGACCTGGCCGGCCAGATTGCCGGCGCTCCAGGGCTGCACCCAGGGACGCACGCCCTTTTCCAAATCTGCGACAATGCGTTCCGTGATCCGCGTGTAGATATCTCTACGCGTACTATTTTTCGACTTCCTGCTCATTTCCAAACCTCCTTCTCCACTCTTTGCCCGCCTTCCTGTGGCCTGACATTGGCGTGAGAAGACTTGCCAAAGGCCGCCTCCGTGATGGAGGCGACCTCAATGTCGAATTTGCGTGTCTCGGCTTAATCGAAAGCTGATAGCTGCGCGGTTGCCGCCTTGCGATCAACGGACTGGCCGGGATTTTCGACTGGGCGGTTGAAGGGCTTCCAGGCCTCGCCGACGATCTGTTTGTAGGCTGCGACCGCGCCTTCAGCAGCCATCCGGAGCGCGTGCGCCTGGATACCAATGTCAGCTGCGAACTCCCGCTTGCGCTGGGCGGCGCTGTCATAGCCGACAGGACCGTCGAGATCCTCATCGCGGGCATCAGTTGCACCCTTCGCGGTGGCATCACGCGCATCGGTGACAGCGCGGCTATAGAACTGACCGGCTCCGTGGGCGGATCCGACATAGGCGCCGACGATGCGCTGGAGATGGATCTGCATCGCCCGCTCTGCAAGCCCGTCGGAAAGGGCGGTGGCGGTCTCATTGAGCAGGCGCTCATGCATGTCACGGATTCCGTCGCTGTCGACGATTGTGGTCCCGAAACTCTCAGCGATCTTGAGAGCCTGCACCTCATCCGGGCATGTCAAGCGGACCATCTCGATGGTGGCACCCTTGCGGAGCTGGAGGACGCGGGCTGGGTTGCGAGCGGACTGACGGGACTGGGTTGCGGGCTTTGCCATAATGGTTTCCTTGTTTGCTTGCCGAAGCGGTTCCGGCCCCTTGGCCGGTCTGCCCTTCGGTGCGGTCAATAGGAACCGGCAAGGGACGGGGGTTTCCGGGTCCGGGCGGGACAGATCGAGCGAAGCCGGTGCGCGGGCAAGCGAGGCCGAGAGCCTTGCGAAGGCAGCGTGGCTGCTTTGTGATGAGCGGCATGACCGGCCGCCCCGCGGCGCGCCAGCGGCCTTGAAACACCCGGCCGCTGGTTCAGACCGCAACAAAACCGAGAGGCAGACCGGCCAAGGGGATCGGGTCAAAGTGCCAAAGCACAAGGGAAGCTATGGCGAAGCCCGCAACCCCCACCCCGCTTGTCGACAGGGGAAGGGTCAAGTCCAGCCTGAGGGCAGTGACATCATACACGGTTCATGCTGCATGCTCTCGCAATGGAGCGCCAAGCTTTGCCAGGTGTGCCGCGATGGCACGATCCTGAAAGTTCAATTTGTGGGCGCGCGCCTTATTCTCACCGCGCCGCTCCAACTCGAGGCGCTGGAGATGAGATTGGAACTCCAGGTCGGAAACGGGGGCAACAGGGGCCCTCCCGTTTGTGAGATCGGTTGTTCGCCTTCTGCGTAATCGCGATGCGCTCGGTGCGAGCCCCCGATCTGTCTGCGTACCAGGTCGATGTGATGGTGCGTCTGGTGACGCGCCGCCTCCATGCGGGAAAGGAACGGGATTTGGCCGCGTTCATGCCGCGGTCCTCCCCTCGATGTGATCAACGGCAATCTCGTCAGCCGTGACCTCCTCCAGAACCGAAAGCGGATACAGGTGTTCCTTCAGCCATGCCTCGGCCGCGGCGTGGTTCTCGGCGAGATGAATCAGTTCACCGGAGGGGCCGGGCCGGTCGAATATCCTGACCGCACCGAGCGGCGGGCGTTCCAGGACCTTGAAGGCGAGTCTGCTGTCGAGCCCGAATGTTCTGAGGATCGTGACCATGATGGTGTTTCCGCTACCGATATTGCCTTCATACAGGGTGAAGGAGGCGGGCGCGGTGTAGGTGCCGAGCGTACGCGGACCCTCCTTGCGGATCAAACGGCCCTGGCTGTTGCGGGTCTTCCAGGTGGCGAGTTTCTTCTTGTGCCGCTCGGGCGGGCGAGGGGCGCCATCCGACCATGCGACAATGGAGCCAATCGGGGCAAGATCAAAGATCATGGATGCAGACATGGGATTATCCTTGTCAGTTCTGTGGTTGCTGGAAACAAAACCGCCGCCGGTTGTGGCCGGCGGCGGAGGAAATTGGGAAAGACCAAGATGGGCGGCTATTCAGCCGCAATTCCGTAAGCGTCTTGGTCCTCACCGGGATCGGCGTCTGTCGAGTCGTCGAAGGTGTCGGGCAGATCGTCCTCGTCTTCTACCGGATCAAGGCCTTCATCGTCAGTGCCGTAGCCTTTAGAGGTCTCGCCATCAATGCAGCCCTCTGTGGCGTCAGCGTCGGCTTCCGCATCATCAAGCGTATCGGCATGCCTGATCAGATCTGCGATATCGGTGGGATCGGGTGAAAAGCTGGCGGACGAATGCACGAAATGTCGTTCCTTGAAATGCTCGACCAGAGCCGCACGTGTCTCCCGCACCTTCTGTCGTGGAGACACATTCACCTCCCCGGCGGCAGCTTCCAGCGCTTGCCTTGACAGGCACAACAGGAAGTCCTCAGACCCCATGTTCGGAAGGTACCCGTCAGCGCCGATGGCGTCCCCGGCAACGCGGGAAACGACACCGCTGTCCGACGTGCCGCGTCGGCACGACAGGACGTCGATCAGCGTGGAGCGTGCGGTGATGCGCACCGTCTCCATGTCGAAGGCGAGCTTGCCTTCTTCCGAGAACAGGCGGGCGGCATGGCGACGGAACCGTTTCGGTCCGAACACGGTATCACTGGTGCCGGAATCGACGCGGACATTCTGGCCCGCGATTGAGAGCACGAGCAGTGCCATCAGCATGTCGTCCTCGATCGGCGCGCGGGAGAGCGCGGTGTGAAGCGCGTCGGTGCGGAAGTCCCCGATCATGTCCTGGCCCTTCTGTGTCACATCAGGGCGGGTCTTGACGACAGTCGTGTCGTCCGCGATCTGGTCATCCTCAGGCGCCGCCGTCTTACCATTTATCGCTTTTGCTTGCGGCATCCGATAGTGAACGGTCTGCACCTTGCCGGCGCGATCAAGGTAAAGGCCGGTATGATCGCCTTTGCCCGGCTTGCCGTAGACCCGCTCTGCCTTCCTGGGCAAATCGGGCTGGCCATAATTGCTCAACTCGACGATGGCGCCCTTCTTGGGCAGGTTGCTCATCATCCACTCCTGCTGCGCGCCCAGGAAAGCCTCGACATTGGTGGTGAACCGATTGTCCTCGTCGGCCGGTCCGAAAAGATCCTCTGCCCATTCGATGCCATAAGCTTGACGAAGATCATCATCAAAGCTCGCGTCACGGGCATACATGCGGGTCTTTGAGAGGCCGTTGGCGATCGACCACCATTGCGCGGTGTCACCCTTCTTCGGCTTATGGGCCTTCCAGACTTCTTTCTGATCCGCAAGCGATGCGGCCGCGATCGTACGCAGCTGCTGCTCGTTCGGCATGTCACCCTTGGCCATTTGATCGAGCATCGCGGGTAGCACATTGGCGAGCAGCCTTAGCTTGCGGATATGGCGGACGGGCAGGGCTAGGGCAACGCCAATCGCTTCCTCGGTCCAACCCAGCGCAACAAGCCGTTCGATACCGCGCCACTGATCGACGGGATTGAGAGGCTCTCTGGCAATGTTTTCAATCATCGAACGCATGGCGCCGTTGTCGTTGGCAGGCTCAACGACGAGGATATCGATTTCCTCAAGCCCGGCGGCAACAGCCTGTCGCACACGGCGATGGCCCGCCTGAATGACATAGCCATTCCCGCCATCAGTTTCGGGCGATACGACCGGTGGCTGGAGAATGCCAACCGCCTTGACCGTTGCCAGCAGCAGCGCGTCGGACTGCGGTGACGATTTCGAGCGGCGCGCGTCGTCGGGATTGTCCTTCAGCGCACGGGGATCGAGTTTCATGATCTGCATGGGATTTGCTCCTTTAGGGATCCTGGAGCGGCGGTCGCCACTCCTTCCTGTCTTCATATTTTCGAAGACATCTTCCGGACCGCAGGGCGAACCGACCGGGGCAATTGCTGCCGAGCATCCCTGCCGCGAAGGACGAGCGGGGCTGACAGCCCTGCGAAGGACGCGTGGCCGGGATGACGCAGGCGGCGATTGAGCGTCAGCGACGGCGGGAGGAGCGAACTGCGAGAGGCATCTCCTGTCCCTCCCCTTTTTTTTCCCTGAAATTCATCGAAGAGCCCCACGCTACCGAAGGCAGCAAGTCGCGTCGAGTGAACACGGGGGCTGGCAGATTTACGGCTTCGCCGGTGTCTTCTTGGACTTGGATATGGGCTTCGGCCTGGGCTGGTGTAGCCGGCGTTTGACGTCTGCACGCAGCGCGGAGCGTGTGTCCTTGTCAGCTAAAGCAAGGTCGAACCATGCCGGATCAAAATATCCGCCACACCATTGGAACGTTTCCACGTATTCCGGATCGTCTCTGTCGGAGATGATTTCGAGGAAGCGCTCGTATCCGGGCACGCCGCCCACATCTTCGGGCGGTCTGGCGCGCGCACCGTCGACACAGGTGGCCTGTTTAGGCGCAGTGTCGAGAACCAGAAACTCTTCCACAACAACAGTGTGATGCCAGTTGTCGCCGAAATCATAGACGTAGGTGAAGGTGGACCCTTGCGCAAAGTCGCAAAGCCGAACGTCGTGGATATCGAAGACGCGAGGATCGTCGTCAAACGCATCCTCGGTCAAAAGTTCGACGTCGCCGTAGCGCAGGCCACCGATCCGGAACTCGAAAAGATGATAGTTCCACCAATTGAACGCCGCCTGAAGGACAAGGTGTAGCTGCCCGAGATCCCACTGAGCCGGTACGACCAATCGACGCCAGACCTGCGGCGCGATCTCGTCAAGTGACACATGAATCTGCACGGCGTTGATAGACTTGAACATGTGGCAATTGAACCGGATCGACGAAAGCCGGTCAAGAGAAGGCGTGGCTCGCACAAAAGAGAACGGGCCAGGGGATATCCTCGTTGCGGGATGATCTCAGGCTGCCTGCGACGTGTCTGGCGCCAGCGCGTCGCAGGCCATGGTCTTTTCGAGGTCAGCCAACGTCTGACGTTTCTCCGTCAATTCGTCCGCGAACGAAAACGGCCCACCTTCGCGCGATCGATAGGACGCAAGCCGCCGTTGCGCCGCTTCAAGCCGCTGGCGGTATTGATGCAGTTCCTCTGTGAACCCACCGAGCGCATGTTCAAGACGGGAAATAGCTCCAAGCGGCGTGACCGTTATGGCCAGATCGATCTCGAAGTCGGCACCGGTGCACTGGAGCAGGGTCTGGTAGTGATAGCCGGCGCCCCGGCCGGACCACTCACCCGCGTACACGAGATCGAAGCCACCGATTGATGCAATCTGCACCTCGCCTTGCCTCTGAAGCTGAACAAGGGTGAGGATCTCTTTCATCAGGGCTCGGCCGGCATCCTTGCGCTCCGTGTGCGGTTTGCCCATCACGGTCATTGCGAAGGCATCCCCTGATGTCGGAATGCGGCGTTCGATGTCCTGGCCGATTTCGCCAATTCGCCTGGTGGCTGTGTCTATTTCTCGCTCGGCGTCGCGGATCTGCCGACGGACCGCATGGAGATCATCGCCGTGGGCGGCGCGGAGACGCTCCAGCCGGGCGATATCGGCTTCAAGCCCAGCCTTCTGCATCAGACGTTCGTCGCCGGACGCAATCGCCTTGGCCATGGCGAACTGGTTGGCCTGACCCTCGTTCAGATCTTCCAGCCGGCGGATCGAAGTGTCGCCCGACAGTGCGGCGGCAATGAACCGGGCTTTGCGCTCGTTGTTCTGCCACATCGAGGCGTCGAGAGACCCTTGCGTGGCGTAGGCGAAGATATCCACCTCATCATGCTGGTTGCCCTGGCGCACGATCCGTCCCTCCCGTTGCTCGATCTGGGACGGTAGCCATGGTACGTCGAGATGATGCAGCGCCTTCAGGCGTAGTTGCGCGTTGACGCCGGTGCCCATGGTCTCGGACGAGCCGATCAGGAAGCGGATCTTTCCGGCCCGCACATCGCCAAACAGGCGCTGCTTGGCCTCGCTCTTCTTGAAATCCTGCATGAAGGCGATCTCCGCCGCTGGCACACCGCGCCGGATCATCTCCTCACGGATCCATCGATAGGCGGAAAACCCTCTGGTCTTCTCGACATTGATCGTGCCGAGATCGGAAAAGATCATCTGCGCCGCACCCGGCAGGTCGAACGGCTTGCCGTCAGGCCGGACATAGGTGCGCTCGCTGGTATCTTTCCAGATTCGAAACGCGTTCTCGACTAACATATTCAACTTGTTGTCCGGCTCGTTGTCGTTATCCGGATCAACGAGACGGAGATCGATCGCCGCATGACGGCCGTCGGTGATGACGGAGAGCAGGATATCATCGCCCGGCTTGGCCGGTCCCTCGCGCTGCTCGATCGCCTTGATGCGGGTATCAAGGATGGTCTGGTAGTTCTTGAACGCCTGTGTTGGCTTGGCTGTCAGTATCTGTCGGTGACCCATCGAGATGTCCGGCACCTTCACGTAACGACGAAGGTCTTCCGGCATGACAACATCAGCGAATGTGCGGAACATCGCAATCAGTTCCGGCACATTGACAAAACTCGCGAACCGGCTGACCGGCTTGTATTTACCCGAAGGCTGGATTTCCAGTTCGGTCGTCGTATCACCGAATGTCGAGGCCCATGCGTCGAACTCGTGCAGACCGCGTTCGCGCAACGCCTCAAACCCCAGCATTCGCTGAACCGAGAACATCTCGCCGAGCGTATTGGTAATCGGCGTGCCCGACGCCAACACCAGCGCGCGGCCTGGGTTCCTCGTTCCAATGAACCGGGATTTGACATAGAGGTCCCAGGCGCGCTGTGAACCGTTCGGATCGATGCCTTTGAGCGTCGACATATTGCTGGCAAACGAGAGTTTTCTGAACTCCTGCGCCTCGTCGACGATGATCTGGTCGACGCCGATTTCCGAGATGGTCAGGAGATCGTCCTTGCGGGTCGAGAGCGCCAGCAACCGTTCCTTCAGACCTTCCTTTAGCCTCTCGAGCCGCTTGCGCGAGATGCGGTCTTCACTGTCGATCCTGGTCTGAAGATCTTCATAGAGTTCCAGCTCATCGTGGATCATCTGTTGCTCAAACGCTGAGGGCACGGCAATGAACCTGAAGGCCGAGTGGGTGATGATGATCGCATCCCACGTCGCCGTCGCCGCGCGCGACAGGAAGCGGGCACGCTTGTCCTTGGTAAAATTGGTCTCATCGGCGACGAGAATGTTGGCCGAAGGATAGAGCGCCAGAAATTCGCGGGCTGCCTGGGCCAGGCAATGGCCGGGAACGACCAGCATCGCCTTGGAGATCAGCCCGAGCCGGCGCTGTTCCATGATGGCGGCCGTCATGGTCATGGTCTTGCCGGCGCCGACGGCATGGGCGAGGTAGGTCGAACCAGATGAGATGATCCGCCAGATGCCGCGTTTCTGGTGCGCGAAAAGCTCAAACGCGCGGCAAGCGCCCGGAAGCTGCAGGTGCGAGCCATCAAATTTACGCGGCGCGATATTGTTGAAGCGATCATTGTAGACCCGCGCCAGCCGGTCAGTGCGGTCCGGATCCGTCCAGACCCAGTCCTGAAACGCCTGCTTGATCAGTTGAAGCTTGTCGCGGGCAGCTTCGGTATCAACGACGTTCAAAATGCGGCGCTCACCGTCCGCATCCCTGACCGTATCGAAAATCTGCGGCACGCGGGAGTTCAGCGCGTCTGTGAGCAGCTCGCCTGCATGACGGCGCGCTGTTCCCCATTCCGATGTGCCGGCGGCACTGTATCCCAGCTGCCGCGCCTCGACCGTCCAGGAACCGAGTTCCGGCATATGATGAATGCGGATGTCAGCGCCCATCGTCTCGTTCACGAAGGCGACGATATCGGACGCCGGTATCCACGGGGCGCCAAGCCTTGCGGTAATATCAGAGGGTCGCAGATCGGCCGGCTGCACGTCGAGCAAAGCCCGCACATTGCGTTCAAACGCGGGATCGAGTTCGTCCGCGGCTTTTGCGACGGCAAGCTTTGTGCGGACCGGGCCGGAAAGATAGGCATCAGAGGTCTGCCACGACCCATCCGTGGGATCGCGGAAAATTGCATCGCCCAGTTCGGCAATCACTGCTTGCGCATCACAGTGCAGCAGCTCGGCGATATGGTCGATATCGACGCGGCCGCGTTCGTTCAGAACCACAGCCAGGGCATCCGCGGCGCTGGTGATGTCAGGCTGGGCAGGCGGCGAAATCACCCGTTCGGAAAAGACCGGACCCGGGCGCGCCGTATCGGTCTCAAGATCATAATCCTCGATCGAAGCGACCAGCCAGCAATCGGGATCATCGCGGAAGGGTGCGAGATTGGGCTGCCGGTGAGTTTCCCGGACTTCGCCAGTTTCCGCATCCTCAGAGATCGACACCGTGGTGTGGTTGATCGGTCCAAAGTCCCTGACGAAGCTCGACCAGGCGATGCGCAGCTGAACCTGATGCTGGCGCCACGGCCGGTCCTGCTCCTGGGCCTTGAGAACCTCGCGAACTGCCTCGCGGATCGGGATCAGTTTCCTGACGATCCGAACCTGCCTTTCCGACAGGTGGTCACCTGGACGGTGTTCACCTGGGCGGAGTTTGCTGGACAGGCGTTCGCCTGGATGCCGTTTGCCTGGTCGCCCGTCACCGCTACGACCTTTACGCACAGTAATCGCAAGCGGAGCGCCGTCGATCATCTGCATGAGGCCATACCGGCTGTCGAGAAAGAAGCTACCCTCGCGGTTGCTGGCATCGTCAGGCGTCAAGTCGACGATGGCGCCGAGTTCGGTCTCCAGATCGATATCGATCGGGGTCGGCTCGCCGTCATAGCGGCCTTCGGGCAGAAGCGTGATCGCAGCGTTCAGCGCCGCTTGGAGATCCTGATCCTTGGAGGCAACGCAGGTATATGTTTCGCCGAACGGGCCTGACGTGAGTGCATGGTCGCCGAGTACAAAGTCCGGGTGACGGGCGAACCAGCGGTTGACGCGGATCGCGCCCTCTTCGGCGGTAGTCGGCCTGACCTCTTCGAGTTCGAGCCAGGCAAGATCGCTTGTCAGTTCGGCCGCCTCGCCTATCTTGCGCTTGCGGAAAAACAGGATGTCGACCACGACGTCCGTGCCGGCATCGCGGCGGAAACTCCCCTCCGGCAAGCGAATGGCCGCGATCAGGTCCGCGGACTTGGCCATGCGCGCGCGCGCAGTGTCATCCGCCTTGTCCATCGTGCCCGAGCTGGTGACGAAGGCCGCCAGCGCGCCGGGTTTCAGCAGGTCGATGGAGCGGGCGATAAAGTAGTCGTGCAGACGCAGGCCGAGCGAGCGGTATTGCCGGTCCGAACGCACCGTGCGATCGGAAAACGGCGGGTTGCCGACGGCAAGGTCATAGATCGGCGCCAGATCGGTGCGGGCAAAATCCCCTTCGATGATCCGGGCATTGGGCTGCAGCAGCCGCGCAATCCGCGCGGTCACCGGATCAAGCTCGATGCCGGTGAAGAAGCTTGCCGCACGCAATGCCTCCGGCATCACTGCCGGAAACAGCCCCGTGCCGACGCCCGGTTCCAGAACGCGGCCGCCACGCCAGCCGAGCCGCTGAAGTCCCACCCAGATCGCCCGGATGATGTACTCTGGCGTGAAATGCGCATACTGCGTGCACCGTGACAGGCTGGAATAATCGCGCTCGCAAACGGCAGTCTCGAGCGACGTGCCAAGATCCTCCCATCCGTCCCGGAACTCGACCGCGCCCGGGCGACGAAACATGCCGTTCGCAAGTTCGGAGGCACCGAAGCCGGTGAACCGGATCAGCCGCCTCTGATGATCGCGCGTCACGGGTAGATTGTGCCGCTCGATCTCGTTCGCGGTCAGAATCGCTGCCACATTCAATCGCGCGCGCTCCTTCCATGTTGTGGCAAGGGCTCGGTCGTCGCCGTCATCGAGATAAAAGTTGGCACTCTGGTCCTGTTTGTACGCGGCGAGGCGGGGAGGGCGGATCACGCTTGTCGGTGCCGGAGAGGGTGGAGGAGAGGGCGGTGTCGGATCCGGATCGTCGTCATTGGCAGGCTCAACCAAAAGTCCGTTAAAGGCGGTAACGCCGATGCCAAGTCCAAGGCCTGACGAAAGGGCGGAGCTGCCAAACATGTCCAGCGTGAAGGGATCGTTGCTCATGCGTGTTCTCCTGTGAGGAAGGCGCACCTGGCCGACGGCGACAGGGCGGCCGGTCAGGCAAGTATTGATCTTGAAGGGGTGGGGATTGGTTGCAGTCGACGGCGCCTAGAGGCGTTCGACGAGACAGAGCTGCAGTGCCCCGGACGAGAAGGCGACGCGCAGATGCGTAGCATTCGGACTGGCGGCCATCATAGCCTCCAGTTGCTTGGCATCGAGAAACTCGACGCCATCATCGCCACCGAAGGTTCGGCGTTTGACCTCAAACCAGTCGTCGCAAGTGTTGGGATCGCACTCTTCGGCATAGGCAATAAGCGGCCTCGCGCCATCGGCCAGCTTGCCGTTTGAGCAAAGATAGACGCCGCGATCGCCAACCAGCCAGAGGCCCGGCTGCTCGTCAGATACTGGGTGGAGACTTCGGTATGGGTTGCGAAACCCGCCATGGGTTTTTGCATCTGTTCTGCCGCGGTCAATGATCGCGCGCACCTTGTCGAGCGGAAAGGAAAGCATCGCACCCTCCCTCACGCCGCGACCGTATCGGGGAGATGGCGCAGATGCACCGGCAGCTTGGCGGCGATCTCCTCATTGCTCAGGCCATCAAGAAGTTTCAGCGTGGCGCCACCCAGCCTGGCGTGGAACATAACGGTCCGCTTGCCGTACTCAGTCGCCGGCCAGCGCTTCCCGGCATAGCCGCGATAATCATCCGCCGTGGTGCTCCAGATGTGCTCGAGGCGTTCATCGCGGGTCATCGCCCGGACAGGGCGTGTTTCCCGTTCGATGATAGTCAGCCGCATCCGTTCGACGGCTTGCCCGTCGGAAAGGTCGCAATAGGCGTGGAAATAGCGGACCGTCCCGTCGATCCTGAGTGCGAAGAAGACCGAGGTCACCGAGCCGGTCAAAAACTCTCGCATCGCGAACATCGAGCCACGGACCCACAGCGATGGCAAAACTTCGAACATCGCGTCATGCTCGGCTTCATTGATTTCGAACCACTCTCCGGCATAGATCAGTGTCGCGTCGTCCTCGAAGCGATCCGGGCGCCGGGCGTGCCGGTCGAACATGCGGAACATCTGGTGGCGTGACGTCACGCCCTGATAGACTTTGCGAGGTGCGGGGGAAGTTTTCATCTGGGGCTCCTTGAGGTTTTGTCGGGACTGAAGCGCAGTGACGACCCTGTCGATCTCACCATCCCGTTCAGTCCTTCCTGACACCTCCATTGCGGCCGCCTCGCCGATCGCGCGGGTCAAGGGCCGGCGTCAGTCGGGCGGAGCTTCACCCTTGACGCGTGCGGCGCGCATGCGGCAGGTCTCGCCCTCCTTCCACCCTCCCTTCTTCCTTTTCCTTCGCCCTGTCCTGAAGCACCGCATTCCAGTCGTCCCTTGCCGGACGTAACCGCTGCCAACCGCACCCGACATCATGCGCCAGTTGTCGCAACCGGTTCGCAAAAATGTCTCCCTGAATATTGGCGTCGGTCGCCGTAACAAGGAGTGCCTCCGGACGGGAACAAAGCGCCCGCAGCGCGGCGTCGGTCTTGGGTGACCAGCCTCCACCGGTGCTGAGATAAAGTGTGCCGTCGCGAAGACCTTCGATCGCGGCAAGGCTCATCGCATCGATTGCCGCCTCAACCACACAAAGCCGGACAGCACCTTGCCAACCCAGCCGAAACAGCATCTTCGACCCACCGGTCGCAAATCCGCGCCATTCCGGGCCGCGCTCTTCCCAGCCGGTGACGACCCCGGCCTCGTCGGTATGCGCGGCCCACATGCTGCCTTGAGGCCCTTCTCGCAAGCAATTTTGCTCGACAGCGGCCTTGAGGATTGTCAGGGGCAGAAATCGTTGCTGCGCCAGGAATGTCCAGGTGGGCGAGCCGCGTCTTGGTGCTCTGCGAGTGGTCCAGCGCGTTGAAATCGCCTCTGGCGTCCTACGGACCGCTGACGGCGGCGTCCAGTTGGCAATCACCGCATCATGACCGACCAGGTCGGCCACCGTTGCCAGCGCATCCCTGAAATCTCCACCATCAAGATGGGTCGCGAGCGTAAACACGTCGCCCTTGGCATCACTCAAGGGATCGAACCATCCGCGCCCCTCATGCGTGACAATGATGATCTCGGCATCACGGCGCCATTTGACGGCACGGCGCGTGCTCTCCTGCGCATCGACGGCAAAGCCTGCCTTGCCGAGCAGTGTGGCGCACGGCACTCCTTGTTTTAGAATTTCCAGATCCTGGCGTTTCATGTCATCTCCGGCCGTCAGGCCGTCCTTTCCTGCTTGTGTCTCCCCGCAGAGGCGGGGCCACATCCGCGTCGGTCGCGAAGAGCAAAAGGGGGCAAGGGCGCGGCCGGCAAGGTGCAAATTTGCATCCGGCCGCGGCGAAGCTTCCCTTGCGGCCTGCCGCTCGCAAGCGGCATACCGGTCTGGGCAAGGGACCTCAGGGGTTCCCAAGGGTCTCAGTGAAACCCGCCGGGGACGTATTCATGCACGATCTCCAGATCGTCTTCGTCATCAAGTTCGTCGCTCGGAAGAACGCCGAATTCGTTGCCCGACCTGAACAGCGTAATCGGAACCATGAGGGTGCGGGAAAGTGCGAAAGCGTGGCGTTGAGCGAGTGCAAGATCCTGTGCCATATGAGAAACCTCCATCCGGAGCGGGCCGATCCCGCTCGATGGCTCCTCAAAGGACCAGGGACGGTCGCGATCACCGCGCAGGCGAAGACGGAGCGGCGGCACGCTTGCGTAGCCGACCCCGAGAGTGGGTTGATCGACGGAGATCCGGGCATGGTCCAGGACGCCATCCATAAAGAGCGGGATTGGTCTGCTTCGGTCGACCAAGAGGTATCCGGCACTGCTCGTAACTGACGCTAGGGCTGGCAGGCTCGTCTGAACGATGGCACCGATCCAAGTCTGTGTCGGCAGATCGTTGACTATTTTTCGCTGAGATCCTCGAGGTCGCCCAAGAGCAATAACATCTCGTTGAGTTTGGTTTTGACGTCTCCGAATTTTTTGACCTTCACAAGCTCGCCATGGCCGGCCAACATAAGAAAAGTTTCGAGAACTCTGTCTGAATGCCGGCACAGCAAAATGAGAAACTCGCCGCTGGGCCCATTAATCCCGTTGAACCAGTTCTTGACCGCGCGCTCGTTTGCAAGCGTCAAGCCAGCGATCGTTTTCACGGCGCTCCTATCCTCGCCGAAGTCGTTTCGCAATGCTGTCGCTATAGCGGAAGCAAAGGCCGCAGCACCCAAGCGCCCTTCATTTGAGGCTGGAAAGTCTTTTCCTGTTTTGGACTGAATATTTCGGTCCTTGTTCGTAGGCGACATTTCATTTCCCCTCGAATTAGTATCAGACCATGGGAAGTGCTTAAAAAGAGCTGCCGGGAATGACCGTAGCAAGCGATATGGCAAACCAGACCGAACATGCGCGGGCGGCGCAATACGTCCGCATGTCAACTGAGCATCAGAAGTATTCTACTGAAAACCAAGCCATCGAGATCGCCAAATACGCGCGCGAAAACGGCTACGCCATCGTCAAAACATATATGGATTCTGGAAAAAGTGGACTCAAACTTGACGGCCGGGATGCCTTGCAACGTTTGATCGAAGACGTCAGCAACGGCCAGACGGAGTTTTCGACCATACTTGTCTACGATGTCAGCCGCTGGGGCCGCTTTCAGAATGCCGATGAGTCTGCCTATCTGGAGTATCTCTGTACAAGAGCCGGCATTGCCGTTGAATATTGCGCCGAGCAATTTACCAATGACGGCAGCCTAACGACAACGATCATTAAGAACATGAAGCGTGCGATGGCCGGTGAATACAGCCGAGATCTGTCCCGCAAAGTTTTTGAGGGCCAGCGTCATCTTGTGGAGCTTGGCTATCGCCAAGGTGGGACGGCCGGCCTTGGATTACGGCGGCAGCTTATCGACGAACGCGGCCAACCGAAGGGTCTGCTGGCACATGGAGAACGCAAGAGTATTCAAACCGACCGCGTGATCCTTGTGCCAGGCCCGGGGCCGGAGGTCGAGATAATCAACAGAATCTATCGCTTGTTCGTTGAAGATGGTCAGAACGAAAGCTCCGTCGCCGGGATACTCAATCATGAAGGCGCACTGACCGACATGGGGAGACCCTGGACCCGAGGCACAGTCCATCAGGTACTAACAAACGAGAAATATGTCGGGAACAATGTCTTCAACCGCATCTCGTTCAAGCTCAAGATGCATCGTGTCCGAAACCCACCGGACGCGATAATACGCGCAAAGGGTGTTTTCCAACCGATCGTAAGCGAGGATCTTTTCCAGAAAGCTGCGGCAATTATTGCCGAGCGGGCAGTCCGCCTTCGCGACGAGGAAATGTTGGCGCTATTGGCTCAGTTGCTGCTCAGAAGCGGCAAGTTGAGTGCAATCATCATAGACGAGCAGGAGGGCATGCCCTCAAGTTCGATCTACGGTTCCCGGTTTGGTAGTTTGCTCCGGGCCTATAAACTGGTCGGGTACACGCCGGACCGGGACTACCGCTATGTAGAGATCAACAGGGTGCTCCGCGACCTTTTCCCCCAGGTGGTATCCGGAATTATTGCATCCGTCGAACAAGCCGGAGGTCGAATTGTTCGAGACGCGGCAACCGATCTTCTCGCAGTCAACGGCGAATTCACCGTGTCGGTGGTCGTTTGCAGATGCATCGAAACAGCGGCCGGAAGCTTGCGTTGGAAGATTCGGCTCGATAACGGCCTTCACCCAGACCTTTCAATCGCTGTCAGAATGGCTCCCGGTAACGAGAAGATCCTCGATTACTATCTCCTACCCAAGATCGACTTTGCGTCAGCGGACCTCGCCGTAGCGGAAGACAATGCCATCGGCATCGATGCCTACCGCTGCGCAGATCTTTCTCGATTCATTCGGCTCACAGAACGTATCCCGATTAGGAGGGCGGCATGACGGCACTGTAAACTTAACGAACATCGGTCAAGCATTTCGCCCTCCGCTTTCGGTTATGCGGTTTTGAGACGAGCGATCTCGTTCCACATTTCCAGGGCTGCAGTTCTCAGTTCGCGGTATTGGTCGGACTGGATATCG
>JAHRFE010000039.1 GCA_019084245.1 Hoeflea sp.
CGCCGACTGCGCTCAACCGCTGATACCGTTCGTCCAAATCCCAGAACCCAGGTTGCCCACGCATCATCCGCTCCCTGCAAATCAAACAAGCCGGATTGAATCACAATTTGCCGAAAAGCGGGAGGTATTTCGAGGCGTCCACATAGGTTTTGCCACCTTCGAGCACAGTGGCAAACCGCGTGGGGCCATCGAGGGTGGTTCCGGAACCATTCAGGTTAAAGCGATTGATGAGATCTAGATGGACTGCCATGACAATACCTCGAATGCTCAAAAAGGGCCTTTTGCCAAAAAAGGGAATTTTTCAGATGTTGTCAATCTCCGGCGGTTATATTTATCGGATAGTTCATCAACCTCATTTATTGTGTCATTTTCATAAAAATTTAAGGATGATTGACTTGGAGATGTCACATTAGATCAGGAATGCCTAATTCTCGATGTTGAGTGGATCATGTCCCATGGCGTGGCTTAGCTTCTGACATCCACGGCCTCTTGACCCCTGCAGTGTTCCAGTCGAGCGCGATACAATCGATCGGTCATCCGCACCAATGGCCGTGCCAGTCTGGTTTGATTTGTTGGGCTGCAGGCACGCCGACAGTGCGGAAAAGACCGGTGGACCGGATGCGGCCATCCTGTAGGATGAAGGCTGGCAACTGCGTTCGGTGTCCTTCCGAGTTTCTCGGTCGCGCCACCACCCATTGAGTCTGACCCCCATGACCCCATTGTTTCGCAACCGCTTGAATGCCGGGCTCCTGGCCACAGCGCTGATCGGGCTTGTCTCCGGTCTGGGGTTGATGCTGGCGGGAATGCACGCCTTCGCCGAGATCGCCTGGAGCGCGGGCGTCGTACCGGTGCTTGTGGCGCTGATCGCCGAAATCGCCCGCAGCCTGTCCAAGGGCGAGGTCGGGCTCGACATTGTCGCAGCCCTGTCGATGTCGGCGGCCTTGTTCTTCGGCGAATCTCTTGCCGCAGCAGTTGTGGCGGTGATGTATTCCGGCGGCACCTATCTCGAGAGCTTTGCCGAAGGCCGCGCCAGGCGGGAGATGAGCGATCTTCTGTCGCGTGTGCCGCGAACCGCGACGCGGCGCCGCGACGGGGCGCTCGAAGAGGTTCCGCTCGACGCCATCGAGCCCGGCGACCTGATGCTGATCCGTCAGGGCGACGTGGCGCCTGTCGACGGCGCGGTGGCGAGCGACTATGCGCTTCTCGATCAATCGGCGCTGACCGGCGAGCCCATGCCGGTTCGGCTCGAGCGCGGCCAGGACGTCATGAGCGGATCGACCAATGCCGGCGAAGCCTTTGACCTCAAAGCCGCGCGCCAGGCCAAGCACAGCACCTATGCCGGGATCGTCCGGCTGGTCGAGGCGGCGCAGCAATCGAAAGCGCCGATGGCGCGGATGGCCGACCGCTATTCGCTGGTGTTCCTGGCTGTGACGGTTGCCCTTGCCTTCGCCGCCTGGTGGTTTTCGGGCGACCCGGTGCGCGCGGTCGCCGTGCTGGTGGTGGCCACGCCCTGCCCGCTGATCCTGGCGGTGCCCGTGGCGCTGGTGGCCGGGCTGTCGCGGGCGGCGCATTTCGGCGTGCTGATCAAGGGGGCGAAACACCTCGAGGCGATGGCGCGGGTCAGCACGTTGATCCTCGACAAGACCGGCACGCTGACCGACGGCCGGCCGCAAATTGTCGCGATCAAGTCCCGCGGCGCGCTCAGCGAGACCGAAATCCTCTATTTCGCCGCGGCCCTGGACCAGGCGTCCAAGCATCCCATCGCCCAGGCCATTGTCGCCGCGGCGGGCGAACGCGGCATGGCGCTTCCGGTCCCCCGGAACATGGCGGAAACGCCGGGAGAAGGGGTCGAGGGCGTCATCGACGGCCGCGCGGTCGTCGTCGGCGGCATCGGATTCGTCACGGGCCTCGTTGACCGGGCCGGGCCCGATGCCGCGGGCAAGGATCAAGACCAGGATCCAGACCGGGAACCCGGCGCGGTTGTCGTGGCGCTTGGCGTGGACGGCAAGATGGCGGGCGAGCTGGTGATGGCCGATGCGCTGAGATCGGGAATCGCCACGTTTCTCAAGGACGTCCGGGCCGTGGGCGTCGACCGCATCCTGCTTGCCACCGGCGATCGCCGCGCGGTCGCCGACGCTGTCACCGAGGGGCTGGGCCTCGATGCCGTCCGGGCCGACCTTACGCCCGACCAGAAGGTGCTTCTGGTGCTGAGCGAACGCAAGAACGGCCCGGTGATGATGGTGGGCGACGGCATCAATGACGCGCCGGCGCTGGCGGCGGCCGATATCGGCGTGGCGATGGGCGCGCGCGGCGCCGCGGCGTCCGCGGAGGCCGCCGACGTGGTGCTGCTGGTCGATCATCTGGACCGCCTGTTGCCTGGCCTCAAGGTCGCACGCGGATCACGGCGGATCGCCATCCAGAGCGTGATCGCAGGGATCGGCCTGTCGGTCGCAGGAATGATTGCCGCAGCGCTTGGTTTCATCAACCCGGTGCAAGGCGCGATCCTTCAGGAGGTCATTGATGTCGCCGTCATTCTCAATGCGCTGAGGGCGTTGCGGATCAAGGCGTGAGGGCATTCTGGTAGCGCACGCTCGATCCGTTTGAAGAACCACCCGCAATGACGATCTGAAACACGGCAGGCAGTCCGGCGTGACACGCAGCCTCTTGCATCACGAGCATCCAGTCTCCATTGTCAGAAGGGAGCGGGAGTGCCTTCATCACATGGTTCGTAAATTCAGTTTCATCGCCTCGTCGACACCAGACGCCCAGGCTGCGGCCAAGCATCTTGCAGCCCTTTATGGCAATGCCCGCCAGGAAGATGCCGACGTCATCGTGGCGCTCGGCGGCGACGGTTTCATGCTGCATACATTGCACAATCAGATGAGCACCGGCCGCATGGTCTATGGAATGAACCGGGGGTCGGTCGGCTTTCTGATGAACGATTATTCGGACAAGGACCTCTCCGGCCGGATCGACGCGGCGGTGGAAAACATCATCCGCCCGCTCGAAATGATCGCGACGGATGCCGACGGGACAGCGCACTCGGCGCTCGCCATCAACGAGGTGTCGTTGCTCCGCCAAAGCTACCAGGCGGCCAAATTGCGGCTCTCGATCGATGGCGAGGTGCGGCTCGAAGAGCTGATTTGCGACGGTGTCATGGTGGCGACGCCTGCAGGCTCAACCGCCTACAACCTTTCGGCCCATGGTCCGATCCTGCCGCTTGACGCGCAATTGCTGGCACTGACGCCGGTCAGCGCTTTCAGGCCGCGGCGCTGGCGCGGCGCGCTGCTGCCCAACAAGGTGACGGTCACGATCGATGTGCTGGAACCGGACAAACGCCCGGTCAACGCCGTGGCCGATCATATTGAGGTCAAAACGGTTGTTCGGGTTCAGGTTGCGGAATCCCAGCATTCGACCACGCGGATCCTGACCGATTCCAGCCATTCCTGGAACGACCGCATTTTGGCCGAACAATTTCTCTATTGAATTGAGGTTCCTGAAAGGTTGAGCCAATGTACCTCCCTGCCCCGAAACTGCTTTTGCTGCTTGCAGGCCTGTTCACGCCACTTGCGCTCCAGGCTCATGCTCAGGAGGACCCTGTGGCTCTGGCCAGCGCGCTGTCACCGCGTGTGCTGTTCATTACCAGCGGCGGGTACTGGGAAGAGACCGAGGAGAGCGAGCCTGCGGCAGTTCCTGAGTCCTCAGACCAAACAAATGGAGAGGCGTCATCCGGCCTGGCCGAGACCGCGCCTCCCAGCCGGGGCTATTACCGTCTGATCGCCATTCGCGGCGAGGACAATCGCTCTCAGGTTCATCTCCAGCACATAGCGCTGACCCCGGAAGGGCCGGAACTGGCGCTCTCAATGGGCATCGAAGAAATAAACTCGCTCGGCGGATATGTGACCGACATGCGGCCCGAGGATTCGACCGGAGCCGCAAGTCAGGCGGGATTTGCAGCCTATATCTATCTCAAGACCGACCCGACCGTGGCAGAGCCCGAGACCTGGGCGGTCTATATCGATGAATTCGGGGATCTTCAGGTGGAGAGATCAAGCAACTGAGCCGCGTGCAGGGCATCTGCCCGAACCAACCGCTCTGATGGCCGACTTTTCGAAATAGATGGGAACCATCTGTTTCAGTCAGACCACTAAAGCGCCGCGCATCCGTCCGGATGCGCAAAGGTCGCTGTAAGTCTTTGAATTGTGCATGTCGCGGTCAAATGAATCCATTTGACCGCGACATGCACTAATCGATATCGGACACACTCTCCGCCCCGCCATAAACCCGCTGGGCCAGCGCTGCTTCCATGAAGTCGTCGAGGTCGCCATCCAGCACGCCTTGCGGATTGGTGCTCTCAGTGCCGGTACGAAGATCCTTGACCAGTTGATAGGGCTGCAGCACATAGGATCGGATCTGGTGTCCCCAGCCGATCTCGGTCTTTGAGGCGGCTTCCTCGCTGGCGGCTTCCTCACGCTTTTTCAGTTCCGCTTCATAGATTCTTGCGCGCAGCATGTCCCAGGCCTTGGCCTTGTTCTTGTGCTGCGAGCGCTCCTGCTGGCACTGCACCACGATCCCGGTGGGAATGTGGGTGATGCGGACGGCGGAATCGGTGGTGTTGACGTGCTGGCCGCCCGCGCCCGATGACCGGTAGGTATCGATGCGGCAATCGCTTTCGTTGATGTCAACGACGATCGAGTCGTCGATCACCGGATAGGTCCAGATGCTTGAAAACGAGGTGTGGCGGCGGGCCTGGCTGTCATAGGGCGAGATGCGCACAAGCCGGTGGACGCCCGATTCTGTCTTCAGCCAGCCATAGGCGTTGTGGCCCTTGACCAGGAGCGTCGCTGACTTGATGCCGGCTTCCTCGCCGTCGTGGACTTCAAGCAGTTCGACCTTCATGCCGTGCTGCTCGGCCCAGCGGGTGTACATGCGCAGAAGCATATTGGCCCAGTCCTGGCTTTCTGTGCCGCCGGCGCCGGAATGGACTTCCAGATAGGTGTCATTGGAATCGGCCTCGCCGGACAAGAGCGATTCGATCTGCTGGCGGGTGACCTCGGTCCTGAGTTCCTTGAGCGCGGCTTCCGCTTCGGTGACGATGGCGCTGTCGCCCTCTTCCTCGCCCATCTCGATCAGTTCGAGATTGTCCGAGAGCTGCGCCTCAAGGCGTTTCAGCCCGTTGATCGAATCATCGAGGTGCTGGCGTTCGCGCATCAGCTTCTGGGCTTCCTGCGCGTCATCCCAGATTGCCGGATCCTCAGCCTTGGCGTTCAGCCATTCCAGGCGCTTCTGGGCAGGTTCCCAGTCAAAGATGCCTCCTCAGCAGGCTTATGGCCTGCTTGATTTCGTCGACAACGATCTGGGTTTCCGCGCGCATGGGATTTCGATTCCGTGAAGTTTCAGACAGCGTTTCTTGCCAAAGCGGGCGGACCATAAGGTCCAGTCCCGGCGATGTAAAGGCACTGCAACAGCTCAATTTCGGTCTGTTCGCGGTTCCCTAATACAGGCCGCCACCGCCAGTGGTGACTGCCTGGTTAGCCTGCGGCGAGATCGTGGTGATGGCCTCGCCAGTGGCATAATCCTCAAGTCCGATGACCGAGTAGACATCGGAGGGGCCAGTGCCGGGCTTGAAGGCTTCCATGATTACGTCGCCCTCGCCTTCGAAGGCCTGCATGCCGGTCTTGCGGTTGATGGCAATGAGTTTCATGCCGTCGGGCACCCGGAAATCGGCGGGCCTTGTGCCCTCGAGTGCTGCCTGCATGAATTCATTGAACACCGGAGCCGCAAGCGCGCCGCCCGTCGAACCGCGTCCCATTGGCGTGGGGTTGTCGAAGCCGATGAACACGCCGGCCACCAGATCGGCGGTATAACCCATGAACCAGGCGTCTTTCTCCTCATTGGTGGTGCCGGTCTTGCCTGCGGTCGGGCGGTCAAGATTGACTTTGCCGGCGGCGGTGCCGCGGGTGACGACGCCTTCCATCATGGAGGTGATCTGATAGGCTGTCATCGGATCGAGCACCTGCTCGCGCGTATCGACCACTTCCGGCTCTTCCTGGGTCAGCCAGGCGCTGGCGACACAGGCGTCGCAGCTGCGTTCCTCATGCCTGAAAATGGTCTTGCCATAGCGATCCTGAATCCGGTCGATCAGCGAAGGTTTGATCTGCTTGCCGCCATTGGCAAGCACCGAATAGGCCGATGCCATGCGCATGACAGTGGTCTCGCCGGAACCCAGCGACATGGCGAGCAACGGCATCATGTCGTCATAAATGCCGAAGCGCTCGGCATATTCTGCAACCAGATTCATGCTCATGTCCCTGGCGAGACGCACGGTCATGAGGTTGCGGGACCGCTCGATTCCGAGCCGCAGGGTCGACGGGCCGGCGGAGCCGCCGCCATAGTTCTTGGGTCGCCAGATTTCCCCGCCGGAGACAATTTCAACAGGCGCATCCAGGATCACCGAGGCCGGCGTATAGCCATTGTCAAGTGCTGCGGCATAGACGAACGGCTTGAAGGCGGACCCCGGCTGACGGTCAGCCTGGGTTGCCCGATTGAACTCGGACTGCGCGAAGGAAAACCCACCGACCATTGCCAGCACGCGACCAGTGTGCGGATCCATCGCCACCAGCGCGCCCTGGATCTTCGGCGGCTGCCGCAGGCGCAGATGCATGACGCCTTCCACTTCGAGCGGCTCGACATAAACCACATCGCCTGCAGCCAGCACCTCGGCCGCGGACTTGACGTTGCGGGGCTTCTCCCCGTCAAGATTGAGGCGGTACGCCCACTTCATATCTTCAGCCAGAATGGTGCCTGTGACCCGTTCGGATCCCACGGCGCCGGACACCTCCGGTTCGGGGCGCAACCCGACCTCAACCTGATCATCGGTGGCGGAAAGCACGACCGCTAGTTCCCACTCGGGAACATCGCGCAGGGGCTCGACTTCGCCCAGCAGGGCGCCCCAGTCGCCGGACACGTCGATGCGCTGGACCGGCCCGCGGAAGCCGCGGCGCTCGTCATAGGAAATCAGACCCTTCTGAAGCGCCTTGCGGGCCAGCGCCTGCAGCCGGGGATCAAGCGTCGTCCGGACCGAGAGGCCGCCCTCGTAGAGCGCGTCATTGCCATAACGGCCGATGAGTTCGCGGCGGACCTCCTCGGCGAAATACTCGGAGGCGAACAGGTAGGAACCTGTCTTGCGCGGCGTCACGCCGAGCGGCTGGCTCTTCGCATCGGCGGCATCGGCGGCGTTGACATAGCCATTCTCGACCATGCGGTCGACGACCCAGTTGCGCCGTTCGATTGCGCGCTCAGGATGGCGGAACGGATGATAGTTGGACGGAGCCTTCGGCAGCGCCGCGAGATAGGCGGTCTCCGCAATCGACAGCTCGTTGACCGACTTGTTGAAATAGGTGAGTGCCGCGCCGGCGATGCCGTAGGCGTTCTGGCCGAAAAAGATCTCGTTGAGATAGAGCTCGAGAATCCGGTCCTTGGTGTAGGCCTGCTCGATACGGAAGGAGAGAATGGCTTCCTTGACCTTGCGCTCATAGGTCTGGTCGTTTGTGAGCAGGAAGTTTTTTGCGACCTGTTGGGTAATCGTCGAGGCGCCCTGACGGCCTCCGGTCTGGATGTTGTGCAGGACCGCACGCGCCAGGCCGACCGGATCCACGCCGGGGTGATGGTAGAAGTTCTTGTCTTCGGCCGAGAGGAATGCCGCCTTTACCCGGTCGGGAATCGCCTGGATCGGAAGGAACAGCCGCCGTTCGCGGGCATATTCCGCCATCAGCTCGCCTGATGCGGCGTGCATGCGCGTGGTGACCGGCGGTTCGTAGCTGTTGAGGACCTCATAGTCCGGCAGGTCCTGGGATACGTCGCCGATATACCAGGCGATGCCAGCCGCAACGACCAGAAACAGCACGGTCCCGATCCCGAAGAAATATCCAATCAGTCGTATCATCAGCCAGCTACCGTTTGCTTTTCGTGTTGACCAGCCAGGCCAAGCGCCCCGGCGTTGGCCGTCCATGTCGTGTGTCCGGTTAGCCCGGACAATGTGAGTAAAATAGGGCTTTCACCCTGAATTGTTGCGGCCTGAACATTCCAACACCCTGCCGTGGCCAATCTGTCACACTGCGGCGGCGGCGCAAACTCCGTGCTTGCTTTATCGGTCATCATCGCCTGCCCGCCAAGATCGTTTTCCGGTAATTCTGAACTGATTGCGCCAAAAGCCTGGCCGTACTCTCCCGCCACGCCTCATCGGTGAGCAATTTTTCATCCTCAGGGTTGGACAAATATCCCATTTCAACCAGAATCGAGGGGACATCGGGCGCTTGCAAAACCCTGAATCCCGCATGGCGCAACGGATTGTTGATGAGCTTGACCTGTCCTTCGAAGGAATTCAGCACCTGCTGGGCAAGACCGGTGGAGAAAACCCGGGTTTCGGTGCGGGCCAGATCCACCAGGATTGCCGCAATCGCTTCCGGGGCGTTCTCCAGCCTTGCGCCGACGATGCCGTCCTCCGTGTTTTCCTGGTCAGCCAGAGATTGCGCCACGGCATCGGACGCCTTGTCCGACAAGGTGTAGACGGTCGCGCCGCGCAGAGACTTTATTCTGATGGAATCTGCGTGAAGGGACACCAGCAGATCCGCCTTTTGCTCACGCGCCAGCCGGACACGGGCGGACAGCGACAGGAACCTGTCATCGGTTCTGGTCATGGCGACCCGGATGCCGTCCTCTGCCTCCAATGCCGCCTTGAACGCCTCCGCGAAGGCGAGCGTGATGTGCTTCTCCATCGAACCGGCAGGACCTTCGGCGCCGCCATCAATGCCGCCATGACCAGCGTCGATCACAATTGTCAGCGTGTCGCTCACCGGATCAGCCACTGAGTTCTTGGCGGTCTCCTGAGCGGGGTTCGTCCAATCCGACGTGGCGACCTGAGCGGTAAACGCCGCGCGATCGATCGCGATTGCATCAAACACCAGCCGATGGATCGCGCCGCGGGCCACCTCGGTGCTCTCGACCAGGTCGATCCGGGCCGGCGATGCAAGCGCGAACACCATCCGTGCCCTACCCTCGCCCGATGCGCCGTAACGGACAGCCGATACCAGGCCGCGCGGTTGAACGGAATCGTCGGCATAGGCAAAAACCGTTTCGGGCAGATCGACCACGACCCGGTCGGGATTCTCCAGATAGCGCAGCGTGAAGTCCGGTTCCCGTTCGAAATCCAGCACCAGCCGGACGCGGCTGTCATCACCGGCGATTCGCGCCGCGATGGCAACATGCCGGTCGTCACTGGCATCGTCGGGTATCGACTGAGACAGGGCCAGCGAAGGCGAAAGCACCAAGACAGCCAGTATAAAAAGCAGAAAACCGGCGCACATATGTGCCGGAGCAACCGCCCCGCTCATGCCAAAGTCCCTTTGAACTGCGAACAGCCGCATTCGTCTGCCTTGTCCCGGTTTGCCGCGTCGCGGCGAGATGTCCTCACGAATCAGCGCCATGACGAAGGCGCCATGATGACCGTTTCTTGCGTTTTCCAGCCTGATGCCAGTTTCGTTCAATCCGGTTAACCGACCGTTTACCATGTTTGCCGGCTCAAAAGGTTACCCTGGGGCACTCTTGGTCAGTGTCGCGTACCGCACCATGAATTCCAGACGAGTTTTCGGCTTGCCAGAGTGCGCATCTCCCCATAGAAGCATTAATGGGTAAGTGTATTGACGGGATAGAACTGTCACCCTTCCGGCCGCCGCCCGTAACGGGTCCACGGCGCCAGGAGTACGGATCGTCCGTCGTCTATTCAAATACCTTCCCCGGAGCTACCGGCTGACGGTTTCCATATCGGAACCCCGATCCTTCCGCTCCTGCAAGGCAATATGGCCAAAAATGCGGCGAGGCATGTCTGCCTGTGGCCGCACCATGGTCAGGACACTGATTAAACCCGGCGGGCGAGGGTACCGCCACAACCTTGGCGGCGATTTTCGCCGCACACCCCTTCAGGGGGTTTCATCGGTCCGAAAGGACTATACGTAAATAAATTTCCGGCCGGCTCTTATGGTGCAAATGCGGATTTCCCCAAGTGTGAACAGGCCCCGGGCGTCAAGCGCCACGGTTGCCGCTCTGTTGCGCACCGCCCCAGGCCGAGCCCCGGAATATCTTTCATCCGGCGCGATCCCAACCGACCATTCCCTGCCCCCACCTTCGGGGCGGCGGAGCACAACGTCGAGGGCGCACCGAGGAGCTTATACTCAATGGCAGAAAAAATGCTTATCGACGCCTCCCATCCTGAGGAGACTCGCGTCGTTGTCGTTCGTGGAAGTCGCATAGAAGAGTTTGATTTCGAGTCGGAGCACAAGAAACAGATACGCGGCAATATCTATCTGGCGAAAGTGACGCGCGTCGAGCCGTCTCTCCAGGCAGCCTTTGTCGATTACGGCGGCAACCGCCACGGTTTCCTCGCCTTCTCCGAAATCCATCCGGACTACTACCAGATCCCGCTGGCCGATCGGCAGGCGCTGCTTCAGGCGGAAGCCGAAGATGCGGTCAATGATCCCGATTTCGAAAGCGCCGATGACGCGGAAGTCGTCCCCGCCAAGGCAAAGTCCAGAGCGAAGGCCAAACCGGCCGAAGCCGACGACGCCGGCGACGAAACCAAGGGCACCAAGTCGCGTCCGCGGCGCAGCCGCCGCGGCAAGAAGACCGGCGACGACGCCAAGTCCGAGGACGACGTGAAGTCCGAAGACGGGGACGCAGCCGTTGCTGCTGAAGAAGCTTCCGCAACCGGCAGCGACTCCGGTGATGACGACACGCCGACCGAAATGGCGGCAGATGTCGAAGCCGATGAGATCTCGGAACCGGTTTCACGGCGCAAGCGCAGAAACGGCAATGACGATTCCGACAATGGCGGCAATGATGACGACAGCGTCGAGTCGGTCGGTTCCGAAGACGCCATGGAAGAAGTTCCGATGCGCTCGCAGCGCAAGCCGCGCAAACAGTACCGCATCCAGGAAGTCATCAAGCGGCGCCAGATCCTGCTGGTCCAGGTGGTCAAGGAAGAACGCGGCAACAAGGGCGCGGCGTTGACGACCTATCTGTCGCTTGCCGGCCGCTATTCGGTGCTGATGCCCAACACCGCACGCGGCGGCGGCATCTCCCGCAAGATCACCAACCTGCCCGACCGCAAGCGCCTCAAGGAGATCGCCCGCGAGCTCGAGGTCCCGAAGGGCATGGGCGTGATCCTGCGCACCGCCGGCGCCAACCGCACCAAGGTCGAGGTCAAGCGCGATTTCGAATATCTGATGCGGCTGTGGGAGAATGTCCGCAACCTGACGCTCAAGTCCACGGCGCCAAGCCTCGTCTACGAGGAAGGCAGCCTGATCAAGCGCTCGATCCGCGACCTCTACAACAAGGACATCTCGGAGATCATGGTCTCCGGTGAAGAGGGCTACCGCGAAGCCAAGGACTTCATGAAGATGCTGATGCCGAGCCACGCCAAGGTGGTTCAGCCCTACCGGGACCTGCATCCGATCTTCGCCCGTTCCGGCATCGAGGCGCAGCTCGACAAGATGCTGCAGCCGCAGGTGACGCTCAAGTCGGGCGGCTACATCATCATCAACCAGACCGAAGCGCTGGTTGCGATCGACGTCAACTCGGGCCGATCCACCCGCGAGCATTCGATCGAAGACACGGCGCTGCAGACCAACCTGGAGGCAGCCGACGAAGTTGCCCGCCAGCTGCGCCTGCGCGACCTTGCCGGCCTGATCGTCATCGACTTCATCGACATGGAAGAAAACCGCAACAACCGCGCGGTCGAGAAGCGGATGAAGGATTGCCTGAAAAACGACCGGGCCCGCATCCAGGTGGGCCGGATTTCGCATTTCGGCCTGCTGGAAATGTCGCGGCAGCGGATCCGGGCCTCGGTGCTGGAAAGCACCATGCAGATCTGCCCGACCTGCGGCGGCAATGGTCACATCCGGTCGCAGTCGTCGGTGGCGCTGCATGTGCTGCGCGGCGTCGAGGAGCATCTGCTCAAGAACACCACGCATGACATCATCGTGCGCACCACGGCTGACACCGCGCTTTACATGCTCAATCACAAGCGTGACACGGTTGTGGACCTGGAAAACCGGTTCGGCGTCTCCATCAGCTTCTCCGCCGACGAAACCGTTGGCGCCAATCACTTCGCCATCGATCGCGGCGCGGCGGTGGAAAAGCCCGTCAATATCGAGCACATCACCGTCAATGCCCCGGCCTATGCCGATGACGACGACGATCCGGAAATCATCGAGGACGTTGATGACGAGAGCATGGAGACCGAGGAGGTCGACCAGGCCGAAGCTGCGACCCCCGCTGGAGACCGGTCGGAACGCGAGGACGGACAGGGCAAGAAACGCCGCAGGCGCCGCCGCCGTGGCGGACGCAAGTCCGATGGCGAGCCAGGCAATGAGGATCAGTCCGCCTCCGCCGACAATGGCTCCGACGCAGATGATGATGGCGACGACGACGCCTCCTCCGATGGCGAGACCTCGGCATCATCCGACGATGGTGACAATGATGAGCAGCGCCGTGGCAAGCGCCGCCGTCGCGGCAAGCGTGGCGGACGCCGCAACCGCGAAGAGGATGGCACTGCAACGGATTCGTCGGCTGACGGCGATGCCGGCGAGAGCGGCGGCGCCCTTCAAACCTCGTCAAACGACGACGCGGCCGGTGATGCGGTAGCCGCTACGGGGAATGGCGACGTGCCGGAAGCCGCCATGGCCACCGCCCCCGTCGTGGAAACGCCCGAGAAGGCCGAGAAGCCTGAAAAACCGGAAAAGCCTGCCCGTCGTCCGCGTCGCACCAAGGCGCAGATTGCTGCGGAAAAGGCCGCGGAAGCAGAAGCACAGGCGGCTGCGGCTTCCGAGGATGCAGCGCCCGATAGCGCTGCCGCCCCTGAGGAAGCTGGTGCCCAGGAAACTGCTGTCGAGGCCGACAAGGAAAGCGCAGAAACCACCGAGCCGGCCACCTCAGCCAGCGAACCTGACCAAGCCGCAGAAGAGACGGGCGCTGACCGGACTGCACGCACCGACCTGGCTGCGATCGCCACCGCTCCGGTGGTGACCTCGTCGAAGCCCAAGGACGAAAGCGAGAAGCCCAAAAAGGGCGGCTGGTGGCAGAAGCGCGGCTTCTTCTAGGCCTCGAGTATCAGCATTCCAGAAACCGGCGGGCGACCGCCGGTTTTTTCATGTCCTGATCCGCGCGACATGGCGCAGATGCGGAAACAGTCGCATCCGATTGTTATCCCGGGCAAATTGCCGGCAGCCCTGCCCTGCCTCGCCAAACGACATTCCCCGCAGTCCCACCGCTCCACCGGCCAGATGGATCAGCGCTTGCCGAGCCAGCCTTCCATGCGATCGAGCGCGCGGCTCATGTCATCATGACTGCCGGCATAGGAAAACCGCATGAAGCGCGCGCCATCGACCGGATCGAAATCCCGGCCCGGCGTCGCTGCCACATGGATGTCGGCCAGCATCTGGCGGGCAAAAGCCATCGAATCATTGGTGTGCCCGGAAACGTCGACCCAGGCGTAGAATGCGCCGTCCATGGGTGCTGCAAACGGCAAGGCAAGTGCGGGCAGCCGTTCGGCGAGCAATGTCCGGTTCTGCCTGTAGCCTTCGCTGACCAGATCCATCTCAGCCGTTCCACCGAGTGCTGCCTCCGCGGCGATCTGGGAGAGTTCCGGCGGGCTGATGTAAAGGCTTTGCGCCAGGCATTCGACCGGACGCACCAGATCCTCTGGCAACACCATCCAGCCGATGCGCCAGCCGGTCATGCAGAAGTATTTGGAGAATGAATTGATCACGATCGCATTGTCGGACACCGACAAGGCCGTCGTCTCCTCACCGCTCCAGGTCAGGCCATGGTAGATTTCGTCCGAGATGAAGGCCACGCCCCGGTCCGCGCACCAGGCGTCAAGCAGGGCGATGGCCTGTTTCGAATGCACTGCGCCAGTTGGGTTAGCGGGACTGGCGATCAGGACGCCCGCGACGCGCGCGCCCGCTTCCCGTTCCGCCGCCTCGATGGCCTCGGGCGTCAGCGCATGCCCGGTCGAAGACCCGACCGGGATCTCAACGACTTTGAGGCCAAGAGCCGAGAGGATGTTGCGGTAGGCCGGGTAGCCCGGCCGGGTGATGACGACAAGGTCGCCGGGGTTGAACAGTTGCAGGAACGCCAGGTTGAACCCGGCCGACGAACCGGTGGTCACGGCAATGCGGCGGGGATCGAGGTCGACATTATAAATGTGCCGGTAACGCGCCGCGATCGCCTGGCGCAGACTTTTGAGACCGAGGGCATCGGTATAGCCCAGGCGCCCGGCCTCAAGCGCGCGAGCCGCGGCAACAAGCGCTGCAGCCGGCGCGGGGTGTGCAGGCTGGCCCACCGCCATGGAGATCACATCCCTGCCCTCACCCTTGAGCCTGGTCGCTTCCGCCAGGACATCCATGGCGTGAAACGGTTCGACCGACGGCTTGCGCTGCATTGCCAATTTCAAGACTCCCTTGCCAAACCCTGTGCCGCACCTGCCGGGAAGCACCCGGCTCCTGACGGCAGCCGCACAAATGCCTGATTGTCATGTCCATCACAAGTGCGGGAAGATGAAGGCTTGAAGGGTTTAGGCAATTGCTTTTCCAGACTGAGCCATTACCTTTTGTGTATGAAGAGGACTTCACTGACAATGGACATGAATTCCGGGAAAATTCGTGCCGGCATCGTCCGCCGCGCCTTTACCGCCTTGACCGCAGCGAGCCTTTCCTGCGCGCTGGCGCTGCCGGCCTACGCCCAGGGCAAGGTCCAGGTGGTGCGCGACGCCGAAATCGAAACGCTGCTCAGGGATTACGCAACGCCGGTTTTCAAGGCGGCGGGCCTGAAGACCAGCCGGGTCCAGATCGTGCTGGTCAATGACCAGAGTTTCAATGCCTTCGTCGACGGCTCACGAATTTTCGTCAATACCGGTGCGCTGGCTGCCGCTGCCGTGCCGAACGAGATCATCGGCGTGATTGCGCATGAGGCCGGACATCTGGCCGGCGGTCACCAGCAGAGACTGCGCGAGCAGATCGCTACGGCGCAGACGCTGGCGATTGTCGGGAGCCTGCTTGGAGCCGGCGCCATTGCCGCTGGCAGCATTTCCGGAAATTCGGGCGGAGCACAGGCAGGCGGAGCGCTGATCACCGCGACGCCCGGGCTCGTGCAGCGTAACCTGCTCAGCTACCGCCGGTCCGAGGAGATGAACGCGGACCAGGCAGCCGCCCGCTATCTCAACGCGACCGGTCAATCCATGCGCGGCATGCTGACCACGTTCGAACGCTTCTCTCAAAGTCTTTCACTGTCCGGGGTTCAGGTCGACCAATACCAGATCAGCCATCCTCTGCCTCGCGAGCGCATCGCGCTGCTGGAAGAACTGGCGCGCAAAAGCCAGTATTTCGACGCGCAGGACCCCCCCGGCCTTGTCCATCGCCACCAACTGATGCGCGCCAAGATCGCCGCTTACACCGGCGGCGCGAGCGCTGTGGCACGGCTGTTTTCCCAGGACCGGACATCTTTGGCTGCGCGATATGGGGATGCGATCGCCACTGATCTCGCGGGCAATTCCGCCGCGTCACTTACGAAACTTGATGCGCTGATCCGGGAAGAGCCCAGGAATCCCTATTTTCGCGAGTTTCGCGGCGAAGTGCTGATCAAGCTGCGCAAGACCGACGAGGCGATCAAGGAATTCAGCCAGGCTGTCAAGCTGGACCCTGCCAGATCACCGCTGATCCGAGCCCGGCTTGGTTTCGCGCTGGTTGCGTCAGGCAAGCCCGGCAACATGAGCCGCGCCATCGACGAATTGCGCGCCTCTGTGCAAAGCGAGCCGGAGAACTTTTCCGCTTACAGACACCTGTCCCAAGCCTATGCCCAGAGCGGCGATATCGCCAACGCCGACCTGATCATGGCGGAGGGTAACTTTCGCGCCGGCAACACCCAGGACGCCAAGGTGTTCGCGGCCCGTGCCCTGCAAAAGCTGCCCAAGGGCTCGCCGGGCGCGCTCAGAGCCAACGACATCTTAACCATCGGAAAATAGAACACTTGTGCGGAGCCGAGGCGCGCCGCGAGGTTGAAAAAGGATCCTGTTCATATGGCAATTCGCACCCGCACCGGTCTGCTGACCGCCCTCCTCCTCGGCATCTCCACGGCCATGCCGCTGCCCGCCGCTGCGCTCGACGACAGCCAGAAACAGGAGTTCGGGGCCTTCATCCGCGAATATCTGCTGGCCAATCCCGAGATCATCGAGGAGATGAGCCAGGCGCTGGAGATCAAGAAGGAAGCCGAAAGCCAGGTTATGGCTCAGGCGGCGATCAGCGAGAACACCGACGCCATTTTCAATGATCCAAATGACATGGTTCTCGGAAATCCGGATGGCGATGTCACCGTGGTCGAGTTCTTCGACTACAATTGCGGCTTCTGCAAACGCGCCCTCAGCGACATGACCAGTCTTCTGGAAAAAGATTCCAACGTGCGCTTCGTGCTCAAGGAATTCCCGATCCTGGGTCCGGATTCGCTTGCCGCGCACCGGGTTGCGATGTCGCTTCGCAAACTCGCTCCCGAGAAATACAGCGATTTTCATATCCAGCTGATGAGCGGCGACGCACGCGCCACCGAAGCGCATGCCATCGAGATCGCCAAGGGTCTCGGCGTCGACGAGGCAGCCCTGATCGCAGGCATGGAGGATCCGGCGATCGGCGATTCCATCCGTCAGACCTATGAACTGGCAAACGCGCTCGGCATTTCCGGCACGCCGTCTTTCGTGATAGGCAACGAAGCCGTTTTCGGAGCGGTTGGCGAGGAAGCCCTGCTGGCAAGGATTTCCAACATGCGTGAGTGCGAAAGCACCCAGTGCTGAGGGTCTTGCGACAGCCTTGACTCGAAAGCGGCCCCAATCGCTTGTGGACAATCCCGGCGCTCAGGTGAAACCCTTCCCTGACAGTTGACAAGCAGTGTATGACTTGGGGTCAAACACCAAGGCGCCCGGGAAGCCGGGCGCGAGCCATATTCGCCGCTCGCAGCCCTTTGCGGACTTGTCACAGGGCAGTTCCGGGCTGTAAAGGGACGGTCAATCCGCGAGACGGCGTTCAACGCGGTCCGCAACAACAAGACAGAGGCAGAAAGTCCGATGGCAACAAGAAAACCGTCGATCGACCAGGATCTGATCCGGGATCTGGCCAATATTCTCAACGAAACAGACCTGACCGAGATCGAGATCGAACAGGATGATCTGCGTGTGCGGGTGAGCCGCGCCGGAACGCCTCAGATGATCCATGCGCCCATCGCGCAGCATCAGGCACCCGCACAGGCGGCGCAGATCCTGCCAGCCGCGCCTTCCGCTGAAGCCACGGCTGCCGCGGCGACCCGAACCGCCAACACCGTCACAGCTCCGATGGTTGGTACGGTCTATATGTCACCTGCGCCAGGCGCCAAGCCGTTCGTGGAGGTTGGCCAAATGGTCAAGGAAGGCCAGACGATCCTGATCATCGAGGCAATGAAGACCATGAACCAGATTCCCGCGCCGCGATCCGGCAAGGTTGTCGACGTGTTGGTCAGCGACGGCCATCCGGTCGAATATGCCGAACCGATGATTGTGATCGAGTAGGTGAACCAGGCCATGTTCTCCAAAGTCCTCATTGCAAATCGGGGCGAGATCGCACTCAGGGTGCTCAGGGCTTGCAAGGAGCTCGGCATCCAGACCGTGGCCGTGCATTCCACCGCCGATCAGGACGCCATGCATGTGCGGCTGGCCGACGAGAGCGTCTGCATCGGACCGCCGCCGTCGCGCGACAGCTATCTCAACATTCACCAGATTGTGGCGGCCTGCGAGATCACCGGCGCGGATGCGGTCCATCCGGGCTACGGGTTTCTATCCGAGAACGCCAAATTCGCCGATATTCTTGAAGCGCACGGCATCACCTTCATCGGCCCGACCGCAGACCACATTCGAATCATGGGCGACAAGATCACCGCCAAGAAGACGGCCGTGTCGCTGGGCATTCCTTGCGTTCCGGGGTCGGACGGCGAAGTCTTCGACGTTGAGCAAGCGCTCGAGGTCGCCAAGGAAACCGGCTATCCCGTGCTGATCAAGGCCACCGCCGGCGGCGGCGGACGCGGCATGAAGGTCGCTCACAACGCCGAGGAGCTCTCCGAAGCGCTGTCGACGGCGCGGTCGGAAGCGCTTGCCAACTTCGGCAATGACGCCGTCTACATGGAGAAATATCTCGGCCAGCCACGCCATATCGAAATCCAGATCCTGGGCGACGGCGAAGGCAATGCGGTCCACCTGGGCGAACGCGACTGCTCGCTGCAGCGGCGCCACCAGAAGGTCTGGGAAGAAGCCAATTCGCCCTCGCTCAATGAAGACCAGCGGATGGCCATCGGCGAAATCTGTGCGGTGGCGATGCGCAAGCTTAAATATCGTGGCGCTGGCACCATCGAGTTCTTGTATGAGAATGGCGAGTTCTATTTCATCGAAATGAACACGCGGCTGCAGGTGGAACACACCATTACCGAAGCCATCACTGGCATCGACCTGGTCAACGAGCAGATCCGCATCGCGTCCGGCGCCGGCCTGTCGGTCACTCAGGAAGATATCCGCTTCCACGGCCACGCCATCGAGTGCCGCATCAATGCCGAGGATCCCTCCACCTTTGTGCCCTCGCCCGGCACCATCACCCATTACCATCCGCCCGGCGGGCTTGGCGTCCGGGTCGATTCCGGCGTCTATCAGGGCTACAAGATCCCGCCCTATTACGACAGCCTGATCGGCAAGCTGATCGTGCACGGGCGGACGCGGGTCGAGTGCATGATGCGGCTGAGGCGCGCGCTAGACGAGTTCGTCGTTGACGGCATCAAGACCACGATCCCGCTATTTCGGGACCTTCTCGCCAATCCGGATATCGCAAATGGCGACTATGACATCCACTGGCTGGAAAAATTCCTTGCGGCCAAAGCTGACAAATAGACCAAAATCCGCTCCGGCCCCGATACCGGCCGGAGGAGCCTGAGCCGTGCGGCGCGGCACGTATCCCCGGATCACGCCTGAACTGTTGCTGCGCGCCTATGCCTCGGGATTGTTTCCTATGGCCGATTCCGCCGACGATCCGGACCTGTTCTGGGTTGAGCCGGAATTGCGCGGCGTGCTGCCGCTCGATGCCTTTCATGTGCCAAAGCGCCTGGCCCGAACGGTTCGGCAGGCGCCTTTCGAGATCCGGTTTGACACAGCCTTCGACGCGGTGCTCGCGGCCTGCGCGCAAAGCGTCGGCAACCGGCCGTCGACATGGATCAATTCGACCATTGCCGAGCTTTACGGCAATCTGCACCGGCTCGGCCACGCCCATAGCGTTGAGGCCTGGCGCGAGGGCGAACTTGTTGGCGGGCTTTACGGGGTGTCGCTGAGACGGGCGTTCTTCGGCGAAAGCATGTTCAGCCGCGAAACCGATGCATCGAAGGTCTGCCTTGTGCATCTGGTCGACCGGCTTCGCGCGCGCGGCTTCGTGCTGCTCGACACCCAGTTCACCACCGAGCATCTCAAGCGCTTCGGCGCGATCGACGTTCCGCGAGCAGACTATGCGGAGATGCTTGAGGAAGCGCTCGAAGGGCCGGATCTGCCTTTCTGACAGAGATTTTAAGCGGCACGGTTATGAAACCGTCCTTTTTGGCTCAAAACTCTGTGAAATCCACGGCCGGAATCCCACCCCACACTCGTTCATGCCCGGTTCAGCCGGAAAGCGGCAAGAAGTCCTGCGCGATCAGCCAGAAATTCGGACCTCCGCGCGGATCCTGCAGTCCAAAGAACCGAACGGACGATGCGGATGGAACCGGAATGGCGGCTCAGGCGTTGTTGCCCGAAGGGTTTTCTCTAAAGGAGTTCGTCTCTTGACACTTACACGGCTATTACTCGCCTCCACCGCCATCAGCCTCAGCGGCCTTAGCTTGGCCCATGCAGGCCCGTTGGCCCATGTCCGATCCTTGTCGGATCCTGGCTTCACCACCTCACAGATCATCATCCAGGTGCAAATGAGCGTTGGCGACGCGGAAGCTGCGCTGGCCGCAGCTCTTGCACGCCTCCAGGAAGCGGAAGCTTCAGGCGGGGACGTTGCCGCTGCACAGGCAGACGTCGCTGCCGCACAGGCAAATCTGGCCGCCGCGCAAGCCACGCCGGCGCCCGAACCAGTTCCGGTTCCAGAACCCGCTCCAGCGCCAGAACCAGCCCCGGAACCTGCACCCGCGCCAGAGCCTGAACCAGCGCCGGAACCTGCGCCAGAGCCTGAACCAGCACCGGCGCCAGCGCCTGAGGCTGCCCCAGTGCCCGAGCCTGCTCCTGAAGCTGCCCCGGCGCCGGTCGTCGAACCTGAAGCTGCCCCGGCTCCAGAGCCTGCGCCTGAGCCAGAGGCCGAGCCGGTTGAACCGCCCGTGGCGGAAGAGCCGGTGCCAGAAGCGGAAGCTGCTCCTGAGCCTGAGGCAGCCCCCGAGCCTGCACCCGAGCCTGAACCGGCCCCGGAGCCGACGGCCGAGCAGCCTGCAGAGGAAGCTCCTGTACCGGAGCCAAAACCTGCTCCTGAAGCAGCGCCGGAAGCCCAGCCTGACGCGACTGCTCCGGCCGCAGACCCTGCTGCCGAACCGGAACAGGCGGCTGAACCAACCCCGGAAACGCCCGCCGCAGAAACAGAGGCTGTAGAAGAACCTGCAGTTGATCCTGATCAGGCTGCTCAACCGGCTGGTGACGGCGAAGCACCGGCTGCTGCTGAAGGCGAGGTCCTGATCTTGCCTGTCGAAGGCGGCGCCCCAGTGCTCGACAGCGCCAAGGAAGAGCCCGTGGCGGGTGAGGAACCAGTTCCGGAGGCATCAAGTGAACCTGCCGCACCGGCACCCACATCTGATGCCGAATCCCAGGCGGCAGCCCCCCGCGGCGAACCGGCTCCCCAGGCACTTTCCGAGCGCGGCGAACGCTTTATCGAAGCGCCGCAGCGTGAACGGGAGACCAACGTCACGATCATCAACCAGATCGACAACCGGACGATCATTGAAGTCGACAACCGCACGATCATCGAGCATGACGACCGAGGCAGGCTTCAGGCCGGCAGCGAGGAAGTCTACTATGAGCGGCTGGGTGGCGGACGGGTCCGCGAAGTCATCGTCCGGCCCAATGGCGTCCAACTGGTGACGATCACCAACCGCTGGGGCGACATGATCCAGCGCAGCCGGATCATGCCGGACGGCCAGGAATATGTGCTGTTCTACGCCGACGCCAGAAGCGATGGTTCGCGTCAGGCATTCGTCGATCCGGGCCGCAACCTGCCGCGCCTGCGGCTGCAGATTCCGATTGACGAGTACATCCTGGATGCGACCGCGGCCGAGCCATCGGCCTATCTCGACTTCCTTATGGAACCGCCAGTCGAGCAGGTCGAGCGTCTCTACTCGGTCGAGGAAGTCCGCCGGTCAGCCCGTATCCGCGACAAGGTTCGCCGCATCGATCTCGACTCGCTGACATTCGAGTTCGGACAGGCGACGATTGCCGAGGACCAGATCCAGCGGCTTTCGGATGTCGCTAACGCCATGACGCGGATTCTCGAGGAGAATCCCGCCGAGACCTTCCTGATCGAAGGTCACACCGACGCCGTGGGCACGGACAATGCCAACCTGCTGCTGTCGGACCGGCGCGCCGAAACGATCGCGATGGCCTTGACTGACGTGTTCGGCATTCCGCCGGAAAACCTCGTGACCCAGGGCTATGGCGAACGCTATCTCAAGGTGGCCACCCAAGCACCGGAGCGGCTCAACCGCCGCGTGACCATCCGGCGCATCACGCCGCTGGTGACACCGGTCGCGTCAAGATAAGCAGGCGCTGAATTTCAGCGCCACCACGACCTGAGCCAAAAAAGCGCGCCCCGTGTTCGATGAACACGGGGCGTTTTCCGTTCTGCAGGAAGATGGTGATGGAAAATCAGTTGCCCGGCGTCGGAGCAGGAACGTCGGACTGCTGCTTGCATTCCTTGAGCCAGACGTCATAGACAGCGTGATCCACCGCGTTGAGGCCGGGTGAATCCGCGAACATCCATCCGGTGAACAGGCGGCGGATCTTGCGGTCGAGCGTGATCTCGTCGACCTCGACGAATGTGGTGGTCTTCGGGGGCTCGGTCTCGTCGCGGCTGTAGCAAACGCGCGGCGTCACCTGAAGCGCGCCGAACTGCACGGTTTCGCCCACATAGACATCGAAGGTGGTGATTCGACCGGTGATCTTGTCGATCCCGGAGAACACCGCGACCGGGTTTTCGATCCGTGCGGCCAATGCCGGCGCCGTAGCGCTCGCCAGGGCCAAAGATAGGGCTACAAGCGCGCCGGCGCGCTTTGGGAAATGGCTTGCATGGATGTTCATCAGCTTCACTCGTCACAATGCCCCTGAGGGCTGCTCCGGCATGTCTAAGCCACCGGCGTCAATGAAGCGTTAACCATGAAATGTGGCATGGCTGCGCCAAAGATTCGGCGGTCTGTCAGGATTTCGGGGTCCAGGCATCGTAGTCGCCGGTCACGTGCGGACGGGCGCCCTGATTGAGGATCGACCCCTTGGGACGGTAGGCACGGCCGGTGCCGGTCAGGTTCTGCTGATGCGCCTTTTCCCAGGGCTTGGCCGCATAGACCTCATCGGCGGGCGAAACATCGGTGCGGTGATGCATCCAGCCATGCCAGCCTCCGGGAATGGCGGATGCTTCGGCTGGACCATTGTAAATCACCCAGCGGCGGGTGCGGCCCTCCGAATCCAGTCCGCCTTCGTAATAGAGGTTGCCGGACTCATCCTGGCCAACATGCTTTCCATGCCGCCAGGTGTGGAACCTGGTTCCGAGCGTCTGACCATTCCACCAGGTGAAAATCTGAAGAAGGAGCGTCTTCATGAAAGCCTCTTGTCCGTGGACCCGGCGACCCTTTCGAAGGGTCGCAACATATCCCGCCTTATGGCCCGCTTGGACCGCATTGTCCAGTGGTGGAGCCAGAGGTTGGCGCCCCTTCTGCTCAACCCAGTTTCATCTTGAACCCGGCATGGCTCTGGGTGAAGCCCAGGCTCCTGTAGAACCTGTGGGCGTCGAGCCGCGCTGCGTTCGACATCAATTGCACCAGCCGCGCGCCCTTGTGCCTTGCCTCGGCGATTGCATGGTTGACCATCGCCTGGCCGATACCGCGCCCGCGCATGTCGCCGCGGGTGTGAACTGCCTCGATGGTCAGGCTCGACGCGCCCTTGCCTGTGAGCGAGGTGACCAGCGTGGTCTGGAAGGTGCCCACCACCTCGCCGCCAAGAACCGCGACATAAAGCGCATCGTTGGAGCTCGCTGCGATCCGGTCGAAGGCTGCGAGGTAGAGCGGCAGATCGGCCGGATCGGCGCTGTCGCCATGCCCGCCCAGCGTATCCTCCGCAAACATTGCAGCAATCGCCGCCACATCGCCGCATTGGGCGGGGCGGATTTCGATATTTTCCGTCATGATTTTATAACTCTAGGTGCGACTGTTCTGAGCGAGGGAGCAGGAACGACCTCTTGTTCCCGAAAGATTGATGCTTGATCTCGACCGGCTTGTTCCGAAACTGAGTCCCCGGCATGATGGCACGAAAATCAACAGAGGAGAGCTTCCATGAACCGGAGAATGGCCGTCGCGGCCCTGTTGTGCACAGTGCTGGCATCATCCACCGTTGCAGCCCAGGATGGACCGATCGGCATTGCCTTTGCGCAAGCACCCGAACAATCGTCAGGCGTCTGCACAGGCCAGAACACCGACAAGACGCTCGCCTGCGCCCGGGCCAAATGTGTCGACGGCGGCGCGCTCGCGGAGGACTGCCTGAGGGTCAAATGGTGCTATCCGGCTGGCTGGTCGGCCGATTTGTTCGTGCAGCACCAGGAGGGCCTGCATTGGCACGAATATCTCTGCGGCTGGGAATCGAGGGAATCGGTAGAGGCCGCCGCCGCGGTTGCCTGCAACCGCGAACTCCGACCCTACATCATAGAGTGTTCGACGGTGCGTTTCTGGGACAATCAGGGCCAGGAAATCGCCGCCGAATGACCCGGCGCGCCATTTATCCGGCTAGCGGCTTCGACAAGATCAGAGCGGGAATGCCGGACTGGCCCTTGCCGCAATTGTCGGTGCGCCCGGTCTCCGCCATGCCGTGGGCCTGATAGAAGGCGATGGCCGGCTCGTTGCCGGGATCGACTTCCAGCGTCAGGCTCCGGGCGTCCGGAAAGCAGGTTTCGATCTCTGCGAACAGATCGCGCCCCACCCCCAGCCCCTGGCATGCGGGCCGCACGTAAAGCTGATGCAGCGATACCGCCTTGGTGTCGGCCGCGTAGCTGGCAAACGCCACACCGGCAATGGTCTTGCCGTCATCGGCCACCAGAAACTCGCTAAGCGGACGCTCCAGAGAGGCCTTGATCGCGGCTTCGGAATGCCAGTCGGCGATGATCTCCTCGACCTTCGCAGCGCCATAGAACGGCGCGTAGGTCGCCCGCCAGGTCTCAGCCAGCACATCGCGGATGGCGGGAATGTCGCGGACGGAGGCGGAGCGTACGAAGAACATCGACTGTTTCCCTTATCTAGACGACTGCGCGCTGTGCAATTGAGTTCTGGTGATCAGAAGAAGGGTCCGATTCAACCCCAATGGGTTCAGTAGTCAACAAGGGAACGAACCGACGGCGGCAAATGATCGGTGAAGCCTGCCGCAACCAACGCATTGAACGCGGTAAACACCTCCGGGCCGATTGGTTGGGGAGACTGGAACCCTTTGTCCGGGTAGGCAGCCATGCGCCACACATCGCCAACCATTTCAGCGGTCAATGCCTCGAACGAATGATTGGCGTCCGGCTGATCCGCGAGTCCGTGCTCCGGAGCGGTAATCATCGATACGAGATCGGGCCATACGATATCAAGTGTCGCGCTCAGCCGCCGCCTTGTCTGTGGCTTCGTCACCCAGATGATCTTTCCAGCATTCGGGATTTCGTCGCGGACATAGCGAATGTTTTCGCCAATGTTGGTCGCCCTCTGTTCGAGTCCTATCGCATTTTGCGGAACGCCCAAGGCAACCGCCCGTTCAGAAAATGCAGCAGCCTCCGAGCCGGCAAACCTGCCGCTTGTCCAGTTGCCCGTGGCTCCGGTGAAAATGATCCGCGGCGCCAACCCACTCGCATGCAACTCGGCGCATCGATCAGCCACGCGGAGATCATAACTGCCCAATCCAACAATGAATTCAGCATTGCCCAGCGAAGTTTCGGTGTTGTGATAGTCCCAGAGAACCCGAACGCTCTCCATCACCGAAGTAGCGCTGGCCGCCACGGCCCTGCCTACTCGTCGACGATGCCGAGCTTGGCCTTGACCAGATCCTGCACGGCCTGCGGGTTGGCCTTGCCGCCGGTCGCCTTCATCACCTGGCCGACAAACCAGCCGGCGAGCGCCGGTTTGGCCTGGGCCTTGGCCACCTGGTCGGGGTTGGCGGCGATCACCTCGTCGACCGCACGCTCGATGGCGCCGGTGTCGGTGACCTGCTTCATGCCGCGTTCTTCAACCACCACGGCCGGATCGCCGCCCTCTTCCCAGATGATCTCGAACAGGTCCTTGGCGATCTTGCCGGAGATGGTGCCGTCCTTGATCAGGTCGATCACGCCGCCGAGCTGGGCGGGGGAAACCGGAGTCTCTTCAATACCTTTGCCGGATTTGTTCAAGGCGCCCAGGAGGTCGTTGATGACCCAGTTGGCGGCCGTCTTGCCGTCGCGGCCCATCGCCACTTCCTCGAAATAGTCGGCAATGGCCTTCTCCGAGACCAGGATCGAAGCGTCATAGACGCTCAAGCCCATGTCGGCCACCAGCCGCGCCTTCTTGTCGTCGGGCAGTTCCGGCAGATGCGCCTTCAGTTCCTCGACAAAGGCGTCGTCGAACTCGAGCGGCAAGAGGTCGGGATCGGGGAAATAGCGGTAGTCATGCGCGTCTTCCTTGGAGCGCATCGAGCGGGTCTCGCCCTTGCCCGGGTCGAACAGGCGGGTCTCCTGATCGATCGTGCCGCCATCCTCGATGATGGCGATCTGGCGCCTCGCCTCGTAATCGATAGCCTGGCCGACGAAGCGGATCGAGTTGACGTTCTTGATTTCGCAGCGGGTACCGAAATCGCCGCCGGGCTTGCGCACCGAGACGTTGACGTCGGCGCGCATCGAGCCCTCGTCCATGTTGCCGTCGCAGGTGCCGAGATAGCGCAGGATCGAGCGGAGCTTGGTGACATAGGCCTTGGCTTCGTCGGCCGAGCGCATGTCGGGCTTGGAGACGATCTCCATCAGCGCCACGCCGGAGCGGTTCAAATCGACGTAGGACATTGAGGGATGCTGGTCGTGCATCGACTTGCCGGCGTCCTGTTCCAGATGCAGCCGCTCGATGCCGATCTCGATGTCCTCGAACTGGCCCTGCCGGTCGGGACCGACCGAAATGATGATCTCGCCCTCGCCGACGATCGGATCCTTGTACTGGGAGATCTGGTAGCCCTGCGGCAGATCAGGGTAAAAATAGTTCTTGCGATCGAATACCGAGCGCTTGTTGATCTGCGCCTTGAGCCCGAGGCCCGTCCGCACGGCCTGGCGCACGCATTCCTCATTGATCACCGGCAGCATGCCGGGCATCGCCGCGTCCACCAGGCTGACATTGGAGTTGGCGTCCTTGCCGAAACTGGTCGAGGCGCCCGAGAACAGCTTCGAATTGCTGGTCACCTGGGCGTGAACCTCAAGCCCGATGATGACTTCCCAATCGCCGGTGGCGCCGGGAATGAACCGTTTCGGATCTGGGATGCGGGTGTCGACGAGGGTCATGTAAGGCTCATGGTCTTGGAAGGAACAGCTCCTTGTCGGGTAGAACAAAGCCCGCCCGACTGCAAGGCTTTCCGGGCTCCGCGCGCCGTTGATGCGCGGAATCCGCATGCAAATTGTTTGACCGAGATCAATGCGGGTGTCGGGCAGCCATGGGATTCTGCGACAACACCAAAGAGGAGTGGATCATGAGCGTTCTCGATATTTTCAACCGGCTGACCCAGCAGGCAGACCTGATGGACGCCATGATGAAGAAACTCGGCGTCGCCGATGAGATTCTGCAATTACCAGACCATGCAGGCGTTCTGCGGCGCGCGGCCAATCGGTGCCTGACCTGCGACCGCCCGGATGCCTGCGAGCACTGGCTGGCCCATGAAAGCCATCCGGATGAAGCCCCCGGTTTTTGCCGCAATCACGACCTTTTTGAGCGGGTGCTCGGCAACATGGAAAAAGACACGCAACCCGCAGCCTGATTTTCAGATCCCTCTAGGCAGAGACTTCTTTGCCCAACTTCAAAACCCGGAACGGGAAACCGTTTCCGGGTCTTTTCTTGGGAAGCAGCAGTGCATCAGGGGCTGTAGAGCCCATCCTCCTCCGGCTTTGATTCCGCACCGGGATCGAACTCCTTGATCATTTCCACCTTGTCGATGTCCTCGTCCAGCGGTTCGGAATAGCTGACGAAATAGGTTTTTACACGGTAGCCCAGGCGCTTGAAAAGCCGGATCGCAGCGATATTGCGGGCGTGGGTGTCTAGCCGCGCAGCGGAATAACCGCGTTGCCTTATGCCCGTTTCGATTTCCTCAAGCAGTGCCGTGCCAATGCCCCTGCCCTGAAACGACGGATGAACCCAGAGATCGGTGATGAAATCGTCTGCCTTTTCACAGGCCCCCCAGCCGGCCAGATCGCCGTGCCACTCGGCAACCAGAATATCGGGCCAGCCGCGGGTACAAAAATCATAATAGGCGTTGCGGGCGTTCTCGCGCAGCCGGCCGGCATCCTCGCCCCACAGATTGATCACATTCTCCCATGCGGCCAGCCCGATCTTGGCGAGATCCTGGGCTTCGGCGGAACTGGCGGGCCGGATGACAAGCATGAAGTCGGTTCCGTCGGGTCGTCACAGGCGTAAATGCGTGACACTCGCGCCGACTTTCGCCGGAATCGGACAATCCATCAAGCCCTGCTTTGTTCGCAAGGCGACGCCGGACACAGCCCACACTTCACCCTGCATCGGATTTGCGGGGGAGTGGCAGGCTCCAGGCAGAGACCATTGCAACGGCACCTGATGATGCCGTGCTGCCCGCCGGGCTCAAGGACGCCAGTTGCCGCATCGGCGCAAACTGGCTGTGGCGCGGCTATTCCACCAATTCGATCCCAATTCTGACCGCGGCATACCAATCGGCCACGGCGCGGATCTCGGCGTCGGTCATGTCGGCGGCGATGGCGGACATGATCTCATGCTCGCGTTTGCCGGTGCGGAACGCCTTGAGCTGGGTGTCGATATAGATGTTGGTCTCTCCCGCCAGGTTGGGCGCGTCCGCGAACAGGTGCAGGCCATCGGCGCCGTGGCAGGCGATGCAAAGCGCCGGGGCGTCATCCGGATCAGCTCGAAGCTCGACAGTGACCGAATGGCCTGAATACCAGGCGGCAAGATCGGCGATCTGCTGGTCGCTGAGGCTGCGCGCGACAATGCTCATCATCTCTTGTTCGCGCGTCCCGTCACGAAATGCGGTGAGTTGCGAGCGCAGATAGCTCTCCGGTTCGCCGCCGATATGCGGCGCGATCGGAATCCGGGCAAAACCATCGAGCCCATGGCATGTGCTGCATTGGCCGGCCAGTTTGCGGCCCTCGGCCCGGTCTCCCTCCGGCAAGCTGTCGGCAAGGACGCTCCCGGCAAGGAAAACCCCGCCGAGAGCTAGGGCAAGAACCGCTCTCATTCGGTCTTGGGATTGTAGGCAATGCGCCAGATGGCGCCGGCGAAGTCGTCGCTGACAAGCATCGAGCCATCGGGCAGGAACGCAATATCCATCGGACGTCCGCGATATTCGCCAGTTTCCTCATTCAGCCATCCGTCGGCGAAGACCTCCCCTCCGGCTGCATCCCCGTTCTCGTCGAGCGCGGTGAACATCACCCGCGCGCCTACAGGCGTCGTCCGGTTCCATGAGCCGTGCTGCGCCCAGAAGATGCCACCCTTGTATTTGTCGGGGAAGGAATTGCCGCGATAGAAGCTCATGCCGAGATCGGCGGCATGTGCCGTCAATTCAAGCTGGGGTTCGACGAACTCCACGCCTTCGGGACGCGGCACGTTCTTGAAGTCCGGCAATTCGACGCGGGAGTTGGTCCAGGGGAAACCGAAATGCTGCCCCGCCGCGGTCTGGCGGTTGAGTTCTCCTGGCGGAATATCGTCACCCATGCCGTCAACCTGATTGTCGGTGAACCACAGATCGCCATTCGCCGGGTTGAAATCATGGCCCACCGAGTTCCTTATGCCGCGTGTATAGACCTCACGGCCGGTTCCGTCAGTGTTGATCCGGATGATGCCGCCAATGCCGATCTCGTCATACATCTCAACCTTCTCTGCCGGCTGCACATTGTGGGGCTGGCCGAGCGAGATGTAGAGCTTACCATCGGGACCGACCCGGCAGACGCGGGCGGTGTGGTTGAAGCTTTCCTCCTCCGCCGGGATCAGCTCGCCCTGTGCCACCACGACGCCCACCGCCGGATCGGGACCTTCGAAGAAGAATTCTGCCGCCGGAAAGACGAGCACCCGGTTGCGCTCGGCGATATAGAGGAAGCCGTCGCGCGAAAAGCAGGGACCATTTGGAATATCGAAGGTAATCGATGGCGCAAAGTCCTTGACGTCGTCGGCAACCCGGTCACGGTCACGGTCCACCACCGACCAGACCTTGTCCTTGCGGGTGCCGACGAAGGTGACGGTGCCCTGAGGCGCGACCGCCATTGAGCGCGCATCGGGCACAACCGCATAGAGGCTGATCTCGAAGCCTTCGGGCACGTTGATATGGGGGATGATCTGGCGCAACGCGTCGGCGGTTGCGCCTTCCTGGGCAATTTGGGTGAATGTGGCATCGGTGCGCTGCATGTTCTGCAGCTTGTCCATGTTGTCCTGCGCCATGACCGGCGAGGTGAGTCCAGAGGCGCATAGCAAGACCGCCCCAATTTTCATGGTTTTCATATCTTCCTCCCGTGGTGTGACTACATATTCTATTTTTATTTTGGATGAAGTGTGCCGATAAACCGGAAATCGGTCAAGCAGTCCGCAATCATGTAGTGCAAATAACGGGCGACGACAGGCGGACAACTTGCGACCATCAACGGGTCTGCGCTGGATGAGGTGGTGGGTGGGCTTTAGGTCGACTTTGCCAAGGACTGATCATCGGGCCGCGGACGCGCGGATCGCGGGAGTTGCTCAGGCCAAAGTGGAAACCGGTTTCCCGAGAACCACAATCGCAATCAAAGCATGTCAGAGAGTGTCTGGATCAGTGTGAACCCTACACTCTATGGCGCAGCCCACAGCGCATCCTGACAAGCGGAACCTCGCGGCCAAGACCTTCCGAGAAGTGTTTCTTTTCATGATCGGGGGCAAAGCCCATGCGCTGGTAGAGCCTGATGGCGCCGGCATTGCGCAGATGAGTCTCGATCCAGGCCTCATGATGGCCTTCCGCGAAGATCTCGCCCAGAAGCCTGCCGATCAGCGCCGTGCCGGCGCCTTTGCCCTGAAACGCGCTGTGTACCCACATTTCGGTGATTTCATTGCCGCCAACGGCGCGGGTGCCCCAGCCGCCCGGCAGCCCGTCAAACTCGGCGATCCAGATGCCGGGCCAGAGATCCAGCGCTTCGGCCTGCTGCCTGTCGCTGACGAGATCGCGATAGCCCGGATGATCTGCGGCTCCAGGTTCCAGGGCCGGGAAATTCGACCAGAAGGCGTTCCGCGAGATCGCGGCGATGACCGGAACGTCGTTCTCCGTGGCGGGACGCAGGGTAAGCAAGAGGCCTGTCCGATCGTCAGATTGTCCGGGTTCGGTCGCGCGACGACCGGCGGACCGTCCGCCACGCGAAGCGCTGTGCACGGCTCGACTTTCGCCGGAAACGAGCGGTTCGGCAAGTCCGGTTGCAATTTTTCGCGCTTGCGCCGGCATTCTGGAAGCGGGCGCAGCGCAGAGATGCAACACTCCTCAAGTATCAAGGCGGCGATGACCGTCTTTCATCTTGACCGGACATCCGCGCGGACTTATCCAGTTGCAGTCCAGCATAGAATGGAGCCCTTTTTGTCTAACTTGTCCGAGTCCCACTGAAGGGCCTGCGTCCCGCGTTGAAAACGCCGCGCACGGCCCTGCAAAAACACGATAGCCGCCGGTTCGCCGAGCCGGCAGATGCTTTTGTGCGCTCATCCAAGCGCTATTTCCGGACTTCAGACAATGGACATATCACGCGCAGAACAGCGCATTTTGCACCTGCTTGCCCAAGGCGGCAGGATTGAACTCATCCGCGACGACAACAGAAAGATCGCCGAGATCAAGCTCATTACCCGCGAGGGCTGGCTGTTTGGCGGCCTCGATCTCGAGACCTTTCGCAGGCTCAAGCGCAAACGCGCTATCAGTTCCCGGCAGGGAAAGCCTTACGCGGTGACCAGACGCTGCCTGGAATTGGTCCGGTCGCAACTCAACAACAGGTAACACCAAAGCGGCGCCTCCGGGCGCCGCTTGCAACCATGAAAACAGGTGGCTTCAGGCGCCTACCACCAGCGCTTCGGCTCGAACCGGCCTGCGGCCTGTTCGATCACATGGGCGGTCTTGAACAGGGTTTCCTCGTCAAAGGGGCGGCCGATCAGCTGCAGGCCGAGCGGCAGGCCCTTGGGGTCGAGGCCCGCGGGCACGGCGATGCCGGGCAGGCCTGCCATGTTGACGGTGACGGTGAAGATGTCGTTGAGATACATCTTGACCGGATCGCTGGCCAGGTTCTCGTCGCCGACCGCAAAGGCCGAGGACGGGGTGGCGGGCGTGAGGATGGCGTCGACCCCGGCGTTGAAGGCCAATTCGAAATCGCGCTTGATCAGGGTGCGAACCTTCTGGGCGCGCAGGTAATAGGCGTCGTAATAGCCGGCCGAGAGCACATAGGTGCCGATCATGATGCGGCGCTTGACCTCCTGGCCGAAGCCCGCCGCACGGGTCTTCTCGTACATGTCGGCGATGTCCTTGCCGGGCACGCGCAGGCCGTAGCGGACGCCGTCATAGCGGGCGAGGTTGGACGAGGCTTCCGCGGGCGCGACGATGTAATAGGCAGGCAGCGCATACTTCGTGTGCGGCAGTTCGATGTCGACAATCTCGGCGCCCGCATCCTTGAGCCAGGCGATGCCCTGCTGCCACAGCGCCTCGATCTCGTCGGGCATGCCGTCAACGCGGTATTCGCGCGGGATACCGATCTTCAGGCCCTTGACCGAGCCGCCAAGTGCTGCCTCGTAATCGGGCACCGGACGATCGACCGAGGTGGTGTCCTTGTCGTCGACCGAGGCCATGGATTTGAGCAGGATCGCCGCATCGCGCACGTCGCGGGCGATCGGGCCTGCCTGATCGAGCGAGGAGGCAAAGGCGGCGATGCCCCAGCGCGAGCAGCGGCCGTAGGTTGGCTTGATGCCGACGGTGCCGGTGAAGGCCGCGGGCTGGCGGATCGAGCCGCCGGTGTCGGTGGCCGTGGCGCCGGCGCACAGCAACGCCGCAACCGCCGCCGCCGAGCCGCCCGAGGAGCCGCCGGGCACCAGATTGGCGTTGGAGCCTTCGGCCCGCCATGGGTTGATCACAGGACCGTACCAGGAGCTCTCGTTGGACGAGCCCATGGCGAACTCGTCCATGTTCAGCTTGCCGAGCATCACCGCGCCGTCGGCCCAGAGATTGGCGGTGACGGTGGATTCATAGCGCGGCTCGAAGCCGTCGAGCACATGAGAACAGGCCTGGGTGTGCACGCCCTCGGTGGCGTAAAGATCCTTGATGCCAAGCGGAATGCCTTCCAGCGCGCCGGCATTGCCGGCGGCGCGGCGGGCGTCCGAGGCCTTGGCCATGTCACGGGCCTTCTCACTGGTAACCTTCACATAGGCATTGATCGCCGGGTTGGCCGCCTCGATGGCCGACAGATAGGCCTCTGTCAGCTCTAGGCTCGAAAAGGCGCCCTTGCCCATCTCGTCACGGGCTTCGGCGATGGTCAGGCGGATGAGGTCGGTCATGCGGACAACTTCTTTTCAAAGAACCGGGAATAGCCGGAATCGGGATAATCGAGAACGGCGCCACATTCGGTGAAGCCGTGATTTTCGTAAAGCCGGACCGCGGCGGCGAGCCCCTCGCCCACGCCGGTCTCCAGCACCAGCCGCTCGATGCCAAGGGATCGGGCGCGATTGCTGATCGCATTCAGGAGAGCCGAGCCGACGCGCTGGCCGCGCGCTGACGGAACGGTGAACATGCGCTTGACCTCGCCGGTGCGAACCCCCGCGTCCACGCCCACATCCTTGAGCGCGCCCAGGCCCACGGCCTCGCCGGAATCGTCACGCGCGACAAACACGGTAGTGTCGGCGCCTGCCATTTCCTCGATGTCAAGGCCGAAATGGAATTCGGCCGGCGCCAGCGGAACCAGATAGGCGTCGAGCGCCTCGACCAGCCCCCTCACCTCGTCCTGCAACGGCGATTCAATGGCGACCGAGACAGCCATGGCCTATTCGACCACCTTCGGCACGACGAAGAAATTGTCGGTGCTGTCGGGCGCGTTGGCGACGATGTCTTCAGCCTTCGAGCCGTCGGTGACGACATCGGCGCGTTTCTTCATTGCCATCGGCGTGACCGAGGTCATCGGCTCGACGCCCTCGACATCAACTTCCGAAAGCTGTTCGACAAAGCCCAGAATGGCATTGAGTTCGCCTTCCATGCGCGCCGCATCCTCCTCGGTGACCGCAATGCGGGCCAGGTGTGCAACACGTTTGACGGTGGCAAGATCTACGGACATCGGGTCCTCATCGGGTCATGTGAACAGGTTGCCCCGCTATAGCGGCGAGCGGGCAGCCGCGCAACTGCGGGGTATGGATTTGTCATTGTCAACGCGATCCCGGCCTCGAAAAGCCCGCCTCACTTGATGGCAGTGACATGGAGCCATTGGGTCGGCCTGCGGTCATAGCCACTGCCCATTTCGGTGGTGATCGCCAGATCCGCCCATCCGGAGGCCGCGTACCACTCCCTGAGCGAGCGCTCTGACGGATAATTGTAATACCGGTCAAACTGGTCGCGGCCTTCCGTGTCGCCGGCTTTGAAGCTGGCGTAAAAGACCCCATCTTTCTTCAATGCCGCATGGATGCTCGCGAGGATCCCCGGCAGACCTGCCCTGGGGACATGCAAAAGGCAGGCATTCGCCCATATCCCGTCACAGGTGCCGGTCTCGTCAAGGTCCGCGAACAGCAGTGTCGCAACCGGGATTCCCAAGCGCTGTTCGGCAGCGTCCGCCAGCTCGGGCGTCCCGTCCGTCGGGCGCACGGCGTAGCCGCGGGAGAGCATGAATTCACTATCCCGCCCCGCGCCGCATCCCAGTTCGAGAATGACAGCGCCGGGCGGCAGCAAGGCAAGAAACGCCTCGAGATGCCTCGTATCCGCGTTTTCGTCCCGTGAGGCATAGGCGGGAGCTTGCTGCCCATAGAAGCTCAGCGTTCTGTCATCCTGGGGCATTTCTCCCACCCTGTCTGTCAGACCACAACGCTTTCGCCGGATTTGGGCACGGCCACGTTCGCGGCGTCGTCTTCCATGGCCTCAAGGAAGGCGTCCGCGGTCTGGTCGATGATCGGGAAGGTGCCGTAATGGCAGGGCAGCACCTTGGCAAAAGAAAAGTACCTGCGGCAAGCGAGTGCTGCCACTGCGCCGCCCATGGTGAAGCGGTCGCCAATCGGCACGATGCCGATTTCCGGGCGGTGCAGCTCGTTGATCAGCGCCATGTCGGAGAAGATGTCGGTGTCGCCCATGTGCAGAAGCCCGGGCTCGTCCTCGAAATGCAGCATCAGCCCGTTGGCGTTGCCGAGCGAATGCGACACGCCGTCAGATGTGATGTTGGCCGAGGAGTGCAGCGCGTTGACGAAAGTTGCGGAAAACCCATCGAGCGCAATGGTGCCGCCAGTGTTGCCGGGTTCCAGCTTGTCGAGCCCATGATGATGTCCAAGCCAGGCCGCCAGATCGGCGTTTGCCAGCACCACCGCGCCGGTTTCCTTGGCGATCGCGCCGGTGTCACCGAGGTGGTCGCCATGGCCGTGGGTGAGCAGAATATGCGTCACATCCTTGACCGCATCCTTGCGGTCATTGCCGGCGAATGCCGGATTGCCGGTGAAGAACGGGTCGATCAGGATGACGGACTTGGCGGTTTCAAGCCGGAATGCGGAATGGCCGAGCCAGGTTATTTTCACTTTTTTCTCCCTTGGATGCTTTTGGGCGACCCTAACGGATGAACCCCGACTTGGGCAATGGACGTCCGAACCCGCGGGTGCGGCCTGCGCTCGTGTTGCGCCCGCCGCGCGGGTGGGATATGCGACATCATCCGCGCTCACCGATGGCAATATATGGCGTTGCCGCGCTCGCGCCACCCAAACAGCCATCCCAGCGAGGCATCCATGGCCGATGACGATTATGTCTATGACGAAGTAACCGGCGAATGGCGTCCGGCATCGGAGATGGCGGCGGAAGCCGCCAAGGCCAACGTCGTGGTCGATTCGGCCGGAACAGTGCTCGCCGACGGCGACTCCGTGACGTTGATCAAGGACCTGAAAGTCAAAGGCGCGGGCCAGACGCTGAAACAGGGCACCGTCATCAAGTCGATCCGGCTCACCGACAATCCCGAGGAAATCGACTGCCGCCATGATGCCATCAAGGGCCTGGTCCTGCGCACGGAATTCGTGCGGAAGCGGTAGAGCTGTTCATGGCCGTTATCACCATGGAAGAGCTGGCGACCCTCATCGCCCCGGGCCAAACCATCGCCGGGATCGATCTCGGGACCGAGACGATCGGCCTTGCCGTGTCGGATCTGTCACTCAGCCTCGCCTCGCCCAGGCCGATGATCAAGCGGAAGAAATTCACGCTCGATGCCCAGGTGCTGCTCGCCGCTCTCGAACGCGACAATGCGGCTGCTGCGGTGATCGGCCTGCCGGTCAACATGGACGGATCGGAAGGGCCGCGCGTCCAGTCCACCCGCGCCTTCGTGCGCTCGATGGCCGAGAAGTCCGACCTGCCCTTCGTCTTCTGGGACGAGCGGCTCTCGACGGTGGCCGCCGAGCGCGCCCTGATCGAGATGGATGTGTCGCGCAAGAAACGAAAAGGCCGTATCGATTCGGCCGCCGCCAGTTTCATTTTGCAGGGCGCGCTCGACCGGCTGGCCGGTCTGCGGGCTGCGGCCGGAGCCGGATCTCAGGACATTCGCGAGTAATCGGCATCCCGCGACGACGCGGTTGCGATGGGCGCCTCGCGCTCCTCGGTCCAGCCGAACAGCTTGCGCGTCGACGACCAGATCTGCTTGCGGCGACGCTTGATCACGATGAACCCGACGACAAGAAACGTATCCAGAATGATTGCCTTGAGCACCAGCGGCGGGATTGATTCGGGCGAGATGCCGAGCATGTTGCCGTAGATGGTGAATACCAGGTCATGCAGGTCGCGGGTCAGGATGTGGAAGCCGAAATTGATGTCGTAAAAGGATAGGCCGTACCAGGTGCCGAGCAGCACGATCGGGATGATCCAGAGAACCAGAAACACCTTCATGTGCTCGCCCCGCGCCGGGACATGGAAGCAAGCTGCGCGCTGAAGGCTGCATGGCTGGCGGCATGATCGGCGATCACATCGTCAAGCGCTGAGACGCCGCCATCGGCAGCACTGCCGGTCTCGTTTACAGGCGGAGTGAACGACATGACTGTCAACAGCAAGCCGCCCAACGCTGCAAGCTGAAGCACCAGCAACGCTCCCGCCTGACCGCCCGCCAGCGACACCGCAACGATCAACACCGTGGAGCCCGCGGCGCAAGCGGCAGCGCCTTCGGCCAAGGGCCGCGCCTGACGCTGTTCAAGTTCCTGGCCAAGCACGGAAAACAGCATGGCGAAAAGAGCCAATCCCGCCGCGGCAATATTGAATCCCGCCATGATACCGAAGACGACGCTGCTTGTGACCGGCGAGAAGCCAATGCATTGCATTGCCGCGAGTGCAGCGTCAACCAGTCCGCTGCCTGCAAAGAGCGTGAGCCCGGCAAGCTCCACCCCGCCTTGCGGCGCATAGGTGACCACCAGCGCCAGCAGCGACAGAAAACTGATCCAGAACAACATTATAGCGGTGAAAAACAATCGGCTTGATAGCATTTTGCATCCGTTGGCGGAGATCGGTTATGGTCACTTCTCTTTAGTCAGCATGAACGCGCCAACCGTTACACGCAATGTAAACCATTTGTTAAGGTTAACGACGGCATTGCTCAAAGGTTCCGGGCCGCCTATGACCATGCCTTTCAAGCGCCCCTTGCGGCGGTTTCCAGCCACAATGACCCCAGTCCCCAGCGTGCGATGATTCCGATTTTTGAAAGCATCCTGCCGATCTTCATCATCGTGCTCATGGGCGTGGCGCTCAGGCGCATGCCCTTCATCGATCAGAGCGTATGGCCGGGGCTGGAGACGCTCGGATATTACCTGCTGTTTCCCGCGCTTCTGTTCTTGACCCTGGCAACAGCCGATTTTTCCGGCATCGAACTGGGAACAGTCGCGCTTGTCTCGCTGCTCGCGGTGGCCGTCATGACTGTGCTGCTGATTGCCCTGCATCCGCTGGCCCGCGCCCGGGGCATGTCGGATGCGAGCTACACCACCTTGTTTCAGACATCGTCACGCTGGAACGCTTTCATCGCACTCGCCATCGCCGAGAAGCTTTCCGGGCCCAGCGGCCTGGCGCTCGTCGCCCTGGTGATGGCAGTGATCGTCATCCCGCTCAATTTCATCAATGTGATCGTGCTGGTCTGGTATGGAACCGGCGCGCGCAGCATGGCCACGCTGATCAAGCGGATCGCCGGAAACCCGCTCATTCTTGGCTGCGTGGCGGGCATTGCCGTCAACGCCCTCCCCTTTGGCATCTATGCGCCGGTGGAACAGGCGGTTGACCTGATCGCGCGGTCGTCGCTGGGGCTTGGGTTGCTGATGGTCGGCGCGGGCCTCAAACTGGGCGACGCTCTGCGCCCCGGCCCCGCCGTGCTGACGCCGACGGCACTCAAGCTTATCCTGTTTCCCATGATCATGACCGGTTTGGCGCTCAGCTTCGGCCTATCCGGCGAACCGCTGCTGATCCTGGCGCTGTGCGCTTCGGTGCCGACAGCCATGAACGGCTATTTGCTGGCCCGTCAGATGGGCGGTGACGCACCACTCTATGCCGCAGTGACCACGGTGCAGACGGTCGCATCGTTCCTGACCATTCCGGTGGTCATGTGGGCGGCGGGACTTTTTGCCGGCGGTCAACTCATCGGCGGATAGAGCAGATCGACGATCTGGCGGGCATCGAAGCGGGCGTCGAGCATGCCGTAGGTCGAGCGCCAGGCGCCGCCGAGCCTTGTTTCGACAAAGGCTTCCGCCACGTGGCCGGCACCAAGCCGGGTCAGTTCGGCGGCGGCCGCGGCCAGCGCCAGTTGCTCGGTCAGCATCCGTGCCGCGCCCTCGTCCCGCTCGGCCACCGCCATGCAGGCCCTCAGCACATCGACGGTGCGCGGCCCGGCCGCACCCAGATCGGTGTTGATGCTGCCAAGCGCCACTTCGCACAGTTCGCGGCCGCGGGTGAGCACGCGCAGCACATCGAGCGCCATGACATTGCCCGACCCTTCCCAGATCGCGTTGACCGGCGCCTCGCGGTAATGCCGGGCCACGGCGCGTTCCTCGACATAGCCGTTGCCGCCCATGCACTCCATCACCTCATAGATGACGGACGGGGCGATCTTGCAGGCCCAGTACTTGACCACCGGCGTCATCAGCCGGGCGATGGCGGCCTCGGCGGGATTATCGCGGGCATTGTCGAAGGCGCGGGCGAGCCGCATCGACAGCGCCGTGGCCGCCGCCGTATCGAGCGCCAGATCAGCCAGAACGCGGACCATCAACGGCTGGTCGATCAGCAGTTCGCCGAAGACCCGGCGGTGACGGCAATGATGCACCGCTTCGGCGAGGCTTGCGCGCATCATGCCGGCCGACGCCAGCGCGCAGTCGAGCCGGGTGAGCGTCACCATGTCGAGAATGGTGCGGATACCCTCGCCTTCGCCGCCCAGGAGAAAGCCGAAGGTGTTGTCGAATTCGACCTCCGAGGAAGCATTGGAGCGGTTGCCGAGCTTGTCCTTCAGGCGCTGCAGCCTGAGCCCGTTGAGGTTGCCGTCTTCAAGGATGCGCGGAACCAGGAAGCAGCTCAGTTGGTCGCCAGTCTCCTTGCCCGTCTGGGCGAGCATGACAAAGGCGTCCGACATCGGCGCGGACATGAACCATTTGTGCCCCGACAGCCGGTAGACACCTTCGCCGGCGCGCACCGCCTGGCTCTGGTTGGCGCGCACATCGGTGCCGCCCTGTTTTTCGGTCATGCCCATACCGATGGTGACACCGGACTTCTGCATGGCGGGCCGGTGGCTTGAATCATAGCGGCGCGAGACGATCTGCGGCGCCCAGGCCTTTTCGATGCGCGGCGAGGCCATGATCGCGGCGATCGAGGCATTGGTCATGGTGAGCGGGCAGAGATGGCCGCATTCAAGCCCGGCGGTCAGAAAGAAACGGATAGCGCGGGCCTGGTGCGCAAACCCCTTTTCCTCGCGGCGTCCCTCCCAGACCGATCCCTGCAACCCGATCGAGACCGATCGCCGCATCAGCGCGTGCCAGCTCGGATGGAAATCCACCTGGTCGATGCGGTTTCCCGAGGCGTCATGGGTCTTGAGTTCGGGGATGGAGCGGTTGGCGATGCGGGCCAGGTCCTGCGCCTCCGCCGAGGCCACGAATTTGCCCACCGTCTCGAAATCGTCGCGCAATGCGCGCGGCATGTCGGCGGCGATGTCCTTCAGCAGCGGGTCGGCGCGATAGGCATTGTGCCCGGAAAACGGCGGGCTCTGGTTCTCGGCAACAGGGCCAAAGGCTTGAATTGGGCTCATCAGTCCTCGCTTACAGGGATTCGCGCGGTTTTGCATGGGGACACAGCACTTTTCAGGGCGGGCCGCGCTTGCCCCTGCCCCGGAACCTTTCTATAGACCGGTCCAGACCTCAATCCCATGGGACGCATGATGTCATTTCCGCACCGCCACCTGCTCGGAATCAAGGGGCTTTCGGAGCAGGACATCATCTATCTGCTCGATCGGGCGGACGAGGCGGTCAAGATTTCCCGCCAGCGCGAGAAAAAGACCTCGACACTGCGCGGTCTCACCCAGATCAACCTGTTCTTCGAAGCCTCCACCCGGACGCAAGCCTCTTTCGAACTTGCCGGCAAGCGGCTTGGCGCCGACGTGATGAACATGTCGGTCGCCAATTCGAGCGTCAAGAAGGGCGAAACGCTCGTCGACACGGCGATGACGCTCAATGCCATGCGACCGGATGTTCTGGTGGTGCGCCATTCCTCGGCCGGCGCCGTGGCGCTGCTGTCGCAGAAGGTCGGCTGCCCGGTGATCAATGCCGGCGACGGGGCGCATGAACATCCGACCCAGGCGCTGCTCGACGCGCTGACCATCCGCCGCGCCAAGGGCAAGGTCGGGCGGCTGATCGTCGCCATTTGCGGCGATGTGCTGCATTCGCGCGTCGCGCGCTCGAACATCCTGCTGCTCAATGCACTTGGCGCGCGCGTCCGGGTGGTCGCCCCCTCGACGCTGCTGCCGTCGGGCATTGCCGACATGGGCGTCGAAGTTTTCCAGAGCATGGAAGACGGCCTCAGGGATGCCGACGTGGTGATGATGCTGCGCCTGCAGCGCGAGCGCATGGCCGGCTCCTTCGTGCCCTCGGTCCGGGAGTATTTCCGCTATTACGGGCTGGACGCCGACAAGCTCAGCCTGGCCAAGCCCGATGCGCTGGTGATGCATCCCGGACCGATGAATCGCGGCGTCGAGATCGCGTCCGACATCGCCGACGGTCCGCAAAGCGTCATCGAACTGCAGGTCGAGATGGGGGTCGCCGTGCGCATGGCGGTGATGGAGACGCTGATGCTCTCTGAAGGAAACCAGCCATGAAGCCGCGGGTCCTTGCCAATGTCCGGATCGTCGACCCGTCCACCGGAATAGACGAGATCGGCGACATCGTCATCATCGACGGCAGGATCTCGGCCATCGGCGCGGACGCCGCTGGAATGGCACCGCCGTCGGGCGCTGAAATCGAAGATTGCGCCGGCCTCATCGCCGTTCCCGGCCTGGTCGACGCCTGCGTGCATATCGGCGAACCCGGCGCCGAACACCGCGAAACCATCGCTTCGGCGAGCCGGGCCGCGGCCAGGGGCGGCGTGACCTCGATCATCATGATGCCCGACACCGATCCGGTGATCGACGATGTGGCGCTGGTCGATTTCGTCCAGAGGCTGGCGCGCGACGAGGCGGTCGTGCGGGTTCATCCGGCGGCGGCGCTGACCAAGGGCCTCAAGGGCGAGGAGATGACCGAGTTCGGTCTGCTTCTCGAGGCTGGCGCCGTGTGGCTCAGCAACGGCCGGCACACGGTCGACAACCCGGCCGTGATGCGCCGCGCCATGACCTATGCGCGCGATTTCGGCGCCGTCATCGCCGTGGCGACGCAGGACCAGCGGCTGGGCGCGACAGGCGTGATGAACGAGGGGCTGTTCGCCAGCTGGCTCGGGCTGCCCGGAATTCCGCGCGAGGCCGAGATCATTCCGCTTGAGCGCGACCTGAGGCTCGCGGGCCTGACCGGCGCGCGCTATCACGCGATGAGTATCTCGGTGCCGCAATCGGCTGATGTGATCCGCGACGCCAAGGCGCGCGGGCTCGCGGTCACCGCCGGGATCTCGATCAACCATCTGACGCTGAACGAGACCGATATCGGCGAATACCGCACCTTCTTCCGGCTGTCGCCGCCGCTCAGGACCGAGGACGACCGGCGCGCCATGGTGGCGGCACTCGCCGAGGGCGTCATAGACATCATCGTTTCGGCCCATGACCCGCAGGATGTCGACACCAAGCGGCTGCCGTTCGCCGACGCCGAGAACGGCGCGATCGGTCTTGAAACGATGCTGGCCGCAGCGCTCAGGCTCTATCATTCCGGCGATGTACCGTTGATGCGGCTGGTCGACGCGCTGTCGACACGGCCCGCCCGGATTCTTGGCCTGGAAGCCGGAACCCTGGCTCCCGGCGCGCGCGCGGACATTGCGCTGATCGATGCGGACTATCCGTGGGTGGTGTCCAAGGACGACCTCATTTCCAAGTCCAAGAACAGCCCGTTCGAGGACGCACGCTTCACCGGCAAGGTGTTGCAAACACTGGTTGCAGGTGTCACAGTTCATCGCGCCTGACCGCCGGATTCCGGCTGCTCAGGCGTGTCCCAATCGAGGAGAATAGCGTCGTGCCTGGTCTGGTCAGTTGGTCCCTTTCAGCGCCTGAAATGCTCGTTTCGCTGCTCGTGGGCTATCTGTGCGGGTCAATCCCGTTTGGGCTGATCCTGACCCGCATGGCAGGTCTTGGCGACGTTCGCAGCATCGGATCGGGCAATATCGGCGCGACCAACGTGCTGCGCACCGGCAACAAGAAACTTGCCGCGCTGACACTGCTCCTTGACGCGCTCAAGGGCACGGTGGCGGTTTTAGCCGCGCGCTATGTCATCGGCATGGAAGCGGCGCTGATCGCGGGGCTTGCCGCGTTTCTCGGCCATCTCTATCCGGTCTGGCTCAAGTTCAAGGGTGGCAAGGGCGTCGCCACCTATCTGGGCGTACTCCTGGGGCTGGCGCCGCTGATCGTGCTGGTCTTCGCCGCGATCTGGCTCGGCATGGCCAAGTTGTTCCGCTACTCGTCGCTCGCGGCGCTGACGGCGGCGGTGGCGGTGCCTATTGCACTTTATTTATATGGCCGACCGGAAGTCGCCTCGCTGTTCGTGGTCATGTCGGTGATCACCATCCTCAAGCATCACCAGAACATCAGCCGTTTGCTTTCGGGCACCGAAGGCCGGATCGGGGACAAGGGCTGATGTCCGCCGGCGATGAAGGAAGGCGCGGTGTCGCCCTTTCTGATCGCCAGCGTCTCTCCTGGTTGCGGCTGATCCGCTCCGACAATGTTGGCCCGGCCACGTTCCGCGACCTGATCAATCATTTCGGCTCGGCCGAAACGGCCATCGAGCAATTACCCGAACTGTCGCGGCGCGGAGGCTCGGCGCGGGCGATCAAGGTTGCGAGCGTCGCGGATGCGGAAGCCGAGCTGGAGGCGGCGCGAAAATTCGGCGCGGTGTTCATCGGCATTGGCGAGCCGGATTACCCACCGGCGCTCAGGCGGATCGACGGCGCGCCGCCGCTGATTGCGGCCATTGGCGATCTGTCGCTCGCCACACAGGTCTCGGTTGGCATCGTCGGCGCGCGCAACGCCTCGGTGTCGGGCGCCAAGATGGCGGCGCGGATGGCGCGCGAACTCGGCGCCGCCGGTTACGTGGTCGTCTCCGGCCTGGCGCGCGGCATTGACGCGGCGGCGCACCGGGCAAGCCTCGACAGCGGCACCATCGCAGCGCTCGCTGGCGGCCTCGACCAGCCCTACCCGCCGGAAAACCTCGACCTCTACCGCGAGATATGCTCCGGAAAAGGACTTGCCATCAGCGAGATGCCGATGGGCTGGGAACCGCGCGCCCGGGATTTCCCTCGGCGCAACCGGCTGATCGCGGGCATCGGCCTGGGTTTGATCGTGATCGAGGCGGCGCAACGCTCCGGCTCGCTGATCACCGCGCGGCGGGCGGCGGATTTCGGCCGGCTGGTCTTCGCTGTTCCCGGTTCGCCGCTGGACCCAAGGGCCGCAGGCACCAACGGGCTGCTCAAGGAGGGCGCGATCGTGACCACCGAGAGCCGCGACGTGATTGATGCGCTGGCGCCTTCGAGCCGGATGTTTCCCGATGACGAACCGGTCATGGAGGAACCGGGATCTGGCGATGGCGCGCCCTATGACGAACCGCGCGATGATGACCGCGCCCGCGTGATCGAGGCGCTCGGCCCCTCGCCCGCAGAGATCGACGACATCATCCGGCACACCGGCGTGGCGGCCGCGACCGTCTATCTGGTGCTGCTTGAGCTTGATCTTGCCGGACGCCTGCACCGCCACCCCGGTGGCATGGTGTCGCTGGCATTTGACGAGGATTAGGCAAACCGAGCGCTTTCAGTGCGTGTTCTTGGCCAGGTTCAGCGGCCTGTGGCCGGCCAGAACATCGCCGGCCTCGATATAGGCCATCTCGATCAGGTAGCAGAGCATGTCGGCGTTTTCACTCGCCGCGACCCCGCGCAATTCAGCCAGCATCTGCCTGATATAAGCGATGTTCTGCTCCGTTCGGGCCTTGTCCAACGGACCGTGTGTGGGCCGGATTGGCATCGTCGCTCCCTAGATTTGTCCGCCTCACCGCTCATCCCAAGCCGTCGAGCAGGTCCTTGAGATACGATAGTGAAAATATCTTAAATTGCAATACAGTTGTAATCGCGTATTGGTTGTATTCGAGTTGTGAAATGGCCGTTATTAGGAAGATGGGCTTGACCGCATCGATTTCCCTGTACATTTCGTGGGCCAAATCGGTACGGCGCGAATTCGCGCGGCCTACCGGATAAAGGCCGAATGCGAGCAATCTTATGAATGTAGTGGTAGTCGAATCGCCTGCGAAGGCAAAAACCATCAACAAATACCTGGGGAGCGGATACAAGGTGCTGGCCTCGTTCGGCCATGTCCGCGATCTGCCGGCCAAGGATGGATCGGTTCTCCCCGACGAGGACTTCGCCATGTCGTGGGAAGTCGACGCTGCCTCCAACAAGCGGCTCAAGGATATCACCGACGCGCTCAAGGGCGCAGATTCCCTCATTCTGGCGACCGACCCGGATCGCGAGGGCGAAGCCATTTCGTGGCATGTGCTCGAGGTTCTGACCAAGAAGAAGGCGCTGAAGGACAAGAAAGTCTCCCGGGTGGTCTTCAATGCGATCACCAAGAAGTCGGTTCTCGACGCCATGGACAATCCACGCCAGATCGACACGCCGCTGGTCGACGCCTATCTGGCGCGCCGGGCGCTCGACTATCTGGTGGGCTTCAACCTGTCGCCGGTCTTGTGGCGTAAACTTCCCGGCGCCCGCTCGGCCGGGCGGGTTCAATCGGTTGCGCTCAGGCTCGTCTGCGACCGTGAAAGCGAGATCGAGCGCTTCAATTCCGAAGAGTACTGGCAGATCTCGGCTGACCTGAAGACGCCGCGCGGCGACGGCTTCACGGCGCGCCTCACCTCCCATGACGGCGAGAAGATGACCAAGATGTCGGTCACCGGCGCCGACCTCGCAGGACGTATCAAGGAGATGCTTGAAGGCGCGTCGTTCGTCGCCGACAGCGTCGAGGCCAAGCCGACCCGGCGCAATCCCTCTGCTCCCTTCACCACCTCGACCCTGCAGCAGGCGGCCTCCTCCAAGCTCGGCTTCAACGCCTCGCGCACCATGCAGGTGGCGCAGCGACTGTATGAAGGCATCGATATCGGCGGCGAGACCGTGGGTCTCATCACCTATATGCGAACCGACGGCGTGCAGATGGCGCCCGAAGCCATCGATGAAGCCCGCGCGGCGATCGCGGAGCGGTTCGGTGCACGATACTGTCCCGAAAAGCCGCGGCTTTATTCCACCAAGGCCAAGAATGCGCAGGAAGCGCACGAGGCGATCCGTCCGACCGGGTTCGAGCGCGCGCCCGATGACCTGAAGCGCTATCTCGATGCCGATCAGCTCAAGCTTTACGACCTGATCTGGAAGCGCGCCATCGCCAGCCAGATGGCGTCGGCCGAAATCGAGCGGACCACGGTCGACATCACCGCCACCAAGGACGGCAAGACCGCGGGCCTGCGCGCCACCGGGTCGGTGGTCCGTTTTGACGGCTTTATCGCAGCCTACACGGATGCCAAGGAAGACGGCGAACAGTCCGATGGCGATGACGACGACGACGCCCGCCTGCCCGAGATCAACGCGCAGGAAGCGCTGGCCAAGAACAAGATCAACGCGACCCAGCACTTCACCGAGCCGCCACCGCGTTACTCTGAAGCCTCGCTTATCAAGAAGATGGAAGAACTGGGTATCGGCCGGCCTTCGACCTACGCCTCGACGCTCGCCACCCTGCGCGACCGCGACTATGTGGTCATCGACAAGCGCAGGCTGATCCCCGAGGCCAAGGGCCGTCTCGTTATCGCGTTTTTGGAGAATTTCTTCGAACGCTATGTCGAATTCGGCTTCACCGCCGATCTTGAGGAAAAACTCGACCGGATCTCCGCCGGCGAACTGGCGTGGAAGGACGTGCTCAGGGAATTCTGGATCGAATTCCACGCCCATATCGATGAGACCAAGGACCTGCGCGTGACGCAGGTGCTCGATGCGCTCAACGAGGCCTTGGCGCCGCTGGTGTTCCCTGTGCGCGAAGACGGCTCCAACCCGCGCATCTGCCCGACCTGCGGCACCGGCAATCTGTCACTCAAGCTCGGCAAGTACGGCGCCTTTGTCGGCTGCTCGAACTATCCGGATTGCAACTTCACACGCCAGCTTTCCAATGATCCGAACACGGAAGCCGATGCGGCGCTGTCGAACGAACCCAAGGATCTGGGCAAGGATCCGCATACGGAAGAGCCGATCACGCTCCGCACCGGCCGGTTCGGACCCTATGTCCAGCGCGGCGACGGCAAGGAGGCCAAGCGCTCCAGCCTGCCAAAGGGTTGGGCCGTCGACACGATCGATCACGAGAAGGCCGTGGCTCTCTTGAGCCTGCCGCGCGATATCGGCCAGCATCCGGAATCAGGAAAGTTGATTTCCGCAGGGCTCGGCCGTTATGGGCCGTTCCTGCTGCACGACGGCGGCTACGCCAATCTTGAGAGCGTCGAGGATGTGTTTTCCATCGGCCTCAACCGTGCAGTCACGGTGATTGCCGAAAAAGCGGCCAAGGGACCCGGCCGCGGCCGTGGAACGCCGGCGGCGCTGAAAACGTTGGGCGATCATCCGGACGGCGGCCCTGTCACCGTGCGCGACGGCAAGTACGGACCCTACGTCAACTGGGGCAAGGTCAATGCGACCCTGCCCAAGGACAAGGCGCCGACCGAGGTGACGCTCGAGCAGGCGCTGGAAATGATCACGGCCAAGGCCGGCGCTTCGGGCAAGAAGGCACCTGCCAAGAAGGCCGCGCCCAAGAAAGCCGCGGCCAAGAAGGCAACCCCTGCCAAGACTGCGGCCAAGCCGAAGGCCAAAGCCAAGAAACCCGCAGCCGCCAAGGCGAAGAAGGACTGACATTGGCACATCCGCCCCGCACACCAGGAACCAAGGCCGGCAAGCCGAAGCCCGGCAACCCGGACGCACCGGCCGGCGATGACCGCCCGGCGTTTCGCCGCGGCGACCTTCCCGACCGGGACACGATCCTGCGGTTTCTCGCCGAAAACCCCGATCGTGCCTCAAAGCGCGACATCGCCAAGGCCTTCGGGCTCAAGGGCGACACGCGTGCGGAGTTGAAAGGCCTGCTGCGGGAGCTCGAAGACGAGGGGATGATCGAACGCGACCGCAAGATGCTCAGACGCCCCGGCACGCTGCCGGCGGTATCTGTGCTTGAGATCACGATGCGCAGCCCTGACGACGATCTGGTCGCCAGACCCGCCGAATGGCTCGAGGATCATGGCGCGGCGCCGGTGGTGACCGTGCGCCAGTCCAATGCCGGGCGTGATCGCTCCAAAAGCCGCGCCCCGTCGACCGCCGCAGGCATCGGCGACAGGGTTCTGGCGCGGATCTTTGCCACCACCCATGGCGCGAAAACCACCTATACCGCCCGCATCATGAAGGTTCTCGACCGGCGCGAGGGGCTCATCCTCGGCGTTTTCCGCGCCTCGCCAGGCGGTGGCGGCAGGCTGATGCCGATCGAACGGCGCGGCGAGGAATTTACCATCGAAGCCGACGCCGCAGGCGACGCCAGGGACGGCGACCTCGTTGAGGTGGAAACCGCGCGTCCCGGCCGCATGGGCCTGCCGCGGGCCAGGGTGCACGCAGTCCTGGGCTCGGTCGAGGGCGAAAAAGCCATCTCGATGATCGCCATCCACTCGCACGGGATCCCGCATGTGTTCCCTGCCGAAGTGCTCAAGGCCGCCGAGGAGGCAAAGCCCGCGCCGCTGTCGGGCGGACGCGAGGACTGGCGGCATATCCCGCTCCTCACCATCGATCCGAGCGACGCCAAGGACCATGATGACGCGGTCTTCGCCGAGGAAGACCCTTCGCCTGACAATCCCGGCGGCATCATCGCCACGGTGGCGATCGCCGACGTATCCTGGTATGTGCGTCCCGGCTCCGCGCTTGACCGGGAAGCTTTCAAGCGCGGCAATTCGGCCTATTTTCCCGACCGCGTGGTGCCGATGCTGCCCGAGCGGATCTCCAACGACCTGTGCTCGCTGCGCGAGGGCGAAGACCGGCCGGCGCTGGCGCTGCGCATGGTGTTCTCCAGCGACGGCCGCAAGATTAGCCACCGGTTTCACCGGGTCATGATGAAAAGCGCGGCAAAGCTTTCCTACCAGCAGGCCCAGGCCGCGATCGACGGCAATCCGGATGACGCCTCGGGTCCGCTGCTCGAGCCCGTGCTGAAGCCCTTGTGGAACGCCTATGCGGTGCTCAAGCGCGAGCGCACCCGCCGACAGCCGCTCGATCTCGACATGCCGGAACGCAAGATCCTGCTCACGCCCGAGGGCAAGGTCGACAAGGTGATCGTGCCCGAGCGGCTCGATGCGCACCGGCTGATCGAGGAATTCATGATCCAGGCCAATGTGGCCGCGGCGGAGACGCTGGAAAAGCGCAAGCAGCCGCTGATCTACCGGGTTCACGACCAGCCCTCGCTCGCCAAGCAGGAAGTCCTGCGCGAATTCCTGGGCACGCTCGGGCTGTCCTTAGCGCGGGGTGCTGCGGTCCGGGCCGGCGCCTTCAATGGAATCCTCGCGCGCGCCTCGGGCCAGCCCTATCAGGGCATGGTCAACGAGATGGTTCTGCGCAGCCAGAGCCAGGCGATCTATTCGCCCGACAATCTGGGACATTTCGGCCTCAATCTGATGCGATACGCCCATTTCACCTCGCCGATCCGGCGCTATGCCGATCTGATCGTGCATCGCGCGCTGGTTGGGACGCTCGGCCTTGGCGAAGGCGGCATCACGCCGGCGGAGGAGTCGGCGCTTGAGGACATCGCCGCAGAGATTTCGGTTACCGAGCGCCGCGCCATGGCGGCCGAGCGCGACACGGTCGACCGCCTCGTGGCGCACCACCTCGCCAGTCGTCTTGGCGAAGCCTTTGAAGGGCGGATTTCGGGCGTCACCAAATCCGGACTGTTTGTCAGCCTGCCACAATTTGGCGCAGACGGCTTCATACCGGTTTCAACTCTGGGTCTTGACTACTATATCTATGACGAGGCTCACCAGGCGCTGACGGGGGAAAGAACTGGACTTGGCTACCGGCTCGGCGACGAGGTGGAAGTCAAGATCGTCGAAGTCATTCCGCTTGCGGGGTCGATGCGGTTCGAGATGCTGAGCGAGGGACATAAAATGCCCGCCGGCACCCGGTCGTTTCACAAGTCCGGTCGCGCGCGCAGTGGCGGGCCCAAAAAGCCCGGAACACGCCCGCCGCGCGGGCGGCGCTGACACGGCAGGACACGAACAACCAGAGGCGCCCCATGGCGTCGGAATGGAATCAGGAGAAGAGCCATGCTCGAATTCGGCGGCAAGACATCCAGCAACGAGAACGAACCACGCGACACCGCGCGCGCGGTCAAGCGCGGCCTGCTCGGAAAGTGCCCCCACTGCGGCGAAGGCAAGCTGTTCAGGGCCTTCCTGAAGCCGGTTGACGCTTGTGCCTCATGCGGCGAAGAGATGCTTCATCATCGCGCCGATGATTTCCCGCCCTATCTGGCGATTTTCATTGTCGGTCACATCGTGGTCGCAGGCTTCATGGCGACCGACACATGGCTGGTGCTGGAAAGCTGGCAGCATCTGATGATCTGGATTCCGGTCACGGTGATCCTGACGCTGCTGCTGCTGCCGCCGCTCAAGGGCGGGGTCATCGGTTTGCAATGGGCATTGCGTATGCACGGGTTTGGCGGCGAGTCGGAAGAACCGATGCTCGCAGAGCCTGCCTATGAGGATGCGCGATGAAAGACAGCGGTGCCGTGAAGATCGAACTTCTCACGGAGGACCATCAGGCCAGGACCAGCGAAAAGCGCCATGCGCCGCGGACGCCGCGGGACGCGGCCTCGCTGATCCTGATGGACCGAAGCACTGCGGTGCCGCGTGCGCTTCTGGGCAAGCGCGGAAAAGCCCACACCTTCATGCCCGATCTCTATGTCTTTCCCGGGGGCCGGCGCGATCCCGGAGACAACCGTACATCACTTGCGCAGCCCTTGCGCAATGAGGTGTCCGAAAAGCTGATGCAGCGGACAAAATCCAGGTTTCTGCCCTTTGCAGCGCGCGGCCTGGCGGTAGCGGCAGCCCGGGAAATGCAGGAAGAGGCGCATCTGTCGCTGACGCCGCCTGACCGTGGCGATGGCCTGTGCCCTGATGTGTCGCATTTTCGCTATTTCGCCCGGGCGATAACGCCTCCGGGCCAGTCGCGGCGCTACGATACACGGTTCTTTGCCTGTTTTTGCGACGAGCTGGGGCTCGATCCCTCGGCGATCCAGGACAGCGATGAACTGCATGACCTGACATGGCTTCCGATCGACGCCCACGACACCCATCCCCTGCCGCGGATTACCAGGGTGATCCTCACCGACCTTGCACAAGCGCTTGAGGAAGATCCGTCTTTGCCATTTGGCAGGACGGTCCCGTTTTATTATTTCCGCAACGGACGATTCGTTCGCGAATTGATTTAAGGCCGACCCAGATGGATCACTCCTCCTCACGAAACCCGTTGATCCGCGAGGTGATCCATTGGCCGGCATTGTTCGCCGCCATATCGGCGATCACCGCCGTCGGCATCGCCATCGGTCTCGGTTTGCCGCTCCTGTCGGTTATCCTTGAAAAGCGCGGCGTGTCATCCTCGATGATCGGCCTGAATTCAGCCATGGCAGGCGTGGCGGCGATGGTTGCGGCCCCGATCTCGACCATGATTGCGCACCGGTTTGGCGTGGTCACCACCATGGTGCTGTCCATTGTCGCGGCGGCCGTCAGCGCGCTCGGGTTCTATTTTGCCGAGGCGCTGTGGATGTGGTTTCCGCTCAGGATCGTGTTCCACGGCGCCATCACCATTCTGTTCGTGCTGTCAGAATTCTGGATCAACACCGCCGCACCGCCGTCGCGCAGGGGCCTGGTGCTCGGCATATATGCCACCGTCCTGTCGCTCGGCTTTGCCGCCGGGCCGCTGATTTTTTCCATTATCGGCTCGGAGGGCATCCTGCCGTTCCTGATCGGCTCGGGCGTCATTCTGCTCGCAGCTGTGCCCATCATCATGGCGCGAAAGGAAGACCCGCAGATCGGCACGGCCCCTGATCTTCCATTCATGCGCTACATCTTTCTGGTGCCCACCGCGACAGCTGCTGTGTTCGTTTTTGGCGCCGTTGAATCAGGTGGTCTCTCGCTGTTTCCGGTCTATGCAAACCGCACCGGATTTACCGAATCGCAAGGCGCGCTCCTGTTGATGATGATGGGGCTGGGCAATGTGCTGTTCCAGATCCCGATCGGCCTGATCGCGGACCGGATCGGAGACCGGCGGAGGCTTTTGTCGCTGTTCGCGGTCATCGGCCTTGTCGGGTCGATCGCCCTGCCCTTCCTGATCCACAGCTGGCTGCTGACGGCAGCGATCCTGCTGTTCTGGGGCGGCAGCGTCGCGGGCCTCTATACGGTAGGCCTGGCGCATCTGGGCGACAAACTGCATGGCGCGGACCTCGCCTCGGCGAATGCCGCCTTCGTTTTCTGCTATGCGCTCGGCATGCTGGTCGGCCCGCAGACCATTGGCGTGGCGATGGATGTGACCGGCCATCACGGTTTTGCATGGGCGCTGGCGTTCTTTTTTGCGATTTATGTGGTCCTGACGGTGTTTCGCATGGTGCTTGAGCCAAAACGGACTTGACTTTCAGCCGGGCTTTTGTAGTTTCCGCGCAAGTTTCGCCGTGGAGCATAAGGTGCTGTCCGCGGCTTCATTTTTGAAGAAGGCAAGACATCATGGCCAAGGCGACCACTATCAAGATCAAGCTCCTGTCGACCGCCGACACCGGCTTTTTCTATGTTACCAAGAAGAACAGCCGTACATTCACCGACAAGATGGTGAAAACCAAGTACGATCCGATTGCTAAGAAGCACGTCGAATTCAAGGAAGCCAAGATCAAGTAATCGGGCTCCCTACCCTGCCAAACAGCAGGGATCGGTGAATACAAAAAACCCGCCTCCTTCCGGAAGCGGGTTTTTTGTGTCGAAGGCCGATCAAAAAGAATGCGCGGAACGAGGATCCACTGTGCATTGATCTTGATCGGCCACCCCACGACCCAGGAGATGCGGCGGACCTGAACATCATGGGGTATTCGTAAACTCTTGCGACTGTAACCTGTCCTTGTGACAGTGCCAAAACGCTTCATGTGATGAGACTAATTGTACCAATCTTGTAAAAAATCAATAGTTTCTTAACTTTTCCCTGAAACTGTCCACGCTTGTGGTTAATTTTCAATACAATTCTAGGGTCTGTTGACGTTCAGGATTCCCATTTGATGTAGTTTCTGATTCAAGGTTGCAAACGAAGGAGAGCAACCTTGACCAGACGTGTCCTAACCGATGCCCATTGGGAAATCATCGAGCCCTTCTGCCTTGGCAAATC
>JAHRFE010000022.1 GCA_019084245.1 Hoeflea sp.
CTGCGAAAGCACGCTGCCCGCAGCTTCGACGCCATCAGCACGGCGCTCGGCGAAATCGTGGACCTCTTCTCTGTCACCGAATGCCGAAACTTCTTCAAGGCTGCAGGCTATGAGGCACAATAGATGCGACACGCTTTAGCTTATCCTCGGTTGTTGATTCGCATCGACCACACCTCTCAGGGTTACGCCTCAGCCGGGCCACTGCCCGAGAAAGGAGGTGAAGCGAATGTCCAAGACAACCAAAGTCGGGCGAAGCGCGGTTACTGGGCGCTTTACTACGGTGAAAACCGCTGTAAAGCACCCGCGTACCCACATCGTGGAAACCCGTAAAAAGTAAGCCAGCCTAGCTGTCTTATTCCGGGCGGTGTTTCTTCGTGGGAGTGCCGCCCGGTTTCTATTTCTGAGCTGACTCGCTTGTGCGAGCCTTGCAGCCCGGATCAGGCGGGATTTCAACAGGCTGCACAAAACCTCGTCGCCCCTTTTTCTGGTCTGTTTTCTTACTGGTGTCTAACGTGCCGAATCTATCACCTTCTCAACAAATTGAACTATCTATCGGCGGTCTTTGCACCAGATGGGCGCACTTGGAAGACGCCTTCTTCGATACCCTAAATTATTTCTTTCAGGGAGTAGACCCTCAGCGTTACGACATCCTCCGCAATGAACTCGAAATGCGCGACGCAATAAATCTCCTCAAACACATGTCGATTGATACGCCAATCGGCTCGACTGGATCTCACCTTATCAGCCTCTGCGATACGGTGAACAGCACGCTTCGCAACGATCGAAACCGTATTATTCATGACCCAATCTACAGGATCCATGGGTATGAACGTTACACCAACAAGACCTTCATCCGTAAACAGCCTAAACCAGTCAGGCTAGAGACGTTTGCCGTAGCCCGCATAAGCCCCGAATTGGTCAACGCTCTATCGGAGGCCATCCAAGACGCAGAGAAATACCTAGGGGCAATCACTCTCTGCATTGATGAGTTTCTTTATTGTGGCGGAGAGTCAGTCGAGGCGACTGTGGGGCTAGATATCGAAGCACGAGCCTTTGAGGCAACCATTGCTTCGTATATTGCAATGGCCAAGTCTTGAGGGACAAGGGAGTAATCATCCGGCGCAACCTCACCCCCCCCCTTGCGCGTTCCGGTAATGTTCCTATTGTTAGGCCATGCCCGAGGAATATTCGAAGTACCACCGCCACCCCGCAAAGCCGGTCCGCACGCTGCAGCACGCCGCCAACGACGGCCAGATTATCGCGGTCAATTGCAGCCTCTGCCGACGCCATATCAACTATCTGGCGTCAGATCTCGTGCAGGTTCTCAATCCCGCCAGGCCAGTCGACGCGCCGCCGTTCGCGTGCTCTCGGTGCGGAAAAGCCGATTACATGAGCGTAAAGGTCAAGACGCCATCCGCGGGCGATTATGGCCATCTGGTTATCCGACGCCTGCTAGGCGTGCGGAGTGTCTGGGAATGGGGCAACCGGCCGCTGGGTGATGAAGTGAAGCCGGATGCAGGCCGAAAGCGGAATTGACGGCTCAGCGGGCTTCGAGCCTAGCTCTTGCAATTTCTCGATCAGTGCGAAGATTTTCGATTTCAGCAAGTTCAAGGTTAGTGATCACCGAAAGTAGCGATTGCCAAATCACGCTGCCTGCCCAGCCAGCGGCCCGCGCTTGAGCAATTGCAGCGATCAACGCTGGCTCAAGGGCTTCCTCGCATTCCAGGTCATAGTCGGGATGGACTGGCGAAAACCTAGGCGGATTCATAATCAGCGCACTCCTATGGGACGCTGCTACAAGCCGTCAGACGCCAAATGGTTCCGCGAAGGCTCAGGCAGCATCCACCATCACAAGCTTGCCGTCCGGCAGCGGCCGCTGCAGTTCCTTCGCTTCCTCCCAGGGCGCCGACAGCCAGGTGTCGATCTCCCCGGCCGTGGTCAGGATTACCGGCATCGCCTTCGGGTGGATCGGCGCGACCACGGCGTTCGGCTCTGTCGTGAGGAACGCAAAAATGTCGGCCTCGACCTCGCCTTCTTTGACCTTGCGAACGCTGGTCCAGCGTGTCCAGATACCGGCAAAGACAAAGAGCGGCCGGTCCTCCGCTAACGCGAACCAATGGAGAGGTAGCCTCTTCGTCTCAGGGTCACGGTTTTGGCCATATTCCGAAAACTCAGTCGACGGCACTACGCAACGACTCTCCACGCCAAGCCAGCGCCGCCAATGGGGCGATGACACGTTGCGGACATTGGTCACGCCGCCATCGGCCTTGCCCTTGATGAACTTGGGCGGTGTTGGCATGCCCCAACGAGCACGGGCCAGCTCGCGCTTGCCGTCGCTATTGCGCACGATCGGCGCGGAGTAATCTGGGTAGATTTTCCCCGGCTCAAGGTTGCCGGCATGACTCACGACCGCACGCGTGAACTCCAATATGGCCTGCGGGCCGCTCGTGAGATTGTATAAGTTGCACACGGCGTTCTCCTTCTCGGCTAGCCAAGCTTAAGAACGCCTAAAACGCAAGGATGCGCCCTCAAAGCACCGGCACGAAACGGCGCTCCGGATCAGCCCGCTTTCCGAGAAAATCAGGCCAATAGCCGACGACTCTTTGGGTGATCTCGGCTTCTGTGATGGTGGTTAGCAGCAATTGGCCGCCGACCGTTGTTGCGGCAGTGCCAGGATAGTTCGGCATATCCGCCGGCTTCCGAAACGCTTGAAAGAAGCGATGCCCCACATTCTCAAGCCCACATTCAAGCGATTGATATGAAAGCCCGGCCGCAAGTTCCTCGCCATTGCCGCTGATCCACAGATCTTCCAACTCCTGCAGCACCATCGGCGCCATACCGAAATCGTTATCTCCGGTGGCAACGGCGAAGTTGCGGAAACCGAAACGCTTGCCCCACCCTGATATCAAGAAGAGTGACGTTGGCGGTAGCGGACAGGCTCGCCGTGACTTTAGAAGCGCCAGCCGCAGCTTATCTATCGCGTCGTCAAAATCCATCTCTGCGCACATGTTCGGGATAACGTATTCCGCCATGAAATTGCTTACCGGGATCGTTTCGCCACGCACCGTCACTGCGGCCCGCAAGCCCGGCAGCAGGATCGTCTTTGGCGACAGGCCAATCATGACGCCAGCCATATCGAGGATGAGAGTGTCGGACAAAATCTCAATTCGGTCGTCCATAACTAGGGAAATGGCGGCACTCACTTTTTGAGCTTTCTGCTAATCAAGCGCGCGCCGGCTCCTGATATCTGCGTGCCCAAGATCAGCGCATTAAGCCCGACGACTGCACTTAGCGCCGTGTTGGTAAACAGGAAGCCGCCGATGGCGACGCTCAAGCTAACCAGTTCCGCGTTGGCATAGGACGTCATTGCCAGCAGCAAGGCGCTGGCCAGGAATAGTTTATTGATCATTGGCATGGTTCTCCATCGCGCGGCGCGTGCGGCCGGCGCGTGATTTGTCTTTTAGTGTGGTGGTTGGTGTGTGGGGTGGCGCCCATTGCAGAGTGCCGATTTTTGGTTGCGCGACAACCGATTGCATGTTTTAGTATATGTGCTTGTATAATTAAGACGGGGCAAAACACATGACTGAAGATGCGATTGAAGATCCGCTTGCAGACTCTGTCGGGTCTGACGGGGTGCGAACTTGGCAGATATTTTTACGGAATGGAGACAAGATTGAATTTCGCGCGGCGTGGAATACCAATCAACAATTTTCGCCGGGAGTCTTTGTGTCGCATGTTGCTACCTGTCATCGGACTGGCGGTCGACCCGATATTGGGATAAACGTAGTTTATACATTTCCGAAGACTAATAACTCTGACGTCGGAGCGATTCGACTGGCGATCGATGTTATAGAGGTCGCAGCCGTCGTTCAGATTCCGTAGGGTAGAGACTGCGGCGCTATGCGGCGGCGATTTTGCTGCCGGTTATAGACATTCACGAGACCGAGCGTAGTCTGACCAACAAGGTAAGTCGGGGGGACCCAGTATTGCGTTCTTATTACATTGTCTAAATGCGCTTGGATCATCGCAATTGCGCTTGGACTGAATATCTGCCTAGCAAATCTTGCACGCGCTCAGCCAGTAGACGAAAACGCCCGCGGCGGCGATCGTGCCACTGAACGCCAGCAACAACCAAGCGCAGACATCAATCCAGCACCTCCGCCGTCCATTCAGGACCTGCTCCAGCGCATTGCCGGCGCGCTGGAGGCTGGGAATGACAAGCCAGAGTCCGATGCCGAAAGGGAGCGCGCTAAGCGCGATCTTTCTGCTCAAGAAGCCATGGCCAAGTGGGCCAAATGGATGCTGATCGCCACCAGTGCTAGCGTCATCATTGGCGGCTTTAGCCTGTTTCTTATTTGGCGCACCGTAATTTACGCCAAACAAGCCGCCGTGGCCGCTCACGCTACGGTCAATGTCAGCAAAGAAATTGGCGTCGCGCAAACGCGCTCCTATATTTCCGTAATCGGAGGGGGGTTTATTCTCAATAAAGGTGGGTATTCCGGCTTCATTGACGTGAGCAATAGCGGACATTCCCCGGCGGTTAATCCGAAGATTGAGGTCACAATAAATCTGGCGGAGGCATGGTTCGGCGGCGCAACCATGGGGGCCAAACCGCCGCATCGCGATATCCAGCCTTTCGTTGGTAAGAAGGATAAAATTCAACCCGGCGAAACCTCGCGTTTCTATTTCTTTTGGACAAAGGAACAAATCGCCGAAATTTTTGATCTCCTCAACCATGGCCGAAATACCGTTGTCCTCACCTGCAAGCTGAGTTCCGAAACCATCTATCCCAAGGTGGTTGATAAGGGGGCTTGGCAACTTACTAACTACCCCGGCTTCGTTAGGGTTACTGATGAAAGTCGTGTGGCTGAGGGAGTCTTGTACCCCCGCCAAAGCCAAAAGAAGTAATGCGGCCCCCGCCGCGCGAAGTCTCATGGTTCCGGCCTACTCAGCGCTGGACAATTCATGGTGATTTCCTGTTTTAGAGCGCGGTTAGACCGCGAACATGCTCAAATCGCTCAGGTCCGCGTCCTCATATGAAGACCGGCCCGACGCGCCCTGCGCGGCCCGCCCTATCGAGATAATCGCCGCAACGGCCGGATCTATCTTGTCAATCGAGCGCTCTTTCAGCGGGCGCCTGTTGCCGCTGGCGTCGGTATGCAGGACAACGTTTCCGATCGCCCAGCGCAGCATTGGATTGCCGCCATGGACTAGCCGGCGCTCGAACATGAGCGCCTCAAAGTCAATGACGGGCCGCGCGAAGGTGGCGATGTTTTGCGGAAACTCGGCAACCGGCAGGCCATCGTCCTCAAGGGATTTCATGATGTCCTGCGCATGCCACCTATCGAAGGCGATTTCCTCGACCTGAAACCGTTCGGCCAGGTCGCGGATATAGTCCTCGATCATGCCAAGATCGATCGTATCGCCGGGCGTCACAGTCAAGAACCCCTGATCGCGCCATAGGGCATAGGGGACGTTATCCGTTCGCCGGCGCACCGCACCCTCAGGACAAAAGGTCTGGACGTGCAACGCGTAGCTGTCATCGGCTAGCGGTACCGCCAACGATACGGCCGCCAAGTCGATGCGCTTGGCCAGGTCGACTCCGATCCATGCGCGCCGCCCCTCGATTGCGGTAAGGTCCAGTTCACCGGAGTTTTCATCCCAGACGTCTAACGACCATTCGGGGTTAGCCGCGCCATCAAGCCAGACATTCAAATGAAGTTGGCGGAACATTTCCCGATCCGCCGGCCTGTGTTCGGCTTCGCGCACCATCTGGCGCATGCCGTCGACGTCGGGATAAGGCGGATCGCACGAAAGGCCAGGGTTGACCCGATGCCAAACCGCCTCATCGCGCCAGTCTTCCTCGGGGTCAGCTTCGAACAGGATCGGGAGAAACGCATTGTCTTCGATCTGTCCGGTGGCGACCGCCTTGGCATATTTGTACATTTCATGGGCAATGTTTTCGTGCCCGATTCCGGCCGTGGTGGTGACAACCAAAAGGCTGCCAGGCGTCTTAACAAGGCCGGTTTTGATGGCGTCCCAAAGATCGCGCTTTTTCCATGCGTGAAGTTCATCGACCAGCGCAAAAACCGGAGTGCGCCCATGAGCCGTTGCCGCGTCGGCTGACATCGCACGATAGAACGCGCCGGATCGCTTGTGTGCAATCCGGTTTTTCGTGTCTTGAACTTGAAAGGCTTCGGCCAGCCGCGGATGCGCGCCAATTACGCCTTTCATTTCCTCCAAGGCTATGCGCGCCTGATCGCGGTCAACCGCTGCGCTAACCACCTGCGAACCCGGAATCCGTTCCGGCCCCAAGTGCAGCATTGCCAGCGCGGCGCCCAGCGTGGTCTTGCGGTTGCCGCGTGGGATTAGTGCGAAAACGGTCTTGATCCGTCGCGTGCCGTCTGGCTTTGTGTCGCCATACACCTTGCGGAGAATGCGCTCCTGCCAGCGGTCCAATTGAAAGGCCCGCTTAGTGGCCGTGCTCTTTGGATGGCGCAACGCTTTTAGAAACTTGACGGCGCGTTCGCCTTTTCCGTGCGGATCAGGAATGATGGAGTCGTCAAAAACCCACGCGGGATAGGCAGAAACATTTCTGTCCGAAATGTTTCCTTCAGATATCGCCAAGGGCGTCGTCGTCATCGTCACCAGGCGCGCCCCCTTTGTTCTTTGTTCGGCTTGCAGGCGTCAGACCTAGCTCCGCGGCTAGCCGGCGGGCGGCCTCGATCGCCTCTTTAAGGATGGTTGTTTCAGGCCGGCGCTTAAGGTCGCCGCTTACCGAAACCATTGTCAGCCCTTCGGCTTGCAGGATCGCTTCGGCCTCCCGCTTGCGCGCAACGCAAAGGCAATAGTCCTCGACCGTCCCCAATTCGTGCGCGGCAATTTTCCGATCGGCGACTAGCTGCGGAACCACGCGCGCCCATTCGGCGCGGCCGTGCGGTGGCAACCAACGCGGCGCCGGCGGCGCTTTTGATAGCGCCCCGTCAAGCGAGTTGATTTCCGGTTTCCTGCCCCTGGCCATGGCTATTCCCAATCGTAAGAGCGGAAATTGTCGAGCGTCGATTCCGCACCATGTGGAACGCTCATCATGGAAACATCCGAAACGGATTCGCGGTTCTCGAAATAGCTTGACGCGATCTGCAGGATCGCCTCACGAATTGCCGCCGGCACGTCGGCCGCAGTGGCGCCATAGCCTGCGACATACCGAACGCGGACGGCATTTATCGTGGCCTTCGGCGTTGGCCACCCGCTTGCCGCTGGCGCAATCCAGCCCGGCACGCTGTATGTGTCGACCTCATAATCCGTGCCAGCGGTCAAGGTGACTTCAAGGCCGGTATCCGGTGCGACGTATTTGACGGACGTGACGGACTGCAGCCGCCCAGCGGGCAGCTTAAGAGGGCCGCGCGGGAACGTGTCTAGCACCAACTCGAACTCAGTCGATATGAACGGAAACCCTAGATAGCGCTCCGCATATTCGCGGGCCGCTGTGATCTTCTTCTCAATGCCAGCGTCTTCATCGGCGTATTCGATGCGCGCGTGACTCTTAAATTCAGCGACCGTCACCGGCTCGACGGCCGGCGCGGTTATCGTGATGACAGCCAAGGCGGCCTCCTAGGTTAAAATTCCTATTTAGGATGAATACAGAACGTCTCTACCCCGCTGGTCCAGGCCAAACGGCGAGAAATTGACGACCGCCCCCCGGTTGTGCGAAGCTTTGAGAATGGGAAACGAGATGAAAGTATTTCTTCGTTTGGTTCTCGTGCTGTTCGCGAGCACGATAGCGAACGTGTCCCTGGCTTCGGACAAGGAATGTCTTTCTCCCCACACAAAATATGATGTGTGCAAAGCGGCTAGAGAGATCCAAGAATCGATGGCGCCAATGCTTCCCATGACAATGAATGCAAACATGACGTTGACTTCGGTGGCTGCTATTGGCCCTATATTTGCCTATTACGTTAGATGGACGCAAACATGGCCTGAGATCGAAGCTGCCATGCAAAACGCTGGCACGACAAAAGCCGCGCTTCTACAGATGATGGATGCACAAACAAACGCGATTATTTGCGGGCAGGAAACTACTGCTGCATTCATCGGTCTCGGAGGAACGGTCCAGTACCACTACATCACATCTGATGCAGTCCCCGTCACCACTACAGTAGTGTCTTCGTGTCCCTGAATTACTCAGCACTGTAGACGCCCGAACGCACCCTCACTCTTGATCGCCTTGCGCCTGTTGCACGTGTCGTGAAATGGCTGCCAATTCGATCGGCGCCAAAACAGTTTCATGTCGCCTTTCGGCGCCTCTATGTGATCCACCATGTTGGCAGCACGACCGCAGCCACAAGCGCATAGCGGGGTGCCAAGCGCTGCCAGCCATGCCTTGGACTCCTTGGCCCACTTGCCATCATAGCCGCGCTGTGCGGCGCTCCCACGCGCCAGGTCACTAGCCTTCTGGCGTGCCTCTGCATTGCGCTGCTGACAGTCGCATCGCGTGCCCTTCGGCACTGCATAGCCGCACGGACAAATGACATTCGGCATGTTCAATTCCTCTTTATGAAAGGGGCGACCATCATCCCGATGGCCGCCCCAGTGCGGTTCGGCAGAACCGCTTTTGCGCGTCGGACATCACCCCGACACTTGGCCACCCATCAGCACGCTATGACCTTCAGAAGGTGGCGGCTCGTGCTGACAGTTAAGGATTGACCCAACCCCAAGGATACGCCGCCGGATTGGTTAGGATACAGGTCGCGAAGCGGCATGGCCCTTGACCACGACGGCGCCGGCCGCAATGGACGTGCCGCTGTTCTTTGTGATCACGGTCCGGATATATCGTTTGTTGCCAATGTAAGACTGTTTGTAGACCGTGCTCGCCGCAAGGGCTGCAGGCAGCGTGCCGATCAAGTCGGCCGCGGCAACGTCGGCAAAGTCTTCCGACGTTGTGGTGTCGGATTCCTGCAGTTTCGCAGTGAAGTTGCCGCTGGATACGATGGCGCCGGTGTTGACGACTAGGGCAGCAGAGTCGAAGCCCTTAAGGTCGATGGCGGCGCTGGTGTCGGTTGCGGCAAGCACCTGCGGCACAACGGCCGCCACGACGCCAATATTATGCGAAAGATCGCGCATGGGTATTCCTTTCAAAAGGGGAAGCGGGCCGCCGAAGCGGCCCTATAGGATGTTCCGTATGGAAACGGCTTACGATTCAGCAACGCGAAGCTTGCGCAGCGCCTCAGCCATGACCAGATCCGCACCAACGCGGCGACGCGCATGGAACCGGACCTTTCCGGTGGTGGCCTGAGTGTAAGGATCTCGCAGCATCGACATCGCCACGCGGTCATAGACGCGGTAAGCGCGGTTGACGTCGCCGAACAGGATCGGAAATTCCCCGGCGCCGATGTCATCCATATCGACGGCTTCGACAATCGGGCGACCAAGCAGCGTTTCAGGCTGGCCAGCCTGATAGCTCGGCTGCCAAAGGTAATTGTTGGTTGTGTCCTTCAGCTTGCGAATTGCTGCAATGGTCGTGCCGTTGGCCATCCACACGCCCTTATTCCGGTAGTAGGCGGGTAGGTCATACATGAGCGTGATCAAGCTATCGGCGGTGATCAGCGTTGCGTGACCGCTCGCGACATCGGTAACGCCAGCCGCGGCCATTATGCCGGTTGGTTTTTTCACGCCATTGCCGGAAACTAGCGCAACACCTTCAAGCCGGCCGAATTCTTCCGCCAAATCGCTGGCCACTTCGGACTCGACGTTTACCGCGGCGTCTTCGAGGAGCTGCACAGAAACATCGACATAAGCCGCCATTTCGTGAACCGGAATTTCGACCTGGCCATAAGCGGATTCGGTTTCGGTGCGCGTCTCGGTTTCGCCAACCCAATTTGCGGTCGGCGTCCCGGTGCGCTTTGGCAGGATAACCGAACCCCGCGACGTGGAACCAACGCGGGCCGCCTGCCGGACAGGCGAGAATTCAACAATGCCCTTTAAGATTTCCGTGGAAAGCTCAGCGGGAGCCAGATAGCCGCCGCGGGTGTCATCGGCAACGACCAGCGATTTTACTTCGTCGGCTGGCATACGTTCGGCGCCATATCGCAGGAAGCCTTCAAAGGCTTTGCGCTCCGGTGTCGGCTCATTGTCATTGGCTGCCTTGCCGATGATAGCCGGCCGCGCCAGCTTCGTTTCAAGTTCGGCAATGCGACCGGCCAAGCCGTTGTCGTTGGCGGCCTTAGCCTTCACCTCAGCGACGGATTCGGCAAGCGCGGCAAGCGCGGCCTTGACCTCATCAACCGGGTTGTCAGTGGCGGATTTGGTTTCGAGTTTATGAGCAAGATTGCGCATCTAGATTCCCTTAATTGTCTGATTGGTTTTGTTGATCGCCGCGACCAATGCGGCGAAGTCCGTGCCGCTATTTTTGACGGACGTGACGGTCGCGGATTCGTTCATCGGAAACGTCACAATTGACGCCTCCCGAAGTTCGATTTCGTGGAGAAGGCGGGCGCCTTGTTTGCGGTCCATTTCGTCGCGGATTGTGCGGAATCCGATGGAGATTCCATCAACCGCCTCAGCCTTCATGAAGGCGTAAACCTCGCGGCCCTTGACTGTATCAAGGAGGATTCTGCCCTCGGCTCGCAGGCCAAAGGCGTCCTCTTCAAATTTGGTCCATACGCCAATCGGCTCCGTCGTGTCGTGCTGCCACAACATCTTGACCTTGCGCGCCGGGTACTTCTGCAGGCTGCTTTTGAACGCGCCAGGCATAACGATATCGCCGCCGCGGTCTTTGACTCCGAACACACTGGCATAACCAGAGAACGTGCCGTCTTCTGCGATCGCCTTGATATCAAGCTCAATCGCGGCGCCCTGTGTGGTGGTGGTCATGCCGCCGCCTCCGTTGTGGGTTGGTTGTCGTTGGCGGCCGATGGCGCCGTGTCGATCGCCGGATTTGCGAACACCTCGCCGCCGTCACGTGGCGCCATGCCAAGCCAGTCGCGCGCTTCATTAGGATTGAGAACGCGCGCCGTGATCAATGTGCTGATAGCGGTTGCGCGTGCCGTTAGGTCGGCTTGGCTGGTGTCGTCGATGTCGAAGGCGAACCGAAGACCGGAGCGCCGCTCGGCTTCCGTCAGGAGCGCGCGATTGAACGCGCCTTCTAGAACGCGCAGCCATGGGATAAGAGTGTATTGAATAAACTCTTTCGCCTGTTGCTCTGAGTTTCCCCAGGTGTTCCGCGTCAATTCGTACAGCATGCCAGGCGGAACCCGGAATGCCCGCGCGATTTCAAGGATCTGGAATGTTCGGCTAGCCGTAAACTCGCCGTCGACGGACGTAAGCGCCATCTGTTGATAGGTCGCGCCTTCATACAGGACGGCCGTTTTGCCGGCGTTGGCCTTGCCGCTAAACGCGGCCTTCCAACCTGCCAACATGGCCTTGACGCCATCCGTACCTAGCTTGTTTGGCGTCTGAATAACCCCGCCAGGTCGCGCGCCGTTTGTCCAAAGGCCATTGGCATAACCCTCCATAGCCGACGCCGTGGCGATGGCACTACGCGCCATTGTGAGGGGACATTTTGTAAACGGGCCGCGGACGTGAAGGATGTTCTTTGCCGATGCGAATTGCCCATTAATCCGATAGCGCGGCTCGCCTGTCTTGTCGTCATAATCAACGGCAATTATTCCGTCGCGGTAGATGATCAGTTCGCGCGGCTGGTCGTAGACCTTGGTTACATAGGCAATGCCGCCCTGGTCCTTCGTCAATGCGCCGGCGACCAGATCGCGGATAAGCTCAAAGCCCGATGTCCAGCCGTTCGCCTGTCCGGTAAGCAGCGCCAGCGCCGGGTGGTCGGATACGTCTTCCTCAGCGTCGCCAACCTTGCGCTTTAGCTTGATGTCCAGGCTTGGCGCCGCCTCGGCAATGACGCGGACCGCAGCCGACACGGCAGGGACGGACAGCGCTTCCGCGTCGCTGATTGTCGAGCCGGCAGGCACCGCGCCGAACAGTTCGAGAAGTTCGGCGGTTGGATCGCCAAGTGATTTTTGCTCGGCCACCACGGGCGGCGCCGCAACAGGCGTTTCTGATCTACTGAATGGCCACATCGGCAGCCTCCTTTACAATGGACTGCACAATGCTGCCGATTGGAATCACGATCGTCGAAACGTCGAATTTCAGCCTTGGCACGTCGCGGTCGGAAATGATGCGAGGCGAGCCGCATGCCCGCCTCATGACGGCCGGTGCGACTAGCAAGGCGTCTGCGGCCGGTGGCGTCCGCAGATTTTGAGCGGCGGCTGCGATAGCCATCAGCCATGAGCGGCCGGCTCGCTCCAGTTCAAAAGCAATGCGAAGCACTGCGACGTCTTGGATGCTAAACCAGCGCCTGCCCTTGCGCTTCTCCGAGAACAGGACGTCGAGGGTCCGATTGCGGCTGATGATGACGTCTAGATGTTTGCGTGAGAGGCCGACGATTCGCGCGGCCTCGGCGACTGTGAGGTCGCGCGTTGTCCAGGCCATTGGGCGGCCTCCTACGATGGTTAGAATTTCGAAAAGGCAAACAAAAAGCTGCGCCAGTGAAGCGTCTTGCGTTCAAACTGGCGCAGCTTTTACAACCTCGCACCGTTGCAGGACGCGCCGGCGCGGAGGCGATCAACCCACTGTGCGAAAGCGGGGATCAGTGAATTGATGGTGAGTAACCGCGCGCGGCCACCCACCGGCCGGCGCGGTGAAGCGCGCCGAAACAGAAAAAGGCCGCATCGCTGCGACCTTTCCCATAAATACCCTTTGGCGTGCTGAAATGGGGTACCCCAACCCTATGCGGCCCTAACCCCGCGCCAATATCGATCAACGATTTCGAAGCCGTCAAATATGCGTGCCCGCGCCTCGCCCTTGGCGCCCTTCACGCCGGCGCCCAGCAGTTTGCCGATTTCTTCAAGGGTGAGTCCATCAAGAACAGACCATTCAAACGCGGCTAGTATTTTCGGAACAAAGCCCAGCCTTGCGCGGAGGTAGGCCAAGTCCCGTCCCGCATCGATTGCGGCCAGCAAAGGCCAGTCGCCATTCCATGCCTTGGGCACTGGCTTGGCGTTCTGGCGCGGGGCGATTGCCACGTTTGCCTTCCGTCCCTCCACCTGTTTCACACCCTTGTCGCGGCCGCTCTCGTCCTGATCGCGCAGGAGGTAAAGGTCATCAAGCGCCTGGCCTTTCAGTTCGGGCAGATGCGCCATGTCGCTCAACTCTCGATAGCTCTCCGCAAGGCGGAGACAGTAGGCGTTGCCTTCAGTCTTAAGAAGCTTGGCTAGAGGCCAATCCTGATTATCGTTCGCGGCCTGGCCGCTGTACTTGCTTGATCCGATGCGCGCCGCCTGCGAGGCCAGCCGCCATTCTAGTGTAGGTCCATCCTCGATCGCCTTGCCGCGGGCTGCGGGCTTTGTCCGCGGTGGTGTCCAGTCATTGGCCGGTTCAATGATTTTCTGCAGCGTATGTCGGCGATCGAAAACCGCCGGGTCCTTCAAATCCATGTCTTCACCCATGGTTAGTGTGTCGTCGTACCGGACAGGCCGGCGGCTAGTGGGTGGCTGCATAAAAGGAAATAGTAATTTCGCTGAATTTCCGCCACTATATTTATGCGGCCAGCTCAACTAAAAGCGGCGCATATCCGAAATTCGTCAAGTCCTGCTGTCCAGCTTCTTGCAAACATCAAGAAGCTCATCCCCGCTACGGACCGCTTCACCACTTATCAGCCTCTACACGTTACACGCGTTACATACACATACACTACATGTATGTGTATGTAACGCTGTGGTGTAACGCTTGCAGGCTATGATGTGGCCGCGTGACAAGGCGTTACAATTGTAGTGTTATGTAACGCTCTGTAACGCTGGTCTAAGATCAAATTTCCCATCAATCTCGATTAAAAATTCATCTGTCAAAGCGGCCCTCTGCCTTGAAAACCTTTGTCTTTTCGTGCCGTCCTTTATATCGCCAGCCGCTTCATAGACCGCGGCCCGCCACTGATCTTCAGTCACAGGCGCATTGTCGTTGGCGGCAATGGCGGCCCGTAGAACCGCAGTCGCCTCGCCAATCGCGCGGCTAGCCTTTTGTAGCGGTTTTGTCACGCTCGGCGGTGCGCAGGGCACAAGAACCGGCGCCGTGGTGGCAATGCCATCGTGCTCGGCGAGCGTGACCGTTTCCATTCGATAGGTGCGGATCGGCCTGTCTGCCGACTCGTTGTTCTTCATCACTTGAGCCGTTGAAACGTCCCGCTTGCGGGTGATGAGGATAGACATATCGGCAGCCGCCTGTAGTTGCCCGCCGCCGCGCATGCGCTTCTCTCCGCTCACTGGCGTGTGGTGCACCACGACCACGGTGCAGCCGAACGTTTGGCCGTCATGAAAATTTCCGCACCGCGTCGCGTCCGTCAGATTAAACACGGCACGCGCCATCCCGTCGGGGCTGGAATCGCTTACACTCATCGCCGCCGCCAGGGTGTCAATAACGACAACTTCAATGCTGTCATCCAACATCAGGTTGGCGGTTCGCAAAATCGCGCGCAGGGCATACGGCTCGGCTAAATCAATCGGTCCGTCATAAACCAATACGTTGTCAAACGGCTCGCCGTCGTGGTGTTTGATGAACGCATCAATGCGCCGCTCAACCTGGCCCGCGCGTTCGGCCGCGATGTAAAGCACGTTTGACCGATACGGCAACGTGCCGCCGTCAAAGTCCAGACCAGCCGCAAGCCGGCATGTAACGTCAACAGCAAAAACGGACTTTCCAGCCTCAGAGGGTCCGTAAATCACAAGCAAGTCATTAGTCGCAACCCAGCCAGGCATGCGCCAATACTTACGAATATCGCGGCCTTCGCGGTTGTGGATCTTCAAATTGCTGGATATTTCAGAATACAAATTTTGATCTGTATCAAAATCTGACCAGTCAACACTTGACAAATTTGTCATAATGCCCTATTCTCCTTTATGTGTAATTGAACAATTTGCCCGCCCTGATTTTTCAGTGGCGGGCTTTTTTTGGTTAGTCGATAGTGTCTTCCGCTTCCCTGGCTGCGAACTCGGCCATATCTTTCCGCTTCGCCGGATCCTCGATCCGGATCATTCCTTGAATAACCATAAGCGAGGCAGCCCCGTCAGATGGAAGGCCCACGGCCATCAACTGGCTGATCGCATCCTCAATAATTTCGCGGGCCTTCTGATTCTTGTAGTCGCCGACCTTCATGCTGCAGCCCTCGCCTGTACCTTTGTCCTTATCCACGCCATCACCTCAGAGCGAACAAACGCCACTCGCCTGTCGCCAAGCTCTACGGCGATCGGGAATCTGCCTTCGGCGCGGTAGCGGTTGAGCATCGTGCGCGACATGCTGGTCATGCGGCAGGCGTCGTTCAACGAAACCAGCGTTGGTTCATTATCGTTCGCGGCTTTTTCCAATTTAATTTCCTTCCGGGGTTGACAGGTTTGCAGGAAATGGTAGATTGACATCAGTGCTTCAATTGGGCTATCTGTTGATTGCTTACATCAGAGATGCCAGTCTGAAATCTAGTTGCATCTTACAAAAATGTCAACATGGCCGCTTTGGCTATTGGCAGTAGTCTGCCCATTCGCCCATCAGAGCGCGCCGCCGCTCCAAAGCATCCGACCGGGCGTAAGACCTTTCAACCGCATCGCCAACCGCATGACAGAGCGCCGCTTCTGCTATTTCGCGGGGCGCATGCGCGACTTCGGTTGCCCAATCGCGGAAGGTCGATCGGAACCCGTGAACCGTATAGGCGGCCGCCCCTGCCGATTTCAGCGCCTTTGCCAAGCTCATATCGGAAAGCGGCTTTCCGGCGCGCACGCCGGGGAAAACAAGATCGTTTACTGATTGCGCTTTCATAACCTTTAGCACCGCCAAGGCCGCGCCTGACAGCGGCACGCGATGCGGCTTGCCTCCCTTCATCCTTATGGCCGGAATCGTCCAGACGGCCGACTCTATGTCAATCTCCCCCCATGTCGCGCCTCGGGCTTCCCCACTGCGCGCCGCCGTCAATATGGTGAACTCCAGCGCCCGCGCCCCGACGCCCTTGATCTTTGCCAGCGACCGCATGAAGGTCGCCACATCTTCATGCGGCATAGATGCGTGATGACGGGCCGCGACAAGCGCGTTCGGCTTGTGCAGCACATGCTCAAGATTGCCCTTCCACGCGGCTGGATTGTCGCCGGTTCGGTGTCCATCGACGCGGCTCGCGTCCAGAACGCGCTCAATCGATTCCCGCAACTTTTCGGCGGTTTCCTGCTTCACACCCCAAAGCGGTTCCAAGACCTTTTTGATGTCCTGAATGTCAATGTCGCCGATCGGCCGCCCGCGTATCGCAGCGGCATGGTTATTGATTGCGTTCCGCCATCGCGCCTCGGTTTTCGCGCCGCGCCATTTGCCAGCCTTGACGGCGCGGTCAATGAACTTGTCGGCATAGGCTCCAAACAGGACCACGGCAGGCGTAGAAGCCTCGACTTCGCGCTTGTCGCGAATCGGATCGACTCCGGCCCGCACCATTGCACGCGCCTTCTGTGCCGCTTCCCGCGCATCTGCCAGACTAACAGAATGAAGCGGGCCTATGCCCATTTCACGCCGTCTGCCAAACAAGGTGTAGTTGAAGATCCAGTACCGGCCGGTGCCCTTTGTGACCAGCCACAGACCACCACCATCACGCAGCTTGAGCGCCTTGCTTGCCGCGATTCCTTTGACCGTCAGGACGTTTTTTGTATGGCTCCCCATCGTCTTTCCCCGCTTTTTCCCCGCTATTGGGTATAGGGATTATGTAGTTGTTACGGACAAAATGGGCAAGCCAAATCGAGATAAATAAACGTTATCAATCAGTAAGTTATCGGCTTGGTTACAATGGATATTATCAAATACCCGGCCCGGGGAGCCAAATTTCCTTTCTTACGTCTGGCGCCGCGCCCACACCCCTCGCCGGAGTTGTTCGGTTGGGTCAAGTGTTGCGGCTGTCGGCGAAAAAAGCGCTGTTGCGGGCGTTTTAATCCGCGGTCTCGTTTCGGCGCGCTCCCATATCCCCAACGTCTCGGAACTTCAGCGTTTTTTCGCAAAACTTCTGATCCGCTTTTTCCGTCCACCCGTATGACGCAATCAAAAGGCTCGGCGACTTTCGCCCAAACGGAAAAAATGTATCGGGATGGCACGCGACACCACATTTGACACGGACGCAGCAATCGTCTGGTTCCGCAATGATTTGCGGGTCAGCGACAACGCCGCGTTGATGGCCGCAAGCGCGCACAGCGCCGTTGTTCCTGTCTTCATCCGTGAAACCAATTCCCCTGCCCGGCCGCTCGGCGCCGCGCGGACCTGGTGGCTGCACCATTCGCTCCTGCGGCTTGGCCAGAAGCTCGAAAGCCTCGGCGCGCCGCTGCTTCTGCTAAGCGGTGATCCTGCCCAAATCCTGCCGGACCTGGTCAAGGCCAGCGGCGCGTCAGCGGTCTACTGGAACCGGCGTTATGATCCGTCGCACAAGGAAGCCGATGCGGCGCTCAAGGCCGAGCTTCAGGCCGACGGGCTGCGTGCCGAAAGCTTCGCCGGCCAGTTGCTGCACGAACCGTTGCGGCTCCAGACCGGCGGCGGGACCTACTACAAGGTCTACAGCCCGTTCTGGCGGGCGATGGAGCCCGATATCGAAAAGCGCCCGCCCCTGCCCGCACCGCAGTCGCTCACGCCGCTGTCGTCGGCTCGAGAGCTTGCGTCCGAAGAGCTGGCGAGCTGGAAACTGCTGCCCGTCAACCCTGACTGGTCCGGCGGCTTGAGCGACGCCTGGACGCCAGGCGAAGACGGCGCCCAGGCGCGGCTCACCGATTTTCTCGAAAACAGGATGCAGGGCTATGCCGAGCGCCGCGACATTCCCGGCATGGACGCGACCTCGGGGCTGTCGCCGCATCTGGCGAGCGGCGAGATTACGCCAGCGCAGATCATCGACGCGCTCGGCAATGCCGACTCGGACGCCTCCTCATCCGACCGGAGCAAATTCCGCAAGGAAGTCGGCTGGCGCGAATTCTCCTGGCACCTGCTCGCCAATGAACCCGGCCTGGCGGACCGCAATCACAATTCCCGGTTCGATGCGTTTCCCTGGATCAACAATGAGAAGACGCTTCATGCCTGGCAGAAGGGCCTCACCGGATACCCGATTGTCGACGCAGGCATGCGCGAACTCTGGCGCACCGGCTGGATGCACAACCGCGTCCGCATGGTCGCCGCCTCGTTCCTGACCAAGCATCTGATGATCGACTGGCGCCAGGGAGAGGCCTGGTTCTGGGACACGCTCGTGGATGCCGACCCGGCCTCCAATGCCGCAAGTTGGCAATGGGTGGCGGGCTCCGGCGCGGACGCCGCCCCCTATTTCAGGATCTTCAACCCGATCCTGCAGGGCGAAAAATTCGACCCCGACGGCGACTATGTCCGCAAGAACGTGCCGGAACTGGCTGAAATGCCTGCCAAATATATCCACAAGCCATGGGAGGCGCCAGACAGCGTGCTTGAAGCCGCAGGCGTCCGCCTTGGCGAAACCTATCCCGAGCCTATTGTAGACCATCAGGCAGCGCGCCAGCGTGCGCTCGCCGCATACCAGCAGATCAAGGATGCCGCATGAACGTTCATCTGTCGCCCCCAACCCTCAAGACCGGCCCCGAGCGACTGAAAATCGCCGTGATCGGTTCGGGCATCTCAGGCGCGTCCGCAGCCTGGGCGCTCCATGACCTGCATGATGTCACTGTCTACGAGGCCGACTCGCGCCCCGGAGGCCACACGGCCACCGTCGATATCGAATATCAGGGCACACCTGTCTCTGTCGACACCGGGTTCATCGTCTACAACGAGCTCAACTACCCCAATCTCACGGCGCTGTTTGCCCAACTCGACGTCAAGACCCATGACAGCGACATGAGTTTCGCGCTGTCGCTCGACCATGGCAAGCTGGAATGGGGCGGCGACAATCTGTCGACCCTGTTCGCGCAGAAGCGCAACCTGCTGCGCCCGTCCTTCATCCTGATGCTGCGCGAAATCCTGCGTTTCAACAAGATCTGCCTTCAGGACCGCGCCGAGGGCCATCTCGCCGCCCGCTCGATCGGCGATTATCTCAACTGGCGCGGGTTCTCGCCGGGCTTCACCAACAATTACCTGGTGCCGATGGCGGCGGCGATCTGGTCGACGCCGGCCAAGCGGATGCTCGAGTTCCCGGCCACCCACTTTGTCAATTTCTTCGAAAATCACCGCCTCATCTATTCCGAGCGCCCGGTCTGGCGCACGGTGACAGGCGGCAGCCGCAACTACCTCACAAAGCTGCTCGGCCCGCTTGGCGACCGCCTCCGGCTGAACGCAGCCGTCGTATCTGTGCGCCGCTCGGCGCAGGGCGTCGACATTCTCGACACCACCGGCCATTCCGAATCCTATGACCGCGTCATTCTCGCCTGCCACACCGACCAGGCGCTCCGGATGCTGGACCGTCCGACCGATGCCGAGCGCGAGATCCTGACCGCGATCCCCTATAGCGCCAATCGGGTAATTCTGCATCGCGACGAGCGGCTGATGCCGGTGCGCAAGAAAGTCTGGGCCTCCTGGAACTACCTGCGCTCGTCTGACCAGCGCAGCGACGCCAATGTCGCCGTCTCCTACTGGATGAACCGGCTGCAGGGCATCGACGCGTCCATGCCGTTGTTCGTGACCCTCAATCCGGACCGCGAACCGCGCGCGGACATGGTGTTCGGCGAATACAGCTACGACCATCCCCAGTTCGGCCGCGACACCATGCAGGTTCAGGCCCTGCTGAAAACCATCCAGGGCGACAATCATACCTTTTTCGCCGGCGCATGGACCGGCTACGGTTTCCATGAGGACGGGCTCAGTTCCGGTCTGAGTGCAGCTGAAGCGCTGGGCGCCTCCCTGCCCTGGCGCACAGGCGCCGCAGCGCCCACCGAAGCGGTGGCCTGACCATGAACGCACCTGTCAAACATCCTGTCATCAACAGCGACGAGGCCCCGGCCGCAGCATCGCTCTACGTTGGCGACGTCATGCACCAGCGCATGAAACCGGTCGGCCACCGGTTCCGCTACAAGGTCTACTCTCTGATGATCGACCTTGACCGGCTCGATGAGGCGGGTCGTCTCTCGTCGCTGTTTTCGGTCAACAAGGCCAATCTGGTGTCGTTTCACGAAGCCGACCATCTGCGCGGGGTCACCGGATCATCGCTGCGCGCGCATATCGACGATCTGCTGCGCGACGCCGGCCTCGTGGAACGGGCGGCGCGGATCGAGCTTGCCTGTTATCCCCGCATCTTCGGCCAGGTCTTCAATCCGCTGTCGGTCTTCTATGCCTATGGTTCGGACGGCGCGCCCGCGGCGATGGTCTACCAGGTGCGCAACACATTCGGCGAAAGCCACACCTATGCCTGCAGGATCGAGGATGGCGACGTGAGCCCGGCAGGCATTCGCCAGAGCCGGTCGAAGCTGTTCTACGTCTCGCCCTTCATCGAACTCGGCATGCGCTACAATTTCCGCATGAACATCCCCGGCGAGACGATCAAGTGGCGAATCCTCGAAACCGACCCGTCCGGACCGCTGCTTGCGGCGACCTATCACGGCGCCCGCCGGGCGCTCACGACAGGCTCGATTTTGGCTTGCCTCTTGCAGTTTCCGCTTCTGACGTGGAAGATTGTCGGTGGCATTCACTATGAGGCGCTCAAACTGTGGCTCAAGGGAATGCGTTACGTGCCGCGCCCGGCGCCGCCTCCAGCCGCGAGTTTTCGCGACCAGGCAAAGCTCGAGCAGCAGGCGGCAAAATCGTGACGGACCAACACATGACCAGACGGAGGAGGCTGCGCTCATGAAGACTGAAGCCACCTGGAATGACCATCAGGCCGCCGAAAAGCTGTCGACGGACAATCTATCGGCCTATCTGCGCGGATTGCCGGCGAAAGCCAAGATGGCGCTGCGCGGGCTCTTGCACATGGGCCACGGCCGATTGTCGATCCGCATGCCGGACGGACGGACCGTATTGATCGAAGGCCGCGCCGAAGGCCCGGAGGCCGTGCTGATCCTGCACAACTGGAACCTCGCGCACCAGGCGCTGACCGCAGGAACCATCGGCGTGGCCGAATCCTACATCGACGGCGATTGGGAAAGCCCCGATGTCACTGCGTTCCTCGAATTGTTCCTGGTCAATGTCGAGGTCGGCAACACGCTGGCCGGCGGCGCGCGCGGTCTTGCGCGGGTGATGGAACTGATCCGTCACTGGCTCAATTCGAATTCCCGCTCCCAGGCGAAGAAGAACATCTCCGCCCATTACGACCTCGGCAACGCGTTCTATTCGAAATGGCTCGACGAGACGATGACCTATTCCTCGGCGCTGTACCAGGACGGCGCCAATGACCTGGCCAGCGCCCAGACCGCCAAGTACCGCGCGCTTGCCCATGCCACGGGCCTCAAATCCGGCGACCATGTTCTCGAGATCGGCTGCGGCTGGGGCGGGTTTGCGGAATTCGCCGCCCGCGAGATCGGCTGCCGCGTCACCGGCCTGACCATTTCCCGCGAACAACTGGCCTTTGCCCGTGACCGTATCGAGAAGGCAGGCCTGTCCGACAGGGTCGACCTGCGCTTCCAGGACTATCGCGACGAGACCGGGCGCTATGACGGCGTCGTTTCGATCGAGATGTTCGAAGCCGTTGGCGAGAAATACTGGCCGACCTATTTCTCGAAGGTGCGCGAGTGCCTCAAGCCCGGAGGCAAGGCCGGCCTGCAGATCATCACCATCAAGCCCGAGGCCTATCAGACCTATCGCGCCAACCCCGACTTCATCCAGCGATACGTGTTTCCAGGCGGCATGCTTCCCACCGAAAACCATCTCACATCGCTCGGCGAAGCGGCGGGTCTAGAGCTGGTCGGCCATCGCGCCTTCGGTCCCGATTACGGCCGGACGCTGGCCGAGTGGCGCGCGCGGTTCTGGAATGTCTGGGACGACATCCAGCCCATGGGCTTCGACATCCGCTTCAAGCGCCTGTGGGAGTTCTACATGTACTACTGCGAAGCCGGCTTCCGCTCCGGCCACATCAATGTCCGCCAGGTGGTGTACAAATAGGCCGCCATTCACCGCCGCCGCGACAAACCGCCGGCGGCGGTGAACCGCGGGACTGCCCATGCCGTAGACACGGTCACACTCACCAGGGCAATGCCTGCGCAAGCCGGTTGATGCCGATTTCGGATATTTCTGTGACCGCACAAAGCGACGCCACCTCCACCGCCCGTGAGAACTCCGCAACAGTGGCGGCGCTGCCCCTGCCGCGGATCATCGCCTATGCGCTGCCCGCCATTCCGCTCGCGGCGCTGACCTTGCCGCTCTATGTGCTGGTTCCGACCTTCTACACCGAGACGCTGGGGCTTTCGCTCGCCTCGGTCGGCTTCGCGCTGCTGCTGGTCCGGATCTTCGACGCGGTCAACGATCCGCTGATCGGCTGGGCCGCGGACCGGTTCCGACCCAGCTTCGGCCGCAGGCGGACGCTGTTTGCCATCAGCCTGCCGCTCACGGCGATTTCCGCCTTCATGCTGTTCTGGCCGCCGGCAGACGCATCTACCTCGTGGCTGGTGATCTGGGGCCTGCTCCTGTCGCTAGGCTACACCTCGGCGCTCATCCCGTTCTCGGCCTGGGGCGCAGAACTGGCGACCGATTATCACGGCCGTTCCAGGATCACCGGCTGGCGCGAGGGCCTGATACTGGTGGGCACGCTGATCGCCATCGCCCTGCCCTTTGCCATCGGCTTTGACCGGGCCGACGGCGTGCACGGTCTGGCCATGCTCGGCATCGCGGTGCTCGTCACCCTGCCGCTGTTCGGCGCGGTCGCGATCTTCGCCACGCCGGAACCCGTCGAGCATTCCAAGACCCGGCTCAACTTGAGGTCCGGCATCGGCCATCTGGCGCGCAACCGCCCCTTCGTCCGGCTGATTGCGGCGTTCTTTCTCAACGGCCTCGCCAACGGCATTCCGGCGACGCTGTTCCTGTACTTCGTCTCCGAGCGCCTGGGCATGCCCGATGCCCGCGGGCCGTTGCTGTTTTTCTATTTTCTCTGCGCCATCGCCGGCGTTCCGCTCGCCACCTGGGCCGCGCGGCGGGTCGGCAAGCACCGGGCCTGGTGCTACGCCATGCTGGCTGCCTGCCTCGCCTTCGCGCCCGCGCCGCTTCTGCCCGAAGGCAGCCTGATGGCGTTTGCAGTGATCTGCGCCGTTACCGGCGTGCTGCTGGGCTTCGACCTGGCGCTGCCGCCGGCGATCCAGGCCGACGTGATCGATGTCGACACGGCCGCCTCGGGCGAGCAGCGCTCCGGCGTCTATTTCGCCGCCTGGAGCCTTGCCACCAAGCTCTCGCTCGCGGGCGGCGTGGGCATCGTTTTCCCGGTGCTGGCGGGCTTCGGCTTCGATCCGGCGTCGGAAGCCGGGTCGGTGCGGGGACTGACCGCGCTGGCGGTCGCCTATGCCTGGGTTCCGATTGCCGCCAAACTGGCCGCGATCGCCCTTATGTGGAATTTCCCGCTCGACGAGGCCGCGCAGAAAACGCTCCGCACCCGCATAGAGACCGCCTGAGAGCGCGAAGCTATTCGGTTTCGAGCGGCCGCGTCTTCCACTTCGTCGCCGCATTCATAAGCGCGAAATAGGCCGGGTACGGCAGGAACTGCAGGGCTTTCAGCGCATAGATGAAGCGGCGTGGAAAGGTGATCTCGAAGGATTTCGACTTGAGCCCGTCGGCAATCCGCGCCGCCGCATCTTCCGGCTGCATCAAGGCGGGCATGGTGAAGGCATTGTCGGCGGTGGCCGGCGTGTCGACGAACCCCGGATTGATCACCTGAATTCGCACGCCAAACTTGTCGAGATCAAATTTCAGGCTTTCGGCCATGTTGATCAGCGCCGCCTTGGTCGCGCCATAGGCGGCACTCGTCGGCATGCCTCCATAGCCGGTGACCGAGGAGACGATCGCCAGCTGCCCGCGCCCGCGCGCCTTCATCCGCTCGAGCGCCGGCACGAGGCAATTGACAACGCCGGACAGATTGACCGAGAAACTCTTGTCGAAATCGCTGACCTTCAGCGTTTCCCCGTAAACCGGCAGATAGATCCCGGCATTGAACACGGCAAGCGCCAGGCCCTGGCCCTCGGCGTCGATGCGGGCCGCGATACCTTCCATCGCCTTCGTGTCCGTCACATCGCCCGGCGCGGCGATGATCTTGCCGTTGATACCTTTGGCGTCCCGTTCAAGCTCAGCCAGTGCATCTTCGCTGCGTGCGGTGGCGAAGACCGTAAAGCCTTCGCGCGCGAGCTTCACCGCCAGCGCGCGGCCAATCCCGCTCGATGCACCGGTGACCCAGACGGAACCATCTTCAGGCCTGGCGGAATAGGTGGTCATGATCTCTCTCCAATGCAAAACGTCCGAAGCTTGATACGCTCCGGACGTCCATTCGGTTGCGGCATTCGCGGAATAAAAGCGCCTGGATCAGCCGATGATGTCGCCGATCAGCTGGCGGAAGGAGCCCGTCAGCTTCAGCGGCGCATCCATCACCGCAAAGCCGATGCAGGGTCGGCCCAGGTCGACGCTGGGACGGTGATCGACCGAATCGTCAGCCACTGAAATGTCGCCGCGCCCGTAATGTCCGCGCGAATCGCTGAAGGCGCCATCGAGAACCAGGGACAGTTCGCTGCCCTCATGGGTGTGGGCCGGAACGGTGCGGCCCGGCTTGAGCCAGAACAGATTGACATGGCAGCCCTCGATGTCGCCGAGGTCATATTCCTTGAACCCGGGCATCTTGGTGCGCCACGGCACATCACCTGCGTCAAAACCGACAAAATCATAAAGCGCCTTGGGGAACACCCGACCGTCCTGACTGGCGAATTCGGAAACCGGTGCAACTTCGGGGACCGGCGAAGCGAGTACGGAAGCAAGCATGGCGTCACGATCGGACAGCGCCACCGGGTCGATATCCATCAGCTCGAGTCCGGCCATGGCTTCCAGATTGCGAACCTTGATCAGGTTTTTCGGCTTCAGTTCAAGATGCGCTTCGACCAGCACACGCGCAGGCGTCGGCAGCGTTCCCGCGACATATCTCGCAAGCAGCGAATCCAGTGTATCGATGTGTTCACGCACCATGCGTATCCAGCTTTCCATCATCTCGGCGTCTGTTTCGCGCTACAAGCGAATTAACGCATTCCAGTCTACTCTGATTGTCTCTGCTTACGCCCGGACACGCAATCCGGATCACCGGAACATCCCGTTTCTCATTTTTGCCCTTTTAAGGCAAATAATCCCTTATGCTGTTATGTCCCGAAGCACCTCTTTCTTGCAACTTCCCCCTTGAGAAGCCACAACTGCCTGCATAGTGGCGCGATCCAGACAGATGGTTCCCATCTGTCTGGACAAATCGCCCCACCAGATCAATAGTTTGCTCCGCGCGCCTGTGTGACCACAGCAACCAACAGGAAATCCCCATGCCAGCCCTCGACTCAGTCCTCGACGCCATCGGCAACACCCCACTCATTCGCCTCAAGGCGGCGTCCGAGGCCACGGGCTGCACCATTCTCGGCAAGGCCGAGTTTCTCAATCCCGGCCAGTCGGTCAAGGACCGCGCGGCGCTCGAAATCATCCGCGACGCCGAATCAAAAGGATTGCTCCGTCCCGGCGGCACCATTGTCGAAGGCACCGCGGGCAACACCGGCATCGGGCTGGCGATGGTCGCCCGCGCGCTCGGCTACAACACCGTGATCGTCATTCCCGAAACCCAGAGCCAGGAAAAGAAGGACGCGTTGCGCCTGCTCGGCGCTGAGCTGGTCGAGGTTCCCGCTGCGCCCTATCGCAATCCCAACAATTATGTCCGTCTGTCGGGGCGGCTTGCCGAGCAGCTGGCAAAGTCCGATCCCAACGGTGCGATCTGGGCCAACCAGTTCGACAATGTCGCCAACCGCCAGGCCCATGTGAAGACCACGGCGCCGGAAATCTGGCGCGACACCGATGGCAAGGTCGACGCCTTCATCTGCGCGGTCGGCTCTGGCGGGACCTTGGCCGGCGTCGCCGAAGGCCTGCGCAGCCGTTCAAGCAGCGTCAAGATCGGGCTGGCCGATCCCGATGGCGCGGCCCTTCACAGCTTCTACACCACCGGCGAGATGGCCTCCTCAGGCAGCTCGATCACCGAGGGCATCGGCCAGGGACGCATCACCGCCAATCTCGAGGGCTTCACCCCCGACATGTCGTTCAACATTCCGGACTCCGAGGCCATTCCGCTGGTATTCGACCTGCTCGAATACGAGGGGTTCTGCCTTGGCGGCTCCTCCGGGATCAATGTCGCGGGCGCCATCCGCATGGCCCGCGAAATGGGGCCGGGCCACACCATCGTCACCATCCTTTGCGACTACGGCAACCGCTACCAGTCCAAGCTGTTCAATCCGGAGTTTCTGGCGTCGAAGAACCTGCCGCTGCCCGCATGGCTGACCCGCAAGAGCGAAATCTCCGTCCCCTACATCAGCGAATAGATTCCACGAAAGCCCTTTTCCATGTCCGCCCTTTTCCTTGAAGACGCCTACCTGTCCACCGTCGAAGCGCTTGTCACCGGAATCCGCGAGGATGGCGGCATCCTGATGGACCAGACCTGCTTTTACGCCACCTCCGGCGGCCAGCCCGGCGACACCGGGTTTTTCGAGCGCGAGAATGGCGACAAAATTGTGATCGCCGGAACCGTGACCGGCGACACCAAGGCCGAGATCATCCACATACCCGCCCCGGGACAGGCAACGCCGGATCTTGGCGAAAAGCTGGTGCTGCACATCGACTGGGATCGACGCTACCGATTGATGCGCATGCACACCGCCTGCCACCTGCTGTCGGTGGTCTGCCCCTACCCGATCACTGGCGCATCGGTGAACGAGGAGGACAGCCGGGTCGATTTCGACATGTCCGAGACCATCGACAAGGCCGAGGTCACGGCGAAGCTGATGGAGCTGGTGAAAGCCAATCATCCGATCTCGACCGAATGGATCTCGGAAGCCGACCTCGACGCCAATCCGGGACTGGTCAAGTCGAAGAATGTCCGCCCGCCGCGCGGCCAGGGCACTGTCCGCCTGGTCTGCATCGGCGAAAGCTCGTCCATCGACAGCCAGCCCTGCGGCGGCACCCATGTCGGGGAAACAGCCGAAGTCGGCGAAATCCACATCGGCAAGATCGAAAAGAAGGGCAAGGAAAACCGCCGCTTCCGCATCCGCTTCGGCCCGGCGCCGGAGTGATCCCGGCCCGTGCATCGCGATCCGGACAATCTTAAGGGTTTGTTTGAGAGTTCATTAAAGCCCGCGGGCGTAGACCTCGCCTGATCCGATCAGGACGCCTGCCCCGCAGCCGCCAGCTGGATCGCGTGACCAGATGCATTGCATCAGGCCCGTCGAACCTTTGAGAAGCGAGCCGATGTCTGCCATCCAAGCCGTATCCTATCCTGTCTCAGCCGTTGTGCAGAGCCATCAGCAACTTCCCCCGCGCGACAGCGCGGGCCAGTCCGCTCCCAAACCATCGGCAGCACACGCCGCACTCTCGACGGATCTGGCCGCAGTATCGAGCCGCGTCAACGCCTTTCTGGCGATAGAGCGGTCGGCCAGCACCAACGGCACGCATCCGGACCAGCAATCCCCTGACCCCGAGGCATCGGAAACCGCAGCCCCCGGCGCCAACACCGTCGACCTGGACGATGCGCAGATCTACCAGCCGTCCTCTCGGTACTGAGCCTGCAGGCGCGAACACTGCCCGGCTTCTCTTGGGATTTATCTGCAAAATCAAGCCTGCCTCATTGCCGCCAGCCCTCGCCATCGCGTATCATGCGCTCAGCCCCCGCTTCGAACGGGCTGATGCCCTGCCTTGATCTTTGAGGCCCCGCAAATGAGGACTCCAGCCATGACCGCAACGCCTGAGACAAGCCCGTTCGTCGTCTCCTTCGACTGGCTCAAGGACCGCATCGGCCAGCCGGATCTCAAACTCGTCGACGCCTCCTGGTATCTGCCGGCGCAAAACCGCAACGGCGAGGCGGAGTATCGCACGGCCCGCATTCCGGGCGCCGTGTACTTCGATCTCGACCGGATCGTCGATCCGAATTCCAGCCTGCCCCACACGCTGCCCGACGCGGAGACCTTCGCCAGGGCTGCGGGCGATCTCGGCCTCAAGGAGACCGACACGATCGTGGTCTATGATGGCCCGGGCATGTTCTCCGCGCCGCGGGTCTGGTGGATGCTGCGCATCTTTGGCGCGGGCAACACCTATGTTCTGGATGGCGGGTTTGACGCCTGGAGGCATCAGGGTCTGCCAGTGGAAACCGGCGATCCGGCACCGCCGGCGCCGGCCACATTCAACGCCTCCGTCAATCCGGCCGCGGTCAGCAGCTTCGAGCATATGCGCGCAATTGTCAGTGACGCGACCGCGCAGATCGCCGACGCCCGCGGCCCTGGCCGGTTCACCGGCACGGAGCCGGAGCCGCGCGAAGGCATGCGCTCAGGCCACATGCCCGGCGCCCTCAACGTGCCTTTCGTGAACCTTCTGGACGGCGGAAAACTCAAACCGCTCAGTGAGTTGCGGCAAGTCCTTGAATCGTCCGGCCTGGATCTCGACAAGCCGGTTGTCACCAGCTGCGGATCGGGCGTAACCGCAGCCGTCATCACGCTGGCGCTGCAATCGATCGGACACCGCGACAACACGCTCTATGATGGTTCCTGGTCCGAATGGGGCGGGCGCGATGACACTCCCATCGCCACCGGAGAGGCTTGAGATGGTCAAGGCTGTCAAACCCAAGTCGCTCAAGGCGACCGTCACCCATCTCGAGATCAAGCGCTATCCGCACACATTGAAGCCGCTGCCGGTCAATCTCCACGCGAGCCTGATCAAGGCCACGAATATCCCGCTGCATTTCTACCGCTATTTGCAATGGCAGGTGGGCCGCGAATGGCATTGGGTCAACCGCCTGCGCATGACTGACGAGCATTTGTCGAAGATCGTTCACGCCAAGACCACCCACATCTATGTGCTCGGCGTCGACGGCGCGCCGGGCGGGTTCTTTGAGCTGACCGAACTTGGCGATGCCACCGTCGAGCTCACCTATTTCGGCCTGATGGCGCATGCGCGCGCCCGCGGGCTCGGCGAATGGATGCTGGGCCAGGCGCTGTCGACCGCCTGGCTGATGACGCCGGCGCGGGTGATCGTGTCCACCAACACGCTCGACCATCCGGCCGCCTTGCCGCTCTACCAGCGCATCGGCTTCAACCCGGTGAGCCAGAACGAGGCGATCATCCGGCCGCTCGCTGACGAGGAAATCATGGCAGTGATCAAGTCGCAAGCCTAGCTCGGCGGCTGAAATCGGGTGGCGCGGGACGATCGCGCCGGCTACCTCGTGAGGTCTCATCAATCCGGCGAGGACACCATGACCATCACATTCGAGCCCATGGACCAGGCGACCGCCGCACATTTGCGCGAAAACGGACCGGACTCCTATGGCAACGCCCCGGAACGGCGCATCTCGGACGGGGCCGGCGTGCCCTGCCGCTGCTGCATGCGTTTCGTCGGCCCGGGTGAACCATACCTGACTGTCGCCTGGCGCCCCTTTGCCGCCCTCCATGCCTATGCGGAGACCGGCCCGGTGTTCCTCCACGCCGAACCCTGCGCCCCCGACCCGATCGGGCCGGAGGAACTGCCGGCATTTCTTTCAAGCCCGGATTACATCCTGCGCGGCTACGATGCCGACGAGCGCATCGTCTACGGCACCGGCGGCGTGATCCGGCGCGAGGCGATCCGGGCGCGGCTGGATGAGCTGCTGGCGACGCCAGGCATCAAGGCCGTCCACATCCGCTCCGCGCGCAACAATTGCTATCATTGCAAGGCGGTGCGTGGCGAACCGACGCAACAATAACGCAGTGACCTCCACCGGATGTGGAGGTTTGATGCAATTCAAAATCAGCGCCGCGCCGATATCGGAAGGCGCGGCGCAGCAGCATCAGGAACAAATGCAGGCCATGCCTTTGCGTTCACATGGATCCATTTGAACGACGCGGCCTGCATCAGACTACAAAGAAATCACCCGCCGTCAGCGCCAGGCCGGTGCTCAGCGTGGCGAACTGGATCGCCGCGGCGCCGCCCGTGCCGTCGCTGTCATAAAACAGCGCGCCCGTGCCCGAATTGTAGATGATGCGGTCATTGGCGTCATTGGCGGATGCGCCGATGTGGAACGCCGAGGCCGCCAGCGCCCCGGTCGCCGTCAAGGCGGTGAAGATGCCATCCTCAAGCATGATCTTGTCGATGCCCACGGAGAAATCAACGATCGTGTCCACATTGGTGGATGCATTGAGGGCGGTGTTGAAGACGAAGGTGTCGGCGCCCGCGCCGCCCACCAGCCTGTCATTGCCATTGCCGCCCGCAAGCGTGTCGTTGCCGGCGTCGCCTGACAGGATGTCGTCGCCATCGCGCCCGTAGAGCACGTCGTTGCCATTGGCGCCCCAGATCGTGTTGTTGCCGGCGTCGCCGCGCAGGCTGTCATCATGGTTCGAGCCGTACAGGTTCTCGATCGAGACATAGGTGTCGCCAGCCGCAAACCCGGTGTTGAGCGAGGCCAACTGCAGATCGGCGATCAGCCCGGTGGTGGCATCGCTGTATTGCGCCCGGTCCGTGCCCGTCCCGCCGTCGAGCCTGTCGGCGCCGGCGCCGCCGATCAGCACGTCATCGCCAATGTTGCCGTAGAGCGTGTCATTGCCATCGCGCCCGAAGATCACGTCGTTGCCACCCGCACCCCAGATCGTGTTGGCGCCGGCGTCGCCGCGCAGCGTGTCGTCATGGTTCGAGCCATGGAGGTCCTCGATGGAGATATAGCTGTCGCCAGCCGCAAACCCGGTGTTGAACCCGGCGAATTGCAGATCGGCCAGCACGCCGGTGGTCGCGTCGTTGTATTGCGCCCGGTCGATGCCGGCCCCGCCATTGAGAACGTCTGCGCCGGCGCCGCCGATCGTGTTCGCCCCGGCGTCGCCGCGCAGATTGTCATTGAAGTTTGAGCCAGACAGATCCTCGATCGAGACATAGGTGTCGCCGGCAGCGATCCCGCATAGAACGAGCTGAGTGAACTCTCAGTGTCAAAAGGCGTCCCAAGAATCTGTATCGGCATTTGTTTACATCTCCGCAAAGCCTCGTCAGGGCTAGTATGTCATGGAACCAGCAAGCTGTAACCTTCGCTCGCAGTAAATTTTCTGTTGATCAACTTACTGATGCAGCGAAGAATGTCACCTCCCCTCCCGAATTGTTCTTGATCACGGCGTCGCCCGCTGATCTGCCATCGTAGAAACTTAACATCGACCCGAATATTCATAGTTCGAGCCGCCGGTGTTCAGGCACCGAGTGAGAAATGGGGTAATTGGCGAAGTCTCGGCGGCGGCCGAATACACGAAAGTTAGCACGGAGGCGCCAGCCGAAAAGGGTTTGAGATCTCTTTGGCTTCTTGCGAGGCTTGTGGTCATCGGTTTCGTCCCTTATCGTCAGCCGTACGAACTACAATGGCCCTTAGTTCCCGCAATACTTGGCACTGTATCGGAGTGCAATGCACCGATCGGTGGGTTGCTTCACCGTCACAAGCCCAGCTTCTGGGAACTGTTGCGTCTAGGTGATTGGTTGTTCCGAAAATGGATGGCGTCAGGTGCGCGTCCCGTTCACGAGTTCGGAGTAGTTACGGCACGACCTCGTCAACAGAGCTGTCGGACTATATCTCTGGACATAATGATTTCGCTCCAGTAAATTAACGTATCTGCGTTGAAAAAATGCGTTCCCATCAAAGAATTGAGTGGAATATTTGGATTTTCTGGGACAGCAGCACGATGTTCAGGGAAGTTTCAGAAGCTGACTACAAGACGATCTGTGGCGGGGTCATCGAGATGCAGCGCGCGGCTGATCTGCGAGATTTGACACATGTCCTTGTAAGGACCGCGATGCAGCTTGTGCCATGCGACCACGGAGGCTACTCCGAGGTCGATGTGCATTTCGGCCGCTTCGAATTCACGTCGAGCGAACGCGAGGTGACAGAATGGGCGCAGCAGCGGGCGGAGACATGCATAAGGTTGCTGCCCACGCATCCCGTCCACCGCTTTCGACTGGAAAATCCGGGCGTCCGGGTCGTGCGGCTCTCGGACGTGATCGCGCCGTACGATTTTCGCCAGACCGCCCACTATCAGGAGTGGTTTCGAAAGGTTGACGCCGAGTACCAAGTCGTGATGCACATGGGCGTCGATCCTCGTACTCCACTACCCGACGGGTCACTGCCCGCAACGCTCGGCGTCCCCCTGAACCGCAGCAGCAGCGACTTTTCCAGCCGCGAGGTGCAGGCGCTGTCGCTCTTGCAACAACTCGCCATACCGGTGCTGCGCCTGCGGCGAGCGCAACACCAACTAGAGATGCTCGATGCCGCTACCCTCTCGCCGGAATTGACCCGCAGTCTCATGCGCCTCGGATTGAGCCAGCGCCAGGCCGAAGTGGCTTTCTGGATGCTTAAAGGCAAGAGCAACACGGATATCGGCGCCATTCTCGATGTAGGTGCCCAGACAGTCCGCCATCATACCATCGAGATCTACAAGCGGCTTGGCATAACGGGCCGGCTTTCTCTCCAGCGCAAGATACTTCACTCCGTAAGCGGCACCGAATAGGGAAACCGCACTTTGACAGGGGGACGCCCGATACAAGCTTCTCTCGGAGTTGAGCCCAATGCGTGCCCCCAATCGATGCAGGCCGATGCCCGCCCCCCTGTAACGGCCTTCGTGCGGGCCCGCGAATGGCTGCATTCGGGAATTAGGTCCAAGATCGTGAAGGGCAACCTCGGGGGGCGCTAGGCGGAAATCATTTCCGCTTCGGGGCCGGAAGTTGACGGACTACTTTTCGCCACCCTTGCAGAGAGGCAGACGCTCGCACCTACTGCATAATTCCTTAAATCGGAATCGATTTAAGGAGGAAATTATGCAGCAGCTTTAAGCTCTGCTGCGACCTTTGTGCGTTTGATTAAACGCACGGCGCAGTAGAACATTTCTGATTGAAGACAGACGCGAGGCAGATACAGTCGGTATCGCAATTGACCGAGTGTGGCAGCGCCCCGTCAATATCGAGTTGGTGGCCATCACCAAAGCCGAGCTTCAATTCAGCGCAAAAATCCCGCCCGCACGTTCAAGTGCGGACGGGACCGGGCTGGTGTGGACAGCCCACGGAGCTTGGTCTGCCTGAAGGCCTCAGGCTGCCTTCAGCGCCTGGTCGATGTCGGCCAGCTCGTAGCCCAGCGCGTCGGCGACCGGGCGGCTTGTGATGCGGCCCTTGTGGACATTGAGGCCGGCGCGCAAATGGCGATCCTGGGCAATGGCGGTGAGCCCCTGGTCGGCCAGCATCAACCCATAGTGCAGCGTGGCGTTGTTGAGCGCATGCGCCGAGGTGATCGGCACGGCCCCCGGCATGTTGGCGACGCAATAATGGATGACGCCGTCGACCTCATAGGTGGGGTCGGCATGGGTGGTGGCGTGCGAGGTCTCGAAGCAGCCGCCCTGGTCGATGGCGACGTCGACGATCACCGAGCCCGTCTTCATGCCCGAGAGCATCTCGCGGGTGACGAGCCTGGGCGCGGCAGCGCCCGGGATAAGCACGGCGCCGATCACGAGGTCGGCCGAGAACACTCCCTCTTCCAAAGCCTCGATGGTCGAATAGCGGGTATGCACCCGGCCGTTGAAGAGATCGTCAAGCTGGCGCAGGCGCGGCAGCGACCGGTCGAGAATGGTGACGTCGGCGCCGAGCCCCACGGCCATCCTGGCCGAATGCAGGCCGACCACGCCGCCGCCGATGATGGTGACCTTGGCCGGCAGCACGCCGGGCACGCCGCCCAGAAGAATGCCGCGACCGCCATTGGCCTTCTGCAGCGAGGTGGCGCCCGCCTGGATGGCGAGCCGTCCCGCCACTTCCGACATCGGTGCGAGCAGCGGCAGGCCGCCGCGATCGTCGGTGACAGTCTCATAGGCAATCGCAGTGCAGCCCGAAGCCAGCAGCCCCTTGGTCTGCTCGGGATCCGGCGCCAGGTGCAGATAGGTGTAGAGCAGCTGGCCGTCGCGCAGTTGCGCCCACTCGGCCGGCTGCGGTTCCTTGACCTTGACCACCATGTCGGCGCGCTCGAAGATTTCCCTGGCGGTTCCCGCGATCTTCGCACCGGCAGCCTGGTAGGCCGCGTCATCCGCGCCAATCCCCATGCCCGCCTTGGTCTCGATGATCACCTCATGGCCGTGCGCCACATATTCGCGGACAGCGCCGGGGGTGAGACCGACACGGTATTCATGGTTCTTGATTTCACTGGGGCAGCCTACGCGCATTGAAGTCTCCTCTGGCGGCGATTGGCGTCTTGAGCGCCATATCGGGTTTCAATGCGACTTATCCTACCATTCCGGCGGCGAAAAATCCTTGCAAAGCAGCCTTGTCGGGCTGGCCGCAACAGAATATTCTTGCGCCGAATTGACTTTTATTCGGAGAATTCACGAATGGGAGACCTTGATACCATCGATATCGCCATTCTGAAGACGCTTCAGAGTGAGGGACGAATCTCCAACGCCGCGCTCGCCGAGCGCGTCGGCCTGTCGGCCTCGGCCTGTTCGCGGCGGCTCGACATTCTGGAAAAGTCGGGCGTCATCAAGGGCTATCACGCGCGCCTGTCACACAAGGCGCTCGACTATCGGATGATCGCGATCGTCCATATCTCGCTGTCCGGGCAGTTCGCCAAGACGCTGGCGGAATTCGAGGCGGCGGTCAAACTCTGCCCCAATGTGCTGGTCTGCTACCTGATGAGCGGCGAGTATGACTACACCTTGCGCATCGCCGCGCGAGACCTTGAGGATTACGAGCGCATCCACCGCGACTGGCTCTCGGCCCTGCCCCACGTGGTCAAGATCAACTCGAGCTTCGCGCTCCGCGAGATCATCGACCGGCCGAATGTCGGATTGAACTGATTGTTGACTAAAATTATCATGTTATTTCAAACATGATCTGATAGAGCGGTCCCACGCTTGACAACAGGAGTGAGACCATGACAGCGCGCCCCGAACCCCGCAATCTCGATGTCCTCGGCAAGGCGCGGGTGACGCCGAACATGCTCCGGATCACCCTCGGCGGCCCGGGCCTCACCGGCTTTCCCGCAGACCAGATCAGCGCCTATATCAAGTTGCGCCTCAAGGATGCGCAAAGCGGCCGGGATGTGGTCCGCACCTATACGGTGCGCCATCATCGCGAGGGTGAGATCGACGTGGATTTCGCGCTTCATGAGCCCTGCGGACCAGCAACCTCGTGGGCGCTGAACGCGCAGGTGGGCGACAGCGTCCTGGTGGGCGGTCCGGGACCGCGCAAACTTGTCCACGCCGATGCGGACTGGTTCCTGCTGGTTGGCGACATGACCGCGCTGCCGGCTATTTCGGGCAACATCGAAATGCTGCCCAGGACAGCCAGGGGCATGGCGGTGATCGAGGTCATCGCCCAATCCGATATAGAGGATCTCGAGACACCGACGAATTTTACCATTGACTGGGTGGTCAATCCGCATCCGGGCCAGTCGAGCGCGCTGTTGCTCGAGCGGGTCCGTCGTCTTGATTGGCCCGAAGGCAATCCGTCCGTCTGGGCCGCGTGCGAATTTTCCAGCATGCGGGCCTTGCGCGACTATTTTCGCTCGGAGCGCAACCTCACTCCAAGCAACCTCTACATATCGAGCTACTGGAAAGCCGGCAGCGACGAAGACGCCCACAAGATCGCCAAGCGCAAAGATGCAACTGTCACGGCGTGATCTGACACAACATATCGGCCGCCAACCAGGTTGACGGCCGATCGTCGACTGCCTTGGGCGCAACCATCCGATCTGGGCGCCCGGAGCGATCTGTCAGCTGATTAGCGCCAGTAAGGCGGCTGGCCGTAATGCCCGTACAACTGCGCCTGGGTTGATGGCTTCCAGTCGTAATCCGACCCGGACTTGTATTTCGGTGCGCCTTCGACCTGTTCCTTGGTGACATCGACACGGTATCCGCCGAGGCTCTCGTCATACTGCAGCTTTTCCCAGGGCAAAGGATAGTGGTCGTCGCCGATGCCGAAGAAGCCGCCGAAGCTCAGGACCGCGTAGGAGACCTTGCCTCCAACCTTCTCGATCATCACTTTCTCGATGGATCCGATGTGCTTGCCGGAGCGGTCATAAACCTCTGTACCGGCAACCTTGTCACTGCCGATCACAGCGGTGTTTTCCTTGGTGAGTGTGGACATGGGTTTCTCCTTTGATGTGGCGAATACCGCCATGGTTTCCCGTGCAGACCGGCGCTTCTCAAGGCGTTTTCGCCACTGCCCCGATCCTGCTCAACCAACGCCGAAAGGTCATCCTTGTTCCAAATTTCATTGGGACGTTTTCAAGGCATGCGCGCCGTTTTGGAGCCGCATTTCACCGGGTTACGCACGAGCCTTCTGCGGCTGACAGCCCGTAGTTCGAAACTCAGCTCGAAACCGGTTCGCCGCCATTCGGGTGCAAGACCTGGCCCGACATGTAGCTCGAGTCCTCGCAAGCCAGGAACAGGAAGCACGGCGCCACTTCATTGGGCTGCCCCGGCCGGCCAAGCGGGGTGTCGGAGCCAAAACTCTCCACCTTCTCCGGTGGAAACGTGGCCGGAATCAGCGGCGTCCAGATCGGGCCCGGCGCAACGCCGTTGACCCGGATGCCCTCAGGCGCAAGCTTGTGCGCCAGCGCCCTGACAAGGGCGACGATGGCGCCCTTGGTCGAGGAATAGTCGATCAACAGATCCTGGCCGCGATAGGCGGTCACCGATGTGGTGCAGATGATCGAGGATCCGGCGGAAAGATGCGGCAGTGCCGCCTGGATGATGAAGAACTGGCCAAACACATTTGTCTCGAATGTCTTGCGCAATTGCTCCTCAGAGATATCTTGCGGGCTTTCCTGCGGATGCTGCTCGGCTGCATTGGCAATGACGATGTCGATCTGGCCGAAACACTCCATCACCTTGCGCAATGTCGAAAAACAGAACTCCCGGTCCCCGATGTCGCCGGCAATGGCCATGGCTTTGGATCCCTCTTTCTGAATAAGCGTCACGGTCTCCTGCGCATCCTCCATTTCGTCCTTGTAGAGAAGCGCGATCTGCGCACCCTCGCGCGCAAACAGTTGCGCCGTCGCCCGGCCAATGCCCGAATCGCCTCCGGTGATCAGCGCCACCTTGCCCTCAAGTCGCCCCGATCCGCGATAGCGCGGTTCATGGTCGGGCTTGGCTTGCATCGCGGATTCGTGGCCAGGCTGCTCCTGCTGGGTCTCGGTCATCAGTCACTCCTTTTGGATTGTGCAAGGCAAACTCGCAACCGCCTTGAAAGTTCCCGCTCGATAATCCGCCCGAAGGCGCCGCGGTCGATGAGTGCCACAACCGCCTGGAAAGCAGGCGCCTGTCGGAAAAACTTCAAGGCTTTGACCGGGTGAAAAAATACCGCTTGACCGGCCCATGCAGATCGCTGAAATCGTCAACCGTGCTGTCGCACTTCGACCGATCGAAGCCTGCAACGCGCGGCATGATTGGCCACATGTAACCTTGATAGGCAACCCGATGAAACTTCTCAAACTGAGCGCCGCACTGCTTTTCACTGCATTCATCAGCGCAACCGGAGCCGCGGCGCAGACCGGGGCGGAATGCGTTTTCACCATTCACAACGACACCAATGAAAACACGCTGACCGGCTTCTACACCAGCGAAGACGATGGCGGCACCTGGAGCGACAATTGGCTCAGCCGCAAAATGGCGCCCGGCCAATCCGCCAAGGCCGAGTTCACCGCCGACACCTGCGCCTGCGAGCAGGTTTTCCAGGCCGGATGGCTTGCTGAGGACAATTCAAGCGAGGTCCTGGATGACCCTCACACCATCGACATCTGCGAAGCCAGCAATGTCTATCTCGGCGACGACGAAGTCACTTTCGACTGAGCCGGAAACCCCAGTTTCAACGACCTGAAGATGCGGCGCGGAACCAAAGGGTCCCGCGCCGTAAATTTGTGAGGCATGTACTCGCGGACCGACAGGCGTCGCATCCGCGCCCGGACTATCGAAACAGCGCCGGGCCCTGCTCGTCGATGATCTGCCGCGCCTTGCGCAATGTCGCCGCTTCCACCTCGTCCTTGCTTGAAAAGATGTCGGCGCGGATGAACTTGTGTTCCCTGGCGCTCTCGCCCTCGCCCTTGACGATGCGCCCCGCAACCCGCCACTGACCGCCTTCGGCCATCGGCTCGGCGTAGATCAGGCAATCCTTGTAGCTATCCGGTTCATTGGCGGGTTGCGGCTGACGCGAAGCTCCATTGCCACCAAAAAGATTGCGGATGCTGTCCAAAATTCCTGCCATGACCTGCTCCTTGCTTTCACTGTCACCTGGTTCCAGACCGCTGCCGTCAAGCCGGAAATGACGGAACCTGCCCGGTCTCTGATCGCACATGCGGGTTCCGCGCGGGACGGATCGGTAGATCTGTTTTAGGTCATCGGCAAGGACAAAGTCCATGAATGACCAACGCGTTTCTGCGCTGCTGCATCCGATTTCATCGCATCATCCCGGCAGCCGAGAGCCGCTCGGATTCACCCGGCTTTAACCGCGTCCGACTTTTCGGGCCGTCATTAGTGTTTTGATTACAACCTGTTGCCACACTTGCCGTCCTGACAGCCAGGGAGGCGAACGGACATGAAGAACTATATCGGCCGCGCGCTCAAACGCGACAGAACCAGGGTTCGCGCCAAGATCGACTGCATGGGTCAGAAAACTCATGGCGCGGTGCTTGATCTCTCGCAGCATGGCATCTGCCTGTATCTGTCGGTCGACATCCCCGTAGGGCGTGGCGACAAGATCACGGTTGAAACCGAAGAGATGGGGCTTCTGATCGGCACCGTCCGCTGGATCAGGCGTCCGCGCGTTGGTGCCGAGCTGGTGCTGACGTCGAACAACCGCGCCAAGGTCGAAAGCTACTACCGCATGTTCAGGGACGAGCGCCTGCCCGCCTGACGCGCCAGCGCGCATGCGCCCTCCGCTTGCTGCTCTGTGCGCCGCCTGACAGCCATTGCGCCTTGGCCTTGCCTGACCTAAGTTCGCGCCACGTCATCGAGAGGTGAGCGAAGCGACCCGGGACGGGAGGATATTGCCATGGCAAAGCGGACATCGAGGACACGCAAGGTGCTGTATTTCATCGCGTTTTTGATCATCGCCGGCGGCCTGGCCTTTGCCTTCGGGCCACGTCCTGCTGTCGATACCTCTGTTGATTTTTCCGAAGCCACCCTCCCCGATGATCTCGACCAGTACCTCGCACAGTCGGAAGCCGGCTTTGAAGATCTGCGAGACGGCAGCGAGCGGCGGATTGTCTGGGCCTATCCGGCCTCCAAGGCCCGTACGCCCCTGGCCATCATCTATATCCACGGCTTTTCGGCCGGCCCCGGCGAAACCCGGCCCTTGTCGGATCTCATCGCCAGCCAACTTGGCGCAAACCTCTATTATGCCCGCCTCGCCGGCCACGGACGCAGCGGCGACGCCATGCTCGACGGCTCGGTCCACGCCTGGGTCAACGATCTCGCCGAAGCTGTTGCCATCGGCCGCCGGCTCGGAGAACGCGTCGTCATCGTGGCGACCTCGACCGGGGCATCGCTCGCGACCTGGGCCGCCACCCAGCCGGACCTGATGCGCGACGTCGTCGGACTGGTGCAGATTTCACCAAATTACGGCGTTCAGGCTGCAGGCTCCGGCCTGTTGACCATGCCCTGGGCCGAGAACCTGGTGCCGCTCATAGCGGGCCAGCGCCGCTCGTTCGAACCCATCAACGACCTGCACGCCACTCTTTGGACGCCAGAATATCCGAGCCTCGCGCTTCTGCCGATGGCGTCGCTGGTGCAACTGGCCAACGGAGTTGACGCGGCAAGAATTTCGGTCCCGTCGCTGTTCATCTTCTCGCCGCAGGATCAGGTCATCCGGCCCGAACTCGCCAAAGAAAAAGCTGAGAACTGGGGCGGACCAGTTCAGACCATAGAGGTCACAGACAGCGATGATCCGAACAATCATGTCATCGCCGGCGATGCGCTGTCGCCTTCGACCACCGAGCGGCTGGCTGCGCAGACGGCGGAATGGATCGCCGGGCTTCAGCTCTGATTTGCGGTCGGGACCCGGTCGTCAGATGATCAGGTTCGAGATGATCTCGTTGTCGGTGATATCCTGATAGCTCAGCCCCGCCTGATCGAACGCCGCGGTCAGGCGATTGAAATTTTCCGGCGCCTTGGTTTCGATACCGATCAGGATCGAGCCGAAATTGCGGGCTGATTTCTTCAGATACTCGAACCGGGCGATGTCGTCATCCGGGCCAAGCAGGTTGAGGAAATCCTTGAGCGCCCCCGGACGCTGGGCCAGCCGCAGAACGAAGTATTTCTTCGTTCCCGCATAGCGCATTGCCCGCTCCTTGACGTCGGGAAGCCGCTCGAAATCGAAATTCCCGCCCGAGACCACCGCCACCACGCTTTTGCCCTCAAGCCTCTCCGGCCCCAGCGCCTCCAGCACCGAGAGCGACAGGGCGCCCGCGGGCTCCAGTACGATGCCTTCGGTGTTGAGGATCGTCGTCATGGTCAGGCAGATGGCGTTTTCCGGCACGATCTGGACCTGGTCGGCACGAAACCGCTTGAGGATCTCGAAATTCCGCATGCCGATTTCCGCCACGGCCGCGCCGTCCACAAAATTGTCGATCTTGGCGAGCTTGACCCTGTGCCCCGCCGCGAGACTCTGCTTGAGGCTCGGCGCGCCTGCGGGCTCCGTCAGCAGGAACCGGTCATCGTCGATCAGCCCCTCGAAATAACGCGCCATGCCCGCCGAGAGACCGCCGCCGCCCACCGGCAGCACGATCAGGTCGGGCGTCTCTCCCTCGGGCAACTGCGCAACGATTTCTGCCGCCACCGTCGCCTGCCCCTCAATGATGTCGTCATGATCGAAGGGCGGCGCCATCAGCGCTCCCTCTTCCACTGCAAATTCCTGTGCGGCCTGGTAGCAGGCGTCGAAATAATCCCCCGTCAGCCGGATCTCGATGAACTCGCCGCCAAACATCCGGGTCTTGTCGATCTTCTGCTGCGGCGTCGTCACCGGCATGAACACCACACCCTTCTGCCCGAAATGCCGGCAGACATAGGCAAATCCCTGCGCATGATTGCCCGCCGAGGCGCAGACGAACAACGTTTTCTGTGACGTGTCTTTGAGCGCCTTGCGGATGAAATTGAAGGCGCCGCGGATCTTGTAGGACCTGACCGGCGACAGATCTTCCCGCTTGAGCCAGATGCGTGCGCCATAGCGCGTCGACAAGTGGTCATTGAGCTGCAAGGGCGTCGCTGCGAACAGCGCCCGCATCTCGCCAAGCGCATCGTCGGCGGAAGCCCGGAATTGATCAGGTGATTGTTTTTCGCTCATCGCCGGTCTATGCCACGGGAACCCGCCGGTTGCGAGTCCGAACCGGTTTTCACGGGGTATCAGGGGATAGCGGCTTTGCACGGCCAGACAATCCGATCCGCAGTGTACGTCGCTTCCATGGCGGGACTGTATCTTTCTGTTGCCATGCTTGTGCCAGCGGCGGTGGATTTCTATTACGGCAATCCCGACTGGCAGGTTTTCACGGTCTCGGCCTTCTCGGTCGGCGCGATCTGCCTTGCGTCCGCCACGGCGCACCGGGGCGCCAATGCGCCCTTCTCGCGGCGCCTGGGCTTTCTGGTGGTCAACCTCCTGTGGCTCACGCTGTCGATCACCGGCGCCGTCCCGCTTTACCTGTCGGGTCTCGGGCTCGATGTTGCCGACGCGCTATTTGAATCCGTGTCAGCCGTCACCACCACCGGGTCGACGGTCATTTCCGGCCTCGATTCGGCTCCTCCCGGCCTGCTCCTGTGGCGGTCGATGCTGCAGTGGTTCGGCGGAATCGGCATTGTCGCCATGGGGCTTCTCGTGCTGCCGTTCCTCAAGGTCGGCGGCTTCACCGTGTTCAAGATGGAATCCTCCGACACCTCGGAAAAGCCCTTCGCCCGCTTTGCCGTCTTCGTCCGCGCCTTCTTCGCCATCTATATCGGGCTGACCGTGATCTGCGCCATTCTCTACAATGTGCTGGGGATGAGCGAATTCGACGCCGTCAACCATGCCATGACCACGCTTGCGACCGGCGGCTTTTCCACCCACGACGCCTCCTTCGGCGCCTTCCAGTCGTCGCCGGCGCTGATCTGGACCGGGACCATCTTCATGGCGATCGCAGGGATGCCCTTCTCGGTGCTGATCCTGTTTGCCGTGCGCGGCCGGCTCGACGCCCTGCGTGATCCGCAGATCTTCGCCTATGCCGGCATGATCGGAGTGCTCGCCATCGTCATCGCGCTCAGCCTGCGGCTTGGCCAGGGCGAGAGTTTCGGCTATGCGCTGACCCACGCCGCTTTCAACATAGTCTCAATCGTCACCACGACCGGCTATGCCAGCACCGACTACACGCTGTGGGGACCGTTCGCCATCGTGCTGTTTTTCATGGCGACCTTTCTGGGCGGCTGTTCCGGCTCGACATCCGGCGGCATCAAGGCCTACCGGCTGGTGATCATCGCGAGTTCGATCCGCTCCGGCCTGATGCGGCTGATCTATCCCAACAGCGTCCGCCCGGTCCGCTACGGCACGGTCGCGGTCGAGCCGGAAATGCAGCGCACTGTGTTCCTGTTCGTCTGCGCCTATCTCGGCATCTGGGCGCTCGGCGCGATCGCCCTTGCCGCAACCGGCCTCGATGTGGAAACCGCAGTCTCCGGCTCGATCACGGCGCTTGCCAATGTCGGCCCCGGCATCGGGCCGGTGATCGGGCCGGCAGGCAATTTCAGCACGGTCGGAGATCCGGCCAAGCTGATCATGGTCTTTCTGATGCTGCTGGGCCGCCTGGAAATACTTGCGGTGCTGGTGTTGCTGATGCCCGCATTCTGGCGCGAGTGAGGATCGCGACTATAGTATTATAATGAACTACATTATCCATCGGTTAACCAAAACCTGTTCTCCTTCGAAGATACGGAGGATCAGATCGAATGCACGCTTTGCAGGTATCATTTCCCGACAGGTCGGATGATCTGCCGGACGCCGGACCAGTGGATGCTCGCGCCGCACCGACGCAGGACCAGGCTGGACTCGAGCGGGCCATGAACGTGATCGGCTCGCAGATTGGCGAATTGTCGGTCAATATCGCCGACACCAGCGGCATGATCGGCGATGTCTCGGGCTCCATGTCACGGCAGGCCGAGGAGTTTCATGCGCTCACCCGCGACATCTCGATGATCGCCCGGTCGAATGAGACCGTCGCCGAAGCCTCGAACGGCGCGATCGTCGCCGCCAAATCCACCCAGGCAGGCCTCGACACCACCACCAAGAGCGTCAACGGCATCCTCGTCAATGCGGTCTCCGACATCAAGTCGATGGCGCAGAACGCCACCGAGATCACCGTCGTGCTGAATTCGGTCTCGGGCCAGATCCGGGAAATCCACTCCTTCTCGGAGGCCATCCAGGGGATCGCCACCCAGACCCAGTTGCTGGCCGTCAACGCCGGGATCATGGCGGCGCATGCGGGCGAAGCCGGCCGCGGCTTCGCCGTCGTCGCCGACGCCGTCAAGCAGCTCGCCGACAAGACCGGCAATGTCTCGCGCGACATGGTCTCCCGGCTGCAGGCGCTGCGCGGCATTGTCGACAAGCTGCAGAAGCAGAACGCCGACAATGAAGCCGTCGCCACCGCCGCCTATCAGCGCTCGACCGAGATCGACGAGGAACTGAAGAAATTCACCGGCTTCAGCCAGAGCGTCGCCGGCATGATCACCGAGATCGAGCGCATCAGCGCTCCGGTCGAGGAAACCACAAGGGTCTGCTCGACAGTGCTCGCCAAGGTCTCCGATCTCGACACCCAGGTCCACCACAGCGCCAAAATGCTGACCTCCGCCAGCGCCAAGATCGACCGGCTGGTCTCGTTTTCGGAAAATGTCATCGGCGAAGTCGCCCAGAGCGGGATCGAGACCGAAGACACGCCGCTGATCCGGCAATGCATCGCCAAGGCAGGCGAGGTCGGCGCCCTGTTCGAACACGCCATTCAAACCGGCGCGTTGTCGATGGCGGACCTTTTTGACGAAAACTATCAGCCTCTGCCGGGCACCGATCCGCAGCAGCACGTGACCCGCTTTACCCGCCACACCGACCGCCTGCTGCCGCCAATCCAGGAAGCCATGCTCAGCTTCGATCCGCGCGTGACCTTCTGCGCCGCCGTCGACCGCAACGGCTATCTGCCGACCCACAACCACATCTTCTCGCAGCCGCAGAGTTCCGATCCGGTGTGGAACGCCGGCAATTGCCGCAACCGCCGCATCTTCAATGACCGAACCGGGCTCTCCGCCGGGCGCAACCGGAAACCCTTCCTGCTGCAGACCTATCGCCGCGACATGGGCGGCGGCAATTATTCCCTGATGAAGGACCTCTCCGCCCCGATCCTCGTCGACGGCCGCCACTGGGGCGGCCTGCGCATAGGCTTCAAGATCAGCGTTTGAGGATCGCCGTCAGCCTTTCGGCGCCACTGCCTTTTGCAGCGACCTCACATCGTCCGGCGTATCGAGGTCGATGAAATAGGCCGGATCTGTAAACTCAACACGGTTGACCATTTCCGGATGATCCAGTGTAAACCGCCGGCATCCGGGATTGGCTTTATCGGCCATCAGGGACGGCTTCAGCGCCAGGGGGATGACCAGCGGATTGCCGCGGTCAGCACCGTTGACCGGGATCGTGATGCGGGTTTGATCGCCAGCGCGGTGCGCCTCCAGAAGCCTTTCCAGCGCAGCGCAATCCAGAAGCGGTTGATCGCCCAGAACTACAAGCGTTGCACGCGCCTCCGGCGCTGCCATCAGCCCGGCGACCACGGAGCCCGCCTGCCCTGAAGCAAAGTCCGGATTGTGCACGAACCGCACATCAAGCCCATCCAAAGCTTCCTTAATCTCGTGAGCCTGATGGCCGGTCACAACCGTCACCGGCGCATCGCAGAACTCGGCACAGGCTGAAACCGTCGCGCGAATCATCGGGATGCCGTTGATTTCGATAAGCAGTTTGTTGACCGCGCCCATGCGGCGCGACAGACCTGCCGCCAGAACGATTGCCGCAGTGTCATACATCCCATCCATCCTCGCCACCCTGGCGGCGCCCGCGTCATCTGGTGCGGTGTCCGCTGGGCGACATTACCGAACCGGTTTCAAAAAGCATCGCGCAAGCGGCCGACCCAGCCTTTCTTGACCGCGGCTTCCTCGCCTGGCGTGACTTCCGCGCCTGGCGTGTCTTCCGCGACAGGCTGCGGACCGACAATCTCGCTGAACTTCGCAAAGAAATCGCCGGCCAGCTTCTTCGCCGTTCCATCGATCAACCTGCTTCCGAGCTGGGCGATCTTGCCACCGATTTCGGCCGAAACGGTGTAGTTGAGCACTGTCGCATCGCCATCGGGCTCCAGTACGACGTTGGCGCCGCCCTTGGCAAAGCCCGCCATGCCGCCCGATCCTTCACCACTGATCCTGTACCCGTTCGGCGGATCCAGATCCGACAGCGTCACCTTGCCGGTGAAGCTCGCCTTGACCGGGCCGACGCGCAACGTCACCTTGGCGTCCATCTCGGTATCTGAGGTTTTCTCGATCGACTCGCAACCGGGAATGCACTGGCGCAGGACGTCTACGTCGTTCAACGCGGCGTAGACCCGCTCGCGGGAAGCCTCGATGCGCTGGGATCCATTCATTTCCATCTTGGTATGTCCTTGTCAGAGTGTACGTTGGCCGCGGCGGCGGATCTCGATCATTTCCGCAACAATCGAAAACGCGATTTCGTCCGGTGTGATGGCGCCGAGATCCAGACCCGCCGGCGCATGGATGGTTTCAAGTTGTGCCGGGGGGATGCCGGACTCTACCAGATCGGCCTTGAGCGCGGCAGCCTTCTTGCGGGAGCCGACAAAGGCGAGATATTTGGAGGGCGCTTGCACGGCGGCTTTGAGCGCAACGCTGTCGCCGCGGCCCTGGGTGGCGATCACCACGTAATCCCGCTCGCTTCCATCCGCCGGGACCGCATAGCCGTCGATCAGCCGGTCGGTTTCGCCAAAGCTGGCGTGGTCGGCTGAAGGCGCGCAGATGGTGACGAAAAATCCCATGCGCCGGGCAAGATCCGCCAGAGCAACGGCCACCGGCGAAGCGCCGCAGATCAACAGGTTGGGTCTGGGCAGGACCGGCTCCACGAACACGTCCATGGTTCCTTGGCTGGGGCACATGTTCTTGGCGTAGATGACGCCTTCGCGCACTTCGCCGGCCTTGACCTGATGCTCCGACAATTGATCGTCGGGCTGGATGCTCACAAGCCGCGACTGTCCGTCGGCAAGCGCCTCCCGTGCAGCCTTGAGCACGGCGCCCCGGGCGCATCCGCCACCGATCCATCCTTCGGTGATGCTCCCGTCTGAAAGGATCACAGCCTTTGCGCCGGCCTTTGCCGCGGTCACCGACACCGTGCGCACGACGGTCGCCAGCGCGAACGGCTCGCCCTTGGATTTGTAGTCATTCATCAGATCCAGAATATCGGCCGGTTGCGGCATGATCATATCCTCGCCAGATAGGGTTCAAGGGATTTGAGGCTTTCCAGATTGTGCGCCGGGGCGAACAGATCGATGTAGGGAAGTGCGGCCTTCATGCCGGCGGCTTCCGGCGCGTAGCCCTGCCAGCCGATCATCGGATTGAGCCAGGCAATGCGGCGGCAGCGGCGGCGCAAGGCCTGCATCTCGACGCCCAGATTTTCCGCCGGGCCGGTGTCATAGCCGTCCGAGACGATCATCACGCAGGTGCGCGAATGGATGCAGCGCTTGGCATGCCAGCGGTTGAACGTGGCAAGGCTTTCGCCGATCCGCGTACCGCCGCCGGTTCCCTGCGCCAGCAGCGACATGCGCTCCATGGCGCGTTGCGGATCGCGCTCTTTGAGCGCCGGCGAGATATGGATCAGGCGGGTGTGGAACACAAAGGCCTCGGCCTCGCGAAAGCTGTCGAGCACGCCATGCATGAACCGCAGGAAAACGGCCGAATAGAGGTTCATCGAACCCGATGCATCAAGCAGCACGACAAGCCGCAGCGGCTTGTCCTTGCGTTTGCGCCGGATCAGCTCCAGCGGCGTGCCGCCATGGGCTATGCTCTTGTGGATCGTTCGCCTGAGGTCCAGCCGCTGGCCGGAGCGACGGGCATGCATCCTGCGCGTCAGCCGCGCGCGCATGCTCTTGGCAAGCCGTTCGGCAAGTTCGTGCGCGGCCGCCAGATCCTCGGGCTGGGTCAGGTGGCGGAAATCCGTTCGCGACAGGATCTCGGTTTTTGACGCCCCTTCGCGCTTGGACCGGCCGGTCTCGGAGACTTCACTTCCCTCCCCGCGCTCGACATGGTCGGCGTGATCGCTTTCGCCAAAGCCGCGCTGGCCCGCCGATAAGGTTTGCAGCCCGGACGGGGATTTCTGCGGCGCGCCGGAGATGCGCGTCGCCGACTTCATGCCGCGGCTCAGCCAATAGGCATCGAAGATCTCGTCGAATTTCTGCCAATCGGATTGCCGGCTGCACAACAGCGCTTTCAGGCTTGGCCGCAATCGCGAGGGGCGGATCGCATCGCCGCTGCTCATGATCGTCAGGGCATCGCGGGTTTCAGCCAGGCCGACAACAAATCCGTTATCGCGCAGGATCCGGGAAAAGCCGTTGAGCTTCGTCCGGGCGCCTGCCCCCAGCGGGTTTTCCGATGCCTGCGCCATGCTCATCTCAGGCCACCTTGCCGAGCAGACGGTCCGAGACTTCGCGGGTCATGCGGGATTTGTCCTCGGCGGTCTTGATCAGGCACATCAGCGTCTCGTGCACCGATTCCGGCTCGTCCCGGAGATGGCGGATCTCGAGCCCCGCCAGCGTCGCCGCCCAATCGAGCGTTTCGGCAACGCCGGGCGATTTGCGCAAGTCCTCCTTGCGGATCAGGCTGACCATGGTTGCGATCTGCAGCGCCAGGCCGGAATCGATTCCGGGCAGGCGCGACAGGATGATCCGGGCCTCGCGGTCGACATCGGGATAGTCGACATAGTGATAGAGGCAGCGCCGGCGCAGCGCGTCACTGAGTTCGCGGGTACCGTTGGAGGTCAGGATGACGCGGGGGATGGTTGTCGCCGTGATCGTCCCGAGTTCGGGGATAGAGACCTGGAAGTCCGACAGCAGTTCGAGCAGGAACGCCTCGAATTCCTCGTCCGCCCGGTCGACCTCGTCGATCAGGAGTACCGGGGGCTTGCTCTGCCTTATCGCCGCAAGCAGCGGCCGCTCCAGGAGATAGGCCTCGCTGAAGATATGCTCCTCCACGGCGGAGGCATCGGTTCCTTCGCGCGCCTTGATGGCCAGCAGCTGACGCTGATAGTTCCATTCATAGAGCGCGGCGCTCTGGTCGAGCCCCTCGTAGCATTGCAGGCGGATCAGTTTGGTGTCGTAGGCAAGCGCCAGGGCGCGCGCCACTTCGGTCTTGCCCACGCCGGCTTCGCCTTCCAAGAGCAGCGGCCGCTTGAGGCTTTCCATCAGCCACAACGCGGTCGCCAGGTCGCGATCGGGAATATACCCGACCGCGGCCAATTGCAGGGCGACCTTTTCCTGAGGGATTTTCACTGGCGTTTTCCCCTGCTCACGCCGATGCGTGCAGGCCCAGTTTCTCGCCGACCTTCCACAGACGCCATGCATCATGCGGCATCTGGATGTGTCCGGCCCCGAGGAACGCATAGGCGTCGTTCACAGCGTTGGAGAAGCAAGGCACGCCGCCGACATGGGGGCTTTCGCCCACACCCTTGGCGCCGATCGGATGATGCGGCGACGGGGTGACCGTGTGGTCGGTTTCCCAGTTCGGCGTCTCGACGGCGGTGGGCAGGAAGAAATCCATGAAGGACGCCCCCATGACATTGCCCTGCTCGTCGTAGCGGATCTCCTGGCCCATGGCGCAGGCAAACGCCTCGGTCAAACCGCCGTGAACCTGGCCCTCGATGATCATCGGGTTGATGCGGGTGCCGCAATCATCAAGCGCGTAGAAGCGACGCGTCTTGGCAACACCGGTATCCACGTCAATGTCCATGACGCAGAAATAGGCGCCGAACGGATAGGTCATGTTCGGCGGTTCATAGTAATTGACCGCCTCCAGTCCCGGCTCCATGTTCGGCGGCGGGCTGTTGTAGGCAGCCCAGGCGATTTCCTTCATCGTCTTGAACTTTTCCGGCAGGCCCTTGACCCGGAACCGGTCGACATCCCATTCCAGGTCGCCTTCGTGCACTTCCAGCATGTGGGCGGCGATCATCTGCGCCTTTGCCTTGATCTTGCGGGCAGCCACGGCCGTTGCCGCACCGGCTACCGGCGTCGACCGCGAGCCGTAGGTGCCAAGACCGTAGGGCGCGGTGTCGGTGTTGCCCTCCTCGATCATGATGTCGTCGGCGGGAATGCCGATTTCGGTGGCGATGATCTGGGCATAGGTGGTCTCGTGGCCCTGCCCCTGGCTCTTGGTGCCCATGCGGGCAATCACCGAGCCGGTGGGGTGGATGCGGATTTCCGCCGAATCGAACATGGCGATGCCGAGAATGTCGCAATTCTTGGCGGGGCCTGCGCCGACGATCTCGGTGAAGAACGAGATGCCGATCCCCATCAGTTCGCGGGTCTCGCCGCGCTTGAAAGCCTCGCGCTTCTTCGCCTGTTCTTCGCGCAGTTCCTTGTAGCCGATGGTGTCCATCGCCTTCTTCATGGCGGTGTGATAGTCGCCGCTGTCATATTCCCAGCCAAGTGCCGACTGGTAGGGGAACTGCTCGGCCTTGATGAAGTTCTTGATGCGCAGCTCAGCTGCGTCCATGCCGAGCTTCTGGGCGAGCACTTCCACCGCCCGCTCGATGGCGAATACGGCTTCGGTGACGCGGAACGAGCAGCGATAGGCCACGCCGCCCGACGCCTTGTTGGTGTAGACCCCGTCCACGGCCAGATGCGCCACCGGGATGTCATAGGATCCGGTGCAGATGTTCATGAAACCGGCCGGCCATTTGGACGGATCGGCGCAGGCGTCAAAAGCGCCATGATCGGCAAGCACATGCACGCGCATCGCCTGGATCTTGCCTTCCTTGGTGGCGGCAAGTTCGGTCGTCATGTGATAGTCGCGGGCAAACGACGTGGTCGAGAGGTTCTCCATCCGGTCCTCGACCCATTTGACCGGCACGCCCAGCACGATGGAGCCAACCACCGAGCAGACATAGCCGGCATAGGCGCCGACCTTGTTGCCGAAGCCGCCGCCGATGTCGGGCGCAATCACATGGATCTTGTGTTCGGGAAGTCCCGAAATCAGCGACACGACGGTGCGGATGACATGCGGCGCCTGGAACGTGCCCCACAGTGTCAGTTCCCCCTTGACCTTGTCGAAGGACGCCACCGACTGGCAGGTTTCGAGCGGCGAAGGATGGGTGCGGTGATCGACCAGCATTTCCTTGATGGTCACATCGGCATTGGCGAAGACCGCGTCGGTGGCCTCCTTGTCGCCGATCATCCATTCGAAAATATGGTTGGGGTGTTTGCGCGGGCCGTGCGCGCCCGTCATCTTGTCCTGGATGTCCTCGCGCAGTATCGGCGCGTCGGGCAGCATCGACTTGAAAGGATCGACGATGCACGGCAGGGCTTCATACTCGACGTCGACCAGCTCGGTGGCGTCGGACGCGATATAGCGGTCCTCGGCAATCACGAAGGCCACTTCCTGGTTCTGGAACAGCACCTTTTCCTCGGCCAGCACCGCCTGCACGTCGCCGGCGAGCGTCGGCATGTAATGCAGGCCCAGCGGCTTGAGGTCGGCAGCGGTCAGCACGGCGATGACGCCGGGCAGCGCCTTGGCGCGGCTGGTGTCGATGCTCTTGATGCGCGCGTGGGCGTGCGGAGAGCGGACGAAATCGCCAAACAGCATGCCCGGCAGCTTCAGGTCGTCGACATAGCTGCCTTTACCTTGCGTGAATCGGATGTCCTCGACCCGCTTGCGCTTGCAACCCATGCCCTGGAGCTTCTCGGTGCGTTCGGCGCGGTCCTGATCAATCTTGGTCTGGTCGTTCATTCTGCTGCCTCCTGAAACGGGGTGCCGTTGATTTTCGCGGCGGCATACTGGATCGACTTGACGATGTTGACGTAGCCGGTGCAGCGGCAGAGATTGCCAGAAATGCCATGGCGGATTTCGTCTTCGGTGGGCGTCGGATTCTCCTGCAGCAGGCGGTGCGCCCGCAGGATCATGCCAGGCGTGCAGAAGCCGCATTGCAGGCCATGCATCATGCGGAAGCCCTCCTGCAGCGCGCTCAGCGTGCCGTCGGCATTGGCGACGCCTTCGATGGTGGTGATGCTGGCGCCGTTGGCCTGAACCGCGAACGTCATGCAGCTCTTCACCGACATGTCGTCCATGTCGACGGTGCAGGCGCCGCAATGGCCGGTGTCGCAGCCGATATGGGCTCCGGTCAGGTTCTGCTGCTCGCGCAGGAAGTGGATCAGCAATGTCCGCGGCTCAACCAGGGCTTCGACCTTCTTGCCGTTGATCGTCAGTTCAATATGCGATTTCGTCATCAGATTTCCCCCTCAACCTTTGGCGCGGGACTTGGCCCGCTCGAGTGCGCGCCGCACCATGATGCCTGCCATTTTGGTGCGATACTCCGCTGGCCCGCGCATGTCCGACGCCGGGTTCGTGATCGCCTCGGCGGCAGCCACGGCGGCGTCGACCGACGCCTTGTCGAGGCTGCTGCCGACCAGAAGCGCTGCGGCGTCGGAAGCCCAGAGCGGGGTTTCCGACACATTGGTCAGGCCGATGGAGGCGCTGGTGCATGTCCCGCCCGCCATGGTGATGACGACCGCGGCCGCCGCGGTGGCGTAATCGCCGACCTTGCGCTTGAGCTTTTCATAGGCCGAACCATGGCCCGGCGCCGGGATCGGGATGCGGACCGCAGTCAGGATCTCGCCATGCTCAAGCGCCGTGAAATAGGCGCCCTGGTAGAAGTCGCGCGCAGCGATGTCGCGGTTTCCGTCCGGACCCGAGACGCTGTAGCTCGCACCCAGGCACATCATCACGGCCGGCATGTCATTGCCGGGATCGCCATTGGCGACATTGCCGCCGAAGGTTCCCTTGTAGCGGATTTGCGGATCGGCGATGAGCCGCGACGTTTCGGCGATGATCGGAATGTGACGCTCAAGCTCTTCGGAGGCGATCAACTCGAACTGGGTTGTCATGGCGCCGATGACAATGTCGTCGCCCTCGACCGAAATGCCTTTGAGATCGCCGATGCCTGAAAGGTCGACCAGATGGTGCGGTGACGCAAACCGGGTCTTCATCAGCGGTATCAGGCTGTGACCGCCCGCAAGCACGCTGGCCTCCTCGCCCAGCTTGCTGAGCAGGCCGACAGCGTCGTCAACGGTCTGAGGTCGATAATAGTCGAATGTGCCAGGTATCATTCTAGCTCCTCCCAAAGCTTGGCTGATCAAGACCAGATCATGGAATGCGCCCGAAGGCCGACATTCCGATCAGTCTTCACCGATGTGCGAAAGAGGATGCGATATGGCGGACCGGAACAACCCCAGGCTCACGAACACCACATATATTCACGAAATGCGCCCTGGCTGCACGAACTGCGTCAATAATGTTGACGTAAATTTCAGGCGTCGCCCGGATGCCGGCGGGCCTGATGGGCTGCCAGTTCCTGCTTCAGATCCGCCACCCGGGCCCGGCTGATCGGCACCGTCCGGCGCACCGGCGAATCGAGTTCCGCGACAGCGGCGTCTCCGGATCTCTTCACCCGGCCGACATGCGCGAGATTGACGATATAGCTGCGATGGGTGCGGTAGAATGCCGGCTTTGGCAGGCGTTCGAAGATTTCGGTGATCGAGAGCGGGCAGAACAGATCGTCGCGACCGTTGAAGACATAGGTGTAGTGGGCATTCGCATGCACAGAGATGACTTCGTTTGGCGCGATGTGAAACCGGCTTCCATTCTTGTCGATCGGCAGCAGATCGGCCGAACCGCTGTCCGGCAGCGAAACCGCCCCGGCGGCAGGTTTGGCCGCGTCACCGACATCACGCCCAGGCTCATTGAAGTCGTCGGTGGTCTCGTCTCCGGCTGACCGGCCGGTCGGGCCCGGGCTTCCCGCCATCCGTTTCGGCACCAGCGTCAGCATGAAGATACCGGAAATCGCAAATGCGACAAAACTGACGATCAAGGCCAGGGTGTCGCTCGACATGAACGACGTCGCGGCAACGGATGCGGCAAAGGAGAAATCGAAAGTCGTCCCTGCCATCGCGGTGTAGTGCATGCCCGAGACCGCGCAGCCCAGGAAGGTGGCGCAGAGAAACAGCGGCGGCCGGCGATCCGCCGAGAACGCCAGCCAAAGCGCCAGCCCCGAAGCCGTGACGGAAATTGCGAAACTGATGGCGACGTAGACCGGATCATAGCTGATCCGGGCGCTGGAATGCAGCGCGATCATGCCGACATAATGCATGGTGGTGATGCCGATCCCCATGACGCCCGCCGCGATGGCCAGCAGGTGCCGGGCGCGCAGGCTGGCCAGATAGATGGCGATGCCCGTCACCAGCACGCAGAGCAGGAAGGACAGCAATGTCGGCAGGACCAGATAGTCGACCCCCGACGTCATCGACATGGACAGCATGCCGATGAAATGCATGCTCCAGATGCCGACGGCCAGAGTGATGGCCGAAGCGGCGATCAGCAGCCGGCGGTTGAGCGCAAAGGCCCCCGGGATGCGCAGGGCGAGGTTCAAGCCGACATAGCTTGCCTGGATGGCGACGATGACCGAAAGCGCAACCAGATAGTGATTGTGGTGCGATGACATTACAGGTTGGCCATCTCAGCTCGGAATTGCCCTGGTTTTCGGATCATCCCACAAGGCTAGCACAGTTCGTTTGCCGATTTCCACCAGGGTTGCCACCGGGACTGATTGCCGCGCCATGGCATCTGAAAATCCCGGACAAGCCCGATCTCCGGCAGGCACGACGGGCGGCCGGATGAGAGGAGAAAGCGCGATCCGAAACCCGCGCCTTGGGCTGGCGGACCGCAAGGCCCAGCAGAAATTGGTGCGGACGACGGGAATCGAACCCGTACAGCCTCGCGGCCGAGGGATTTTAAGTTCGTTCCGCGCGGTATCCCAGCGGGTGCCATTGTCCATCTCTGTCCCTTGTAAAACAAGGCATGACCGAGGGTTTACGGTTCCGCATCGTTCCTATAAGTAGACTATGGGTGACGTCAATTGGATACCCTGACGGCGACCCCAGTTTGACCGAGGGAGCGAAAATCCTTGCCCGTCCTATCCGACGATTTCGTGCAGAATCGTATCGCCCTTCGTGGTCGAGACGAACTGATTATCCGTGACAGCAAGCTCACCGGCTTCGCGCTCCGCGTTCGCCGCCGCGCCGACGGGTCACTGTCGAAAGTATTCTTCGTGACGCACGAAATCCCGTCGGCCGATGGGAAGCGGCGCCGACGCAAAATCATGATCGGCGACCATGCCACCTTCCCTGCCGAGAAGGCGCGAGCCGAAGCTCAGGCCATGTTGCAGGCTTTCAAGGTTGGTGACGATCCTGGCGCCGCTCGCGCTGCCAAGAGGGCACAACCGCTTTTTGAGGATCTTGTTGCCGAGTTCGAAGAGTCTCACCTGCCCGAAAAGGCGGCAGCGACGCGCAAGGATTACCTTGGTCGCATTCGCCGGAACCTGCTTCCCGAGTTCAAGGGTCGGCGCGTGGCGGACATCACGGCAGAGATGGTGCGCGCCTTCATGCGAAAGAAGCGGGCCAATCCTATCGATGCAAACCGCTCCCTCGCCGTCCTGTCGAAGATGATGAGCCGCGCGATTGAACTGGACATGCGGAAGGACAACCCCTGCTCCCGGATTACCAAGAACAAGGAAACAGCGCGCGAGCGTTGGCTGGACGAAACCGAACTGCCTGTCTTCGTTAAGGCGCTGGCTGCTGTGGAAGGGCCGCACGGCGATTGCATCCGGTTCCTTACTGTCACCGGCTGGCGCGTCTCTGAGGCCTTGTCCCTGACTTGGGATATGGTCGATCTGCCGCGCTTGGTTGCGCGCCTTCCTGAGACGAAGACCGGGGTCAGTGTCCGGGCGCTGTCGACCGACGCGGCGACGATCCTTGACGGCCAGCCGCACCGGGTCGGCTTCATATTCTCTGGCCGCCGCGGGACGCAACCCATTTCTTATAAGCGCTTGCGAGAAGTCCTCACCAAGGTTTGCGCGGCTGCGAAGATTGATCCGATAACGCCCCACGTCCTTCGCCATACAGCGGCGACATGGGCAGCTATCAGTGGAGCCGAGGCGCACGAGTTACGCGAAGCGTTCGGCTGGAAGACGCTGGCGATGACGGCGCGCTATGTGTCGAAGTCGGAAAGTCTCGCGCGCCGTGGTGCCCAACGCGCGGCGGACGCGATGAACGTTCTGCAGAAGCCATCCGCGGCAGTGGAGGTGCTGCGCAAATGACACCTGAACAAGGTCGCAAGGAATACGCTCGAATCCTCAATGATGAGCTTAACCTGGGCAATAAGGACGTGAAATGGCTGCTGGCGGCGGCGATGCGGCTAGAGGGTGACCCCTTAGCGCAACTTATTGTGGACCTCTTGGAGGGCACTCATTCCAGTGGAATAAAGCTCGAGCTAGCCGGCGGTCGAAGAGGAAAGCGAAGACGCGATGACTATGAAGATATGCAGATCGCAATCCTGGATCTAGTCGTTGATTTGGGTCAACCGCTGGAGTCAGCGTTGGCAGCTATCGAGGCCAAGTTTAACTATAGGAGATCGCAGATACACACGGCCTACAAGGCGGGGCTACAGGACCGTCTCTCTCTGAATGAAAAGCTTGGACCCAAGAGCGAGTCCGACATATTCGGCGATTAAACCGGATCGAATATTGTTGTTTGAATGAATATCGTGCGTAATGTGTCTGTCACCTTCACAAACAGAAAGGTGACGATATGGACCTTCCCGCATCCAAACTCTTTTCGCAGCGCATGGCGCATTGGACTGGCAACGGCCTGTCCGGTGCGGCGCTATACCAGCGACTCGCCGAAGATGACGAGTTGCCGATTTCCTTCGATCCGACCGAAACGGCAGCCATCATTGGCGTCAATCCGCTCAGCCTCAAGAAGCAACGCAACCGTGGCACCGGGCCTGAGTTCATGCGAGCATCCGAACGGGCGGTTCGCTACCCTCGCCCGTCGCTTTGCATGTACCTGGCTAGCCGCTATGTCACCCGCGATGCCGGTTCGATCACAGGAAGGGCAGCGTAATGCCCTGCCCTGACCCCATCGAAAAAGCTGCCCGATGGCTTGCTGAGAACCGCGGCGGAATGACCCGGCCGATCATTCCAACGCTTCGCGATCAGTTCGGGCTCGATTTCGACGATGCGATCCGGGCTTCTGTCCTGGCCGCGAAGATCGAATATGTCGAAGCTCTGCCGAGCGAGAGGGCCAACCAATGACGAAGGACGAAGCGCTTGCACTGGTGCTGGCTTACCGAGCCCACGGCGGCACCCGAAGGGCAATCGTCCTCAGAGGCGGCAACCTGGGTATCGACATTTGGGAGGGCGACGACGGCGCCGCCCTTGCGTTCTGGCGGAAATACTTCGTGCCGTTGGACGACGCCGGCCGCGCCGCGATCTTGAAGGCGCTCGCTGAGGTGCCGGCATGAAAAAGAATTTCAAGCGGAAAGGCAAAGGCAAATTCATCATGCTCGATGGATATGTGAAGCGCTCTGCTGCCTGGAAGGATCTCACGCCGAATGACCGTTGCGCTTATCTTGAGGTCAAGTGGCGCTTTGACGGCGTGAACAACGGCCGAATCGGACTTGGTTGTCGCGAACTCGCCGAAGAGCTTGGCTGCAGCAAGATGACCGCGCTTCGGAGTCTCGAAAACCTTCAGCAGAAAGGGTTCATCTCAAAGGCCAAGGCGAGCGGCTTCAACCGTAAGGACAGGGTCACTGCTGAGTGGCGTTTGACCGAGTACCCTTGCGATGTGACGGGTGAATTGCCGACAAAAGAGTTCACACGTTGGGGCTCTCACGAAAAAACAACAGTATCACCAGAAGGACACACAGTATCACCACGAGGACACCTCGAGAGCGAAAAGGGGGTGAAATATGCCTCACAGTAACACCCATGATACTGTCAGGCCCGGTTTCCGCCTTTCACAGTATCACCACGGGTACACATATATATCTACCATAGGGGAGGAGCGTTGATGACGACTGACGACCTTCCTCTGTTCGGGTGGACCCCGCCTGCGCCACGTCGTCAAGTCCTGCTCTTCCCGATGATCAACCGGGTAGGCAAAATCCGACACGTCGCGAAGTTGCTTTCCACCAAGAACGGTGATGACGCTGACCTGTATTGGCGACAAATCCGATCAGGTCTGCAGAAGCAACTTGAGCGTGTCGGCGCTACCCAGCACGAAATCGATACAGAGATCCGGGCATTCTTCCAAGCCGTCCAGGCTGAGCTGGTTCGGATCACATACTTTGATCGGAACAACGGAGGTGCAGCATGACGAAAAGCAATCGTCTCCCTATGCTGGCTGAAGTCGCCAACACTCACCATGACGCAGCGGTGGCCGCACTTCGCATTGCGGCCGATACCGCCCGTGTCGCCGGCAATGCGCTCCTGGAGGCAAAGACCCTTGTTCCGCACGGTAAATGGGCTGGGTGGATTAAGGCCAACTTTCGAGGCGGCATGCGCACCGCTCAGAGATACATGAAGGTCGCGAAGAATTGGGAGACGATCGCAGGCAAAAACGACAGCGTGTCGCTTTTGACGGTGACGCAAGCCCTCGAGCTTCTTGACGGCGGCGACGAGCTTGAACGAGCGCTAAAGAACCAAGCCGAAGCGGAAGCCATCCATTCGGAATTGAAGTTCATGGACCAGGCGCTCGCAACCGCCGACGCCGATGGCCTCAATCACATCATCGCCCGCGTCGAAGAGATCAACCGCCGCTTGGTCGACCTTCGCGACGTTGCCATCCGCGAATCCTGCCGGCTTCGCAAGGAACTCGACGCATTGAAAGAAACGGCCTGAAAATTTCTCCCGGTCGAAAAACACCCAAAACCTGAAAGGAAATGACATGACCCGAGATTTAGACGAACTCGACCAAGCGCTGATACAAGCCGCGCGCCAGAAAATTGTCGATTTGCCGCATGTTGTCGGCGTGATCGATGGCAACGTGCCCGGCGAATTTCTGGTGCTTACCTTCCAGGAGGCCGAAGACGGCGACCAAGGTATGACGCTTGAAACATGGACTGTCGCCGGACCGAGCGGGGAGAAGCCCGGCGAGTTCATGGTGTCATTCCGTCCCGCGCACCTTGAGGCGCTGGCTCACCTGATGACAGAAGGCCGGAAGTTATTGGAGCGCGAAGCCAAGGTCGCCGCGCCCGGAACTGCGAACTGATCGAAAGGACACGACCATGACCGACACACCCGAAACGATCCGCGAGGCGAAAGCCAGCGCCGAAAAGGCTTGGCGAGAGAGTCAGGCCGCCGAAGCGAAAGGCGGTGCAGCATGAGTGCGATCAACGTATTCCTTACGGATGAAGCCGCCCATGTCTTCACCGATGGCGCAATGTACGACCTTGATGCCGGCGGCAAGATTTTAGGAGTTTGCTCCAAGCCTCTTACCCTGCCTCACCTCAATGCGGTCATCGCGTCCACGGGCTACATTTACGTGAACTATATGTTGATGGGAGCTATCTGCGATTCGCGTGTCTCATCTTTTGATGAATTGAAGGATCACTTCGGTGCGATCGTGAAAAAGGCGTCAGCGGAGGCGCTGAAGATTCCCGGCATGCCGAAAGGCCTTGGCTTCTTTGAAACCGTCATTGCAGGGTGGAGCGAGCGCGCCGACCGGCCGCAAGCCTACGCTATGGATCGAGGCTTCGGCGGCCTGGATGCGTCGAGGCCAATGCAAACCCGGAAGGTGTATCGCAAACCCGATCACCCCGAATTGCCGAAGACTAAGCGAACGGAACACGTTGAAGCGGACGGGCTCAGTCTGATGGAAGATCAGCGTCGACTTCTGTTCGGTTCTCACGATGCGCCAGGACTTGAAGCCCATGCCGTCGGGGGCTTCTGCCAGATGACGACGGTCACCCGCGACGGCATTTCGATGAAGATCCTGCGGCGATGGCCGGATTTTATCGGCGAACCTATTTCCGTGACGCCTGACGCCGCTTCTTCGACCCTTTTTTGATAGGCACAGCGCTGAAGCCGGCCCCGAAAAGGGCAGTGGTGATTGCCATGATGCCAGTGAAAATAGCCATGATCTTTCCTTTCATGATTTGAGGCGGCACCATGCCGCCTCTCTCGTCTCTGGGAAGGGCGCCAGCCCGCTCAGAGTACTAACGGCCATCAGGCGAGCCCTGCCTTCTGGTTCTTGGCGAACTTCGCTTCGGACTTCTGGACAGCAACATTAATGATAGTACCTGATGCCGTTTTGATCTGCTGATCCGCAATTGAAGCCATGCGCCCGCTGTCGTCTTGCAGGAAGATGGTCACGACATCGGACGATCTGCCGCCATCTTTGGGCATGTTGGATTTCAGGGTGCCGATAATTCCATCGGTTTGGTTATCGGTGAAGATGTTTTCCTTCTTCTGCACCAGCGCCATGACCTCATCATGCTTTGCCCGCTGCCCGCCGAAGTTGCCTCCTTGGTGGAATACCCCGGCGAACGGCGCTCCAGTTGGGAACGGGACCACACTGCCGCCGGTGCCGACTGTACCGCCATCATGGAACAGGCCTACGCTACCGAGCGCCAAGCTCGTCTGGGAAACGCCACCGAACAAGCTGCTGAGGATGCCGCCGCCGCCGCCAAAGAGCCCGGCAAGCGGTCCGTTACCGAGGAGCGCGGCTTGAGCAACCGCCTTGATCAGGGTGTTGACGAATTGGTCGAGCGCGTCGTTGCCGGTCTTGATCTTCGGAACGAGGCTGTCGAAGGCATCGGCAGTTATGTCCTTGAAGAACTCCGCTGCTTCACTGGCCTGGCGCTGCGCCTCGGTCTCGTCATGGATGGCCTGGATCAGATCGACAATCGCAAGTTTCTGATCCTCGGTTGCCGCCGCTCCGGCCTGTCGAAGAGCTCGCGATTTATCCCGCTCGATATCGGTCATGCCGATTTCAGCGCGTTCTGTCTGGAGATCGGCGATCAGATCCTTGACGGCCTGGGCTTCCCTCAGAGCGGCCTCGGCAGCCTTGTTGCGGCTCTTGCTCGCCGTGCCCCCGGTGCCCCCCGTTACGGGCGTCGTGGCCGGTGGCAGCGTCCCTGCCCCTGTATCGCGGGAACTGAGGATGGCAAGGATCTCGGCTTCCGTCTTGGCGATTTCCTCGGCACGGGCCTTGAGCGCCAGAACGCCGGTATCAAGCTTTGCCTCGGCACCGGCCAGAACGGACGTGTTCCCGCGCTGCGCATCCTGGGCTTCAAGGATCTTCCGTTCGATCTCGAGCCGTTCAAGGCCAAGCTCCGCAAGCTGATTGTTGAGCCCGCGCGTTGACTGGTTTTCGATATTGCGCATCGAATCCACGACTTTTGCGAATTCAGATGCAAGCCCCGCAGCAAGCCGCGCCGTGGAAACAAGAAACGGCGCCAGATCGATCAGCGCCTTCTTCAGTTCCAAATCCATGACCCGGCTAGCTGTCGATAGCTGATCGTTCATCTCTTCCGCCCGCACCAGAAGCTCGCGATCGATGACAATGCCGAGCTTCTGCGCCGCCGCTGCTGTCCTGTCGAAACCCGCCGAGCCATCTTTCAAAAGCTCGACCATTCGCGCGCCGTTGCGACCGAATGCTGCCGATGCAATCGCGGCCTTTTCGGTTTCCGATGTTGCAGCCTTCACCGCGTCCGCGACGAGGCGGAAGCGCTCTTCCTGGGTTTTCGCGCTTTGCAGTTGCTTGAGCAGTTCGGGGTTTAGCTGTTTTAATTTTCCGGCAAGTTCGCCCTGGCCGACCGCTGCAAGGCCGGAATTGCGAATGAAGGCGATCAGGCTGGCGTTTAATTCGTCGACGCCGACGCCGGCCAGATCGGCCCCGTAGGCCATTTCCTGATAAAAATCGGAACCGAGGCCGGTGGCCTTCGCGCTCTTCGCGATCTTGTCAAAATCAGCGACAGCATCACGTGCCTTGTTCAGCGCCGCGTTCATCGAAAGAATAGACCCAACCGATGCCACAGCGCCCGCTGCAAGGCCAGCGAAGGCCGCCGCACCTATGCCAGTTCCCAGCCCCGCAAACCGCCGCTGAAGAGCAAGAACGCCCTTGCCCATGCGTCCGGTGGTCTCATTCGTGACCTTTTCACCGCGCCTGAGGCTTGCCTCGTAAGCTCTCAGATCGGCGTCAAGCGCGACCCTAATCGATCCAACTGTAGCTACCATGTTGAAATCCTTTCGCTTTTCGCCATACGTTCAACAATTGAGAACGATATTATCATGTTCGTTCACAATTGTTGATATGAGGATGAAATTCCTATAAGGATTATAGTCCTAAACATCGGAGAAATGCCATTGTTCGCCAGACTGCGACAGGTTTTCAGCGCACCGGATCGGAAGAGCCTGGCGAACCCGACCGAGGAGGAGCTGAGGCTGTTCACCGGCGGCACCCTTGGCGGATCCTTCGCGGTCTCCGCGACCGAGGCGCTGCAGGTGCCATCCGTGCAGCTTGCAATCCGTCTGATCAGTGAAGGAGTCGCCGCTCTTGATCGCCGCGTGGTGCGGATCGATGGATTGCAACAGATCGACGCGCCCGACCATCCCGCAAGCCGCTTCCTGACCAGCCATTGGAACGACTGGACCTCGCCTTTCGAAGGCGTCCGCGATCTGGTCTCTTCGGCGCTCACTCATGATTTCGGCGGCGTGCAGTGGCTCAACAAGCCCGACGGCGAGCTTCGGGAAATCGTCGCCTATCGGTCGCTCACGGTCCAATTCGATACCGACACCGGGGAACCGAGATATCAGCTTGGCACGCGCCCGCTGCCCGCCGATGAAATCGTTCATATCCGCGGCCCGTTCTCGCGAAGCCCGCTCAGCCTGGCACGCGAAAGCATCGGCGTTGCGCACCTCATGGCCGAACGCGCGGGCAAGCTGTTCAAGAACGCGGCCCGGCCGGGCGGCTGGATTGAGTTCCCCGAATTTCTGGACGAAGACGCCTTCATCCGCATGAAAAAGAGTTGGGAAGAAGCGCACGGTTCATCCGAAAACAGCGGCAAGACCGCAATCCTCTACGCCGGCGGCAAGTTCCATGCTGCCGAGTTCAAGTCGACCGACGCTCAATTCCTCGAGCTGAAGAAAGAGCAGGTGGTCGAGATCGGCCGGGCCTTCGGCGTTCCGCCTTCGATGCTGTTCAATCACGACAGGGCGACCTGGTCGAACTATGAGACCGCCGCCCGGTCCTACATGGTCGAGACGCTTGAAGCCTGGATTCGCGTCACTGAGGCAGCACTGACCCGCGCCTTGATCCCGGCTGGCGAGCGGAAGACGTACCGCGTTGTCATCGATCGCGACGATCTCACCCGGGCCGACCTGGTGGCCCGCGCGACCGCGATCAACAGCCTTCGCGCTTCCGAGGTTCTTTCGGCAGATGAAGCCCGCGATTGGTTGGGCATGGCCCCGCGGCCGGCTGATCGGCTCGACGATTACAAGAACCCAAACATCAACCCTGATCGCGCACCAGCGCCAGCGGAGGCCGCGTGATGGAACGCCTCTTCATCGAAACAAAGATTGTGGCGAGTGACGCCGGTTCCGTCTCAGGAATCGCCTGGAAATTTGGCGAGCCGGATCGCATCGGCGACTGGATCGAACCGGGCGCATTCAAGGGCGCGAAGTTCCCGCTGCCGATGCTGTTCGGTCATGACATGAATGATCCGGTTGGAACCTGGGACACGGCCGAAGAGAAGGCAGACGGGTTTCACATCACCGGAAAGCTGTTGATCGAAGACGTTGCCCGCGCCCGCGAAGTCAATGCGCTGGTCAAATCCGGCGCGGTGCGCGGCCTGTCGATCGGCTTCATCACCAAAAAGGCCAGTGCCCGCTCAGGCGGTGGCCGCACCATCAAATCACTCGAATTGCTTGAGGCGTCCCTTGTGACGATCCCCATGCATGCCGGCGCGAAGGTAACTTCCGCCAAGTCGGCAGTCCTGGCGCTCAACATCGCCGCTGCCATCAACCGCGCAACCGCGCATATCGAAAGGAATTGAGATGAAACATCTCACCAAAGAAGCGCTGCGCGGAAGCGTGGCTATCGACCGAAAGGGCGATGACGAAGATCCGGTCAACCTCGTCACCAAGGCGCTGGACGACCTGACCAAGTCGGTCGACGAGCGGCTGAAGAAGGTCGAGGAGAAGGCCGCCGCGCCGGACCTGACCAAGCTCGAGGACCGGCTGAAGGCAGTTGAGACGAAGGCCAACCGCCCGGCTGGTTCCGGCAATGCCGACGATCCGACCGAGGAGGCCAAGGCCGAGAAGAAGGCGTTTGGCACTTACCTTCGCCACGGCCAGCAGGCACCGACCGAGGAACTGAAGGCGCTCACCGTCTCGAATGACGAACAGGGCGGCTATCTTGCGCCGGCAGAAATGTCGACCGAGTTCATCCGCGACCTGGTCGAGTATTCGCCCGTGCGTTCGGTGGCTTCGGTGCGCAACATCGCAGCACCTTCGGTGAAGTATCCGAAGCGCACCGCCGGCACGAACGCTCAATGGGAAGGCGAAGCCGAGGACAGCGAAGAATCGACCGTCACTTTTGGTCAGGTGGAAGTTCCGGCCCGGAAGCTGATGACGTTCGTCGACATCTCGAACGAGCTTCTGTCCGACAGCGGCGGCACCGCGGAGCAGGAAGTGCGCCTGGCGCTTGCCGAGGACTTCGGAAAGAAGGAATCGACGGCGTTCGTCAATGGCGATGGCGTCAAGCAGCCGGAAGGTCTGATGACCAATGCGGACATCAGCAACACGATCAATGGTCATGCCACTGTCCTGGCGGCCGATCCGCTCATCACGCTGATGTATGCACAGCCGGCCATGTACCGGAATGCCGGCTCATGGATGATGAACGGCACCACGCTCGCCACCGTCCGGAAGCTGAAGGACGGCAATGGCAACTATCTGTGGCAGCCGAGTTTCCAAGCTGGTCAGCCTGAGACCATCCTTGGCCGCCCGGTGATCGAAGCCGTCGACATGCCGGACATCGCGTCGGGCACGTTCCCGATCCTGTTCGGCGACTTCTCCGCCTATCGCATTGTCGATCGGCTGGCGATGTCGATCCTCGTCAACCCGTACTTGCTCGCAACCAAGGGCCTGACCCGCATTCACGCAACCCGCCGTGTCGGTGGCCGCGTGCTTCAGGCTGCCCGGTTCCGCAAGCTCAAGATGGCCGCGTCGTAAGACAGGCCGGGAAAGGAAAAGCACATGCGCGATCTCGCAAACAACATCGGAGCTGTGCAGGCCGTCGCGCCTGCCGTGCTCTCGGCAACAGACACCAGCGCCGCGATCGACCTTCTCGGGTTCGAAAGCGCGGCCCTGATCCTCAACACCGGCGCCATCGTGTCGGCTGGTGACTTCACGGCCAAGCTTCAGGAAAGCGACACCACGACCGGCGGCGACTTCGCCGATGTTGCGGCGGCTCACCTGGTCGGAACGCTGCCGGCCACGCTTGAGGCGGCAAGCGTCTACCGGCAGGGCTATATCGGCACGAAGCGGTATCTCCGGACCGTGATCACGAAGAACGGCGGCACGTCCATTGCGGCCGGCGCTGTCATCGTGAAGGGCCATCCGCACGACGCACCGGTGGCGTGATGCAGATCATGACCAAGCTTCTTTGCCGGCGCGAAGCTGTGCTTGGTCATGCGGTCGCGGCTGGATGGACTCCAGTCGCGACCATTCATTCGAGGAGCCGCTGATATGGCTCGCATCCCTCGCATCTGCCCATGTGGCTACCGTGTCGCCGCTGACCAGCAGTGCGCCTGTCAGAAGGCCCGAAGGGCTGAGGCGGACAAGGAACGCCCCAGCGCTCGCAAGCGCGGCTATGACACAGCCTGGCAGAAGGCAGCCGCCGCGTTCCTGAAGGAGCCCGGCAATCAGCGCTGTGCATGTGGTGCGCCCGCAACGGTCGTCATGCACCGGATATCCATTCGCCAGCGGCCTGACCTCAAGATGGTGCGCGGCAACTGGCAACCCGGATGCGTTCGCTGCAACGCCATCCAAGCCGATCGCGAGCGCCGAGAAACTATTCCCGAGGGGAATACTTTTCCGGCACCGGGGGGTGGTCGCCGACTTTCGGCCGTTGCCACAGGACCGGATGGGGCTCCTGACTCCGCGAAAATCTTCAATCGAGCCGCTAATTTTGAGGTGCTGGAATGATCGAAACAACCGTAGCACCAGTGATCGACCCTGACTTTCTTGCCCTGGTGCTTGATCACGTGAAGGTCGAACCCGGCGATGAAGAGACGGCCTATGGTGACCTGGTCGAAGCTTACCTTGAGGCGGCAATCGGTCGAATCGAGAGCGCGTCGGGCCGGTGCCTGTTCACCCGCACCATGAAACTGACCACGGATGCGTTCGTCACGGCGCTGATCATCCCGGCATCACCCGTTATTTCAGTGGCGAGCGTGACCTATATCGACGTTGCGGGAGCGGAACAGACGCTTGCGCCAAGCTCCTACAGCCTGATCAACCGGCTCGAAACACCGGCACTGTTCGCGGCGCATGGTGCAGAGTTCCCGAAGGCCCGCGATTATCCGGGCTCAATCACCGTGACATTCGATGCCGGTTACGGGGCGGCCGTCGCGGAAATCCCGCCTCAGCTTCGGATGGCTGTCATGCAGACCGTTGCGGACTGGTTCCGGTTCGGCGGCAACGTGGCGACTACAAGCACGATGGAGCTTCCCGCGAACGCCCGCCGCGCCTGCATGAACTTCAGGCGGGAGTGGGCATGATGGCGCGCAAGGCGGGAGTCTTCGGCGCGAAGCGTGTTTCATCGGCCTTCCGGCAGATGGCGAAGCTCTATGGGCGCCCGGTTGACGAGGCGTCCCGCTTTGCCCTGCAACCGATCCTGAAGGGCGCCAAGGCGAACACGCCGCATGAGAGCGCGAAGAAAGCGCTCGTCTTGAGGAAGGACAGGAAGGCCCCGAAGACGCAACCGACTCACGAGGTCGGCGGCGATCCGAAGAACCCCGATTACCGGCTCTTGCACTTGCTCGAGTTCGGCACGGAACCGCACGTCAACGCGGGCCGGTTCGCCGGCACTCAGCATCCCGGCACCGATCCCCAGCCGTTCCTGACTCCGGCCTATGAGGAGCACGGGAACGAGGCAATCAAACGCTTCGGCCAAAAGATCGGCCCGGCCGTCGAGAAACAGGCCGCGCGCCTGGCAAGGAAGGCTGGCCGATGAAAGCGCTCGTCATTCTCCGAACCCTGTTGCTTGCCGACGCTGGTGTCACTGCAAAGCGCACCGGGGGCGTGCATACCAATGCCGCGCCTCAGGAAGACGCAATGCCGAACGTGGTGCTGTTGCTGGTCTCAGGGCTGGAGGACTTCACCCATAGCGGCCCCTCAGGGCTTGTCGAGGACCGAGTCCGCGTCTGGTGCAGGGGCAAAACAGCCCGCGAGGCAGGCGAGCTTGGCGCGGCCGTGCATGCTGCCCTTCAGGGCTATGTCGGCGAGGTCGGCGACGCCTATGTGCAGCTTTGCCGGGTTGCGATGAGCACCAGCGATTATCAGGACAGCGCCAATGTTCACCGCTCGATTATCGACTTCAATGTTTCGTGGAACCTGGCATGACGATCGATCCCGCAACCCTCAACCGGAGGCTGACCATCGAGCGATACACGCTGGTCTCAGGTCCGTGGAATGATGAATTTGTGTGGACCGACCTCCGCACGACCTGGGCAGCGATGCGATATGAGTCCGCCGATGAAGAGTTCGCAGCCGATCAGGCCTATGCGCGGCGGATTGTGACCTTCACGACTCGGTTCATGTCCGACATCACCGCGATTGATCGTGTCACCTGTCAGGGCGTCACCTATGACATCAAGGGGCTGAAGGAGATCGGCAACCGCGACGGGCTGGAGATCAAAGCCGAAGCGACAGACCCGGGTGGCGCGTGATGGCAGCCGGACGCAAACCCCAGCTTCGCGCCATTGAAGGCGGCCTGTCCAAGATCCCGCCTGCACCGGCCGGGCTCAATCCGACCGCCCGCGCCGAATGGAATCGGACATGCGGCGAGCTGATCGACCGGAGCGCCCTGGCGAAGTCCGACCTTCCCACGATCGAAATGTACGCGACGTGCCGCGCGATGGTGGTGAAGTTTCGCCCGCTCGCCGATAAGGCGGAACCGTTCCTGGTGAACGAGAAGACCGGCGCCATCAAAAAGCACCCGGCCCATATCGCGCTTACAAATTATCTCACCTTGTGCCTTCGGTACGAATCCGAGCTTGGGCTCACACCGGCCGCGCGCAACCGCAAGGGCTTCCGAGACAACGGAGGGAACGCCGATGCAAGCGCGCCGCCCGGCCTGGATCTTTGACGGCTCCGAAATCCCCGACGACTTCGGCCATGGTCAAAAAGCAATCGACTTCATCACGGCGCTGAAGCATCCGAAGAGCCCGCTTCCCGACAAGGCTTTTCAGCTTCCGTTCTTCTGGGAGCGGATCATTCGTCGTATCTATGGCCCGACCGATCAGCACGGCAACAGGAAGGTGAAGACCGCTTTCATGCTGTTGCCACGCGGCGCCCGGAAAACGACCATGTCCGCGGCGATGGCGCTCAATCATACCTTCGGATATCAGCGCGTTCACGGCGGACAGGCGCTCGCTGCTGCGTCAAGCGAGGATCAGGCCACCATCGCCTATGAGGAGGCCGCCGGTATCGTCGAGGCGACTCCATGGCTGAGGCCGCATGCCAAGCCGTTGTCGTCGACTTTCCATCTGTCTCACCCCAAAACCCGTTCCGTCTTCCGCGCGATCTCTTCCGATGGTGGTGGCCAGCTTGGCAAGACGCCGAATTTCGTGATTGCAGATGAGCTGATCGCGTGGCCGAAGCGCGAACTCTGGGCGGCGCTGCGCACCGGTCTTGTCAAAGTGCCGGGTTCCCTTCTGATCGTCATCACTCAGGCCGGCGCCGGATCTGAAAACCTCGCTGCGCAGATGCTCGATTACGCCCGCAAGGTCGACGCCGGCGAGATCGACGACGAGGGCTTCCTTCCGGTCCTGTTTGAGACGCTGCCCGGTGCAAACTGGCGATCTGAAAAGCTCTGGCACTACGTCAATCCTGGGCTTGCCGAGGGCTTCCCGGATCTCGCAGGGCTGAGGCAGCTTGCCAAGGAAGCCGAGGCGCTACCGGCGCAACGTCGCGAGTTCTGCCAATACAACCTCAACCAATGGCAGGAACACAGCCACGCCCCATTCATCGAATTGGAGGTCTACGACCGGGGCAAGGCTCCGATCTATGCCGATGCATTGGACGGGCAGGCTTGCTGGATAGGTGTCGACATGGCGCTGAGGCACGATCTGTGCGCCATCGTGGCGGCGTTCCGCGACGGTGTCAGCTTCAAGGTGCTGGCCTGGTTCTTTACGCCCGAGGAAAACCTGAGGGCGAAGGCGGAACGCGACAAGGTCGACTATCTCTCCTGGGCGGAAGCCGGTTTCATGATCCCGACGCCGGGCCCGGTGATCAATCACAAGGTGGTCGCTCAGCATATCCGCGAACTTGCCGAACGCTTCGACGTGCAGGAAATCAACTTCGACCCGAACCGGGCGCTCGACATCATGCACGAGCTTGCCGAGGACCGGCTGCCCGTCTTCAAGTTCGATCAGTCCTGGCGAATGCTGGTTCCCGCGATCGATACCCTTACCGAGGTCTTGCTCGAGGGTCGCATGCAGCACGGCGGAAACCCGGTGCTCCGCTGGAATTTCGAAAACATCGCGATGACCCCACCGGACCGGAACGGCAACCGGCTGTTTTCCAAGGCCAAGAGCCGAGATCGGATCGACGGGGCGTCCGCGGCGCTCATGGCTATCCAGCGCGCATCAATGGGCGATCTCGCCGGCACCTTCTACGACAAGCCGGTTGCCGACAATCCCGAATTCTGGAGCTTCTGACATGGCCAGGAAACGCATCACCCTTGCGGGTTCAAGGCGGAAGGGGGAAGCGCCTCAGCGGATCTATCGAGGTGATGCCCGAAAAGAGATGATTCGGCGTGTGATGGATTTGCTTCGGAACTGGCGTCTATCCCCGTTCGAACACGAGGGCGCGACCAGGACCGGCTTCAGGACGGCGCTCGTAATGGAGGGCCACGGCTGGCAGGCGGCCGATGATGAAGCCGCGGCACTAATCGCCGAAAGCTTCCGTCTGCTTGGCGCCGTCCGTCCGACCTGGCTGCAGGGGCAGCGGGAGTATTCCGCAGGCCATGAATATTGCCTGGGCTGTCGTGGCCCGCTGGACGAAGAAGCGATGACAAACGGCTGGCGCTTCTGCTGCGATGAATGCGCCCGCGTCACCCGGAACCACAGGCCCGAGATTTATCAGTTCGCGGTCTCGATGGCGCGCTCTGCTGCCTTCTATGCCGCGTCGAAGGAGAAGATCCCCGAAAGGGCTTGCGCCTGGTGCGGCACGAGCTTCAAGCCGGCCACACTTCAGACTGTGACATGCTCCCACGCTTGCGCCGGGCGTGTCCGAACCGACGCCGTACCGGAGCGCAATTGTCTCGCATGCGGCAAGCGGTTCCGTGGCCGATCAATCAAAAGCAAATTGTGCTCTATCCAGTGTATCCGAGATCATGACCGGGCCAGCCTGCCGAAGCGGCCATGCGATCTATGCGGCGAGCTTTTCCAACCCGCGACGACATTCAATCGCTTCTGCAGTACTCAGCACCGAGCCCGCGCCAACCATCTCAAGAAGAAGGAGAAGGCCACCAGCGCGTTCATCTGCGAGGAGGTTGCGGAGTTCAGGGACGCGGCGGAATAACCCGGGTTGCGGAGTAACCCGCGTTTGATCATCAGCGACATCAAGACTGCAGTGATCGCTTTCATGTCCGATGCCTTTCTGGCGGAAACAACCTGAGGCGCGTATCACTTTTTCCCTTTAAAGTCCTTCCAAAGTCGATCGAGTTCGTTTGACGGGTCTAGCTCATAGCGCTTACGAAGCCGGCCAGCCAACGTCAGTGCCCGCAAACCTCGATCTCTGGCGGCACCTTGAAATTCGAACGGGTTGTTTTCCCACATGCGTGCATATTCGACGTGTGATTGAGCAATGCTTGAGCCGTTCGTGAAGCTGAGTACTTCAACCGCAAGTGACGGATCTAGGGTGCTCCAATCAATGTCCTCTGGAAAAGAGGGAGGACTTGGCAAGGGCTGAGGGGACATATCCCGAGTTGTATCAAATTCACCCTCGCTCATCATAAGGGTATCCCAGCAATCGACCGCGTATTTTTCAAGAATGACGGCGCAACGAATGCCGGCGTATCGGGCTGCACGAGTTCGACGCAGCCTGTCCTTCACCGCGTCGGCAAATCCGGAGAAGACAAAGGTCGCAAACGACGAAAAAACGCCCGTTGCAACAATGAGTCCGAGGATCTCCCGGCTCGTCCAAGGATCATTCTCCAACGCCTTCTCCCATGGTCTAGACGCGGTTCTCTTCCTCGAAAAGAACGAAGGCCGGTTTGAGGTCTGAATAATGTTCGTACGGACGATTGTGGTCAAAAGTCATATCGAGAGACTCGAAAACGTCCCATGCTTCGCGACCGATTCGCGCTTTGCCGTCACGGTCGGTGTCCGGAACTTCGCCAAGGCGCTGCAAGGCGCTGCGCAGCTTCTGTGCTTCATCATGTTCATGCCTGAGACCAGGCACACGGATGAAGATCTCCAACGCATATTCGGCGACTTTCTCATCGACCTCTTCTGGGAATTGCATGGCACGGTCCAGCAACGAATAAGAGAGGAGTTTGATCTGATATTCCATTCGGCTAATCGGCAACGGCTGTCCTCCCAATTTCCCGTGATCGTGCGCGATAGGGCACGAGAGGTCAAGGCAGCCGCAACCGGCGGCTGAGCCAATCCGTCCTCATCGTGTCAACACGCAACGTGTCAGCGCATCAACATTACAGGGGTGATCGATTCGGCTAAGGTGAAGCGGTCGACGAGAGCGCTCGAACGCTTCCGCCGACCTGACCTCAACCGACGAAACAGGAGTCGATCATGGCCAACACCGTCCTTACCACAATCCCGACCGGGCGCGGCAGTCACGTATTGCCCGGACAACTCACCCTCGCCGAGATCCTCCGCCGCTACGACAAAGCCGCTCCCGAGCATGTAATGATGTCACGCGAGGAAGTGATCGCCGCCTATCGCGGATTGCCGGACAGCCGCGTCGCCTGATCCTCGCCAGCGATTCAATCTTGAAGGCCGCTCCGGTCAAAGGGGCGGCTTTTTGTTGCGGATACCCGTTAGGCTACCCAACGAAAATTCGGCCTGGCTCCGGGATCGAACTCATCCGGAATTTTTATCAATGATTTCAATATGGTGCGGACGACGGGGGTCGAACCCGTAAGGATTTCTCCGAGGGATTTTAAGTCCCTTGCGTCTACCAGTTTCGCCACGTCCGCACGTGACTTAGTCGGTAGCTGACGTTCGGCGCGCAAGCAAGACCTCGTCCATGGTCTGGATGAAAACACCGGGAGCCCCGCAGCCTGTGCCACGGGGCTCCCGATGTCATCTACATGGCGAACAAAGCTGCGGTCAGGCCACCAGCTTGGCGGTGATTTCCGCCACGCGCTTGCCCTGGAATTCGGCGCCTTCCAGTTCCTGCTCGGAAGGCATCCGCGATCCGTCGCCATTGCTGGTCGTGGTCATGCCGTAGGGCGAGCCGCCGCGCACGACGTCATTGCCCATCTGGCCCTGGTAGGCATAGGACAGCGGAACGATGATCATGCCATGGTGCTGAAGTGCCGTCTGCGTCGAGATGATCGCCATTTCCGCGCCGCCGTGCTGGGTCGCCGTCGACACCATCACCGAACCGACCTTGTTGACGAGCTTGCCCTCGGCCCACAGCGGGCCGGTCTGGTCGAGGAAATTCTTCATCTGGGCGGACATCATGCCATAGCGGGTCGAGACGCCGAAAATGATGGCGTCATACTGATCCAGTTCAAGCGGCTCGGCGATGGCGGCTTCCTGGTCGAGCTTGTAATGGGCCGCCTTGGCGACCGACTCGGGCACCAGTTCGGGCACCCGCTTGATCACCACGTCGGCGCCGGCAGCCTTCGCGCCCTTGGCCGCAGCCTGCGCCATGGCTTCCATGTGTCCCCAGCTCGAATAATAAAGTACCAGTACTTTCGCCATGTCAGTCTCCTTTGGTTTGCCGTTCAATACGGCGTTGCTACAAGACATAAGGTTTATGGCGTTCACTAAAACCCCTATGATGGAGCACAGTTCGTTCACAAATCGGAACGTGTTTTAGGTTGACGCCCGGACTTGCACAGCAGGACGAAAGCCGTTTATCCATTCGGTCCGGGGAAAGCCCTCGGTTTGGCCCGGGAGCGGCCAGTGCAAGGAACAAGATGATGAATCAACCCACCACAGGCAGCGTCACCGCAGCGGCGCTCGCGATCGGCGATGAATTGCTCTCGGGACGCACCAAAGACAAGAATATCGGCCATCTGGCGGAACTGCTGACCGCGGCAGGGATCGATCTTGAGGAAGTCCGCATTGTTCCCGACGATCACGACCGTATAGTCGCGGCGCTCAATGAACTCCGCAGCCGCTATGATTATGTCTTCACCTCGGGCGGCATCGGACCGACCCATGACGACATCACCGCCGACGCGGTGGCTGCAGCCTTCGGTGTGGCCTGCGATCACGACGCGGAGGCGCTGGCGCTGCTGGGCGCGCACTACGCCGAGCGCGGCCTCGAATTCACCGACGCGCGCCGCCGCATGGCGCGCATGCCGGTGGGCAGCCGCCACATCGACAATCCCGTCTCGCGCGCTCCGGGCTTCATCATCGGCAATGTGCATGTGATGGCCGGCGTGCCCTCGGTGTTCCAGGCGATGCTCGACAATGTGCTGCCGACGCTCAAGACCGGGATCAAGGTCCACTCCGAAAAGGTCAACTGTCCCTATGGCGAAGGCGACATCGGCGACCCGCTGGCGGTCATCGCCAAGGCGCATCCCGACGTCAATATCGGCTCCTACCCGCGATTCTCGGGCACGGGATTTTCCACCGAGATCGTCATCCGTGGCCGCGATCAGGCCGCGATCGATGCAGCCAGAGCGGATGTCGAGGCGATGCTCGCAAGCGTTCAGGCGAAACGCGACGCGGCAGCAAGGTGAGCGATCCCGCCCCCGGGGATCGCGGTTTGATAAGGATCAATGCGCTGCCGTGTTGCGCCAAGCATGGTAATGATACCGGTCCGGGACCCGGGACCTTCCAGAGGAGATCACACCATGGCCTATCATACCATCCTAGCCGTTCTTTCAACCGAAGCCGATGTCGGCCCGGTGACCGGCGCCATCGCCGATTTCGCGGCCGGAAACGAGGTGCATCTGATCGGCTGTCATGGCGAGCCCTCGCAGTTCGTGGTCCTGTCCGCACCCATCGACGTCCCCGACGCCGCCACCATTGCCGCGCTTTATGAACAGGCGGATGTCCGCATGCGCGAAGTCGGCGACGCGTTCGAAAAATCCTGCCAGAAAGCAGGCCTGTCCTATGAGTGGCGGCCGGTGCGCTCGCCCGGCGGAGACAGCGCCATCTCGGCGCTTGCCAGCGCCCGCTCCGCCGATCTTGTGGTGGTCCGCCAGCCCGACCGCGAAAGAGATGAAGACATGGCCAGCAATATCGAAGCGCTGCTGTTTGAAGGCGGACGTCCGGTGCTCTTTCTGCCATCAGATGGAAAGCTTGCCTCGCCGATCAAGCGGGTCCTGATCGCCTGGGACGGTTCGCGCGAGGCGGCGCGGGCCACCCATGATGCGCTCCCCCTGCTCAAGGCAGCCGAATCCGTCGAGATTGTCGTGGTCGACCCGCACAAGCTGCCCGACATCGACGCGCCGCTCGCAGGCACCGACATTGCAAGCTGCCTGTCGCGGCATGACATCCATGCCAATGTGACAACGGTCTCCAAGGGATCCGGCTCGACGGCCGAAGCCATTGCCGCCCAGGTCAAGGCCAGCAATGCCGATCTCGTGGTGATGGGCGCCTACACCCATCAGCGGCTCAGGGAATGGCTGTTCGGCGGCGTCACCCGCGCCTTCCTCGAAAAATCCCCGGTCGCGGTGCTGATGTCGCGCTAAACATCTGGCGTCACGCCTCTGTGTTGCGGGCCGGGTCTTCGATCCGGCCCGTGGTCTTCCCGATTGCGCCTCCACTCTGACTTGCGTTAGTCAAGGGTTTTCGGCTAATTGCCGCGTTTACCTGTTCAAACTGCAGCCGTCGCGCCGCCCGCACATCCAAGGAAGTCAGCCATGTCTCTTCCAGACAAAGCCTTTCCGGTCTCCTGGGACCAGTTCCACCGTGACGCGCGGGCGCTGGCCTGGCGGCTGAGCGGAACCGGGCAGGTCTGGAACGCGATCGTCTGCATCACCCGCGGCGGGCTGGTTCCGGCCGCGATCATCTCGCGCGAGCTCAACATCCGCCGGATAGACACCGTTTCCGTCGCCTCCTACCACGACTATGTCAGCCAGGGCGAAATGCAGGTGCTGAAGGAAATCAACTCGGATATTCTGGAAACCGAAGGCGACGGCGTGCTCATCGTCGATGACCTGACCGACACCGGCAAGACCGCTGCGATCGTCCGGGCGATGCTGCCGAAAGCCCATTTCGCCACCGTCTACGCCAAGCCCAAGGGCCGGCCGCTGGTCGACACCTTCGTCACCGAAGTGAGCCAGGACACCTGGATCTATTTCCCCTGGGACATGGGCTTTGCCTATGTCGAACCGATCGCCAAGGATTCCCGCGGCTAAGAGGGGACCGGCCCATGCCGGCCCCGGACACAACATCCCCCGAGCCGGGCGACACGCCGGGCGCATCATCCCGCCCACTCTTGTTCATCTTTCTGGTCGTGACCATCGACATGATGGGAGTGGGCCTCGCCTTCCCGCTGCTGCCCAAGCTGATCCAGAATATCGGCGACTTTTCCATCTCCGAGGCCGCCTACTACAATGGCGGCATCGCCGTGCTCTACGCGCTTGCGCAATTCGCGTTCTCGCCCTTTGTCGGCAATCTGTCGGATGCCTATGGCCGGCGGCCGGTCCTGCTGATTGCCCAGTCCGGCCTGGCGCTCGATTATTTCCTGATGGCGCTCGCGCCGAACCTGTGGTGGATCGCAGCCGCTCGACTGGTCTCGGGCATGTTCGGCGCCACCGTCTCCACCGCCAGCGCCTATGTCGCCGATGTCTCGACGGCCGAGAACCGGGCCAAGAATTTCGGCTTCATCGGCATGGCCTTTGGTCTCGGCTTTGTGATCGGACCTGTTCTCGGCGGCGTGCTGGGCGAGATCGACATCCATCTGCCGTTTTTCGTCTCCGGCGCACTGGTGACGCTCAACGTAATCTTCGGCTATTTCGTTCTGCCCGAATCGCTGCCGCGCGAAAACCGCAGGCCCATGGCCGGCTGGCGCCAGAGCAATCCGTTCTCGGCGCTTCGGCTGCTCACGCGGTTGCCCAGGCTCACGCCATTTCTCATCTGCTTTTTTCTCGTCTTCATGGCGCAGCGCGGACTGGAGAGCATCTGGGTGCTTTACGCGGATTTCCGTTTCGACTGGGGCATTCGCGAAGCCGCATTCTCGCTCGCCTTCGTCGGCCTCATGTACATCATCGTCCAGGGCATTCTGGTCGGGCGCGTGGTCAGCCGCTTTGGTGAGTCCCGCGTCATCAGCGCGGGCTATCTGCTCGCATCGATCAGCCTCTTCAGCTTTGCGCTGGTGGACCATGGCCTCCTCGGCCTGCCGCTGGTCGGGACCTTCATTCTGGGCGCGGCACTGGCCGAACCGGCGCTCAAATCGCTCGCCGCCCAGGTCGTGGCCAGCAACCAGCAGGGCCTGCTGCAGGGCGCCATCGCCTCGGTCAACAGCCTGGTGATCATCATTGCCCCGGCATTCGCCAATCTGGTTCTGGCCCATGTGTCGGGCCCTGCCCCGCTGGCGCCGGTCCCGGGCGCCTGGTTCCTGCTGGGCTCGGGGCTGTTCCTGCTGGCGTTCTTTGTCTTCCGCCGCGCCCGCGCCAGCCTGTGACCACCCCGTGGGTTTTGATGGCCGTCATTAACGATCCCTTATAAACAAATATGCCACTGTGGGAGGCCCGGAATTGAACCGGCGGCTGAGATGGTTTTCAGCTTTGAAAAGCCTTCACCAGGCATGCGGCGCATTCCCCATCTCGCGGTTCTATCAGTTTCATGCATCAGTCCCCTCCCGGCAGAAAATTCAGGCAGGCCCGGATCATCGGCGTCAATCTCGCGGTGATCGCGGTCGTGCTGGCAGCGGCCGCCATGACCCCGAGGGACGGACAGGCGCTGGTGCTGGTTGCTCCCTGGAGCGAACCGGGCCGGGTCCTTGAGGTGATTGCCGAAGCCGGCGGATCGATCATGAACGGAACCGGCACCCCCTATGCCGCCATAGCCTACTCCAGCGAACCCTATTTCACCTACCGATTGTTCAGCTCCGGCGCAGTGCTGGTTCTGGACGGAAGTCTCGCTTTTCTGTGCAGGAGCACCCCCCAATGACGTACATGACATCGCTTCGCACCCGTGCGGCCCTGGCAATCGTGGCCCTGCTGTGGATCAACCTGGCCATGATGGCCCTGCGCTACTTGTGGGGCATGGAGGCCGACCCGGTCATTGTGCTTGGCGGCGGCGCGGCCATCACCGGCATCGCGACACTGACCTGGTGGCGAGATCGTACGGGCGCCGCCACGCAGATTTCCACCGCGCTGGCACATGCAGCAAGTGTGGCACTTCTGGTCTACTCGTTCTCGGGCTCACCGCTCCAGATCGACATGCACATGTATTTCTTCGCGAGCCTGGCGATCTGCGCCGCATGGGTCGACTGGCGTCCGATCATCGCGTTTGCGGGCCTGACCGCGGTGCATCACCTGCTGTTCTATTTCGTCCTCCCCGCTGCGGTGTTTCCGGGATCGACCGATTTCAGCCGCGTGGTCCTCCACGCCGTCATTCTCATTCTCGAAGCTGGCGTCCTGATGGCGCTCGGTCACGCGCTGGCGAAGGCCTTCGCCCAGAATGAGGCGGCGATGGAAGAAACGCGCGCCGCCACCGAACGCGCCACCGAGATGACGCTTCGCGCAGAACAGGCGCAGAAGCAGAACATGGAGGATTCGAGCCGCCGCGAGGCCGAACGGGCGGGCGACGAAAAGCGTCTGCGTTTCGCCATTGACGCGCTCGGACGCGGGCTGGATCAACTGTCTCGCGGCGACTTGCGGTTCCGCCTGAACGATCGCTTTGATGGCTCGCTGGAAAAGCTCAGGACCGACTTCAACACCTCGATGGAAACCCTTGAGCGCGTTGTTGCGGAGCTTGGACGTTCGGCGCTGGACATGCGTGAGGGCACCAACAGCGCCAGCCACGATGCCGACCGCATTTCCCAGAGAACCGAGCAGCAGGCGGTCTCGCTCGAGCAGACTGCCGCCGCCATCGGCCGCATCACCGAAAACGTGCAGAGCGCCTCCAAACGCGCCGGAGAAGCCGGGCGCCTGGTCGGGGAAACGAGCCGCAGCGCCGCCCACTCCGAAGAAATCGTCACCAGGGCTGTCGGCGCCATGGCGGAGATCGAGGATTCCTCGCGTCAGATCGGCATGATCATCAGCGTCATCGACGGCATCGCCTTCCAGACCAACCTGCTGGCGCTCAATGCCGGGGTTGAGGCAGCCCGCGCGGGCGAAGCCGGCCGCGGCTTCGCCGTGGTTGCCCAGGAGGTTCGCGAACTGGCCCAGCGCTCGGCCAGCGCCGCCAAGGAAATCAACACCCTGATCGAGACCTCCTCCAGTCAGGTCACAACCGGCGTGACCCTGGTCAACCAGACCGGCGAGGCGCTGCGCTCCATCGGCGAACAGGTCAAGACCATCAACGGCATCATCGGCAACATCGTCGACACCGCGCGCGATCAGGCGAGCGACATTTCCGAAATCAACAGCGCCATCGTCACCATGGACCAGAGCACGCAGCAGAATGCGGCGCTGGTGTCGGAGGCGACCAATTCGATCCGTCATCTTGCGGCCAGCGCCGATGGCCTGGTGGCGAAGCTCGCCGTTTTCAGTGTCAATGATGGCGACACGCCGCATCTGATTTCCACGCCGAAATCCGCGTCCGCTGAGGCAACTGCGCGCCGGGCTCCCGCTTCGGCCAGACCGGTGCAGCGCGCGGCCAGCGGCGCGCGTGGCGGAGCGGCGGTGGCCGTTGCCCAGGAATGGGATGAATTCTGAGCACCGCCGCATTTAGGCGGCTGAGGTCAGCGGTTAACCTGCAAGCGTCATTTCAGGGCGCGCGGTAATCCGCGCGTCCATTTCGGTCAGGTTAATGCCTTTGCCGTCCGGCGGATTGGAACCGCGGGGCGGTTTCCGGCATTGATACTGCCTTACGTTGCAGAATTACGCGCCCATTCCACATCTGCGCCGGCTATCCTGCAACGCAGTGGCAAAAATGTCATAATACCATGCCATCGTCACTGGAGGAGTTGATTCGCTGACCATGACCGCCTTTGACAGGATCAAGCATCTGCTTGACCTCTTCCGACATCCCGACAATGACGACCTGAGCTTTGGCGGCAAGCCGAAGCGGCAGGCTGCGGCTGCGGTTTTTCGCGGGACCGGCGATTCGTGCGAGTTGATGCTGATCACCAGCCGCGACACCGGCCGCTGGATTGTGCCCAAGGGCTGGATCGAGGATGGCGAGGACGGCCCGGCTGCCGCCCTTCGCGAGGCCTGGGAAGAATCCGGCGTCACCGGCGACATCCTGCCCGGCGGCCCCGCAGGCCACTACCGCTACATCAAGCAGAGAACCCGACGCGGCGACTCGCTGTGTGATGTCGACGTCTATCTGATGCAACTGCGCGAGGAAAAGAACGATTGGCCCGAAAAGGGCCAGCGTCGGCGCAAATGGTACCCCATCGCCACCGCGATCGGCCTGGTCGGCGAGGACGGGCTCAAGGACGTCATTCGCGACGCCTTCCAGATCCTCAAGGCCGCCTGACGCTGCATCTCGCCAGGTGCGGCTGCGAGGAAGCAATACCCAAGCGTTTCTATGACTTTGCGGCGCGATAGATCGGCGTCGCGGCCGTAAGTATGCAAAGTCTGCACAAGCGGCGCCCGAAGGGCAAATTCTCACCCGCAACATTTTTCCCGAATTCTGAAAAGAGATCCCGACCGCGCCATCAGGCACATCCGCCCGTCGTCGCAAAAGCTTGCATTTCCGGGGTTTCTCTCACGGCAATGGCCATTCGGATAAAATCGGCTTTTGTCCCTGTTTTCCACAATCCTCTCCCACTAGATGTGGTGTACATGAATCCGTCACAATCAACCTCTTGACGCACGCAACCGAGTCGCCCCTTATAGGGTCAACGTTGCGGCGGCGGCGCGGCTGGAGAGTTTCGAGGCCAGTCAATTCCTGATTTTTCCGGTTCCAGACGTCTGACTCCGTGCAGATCTGCGTGGTGATCGGAGGGGCGTGTCTTGCCCCTGAAAAATCTCAGGGCAGAGCAAAAAAGGACTGGCGGCAAGATTCTGTTAATACTATATTTAGTGTTTGCAGCCACCCTGACCACAAGATACAGCGGTTCTCAGCTACGAGAATCACTCCATGTGACCGAGTACGGACAACGGGCTGCACAATGATTGCGCGGGCCGCGGGGAAAATATTGCCCAGACGCAAGGATTGCGGCAGGCTTTGAATATTAAAAAGAGGAAGACAATGCGCATTGAACGTCGGTTCACCAGGGACGGCCAGTCCGCCTATTCAGACATCGAATTCCGCAAGGCGACGAGCGAGATCAAGAACCCGGACGGGTCGATCGTGTTCCGCCTGGCCGGCATCGACGTGCCTGTGCAGTTCAGCCAGGTCGCAGCCGATATCCTCGCCCAGAAATATTTCCGCAAGGCCGGTGTTCCCGCGCGCCTGAAGAAGGTCGAGGAGAATTCGGTCCCGTCCTGGCTGTGGCGCTCCGTGGCCGACGAAGAGGCGCTCGCAGAGCTTCCCGAGGACGAGCGCTACGGCTCTGAAACCGACGCCCGTCAGGTCTTCGACCGGCTCGCCGGCACCTGGACCTACTGGGGCTGGAAGGGCGGCTACTTCACCGCTGAAGACGACGCCCGCGCCTTCATGGACGAGCTCGCCTACATGCTCGCCACCCAGCGCGTCGCGCCCAATTCCCCGCAATGGTTCAACACCGGCCTGCACTGGGCTTACGGCATCGACGGCCCCGGCCAGGGCCATTTCTATGTCGACCCCTTCACCGGCAAGCTGACCAAGTCGAAATCCTCCTACGAGCACCCGCAGCCGCATGCCTGCTTCATCCAGTCGGTCGAGGACGATCTCGTCAACGAGAACGGCATCATGGACCTGTGGGTGCGTGAGGCGCGGCTGTTCAAATACGGCTCGGGCACCGGCTCCAACTTCTCCTACCTGCGCGGCGAAGGCGAGAAGCTGTCGGGCGGCGGCAAGTCGTCGGGCCTGATGAGCTTCCTCAAGATCGGCGACCGCGCCGCCGGCGCCATCAAGTCGGGCGGCACCACCCGCCGCGCCGCCAAGATGGTGGTGGTCGACATCGATCACCCCGACATCGAGGCCTATATCAACTGGAAGGTCAAGGAAGAGCAGAAGGTCGCAGCCCTCGTCACCGGTTCCAAGATCGTGGCGATGCACCTCACCGCGATCATGAAGGCCTGCCTGAATTGCGAGGCCGACAATGACGCCTGCTTCGATCCCAAGCAGAACCCTGCCCTGAAGCGCGAGATCAAGGCCGCCAAGAAGGATCAGGTGCCTGAAAACTACGTCAAGCGCGTCATCCAGTTCGCCCGCCAGGGCTACACCGACATCGAATTCAAGACCTATGACACCGACTGGGATTCGGAAGCCTATCTGACGGTTTCGGGCCAGAACTCCAACAACTCGGTCTCGATCAAGGACGACTTCCTGCGCGCCGTCGAAACCGACGGCGACTGGAACCTGACCGCCCGCAAGGACGGCAAGGTGATGAAGACCTTGAAGGCGCGCGACCTGTGGGAACAGATCGGCCACGCCGCCTGGGCCTCGGCCGATCCGGGCCTGCATTTCAACACCACCATGAACGACTGGCACACCTGCCCGGCCGAAGGCCCGATCCGCGCCTCCAACCCGTGCTCGGAATACATGTTCCTGGATGACACGGCCTGTAACCTCGCCTCGCTCAACCTTTTGCAGTTCAAGGACGCCGGCACCAAGCGCATCGACATCGCCGACTACGAACATGCCGTCCGGCTCTGGACCATCGTGCTCGAAGTCTCGGTGATGATGGCGCAGTTCCCCTCCCACCAGATCGCCGAGCGCTCCTACAAGTACCGCACGCTGGGCCTGGGCTACGCCAATATCGGCGGGTTGCTGATGACCACCGGCATTCCCTATGACTCCAAGGAAGGCCGTGCCATCTGCGGTGCGCTGACCGCGATCATGACCGGTGTGTCCTATGCCACGTCCGCCGAAATGGCGGCCGAGATCGGCACATTCCCCGGCTACAAGGACAACAAGAAGAACATGCTGCGGGTGATCCGCAATCACCGCCGCGCCGCCCACGGCGAATCCACGGGCTATGAGAACCTGTCGGTCAACCCGGTGGCGCTGATCCATGAGGACTGCCCGGATCCCGACCTCGTCAAGCACGCCACCGCTGCCTGGGACAAGGCGCTGGCGCTCGGTGAAAAGCACGGCTACCGCAATGCGCAGGCCACCGTCATTGCCCCCACCGGCACCATCGGCCTGGTGATGGATTGCGACACCACCGGCATCGAGCCCGATTTCGCGCTGGTCAAGTTCAAGAAGCTCGCCGGCGGCGGCTACTTCAAGATCATCAACAACGCGGTGCCCGAGGCCCTGCGCACGCTCGGCTATTCCGAGGCGCAACTGGCCGAGATCGAGGCCTATGCGGTGGGCCACGGCAACATCAACCAGGCCCCGGGCATCAACCCCGGCTCGCTCAAGGCCAAGGGCTTCACCGACGCCCAGATCGACATCGTCAACGGCGCCACCAAGGCCGCCTTCGACATCAAGTTCGTCTTCAACAAGTGGACGCTGGGCGAGGAGTTCTGCAAGTCCGTGCTCGGCCTCACCGACGAGCAGATGAACGATTTCTCCTTCGACCTGCTGTCTGCCATCGGGTTTTCGAAGAAGGACATCGAGGCCGCCAACATCCATGTCTGCGGCGCGATGACGCTGGAAGGCGCGCCGCACCTGAAGGTGGAACACTATCCGGTGTTCGACTGCGCCAACCCCTGCGGCAAGGTCGGCAAGCGCTACCTCTCGGTCGACAGCCACATCCGCATGATGGCCGCCGCCCAGCCCTTCATCTCCGGCGCCATCTCCAAGACCATCAACATGGCCAACGACGCCACCGTCGATGATTGCAAGAACGCCTACATGCTCTCGTGGAAGCTGGCGCTCAAGGCCAACGCACTCTACCGCGACGGCTCCAAGCTCAGCCAGCCCCTGAACGCCTCGCTGATCGAGGATGACGAGGACGAGGATGACGCCATCGAAGCGCTGGTGGCCATGCCCGCCGCCGCCCAGGCCGTTCAGGTCACCGAGAAGATCGTCGAGCGGGTGATCGAGCGGCTCTACCGCGACCGCGAGAAGCTGCCCAATCGCCGCAAGGGCTACACCCAGAAGGCCGTCATCGGCGGCCACAAGGTCTATCTCCGCACCGGCGAATTCGACGACGGGCGGCTCGGCGAGATCTTCATCGACATGCACAAGGAGGGTGCCGCCTTCCGTGCGATGATGAACAATTTCGCCATCGCCATCTCGCTCGGCCTGCAATATGGCGTGCCGCTCGAGGAATATGTCGAGGCCTTCACCTTCACCAAGTTCGAGCCCGCCGGCATGGTTCAGGGCAACGACGCCATCAAGAACGCCACCTCGATCCTCGACTACATCTTCCGGGAACTGGCGGTGTCCTACCTCGCGCGCCACGACCTCGCCCATGTCGACACGTCCGACTTCGGCAACACTGCACTTGGCAAGGGCATTTCCGAGGGCAAGGCGCAGCCCTTCTCCAAGGGCCTGACCCGCGGCGCCTCGCTGAAAGTGGTCACCGGCGCAGGCGCCAGCGTCGGCGGCTCTGTCGGCACCTCAGACCCCAAGGGCATGGCCTCTCCCGCCAAGGCCCCCTCGGGCGCCTCGGTGATCACCGCCTCGTTTGCGACCAAGAGCACCGGCAACCTGGCGGTCAAGTCCGACCCGGAAACCGCGGCGAACGACGGCGCGGTGGCCTTCAAGCGCGACTACGAGGAACGCGCCGAGGTGCTCGCCGCCGAGATCGCGCTGGTCGAGCACGACGCCCAGGCGCTGTTCTCCGACATCGCCGAAACCGAGGCCCGCGACGCCAAGGCCAAGGCCGCAGCCCGCCGCGCCAAGTCGCTCGCCCAGGGCTACACGGGCAACATGTGCTCCGAGTGCCAGAATTTCACCATGGTGCGGAACGGGACGTGCGAGAAGTGCGACACGTGTGGGGCGACGAGCGGGTGTAGCTGAGGGCGCATTTTTCTAAAACCGACACCGGCGGCCCGATCTTATGATTGGGCCGCAACTACAAGCAGGAACAAAACAAGAAACAATATAAAGATGTCCTTATATGGACATTGCAACCAGAAACACCAAAGCCGATCCTCTCGGATCGGCTTTGGATACCGCGAAAAAGCCGAAGCTCACGCGGGGCGAAGAGAACTGAATTCCCTCCCTTTGGCGAGGACTACCATAAGGGGATTCGGAGATCAGAGTCGAGGTAGCTTGGGCGTTTTGTACATGGAGGCCATCATGGCTCGGAATGAAAAAACGTCAAAATCAGTCGCTTCAAAAGCGGCGAAAATCTTGAGGAACCCAAATTCCTCGAAAGCCGCAAAGTCAGTCGCCGCTTCCGCACTGACACAGGCACCTGACAAGAAAAAGTGACTTCAGAGAGGGCGGGAACTTCTCCCGCCCTTTCAATCAAAAGACACTTAATAGCTTTATTACAAGGCGAGCGAAATGAATTCCGTGCCTCTGTCCACGTGATCCAAATACGCTTCGCTAAGAAGGTGGAGTTAAAATCATGCTGCTTCCCCAGAGAGAAAAAGAAATAAAAACTTTGGCCGAAAAAATTCGTGCCTTAGTTGATCCGAAATTAGAGGGCGGGCAGTTGCTGATCGACTCCCTGTTGTCATTAGGGCCTGTTGACGTTTATCTAAGTTGAATGACGGCTGCGGCTAGCGAGACAAAGGCGGCGAAGCTCTGGTCGGTTTTGCACGAACGCATGGCGATGCCTCTGTTTTCCTTGAGTTTTCCGAAGTAGTTTTCGATC
>JAHRFE010000034.1 GCA_019084245.1 Hoeflea sp.
GAAATGGTGATGCCGGGCGACAACATCTCGGCTGAAGTGTCGCTGATCGTGCCGATCGCGATGGAAGAAAAGCTGCGCTTCGCCATCCGCGAAGGCGGCCGCACCGTCGGCGCCGGCATCGTCGCTTCGATCATCGAGTAATCGATGGCCTGCGGCGGGCGCAAGCTGCCGCCGCATATTATTAAAATGCAAAACGCGGGTCTTCGGGCCCGCGTTTTCGTTTGGAGCCCGACTTTGCGTTGCCGGGCAAAGCAAAGACGGAGGTGGCGCAGCGGGATCGCACAGTGGCGCTGACCCGGTTGAAAAACCGGGAAAATGATTTATCTGTCGGTTTGCAAATCCAATGGAGGCGGCGGTGAACAAGTCCCTGTTCTGAAAATCGGAAAATTTCAATCCAGATCGAAAGAGCAGATCCATGGCACATCCATTTCTCGATGCGCGCTTGCGCCATCCCATCATCCTGGCCGGCGGCACGCCGCATCTGGGCACGGTTCATCTCAACCAGGTGATCGACCACCCCAACATCACCGTGGGCGATTTCAGCTATTATTCGGGATTTTCGACGCCCGCCGACTATGCGGCTGAACTCGCGCCCTATCTCTATCCCGGAGCTCCGGAACGGCTGACGATCGGCAGGTTCTGCCAGATCGCGAGCGGGACCCGCATCATCACGAGTTCGGCCAATCACGCCATGAACGGCTTTTCGACCTTTCCATTTGCGGTCTTCAACCAGGCCCTGATCGGAAGCTATGGTTCCGAAATCGGCAACCAGTGCGACACGGTGATCGGCCATGATGTTTGGCTTGGCTTCGAATCGGTGGTGATGCCGGGCGTGCGGATCGGCAATGGCGCCATCATTGCCGCAAGGGCGGTGGTGACGTCCGACGTGCCCGACTACGCGATCGTGGCCGGCAATCCTGCACGCATCATCCGCATGCGCTTTACCTCGGAGGTCATCGCACGGCTCCTGGACATTGCCTGGTGGGACTGGGACGTGGACAGGATCGAGCGCAATGTGGACGCCATCGCCGGCGCCGATATCGACACGCTGCTTGGGGCCGTGTGAACAATTGGCTTGAGGGGCGGGTTCCGGGCCGTCTGATCTGGGCCAGCGATGGGCGCAGATTCGGTAAGCTGTGAAGCCGCCGGTTGCGCAGAGGAGGCAGCTCTGGAGCAGCCTTGCGAAGCACCTGGCGGCCTCCATATGCAGAAAATGGCGGTGGCGCGGATTTTGCCGTCACTTCTTTGTTGCATTCCCCGTGCATTTGACGCTATCAGGTCCGCCACCAGCCTAGGGGTATAGCTCAGTTGGTAGAGCGACGGTCTCCAAAACCGTAGGTCGCAGGTTCGAGTCCTGCTGCCCCTGCCAGCCGGACGTTCCGGCTTTGGCGATACCATGGCGGATGTAAACCGGATGGGCCGAGGGCAAACTTCGGGCCAGATGGTCGATATTTCGATTAATAAGCACGGTCCCTCTTGTGATTTCGAGAATCGGGCTTTATGTAGACGTTAACAGACACGCGGTGTGTGGGGCTGGGATACCGGCCTTACGCGCCGTATAAGCGTGGACAGACAATGGCAAAAACAAATCCTTTTACGTTCCTCCAGCAGGTTCGAGCTGAAACTGCGAAAGTGAAGTGGCCGTCGCGCCGCGAAACCTCGATCTCCACGGTCATGGTTCTCGTCATGGTGCTCTTGGCCTCCATTTTCTTTTTTGCAGCCGACCAGGCATTGGGCTGGGCGATCTCGCTCATCCTGAATGCCGGCGCTTGAGGCGGGGAAAACAATGACTGCACGCTGGTACATCGTCCACGCCTATTCGAATTTCGAAAAGAAGGTTGCCGATTCGATCGAGGAGCAGGCGCGCCAGAAGGGCTTGAGCCATCTCTTCGAGAAGATCCTGGTGCCCGTCGAAAAGGTTGTCGAAGTGCGTCGCGGCCGCAAGGTCGACGCCGAGCGCAAGTTCTTTCCGGGCTATGTGATGGTGCGCGCCGATCTGACCGACGAGGCGTTCCACCTGATCAAGAACACACCGAAGGTTACCGGGTTCCTCGGCAGCGATTCCAAGCCTGTTCCGATTCCGGATTCCGAGGCTGAGCGCATCCTGATGCAGGTTCAGGAAGGTGTCGAGCGGCCCAAACCCTCGATCGCCTTCGAGATCGGAGAGCAGGTGCGGGTGTCCGACGGCCCCTTCGCATCGTTCAACGGAACCGTGCAGGAAGTCGACGAAGAACGGTCGCGCCTCAAGGTCGAGGTGTCGATCTTTGGCCGGGCCACGCCGGTTGAACTCGAATATGGTCAGGTCGAGAAGGTCTGACAAGAATTTACCCGACCCGCGCTTTCGTGACGAAGGTGTGGACGGGTTTTGCATTGCCGGACAGTTGGCAATGTAACCCGCGTGGGAGGCGAGCAGGCTGAAGCCGGCCTGTCAGACCGAACCACGCAACCGCAGCCGCCGGTTTTTCCGGCATGAAACGGCGCTGAGGCGCTGTTGTAAAGAGAGGCAGAGAGACAATGGCTAAGAAAGTTGCAGGCCAGCTCAAGCTGCAGGTGAAGGCCGCATCGGCGACTCCGTCGCCCCCGATCGGTCCCGCACTTGGTCAGCGAGGCATCAATATCATGGAATTCTGCAAGGCGTTCAACGCCGCCACGCAGGAAATGGAAAAGGGTATGCCGATTCCGGTCGTCATCACCTACTACCAGGACAAGTCCTTCACCTTCATGATGAAGAAGCCCCCCGTGAGCTACTTCCTCAAGAAGGAAGCCAAGCTGACGTCCGGCTCCAAGACGCCGGGCAAGGAAGTTGCCGGATCGATCACGCGCGACCAGGTCCGCACGATCGCTGAAGCAAAGATGAAGGATCTCAACGCCGCCGACATCGAAGGCGCGATGGCCATGGTCGAGGGCTCCGCCCGCTCCATGGGCCTGGAAGTGACGGGATAAGACCATGGCAAAGATTGCAAAGCGCATACAGAAGATCAACGAAGGCGTTGACCGCAACAAGCTCTACCTGCTCGGTGAAGCTGTCGCCATGATCAAGGAACGCGCCGTCGCCAAGTTCGACGAGACCATTGAAGTCTCGATGAATCTCGGCGTCGACCCGCGCCACGCCGACCAGATGGTCCGCGGCGTCGTCAACCTGCCCAACGGCACCGGACGCACCGTCCGCGTCGCTGTCTTCGCCCGTGGCGACAAGGCTGACGAAGCCCGTGCCGCTGGTGCCGATATCGTCGGCGCCGAAGACCTTGTCGATATCGTTCAGGCAGGCACCATCGAGTTCGACCGCTGCATCGCAACCCCCGATATGATGCCGCTCGTCGGCCGTCTGGGCAAGGTGCTCGGCCCGCGCGGCATGATGCCCAACCCCAAGGTTGGCACTGTGACCACCGATGTGGCTGGCGCTGTGAAGGCCTCCAAGGGCGGGGCGGTCGAGTTCCGTGTCGAAAAGGCTGGCATCGTCCACGCCGGTATCGGCAAGGCCTCGTTCGGCGCCGAACAGATCCAGGAGAACATCCGGGCGTTCGCCGATGCGGTCATCAAGGCCAAGCCGACAGGCGCGAAGGGCAACTACGTCAAGCGCGTGGCGATTTCCTCGACCATGGGCCCGGGCGTCAAGATTGATCCGTCGTCGCTCAGCGTCGCCTGATTTTTAAGTTCTGAAAACCGGATCAAGTATCCGGTTTTCTTCAGTTTTCGGCCTTTGGGCCGGAAAGGTCCGGAGCGAAAGTTCCGGGCTCCCTGTCCGAGACTGCAGGTGGCGAGCTGTTACAGGCCTGCCTTAATTCTATGACCTGCATGAGACGGGTAAGTTCCGTTTTCAGGAGTGTGAGCTCCAACGGTTCGAACCTCGCTTGCCTTGTGCCGCTGCCGGTTCCCGGTTTCGGCGCGAGGGGACAGGATCCTCAAGCGTCGCTTGTGGGTTCTTACGGAATCCCTGGCGGCAAAGGCAAACCCGGCAGGTGGTGCATGCATCACCCGCCAACTGGAGAAACGCAGTGGATAGAGCGGAAAAACGCGAATTCGTCGCGGAACTGAACGGTGTTTTCACCAACGCCGGTTCGGTTGTCGTGGCCCACTACGCCGGTCTGACGGTTGCGCAAATGAACGACCTCAGGTCGCGCATGCGCACAGCCGGAGGCACCGTCAAGGTCGCGAAGAACCGCCTTGCCAAGATCGCTCTTCAGGGCACGGAGTCGGAAGGGATCTCAGATCTCTTCACGGGTCAGACGCTCATCGCATATTGCGATGATCCGGTGACCGCTCCAAAGATCGCCGTCGAGTTCACCAAGGTCAGCGACAAGCTGATCATCCTTGGTGGCGCGATGGGGTCGGCAACACTCGACGCCGATGGAATCAAGGCTCTTGCCACGATGCCGTCGCTGGACGAGCTGCGCGCGAAACTGGTCGGCATGATTCAGACGCCGGCAACGCGCATCGCCCAGATCGTCAACGCACCAGCAGGTGCGGTTGCACGCGTCATTGGCGCCTACGCCCTGAAGGACGAAGCCGCATAAGGCGGAACTTCGCTGTGAATTAGATCAACACCGGTTCGAACCGTATACAAGGAAGTAAGAAAATGGCTGATCTCGCCAAAATCGTGGAAGACCTTTCCAACCTGACCGTCCTGGAAGCCTCCGAGCTGTCCAAGATGCTTGAAGAAAAGTGGGGCGTCTCCGCCGCTGCTCCGGTGGCTGTTGCTGCCGCCGGCGGTGCTGCTGCTCCTGCTGAAGCCGCTGAAGAAAAGACTGAATTTGACGTGATCCTGGCCGATATCGGCGCCAACAAGATCAACGTCATCAAGGAAGTCCGCGCCATCACCGGTCTCGGCCTCAAGGAAGCCAAGGATCTGGTCGAAGCTGCTCCGAAGGCCGTCAAGGAAGGCGTGTCGAAGGGCGAAGCTGAAGACATCAAGAAGAAGCTTGAAGACGCCGGCGCCAAGGTCGACGTCAAGTAAGACGAACAATTGCATCCGGGGGCGGGGTTTCCGTCCCCCGGATGCGACTGTCGATGAACGGATTACCCAAAAGCCCGAAAACGGCTTTTGGGTAATGGGTTCTTCAAAAGGATGGTCTCGAACCAGACCGCAAGGCACTCCGGCCGCGCCGTTCTGGGACATGAGACGAGATTGAACGAATTCATTTCTATGACGGAGTCGCTTGGCCAGCGGCGTTCGTCTGTTGCAGGCCCGGATGCACATTACAAGGAGCGACGATGGCTCAGACCCTTTCCTTCAACGGTCGCAGGCGCGTACGCAAGTTTTTCGGTAAAATCCCGGAAGTGGCGGAGATGCCGAACCTCATCGAGGTTCAAAAGGCATCCTACGACCAGTTCCTGATGGTGGACGAGCCCGTTGGCGGCCGTTCGGACGAAGGACTGCAGGCAGTTTTCAAATCGGTATTCCCGATTTCCGATTTTTCCGGCAGCGCAATGCTGGAATTCGTGTCCTACGAATTCGAACACCCGAAGTTCGACGTTGAGGAATGCCGTCAGCGCGATCTGACCTATTCCGCGCCGCTGAAAGTGACGCTGCGCCTGATCGTGTTCGATATCGACGAAGATACGGGCGCGAAGTCGATCAAGGACATCAAGGAGCAGAACGTCTACATGGGCGACATGCCGCTCATGACCGACAACGGCACCTTCATCGTCAACGGCACCGAGCGCGTCATCGTCTCGCAGATGCACCGTTCGCCGGGCGTGTTCTTCGACCACGACAAGGGCAAGAGCCATTCGTCGGGCAAGCTTTTGTTCGCTGCCCGCGTCATCCCTTACCGCGGTTCCTGGCTCGACATCGAGTTTGACGCCAAGGACATCGTCCACGCACGCATCGACCGTCGCCGCAAGATCCCGGCGTCGTCGCTGCTGATGGCGCTTGGCATGGATGCCGAGGAGATCCTGTCGACCTTCTACACCCATTCGATCTATGCCCGCGACGGCGAAGGCTGGCGGATTCCGTTCCAGCCCGAAACCCTCAAGGGCCAGAAGGCCATGGTCGATATGATCGACGCCGACACCGGCGAAGTGGTCGTCGAAGCCGGCAAGAAGCTGACCCCGCGTCTGCTCAAGGCGCTGACCGAAAAGGGCGTCAAGTCGATCAAGGCGACCGACGAGGATCTGATCGGCTCGTTTCTTGCCGAGGACATCGTCAATCCCGAGACCGGCGAAGTCTATCTCGAGGCCGGCGATGAGCTTGAATTCTCCGTCGACGCCAAGTCCGGCGAGCGCAAGGGAAATCTGATCGATCTGATCGAGGCCGGATACGACGATATCAAGGTGCTCGACATCGACCATATCAATATCGGCGCCTATATCCGCAACACGCTTGCCGCTGACAAGAACACCTCCCGTCAGGAAGCGCTGTTCGACATCTACCGCGTGATGCGCCCGGGCGAGCCGCCGACCATCGATTCGGCCGAAGCCATGTTCAACTCGCTGTTCTTTGATTCCGAACGCTACGACCTGTCGGCCGTCGGCCGGGTCAAGATGAACATGCGTCTTGATCTGGACGCCGAAGACACCGTGCGCGTGCTGCGCAAGGATGACATCATCGCCGTGGTCCGCACGCTCGTCGCGCTTCGCGACGGCAAGGGCGAGATCGACGACATCGACAACCTCGGCAACCGCCGGGTGCGCTCGGTCGGCGAGCTGATGGAAAACCAGTACCGTCTCGGCCTGTTGCGCATGGAACGCGCCATCAAGGAGCGCATGTCGTCGATCGAGATCGATACGGTGATGCCGCAGGATCTGATCAACGCCAAGCCGGCTGCCGCCGCGGTGCGTGAATTCTTCGGCTCCTCGCAGCTGTCGCAGTTCATGGACCAGGTCAATCCGCTGTCGGAGATCACCCACAAGCGCCGCCTTTCGGCACTTGGACCCGGTGGTCTGACCCGTGAGCGCGCCGGCTTCGAAGTCCGCGACGTGCACCCGACCCATTACGGCCGTATCTGCCCGATCGAGACGCCGGAAGGCCCGAACATCGGTCTGATCAACTCGCTCGCCACATTCGCGCGCGTCAACAAGTACGGCTTCATCGAAAGCCCGTATCGCAAGATCAAGGACGGCAAGGTCACCAAGGAAGTGGTCTATCTGTCGGCGATGGAAGAGGCGAAGTACTTTGTCGCCCAGGCCAATGCCGAGATCAGCGACGAGGGGCATCTGGTCGACGAGTTCGTCGTCTGCCGCCACTCCGGCGACGTGATGATCACCCCGCGCGAAAACATCGACCTGATGGACGTCTCGCCGCGCCAGCTGGTGTCGGTGGCTGCCGCCCTGATCCCGTTCCTCGAGAACGACGACGCCAACCGTGCGTTGATGGGATCGAACATGCAGCGTCAGGCGGTTCCGCTGGTTCGTGCCGAGGCGCCGTTCGTCGGCACCGGCATGGAGCCGATCGTGGCCCGTGACTCGGGTGCGGCCATCGCAGCCCGTCGCGGCGGTGTGGTCGACCAGGTCGACGCGACCCGTATCGTCATCCGCGCAACCGAGGACATGGAAGCCTCGCGCTCGGGCGTCGATATCTACCGGCTGCAGAAGTTCCAGCGCTCCAACCAGAACACCTGCATCAACCAGCGTCCGCTGGTGACCGTGGGCGACGTGCTGAACAAGGGCGACATCATTGCCGACGGTCCGTCGACCGATCTCGGTGATCTGGCGCTCGGCCGCAACGTGCTCGTCGCGTTCATGCCCTGGAACGGCTACAACTACGAGGACTCGATCCTTCTGTCCGAGCGCATCGTCTCCGACGACGTGTTCACCTCCATCCACATCGACGAGTTCGAGGTGATGGCGCGCGACACCAAGCTCGGGCCGGAAGAAATCACCCGCGACATCCCCAACGTTTCGGAAGAGGCGCTGAGGAACCTCGATGAGGCGGGCATTGTCTATATCGGCGCCGAAGTGGCTCCGGGCGACATTCTCGTCGGCAAGATCACGCCGAAGGGCGAAAGCCCGATGACGCCGGAAGAAAAGCTTCTGCGCGCCATCTTCGGCGAAAAGGCCTCCGACGTCCGCGACACCTCCATGCGGATGCCGCCCGGTACCTACGGCACCATCGTTGAAGTTCGCGTTTTCAACCGCCACGGCGTTGAAAAGGACGAGCGCGCCATGGCGATCGAGCGCGAGGAAATCGAGCGCCTGGCCAAGGACCGCGACGACGAGCAGGCCATTCTCGACCGCAACGTCTATGGCCGTCTGTCGGACATGCTGGCGGGCAAGGTGGCGATTGCCGGACCGAAGGGCTTCAAGAAGGGCTCGGAAGTCAACGCCGACAACATTGGCGACTATCCCCGCTCGCAGTGGTGGACATTCGCTGTCGAGGACGAAAAGCTGCAGGGCGAAATCGAAGCGCTGCGTGGCCAGTACGACGACTCCAAGAAGTTGCTCGAGAGCCGCTTCATGGACAAGGTCGAAAAGGTCCAGCGCGGCGACGAACTGCCGCCAGGCGTCATGAAGATGGTCAAGGTCTTTGTCGCCGTGAAGCGCAAGATCCAGCCGGGCGACAAGATGGCCGGCCGTCACGGCAACAAGGGTGTGGTCTCCCGCATCCTGCCTTGCGAGGACATGCCGTTCCTGGAAGACGGAACCCATGTCGACATCGTGCTCAACCCGCTGGGCGTGCCGTCGCGCATGAACGTCGGACAGATCCTCGAAACCCACCTCGGCTGGGCCTGCTCGGGAATGGGCAAGAAGATCGGGGCGATGCTTGACGCCTACAATGCGGGCGCCGACATCCAGCCGCTGCGCGACACCATCGACAGCGTCATTGGAACGGGACCCAAGGGCGAACCGATCAAGGATTATGACGATCCGTCGATCGTCCGACTGGCCGAACAGACCCGCCGCGGCGTGTCGATCGCCACGCCGGTTTTCGACGGGGCTGTCGAGGCCGACATCAACATCATGCTGGCGCAGGCCGGTCTTGATGTGTCGGGCCAGTCTACGCTCTATGACGGGCGTACCGGTGAGACCTTTGACCGTCCGGTGACCGTGGGCTACATCTACATGCTCAAGCTCAACCACCTGGTCGACGACAAGATCCACGCCCGGTCGATCGGTCCATACTCGCTCGTGACCCAGCAGCCGCTGGGCGGCAAGGCGCAGTTCGGCGGACAGCGTTTCGGGGAAATGGAGGTCTGGGCGCTCGAAGCGTACGGCGCCGCCTACACCCTGCAGGAAATGCTCACCGTCAAGTCGGACGACGTGGCCGGCCGCACCAAGGTCTACGAGGCCATCGTGCGTGGCGACGACACCTTCGAGGCAGGCATTCCCGAGAGCTTCAACGTTCTGGTCAAGGAAATGCGGTCGCTCGGTCTCAATGTCGAGTTGGAATCCAACAAGATCGACGGGATCGCCGAGCGGGATGAACTGCCCGACGCGGCTGAATAAAGCCTGGAAGGCGCGAGGGGCCAGCTCCCTCGCGCCGTCTTCCGTCCCGCGCGATGCGGGCCGGAGATGATCTCCGCGCCAGACGCGGTCAAAAATGAATTTCAGGCGATGGCCTGTTGCCGGGTGTCCGCCGGCGCCGTCGCAAGCCAGGGGCGAACAGCCCCAAAAGGAGACAGGCATGAACCATGAGGTCATGAATCTTTTCAACAACGCCGTTCCGGCGCAGACGTTCGATTCCATCCGGATTTCGATCGCCAGCCCCGAGAAGATTCTTTCCTGGTCCTTCGGCGAAATCAAAAAGCCGGAGACGATCAATTACCGGACCTTCAAGCCGGAGCGCGACGGTCTGTTCTGCGCCCGGATCTTTGGTCCGATCAAGGATTACGAGTGCCTGTGCGGCAAGTACAAGCGCATGAAGTACAAGGGCGTCATCTGCGAAAAATGCGGCGTCGAGGTCACGCTGAGCCGCGTGCGCCGCGAACGCATGGGCCATATCGAGCTCGCCGCCCCCGTTGCCCACATCTGGTTCCTGAAGTCGCTGCCGTCGCGCATCGGTACGCTGCTGGACATGACGCTCAAGGATATCGAGCGCGTCCTGTATTTCGAGAACTACATCGTCACCGAACCAGGCCTGACGTCGCTCAAGGAGCATTCGCTGCTCTCTGAGGAAGACTACATGATCGCCGTCGATGAGTTCGGCGAGGATTCCTTCACCGCCATGATCGGCGCCGAAGCGATCTACGAGCTTCTGGCATCCATGGATCTGGAGCGGATCGGCGGCGAACTGCGCACCGAACTGGCCAGCACGACGTCGGAACTCAAGTCCAAGAAGCTGATGAAGCGCCTCAAGATCGTCGAGAGCTTCATGGATTCGGGCAACCGTCCGGAATGGATGATCATGAAGATCGTTCCGGTGATCCCGCCGGACCTGCGTCCGCTGGTGCCGCTGGACGGCGGCCGTTTCGCCACGTCCGACCTCAACGACCTCTATCGTCGCGTCATCAACCGCAACAACCGTCTCAAGCGCCTGATCGAACTGCGCGCGCCCGGCATCATCATCCGCAACGAAAAGCGGATGCTGCAGGAAGCCGTTGACGCGCTGTTCGACAATGGCCGCCGCGGCCGCACCATCACCGGCGCCAACAAGCGTCCGCTGAAGTCGCTCTCCGACATGCTCAAGGGCAAGCAGGGCCGTTTCCGGCAGAACCTGCTCGGCAAGCGCGTCGACTATTCCGGTCGTTCGGTCATCGTGACCGGTCCGGAACTCAAGTTGCACCAGTGCGGCCTGCCCAAGAAGATGGCGCTCGAGCTGTTCAAGCCGTTCATCTATGCGCGTCTTGACGCCAAGGGCTATTCGTCCACCGTCAAGCAGGCCAAGAAGCTGGTCGAGAAGGAAAAGCCGGAAGTCTGGGATATCCTCGATGAGGTCATCCGCGAGCATCCGGTGCTCCTGAACCGCGCGCCGACGCTGCACCGTCTGGGCATCCAGGCGTTCGAGCCGATCCTTGTCGAAGGCAAGGCGATCCAGCTGCACCCGCTGGTCTGCACCGCGTTCAACGCCGACTTCGATGGTGACCAGATGGCGGTTCACGTGCCGCTGTCGCTGGAAGCCCAGCTTGAAGCCCGCGTGCTGATGATGTCGACCAACAACATCCTGCACCCTGCCAACGGCGCGCCGATCATCGTGCCGTCGCAGGACATGGTGCTTGGTCTCTACTATCTCTCGATCCAGGCTGAGAACGAGCCGGGGCAGGGCATGGTGTTCTCCGACATGGGCGAACTCCACCACGCGCTCGAAAGCAAGGTCGTCACCCTGCACACCAAGATCCGTGGCCGGTTCAAGACCGTCGACGCCGAAGGCAATCCCGTTTCGAAGATCTTCGAAACCACGCCGGGCCGCATGATCATCGGCGAGCTTCTGCCGCGCAACGTCAATGTGCCGTTCGATACCTGCAACCAGGAGATGACCAAGAAGAACATCTCCCGGATGATCGACACCGTCTACCGCCACTGCGGCCAGAAGGACACGGTCATTTTCTGCGACCGCATCATGCAGCTGGGCTTCAGCCATGCCTGCCGCGCCGGCATCTCGTTCGGCAAGGACGACATGGTCATTCCGGACACCAAGGCGAAGATCGTCGGCGACACCGACAGCCTGGTGAAGGAATACGAGCAGCAGTACAATGAAGGCCTCATCACCCAGGGCGAAAAGTACAACAAGGTTGTCGACGCCTGGGGCAAGGCGACCGAAAAGGTCGCCGACGAAATGATGGCGCGCATCAAGGCTGTCGAGTACCATGAGAACGGTCGCCAGAAGCAGATGAACTCGATCTACATGATGTCCCACTCCGGCGCCCGCGGCTCTCCGAGCCAGATGCGTCAGCTGGGCGGCATGCGCGGCCTGATGGCCAAGCCCTCGGGTGAAATCATCGAGACGCCGATCATCTCGAACTTCAAGGAAGGCCTGACCGTGAACGAGTACTTCAACTCGACTCACGGCGCACGTAAGGGCCTTGCCGACACCGCGCTCAAGACCGCGAACTCGGGTTACCTGACTCGTCGTCTGGTGGACGTTGCGCAGGATTGCATCGTCACCCATGTCGATTGCGGCACCAAGGAAGGCCTGACGATGACCGCCATCGTCGACGCCGGCCAGGTGGTGGCTTCGATCGGTCAGCGTATTCTCGGCCGCACCACGCTGGACGACATCAATCACCCCGTCACCGGTGACCTCATGGTCAAGGCCGGCTCGATGATTGATGAAGCACAAGTGGTCGACATCGAGGCTGCGGGCATTCAGTCAATCCGCATCCGTTCGCCGCTCACCTGCGATATCCAGACCGGGATCTGCGGTACCTGCTACGGCCGCGACCTTGCGCGCGGTACGCCGGTCAACATCGGTGAAGCTGTCGGCGTCATCGCCGCGCAGTCGATCGGTGAGCCGGGCACGCAGTTGACCATGCGTACCTTCCACCTTGGCGGCACCGCCACCGTGGTCGACCAGTCGTTCCTGGAAGCCTCCTACGAGGGCACGGTTCGCATCAAGAACCGCAACATGCTGCGCAATTCCGATGGCAATCTGATTGCCATGGGCCGCAGCATGGCCGTCCAGATCCTGGACGAGAAGGGCGCTGAGCGCTCGTCGCAGCGTGTGGCCTACGGTTCCAAGATCTTTGTCGACGACGGCGATGCGGTCAAGCGCGGCCAGCGTCTGGCCGAGTGGGATCCGTACACACGCCCGATGCTGACGGAAATCGAGGGCACCGTGGAATTCGAGGATGTCGTCGACGGCATCTCGGTTCTCGAAGCCACCGACGAAGCCACCGGCATCACCAAGCGTCAGGTCATCGACTGGCGTTCGACGCCGCGCGGCACCGATCTCAAGCCGGCAATCGTCATCAAGGGCAAGGATGGCGAGATCGCCAAGCTGGCTCGCGGTGGTGAAGCCCGGTTCCAGCTTTCGGTTGACGCGATCCTGTCGGTCGAACCGGGCGCCAAGGTAAGCCAGGGCGATGTTCTCGCCCGTGTGCCGCTCGAAAGCGCCAAGACCAAGGACATCACCGGCGGTCTGCCGCGGGTGGCCGAACTGTTCGAGGCTCGCCGTCCGAAGGATCACGCCATCATCGCAGAGGTCGATGGCACGATCCGCTTCGGTCGCGACTACAAGAACAAGCGCCGCATTCTGATCGAGCCGGCGGAAGATGGTGTCGAACCTGTCGAATATCTCATTCCGAAGGGGAAGCCTTTCCACCTTCAGGATGGCGATTTCATCGAAAAGGGCGATTATATCCTCGATGGCAACCCTGCGCCGCATGACATCCTGGCGATCAAGGGCGTGGAAGCGCTGGCCTCCTATCTCGTCAACGAGATCCAGGAAGTCTACCGCTTGCAGGGCGTTCTGATCAACGACAAGCACATCGAAGTGATCGTGCGTCAGATGCTGCAGAAGGTCGAGATCACCGACTCCGGTGATTCCGTCTACATCGTCGGTGACAATGTCGACCAGATCGAACTCGACAACGCCAATGACCGTCTGGTCGAGGAAGGCAAGAAGCCTGCCTATGGCGTGCCGGTTCTGCTCGGCATCACCAAGGCTTCGCTGCAGACGCCGTCCTTCATCTCGGCGGCCTCGTTCCAGGAGACCACGAAGGTGCTGACTGAAGCGGCGGTTGCCGGCAAGGTCGACACGCTGCAGGGCCTGAAGGAGAACGTCATCGTCGGACGTCTGGTGCCTGCAGGCACCGGCGGCACCATGACGCTGATCCGTCGCATCGCCACTTCGCGTGACGATCTGATCCTGGACGAACGCCGCAAGACATCGGGCGCGCAGACCGCCAACCCGATGCTGACCGACATGTCCAAGGAAGAGCCGACACCGGCCGAATAAGGCTGCGACAAGTTCGCACACCTCTGGTTCAGATGAAAAAAGCGCCCGGTTTTTCCGGGCGTTTTTGTGTCGAACTACATCAAACTGAAGTTTCACTTGATTTGGAACAATAAGGTCGTCTGGAAGGATTCTAATCTGCCTTCGTTCAATCCGAACGGAGGTTATCATGAAAAACATTTTACCATCTATCGCCGTGGTGCTCCTGGCCGGTTCAGCCTTTGCCGCTGATCCGACGCCTGCGGAGTTGCGCGAGAGTGCTCTTGAGCTCTTCAAGCCGCTGCCGTCGACCACGCCGTCAGTGCAAAACAATCCGATTACGCCTGAAAAGATCGACCTTGGAAAGGCGTTGTTCTTCGATCCGCGCATTTCCGCGTCGGGCGTTTTCTCGTGCAATTCCTGCCACAATGTCGGCACCGGCGGCGATGACAATCTCGAAACATCGATCGGCCACGGCTGGCAGAAGGGGCCGCGAAACTCGCCGACGGTGTTCAATGCCGTCTTCAACATCGCCCAGTTCTGGGACGGGCGGGCCGAAGACCTTGCCGCGCAGGCAAAGGGTCCGGTGCAGGCCGGTGTCGAAATGGCCAACACGCCCGATCAGGTTGTCGCCACTCTCAAGTCGATGCCCGATTACGTGACATGGTTCAACGCGTCCTTCCCGGGCGAAGAGGATCCGACCACGTTCGACAATTTCGCCAAGGCGATCGAGGCCTTCGAGGCGACGCTGATCACGCCCGCGCCGTTCGATGCTTTCCTCAACGGCGATGATGCTGCAATGACAGAGGAGCAGCAGCAGGGTCTGGCGCTGTTCATGGACAAGGGCTGTTCCGCTTGCCATGCCGGCATCAACCTTGGCGGGGAGGGGTACTATCCCTTCGGCCTGATCGAAAAGCCCGGCGCTGACGTGCTGCCGGAGAACGACAAGGGACGGTTCGAAGTCACCAAGACGGCCGATGATTCCTATGTCTTCCGCGCCTCGCCATTGCGCAACGTGGCCGTGACCGCGCCCTATTTCCACTCCGGCAAGGTCTGGGACCTCAAGCAGGCGGTCGGCATCATGGGCGTGTCGCAGCTCGGCGAGGAAATCAACCACGAGGAAGCCGACCTGATAGTGGCCTTCCTTGAATCGCTGACTGGCAAGGTGCCGCAGATCACTTACCCGATCCTGCCCGCCGAAACAGCCACGACCCCGCGGCCGAGCGGCGAGATCAAGAACTGATCGGCGCAGGCAAAATCAATGTCGCGTGAAGAAGGGCCGCCCGGTTTTCGGGCGGCCCTGTCTCTATCCCGATGCGCGTGATCACGGGCTCCGGTGCGGCAACGCCTGCAGATTGCATGATGCCCCAAGTCGGTATCGTTTTGAGGCGGGTATAATGCAGCAAAGTGCTGCAGCGGCGTTCGTGCGTTTGATGGAACCTCGGCGCGAGATTATGATCCTGGGTGAGGAACCGTCGCTGGATATGCTATTTTTGATAGCGCTCGATCTCAACAGACCAGACGAGAACCGGAAACATAGCCCCATCGGGGAGATCGAAGCTGAAGTCCTTCGTTGGGTCCCGGCGAAGCGCCAGGCGCTTCATGACCGCTTGCGAGCGTAGATTGTCCGGGCCTGTGTAGGCGATGATGTCGGACAGCCCGGTCCGCGCGATGGCATGCTCAAGCGCGGCCTTGGCGCATTCAGTAGCGTAGCCGCGACCCCAGGCCGCGCGTTTGAACCTCCAGCCAATTTCATGGTGAAACCCCAGGGGGTGATCGGGGGCGGGCATTCGTGGCATGACTCCGCAATACCCCAAAAACACACCATCGAGGTCTTCCACCGCCCAGCGTGACGTGCCGTACTCCCGGTAGGCCTGAACATAGCGGTCGAACTTGGCGTCGCTTTGCTCGCGGGTAGCCGGGCCGCCGAGATCCGCCATAACTTCCGGGTCTGCATGCATCCCGGAGAACGGCTCGCGATGATCATCCCGCCAGGAACACAATCGCAATCGCGGCGACAGGATCAGGTCCACATTCGGAAGTGTATGGTCTGCTGCCCGCATGACCGGTCAGTCAAACGCAATGACGGCGACTTCGCCTTCGAGCGAGCCCTGATAGGCAGAGGCATGGGGCTCTTCAACTGGCGCGCCGTCCATCAGGCCGATCTGGTCCAGATCCGCCTCGGCAAACCCTTTCGATGACAAGGCGTCAAGGCAGAGTCGAACAGCTGTGTCCTCGTCGGGGGCGGCCAGCATGACATGGACCGGGCTCATATCGCCGCCCTTGCGCCTGCTGGTCTGGCCTATGATGATGAAGATGGCCGGAGCGTCGCTGCTGTCATGAACATTGTCATTGTCGGAATCCATGGGCCATCCTTTCTGCGCATGCATGATCTTACAGGCCTACAGCGTCCTGCGAAAAGTCGGATGGACGCTCAGCACTGCAGGGGAAGTGACTTCCTCCCATGTTGCAGGCGCGAAGGCAACGCGAATTCCCTGCAGATTGCCGTACTTCCTGAAGCTCTGCGTCCGGTTCGCCGGGTTTATTCCATCCAAAGTGCGAGGCGGCCAGTGGGCGGCCTTGCCGACATGCCCGTTCCATGTTTGGCTGAAACGCCAATTTTGGCGATGGTGGCCCGCTCCTGATTGAAGCGATGCCGCCTGTAACGACAGAGGGAGTAGTGCCATGGATCCTATGGGTCTTCTGATTTTTCTTCTCATCGGCGCCATCGCGGGCTGGCTCGCGGGCGTGATCATGAAAGGATTCGGCTTTGGGCTGATCGGCAACATCATCGTCGGCATTGTCGGCGCGTTTGTTGCCGGCCTGGTGCTGCCGGCGATCGGGGTTTCGATTGGCGGCGGCATCGTCGGATCGATCATTCACGCCACGATCGGCGCGGTGATTCTGCTGTTCATCATCGGGCTCGTCCGAAGAGGCTGATTCCTTTCGGTATCCGCTGAGTCGCCCGGTTGCCTCTGCACAAGAGTGTTTCCGGCCACGCGCTTTTGCCCCTGGGGATCGATCCCCAGGGGCAGGGCAACTAAACACCCAGGAAGTCAGGCGTGACGCAACAATATGTCTCAAATCTCCCGGTCTCGCTCGTATGACCGGTGTCAGGAACGATTATTTCAACCATGGCCTTGACGGCATGGGGGGAAATCAGTAGTTACCGGCCACCGAGACCGATGTGAGGCGCTTTTCTTCGGGACGACACGTCCTGAAAGTTGTCTCAAACAAGGTTTCTGACTGCACTGTGAACTGACAATGCTGCACGCATGACGCATTCGATTGCGTCCTCTGCTTTCATGGGCCTTCCGGCAAAACCGGATCCGGCCCTTGTTTTGCGCATATGGTTCTCAAGCATGGTGCCTGAGAGGGCGAAACATGAATTCTAAAGGGATGGTTACATGCCAACTGTAAACCAGCTGATCCGCAAGCCGCGCCAGGCGCCGGTCAAGCGCAACAAGGTTCCCGCGCTGGAGCAGAATCCGCAGAAGCGCGGCGTATGCACCCGCGTGTATACGACAACCCCGAAGAAGCCGAACTCGGCTCTTCGTAAGGTTGCCAAGATCCGTTTGACCAACGGCTACGAAGTGATCGGTTATATCCCGGGTGAGGGCCATAACCTGCAGGAACACTCCGTGGTCATGATCCGCGGCGGCCGCGTGAAGGATTTGCCCGGCGTGCGTTATCACGTCATCCGCGGCGTTCTCGACACCCAGGGCGTCAAGAACCGCAAGCAGCGCCGCTCGAAATACGGCGCCAAGCGTCCGAAGTAATTGTGTTGGCCGGCTGCATCCGATGATGCGGCTGGTCATTTCGACCCATCAGTTGAAAGACGAAAAGCATGTCACGACGTCACAGTGCAGAAAAGCGTGAGATCAACCCGGATCCGAAATTCGGCGACCTGGTCATCACCAAGTTCATGAACGCCATTATGATGCACGGCAAGAAATCAGTTGCCGAGCAGATCGTCTATGGCGCGCTTGACCAGGTTCAGACGCGCTCCAAGTCGGAGCCGGTGGCCATGTTCCACCAGGCGCTCGACAATGTCGCGCCGCACCTCGAAGTGCGCTCGCGTCGCGTCGGTGGCGCCACCTACCAGGTGCCGGTCGATGTGCGTCCGGAGCGCCGTCAGGCTCTCGCCATTCGCTGGTTGATCGCTGCTGCGCGCAAGCGCAACGAAACCACCATGATCGAGCGCCTCTCGGGTGAACTCATGGATGCGGCCAACAATCGCGGAAGTGCTGTCAAGAAGCGGGAAGACACCCACAAGATGGCCGACGCAAACCGTGCATTCTCGCATTACCGCTGGTAATCAACGAACCGTTCTCGAAAGGCATTCAAGATGGCCCGCGAATACGCAATCGAAGACTACCGTAATTTCGGTATCATGGCGCATATCGACGCCGGCAAGACCACGACCACCGAGCGTGTGCTTTACTACACAGGTAAGTCGCACAAGATCGGCGAAGTTCATGACGGCGCTGCCACCATGGACTGGATGGAGCAGGAGCAGGAGCGCGGCATCACGATCACGTCCGCTGCGACCACGACCTTCTGGAAGGGCCGCACCGGCAAGATGTGCCGTTTCAACATCATCGACACCCCGGGCCACGTTGACTTCACCATTGAAGTCGAGCGTTCGCTGCGCGTGCTCGACGGCGCCATCGCGCTGCTCGACGCCAACGCAGGTGTCGAGCCGCAAACCGAGACTGTCTGGCGTCAGGCCGACAAGTACAATGTCCCGCGGATGATCTTCTGCAACAAGATGGACAAGACCGGCGCCGATTTTTATCGTTCCGTGTCGATGATCAAGTCCCGTCTTGGTGCGACCCCCGTGGTCATGCAGTTGCCGATCGGCGCTGAAACCGAATTCAAGGGCGTTGTCGATCTGATCGAGATGAACGCCATCGTCTGGCGCGATGAATCGCTGGGCGCCCAGTGGGACGTCGTCGAAATCCCGGACGATCTCAAGGAGAAGGCCGCAGAATACCGCGAGCTGCTCATCGAGACCGCCGTGGAAGCCGAAGAAGCCGCCATGGAGCGTTATCTGGAAGGCCAGATGCCGGACAATGACGAACTGCGCGCACTCGTCCGCAAGGGCACCATTGCAGTTCAGTTCTTCCCGATGTTCTGCGGCTCGGCCTTCAAGAACAAGGGTGTCCAGCCGCTTCTCGATGCGGTCATCGAGTATCTGCCGAGCCCGGCCGACGTTCCCGCCATCGAAGGCATCGACGTCAAGACCGAAGAGCCGACTACGCGCGCCGCGACCGACGAAGCCCCGCTTGCAATGCTGGCCTTCAAGGTGATGAACGACCCGTTCGTCGGTTCGCTGACCTTTGCTCGCATCTATTCCGGCAAGCTCGACAAGGGTACGTCGGTGATGAACACGGTCAAGGACAAGCGCGAGCGCGTCGGCCGTATGCTGCAGATGCACTCGAACTCCCGCGAAGACATCGAAGAAGCCTTTGCAGGCGACATCGTGGCTCTCGCAGGCCTCAAGGAAACCACAACGGGCGACACGCTTTGCGATCCGCTGAAGCCGGTCATTCTTGAGCGCATGGAATTCCCCGAGCCGGTGATTCAGATCGCGATCGAGCCGAAGACCAAGGGTGACCAGGAGAAGATGGGCCTCGCGCTCAACCGCCTGGCTGCCGAGGATCCTTCGTTCCGCGTCAAGACCGATGAGGAATCCGGCCAGACCATCATCGCAGGCATGGGTGAATTGCACCTCGACATTCTCGTCGACCGTATGCGTCGCGAGTTCAAGGTCGAGGCCAATGTCGGCGCGCCGCAGGTTGCCTACCGTGAATCGATCACAAAGGCCTACGAAGCCGACTACACCCACAAGAAGCAGTCGGGTGGTTCGGGTCAGTTCGCCCGCGTCAAGATCCGCTTCGAGCCAAACACCGAGACCGAGGAATTCGTTTTCGAATCCAAGATCGTCGGCGGTTCGGTGCCGAAGGAATACATCCCGGGCGTCCAGAAGGGCATCGACAGCGTGATGAATTCCGGTCCGCTTGCCGGCTTCCCGATGCTCGGTGTCAAGGCTACCCTGATCGACGGCGCCTACCACGATGTGGACTCGAGCGTGCTGGCCTTCGAAATCGCCGGACGCGCCTGCTTCCGCGAAAACTCGAAGTTCATGGGCCCGCAGTTGCTTGAGCCGATCATGTCGGTTGAAGTGGTAACGCCGGAAGATTACGTCGGTGACGTGATCGGTGACCTGAACTCGCGTCGTGGTCAGATCCAGGGCCAGGAAATGCGCGGGATCGCCGTGGTCATCGATGCCCACGTTCCGCTGGCCAACATGTTCAAATACGTCGATACGCTGCGCTCCATGTCCCAGGGCCGTGCGCAGTACACGATGACCTTTGATCATTACGCCCCCGTGCCGTCGAATGTCTCCCAGGAGATTCAGGCGAAGTACGCTTAATTTGCCGGACAGCCGGATCCGCGTCCCACGACGCCGGTCCGGCCCGGAGACCGAAACAGTAAATTGCCCGCTACGGGCTGAATGAGAATGGAGAGCCGAAGATGGCAAAGGGTAAGTTCGAGCGCAATAAGCCGCATGTGAACATCGGCACGATCGGTCACGTTGACCACGGCAAGACGTCGTTGACGGCTGCGATCACCAAGTATTTCGGTGAGTACAAGGCCTACGACCAGATCGACGC
>JAHRFE010000025.1 GCA_019084245.1 Hoeflea sp.
TGTCAAACGGCATTGAATATTGACCCCTTGTCGGCGTCCAATTTTGACCCCCCACATTTTGCGGATCAGCACTTGGCCTGCCCGGCGCTGGCCGGGGTTGCAGAGGGTAGGCCAAGTGCGGGTGATGTCGTTCTTCGGCTTTAGCTTTGAGAACGGTTTTTAAACCGCCAGGACTCGTTTCCGGTCTCAACGATCTCGCAATGATGGGTCAGTCGGTCGAGGAGCGCTGTCGTCATTTTGGCATCTCCGAACACTGTCGGCCATTCACCGAAGGCCAGGTTTGTCGTGACTATGATCGAGGTGCGTTCATAAAGCCTGCTGATCAGATGGAACAGGAGCTGGCCCCCGGCCTGGGCGAACGGCAGGTATCCAAGTTCGTCGAGGACGATGAAGTCTAGACGATTGAGGTAATCCGCCGTGCGGCCCTGCTTGCCATTGCGGGTCTCTGTTTCCAGGCGATTGACCAAGTCGACGACATTGAAGAAGCGGCCACGTGTTCCGTTGCGGATGAGAGCCCGGGCAATCGCAATGGCCAGGTGGCTCTTTCCGGTTCCCGTGCCGCCGACGAGAACGACATTGCGCTGGTCGGCGACGAATGTGCCTGCAGCCAGCTCCCGCACGAGGGATTCATTGACGGGTGTATCAGCGAAGTCGAAGTCGTCGATGTCCTTGGCCAGAGGCAGCTTTGCGATGCTGAGCTGGTACCGGATGGAGCGGGCCTGCTTCTCGGCGATCTCCGACTGCAACAAATCACCGACGATGCGCGGCGGCTCATGCTGTCGTTTGATGCCAGTCCCCATGACCTCGTCATAGGCGCTGCGCATTCCGTAGAGCTTCAGCGTGCTCATCAGTTCGAGAACCTGTGTGCGTTCCATCAGCTTGCCCTCCTGAGGCTGTCATAGCGTGCACAGTCGGCAACCGGCTCATGGGTCAACCGAAGCGCATCCGGGGTTTGAAGAGTGACGGTCGGAACCGGATCACGACTGCGAGCCAGAATGTTGATAATCACCGAAGCCGAGCAGACGCCCTGATCCAGCGCCTCCTGACAGGCCGCATCGACGGTCGCCAGGCCGTCGGTGGGAACACATGCAAGGATGCTGACCATTTGCCGATCACCGTCATGGACGTTCTTCAGGCGCTTGCGGACCTTGTCCATTGCCGCTGGCAGAACCCAATCGCGGAAAGGTGCGCCGTTGCGCAAAGCGCCAGGTTTGCGGGTCAGAACAGGCACATAGTGCCAGGGGTCGTAAATTGTCTCGCCGCGACCGAAGTGACGCTGATGTTCACCGACATTCACCCCATCCTGCCGGATAACGATCCGATCAGCATAGGCATGAACCTCAACGGGACGGCCGACCGCTGTTGAGAGAACGGAGTATTTGTTGTTGTCGAAGCGGACCGTGCAAGTCTTCGACACCGCGGCCGGGACGCAGTGGAAGCCGTCGAACGGGCCAACATAACGCACGAGGCTGCCGCGCTCCTCCTCGAACACCTGCCAAATCATCCGCTCGGTCTGCTCGGGATGGCGGTGCGCCTTGGCATAGGCGATGCATTTGTCGAGCAGCCAGACATTCAGCTCTTCCAGGCTTTTGACCCGCAAGCGTGGAGTGAAGAAGCGCTCCCGAACCAAGCCCACCTGGTTCTCGACCTGTCCCTTCTCCCATCCGGATGCGGGGGTGCAGGCGACCGGCTGGACGAGGTAGTGGCTGCACATCTGCAGGAAGCGCCGATTGTATTGCCGCTCCTTGCCGACAAACACGGATTCAACCGCCGTCTTCATGTTGTCGTAGATGCCGCGGGTGCAGGTGCCTCGGAAGAAGTCGAACGCCTTGTCGTGCGCGTCGAACACCATCTCCTGGCTCTCGCGCATATAGGCCCGCACAAACATCATGCGGCTGTGGCACAGACGAACATGGGCGACCTTGATGGTCGTCGTCACCCCGTTGATCAGCACGATCTCGTGGCTCCAGTCGAACTGATAGGCTTCGCCTGGGGCGTAATAGAGGGGCACGTAGGCTTCCGCCGTTACAGCGCCACGCTTCGTTCCCCACGAGCGAGCATAGCGGCGAACGGCATCATAGCTGCCCTCATAACCGAGTGCTCGGACCTCCTCAAAAATCCGGATCAGCGTAAGCTGTTCCCGTGAAGGCCTTCCCTCATTGGCAACAAGGAACCGCTCGATCTCGCCTTTCCAAGCTCCGATCCTGGGCAATGGCTGATGTTCTCGTTCATAGGAAAAGTCCGTCTCGTCGGAGCGCAGGATTTTGCGAACAGTATTCCGGGAAACATGCAGTTCGCGCGCGATCTTCTTCACCGACCAGCCCTGAACATGAAAGGCGCGTCTGACGCGGGCAATCGTATCCACTCTCTTCAACTCCCACTCCATCCGCTGCCAAAAGCCGGATGGTCAGATGAAATCTAAAGGGGGTCAAAATTGGATGCCGATTACCCCGCCAAGGGGGTCAATTTTGCATGCCGAAACACA
>JAHRFE010000031.1 GCA_019084245.1 Hoeflea sp.
GCGCCGTGGACCTGAAATATGTTTTTGGCCAGATCCAAACCAATCGTACGAACTTCGCTCATGATGCCCATCCTCCAATGGCGGTTCAAACAAGCTCATCTTGCCACAAACCGGGGTCGTCGCGGGCGTCTACATCATCAATGCCGAATGAAGGATCTCATCGCAAATCAGATTGATGGCAATGAGATCCTATTTCCTTCATACCAGAAACTTGAACGCGTGCCGCCCACATTCACACCGGACACGGCAAGCGTTCTTGCCGGATCAAAATTCCTCCCACGCTTCGGCTACTGCGGAAGCAGCACCAGATTTCCGGCCGACGGCATTCGCAACTTTCTGGATCAGCGCGCGCGCCGGAGAACGTGCGGCCGATGCAGGCTGGCGCGCCTGACCACGTGTCTCACCGAACTTGAACCGGGCAAGCAGACCGTTGAGAGCTGCGGCCTCAGAAGCGAGGTTGTGGCTGGCGGCAGATGTCTGTTCCACCATAGCTGCGTTTTCTTGGGCACTCTGATCCATCAGGTTCACAGCCGTATTAATTTCCCCGAGGCCAACAGACTGCTCCTTGGCGGCCTCGACAATTGCGACGACGTGCTGGTTGATTTCCTGCACTTCGGCGACAATTTGCTTCAAGGCATCTCCGGTTTCACCGACGAGCGAGACACCGGAACTGACCTGCTGTGACGAACTCATGATCAGAGATTTGATGTCTTGAGCCGCACTTGCCGAACGTTGAGCGAGTTCGCGCACTTCCTGGGCAACGACGGCAAAGCCCTTGCCAGCGTCACCAGCGCGCGCCGCTTCAACACCTGCATTCAAGGCCAAAAGATTGGTCTGGAAGGCGATACTGTCTATCACTCCGATGATTTTGCTGATTTCATCCGAAGACTTCTCAATTGCGGCCATCGCCGCGACCGCCTGCTCGACCACGGTACCCGAGTGTTCCGCCTGTTGGCGGGTGCGAGCAACCAGATCGCCCGCTTCACCGGCTCTCGAACTTGTATCGCGCACGGCAATCGTAATTTGCTCGATTGCAGCCGCAGTCTCCTCAACAGAGGCGGCCTGCATTTCGGTACGCTTGGCAAGATCGTCGGCAGCAGCACGAATCTGCTCGGATCCGGAATGAATCGCCGCGGCGTTGTCTCCGACCATGCGCAGCGCTTCTTCCAATCGTTCGGCCGATTGATTGAAGTCCAGCCGAATCTGATCGAGAGAATCGACGAAAGGAACCTCGATCCGGTGGCCCACATCTCCTTCAGCCAGATGACCAAGCGCTGTTCCGAGCGTATCAGTCGCGGTCTTCAATTGCTGAGCTTCAGCA
>JAHRFE010000003.1 GCA_019084245.1 Hoeflea sp.
ACAGCCGAACGTTTAGAACCTCGGCCTTTCCATAGGAGATCGATCTTGAAGCAAAGATGTGATCAATATCGGAATTGGGGTTCCAGGAAGGGTAAGTGTTCGTCGAATTCCCGGTAATCAAATTCATTTCGGACATATTGGCGAAATCCTGTATCCAGGGGCGGCTTGAGCGGCAATTGAAATCGCCTGCCAGGATCGTCTTTGTCCGCCCATGCAGGACTTCCCTGATCAGTTCCAATTGTCTGACCTGCATCTTGGCATAGAGGCTCAGATGCGTGTTCGCAATTGTATGGCCCTGTATCGTGCAGACCAGCAGGCCGCGGCCTCTCATTCTTCCAGGCAACCGGTACTCTTCAACCTCGTCAATCGGATAGCGCGAGAAAATCGCATTCCCGTGTTGAGAGATGCCGGGGATCACCCTTGTGGTTTGTGATGCGCCAAACTGGAAGCCGGATATTTTCTTCAACGCGTCGTATTGCGATGAAAAGCCGCCGCGCCTTCCGCCCAAATCCAGTTCCTGCAGACAGACAATATCGAAGCCGGAAATAAAGCGGCCAATCTTTTTCAGCGTCCTGTCTTTTGCCGGGCTGTGGGCAATCTGGTTTCTTATTCCGAAAAGGTAATCGCTATAGTGCCGGCTCCCGATGCAAGCCTGAATGTTGTAGCTCAGCAGTTTCATTCTTGTCAGGATCCGTTGCAAAAAAGATTGGGCACTGGAGCAGCTTCATTGTCGGGGCTCCGGTTCGGTCGTCAGGCTATTAAACGGCATGCTCTCGGCGTTACAAGCGGCGTTGCCGGAATAGCTGGTAGCCGCCATCACGCAGCACCTCCCTCGGTGCTCAATACCCCACAGTCGCCGAACCCGTCCACCTTGGGTCAGATGCCCCCAGCAGCAGGCCCCAGCAGCAGGCCCCCCAGCAGCAGGCCCTTGTCTCGCATCGACATGGATCGACTGGGTCGAGCCCATCACGCTCTTGACCGAGATTGTGTGGCCCTTGGCTTCGAGTGCTGCCACCGTGTCGCGCGACAGGCAACCATACATTTGGAAATGCCGCCATCAGTGTGGCGCTCCAATGGTTGGCCAAGACGGTTTCTCCAGCGCAATAAATACCCATTGAAGGGTTGTCATGCCCAAACCTTCGCCGACGTCCGCAGTTGGCGCAAAGCGGAATTCATTTGAGATGGCAACCAAAGTCCGCTCCGGGCCGAAATCATCGCCGCATTCTGTTAAGGCCAACGTCCCTCTGCCGACGGTCATCCAGAAACGGGCCAGTCCCCTCCCGGCCCCATTTCCGTCGCTCATCGAAGGTGCAGCGAATGACATCCCACGCCCCATCACCCGCTCAGTCCCCCCAACCCCACCAGCACCTCCCGCGTCGCCTCATCGGCCGGAAACAGGTGCTCGATCTGCCAGTCGGCCAGCGCAATGTCCTCCGCCGTCGAGAACTGGCTCAATGTCGAGAAGAACGACAGCGTCATCTCGCCCAGCCGGTAGCGGGTTGCGATGATGGCCTGGGTGCCGGCGGTGGGGTCGGGAGCCGCGTCTCCGAGTTGCGCCGCGAGCCGCGCGGCCATCTGGTCGAGCCAGGCGTCGCCGCCAAGGTGGGCGGACTGGGCGCGCAGGCGATGGACGAAATGGCGCGCCGTCTCGTCCCAGTTTTCGATCACTCTTGGCAGCTGGCTTTCGTCGAGCAGCGCCTCGATCAGGTTTGCGCCCTCGTCCAGGCCGATCTGCGCGAGCATCATCTTTGCGGTGGCGTTGGCGCGGACGATGGTCCAGTGCCGGTCGAGCACCATGGCCGGGTAGGGCAGGTGGCGGTCGAGCATCCAGTCGAGCGCCGCGGCGATCGGCGCCATCTCGGCTTCATTGAGGTCGCGGCTGCGGTAGCTCGGCGCAAAGCCCGCCGCATGCAGCATCGCGTTGCGCGAGCCGCGCGGCAAATCGAGCACGGTGCCGAGATTGAGCACCATGGCGCGGCTCGGGCGGGCGCGGCCGGTTTCGAGAAACGAGATGTGGCGCGCCGAGACATTGGCCTCGAGCCCGAGGTCGAGCTGGCTCACCTTGCGCGCCTCGCGCCAGTGCTTCAGCAGATCGCCAAATTGCGTGGTCATCACCGTGTCCTCCGCCCCATCCAGGCGCCCATCATAGAGCGGCCGGACCCTCTGTCACTTACCTGAGAGGTAATTGCGCGGCGCCAGGCGAGGGGCTTGTCTGGGATGGTCAACAAAGGAGTTTTCGACATGGAAAATACCCAATCCTGGGCCAGGGTGGCTTCGGCGATCGTCATCGGCGTCGGGCTGGTGCTGGCAGCCAGCGCCTGGCCGCCGCTCGCAGCCCCGGTGGTGCTGCTCGTCGACCTGATCATCTGGCCGCTCGACGGCGCCGAAACGCTGCTTGCGTCCGAAACCCGGCTCTTCGCCGCCATCGCCGGCGGCGTCATGGTCGGCTGGGGCGTCACGCTGTGGAAAATGGCGGAGCATGTGCTGCCCGCCGATCCCGGTGCGGCGCGTTCCATTGCGCTTTCGGGGATCTATACCTGGTTCGCCGTCGATTCGCTGGGCTCGATTGCGGCAGGGGCTTCGCTCAACGCCGTGGTCAATATCAGCTTCGTGGTGCTGTTTCTCTATGCCTTCCGGCAGCCCAGGCAGCACGCGGCGGAAACCGTTGCGGATTAAACCCCGATTGGAACGGCTGGATCACACTGGCAGGGCCGCGGCGGAATACTCCGCCCGCGGCCTTCAGCGTTCAGCCAGCGCCGGTTCGCCCTTGCGTTCGCGCACCATGTTCATGAAGCGGCGGAACAGATAGTGGCTGTCCTGCGGGCCCGGCGAGGCCTCGGGGTGGTGCTGCACGGAAAACACCGGCTTGCCCACCAGGCGCAGGCCGCAATTGGTGCCGTCAAACAGCGAGACATGGGTTTCGTCGACACCTTCGGGCAGGCTTGTGCCATCCACCGCGAAGCCGTGGTTCATCGACACGATCTCGACCTTGCCGGTGGTGAAATCCTTGACCGGGTGGTTGGCGCCGTGGTGGCCCTGATGCATCTTCACGGTCGTCCCGCCGAGCGCCAGCGCCAGGATCTGGTGGCCAAGGCAGATGCCGAACAGCGGAATGCCGCTGTCGATGAGTTTCTGGATCACCGGAACGGCATAGATTCCGGTCGCCGCCGGGTCGCCGGGGCCGTTGGACAGGAACACCCCGTCGGGCTTGAGCGCCAGCACATCCTCTGCGCTCGCGGTGGCGGGGACCACGGTCACCTTGCAGCCGAGACCCGCAAACAGCCGCAGGATGTTGCGCTTGATGCCGTAGTCGATGGCGACGATGTGGGCGGTCGCTTCAGGCGCGTCCCCGTAGCCCTGGTCCCAGACCCACGGCCCTTCGGTCCAGGTCGAGGACTGGCCCGAAGTCGCATCCTTGGCGAGGTCGAGGCCTTCAAGCCCGCTCCAGCCTGAAGCCAGCGCCTTGAGCGCGTCCAGGTCAAAATTGCCGTCCGGATCATGGGCGATCACCGCGTTGGGCGCGCCGTTCTCGCGGATCCAGGCGGTCAGCGCGCGGGTGTCGACGCCGGTGAGCCCGATGATGCCGCGGCTCTTGAGCCACTGGTCGAAATGTCCCGCCGAACGGTAGCTCGAGGGTGCGGTGATGTCGGCCTTGAAGATCGCGCCCACCGCGCCGATGCGCGCCGCGGGCGTCAGGTCCTCGATGTCCTCGCCATTGGCGCCGATATTGCCGATATGGGGAAAGGTGAAGGTGACGATCTGGCCCAGGTAGGAGGGATCGGTGAGGATTTCCTGGTAGCCGGTCAGCGCCGTGTTGAAGCAGACTTCGGCCTGCGCCTGGCCGGTGGCGCCGATGCCGTGACCCTCGATCACCGTGCCGTCGGCAAATACCAGAACGGCGGTCGGGCTTGTCTTCGTCCATGGGCTTGGGGTCATGTCCACTCCGTTGGCGGCGCGCATAGCCGCTTCATCGCTGGCGGGCTCCCCCTTGACGTTCTGTCGGGGCATCGCCATTTAACCTGCTTGAAAACAGGCACGGAAAGCAGTTCCCGCGCCTCGTGTGTCTTCCATCTGGTCATGCATTGGCAGGTAAATAGAGAAGCTGCACGCTGTGGTCAATCAGCCCCGTGGCATGGTCCCGCCAATAATTTGCTTGAACAGGATGCGGCCCTGGGGGTAATCCTGTCGCTCCGCATGTGCGGACACCGGGGGGTGTGTGAATGAACTGCCGGAGAAAGTTTGAAAATGCGTGAACGTTTTGCCGAAACGCTCAAGGATGCCATTCGCGCCAAGGATTCCCGCCGCATGTCGACGCTGCGGCTGATCCAGGCTGCCATCAAGGATCGGGACATCGCCAATCGCAGCGCCGGCAAGGATCCCGTCAGCGATGACGAGATTCTGCAGATCCTGACCAAGATGATCAAGCAGCGCGAGGAATCGGCCGCGATCTACGAGGAAAATGCCCGGCTGGAGCTTGCCCAGCAGGAAATCGACGAAATCGCCATCATACGGCAGTTCCTTCCCCAGCAATTGCCGGAGGAAGAAGTGCGCGAATTGTGCAAGTCGGTGGTGTCCGAAACCGGCGCTTCCGGGCTGCGCGACATGGGCAAGTGCATGAACGTGCTCAAGGAACGCTATCCTGGCCAGATGGATTTTTCCAAGGCCTGCGGCATGGTCAAGGGCCTGTTGCAGTAAACGCCTTCCCAACTTGGGCGCGCACCCGGTCGCACCCGGGATTCCAGGCATCCCGGTCCTTTTTGCGGAACCGTACCCCGTTTTCGCGGAAAAAAGCCACACTTCTGATCACTCACATGCAGAACTGCCAGAATTTGGGCAATTCGTCTCACATTTTGAGCGTTTGTCTCCTATGACGGGAGGTTGTTGAATCGCTGTTGATTCGAACCGTTGCGTCGAACACCACTCAGAGGACACGTCATGCCCCGGACTGTGACCACTCAGAATGCCGAATGCCGTCATCAAATGCGGACGCACGCTTTCAGCGGCGGCTTGCGTCCGCTCGCATCGGCCGACGGCGCCGCGTTGATCGCCTGTCACCACGGGCTTGAGGGCGTGGGCCGCTCCGGCGTCCGAACGGAGGCCTGAATCATGATGGCATCCGCGTTTCCTCCCGTCTTTCAGACCGAGCCATTTGATCAGATTCCTGGAATCCGGACAATTTTCGATGCCATGCAGGTCCTGCGCAAGACCTGTCTCGGCTATGGTTTCCGCTATTTCAAGGTGATCACGCTTCCCGCCAACATGTCCGGCGGCGACAGCAGCATCTCGGAACTCTCCACGATTTCAAGCTGGCCGCCGGAAATGATCGCGGATTACGATCGCCTGCTACTGGCCCGCAACAGCCCGATTCTCAACCAGTTGCGCAAGCAGATCACGCCGCTGGTGTTCCAGGTCGAGAAGGTCAACAATCTCCGCCCGGGTGAGGAAACGGCCAGCGCCTCGGAACTGTTCGGGCGCTTTGGACTGACCATGGGGGTCTATTTTCCGGTGCATGATTTCCGCAGCGTGCGCCATGCCGTGTCCTTCATGGGCGACCGGGCGCCGCTTACGGCCGAGGAACTGTCGACGCTGGCCATGTTCTCGATCATGCTGATCGAACAGATCTCGAAAGTCACCATCGCCGATCATGCGGCCAAATCCGTACTCAACGCCCGGGAAGTCGAGATCCTGCAATGGACAGCCGAGGGCAAGACCAGTTCGGAAATCGCCGGCATCACCGGGCTTTCGGAACATACGGTCAACCACTACGCCACGATCGCGACCCAGAAGCTCCGATGCTCCAACCGCACCCAGGCCGTGGTCTACGCCATGCGTCTGGGGCTGTTCAAATAGGTCATCTCAGGCGCAGGCCGAGACGACGCCCCTGGTCACGAGAGCATCCAGGCTGGCGTAGACCGTGTTTTTCGATCGCAGGTCTCGCCAGGTTTCGAAATCGCAGCGCTTCATCGGCTTTGAAAAATAGAAGCCCTGGATCTCGTCGCAGCCAAGATGCGCGGCGGCGGCGACCTGGCCCGGGGTATCGGTGCCTTCAACCACCACCTTGCAGCCGAGGTTCTTGCCCAGTTGAATGATCGCCCGCGAGACCTCACGCGAACTGCCGGCGCTATCAATGCCCGTGACGAAGGACCGGTCGACCTTCAGGATGTCGAATTTCAATCCGGTCAGCTGCACCAGATTGGAGTAGCCGGTGCCGAAATCGTCAATGGCGATGCGTAGGCCTGCGGCGCGCAAGGCGGCGATCTGGCTCGCCACGCCCGCCACATTGCTGGCGGCCAGCGTTTCGGTGATCTCGATGGTGATCAGATGCGCCGGACAGTCATGTCTTTCCAGGAGCGCGATCGCGGTGTCGGAAAAGCCGGCATTCTGGAATTGTTCCACCGACACATTGACCGAGACTTCGGTCGTCTGGCCGTCGCGAATCCAGGCGGCGCATTGGGCAATGGCCTCATCAAGCACGATCAGTCCGATGTCGCCGATCAGCCCGGCCATTTCGGCGACCGGAATGAACTCGCCGGGGCCGACGACGCCGCGATCGGGATGGTTCAGGCGCACCAGCGCCTCGACGCCGGTGACAGTCCAGTCGCGGGCGCTGACCTTGGGCTGATAGTAAACCTCGAACTGGCGTTCCGCGATGGCAGTGCGCAGGTAGCGCTCGATGCTCTCCCGGGTCTTGATGGCCTGCATCATGTCTGCTTCAAACAGAGCGGTTTTGTTCAAGATGGGCAGGGCCAGGGAATGGTTGCAGGCAAGCGCCGCATATTGCTTGACCTTGATCGCCGAGTTCGAATGGTCGGGATAGATGGCGATGCCGATGGCGATCTTCGGACGGAATTGCCGCCCAGCCTCTTCGACAATGCCGGCCACAGCCATATGCAGCCGGTCTGCGAGCGCGCCGATTGCGATGGGGTCGACCAGATCGGGTACTGTCAAGACCAGTTCGGTTCCGCCGAATCGCGCCAGCACGGGTTTGTCAAATCTCTCGCTCGCGGCATTGCGCAGGTTCTCGTCATGGTTTCTGCAGGGCGACGCCGCGACGAGCAGGTGGGCGATGCTCTTGAGCAACTTGTCCGACGCCTCGTGGCCGAACCGGTCATTGACCTTGCGCAATTCCAGAATGTCGATGAAGAACACTGCTCCGCGGGCCGGTTGCCCCTCGGCGCCAATCGAACCCACCCGCCGCTCCAGAAGCGTCTGAAGCCGGTAGCGGTTGGGAAGTCCGGTGATGAGATCATGGTTGGCGAGTTGGCGGTTTTCGGCGGTGGAGGTACGCAAGCGCTTGACCATCAGGCGCATGCTGGCTGCCAGGCCACCGATTTCGCATTTGCACAGCAGCGGGATCTTCACATCGAGGTCGCCTTCGGCGATGCGCCTGGCAATTTCGGTCAGCTGGCGGATGGGCTCGCTCAAATTCCGGCTCAGCAGGAGCATCAGGCCAGCTGTAATGCAAAGGCCAAAGGACGCCAGGCCGACATGCATCGCCATGTCCGAAGCGCTAAGCCGTCCTGTGAATGGCTGCGCGACCAGGACCAGACAGATGGCCGCCAGAACCAGATAGATCAGTGTGAACCGGGCTCCAATCGCGTTGAAGCCCTTGCCGTAGGTGGTTTCTTTTTTGCGCATCAACGCCGTTCCGGAAGCCGCGCCGACAGGGGCGGGTCCGCTCTGAGGTGAAATTGGTCTCGACATGCCGTATCTGCGGCCATGCAACAGACCGCGGCATCATGCCTGCGGGAAATGTATTCCATTGCGACGGTTTGATATCTAACAGTAGTTTATTAATTCCCGATGGGAAAAATGTTTAGGATTTTAACGATCGGGGGCGATTGGCACTGCCGCTATGGAACAAATGCAGGTGCATTGTCGCTCAAATCGAGCCGTTTGCGTGGGGACTGCATTGCGCATGGCAACACATCCGGCAGGCCCAGGGCCTGCCTGTGTGCATAACCGGGAGAGCGGCATCAAGGTCTTTGCCAGCGATGCGCGCAGCTCCTATATAGATAAGTCATCTATCCATCCTCGCCAAGCGCCGGAGGCGTGCAGCTTTTGCGGTTCTCACCGTCCTTTCTTGATGAAATTCGCGACCGGGTTCCGATCTCGGACGTGATCGGCCGTCATGTGACCTGGGACCGCAAGAAGACCAACACCTCGCGCGGCGACTGGTGGGCCTGCTGCCCGTTCCACGGCGAGAAATCGCCCTCGTTTCACTGCGAGGACCGCAAGGGCCGCTACCATTGCTTCGGCTGCGGCGTGTCGGGGGACCATTTCAAGTTTTTGACCGAACTCGAAAACCTGAATTTCCCCGAAGCGGTTGAGCGCGTCGCCGACATGGCCGGCATATCCATGCCCGCCCCCGATCCGCAGGCCGCGGCGCGCGAGCGCACCCGCGCCAGCCTCGAGGACGTCATGGAAATGGCGGCGTCGTTCTTCGAGGCCGAACTGCAGGGGCCTCAGGGGGCAAAGGCGCGCGCGTACTTGCGCGACCGCGGCCTGTCGGGCCGCACCATTGCCGCCTTCCGGCTGGGCTACAGTCCCGACAGCCGCAGCGCGCTGAAAGAACATCTCGCCTCGCGCGGCGTCGACCGCGAGCAGATCGAGGCCTGCGGGCTGGTCGTGCACGGGCCGGAGATCGCCGTGTCCTATGACCGCTTCCGCGACCGCATCATGTTCCCGATCCTGTCGTCGCGCGAGCGCGTCATCGCCTTTGGCGGACGGGCGCTGGCCGAGGGCGCGCCGGCCAAGTACCTCAATTCCAACGAGACCGAGCTCTTCCACAAGGGCAATGTGCTTTACAACTTTGCCCGTGCCCGGCGCGCCTGCGGCCAGGATGGCACGCTGATTGTGGTCGAGGGCTACATGGACGTGATCGGGCTGGCGCAGGCCGGCATCGACAATGTCATTGCGCCCTTGGGCACCGCGCTCACTGAAAACCAGCTCAAGCTGACCTGGCGGGTGACGCCGCAGCCGGTCCTGTGCTTTGACGGCGACGAGGCCGGCCAGCGCGCCGCCAACCGCACGGTCGATCTGGCGCTGCCGCTGATCGGCGCCGGCCGCTCGCTCCGCATCGCGGTGCTGCCGCCGGGCAAGGACCCCGACGATCTGGTGCGCCAGGACGGGCGCGAGCCGTTCGACCAGCTGGTTGCCGCCGCGCGGCCGCTCGCAGACGTTGTCTGGTCGCGCGAGGCGGGCGCAGGGGTGTTCGAAACGCCTGAAAGCCGCGCCGAGCTCGAAGCCCGGCTCAAGCAGGCGACATCGCTGATTGCCGACGAGAGCCTGCGCCGCCACTACCAGCAGGACATGCGCGACCGGATGCAGTCCTTCTTCGGCACCGGCTACGCCAATCGCGGCCAGGGCAAAGGCGGTCGCGGCGGCTATGGCCAGGGTGGCTACGGCGGCAACGGGTTCGAACGTGGCAATGATCGCGACGGCGCGCGCGGGCGCCCGGGTCCGCAGGCGGGGCGGGCTATGGCGGTGTCGGAGCGGCTCACGCGGTCTGGCATGGTGCGCGGTCATGCCGACCTGCCGTCGCTGCGCGAGACCGTGCTGGTGATGACGGTCGCCAATCATCCGCAGATGCTGCACGACGAATTCGACGAGCTTGCCGCGCTCGAATTCGACGACAAGGGGCTGATGCGGGTGATGCAGGTGATGCTCGACGCGGCGTCCGCCGGCGGTCGGTTCGACCGCGAACGGCTGTTTGAGGCGCTGGAATCCGACGGGCAGGGCGCCTTCATCGCCCGGCTCGAGAGCCAGGTGCGCAATTCGCGGATCTGGACGGCGACGGTGGAGGCGGCGGCTGAAGATGCGCGCGAGGGCTACACCCAGGCGCTGGCGCTTCACAAGCGCACCCGCGCGCTCAAATGGCAGAAGGCCGAACTCGAGCGCGATATTGCCGAAGCCACGGAAGCGGGCGATGGCGAGGCCATTCCCGGGCTGATGCTGGCGCTTCAGGAGGTGCAGCTCGAAGTCGCGCGGCTTGAAAACCAGGAAGCCATCATAGACGGCTTCGGCGTCCTGTCGGGCCGGATCAAGGGCGGCCGCGGAACCGGCTGATCCTCCGCCGCCGCAGCGATTTGAGGGCCAGGCACTTGTGAAGCCGCCCGCCGCTCCTACATAGGGTGATTGAGCGAACAAAACCGACGATGCAGGCAGGGCCACGCAATTTACCGGATGTGCGTGGTTTTTGCCCGATAAGCCTTGACGGATTGGGTTTTTGTGGGAATCACCTGTTTGTTATAATAGATGCGCGATCACGGGGTCCGGGGGCGGGCGCTGAAGGCGCGGTTTTCCGGGACCGGAAAGCCAGCGAGGCTTTTTGATCGGCATGGTTAACAGGGAATTAGGCATCCATACGCCACAACAATCCGGATGATTCGCAAAAGCCGCCTGGTGCAAGGGCGGTGTCATGCGCCAGGGTCTGGCGCTGAGCAGATGTCAACCGAATGAAATCCGGGGAAAGTGACTGCCCATGGCAAGCAAGGTAAAAGAAGCAACCGACGAGACAGAGAACGAGCGCGACGCCAGCGGTCCCGACGGGCCGTTGCTCGACCTGTCGGATGACGCCGTCAAGAAAATGATCAAGACCTCGAAAAAACGGGGTTACGTGACCATGGACGAGCTCAATGCGGTGCTGCCCTCGGAGGAAGTGACCTCCGAGCAGATCGAGGACATCCTGTCGATGCTCTCCGACATGGGCATCAACGTCGTCGAGGAAGACGAGGCCGGCGAAGACAAGGAAGCCGAGGACGATTCGGAGAGCGAGGACGCCGCCGAAGGCAGCGAAATCGCGCCTGCGTCGGGCACTGCCGTGGCTTCAGCCAAGAAGAAAGAGCCGACCGACCGCACCGATGACCCTGTGCGCATGTATCTGCGCGAAATGGGATCCGTCGAGCTTCTGTCGCGCGAAGGCGAAATCGCCATCGCCAAGCGCATCGAGGCCGGCCGCGAGACCATGATCGCGGGCCTGTGCGAAAGTCCGCTGACCTTTCAGGCCATCATCATCTGGCGCGAGGAGTTGAACGAAGGCGCAACGCTGCTGCGCGAGATCATCGATCTCGAGACCACCTATTCCGGCCCTGAAGCCAAGGCAGCGCCGCAGTTCCAGAGCCCGGAAAAGATCGAGGCCGACCGCAAGGTGGCCGAGGAAAAGGAAAAGGTCCGCGCCGAGAAGGCGGCTACCGACGACGTTACCAATGTCGGCGGCGAAGGCCAGTATGAAGAGGAAGAGGATGACGACGACGAGAACAATCTCTCGCTCGCCGCCATGGAGGCCGAACTTCGCCCGCAGGTGATGGAAACGCTCGACACCATCGCCGAGACCTACAAGAAGCTCAGAAAGCTGCAGGACCAGCAGGTCGAGGCGCGTCTTGCCGCCACCGGCACCCTGTCGCCGGCGCAGGAGCGCCGCTACAAGGAACTGAAAGACGCGCTGATCACCGCGGTCAAGTCGCTGTCACTCAACCAGAACCGCATCGACAGCCTGGTCGAGCAGCTCTACGACATCAACAAGCGCCTGGTCGCCAACGAGGGCCGCCTGCTCAGGCTCGCCGAAAGCTACGGCGTCAAGCGCGACGATTTCCTGGTGCAGTATTCCGGCGCCGAGCTCGATCCCAACTGGATGAAGTCGATCGCCAACCTGTCGGCCAAGGGCTGGAAGGAATTCGCCAAGTCCGAATCCAACGGCATCCGCGACATCCGCGCCGAAATCCAGTTCCTGGCGACCGAAACCGGGATCTCGATCTCCGAGTTCCGCCGCATCGTGCAGATGGTGCAGAAGGGCGAGCGCGAGGCGCGCATCGCCAAGAAGGAAATGGTCGAGGCCAATCTTCGCCTTGTGATCTCGATCGCCAAGAAATACACCAACCGCGGCCTGCAGTTCCTCGATCTGATCCAGGAAGGCAATATCGGCCTGATGAAGGCGGTGGACAAGTTCGAATACCGCCGCGGCTACAAGTTCTCGACCTACGCCACCTGGTGGATCAGGCAGGCGATCACCCGCTCGATCGCCGACCAGGCCCGCACCATCCGCATTCCCGTCCACATGATCGAGACCATCAACAAGATCGTGCGGACGAGCCGCCAGATGCTGCACGAGATCGGCCGCGAGCCGACGCCGGAGGAACTGGCCGAAAAGCTCGCGATGCCGCTCGAAAAGGTGCGCAAGGTGCTCAAGATCGCCAAGGAGCCGATCTCTCTCGAAACCCCCGTGGGCGACGAGGAAGACAGCCATCTCGGCGACTTCATCGAGGACAAGAACGCCATCCTGCCGATCGACGCCGCGATCCAGGCGAACCTCAGAGAAACCACCACCCGCGTGCTGGCCTCGCTGACGCCCCGCGAGGAACGCGTTCTGCGCATGCGCTTCGGCATCGGCATGAACACCGACCACACGCTCGAAGAAGTCGGCCAGCAGTTCTCGGTCACCCGCGAACGCATCCGCCAGATCGAGGCCAAGGCGCTGCGGAAGCTGAAGCACCCGAGCCGGTCAAGGAAGCTCAGGAGCTTCTTGGATAGCTGATGCCTGCGCTCCTCTCTCTCCCCTCCGGGGAGAGAAAGCGATTTCAACGCTTTAGCCGGCCCGCAGGGTCGGCTAAACGTTAGAAATCGCAAGGGGGAAGGCCTCTTCACGAGAGCCCAGTGATCACAGAACTGAACCCCGAAGTTGGCCTCCAACTTCGGGGTTTTTCGTTGAGGCATCTGTTTCCTTGGGGCGACGCACCCCACCCCCCGTCAATTCCGGCCACGAGCCGGAATCCTGCCACGACGCGTCCGCGTCGTGAGAGACTCTCCTCGCTCGCCGTCGGTTGCCGGGTCAAGCCCGGCATGACAGCGTCAAAGCCCAGCCACATGCCGTTGCGCGCCTCGCAGAACTGGCACGTGCCGCTGAGGCAAGAGGTAAGACGAGTAGCCGACCGGCTGCCTTGGTGATCGGGCCGTAACATCCCCGCATCGTCCTCCCAGGGCCCCGACCCTGGGATCCATTCCGTGATTTCTCCGGGTTGTGCAGAACGTGGCCAGAGCACGGAATGGATCCTCGGCTCGGGGGCCGAGGATCACGAAGGCTCGGGGGCGGGCTTCCTCCACTTTCGACCGCAATGTGCCTACGCCTTGCCCGTCCGCGACATATGCGCACAATCGCATGTTTCCCACTGGAACTCCCGGCCGAGCCGCATGATATGCATCTCACCGCCGCCGCACCCTGCCGGCCGCCGCACCCTGCCGGAGCCCTGATGGACCAGTTGACCCAGATCCTCGACCAGTTGCCCTGGAGCCTTGTCCTGCTCGCCTGCCTGACGCTCGGGCTCGCGCCCTTCGTGCCGGAGCCGCATCTCTGGGAGAAGCTCAAGATGCTTGCCGCCGGAACGCTCGTGAAGCCGATCGACATCTTCGATCTGCTGATGCACGCGGCCCCGTTCCTCATCGCCGGGCTGAAGCTCGCGGTGGCGGGTCTGTCGGCGAAATAGCGGCCTTACGCGCCAAACTCGTGATTGCGCCAGGCCTCGGCCACGGCCGCGTTCTCAAGCACCGCGGCGGTGAGCGCCGCGATCTTCGGCAATGCACGCGCCGGGGCGTGCCAGTCGGCCAGCATCGCGGCATAGACATCGGTGATGGTCATCCGCGAACCCATGAGGAACGGCCCCCTGATCGCTGAAGCCAGCTGGGCGAAATCGCGGTCCATGTCGCCGCCCGCCTGCAGCTTGATGGCGGCTTCCGAGGTCGCGTCGCCGTAGCGTTCGGGATGGTAGTAGCGCAATGCATCGGGGTAGATGTTGGCGGTCATGAAGATGAGCCATTGCACCGCCACATTGCGGGCAGGCGAGCCATGCTGTGGCAGCAGTCGCGCCTCGGGAAAGGTCTCGTCGAGCGCCAGCAGGATCGCCACGCTCTCAGTGATCACCTGGCCCGAGGGCAGCGCCAGCACCGGCACCTTGCCGGCCGGGTTGAGCGCCAGGAACCGCGGCGTCGACAGCGCCGCCTCCTTGTCGATCTGGATGCGCTCGAACTCCGCGCCGATCATCCGCAACGCGGCCTCGACCACCATCGAGCCCGTCCCCGGCCGCCAGTAAAGCCTGTATCCCGCCATGTGCCTCTCCCTCGATCGCCCTCCCGTCATGCCATCACCGGCAGGCGGGAGCAAGGGCACGCCATGGAGTTCGCGGCCTGCGTCCGGGTCGGCGCGGCATGGTCCGGCGCCGAACCGGCCCGCGGATGTTTCCCGGTCACGGCAAAATGACCGGTGCAGTGTCCGCTCCGGTCCTTCTTTGTCCGCATTTTCTGCTATGGATCGCGGCATGATCTCATGGCGTGAATTCAGATGGAGGGGAGTGAGCAGCGGGCTGGCGCTCTCGATCGTTCTGCACGGGCTCGTTCTGGTCGGCCTGCTGTTCACCCTGCCACAGCCTGAAGCCGAGACGGAACCGGAGGAACAGGTGGTCGAGGTGACCATGGTGGAGCCTCCCGAGCCGCCGCCTGAACCTGAAGCCGAACCGGAACCCGAAGCGGAGCCGGAGCCCGAACCGCCTCAACCCGAGGCCGAGCAGCCGCCCGAACCCGTAGCAGAGCCCGAGTCAGAAGAGCCCGAATCGCCGGAGGAGACTGACCCTGAGCCCGAACAGTCCCCCGCGCCCGATGCCGCCGGGGAGGGCGAGGCCGCGCCGATTCCGGTGCTCAGGCCGGTGTTCCGGTTTGGCGAGGAAGACAGCGGCCCGCGCCTGGCGCCGGATGGCGACAGCGCCGAAGAACCAACCCGGCCGGAGAGTTCGGACAGTGAGGCAGCCGACCCGGTCGAGCCTGAACGACCCGCAGAACCCGAGATGGCCGACCCCGAAACGCCAGAGACTGGATCGCCCGAATCCGAGATCGCCGAGCCGGTGACATCCGATCCGGAAGCCCAGCCTGACGCCGCCGGCCTCGCATTGCCGGAGATCGCGCTGCCCGAGGCGTCCCTGTCCGAAAGCGCGCTTGCCGAGCCCGATCCGGCTGCCGGCCCGGCTGAACTGTCCGGAGCGCTCGCTGAAACGCCTGCCGTTGCTCCCGCCGAACCGGAGCAATCCGCGGATGCGCCCGGGACCGTGCCGCCGGAGACGCTACCTGCCGACCCCGACCTCGTCGAGGCGGGAGAATTGTTCTCGCCGGTTCTCACCGAGAACCGGGCGGCGATGGTGGCGATGGGCAGCCTGGCGCGTGGGCTGCGGGCAAGCCAGCTCTGCACCACCGAATTGCGCGAGCAGCTGCGCAACGATCCCGGCCGCTACGGCGTCGAGCTGCTGCCGTCCTACCAGCTGGACGAGGGCAACGTGCTGGCGGTCAGCGACGCCGCCTTCCGCGCCGATGGCGCCTGGTACGCTCTGAGTTTCCGCTGCACGGTCGATGACGAGGCGCTCAAGGTCATGGGCTTCGCCCACAAGGTCGGCGCCCCGATCCCGCGCGAGCAATGGTCGGCCCGGGGGTTTCCGAGTTTTTGAGCCGGGATGGCGGGGCTGGATTAGGGACAAGCGCACGTCCCGCCAGCCGCCGGCCCACCCGCACCCCCACGTTTCGTTATCCCTGGCCCCGGGCACCACCCCTCCGCCGTCATACTCGGGCCTGTCCCGAGTATCTGCCGCCGCCCGCCGCGCCACAGTTGGTCCAGCGGAAAACCCGAGGGGCCAGCAGATCCTCGGCACGACGGCCGAGGATGACGACGGAGAGGGCGGGCCGGGCATGATGATGGTGAGGGCGGGGGACGACGCAGGGGGCGTGCCAAGCCGCCGCGCACCTGTCACGACGTGCAGGAACCGTCCCGAAAACGGGGATAAACCCGCTCAGCCGTTCCAACAAATCCAGTCACTTAACCAAAAATCCCCCGATCTTTTCCCCACCCTCCACCCGCATGCGATCATCGTTGC
>JAHRFE010000016.1 GCA_019084245.1 Hoeflea sp.
CTGATCGAAAACTACTTCGGAAAACTCAAGGAAAACAGAGGCATCGCCATGCGTTCGTGCAAAACCGACCAGAGCTTCGCCGCCTTTGTCTCGCTAGCCGCAGCCGTCATTCAACTTAGATAAACGTCAACAGGCCCTAGATTGTTCGAAATCAATGCCTGCCGCAACAGAAGTGCTAGCGTAAGTTGGAGCACAATGAGGAAAGCATGGATGATTGAGGGCGACGCATGCATCGGCCATATCGTGAGATTGGGCGGCGGCGTGGTTGATGTCCTGTTCGAGACGGCATTGCCGGCGATCACAAATCGCCTGGTGACGCTCAGCGAGCCCGAGATCGTGATCGAGGTCGCAGGCCTGCCAGGCAAGGGCATCGCCCGCGGGCTTGTGATGAACCCGTCATCCGACCTGCGCATCGGTCTGGCCGTGCGCGACACCGGCGGCCCGCTTGATGTGCCAGTGGGCGAGGCAGTGCTGGGCCGGATGTTCAACTTGTTTGGCGAGACCATTGATGAGGGTCCACCGCTGGCCGACCTGCCCCGCCGTCCTATCCTGCGTGCGCCCGTTCCCCTGTCTGAGCGCCGGGTCGAGGGGGCGATCTTCGAGACCGGGATCAAGGCGATCGATCTCCTGAGTCCGCTGGAACGTGGCGGCAAGGCGGGACTGTTTGGCGGCGCGGGCGTAGGCAAGACGGTGCTGATCACCGAAATGATCCACAACATGGTCGCCGAGTATGATGGCGTCAGCCTGTTTTGCGGCATTGGCGAACGCTCCCGCGAGGCCGAGGAGCTGTACCGCGAAATGGGCGAGGCGGGCGTTCTGGACAACACCGTGATGATGTTCGGCCAGATGAACGAAAGCCCGGGCGTTCGCTTTCGCGTGGGGCACGCCGCGCTGACCATGGCCGAGTATTTCCGCGACGACCTGCGGCGCAACGTGCTGGTGCTGATCGACAACATCTTCCGCTTCGTGCAGGCGGGGTCCGAGGTATCAGGCCTTCTGGGCCGCATCCCCAGCCGGGTCGGCTATCAGCCGACGCTGGGTACCGAATTGGCCGATCTTGAGGAGCGGATCTGCTCGACCGACCGTGGCACGATGACCTCGATCCAGGCGGTCTATGTGCCGGCCGACGATTTCACCGACCCGGCTGCCACGCATACCTTCGCCCATCTCTCCGCATCGATCATGCTGTCTCGCAAGAAGGCGTCCGAGGGGCTGTACCCGGCCATCGACCCGTTGAAATCCTATTCCCGCATGCTCACGCCGAGCACGGTTAGCCCGCGCCACTACCGCATCGCTCGCGCGGTGCGCACGACGCTGGCCGAATACGAGGATCTCAAGGACATTATCGCCATGCTGGGCCTCGAGGAATTGTCGGAACACGACCGCGCCACCGTGCGGCAGGCCCGCCAGTTGGAACGCTTCCTGACCCAGCCGTTTTTTTCCACCGAGGCGATGACCGGCAATCCGGGCCGCTTCGTCACGCTCAACGAGACACTGGACAGTTGCGCGCGCATCCTGTCGGGTGAATTCGCGGATCGCGACGAAAGCGATTTCTACATGATCGGGTCGATCGACGACCTCGACGAACCGACGGAGGCCCCCGATGCGGCTTGAGGTCATCACCCCCATGACGGTCTGCATGGATCGCCCCGTTCGGCGCATCGTCGCCGAGGCACCCGACGGGCATTTCGGGATGTGGCCTGCCCATGTCGATTTCGTCACCGAACTGGTGCCGGGCATCTTGCTGTATGAGACCGAGGATGGCGCGGAACGGTTCGTTGCGGTCAATTCCGGTACACTGGTGAAATGCGGCGACTGCGTGCGCGTAGCCGTGCGCGGTGCGGTCGAGGGCGACGATCTGGGCGAACTGCGTATGCGCGTCGAGGCCGAATTCCGCCAGCATGACGAGGAGGAACGTGAAGGCCGCGCCGCGCTGGCTCGTCTCGAGGCCAGCATGATCCGCCGCTTTCGCGATTTGGGGTCGGCGGGGTCATGACCGAAGGCCGCGACAGTGAGACGGAAACCATCGCGCGCAAAGCGCAACAGATGGAAGAGGCCCGCAAGCGCCACCGCGAAAGCGCATGGTACGGGCTGGGCATGTTCGGGCTGGTAGGCTGGTCCGTCGCGGTTCCCATCGTGGCGGGCATCGCGCTGGGGCTCTGGATCGACGGGCGGTGGCCCGGCGAGGTATCATGGACGCTGACCCTGCTGCTTGCCGGCGCGTTGCTTGGGGCGGTCAACGCGTGGTACTGGGTCCAGCGGGAGGGACGGGATGACTGACCGATGCAGACAGACCCTCGGGGGGGCACGATGAGCCTGTCCATCATTTCCCTGCTTGCAGGCGCGCTGGTGGGCGCGGGGCTTGGTGCGATCTACCTCGGGCTGCTTTGGGTGGCCGTGCGTCACCTGCCGCAGGATCGGACTGGCGTCTTCGTTTTCGTGGGGCTTGGCCTTGGGCGCCTGGCACTGCTGCTTGGCGCGCTGGCGGTGGCGGCCGCGCTTGGGCCGCCAATTGAAGGGATTGCCGCGGCGGTGCTCGGGTTCGTCGCGATGCGGTTCGCCGCAACGCGCTTGCTGGCGCGGGCAACGTTGGAGGATAGGGCGTGGAAATAAGTCCCGACGCCTGGGTTATCTACGAATGGCGAGGCCTTTCGCTCAACGCCACAATCGTCTTTACCTGGGTGGTGATGGCGCTTCTGGTCCTCGGCTCATGGGCCGTCACCGCGCGGCTGAGCGAGGGCGAAACCGTTTCGCGCTGGCAGGTCGCGCTCGAGGTGATCGTCACCACCATCCGCGACCAGATCGCCGAGGTCGGCGCGGACGAGCCCGGCCGCTACCTGCCGTTCATTGGTACGCTCTTCTTGTTCATCGCCTCGGCCAACGTGCTCGGCATCGTGCCGGGCTACCAGCCGCCCACCGGCTCGCTATCAACCACCGCGGCGCTGGCGCTTTGCGTGCTGGTGGCGGTGCCGTTGTTTTCGATCGGCGAAAGGGGAATCTTCAGCTACCTGCGCACCTATGTGCAGCCAACGCCGCTGATGCTGCCTTTCAACATCGTGAGCGAGGCGTCGCGCACCATCGCGCTGGCTGTGCGCCTCTACGGCAACGTGATGAGCGGCACTGTGATCGTGGGGATCCTGATCAGTGTCGCACCGTTCTTCTTTCCTGTCGTGATGCAGGTTCTGGGCCTGCTGACCGGCCTGATCCAGGCTTACATCTTTGCCATCCTCGCGATGGTCTATATCGGATCGGCCAGCCGCAGCCGCCGCAGAGCCGACGACCCGTCCACCAATGACACAGGAGACTGAGCATGGATGCAGCAACATGGATCGCCGTGATCTCGATCTTTACCGCCGGGATGACCATCGCGATCGGCTCCATCGGCCCGGCACTGGCCGAAGGACGGGCCGCCTCGCAGGCGCTTCAGGCGATCGCGCAGCAGCCCGACGCCGCCAACACCATCACGCGGACGCTGTTCGTCAGCCTCGCGATGATCGAGTCGACAGCGATCTACTGCTTCGTGGTGTCGATGATCCTGATCTTCGCCAACCCCTTCGCCAATCTTGCCATCGAGGCCGCCTCGCAGGCTGCCGGAGGATGATCCCATGCAGATCGATTGGCTGACCGTCGCGGCGCAGATTGTCAACTTTCTGGTACTCGTCTGGCTGTTGCAGCGGTTCCTCTACCGTCCGATCACCGCCGCCATGGCGCGGCGCGAAGAGCGGATCGAATCCCGACTGTCAGAGGCCAAGACCGCACGCACAGAGGTCGAGGCCGAAGCAGAGCGTCTGCGCGAGCAGCAGAAAGACCTCGAGGCCAGCCGGGAAGAGGCGCTGCGCAAGGTGCGGCATGAGGCCGCTGACCTGCGCTCGGCGATGGAAGACGATCTCCGCGAAGAGATGGAGGCCCGGCGCAAGACATGGGAGAATCATCTGCAGGAAGAGCGCGATGCCTTTGCCGCCAAATTGCGACAGCGCGCCGGCCATCAGGTTATCGAGATTGTCGGCCGCGTCCTGCAGGATTATGTCGGCAGCGACCTCGCAGGTCAGGTGGCGGGCACCTTCGTGGACCGTCTGGGCAGACTTGACGACGAGGCGCGCGACAAGCTTTCGGCCGCAGCCAAGCGTGCGGACGGCCCCGTCAAGGTAGAAAGCAGTGTGCTGCTCAAGCCGGCCGCGCGCAGTCAGATCACGCGCGCGGTTCACGAGCACATCGCCCCCGACATCGAGGTTGACTATCACGAAGATGGCGACCTGCTGCTGGGCGTGCGTTTAACCGTTGGCGAGCAGACGGTCGAATGGTCGGCAACGCGGTTCCTCGGCCGTCTGGAAACGACGCTAGACGAAGTGATCGAGGGCAGCAGCAGACTCCGGTCCGGTCGCACACCGGCCACTGGTTGAAGGGCACGTCATGAATTTCGACGATCTGCACGACGATCTCTTCGCGCCGCTGGAGGACGCGCTGACACGCGTCGACCCGGCCCTGGAGATGGCCGAGATCGCGCGCATCCTGTCGGTCGGCAGCGGCGTGGCCGAGGTCGCGGGCTTTACCGATCTCCATGCGGACGAATTGCTGACCTTCTCGGACGGGGTGATGGGCATCGCCTCGAACATCAGCACGAATGGCGCCGGTGTCATCGTGCTCGGCGAAACCCACCGCCTGCGCCCGGGCGATCCGGTGCGCCGGACGGGCCGCGTGGTTGACGTGCCTGTCGGTGCAGGCCTGATAGGGCGGGTGGTGGATGCGCTTGGTCGCCCGCTGGATGGCGGGGATGCAATCGACGTGGAGGAACTTCTGCCCATCGAGCAGCCCGCGCCCCCGATCATGCACCGCGCGCCGGTGCAGGTGCCGTTGCAGACCGGGATCAAGGCAGTCGATGCCGCCATCCCCATCGGCCGCGGCCAGCGCGAGTTGATCCTGGGCGACCGGCAGACCGGCAAGACCGCCATCGCCGTCGATGCGATCCTGAACCAGAAAGACACCGGCGTCCTGTCGATCTACTGCGCCATCGGCCAGCGCACCTCGGCGGTGTCGCGGGTGATCCAGAGCCTGCGCGAGGGCGGCGCGATGGAGCGCACCATCGTCGTCGTGGCCAGCGGCGAGGATGCGCCGGGACTGCAATTCGTGGCACCCTATGCCGCAACCTCGATGGCGGAGCATTTCATGGCCGAGGGGCGTGACGTATTGATCGTCTACGACGACCTGACGCGCCACGCCCGCGCCTACCGCGAACTGTCGCTTCTGCTGCGCCGCCCGCCAGGGCGCGAGGCCTATCCCGGTGACATCTTCTACATACACTCCCGCCTGCTCGAACGCGCGACTCAGCTGCGAGAGGACCATGGCGGTGGCTCGCTGACCGCGCTGCCGGTGGTCGAAACGCAGGCGCAGAACATCTCGGCCTACATCCCGACCAATCTGATCTCGATCACCGATGGACAGATCTACCTGTCGCCCTCGCTGTTCGAAAAGGGCCACCTGCCGGCGATCGACATCGGCACCTCGGTCAGCCGCGTGGGCGGCAAGGTGCAACTGCCCGCTTTCCGCGCCGTCGCGGGCAACCTGCGGCTGATGTATGCGCAGTTCGAAGAGTTGGAGACCTTCGCCCGCTTCGGCACGCAGCTTGACGCCGAAACCCGCCGCAAGCTGACCCGTGGGTTGCGGGTGCGCGAGGTGCTGAAGCAACGCGAGCACGATCATATCGGTGTGCCCGAGCAGATCGCGGCGCTGCTGGCGGCGACCGAGGGCCTGTTCGACGACCTCGAGCCCGACGATGTGGCCGAGGCCGAACAAACCGTCCGCAAGGTCGTGCGGGCAGAAGCCCCCGAGATCTGCGACAAGATCGCCGCAGGCGAAAAGCTGGGGGACGCTGATCGAGAGACGCTGATCGAAGTGATGCGCGAAGCGCTGTCGGAGGCGCAGGTGGAGAAAAACGATGGAGACGCTTGAAAGCCTGTCGGACGCGCTGGAAACCACGGGCGACATCCAGTCCATCGTGCGCACGATGAAGGCGCTGTCCTCGGTCAGCATCAGGCAATACGAACAAGCCGAAGCAGCAATGGCGTCTTATGCCCACACCGTCGAACTGGGTCTTATCGCCGTTTTGCGCCAGCACCGTGCAGCGGGACTGCCCCTGCCTGGCGCGGGCGGCGGCAATGGACGTGAGGCGCTGATCGTCATCGGCTCGGATCGTGGCCTGTGCGGCGGCTACAACGACAAGATAACGCGCTTTGCCCTGTCCAAGATGGGCGATCAACCAATGGTGCTCGGCGTCATCGGAACGCGCGCTGCGGCTCGGCTCGAGGCAGTCGAGCGGCCCGCCGACAAGGTTCACTCCCTGCCCGGCTCGGTCGAGGGATTGTCACGGCTGGTGCAGACCATGATCGTCGACGTCGACCGCTGGACGCGGGAAGAGGGAGTCGGCCAGGTCTGGCTGGCGCATAACCGCCGCGAGGGGCGCAACCCGGCCAAGCCGCAGGCGCACCGCCTGCTGCCGCTGCCCGACAGCTATCTGCGCAAACTGGCGCAGGCGGAGTGGCCGGGACGATCCCTGCCGCTGTTTCGAATGGACCCAGAGCAGCTGATGTCCTGGCTCGTGCAGCAAAGGCTGTTCGTGGTGATCTATCGCGCATTGGCGGAGGCGCTGGCCAGCGAACATGCATCGCGGCTCGCTGCGATGCATGCCGCCGAACGCAACATCGAGGAACGGCGGGACGACCTGCGCCAGCGCTACCGCCTCCGACGACAGGAGACAATTACACGCGAACTGCTCGACGTCGTGTCAGGCTTTGAGGCCGTCAGCGCAGTCGACTGAGCGGTACGCGACATGTGAAGTTCCCGAGCGGCGCGTCATGGCCGGCTGATTGAATTGCGGCGAGCCCCACGGCGCCGACAGCGGTTAGCCACTGGGCCAGATCACAAAGACGCCAGCGGACAACGCCGTCAAGATGGGGCCGCGTTCGATGGCTCGCGCCAAGGCCGAACGCTGATCATCGTTCAGCAGCGACGACTTGCCGGGAGCTTTGCCATTGATCAACGCGTCGGGACCGCGAGTATTAAAGCGCATCACCCAATCACGTACGATCTGCAAGGTCACACTGCCCAGCCGGGCGGCATCTGATCGCGGACCGCCGTCATAGATCGATGCGAGCGCAAGCAGCCGACGGGCTTGGTTAGCATCCTTTGTTTGGCGGGCCAGAAGACGAAGCCTCTCCCCATCAAAGTCCGCCCGCAAAGAAACCGCTGAACCCATCGCAAACCACTGCACCCAGATCCGCTCTTTTTTGGGAACGCCGTGAGTCAACCTGTCGGACGAGGAGATGGTAGAGTGCTGGGTGGAATCCCTCCTGGCAATATTTCTGCGGTTTCGAATTCTTCCAGACCGAAATGCCGATCGATGCCAGCACCATGACCCGTTGACGCAAGCGCATCGGGCCAAAAAATTTGATCGAGTTCCTGAAGCAAAGCGTCGAGGTGTTGAACCAGGATATCCCGCCAACAAAAGCGATTGCCGCGATAGCGATGGCAATCATAGCGGCTAAATTTGATACTGCCGCAAACAGGGCGCGCCAATTTCGAGCTTCCGGTGGGCGAGATGGAAATCGGCATGGGCATTCACGGCGAGCCCGGCGTCGAGCGTATTCCTGCCGAAAGCGCGGACAACGTCGCCGACAGGCTGTTGTTGCCTATCCTGGAGGAACTAGACCTGCGCACGGGCGACAAAGTTGGAGTACTCGTCAACGGGCTTGGCTCCACCACGCTGTTGGAACTCTATCTGTTGCATCGGCGCGTTGTGGAATTGCTGAACCAACGGGGCGTCGCGATCCATGCAAGCTGGGTTGGTGAATACTGCACCTCACTCGACATGGAGGGGGCATCGATCACGCTGTTAAAGCTGGATGACGATCTGCAACGCTGGCTCGATCATCCTTGCGAGACACCAGCCCTGCGCGTCGGTGCGGCTCCGACAGGAGGAGCAGCAATGCCACGGCGCAAGACGGTCCGGTCAATAACAAGCGACAGACAGAAGATTGATCGCAATAACCTAAAGACCGACGGCAACATTTCGCCCGAAACATTCCGAGGCCTTAAGAAAGCCGGTGCTGATGCGATCTTCACGGAAAGCGACAGGTTGAGCGCTCTCGACGGCGAGATTGGTGACGGGGATCATGGCGTCACAATGGAAATTGGCTGGAAAGCCGTCATGTCGTCGATGACAAAGAGTGAAGACCAGGCAACGATCTCAGAACTTTGCGAGGATATCGCCGAAGCGTTTCTTGAAGCCGTTGGGGCGTCCGCCGGGCCGCTCTATGCGGCGGCATTCCAGGCCGCCGGAAAGGCCGTTTCAGACAGGCTGAACCTCGATGCCGCATCGATGGTAGCGTGGTTGAACGGTTTGCATGACGGAATTGTCGCGCGTGGTGGGGCTTCAACGGGTGACAAGACAATGATCGACGCATGGGCACCTGCCATCTCGGCCGCAGCGGTGCAATTGGGCAATGGCGGCACGACGGTCGAGTGCTTATCGGCAGCCGCCGAAGGTGCAAGGGAGTGTGCCGACGCCGCGAAAGGGATGATAAGCAATCGTGGCCGGTCGAAGAAGCTCGGGCAGCGGTCTGCCGGACATGTTGACCCAGGAGCTGAATCTGCCGCGGTTCTGCTCAAAGCATGGTCTCAAGCTGCTCCTCACTTGTTGCTCAATCGAGATTAGGCTGTGGGGTGTCAGAACCCGCGCCTTATCTACCAAACCCACCGCCACCAGGTGTGTGCATGATGAAAATGTCACCTGAGGCCATTTCAACCTTGTCATTCCCAGTCAGCTGCTTAACAGATCCGTCACTACGCTGGACGAGATTTAGCCCCGGCTTTCCGGGCTGTCCGCCCGCCAGACCTGCTGGAACTGTAATGCGATGCAATGACAGGACCGTTGCTGTCATGGGCTCAAGGAATGCCAATTTTCGTGTGATCCACATTAATCGAGAGGAATGGGATATCACTGACGCAATTCGAGAATGCCCGCCGGCAGGATCACCGCGTCGAACCGCTTTTCGAACGCAAAGGTATCGAACGCGGCGGCTACGATATCTGCTGCCACATCGTGGTCGGCGCAGTTGCGCCGCAGATGATCGAGCATTTCAGGAGAGTTGTCGAAGCCGGTGGGCCTGAACAATCGGGCGGAGAATTCTCATCAACCTATCCGGCGACGGGAGAGGATCATGAAGCGGTTCAAGTCACCGCGCCAACTTCAGCGCTTCGCCTCAATCCACGACCCGATCGCCAACCTCTTCCAAATTCCTCGCCACGACATGCTATCTCACCATTATCGCGAGCTGCGAGGGGCCGCGATGAAGATGTGGAGCGAGATCGCCCATCTTCAGGTAGCCTGATCGCAGACCTCGTGCCCTACCTTGACCTGAAGCCGATAAGTTTACAGTGCCCGTGAGAGTTCTGACGATTGAGGTGGTGTTACAGGAGACGACGCGTGTGCTGTCCCGGTACAGCGCGCTCGAATAGCTAGCCTCGGCGACGAAGGAATGTCCGGTGACCTCGTGTTTTTCGCCACCCTGGACGATGAACTTGATGTCCTTTTTTCGATAGATCTCGACGTTAACCGCTGCGATCCGCTTCGGCGTACAGTCAACCACCAAATCACTCGCCCCAAGCAGATCATCGAGGTTTCCAGCAATGTCGAGACCTGCGTTCCGCATCGCGCTCGCATGTTCCTCGGTCGCCCCGAAAAGGCGGAATCCCTTCTTCATCGCAATGCGCGGCCGCCAGTCAGCACTGATGTCCGCCACCCCGGCAAGTTCCATATCGTCCTGTTGGACAACAGCGTCGGCGACACGCTTTCCGATCACACCGTAGCCGTTGACGGCTACCCGGATTGCTCTCGTTAGGCTCATTTGCTTCTCCTTGCGTCGGAAGTGCTACGCTGTGATGACCATGGCCCATACCGCCAGACATCCCTGACAATCTGCCTAGTATTCCAAAGAAGTAGGTCAGGTTCTGACCTCTAAACACCCGGGCTCAGACGCACATCTCGGACTGGGTCCACTTTATCATGGCCTTGTCATGATCTTACTTGTATCAGCTAGCCTCGCCTGGATGAAGCGGCGTCTCGCTGCACCAGAACAATCCCGGCCAGCACCAAGACGACACCCGCGACCTGGGCCACCTTGAGCCGCTCGCCGAAGAAGGCCGCGCCGATCATCAACCCGAAAATTGGTACCAGAAACGTAAAGGCGTTCGCCCGATTGAGCGAGACTCGCTCCAGCGCCTCGAACCAGAGCCAGAATGCGAGCGATGAACCGAAGACTGAGAGAGCCACGAGGACGAGGACGAATTCCGTCGACCACGTCAGCAAGGAAACATCTTCAGTTACCATCGACAGGAGAGCCAAGGGCACGGCACCTATGAGCAACTGGAAGCCCATAGCCATAATCGGATCAACCTGGCCGGTAAGGCGCTTGATGGCGACATTGCCTACGGAGACGCCAGTCGCAGCGATTACGACGTAGGCGATGCCGAGGGAGTAACCCTGGTTGTGGTCTGCGGCGAGGCTTGGCAAAGCGATGACGGCAATTCCGGCCAGACCGACCGCCAGCCCGATCTTTCCAGTCGCCTTGAGACGTTCCCCCAGTAAGAGGTGCGCGAGGACCGCGGCGATGATCGGCTGCACGTTTGCGATGACGGTCGCGAGTCCCGGCGAAACGAACTCGGCCGCATGGAACATGCCGAGGAAACCCATACTTGTCGCCCCGAGCCCCACCACCACGATAAGGCCCCACGAGCGACAGCCGGCAGGTATGGTACGACCACAGAGAATCCCGAGCGCGATCAGGCAAATGCCAGCCAACGCGGCGCGCATGGCCGCGAAGGCGATATGCGGCGCGAGATCCAGGCCAATGGTGATAAGGGGAAAGCAGGCGGCCCAAAGCACCATGACCGCCAGAAGGCGCAGGGCGGCATCAATGGTCATTGGCTGAGCGCCATGCTTCGCCCACTTGCAGAGATTTGAAAAGTGTATCTGATGGCAATCTGGCCTTTCATCTCTGTCCTGATCCAGATCAATGCGGAAGCTGCATTGACATCCTACACACGAAATCGCTCGAAGTCCGCTGGAGAGAGAAAAGTTAGCATGTCGCAGGCGAGTACATGGCAGCGCAGAAAGGGTCCGCGTCTTTCGACGTGGAGCTTGAGGCGCTGGCTGGTCCTGCTGCTTGTATTGGCCTTTTCCGCATCAGGTCTCGTTCATATTCCGATGGGTGACCATTCCGCATCGGCAGCATCGCTTGCGCATGAGATTGCGTCTGCGGGCGAGGACGTGACTGCGGAGCCGAATTGTGCCGGCGATGCCGATGACGCAACATGTTGTATCGCCAGCGTCTGTTCTTTCTGCGTCCCTATGACCGCATCGGCGACGATTGCTAGAGCGATGGTCGCCGGGATTGTCGCAGCGCTACCCGACGAGGTTCTCTTCGGCCGCGCGCCGTCACCTCGTTTCCGTCCCCCGAGTCTCTCCGCGAACGCCTGAGCCCGCGCAGCTCTCCCGGTGCGGCGGGCCGATCTGATCGGCTCTGGTCGATCCGAACCTGTGACGTTCCCGAGAGAGTTTCATCATGAACCATTTTTCGCTCTGCCAATTTCTGGCATCCACAGCCGGTGCAGGCATGCCCGGCGCGGTTCTTTCGGCGCCGTTTTCAAAGTTCCTCCGTCAGGAGGCGCCGGCATCATGACTCATCATGATCATTCACCCGCTGAGCCAAAGGCAGACGAAAGCCGGCGGCCGCCGTTCCTGAGAACACCATCGGGAGTGGCACTCTGCATATTTCTCGCCACTGCCGGCGCATTTCTGCTTTTCGAGCACAGGATTCATCTTCTGGGGGCATGGCCGCTCTTGTTCCTGCTGGTTTGCGGCGGCATGCACTTTTTCATGCATCGCGGTCACGGTGGACACGGCGGACACAAGGGTGGCAGAGATGAACGGTGATGTTCCCGCCTACGGCCTGTGGTTTCTGGCCGCCTTGAACGCGGGCATCTTCATCCTGTTCGCATTCAGCTTCTTCAAGCCAACCACGGCGCGAGACTGGCGTTCGCTCGGGGCCTTCTCGGCCTTCATCGTTGCCTTGTTCGCAGAGATGTATGGCTTCCCGCTGACGCTCTATCTGCTGGCAGGCTGGGTTGGGAACAACTTCCCGGCTCTCGATCCACTCTCACACGATGCAGGCCACCTTTGGCCTGCCCTTTTCGGTTGGTCCGTGAATCCTCACTGGTCGCCTTTCCACCTGCTGAGCTTCGTCTTTATCGGCGGTGGCTTCATGCTGATCGCCTCCGGCTGGCGAGTGCTGCACGATGCGCAAAACAGGGGCATTCTCGCAACGACCGGCCCATACGCACGCCTTCGGCATCCCCAGTATGCCGGCTTCGCACTGATCATGATCGGCTTCTTCCTGCAGTGGCCGACGCTGGTCACAGGCCTGATGCTGCCGGTGCTGCTCGTCATGTATTGGCGCCTCGCCAAACGGGAGGAGCGCGAGGTGGAGGCAGCATTTGGTGATCAATACCGCCGTTATGCCGGTTCAGTTCCGGCCTTCCTGCCGCGCCTCGCCTCTCTGCTCCGGTCGAGCAGGGGGTGATCGTGGCGTCCAATCTTCCCTATCAACCTGGAGTATAAAAAATGAAAACGCGAAATATCCACACCGCCCTGTTTGCCGGTTTGCTTCTGCTTGGGACGGTGACCTCGGTCGCATCCCAAACCGCGGCGCCGGAGCAGGATCCTCACCACCCTGCGGAAACGCAGGCTGCATCGCCTTCGCCCGCAACGCCGGGTGACGCACCCGTCGCAACCGCGCCAACCGATGCCATGCCCGGTATGGGCATGATGACGCCGGAAATGATGCAGATGATGCAACGCATGATGGGTCAGAGTGGAATGCCGGGAATGATGGGCCAGGGCGGAATGCCCGGCATGATGGAGGGCATGGCCGGAGGTGGCGCGGGGCCCGGCATGATGGGTCAGATGCCGATGGCCGGCATGATGATGTGCCCGATGATGGGCGGTCAGGCGGGGATGGGCATGCCCGGCATGATGGGTAGCCAAGGCAGCATGCTCGGAGCGCCGCTTGGCGCAGCGGAGGAGATGACCGAGGACCGCGTCCGCGCGCTATTGGAGCGGCAACTCGACACTCTTGGCAACCCGCGTCTCAAGCTCGGCGGGATCGGCACGGCGAGTGACGGAAGCATCACCGCGGAGATCGTCACCGTGGACGGCTCGCTGGTTCAGAGGCTCGGCTTCAACCGCTATCCCGGTCTGGTCCGGCAGATAGTCGAATAAACCGGTCGGAGACCTAGCGCCGTTGTTGGCGCCCACGCAAGGAGAGCACGATGAAAACGGATGTACTAGAGGTAGGCGCCTTGCTGACGGCGTGGAGCCCGGACGAAGTGGCAAGGCGCATCGGCGAAGCGCCGGGCGTCGAAAGCGTCTCAGTGGATCACGCTGCGAAAAGCGCCACGGTCGTCTACGACGAAACCCGCATCGAGATTGCCGATATCAAATCCCTGGTGCAGCGGCTCGGGCGGGACACCGCCCCGCCCGCCGCATCGACCGGAAAGGACCACAAAGGTCACAAGGGTCACACAGCTGCGCAAGCGTCGTCAGACAAGGCGGGGCCGGCGTCCGGCCATTCGGGCCATTCGGGCCATTCGGGTCATTCGGGTCATGGGAACCATGACAAGCACGAGGGCCATTCCCCCGCAATGTTCCGGGACCGTTTCTGGCTCTCGCTTGCTCTCACCGTGCCGGTAGTCATCTGGTCGGCCCACATTCAGGAGCTTCTCGGCTACCAGGCCCCGGCGTTTCCCGGATCGGACTGGATCGGCCCGGTGCTGTCGACGGTGGTGTTCTTCTACGGCGGTCTGGTCTTCCTGCAGGGAGCGTGGCGCGAGTTGCGATCCCGGCTGCCCGGCATGATGACGCTGATCTCTCTCGCTATCACGGTCGCCTTCCTGTTCTCCTGGGTGGTTCACCTCGGCCTGATCGAGGCGGACGCGCTGTGGTGGGAACTGGCCACCCTTGTGACGATCATGCTGCTTGGGCACTGGATCGAGATGCGGTCCATCAATCAGGCCGAGGGGGCGCTGAAGGAATTGGCGAAGCTGCTTCCGGACACCGCGACGCGGATCACCGACGGGGGCGAGGAGAAGGTCGCCGTAAGCGCCTTGCGGAACGGAGACCTCGTGCTGGTTCGCCCGGGTGAAAGCATCCCTGCGGACGGTCTGGTGCAAAAGGGCGAGAGCGACGTCAACGAGGCGATGATCACCGGGGAGTCGAGGCCGGCGAAAAAGAGGGAAGGCGACGAGGTGATCGCCGCCACGATCAACGGAGAGGGATCGTTGCGCGTCGAGGTCACCGGGACAGGCGACAAGACCAAGCTGTCCGGCATCATGCGGCTCGTGGCCGACGCGCAGAAATCCAAATCCCGGGCACAGCACCTTGCCGATCGCGCCGCCCGGCTTCTGACCGTCGTGGCTATTGTCGCAGCGGTCATCACCATCGTGGTGTGGCAGTCCCTGGGGGCCGAGATCGACTACTCTGTCGTGCGGATGGTGACGGTGCTGGTAATCGCCTGCCCGCACGCGCTGGGTCTGGCGGTGCCGCTTGTGGTGGCGAATTCCACGACGATGGGTGCCCGCAACGGGCTTCTGGTGCGCGATCGCCGCGGGCTGGAGGAGGCCCGCAACCTCGACACAGTGATCTTTGACAAGACCGGCACGCTGACGCTGGGCGAATTCCGGGTGGTGGCCATGTCCGTTGCGGAGGATTTGTCGGAAGATGAAGCGCTTCGGATCGCGTCCGGCATCGAAGCGGAGTCCCAGCATCCGATCGCCCGGGGGATCGTAAAGACGGCGGAGGACAAGGGCATCGACATTCCATCAGCCGATGGCTTTCGCGCGATCACCGGCAAGGGTGTGGCGGCCACCATCGAGGGCAGCGAATACCACATGGGTGGCCCGGCGCTTCTCAAGGCCGAGAATGTCGGGGTGCCGGCAGCGCTCCTGGAGGCGGCCGGGGCGGCGGCCGACCGCGGCCAGGCCGCGATCTATCTGGTTCGCGACGGCAAGGCCCTCGCCGTCTTCACCGTGGCGGATGCCATCCGCGAAGAGAGCCGCGAAGCCATCGCAGCGCTGCACCAACGGGGGATCCAGGTCGCCATGCTAACCGGCGACGCACAGGCCGTGGCCGATGCCGTCGCGAAGGAACTCGGCATTGACACCGTGTTCGCGGAAGTGCTGCCCGAGGACAAGGCTTCCAAGGTCCGCGAGCTTCAGGCCCAAGGCAAGAAGGTCGCCATGATCGGTGACGGCGTGAACGACGCGCCGGCCCTGGCCACCGCCGACATCGGGATTGCGATCGGCGCGGGCGCCGACGTCGCCGTCGAGGCCGGGCATATCGTGCTGGTGCGATCCGATCCGCGTGATATCCCCCGGATCATTACGCTGAGCCGGGCCACGTACCGCAAGATGATGCAAAATCTGTGGTGGGCGGCGGGCTACAATATCTTCGCGATACCGCTTGCCGCCGGCGCGCTTGTGCCTTGGGGCATCCTGCTGACACCAGCCGTAGGCGCGGTGCTGATGTCGGTGAGCACGATCGTGGTGGCGATCAACGCGCAACTGTTGAAGCGGGTCAAACTATGAACCGGTTCAGGAATGCCCCTCCGTCGCCCTGTGCATTCCCTCACCGGAGCTGCCACCCTGTCTCCGATGATGGAACGAAGAAGCGGCTCGTTGGCCTTTCCGGTGTCCGGGCGGCGCCTCGCTGCACCCCCGTTCCATGCAAGACCCAACAGACAGGACCTTCGCCATGACAGAACAGATTTCTCATACCGGAGCCTGGGCGATCGCGCTCATCGTGATCGTCCTGGTTTCCTGGTTCCTGTACCGCTACCTTGCGCCCAGAACCTGGAAGGAATGGGCCAGCGTCGGCGTGATCCAGGCCTTCATCATCGCACTTTACGCCGAGATGTACGGGTTTCCGCTCACCATCTATCTGTTGGTCCGGTTCTTCGGCCTCGATCAGGGCGATCTCAGCGCCAGCCTCTGGTCGACGCTGCTGGGTGTCGGTGAGACCGGAATGATGATCGCAATGCTTCTCGGATACACGATCTCGTTTGCCGGCATCGGGATATTCATGGAGGGCTGGCGTGAACTGCACAGGGCCCGGCAGAAAAACCGGCTGGTCACGGATCGTCTCTACGGATTGGTGCGGCATCCGCAATATACCGGCCTCTTCATGGCGCTCGCTGGCGAGGGCATCGTGCACTGGCCCACCGTTTTCTCCGTCGCGCTGTTTCCCGTCATTGTCGCCGCCTACTACTTTCTGGCGAGAAGCGAGGAGCGAAAGGTCGAAGAAGAATTTGGTGAGGCCTATCGCGTCTACCGCAGGCGGGTGCCGATGTTTATCCCCCGTTGGGGTCAGTGGCGCACCATGATCACCACGCGCGAGGATACGCCGAATTGAAATATTCCATGGTCCCAAGAACGGAGAATAAAATGGCGAATACAATTGTCGCAGGAGCGAGACTTGACGATGCACATACTCAAGGGCTGTTTCTGATCGCGGGAATTTGCGGTCCGGGCGGTCTTCCGGGTGAACAGTAGTCACATGGAGCCTACGCCCGACAGAACGTCGGACTACAAGGCGGACAGCCTTTCGCTGAGCGGCGCGGTCTCCATGGGGACTGGCGTGATGATCGGCGCGGGCATTTTCGCGCTGACCGGGCAGATCGCCGAGTTGGCAGGCCCGCTGTTTCCGCTTGCCTTCATCGCCGGGGCCTTTGTCACCGGATTCAGCGCCTATAGCTACATCCGCATGTCCAACACCTGGCCGTCCTCGGGCGGGATCGCGATGATCCTGCAGAAATGCTACGGGCCGGGCGCGGTTGCGGGGGGCGCGGCGCTTTTGATGGCACTCAGCATGGTCATCGCCGAAAGCCTGGTGGCGCGGACCTTCGCGACCTATGTTCTGCGGCCCTTCGACATTACCGACGGGCCGTTGGTTCCGATTCTCGCTGTCGGGGTAATCCTGTTCGCGTTCCTGGTCAACATCGCGGGCAATCGCTCAGTCGGGCTGTTCTCGCTGGTCATGGCGACACTCAAGATCGGAGGCATCGCGCTCTTCGGGATCGCGGCGCTGTGGGTGAGCGGCTTTTCCTTCGCCGCCGCCTCCGAGAGCGGACGGGACTTCACCGCGACCGGGTTCATCGCCTCGGTGGCGCTGGCCATTCTCGCCTTCAAGGGCTTTACCACGATCACCAACAGCGGCGCCGAGATTACCGAACCCAACCGCAATGTGGGCCGGGCGATCACGATCTCGATCGCGCTGTGCGTCGTCGTCTATCTGCTTGTCGCCTTCGGCGTCGGTTCGAGCCTGACCATCGACCGGATCATAGCGGCGCGCGACTATTCGCTGGCTGAGGCAGCAGAACCCGCGCTCGGTCAGACGGGGTTCCTCCTGACCGTCATTCTCGCAGCGGTGGCGACGGCCTCGGGCGTGCTGGCCAGCGTCTTTGCCGTATCACGGATGCTGGCGATGCTCACCGATATGAAGATGATCCCGCACAGCCATTTCGGCATGTCCGGCCCGATCCAGCGCCACACGCTGATCTACACTGTCGTCGTCGCTTCGGCACTGGCGGTATTCTTCGATCTGGGCCGCATCGCGTCACTGGGCGCGTTTTTCTATCTGATCATGGACATGATTATCCAGTGGGGCGTGTTCCGTTACCGGCGGCAAGAGATTGGGGCCGCCGGTGCTGTGCTGCTCGCAGCGCTGGCCTTCGACGCGGTGGTGCTCGTGGCCTTCACGGTGATGAAGCTGCAGTCTGACCCGCTCATCGTGATTATCGCTGCAGTCGCCATTTCCGCGGTGTTCGGTTTTGAGCGGCTCTACCTTGGTCGATGGACCGAAATGCGTGGAAATGGCCATGCGATGCACAAGGCCGGCAAATCATGAGCTCCCTCGATTCACTGTTTTCCCGGCCAGCCCGGCGGGGGGCGGCGCTGGGCGTCTGGTCTGAACGGAGGCCAGCTCAGTCGTGGCTGTCTCCGTCATACAAACTGAAAGCGAACAGGAACCGACCATGAGCAAGAAATCGAACAAGAAGGCCGGGCCTGAGCCCGAGGGCTACAAAGAGACCCTGCACCATCTTCAGGTCGAACTGGTCAAGCTGCAACGCCACCTGATCAAGAACGATCTGCGGATCCTGGTCCTGTTCGAAGGCCGCGACGCCTCGGGCAAGGACGGCGTGATCAAGCGGATCACCGCACATCTGAGCCCCCGCGAGACCCGTATCGTGGCGCTCGGCAAGCCCTCGGACGAGGACCGCGCCAGCTGGTATTTCAAGCGCTATGTCGCCAGCCTGCCCGCCCGTCAGGAAATGGTCATCATGAACCGAAGCTGGTACAACCGGGCTGGCGTCGAGAAGGTGATGGGGTTCTGCACCGCCGAAGAACACGAAGAGTTCATGCGCTCCGTCCTGCCGTTCGAGCGTATGCTCGTCGGGTCAGGCACGCAGCTTTTCAAGTATTATCTCGATATCTCGAAGCCGGAACAGAAGAAACGACTGGCGGACCGGCGTATCGATCCGCTCAAGCAATGGAAGATCAGCCCTATCGACAAAGGCGCGCTACGACGCTGGGACGACTACAGTGCCGCGCGCAACGAGATGTTTACCCGGACCCACAGCGAAGATTTGCCCTGGCACGTCGTGCGGGCCGATAACAAGAAGCTAGCCCGGCTGAACGTCATCCGTCACCTGATGACCCGCGTCGATTGTCCCGACAAGGACACGCATAAGGCCCAACCGGATCCGGAAGTAGTGTTCGACTTTGCCGACGAGCACATCAAGAGCGGGGCGATCGTGCCATGAGCAGCATGCATGCAGCAGCTCGGATGACACGCGCAGGATGCTGCGCGAGAGAGACCCGGCAGATGCCGGACGGAACAAGCATCCTGACGGTCAATGGTGGCTCGTCGAGCAACAAGTTCGCTTTGCAGCGGATGGGCGACCCGCCGAGGCGAGGTCTACGGGGCAAAATCGACTGCGTCGGCTTGAGTGGAGCCAGTATCGCTTTCAATGACCCTGCGCGGAAGCTGCAAGATGATCGAGGTATCTGTGACCTTGATCACCGTTCAACGGCGAATTTTCTGCTCGACGGGCCCGATGGTCACATCGGGCTTGCGGCGATCACAGCACTGGGCCACCGCTTCGTCAGCGGCGGTACCAACTACCGTGACCCACTTCGCTTTACGCAGGAACGCCCAACTCGAGGAGTAGGCCCATGAACAAGCTGCTTTCGTCGGACCTCATCCAGAAGATGGACGCCTATTGGCGGGCGGCCAACTATCTCTCTGTTGGCCAGATCTATCTGTATGACAATCCCTTGCTCAAAATTCCCTTGAGTCTTGAGCACGTGAAGCCACGACTGCTCGGCCACTGGGGCACCACGCCGGGGTTGAACTTCATCTACGTCCACTTGAACCGCGTTATCAAAAAGCTAGACCTGAACATGCTGTATGTCACCGGCCCCGGGCATGGCGGCCCGGGCCTCGTGGCCAACACCTACCTCGAAGGCAGCTACACCGAGCTCTACCCGGACATCTCGCAGGACGAAGCGGGGATGAAAAAGCTGTTCACGCAGTTTTCATTTCCCGGCGGCATTCCTAGTCACGTTGCGGCAGAGACTCCGGGCTCCATCAATGAAGGCGGTGAACTCGGCTATTGCCTGTCGCACGCCTATGGTGCCGCCTTCGACAATCCCGGCCTCTTGGTCACTTGCGTCGTGGGCGATGGCGAGGCGGAAACCGGTCCACTCGCCACCAGCTGGCATTCGAACAAATTTCTCAATCCGGTGCACGACGGCGCGGTCCTGCCGATCCTGCATCTGAACGGCTACAAGATAGCAGGCCCCACCGTGCTTGCCCGCATTCCCCGTGACGAGCTCGAATCGCTGTTTCGCGGCTACGGCTACACGCCTCACTTCGTCGAGGGCGACGATCCGATGGAGATGCATCAGCTCATGGCTGAGACGCTCGATACCGTGGTCGAAAGCATCCGCCACATCCAGCAAGATGCCCGCGCCAACGGATTCAAGAAGCGTCCGCTCTGGCCCATGATTATCCTGCGCTCGCCGAAGGGCTGGACGGGGCCGAAGGAGGTAGACGGCAAACAGACGGAGGGAACCTATCGCTCGCACCAGGTTCCAATGGGCGACATGAGCCACCCGGGCCACGTGAAGATTTTGGAAGAGTGGTTGGAAAGCTACCGCCCTCGCGAACTGTTTGATGAGACCGGCAGGCTTCGGCCCGAACTCGCTGACCTGGCCCCGCGCGGCACGCGGCGAATAGGCGCCAACCCGCACGCCAATGGCGGTCTGCTGTTGCGCGACTTACACCTTCCGGATTTCCGAGACTACGCGGTGAAGGTTCCGAAACCCGGTAGCGTGAGTGCGGAAGCTACGCGCGTCCAAGGCGAACTGATCCGCGACGTGATCAAACTGAACCTCGAAACCTTCCGCGTTTTCAGTCCGGACGAAACGGCGTCGAACCGCTGGGGTGCGGTATTCGAGGTGACCAACCGTTGTTCGACCGCGGAAATAGTTCCCGGCGACGACCATGTTGCGCCGGACGGCCGGGTGATGGAGGTCTTGAGCGAGCACCAGTGCGAAGGATGGCTCGAAGGATATCTGCTCACGGGCAGACATGGCTTTTTCTCCTGCTACGAAGCCTTCATCCACATCATCGATTCGATGTTCAACCAACATGCCAAGTGGCTCGACGTTGCAAACCACATTCCGTGGCGGCAACCGGTTGCTTCCCTGAACTACCTGCTTTCGTCACACGTGTGGCGCCAGGACCATAACGGTTTCAGCCATCAGGATCCCGGCTTCATCGACCATGTCATGAGCAAAAAGGCGGAGGTCATCCGCGTCTATCTGCCGCCTGACGCCAATACCTTGCTCTCCGTTACCGATCATTGCCTGCGCAGCCGCAACTACGTCAACGTCATTGTCGCCGGCAAGCAGCCGTCGCCGCAATGGCTCGATATGGACGCAGCGATCAAGCACTGCACCGCCGGGCTGGGTATCTGGGAATGGGCCAGCAATGATGATGGCAGCGAGCCTGACGTAGTGATGGCCTGCGCCGGCGACGTACCGACCATGGAAACGCTGGCCGCGGTGGAGTTGCTTCGGCAGCATTTCCCGGAACTGAAGATCCGGGTCGTCAACGTGATGGATTTGATGACTTTGCAGTCACAGAGCCAGCATCCGCACGGCCTCAGTGACGAGGATTTCGATGCCCTGTTCACCAGGGACAAACCCATCATCTTTGCCTATCACGGGTACCCCCTGCTGATACACAAGCTGACCTATCGCCGAGCCAACCATCACAATCTGCACGTTCACGGGTTCAAGGAAGAGGGGACTACCACGACACCATTCGACATGGTCGTGCTCAACGAGCTTGACAGGTTCCATCTGGCCAAAGCCGCTATCGACAGGGTGCCGGGATTGGGTCCGGAAGCGGCAGCCTTCGCTCAATTCATCGGCGGCAAACTCTCCGCTCACGGAGCCTACATCCAGCAACATGGCGAGGACATGTCGGAAATCCGCAATTGGAAATGGGGTGCAAATGGAACGAATTCCAATAATTCCAGGCACACATGATCAAGCCGCTTCACGAGGCAAATGATGAGCAAGCACGACGATGCAATCGGGAACAGCCGGGCTCACTGGCACATCATACGCTGGATCTTTTGGTGCTTCATCCGCAACGCCGCTCAGCGTGTTCTCATGGATAGAAGCCTGAGGAACAGGACGGGCCGCGAAATCCGTTGGTTGCGCACCGACATCGATTTGTTCTTGAGCCAAGTCTCGGCAAGAACGGCACACCTGCGTCCGCTGGCGCGGCTTGATGCATTGCCAAATTTCGGCAGTCGCCTCATGGTCGAGCTTGCAATCTATACTGTGGCTGCGGACCAGGCGCTGCGTGACAGTGATCTTGATCCCCAAAGCGCGCGGGATGCCCTGGCGGACATTGGATGGTCCGTCTATCGCAGGCAGCTAGCCTTCTCGTCCTTGCCATCCCGCCTCGTCACGCGCGACCCTGGAAAGCGATTACGGTGGAGCATCCGTGGGTTGCTCTTATTCCCCTTCCGGCCTGTGGGCGCGCCCGGCTACGCCGCCGAGGTCATTCGCGAGGGCGAGGACATCCACACGCACTTCACGCACTGTCCCCCGCAAAGCTTTGCCCGGCGCATTGCGGAAGAGGCGGGCGATCCTGAAGCGCTGGCCGGCTTCGCAAACAGCTGGTGCAAATATGACTGGCCTGGCGCTGATCTGATCGCCGCCGACGGACATCGGGGACACTATATCCGGCGGCAAACACTCTCGGCCGGGGATCCGGTCTGCGACATGTGCTGGGCGGCGCGGGCACCCGGCGAGACCAGCGAAAACAACAATGAGGCCGGCCAATGAGGCCGGAGCGCAAGCAAAACAGAAATCGCTCTGCGGAGATGAAAGTATGAAAAACGCGCCGATCGATGCGCCCACCAGTGATCCCCTGAAAAACAGGCACTGTGCTCAGCCTGTGTACAGGCAGGCCCCGTGATGCAACGGCGATCGCACATGAGGCTGCCCCACCCCGGCGAAACGAGGCTGGATGCGTTGCAGCGCCATGCCTTCGATTACTTCCTCAACGAAACCAATCTCACCAATGGCCTCGTAGCCGACAAATCGCAACCGGGCGCCCCCGCGAGCATCGCGGCCGTAGGTTTCGCGCTGGCGGCCTACCCCGTCGGTGTCGAGCGCGCATGGATCTCGCGCATCAGCGCAATCGATCGAACGCTGGCTGCATTGCGGTTCTTCAGCACGGCCCCGCAGGGCACGGGCCCTGACATGACCGGGCACAAAGGCTTCTTCTATCATTTTCTCGATATGTCCACGGGGCGGCGCGCGGGGCTATGCGAGCTGTCCACCGTCGATACCGGCTTCCTGCTGGCCGGCATGCTCGCTGCCGCGGCGTATTTCGACCGGAACAGCGAAGACGAACAGGAGATACGGACGCTCGCCGATGCGCTCTACCGGCGGGCGGACTGGCAATGGGCCTGCGACGGCGGCGCGACGATCCCCCACGGGTGGACGCCTGAGGGCGGATTTCTGCCTTACCGCTGGGAAGGCTATGACGAGGCTTCCCTTCTGTACGTGCTCGGGCTGGGCTCGCCAACCTATCCGCTGGCTGCGGAGAGCTACCTAGCGTGGACCTCGACCTACCAATGGAAAGAAATCTACGGCTATGGATTCATCTATGGCGGCCCGCTCTTCATCCACCAGTACTCGCACATCTGGATAGACTTCCGCGGAATCCAGGATGGGTTCACGCGAGACAAAGGCATCGACTATTTCGAGAACAGCCGCCGCGCAACCTACGTCCAGCAAGAGTACGCGATCCGCAATCCGCTCGAATTTGCGGGCTACGGAGAGAACTTCTGGGGCCTGACCGCGAGCGACGGGCCTGGCTGGACGACGCGGCGCGTCAACGGCATCGAGCGCACGTTCTTCGACTATGCCGCCCGCGGCGTTCCGTACGGCCCTGACGACGGGACGGTCGCGCCGTGGGCCGTGGTGGCGTCGTTGCCGTTCGCACCGGAAATCGTGTTGCCGACGATCACACATTTTCAGGACGTGTATCCGCAAGTCACAGGCGCATATTGCTTTCGGTGCAGCTTCAATCTGACTTTTCAGAACGAGGCGGAAGCCGATGCCGGCTGGACGTCGCCCTATCATTTCGGGATCAACCTCGGTCCCGTGGTGCTGATGTGCGAGAATTACCGAACGGATCTACTTTGGCGCCTTATGCGCGCGTCCCCTTACGTGGTCACAGGGCTGCGGCGCGCGGGGTTCAAAGGTGGTTGGCTGTGACGCTGCGGAGGACAACAATTGATGAAGGCGAGATCAATCGCCGGTGGAGCGTGAGAATGCATACGCAAACACCCAATACCCCCATCGGGAGATGCGCGGCAGCGGCGGACGGCCGCCGCAGTCATCATCAAAGCCTGTTCGGAACTGCAATGCTTCGACAAACCGCACTGATGACCAACTTCAGCGACCAAGCAGGAACCAAACCATGCGGCTGATCCTTCCCTTACCCGGCAACGAAACTCTCGCGCGCCAACTTGCAGAAGCGGGAGAATGGGAACTCGGGCGCCTCGAAACCCGGCGTTTCCCAGACGGTGAGTGCTATGTCCGTATTCTTTCGGATGTCGCCGAACGGCCGGTGGATCTCGTCTGCACGCTTGCACGGCCGGACGATAACTTCCTCCGGCTCGCATTCGCCGCCGACGCGGCGCGCGCTCTTGGCGCGAGCCAAGTGACGCTGATCGCGCCATACCTCTCCTACATGCGACAGGATCGCCGCTTCCAGCCGGGTGAGGCGGTGACGTCGATAACCTTTTCGCGTCTGGTATCTTCGACCTTCGACCGGTTGGTGACAGTCGACCCTCACTTGCACCGGTATCCTGCGCTCTCCGCGCTCTACACGATCCCGGCCGACACCCTGCACGCAGCGCCACTGCTGGCGAACTGGATTGCTGCGGAGGTCGATCAACCGCTGGTCATCGGCCCGGATGAGGAGAGCGAGCAATGGGTGTCCGCCATTGCCCGGCGTATCGGCGCCCCTTACGCCGTGCTTCGCAAGATCCGGCACGGAGATCGCAACGTCGATGTCGAACTCCCCGACCTGTCCCAATGGAAAGCCCGCTGCCCGGTCCTCGTCGACGATATCGCCTCGTCGGGGCACACGCTCATTGAAGCCGCTCGCAAATTGCAGCTCCAGGGCTTCCGGCGACCCGTCTGCGCAGTTGTCCACGGAGTGTTCGCGGAAGATTCCTACAGGCGCCTGAAGCCGTTCACAGACAGAATTGTCTCCAGCGATTCCATTCCACATGAGAGTAACGCCATCCGGCTTGCGCCGTTGATCGCAGCAGCGATCGCATCAGCCGAGATGGCCCGGGAAGACTTCGTTCGGCACCGCCGCCCACACGAACCCACCGCCGAAACTAAACAGGCAGAAATGCAGTCGATTCCTGCCAGCGTCGCGCCGCCCTGGACAAGTGGCGTTGAATGAGGGCGCACACAGTCCGGCACTCAACAATATTGAACCCGATCAGGAGACAGTCATGCTCAATCTCACATCCCTCGGCGGCGCCGGCACAGTCACCGGTTCGAAGCATCTGCTTGTTCATGATGGCAAGCGTATTCTGATCGACTGCGGATTGTTCCAGGGCCTGAAGAACCTGCGCGAGCTGAACTGGGCGCCTTTGCCGATCAAGCCTTCAAGCATCGACGCCGTCGTTCTCACCCATGCGCATCTCGATCACTCCGGCTATTTGCCGAAACTCGTGAAGGACGGCTTCCGCGGAAACATCTTCGCAACAGATGCGACCCGCGACGTGGCAGAGCTGATCCTGAAAGACAGCGGTCACCTCCAGGAGAAGGATGCTGAATACGCCAACCGGAAGGGCTTCTCCAAGCACAAGCCCGCCATGCCGCTTTACGGCCTTCGTGATGCGGAGCGCGCACTCGAACGCTTCTTGTCCGTTCCTTTCGGCAAGCCGGTCCAGCTCCCCGGCGGGGCGACCCTCATGTTCAGACATGCCGGCCATATCCTGGGTGCCGCCACCGCCGATATCCACTGGGGCGGCAAGCGCATCGTCTTTTCGGGGGACTTGGGCCGCTACGGCGATCCAATGATGCATGACCCGGCGTCTGTCTCCGAGGCTGACTACATCGTCATTGAATCCACGTACGGCAACCGCATCCATGAACAGGGCGATCCAACCGAGATGCTCGGTTCAGTCATCGAACGCACGGTTCAGCGCGGCGGGTCCGTGGTGATCCCGGCCTTCGCAGTCGGTCGGGCACAGTCGCTGCTTTATCATCTGTGGAAGTTGAAATCTTCGGGTCGGCTCTCAACCATTCCGATCTACCTCGACAGCCCGATGGCGATCAGCGCGACGGAATTGCTCCACGCCCATCGCAACGATCATCGGCTCTCGCCAGAAGATTGCGATACCGTCTGCGGTATCGCCACTTACACAAGAGACGTCGAAGCATCCAAGGAAATTACCGCTATCTCCTTTCCAAAGGTTGTGATTTCAGCCAGCGGTATGGCAACTGGTGGTCGCGTTCTCCACCATCTCAAGGCATTTGCATCCGATCGAAAAAACACCATCCTGTTCTCCGGCTTCCAGGCTGCCGGTACTCGTGGACGGGCGATGCTGCAAGGTGCCCGCGAGATCAAGATTCACGGAAAATGGATACCGGTAGAGGCAGAAGTTACCGATTTGCCCGCGCTTTCAGCGCATGCGGACTCTGATGAATTGATGCGTTGGCTTTCCGGCTTCCGTCACGCGCCGACACGCATCTTCATCGTTCATGGGGAGGCGGAAGCAGCCGAGGCGCTACGCGTCCGCATCGGCAAGGACCTCGAATGGAATGCGACGGTTCCGCGCCAGGATCAGGCGTTCGACCTATGACCCCGGTCGATACTCAAATGCCCGATCCAGCGACACTTCGCGCCAAACGCCTTCAACTGCACACCCAGCAACAGGCGGTGGCCATCATGCGGACGGACTGCTATGTTTGCCGATCAGAAGGTCTGGCTTCCAGATCGCAAGTGCTGGTGTCAAGCAACGGCCGGGAGGTGCAGGCAACGCTATTCCAGATCGAAGGGGACAATCTGCTTGCCATCGATCAGATTGCGTTGACGGAAACTGCGTGGCAGATCTTACGCATTGAAGAGGACGCGACGGTCACAGTCACGCATGCACCATCACTCGAATCCCTTGCGAGTGTCCGGCGTCGGATCTACGGGAATCGGCTCGACGCGAACGCCCTTCGATCGATCGTGAAGGACGTTGCCGCACACCGTTATACCGATGTGCATCTCGCGGCCTTCCTGACGGCGAGCGCCGCACTTCCTCTCGACGAGCAGGAAACCACGGATCTCACCGGCGCCATGGTTGATGTTGGCGAGCGCTTGCGCTGGGATTCACCGGTCGTCGTCGACAAGCATTGTATCGGCGGGCTCCCTGGCAACCGCACCACTCCGATCGTCGTCGCGATCGTTGCAGCCCACGGTCTCGTCATTCCGAAGACCTCGTCGCGTGCTATAACATCTCCTGCAGGCACTGCGGATGCCATGGAGACACTCGCGCCGGTGGATCTCGATATCGCGACGCTTCGACGCGTGGTCGAAGCCGAGGGTGGCTGCGTTGCATGGGGTGGGGCAATGCATCTGAGCCCGGCTGACGACATTTTCGTCCGCATAGAGCGCGAACTCGATGTCGATACTGAAGGGCAACTCATCGCGTCCGTTCTGTCCAAGAAGATTGCCGCCGGTTCGACCCACGTGGTGATCGACATTCCGGTCGGACCTACCGCCAAGGTTCGCAGCGAGGCTACAGCGCGCCACCTTGCAGAACGGATCAGCGCCGTCGCGGCGCGCTTCGAACTGTCAGCGACATGCCTTCTGACCGACGGATCGCAACCGGTCGGTCGCGGAATCGGCCCGGCCCTGGAAGCGCTCGATGTCCTCGCGGTTCTCCGAGGTGCGCCCGATGCACCGGATGATCTGCGACGCCGCGCGGCGGCGTTGGCAGGCGCGGCACTTGAGATCGGTGGGAAAGTCGTCAAGGGGGAAGGATCCGCTGCTGCGCTGGATACCATTGCGGACGGGCGGGCTTGGAAAAAATTCCAGGCCATATGCGAGGCGCAGGGAGGCATGCGTACGCCACCCAAGGCGATCAATATTCATCCGTTGATCGCGCCGCGTGCCGGGCGTGTTGTTTCGATCAACAATCGCAAACTCTCAAGGCTCGCAAAACTGGCCGGCGCACCGGAGGCCAAGGCTGCAGGCGTCTTCATGCGTGTGAATCTCGGGCAGGAGATCGACAAGGGCCAGGTGATGCTCGACATCCACGCCGAGTCGGCGGGCGAGCTGGCCTATGCATTGGAATACGCGCGACGGAGTCCCGACATCATCGAAGTCGAGCTTTCGTCGTGATGGCCTCTATCGAGCTCGGACGGCTGAACCTGCCGCGATGCTGCCTCGCGGCCATGGCGTTCGGGGATAAGCGAGCATCAGCTTTCGAAACAAGATGGCTGAGTTCGCAGGAAGGCGGAAAGCTTGCCCCTCCCCGGCAAATCGACAATGTCCCTACTCGACGCGTCGATTTCGAATGGTAGCGGGGGGACCCTCCGATTCGCCACCAAAGCTCCTACATGCTAGCATCCAATTTGGTGTAATCCACGGGAGGTGGTAATGCGGGCGCTTTATTTTACGGCAATCATCTTTTCGTGTCTCATGCTTCCTGCGAATGCAAGCGAGCATCAAATATTCTATACTGCGAACATTGAGGGACGAAAAACGATCAACCTGAACCTTGTTAGCAGTGATGTTGCTCGTGATCGCGATTTTGACGTTGACGTGGTGATCACTGTGATGAAGAAAGACGCCTTTGGAACTTCTCTGTACATCGACCGGTCCAAACATTTGGCAAGCGTAAGATGTGCCTCCCCGGAAAAAATCAAAATTAGGAAAACCGACTATATGGTCGATCCCGCAGGTTCTGCCGGGATTGACTGGAAGCACGATCTTTGGATGTTCGTGTGCAGGCCGCCTATGTCGTGAGCGGTCCTGAATTGGCAGAGCACCGTCGGCGGTGGTTGTGGAAAGCCGATTGCGAGATCGACTCCACGCTTTCTGTCCGGGTTCTCTGAAGCATGATTTTTAGATCGGCAGGGAGTGTCATGAGCGGCCCCAATTCAACGATGGACCGCTCATAAGCACCTTACTTCAGTTCGATGACCGTCAATTTGCCTTCCAGTCGGTCGGCGACGAACTCAATCGTCGAACCCACCTTCATCTTTTCGAACAGCGCCTCGTCTTTGACACGGAACACCATGGTCATCGCAGGCATGTCGAGGCTCTTGAGTTCCTCATGGATCAGCGTCACCTTCTTTGCCTTTGCATCGACCTTCTTGACGGTCCCCTTGGTGAACTCCATGGCGGACGCGCCGGAAGCGAGGCCGAGGGCCAGAAAGGTAGCGGCTGTGATCTTGAACATATTTTTCATCGGTATTTCTCCTTGGGGGCTTTACTGTGTGGCTACAGTGACGTTGCCGTGCATTCCTGAGTCATAGTGACCAGGTACAAGGCAAGCGACTTTGAAGGTGCCGTCATTTGTGAATTTCCAGATAATTTCACCGGACTCGCCAGGCGCTAGCCGAATCGCGTTTGGATCGTCGTGTTCCATCTCTGGGAACTTCTCCATCATGGCCTTGTGCTCCATGACCTTGTCTTCTTGATCGAGGACGAATTCGTGGTCCAGTTCGCCGACGTTTTTGATCTCGAATACGATAGTTTGACCCTTGCTAACCTTGAAGTCGCTCGGGGTGAACAGCATTTGGCCGTCGTCGGTCTCTGTCATGGACACGCTGATGGTCTGGGTGGCCTGGGCCTTCTCGCCAGGCTCGCCGACAGCCATGGCCTCATCGTGGCCGCCTGCGTGCGAACCGGCTGCGAGGGCTGGCGACGCGATCGCTGAGAGGAACAGTGCGATAATTGCAGCTTTCATGGTTTTTCCTTTGGGTGTTGCATTGGATCGAGTTGATGATCAGCCGTGCTTCATGGGGTTGGGCGTGACCTGTGTCTTTGCGTCATTGGCCTCGGCGAAGTCGGGCAATTCCCCGGTCCACTCATAGGCCTGGGTTCCAGGTGGATTTTCATACCAACCGGGATCGCTGTAATCGCCGGCGGAGATGCCTTCGCGAACCTTGACTACAGAAAACATGCCGCCCATTTCCAGCGGACCGTATGGCCCCCAGCCGGCCATCATTGGCACCGTGTTGTCGGGCAGTTCCATAGACATCTCACCCATATCAGCCATGCCGGCGGTTCCCATCGGCATGTATTCGGGCTGGACTATCCTGATCTTTTTGCTGACGGTCGATTTGTCGACGCCGATGAAAGTCGGCACGTCATGTCCCATCGCATTCATTGTGTGGTGGGACTTGTGGCAGTGGATCGCCCAGTCACCCTCATATTTGGCGTCAAATTCGTACGCCCGCATTGCCCCCACCGGAATATCGATCGATACTTCCGGCCAACGCGCTTCGGGCCGCACCCATCCGCCATCTGTACAGGTCACCTCGAAATCATAGCCATGCATGTGGATCGGATGGTTGGTCATGGTCAAATTGCCGACGCGTACTCTGACGCGATCGTTTTTCGATACCACCAGCGGATCGATATCGGGAAAAATGCGGCTGTTCCATGTCCACAGGTTAAAATCGGCCATGGTCATGATCTTCGGCACGTAGGAGCCGGGATCGATGTCGAAGGCGTTGAGCATGATCAGGAAATCACGATCAACCGGCATGAAGGCGGGATCCTTCGGGTGAATAATGAAGAATCCCATCATGCCCATTGCCATCTGCACCATCTCGTCAGCGTGAGGGTGGTACATAAAGGTTCCTGACTTCACCAGATCGAACTCGTAGATGAAGGTCTTGCCGGGCGGGATTGCGGGGTGAGAAAGGCCGCCGACGCCGTCCATGCCTGATGGCAGGATCATGCCGTGCCAGTGGATCGTGGTATGTTCCGGCAGCTTGTTGGTGACGTAGATCCTGACCCGGTCGCCTTCAACTGCCTCGATTGTCGGGCCGGTGGACTGTCCGTTGTAGCCCCAGAGATAGGCGGTCATTCCGTCGGCGAGTTCACGCTCCACCGGCTCAGCGATCAAATGAAATTCCTTGATCCCGTTGTTCATCCGGAATGGCAGGGTCCAGCCGTTGAGCGTGACTACCGGATTATAATCCGGTCCGGTTGAGGGCATCCGCGGCGCCTGGGTCAGCGGGCTTTCCATCAGGGCAGCATCTGGCAATCCCATATTAGCGGTCTTCGACCAGGCCGTCGAGGAAACCAGGGCCGCGCTTGCAGCACCCGCACCGAGCAGTTGGCGTCTGTTCATCATGGTCTTTTCCTTTCAGGAAGGTTAGTGTCCGGCACCGCCAGCGGCAGCCGTGGCAACTTCGGTTTCACCGCCTGCTGCACCCACGCCGCCGCCGTAAATGGCAGGCGCGAGATTAGCTTCGGACAACCAGAAATCGCGTTTTGCATTGACAGCGAGCAGGATCGAGTTGACCTTTTCGCGGCTGTCGGCGAGCAGTTCGAACGTGCTGCTGATCATTCCGTTGTAAGTGAGGAGCGACTCCTCCTCGATCTTCGTGCGCAACGGCACGACACTGTTGCGGTAGTGCCTGGCGATGTCGTAGTTGGACCGGTAGGCCTGGTACGCTGAACGGGCTTCGGAGCGCACGTTTACAGCCTTCTCGGCAAGCAGGTTCGCTGCGCGCATGTATGCGAGCTCGGACTTGCGCATGCGCGCTTGTCCGCTGTCGAAGATCGGAATGACGAACTCGAGTTCGACGTTTCCGGTGGTCTGCTTGTGCACCTCCCCATCTTCGAGTTCCCGCTCGGTTTCGAAACCGGAGAGGATCTCGAGATCGGTGACGTAGCGGGTGGCTTCCGTGAGCTTGAGCGACTTCGCGGTCGCCTCAAGGTCGAGCTTGGCCATCTGCAGATCGACACGGCGTTGCAGAGCTTCCGCCTCGATCATGTCCCGCTTGATCAGTCCCTTCGGAAGCTGCGGCAAGCGATTAGGGACCTGAAAATCGAGGTCCGTGCCCCACAGTCCCATAAGCCTTGTTAGCTCCTCTTTTGCCAGACGAGCTTCAAGGCGAGCTTTCGCTGTCTGGCCTGCCAGTTCAGCATAAAAGACATGCTCGCGGGCCTGACGGCCCTTCGTTATGGAGCCTGTTTCACCAAGTTTCTGCGCCAGTTCCGAAGAAGCGTCAGCCGCGGCTTGTGCCTGGTTGAGCTGGGCAACGGTTTCCCAGGAGGCAACGGCGGTGATCCAGGCACGTCTCGTGTCGGCCGCCAGTTGCAGCGTTTGCACGGCCGCAGCAAGTTCCGCTTTCCGTAGAGCTGCGTCGGCTATCTCGATATTGCTCTTCCGAGTAGCCAACGCCAGGATATTGGCGGCGATCACGCCTTCGACGGCTTTGAACGCGACCAAGCCCGGCGTACCAATACCCGTCAGACCCAGGGAAACCGTGGGATTGACCAGCATGGTGGATTGCCAGGCGTTAGCTGCAGCATCTCCAAGGTCGGCGTATGCCGCTTGAAGCCCCTTGTTGTTGATGAGGGCAACTTGCACCGCCGTGTCAGCATCAATGGTCTTCCTTGTCATCAATTGTTTGACCCGGCTCTTGGCGGCTTCCGCGTCGTGACGATTTTGAATCCAGACGGTGTCCTTGCCCGTCGCGGCCAACGTCGTTCCCGAGACGGAAGCAAAGCCCGCGTTGGCAGCCGAATAATCGACCGCGGAAACACACCCCGTCAGAAACAATGGCAACGCCAGAGCTGCAGCGAGTTTGAAATGGTGTGTCATCATGAACCAGCTCCCTTTGGGGCCTGAGCATCATTCTGGTTTCGCCACGGCTTTGGATCGACCGGGATGCGGTGCGTGTAGTCCCCGACGGGATTGTGATAGTGGATGGGGCGAGCCGTTGCCGTCGTCGCGGTAAGGTCGCCCGAAGCAATGACTTCAGGAGGCAATGTGCCTGCGCATCCGCTCGCAATGAGCGGCACTGCGGCCACAAGAAATGAGATTTTCATGGTATGATCCGAGTAGGAGATATCAGCGACGCAGTGAGCAAACCATGCTCAAATGCGCACGATCAAACCCGCAGAACGGGCATTCCTACTCAGATTCTGGGTGGGCGGTGGAGGCCGGGGAATTCGCCGAAAATGAAATCTTCGTCGACAAATTCACGGAGAGGCAAAGCCGCAGGGTTGATCGAGGAATCCTGAAACGTCACGAGCATGAAGCTTGCGCAGACATCACTGCAGCAATCCTGCTTCGCAAGCCTCGAACCGTCGTTGCCAGTCGATTCATCATCGTGATCGTGATGCAATGCAGTGTGGATAGCCGGCTGATCCATCGTCTGGGATAAACTTGCTTGATTGTCGGCAGATGGAGCGCTGTGCATGGCCGCTGCGGCATTTGACAACGAGTAGCCGGCCAGCGATGCGATGATCGCCAACCTGATGAGAACCAGCAGCTTCCTGCAAATGATTCGATACATCACGCTCATGCCCATTGCGTAGATTCAAACCGCTCCGACTTCAAGCGCTTGAATTGATCTATTTTGTTAACGATTTCTTAACCATTTGAGACCTTTTCGCCTAGTCGAAGCGGTTTCCCGTCGAGAGGAGTTGCCTTCAGGATGCAGGCTTTTCTGCGACACCCTCTACAGAGCTGAGAGACACCCTAGTGGGGATCCGATGACGCGAGCGACGGGTTCGTTTCAGTGTCACCATACGATCAAAGTGTGATTGCAGTACGTCGCTATTTCGTAAGTCCTGTCCAACGGGTTTGGACCCGTCTCAAACGCCGATCTCAGAAATTTCACCCATCAGGTGAGAGGTAATCAACATGCTGGACAAGAAGGCAGCTTTTGTTGCTAAAGTGCAAATTGCCCTGCCCAGCAATCCCTCCCTCAAACTCAACCCTTTGCTGTGCAGTTCAATTCGAGACGCGTTGCAAATATCTTGCTTATGTCGGTACCTGCCGGATCATTGAAGAATTCATCCGTCAAATTGTCTTGATTATCTGTGATCGCTTGGTTCGGATCGGGGCGAATGACAGCGCGTGTGCAGCGAGCGGGAAGCCCTTCCACTGCCAAACTCCCGTCCTTCACAAAGTCAATTGCAACGTAAAATGTCGGATCGTACACGCCGAAAACGACTTTACCAGCGAGCTTCAATAGATCTTTCGGTTCCGCTTCAAAAAGAACTATCAGCTGATCCTGGTCATAGCTGACGTTGAACCTTGCCGGTCGATTCATAACGATATCTTCGCCGTTGGATGTGACTAATTGGAAATAATTGTAGTCGGCCAAGGATTCGAAAATTGTCGTAGACACCTTCTGGAGTTCCTCATCATCTAACTTGAGATCGTTGTTGGCGTCAAAATCCAGCACGACGCTGCTTGAGAAAATTTCATCGAAACGCCAGAAATGCCGAAGGAATCGAACGGTTTCGTCTGAATTCACGATCACATCTAATCGTGCCTCGGCAAGGATATGTGGATGCGCCCGAGCTAAAGTTGCGGATAGGAGAACGGTGGCTGAAGTGAAAGCCCAAAAGAGCAAGCGTAAAGAGATATACATGGCTTGGGCTCGCGATGAATAGGGCTCGCTGACAGGGATCTAGGAATTGGGCCAAATTAGGACCGGCCTTAATCAAGCGAGGATTGGTGGTTATGACGAGTGCAACGATCTTCATCTGTCTAGAAAGGAGAATTCGATGAGCTTCAAGGTATATGCAGTTTTCGCGCCTGCAATCGCTTTGGCTGGTATCGTTGCGCCAATTCCGAATCAAGCGCAGGCCAATGAAAAGACAGTCATCGCTCGACAACTTGACATGAAATCCATGGCTGAGGCAGCAAAGCTGATAGACGGTATGTTCAAGGGCAGCACTTCATACGATTCTGGGTTGTTCAAGGCAGCCGCGGAATCGATACATAAGAGGTCCGGCAGAGCATTGGTGGCCCACTTTGAAGACAATCCGGTCCTTGCCGGATCGGCGGCGAGTTCGACGATCATGACCGAGAGCGCGGTGTTCGCTGCACTCGCCAATGACCTTCGCGTCTATGCGAATTCACTCTCCGCTTCCGCAGAACGCCATCCCGATGAATTGACCCCGGACATGCGGATGAAAGCGGGGGACGTCAAAGGGCTCGGACCATTCGGAAAAAAAGTTGATCCCGCCAAAGAGATTTTGACGATGTCCGCCGAACATGCTTTTCACATGATGCTTCAGACTTGCACTTCCTGCCACACGAGATTCCGCCAGAAACCAAACTGAATTGGTCTAAACCAGGTGGGTGAGACCAAATTTCGACGGTAGTGTGTGGCCGTCGTCCGCCACCGGTTTCGAGATGCCGTCAATGATCGGACAATCGGGTCTGCCGTCGCCGTGGCAATTGTTGACGAGGTGCTTTAGCGTTTTCGTCATGGCCTCTATTGCAGCAGCCTTGCGCTCAAGCTCGGCTATATGGCCAAGGGCAAGCGCTTTAACGTCCGAGCTTGCCCGGGAGCGATCCTTCCAAAGGGCAAGCAGGGTCTTCATCTGTTCGACGGAAAATCCGAGGTCGCGAGCCCCGCGAATGAAGCGCAACGTATGGACATCGCTGTCTGAATACATGCGATAGCTGGACTCGGTGCGGCGTGCGGGCGCGATCAGTTCGATCTGTTCATAGTAGCGGATCATTTTGGTCGAGACGCCGGACGCCTTGGAAATTTCCCCAATATTCATGGTGGTCTCTTATTCTGCTTCGAGAGCGTTCATGCTTTGATCAATCTTCAGTTTGTATTGAACTGACGTAGTCGCAGCGCGTAGGTCATGCCTTCGATTCCGACATCGGTGGTAGCTGAGGATGTTACGGGTATTCTGATTTTCGATGCGACATTCATAATAGCGGCTCCTTTGCTAACCACCCAGATGTATAATCCTTCCCATGGTGGGAAGGTCAAGGCCATTTTTATCTGTTTGAGAATTGTCGCGCCGCAGGCGGGAAGCGCCCATGTTCGGGCGCGAACAATAGCGATCAAGGTCTGCACAGCGACGGCTTGCTCCCACACCGGCGAGAAGGCAACCTATGAGATGGACCTTCGCAGTCAACTGCATGGTTTACTGAAAAGCGGCCGCCCCACGCATGTGCAAAGGGCGGCCGGCCAGGCAATCAGCGTTGCACGTAGGATGCCGGATATCCGGCATTCTTTATCGCCTCGCTGATGACAGTCGGGTCAAGGCTTGTTTGCACCGTCGCCTTTTTGGTGGCCAAGTCTACTGTTGCGACAGCATCCGGATCGGCTGCTTTGATCGCTTTTTCGACCGTCCCCCGGCAATGGCCGCAGGTCATATTTTGAACGTCGAACTCATGGGTCATTGTGTTCCTTTCAATGTTGCTCGTCTGATATGGGACTTCCAACAATGGGAAGGTCAAGGGTCGCCATTCCGGTATTCTCATGGACGAATGGTTCGGCAAGGACCATTCACATGGCCTTCGTCGCTGCCGGCCAGTCGTCAATTCCGTTCCGGTTACATTTTGTGCGGTTTGTAGGTGATACCGTTGGCGAGCTGTAGTTCGCGGACATAGCCAATGATCTTCGCCACCTCGTCAGGTGTCACCTGACTTTGTTTCGGCATGTTTCCGAAGGGCCAATGGTGTTGTGGAACACCGTTGGCTACCGCCCGATAGAAAGCTTCGTCGGGATGATGTCCGGGATTGTAGATATCATGGATGAGAGGCGGCCCCTTTTCGCTGCCTCCACCGGAATCTCCATGACAAGAAGCGCAATTGGCTCCGAACAGCGCCTGACCGGCTCGCGCTTCATCAGACATTTCGGTCAAATTGGCCATCGCATAAGATGTCTCGGAATCTGGCATGAAGTTCTTTGAGACAAGAGCAGCCAATCCAAGCCCGAAGAATCCGATGACGAAATATTTTGGCAGGTTTTCCTTGAGTCGCATTTTATATTCCCTGATTCATAGGACGACGCCTCGGTCTGAGGTTTCGAACATGGTGTCTGGTTTCCGGTTGCCTGGCTCACTGCAAGATTGGGCTACCATGCGGTCGCGAATACGCCCTTAACCATCTCGCCAAGGGTGAGTATGCGAAACTACCAAAGCACCACCATCTGGTGGCCCTCGCCGGAAACGGCGATTTCGCCAATAACCGTGAGATCGACCTGGTTGATGATCCAAATCTTGGGTTCGTCGCGGCTCGATACGTAAATCTTGCCGGTGCCATCGATCGTTGTCAAATGATAGGGAGCGGGCGACAGTGAAACGGTTCGCGTCGCACCGGAATGCAAATCGATCGCGACAAGTTTGTCATTGCCCTTTCCACTGACGAACAGCGTGTTCCCGTCGTCCGAAAAGTCCAGGCCGTGCAACTCCCCGCCGATCTCGAATGAACGGAGAACGGCGCCATCGGATACTCCAATCTCATGGATTTTGCCGATCTCGGCGTCAGCAACGTATAATTTTGACCCGTCGCCGGAAATGACCAGATGCTCGGGAGATGAGCCAACAAGCAAATTGCGCCTGACAAATCCCTGCTCGATATCAACTTCACTGATTGTTTTATTGCCTGAATTTGTCACGAAAACCGAATCGCTATCTCTAGAAAACACGACATAATTCGGCACCGATCCGGTTGGAACAAAAGCCTTGAATGCCAGTTTTTCGAGATCGATTATGCTTATCCCGTCACCTGAAGGATGAGTGGCAGCAGCGTAACGACCGTCGGGTGAAGCGGCGGTATGATGGACCGCGCCAGGCACTTCGATCCGACGCAGCGCCTCCCCAGATTTTGCATCCAGGATGGTCAGAATGCTGATCGCGGCGTCCTTGGGCATCGCCCCCGCCGCTGGTTTTGCATGATGGGCCGCATGTTCGTCCTCCGATACTCCTTCTGGTTTGGCGAGCGCCAGGGTCTCGGTGGCTGGAACCTCGGAATAGCTCCCGGCGACGAGATACCGAACGCCGGATGCTCCGGAAAGGCCATGAATGGCTTCCAAGCCGGTGATTGTGCGTTCCACCGCCCCTGTGTCGGCATCGACGACGATGATTTGACCGGCGCTGCCGTCAGCAATGTAAACTGTCGCGGCCGTTGCTGATGCCGATGTCAGGAGAACGGTGAGGACTGCCGAAAGAGATAGCTTCAATCGTGATGTCATGGTTGAGTTCCTTTTGTTGTGCAAAGCATCAACGTGCCCAACGGGCCGAGAAATAATTGAATAGCGGCGCGAATATCAAAGCGACGAACCAGCCATAGGCAAAGGCCTCCACCCCGCCGAGCAGAAAGCTTGGCCAAGTCAACCAAGTGAACCCCGGAAGCAGTTTCGACCAGGTCTGGTACATGGCTTGACCGGGAAACATGAGATCGAAGCCGACACACAGGACAAACGTGGCCACCAGAAAGAGGCCCAAGCTCATGCCGAACGCGGCGACGGGGATGCGCGGTGGACGGATCACCGGCAGCGGCACGCCTGCTCGGCGAGGTTGATCGGTTCTGGCCAGGTTAGCCATGAGCTTGCTCCCTCATGTCTGTCATGGCCCCATCAGCTTTGGCAAGATAGGAATCTGGCGCAGCCTCGAAGCGCTCGCGGCACTCCCGTGAACAGAAGTAGTAGACGTGGCCGTCATGGACGGCCGACTTTGCGTTTCGGGTCTGAACGGATATTCCGCACACCGGGTCAGTGTCGGTCTCGGGGGCAGTCCAGCGAACATCGGTCTTTGAACCGCTTGGCCGATCGCGGGTTGTTGCCGGATTGCCATGACCCATGACATGAGCGCCACAGCCAAACCGCATCATGATGAAGATGAGGCCGGCCCAAAAGAGAAAGTAGAGTATCGTTTCCATTGCATGCTCCGCGCGCAAATTGAATTACGCATCCGCCGTTTCGGCTATGTCCGAACCGGGCCTGAGCCAACGAAGGTGACTGGAAGATGGTGGAGATGTGTTGGCGGGCGGTTCAACTCAACCCCCAACATCAAACACCGTTCCGATCGCCGCCATGCCCGCGTGGAAAAGTTGAACCGCCAATAGCAGCGGACAGCTCTCTTCCCATCGCTGGAACAAGCTCAGCCGGAAGAACGATTCCGTCGCATCAGGAAAATTTGGGAGGGGGAGCTGGAAACGGGGAAAACTGTTGCCTTACGAAGGCCTGGGTCGAGGAAATCGCGCCGGCCGCATCGGCTGCACGGCTCGGTGCCTCGCCCGGCAAAATCGCCGCGGAATTGCAATGTACTTGATCGGCGCATTGCGGTGAGTACGGCGACATATCTCGTTCGGAGTTTCCAGGATCAAGCGAATGTACGGAAATCGCAACCGTCTGCATGTCGGAGAATTCGCTGGCATGCGTTTGTTGCAGGGAAATGGCGGAGAAATACAGAGCGATGATAACCACAAGCGTCAAGGTCTGCCAGCTAAGCCGACCTCCTTGCAAACTGCGATTTCGACGTGTTGGCACGTTTTCAAATCCCTATTGAGGATGATCATTACCACATCGAATACTCAGCCTTCATTGACATAGGTCAATTTAGCCTCAAGGCTGCAATGCTTGCCGGTCTGCATCTGGACGCGCCGCGGTATTTGCCCTCAAGCCGGTCGCGGCCGCGCCATGCAGAACGTTCAAGCCGCATTCCTGATGTCAGCAGGTAAAGAGGGAAATATGGGATCTGGAGCGTCTACGATCGGGATCACGCGGCAGCCAGAATTTGGCATAGTAATATTCTCGTTCCTGTTGCATTTCGTTTGGGAGTATCTGCAGGCGCCCACCTATGCCGGCATGATGGAGTTATCCCACTGGGAAGGCGTCAAACTATGCACCTCGGCAACTATCGGTGATGTCGGCTTTGCGTTGGTGGCCTTCTGGGTGGCGAGTGCTTCAGCTCGATCCCGCGCCTGGCTGCTGTCGCCCAGGACGCTCCCTTTGCTAGTTTATCTCGGCACCGGCGTGGCGCTGACGATCGGTTTTGAATATTACTATACCCAGGTTACACAACGGTGGACTTATTCCGAGCTGATGCCGCTGGTTCCGCCGTTCGGAACCGGTTTGAGTCCGCTCCTACAGTGGTTGGTGGTGCCCCCGACCGTGCTGTGGTTAACTCGCCGACATATTGGTAACTGATCGACTTTCTTTGGACACCCTGCGCCGAGGTGTAGGAGCTGACCAGTAGCGACTTTGCTGTGCCAGCAATGGTCTACATCACCGCATCGCTGTTGTGACGTTGCACAATCGGGGAATTGACAGCGTCCCCTTCAAGCCTTCCGGGTTTTGCGTGGATACGTTTCCTGCGGCGATGTAAGCTCAAACAGGAAGCCGCGTGACCGGTTCCAGGCGGGTGTCTATTCGCCTGGAACCAATTCTGATGGGACTGCGTGGGCTCCAGCCAGTTCACGGTTGATCCGTTTCAGGCCCAGCCGCTTCCAGATGACAAAGAGTGCCGGGATAACCAGAAGCGTCAGCAGCGTGGCGGTTGCCATGCCCCCGATCATCGGTGCCGCAATCCGTTGCATGATCTCCGATCCGGTCCCTATGCCGTACATGATCGGAATCAGGCCGGCGAAAATGGTGGCGACCGTCATGATCTTGGGCCGAACGCGAAGCAATGCACCTTCAAAGACCGCCTCCTCGATATCGTCGCTGGTGACCATGCGCTGTTCAGCCGCGGCCGATTTCTTGCGCTTCTCCCAGGCCAGATTGAGATAGAGCAGCATGATAATCGCCGTCTCGACTGCGACCCCGGCAAGCGCGATGAAGCCCACGAGAACAGCAACCGAGATGTCGAAACTCAAATACCAGATCAGCCACATTCCACCTGACAAGGCCACTGGCAGTGATGCCAGAATGATGGCGACCTCCGTCACCCGATTAAAGGCCAGAAAGAGCATCAGAGTGATGATCAGGAGTGTGGCAGGAGCAACCAGTGTCAGTCGCTCCTGCATGCGTTCGATATATTCGTACTGGCCCGACCATGTGATCGAATACCCCGTCGGCAGGGACACCTGATCGGCAACAATCCGGCGGGCCTCCTGAACATAACCGCCGAGATCCCGACCAGCGATATCTATGAACACAAAGCCGGTTCGCCGCGCATTTTCCGAGCGGATCATGGCAGGTCCGTCAACCACCTTGACCTCCGCAATTGCTCCCAGTGGAATATGCGCGCCAGAGGGTGTGACCACCGGAAGTTCGCGCAATCGTTCGGGGCTGTTGCGCCAGTCCTGGGGGTAACGAAGATTGATCGGAAAGCGCTCAAGCCCTTCCACACTTTCAGAAACCTGCATCCCACCGATGGCGGTTTGCACCAGGTCCTGGATTTCGCGCACGCTCATCATGTAGCGCGCCGCCTGGTCACGATCGACGTCGATTTCAATGAACCGGCCACCCACGGGGCGTTCCGCATAAGCAGAGGCCGTTCCGGAGATCCCCGCAACAACACGCTCGATCTCAATCCCGATCCGCTCAATGACTTTCAGATCAACGCCAGAGATTTTCACGCCAACCGGTGTCTTGATACCGGTTGCCAGCATGTCGATCCTGTTCTTGATCGGCTGTATCCAGACATTGGTGACACCCGGCATTTGCACGGCCCTGTCGAGTTCATCACGGATTTTCTCCATGGTCATTCCTGGCCGCCATTCGGCTTCCGGCTTGAGCTGGATTGTCGTCTCGATCATCGTCAGGGGCGCTGGGTCGGTGGCGGTGTCTGCGCGTCCGAGCTTGCCGTGAACGGTCTTTACCTCCGGCACTGTCGCAATCAGCCGGTCAGTTTGCTGCAGCACTTCCCGTGCCTTGCCGATCGAAACGCCGGGATAGAGGGACGGCATGTAGAGAAAGTCGCCTTCATTCAGCGCAGGCATGAACTCCGTGCCGACACGCTGCAATGGCCAGGCGATCGATGCAACCACGACGACCGCCAGAAGGCTTGTTCCCCAAGGCCAAGCGACGGCCGCGTCAAGAAATGGCCTGTAGAGCCAGATGCAAAGTCGATTGAGCGGGTTCTTTCTCTCCGCGATGATGCGCCCGCGCACGAAATAGCCCATAAGAACCGGAACCAGCGTGATCGACAGAATGGCCGCCGCCCCCATGGCATAGGTCTTGGTAAAGGCCAGCGGTTTGAACAGCCTGCCTTCCTGACTTTCGAGCACGAACACCGGAAGGAAACTGACGGTGATGATGGCGAGAGAGTAGAAAAGCGCTGGGCCAACCTCGGAAGCGCACTCGGCGACCAGACGCCAGCGGTTCTGGGGCGTCAACGGCTCCTTCTCGATCCGTCGATGCATGGCCTCGATCATGACAATCGCAGCGTCGACCATCGCGCCAATGGCAATGGCAATGCCGCCAAGCGACATGATGTTGGCGTTCACGCCCTGGAGTTTCATGATGATGAACGCGGCCATTATGCCCAGAGGCAGGGAAACCACGATCACCAGGGACGAGCGGACATGCAGCAGAAACGCGCCGCAGACCAGGACCACCACAATGAACTCTTCAGTCAGCTTGTCCTGGAGATTCTCGATCGCCCTTTCGATCACGCCTGCGCGGTCATAGGTGGTGACGATCTCCACACCTTCAGGCAGACCTTTCTTGACCTCTTCGAGCTTGGTTTCCACGGCCTTGATGGTGGCAAGCGCATTTCCTCCCCACCGCATGATGATGACACCGCCCACGGCGTCGCCCTCGCCACCGAATTCACCGACGCCCCGCCGCATTTCCGGCCCGAGCCGTATATCCGCTACATCACCCAGGGTGACCGCCGCGCCGCGTGAATTGACCATCAAGGGCGCGCTGGCCAGGTCCGCAATCTCGTCGATATACCCGGTCGAGCGGACCATGAATTCAGCCTCGCCCATTTCCACGACGCTGCCGCCGGTTTCGCGATTGGCGTCCTGAATAGCGCTACGGATTCTGGACAGGGTAATGTCGTAAGCCCTGAGCTTGTTGGGGTCGACCACGACTTGATATTGTTTGACCATACCTCCGATGGTGGCCACCTCGGAGACGCCATCGACGGTTTGCAGCTCATATTTCAGGAACCAGTCCTGCAAGGTCCGCAGCTGCGCCAGATCATGGCCACCGGTTCTGTCAATAAGCGCATATTGGTATATCCAACCTACTCCTGTGGCATCAGGCCCCAATTGCGGAGATGCCCCAGCGGGCAGGCTGTTGGTGATTTGTGCCAGATATTCGAGCACGCGGGTACGCGCCCAGTAAAGGTCAGTACCGTCTTCAAAGACGATGTAGACGTAACTGTCACCAAAAAACGAAAAACCGCGAACATCGGTGGCTCCGGGAACGGCCAGCATCGCCGTTGCAATCGGATAGGTGACTTGATCTTCAACCACTTGCGGGGCCTGCCCGGGATAGCTGGTCTTGATGATGACTTGCACATCGGACAGGTCAGGGATTGCATCCACGGGCGTGTTTCGAATTGCCCAGATACCTGCCAATGCCATCATGATCGCCAGGGCAATGATGATGAGCCGGTTTTGAATTGAGCCTCGAATGACTGCGGGGATCATCGGCCCGGCTCCGTGACAGCTTCAACGCCAAGCAGTGTGAGGCTGAAGTCCGGGTTCTTGCGCATCAACAGCTGCAGCTCGCGGCCTTTTGGCAACTCCTCGAGCATGACCGTATCCGCAGCGAGGAAATCCATCACCATGCCTGGCATGCCGATCTCGACCATTGGACCATGACTGATATTGACCATACGGGTATCGGGGTCGACGGAATTGATGATCCCTGAAACCCGCATCGGCGGCGCATCGAGAGCAACCGAAGCCAACACCATGGTCATGCCGTCAGGTCGCTCAAAAGTCAGCATGGCTTCGGATTTGAGCGGAAGTGATGCGGGATCAAGCGCATCCGAGATGGCAAAATCCATCGTCATGCCCGGCATGCCGATTTCCTTGATCGGCCCATGCTTTATGGTTGCCATTCCCGTGTTCGGGTCGATCTTTTCGATCTGACCGGAGACCATGATTGGTGCGGCCAAGGCAGCATCCACTTTGGGTTCTGCCATCGGCTCTGGGGCTTTCGCAATGCCATTCGGTTTTGGTGCACCTTCCTGGCCAATCGCGCGCACGGCAACAATCGAGACCATGCCGCTATCGTCCTTGGATAGATCGAACTCGACTTCTGCGTTGAGCGGAACGGCTGCAATGTCCACTCCGGCAACATCCATATCCATTCTCATGGCAGGCCAGCCCAGTTCCGGAATTGGTTTGTGATCAACGGTCAGTTTGCCATCTGCGGTCACCGCCTGCACCATCCCGGTTCCTGTTGCAGCGATACCGTTGTCCAGACCGAGTTCCGTGAGCGCCAAAACGCCGTCTGCATCCCGTACGGCAGCAAATGCCACTTCTTCGCCCGGATTCAGGTGCGACTGAGAGATACCGGCACGGAGCGGAAATTGCGTCTCCATGGCAGGCCAGCCGAGCATTTCGAGTTGATCATGCCTTATCGTCGCTGTGCGGGCCTCGGCATCAAGGGCAACCAGTACTCCCTTGCCACGGGCCGGCTCCTGATCGGTCGGGGCCATGCGCATTAGGCCCGCACTCAGCGAACTTTCACTGTCGATCAGGAATTGCGCAGAGGCGACAACCACTTCGCCAGCGGCAAGACCTTGAATGATTTCGGTTCTGGCACCTTCCCCGAAACTGTCATTAAGCCCTGTGGTCACCAGCCGTGGAATGAACGTTCCGTCAGCTGTCCTGAGAATGACCCGCTCAGCCGTTCCCGTACGGATGACGGCTTCAGTTGGAACCGTGACCGAGCGCTTCGTTGCATTGGGCACCAGTGCGACCTCACCGAACATGTTGGGGCGCAGCAGACCATCCTTGTTGTCAAATCGGAGCCGGACAGGAAGCGTTCGGGTGGTGGCATCCAGTTCCGGGTAGATGTAATCAATCGTCCCATTCAGCTCGATGCCTGGCAGGTGCTCGAACTTTGCAGAGGCCTTCATGTCTTCGTTAAGCCGTGCAATGTCACGCTCGAACACGTCAACAACGACCCAGATCGAGGACAGATCGCTCAATGAAACGGCTAGCGTATTGGGCTGGAGATACATGCCGTCGGCGGCAGTCAGACCAATCACAACTCCGTCTCTGGGTGCATAGACTTCAATCCTGTCGGTATTCTTGCCTTCGTTCAGGATCGCATCGATCTGTTGCTCGGACGCACCATGGCTGCGAAGCTTGTTCCGGGCGTTTCTTTGCAAGCTTGGATCATCGTTCTTGTAGTACAACGCGATATCTGCCACCGCGACGGCAAACTCGGGCGCAAACATTTCAAAAAGCAGATCACCTTCTGCAACCCGGTCACCGACTGCGCGGACATTGAGCTTTTCAATCCAGCCGTTCACACGGGTGTGCACATGGCTTGTGTTGTGCTCATTGTAGCGCACAAAACCGACCGTCTCGATCCGCTGCGAGATTTCGTCGATCTGGGCAGTCGCTGTCCTGACGCCGATTGAATTGATTTCGACAGCAGAGAGCTTGACCTCGGAGGGGTCGCCCGATTTCTCTTCACCCGCATAAACCGGGATAAGGTCCATCCCCATGGGCGACTTCCCGGGTCCAGGCCGGCGAAAATTCGCATCCATCGGCGCGACCCAGTAGAGAATCTCCGGGCCGGCATCTTCCGAATTAATTGTCGAGGCAGAGTGAAAACGCTCCCCGAACACACCTCCGGCAACACCGGCACCAAAAGCAAGGATAGAAAGCGCAACATAGCGTCCACGCATGGTCAACTCCTTCAGGCAAGCAAGACTTGCCAACAAACAGACAAATTTAGCCCAAAGGGATCTATCCCATTGGGCAATCAGTACTGTCAGATTGTGCGAGGAGGACGCTCATGAACCATCACAGCATTGGTTTTGGATGGCAGCAAATTGAGGTTGAGGTAACTGCTGAGGCCAAATATGAAAAGCGGGGAGACTGAGCGCAGGCGATCTTCTACCACAAAATAGCATGACAACGTGATGCAATCGCCGACCATAGAACCCAACTGATCGCCCTGCTTTTCATCATCGATCTGCATGTGCGCCCGCACATGCGTGATCTCGCTCTCGGCATTAGCGGGCTGTGCTACCACAATTGAAAATGCAGCGGTTTTGTCGGCCGCGCAAGTGGTTGCATTCGCGACAGGCGCTGACTGAACCATCAAAATCGCGACAATCATTGCGCTCGCCAAGATGCGAGCTGTTATGTTTGAAATGTTGCATATGATCAACGACATCGTCTCCTGCCTATTCCAACTGCAGCAGTTTGCAAGCTGGAGGGACAGATTTGGTCAACGCGCTGTTCACTTTGGTGTGAGACTTGATTGGTTTAATCATCGGTCGTTTTCCTTGTCTGGCTGGTTTGGGATAGGGAATGCCGGGACGAAACCGCAATACTGACGGTTTGTGCGTCTCTGCCAGTTTCGTTCGGCAAAAAATTATCTGGAGCACGGCCGGGTAACGAGGTTTGATCGCCTACGGCGGCGGTGTTTTCGGCCTGGCTTGACTTGCAGGAACCGCCGGTCACCTTGTTCATGCAGAGTCCGAGCGCGCACATGGCGGCGCATGGTAGCGCCGCAAGCAGCAGAGGGGCCGCCCCCACGGCGACGAGCCAGCTCCAATTGAAGACAAGGCCACCAAAGAGCGCAAGCGTGGCAAGTATGAGGAGACCCCTGCGCCCGCCGAGGTAGTAACGAAGCGCGTAGAGAACGCCGCGGCCAAGCGAACCGTCGTCTGAATCGGGTTGTCGTATCGTGGCCATAATGATTTCCTTTTCAGTTCGCCGCGTTCCGGCCACCGGTTGCTCTCTGACCATGCTCATGACCCGTTCCCGTCTTTGGCAGTTACTCGAGCCTGTGATTCCCGTTGGCGCTCGGGCCAGGTACTCTTGATAAAAGCGAGCACGGCGGCGATGTCGGCGTCGCTCAGGATCTCGCCGAAGGCTGGCATGTCACTCTCATAGCCCGGGACGACGCCACTGACACCAAGCTTGGTGATGGTGAATAGGTCCTGGTCCGAGTGATGCCAAGTGTGGCCGTCCTCATCATGCGGCGGCGCGGGCATGCGGCCGTTCTCCAGCCTGCGCTTCCAGTCCGGCTGGCCCTCAAGGTTAGCGCCATGGCAGGAGGCGCAGTTTTGCGTATAGGCCTGCCTTCCGAGGGCGATCTGCTCGCTTGTTACTTGCTGGCCAAGGACGGTTAGGCTCTCCGCTCGCACATCGCCGCTCGGCAGTTGCGCAAGCCCAGCGATGGCAGCCAGAGCCGAAACGGCGATAGCGGAAAGGATGATCATGTATCGCATCATCTCGGTCCCCACAGATATTTTACCAGCGCGAAGAGGCCGAGGACCAAGACAGCAAGGACCAGCAGCACGAAAAGACCACCTCCGGCCATCATCATTCCCATCATGGAGCCATCCATCATCCCGTTCATGCCATCACTCATCGGAATAGACCGTGACGCCGTTCGTGCCGAACGCGTAAGTCTTAAGCGTGCCGGTTTTTACCGGCGCCATGCCGGGAGCATTCCCCGGCATCCCGGGCAATGTGATGCCGGTGACATCAGGACGATCGCTGACCAACCGCTCAATGATCTCGACAGGCACGAGCCCGCTCACGACATAGCCGTCGATCTCGGCCAGATGGCATCCGATTCCCTTCTCGGGAACGCCCATCTCAATCGAGCGCTTGTCGAAATCGCGATCATCGACGCGTGTCACGGTAAAGCCGTTGGCCTCCATATAGTCGGCATAGACGTCACAGCAGCCGCAACTCGGATCGAGCCAGATCGTGATCGCCTTTGCGTCAACTGCGGTGGCGCTTTCTTGCGCGGTCTGAGCCGCGGTCAACGTGATGAAGGCCGTACCACCTACTAGAGCTAGGGCGGCAACGGATGGGACAAAAGATATCTTTTTCATGATGTTCTCCTTCAAAGGTTTGCGAGCGCGGACCAGGACCTGCCGCCATCGCGAGTTTGTGTGAGGCCGTCCCGGGTCAGGGCGGCGACGTGATCGGCATTTTCTGGATGGACAGCGAGCGCTTGCGCGCGAGACGATGAGCGTTGCGCCCAGACAACTCCAGCGTCCTCGGACACCCAAATCCCCGAAGGCAGGGCCGCATAGAGCCTCATCGGAAGCGATGGCGCGCTGATCAGCGCGAGGATTGGCTCGCCTTTGGGCAATGGCACCTCGGGAACGGGTGCTCCTCCAGAAACCAATGCATCCATCGCATCGCCAGGCTGCACGTCTTGCCAGCGGCAGAAGCAGTCGGGCACGCGCGTCAGGCCCAGCTCAGTTCCGGCATAAATCCAGATACCGCCCATGCCTGTGGCCAGATCGACCGAAGTCAGGGCCATCGTGTCGCGCTCGGAGCCCTCCAACCATGGCCGGTCCATCGCGAAGGCCCAGGACCGGCCGGCATCATCGCTTTTCCACAGGCCGTCGCCACGAACGGCCGCGTACAAGGCATCGGGGCTCAAGGCCGCCACCGTGACGGCCGTCACCGGAGCATCGGGCAAGCCCTGATTTCTTGCCTCCCAGCTCCGCCCTCCGTCCACGGATAGGGCGACGCCCCCCTTTGCGAGCCCCGCCGCAATCCGGCCGGCACGGTCCTTGTGCGTCACAAGCGAGAGAACATTGCCGCCCGCAGGTCCGCGGAGCGGTGTCGATGCTTCGCCATCGTCGCGGCGCAACAACTGCTCACTCCCAACGATCAGCGCATCGCCATCGAAAGCAATCGCAAAACCAGTTGCGGCGGGCGTGGCGCCAACGGTCCGGATTCCTGAAGCCGAGGCCGCCGCACCGGCCCCGAAAGCCACAACGGATGTGAGAAAAGTTCGACGCGTTGGCGTCGGTAAAAGCAATGTCATGATATTCCAACCATCCTGAGAGGTGCTCGAACTCGCAGTGCGCGACCTCGCGATGCGATGTAGGATCATGGGCGATCAGACAGACCGCGCATGATTTCAGCCGCTCGCCGGAACGGAGTCCGGGCGGCGTCAGCTCAGGGCAATGGATCGTGGAGGGTAAGGCTCCGGCAGTCCGGTGCGTCCGGACACGCTGTGAGAAACCAGGCTTTCGATGGTCGTCTCGACCTCAGGAAGGCCAGCTTGGTCGACTGGCACGACGGCCAATATGGGAAATACGCAAACATTGCCGCATGGCTGCATGTCATCACCGCCGTCTGGACAATCCTGGCAGTCGCCCATGTCGCCGCTGCCGATAGCGGCAATCGTCATCTTCGCGTTCATGCTGGCGGCATTCGCAGCATGCAGAACCGATCCTGCCGAAAAAACGGCGAGTAACAGGATCAACAGAATGCGGACGCTCCTTACCATACCACAGTGAATAGTCTGAAACCCCTGCCCTGTCGATATACGTTTTGTCGCATCACTCGTAAGGGGCCAAAAACCGATCGCCGCTCGAAAATCTAACCCAGACCTTGGTAGAGCCTGCAGCAGGAGCGCAGTGTTTCTGTTCTCGCTGGCAAATATGTCTCGGCTGAACGAAACGGGTGCGTTTTTCACACGAAAAGTTAACCATGGATCATATAGAAAAAGGACGCCCTTGAAGCCAAAAGAGTGCCATGATCCGCGTATTGACCTTCATTCTAGCCTTGCTGCTGGCGCTTCCGGCGCTCGCGCATTCCGTTGACTCGGTCAACATTCTCCCTGACTGCCAAAGCCGAACTGATGCGACCGAATGCATTTCAATCGCCGTTGGCAGTGCTCTTGGTTCCGACGCGATGCCGCTCGGCGAGGAAACCGGAAGCACATCATCCGCGCACTGTCAGATGCACTGTGCAATTTTTGCTGAGACGACTGTTCCAACTGTCGCGCCCGACATAGAGGAGCATGACACCGAATTCACACCCGTGCTTCTTTTCAACGTCGGATATGTAGTCCCACGGCCGCCAGACGCTGACGCTTGAACGTCCAAAAGCGCATTTTGCGCCTATCGGCAACTTTCAAAGACGTGAGTGTGAAACATGATTTCAAGAAGAGGACTACTGATTGGCATTGGCGCTGGCCTTGCCACATCCCATGGGCTACCCGCCTACGCCCATACTGAGACATTCAAACTGGACGAGAAATTTGAACCGCAAACTATTCGCTTCAGCGGTTACGAGCCAGGTACAATCATAATCGACCCGAAAAACCATTTCTTGTATTTGCAGCTTGCAGCAAGCACGGCGCGTCGCTACGGGGTCGGAGTGGGCCGGGCCGGGCTTGCTTTCAAGGGACAGGCAAAGGTCGGACGAAAAGCCAAGTGGCCGTCATGGACCCCTACAGCCAATATGATCAGGCGAGATCCAAAGAAGTACGCGCGATTTGCCAAGGGTGTCCCAGGTGGACCGAACAATCCGCTTGGCTCACGGGCACTCTATCTGTACCGGGATGGGCGCGATACGCTCTACCGCATTCATGGCACCACGGAACCCTCGTCGATCGGGCGGTCAGTATCCAATGGCTGCATTCGCATGATCAATAACCATGTCGAAGATCTCTTCGAGCGGGTGCCGGTTGGCGCTCAGGTTGTGGTGCTTTAGTATGAGCGCCCAGCTTGCCATGCAAGCAATTGCGAGCCGCAAATCGATCCCGGATTTTGCGGCTCTCTTTCTCCCAAGAACAGTTTTGAACAGGCCCCCCAGGCAAGAAGTTGTGAAAGTTGAAATGATATGAACCGCCGTCAATTCATTTGTGGAGCTGCAGGCTCCTCAGTGCTGGCATTGTCCGGATGCACCACCGCAACCAGAATCGAGCAACCGGTTGAGGTAGTGACACCTAATCCGAAGTTGGCAACGGTTAGGGCGATGTATGGACCGATGCCCGGTGAACGATTCCCCCTGCCCGCTGTCGACATAAGCAAGGTACCGTCAAAATTCTGGAGGCGGCAGGTGGATTTCTCCAGTCCGTATCCGGTTGGTACAGTCATCGTCAACACAAAGACATATTTCCTCCATCTGATCCAGGAAGGAGGAAAAGCCATGCGTTATGGCGTCGGCCTCGGTCGGCAAGGTTTCGAATGGTCGGGTGAAGGCGTGATCCAGTGGAAGCAGGCTTGGCCAAAATGGACTCCGCCCGACGAAATGATCGCGCGGCAACCCGAGTTGGTAAATTGGAGCGCCGCCAATGGCGGCATGCCGCCTGGTCTCGACAATCCTCTCGGCGCGCGCGCCCTCTACATCTTCCAGAATGGGGAGGATACGCTGTATCGCATCCACGGATCGCCAGAATACTGGACCATCGGCAAGTCGGTTTCCAGCGGCTGTGTGCGCATGATCAATCAGGATGCTGTCGATCTCTATGGCCGCGTGACCAACGGAGCCAGGCTGATCGTAGTCTGACGCCAAGGGCAAGAAACGGAAAATGATGCTGCGGATGAGCACAAAGAAGCATCGTACAAGTCAGGGATTCCGATCAAGTGTGATCGGCATCCTCATGGCAGGTCTGGTTGTGTCCGGATGTGTGACGAGCACGCTGGAGCTTGATGGCCGCGGCGACGTTCCGATCCCGCAAAAGACTGTTGCCAAAATGCGGGAGATGGGGATGAGGCCAGCAGACCCGGTGCTGGTTCGCATTTTCAAGCAGGAAAGCGAACTGGAAGTTTGGAAACGGGATTCATCCGGCAAGTATGCCCTGATGAAAACCTATCCGATGTGCCGATGGTCGGGCGTTTTGGGTCCGAAAAAATTCGAAGGCGACCGCCAAGCCCCTGAAGGGTTCTACACGGTCAATTCCGGCAGATTGAACCCGAGATCGCAATATTATCTTTCCTTCGATCTCGGCTATCCGAACAGGCTGGAGCGCGAAAAAGGCTACACCGGTTCCGCCCTGATGGTTCATGGCGCATGCTCGTCGTCGGGTTGCTTTGCGATTTCTGACGAATA
>JAHRFE010000012.1 GCA_019084245.1 Hoeflea sp.
CTGTTGCCTTCCTCTACAAACCCAACGACACGCGCACGCAACTCGACCGGATGCGGCTTGCCCATGGCGGTTCTCCTTCCATGGGCAAAGTGAATCACAAATCAATCAGTCAGGGAATCCCGAATCTCAAAAGCTGCGACGTGCTTTATATCGAGACCTGCGCCAAAATCGGCAAGATGCCGCAGAAGCCCTATTCGGGAAAGGTGATGTTTCGCATCGATCCCGAAACCCACCGCAAGGCCGTCATTGCCGCCGAACTGAACGGCAAGAGCCTCAATCAATGGGCGGAAGAGGTGTTGGCAAAGGCGGTGGATCGAGAAAACAATTTTGCAGAGGCGCGGTTGTCGGCCTGAGAGTGCGGTCGTGCGCGGCCTGCGGCAAGCAGGGACATGCTTCTTGAGCTAGGTCGCCGCCTTGCGCGCCAGGTCAAGCAGCTTCTCGCCGGGCAACCGGGGCGACCTGCCTTCGGCGAAAGCCTCGTCGACCAGGCGGCAGATCAGGTCGTTGACCGGCGCCGCACGTCCGTGCGCCCTGGCGAGAGGCGCAACCGCGCCGTTGAGAAAGCGGGTCTCGGGCGCCCTGCCCGCCTGAAGATCATCCCAGGACGAGGATCGGGCGATGTCGTCCATCCTGAGCTGCTGGCGGGCGACGATCCGGAACAGCCAGGAGGGCAGACGCAGCACCTTTGGGATCAACCGCGGATTTGTTCGGGTTGCGCCGGTCACCTTGATCCCCGCCGCATCGAGCGCAGCCAGGAGTTCCTCCATGGCTAATGCCAGCACATGGCGGTAGCCCGGATCCTCGAACTGGCGCCGGAGCGGCAGCCCGCTCAGGACATTCAGGCCGTTGTTGAGGTTGAGCAGCAGCTTGCCCCACTGCACGGATTCGAGATCCTTGTGGATCATCAGCTTCAGGCCGGCGCTTGCTGCAAGTTCAACCAGCCGGGCGGAGGCAACGGACGCCCCGATCAGCACGGCGCCTTCCATCGCGCAGTGCACCGCGTTGGGCGATAGCCTGACGACGTTGAACGGAACCGTGCCGGCGATGATATCATGGCCGGGCAACACCGATTTCAAGACATCGACATTACCGACGCCGTTCTGCAGGCTGATCACCATCGCGCCGGGCTTGATTGATGCGGCGAGGTCGCGGGCGGCAGACTCCGTGTCGCCGGATTTGGTGCAAAACAGAATGATATCGCAGTCCGCCAGGGCCGTGGCAGGACCCGCCGCGTAGCGGTCGGGCTTCAGTTCGGCCTTGAAGCCGTCATGGCGCGACACGGCGAGCCCGCGCCCCAGTGCCTCCAGCGTGCGCCCACGCGCGGCGAATGCCACCTGCGCGCCGCCATGGGCCAGCATGCCGCCGACATAGAGCCCGATCGCGCCTGAGCCCATGATGCCGATTTCAGGTTGCTGCCCGGCCTTGGCGCTGGTCATGTCAACCTACCCCTTGCCGCCGCGCTCTTTCCTGAGCCGCGCCCAGAAATCCAGGCGTTTGCGCAGGTCGCGTTCGAAGCCGCGTTCGGGGGGATCGTAGAAGGTCTTGCGGCCCATGGCTTCGGGGAAATAATCCTGCCCGGAAAAGGCGTCGGGCTCATCATGGTCGTAACGGTAGCCCTCATTGTAGCCCTCGGCCTTCATCAGCTTGGTTGGCGCATTGAGGATGTGCTTGGGCGGCAGTAGCGAGCCGCCCTCCTTGGCGGCCCGCATGGCGGATTTGTAGGCCTTGTAGACGGCGTTGGATTTGGGGGCGGTTGCGAGATAGACGCAGGCCTCGGCCAGCGCCAGTTCGCCTTCCGGCGAGCCCAGGAAATCATAGGCGTCCTTGGCGGCGTTGGCGATGACCAGCGCCTGCGGGTCAGCCAGGCCGATATCCTCGGACGCCATCCGCACCAGCCGCCGGCCGAGAAACAGCGGGTCCTCGCCGGCATCGAACATGCGGCAGAGATAATAGAGCGCCGCGTCGGGATCCGAGCCGCGCACTGCCTTGTGCAGCGCCGAGATCAGATTGTAATGCCCGTCCTGGCCCTTGTCGTAGACGGGCGCGCGGCGCTGGACGACGTTGACCAGCGCCTCGGTGTCAAAGACCTCGCCTTCACGGGCGGCACGCCAGACCTCTTCGGCGAGCGTCAGCACCGCGCGGCCGTCGCCATCAGCCATGCGGAGAAGGCTGAGCCGCGCGTCCGCTTCCAGCGGCAACGTCTTGCCGGTCTCTTCCTCGGCGCGGATGAGCAGGCTTTCGAGGCTTTCCTCGTCATGCGGCTTGAAAGTCAGCACCCGCGCCCGCGACAGGAGCGCGGCGTTGAGCTCGAAGGACGGGTTTTCCGTCGTCGCACCGACCAGCACGATGGTGCCGTCTTCCATCACCGGCAGGAAGCTGTCCTGCTGGGCGCGGTTGAAGCGATGGATCTCGTCGACGAAGAGCAGGGTCTGGCGGCCGCCCATGCGGCGGGCGCGGGCTGTCTCGAACACTTTCTTGAGATCGGCGACGCCTGAGAAGATCGCCGAAATCTGGTCAAACGCCAGATCGGTGTCGCCGGCCAGAAGCCGCGCGACGGTGGTCTTGCCGGTGCCGGGAGGGCCCCAGAAGATCATCGAGCCGAGGCTGCCCGAAGCAATCATCCGGGTGATGGCGCCATCCGCGCCGGTGAGATGCGGCTGGCCGGTGACTTCGGCCAGCGTTTTGGGCCGCAGCCGGTCGGCGAGCGGACGATGTCCGCTTTGAGCCGCACCGGCCGTGGCGAAGAGATCACTCATGCCTCACCTTATGATCTGGCGAATGCGGCGGCCACCGCGCACGATCTCGAAGCGCCAGAAACTGGCGCCTTCGGCCAGGATCTGTTCGAGCGTATCGACGCTGGCGATGTCGACGCCGTTGATCTCGGCAATCAGGTCGCCGGGGCGGAAGCCGTAGCGTCCGGCGAGCGAGGCGCGCGGCACCTCGGTGACGATGACGCCGCGAACCGAGGGCGGCAGCCGCAAGGCGTCAGCGATCCTGGGCGTGATGTTCGACACAATTGCGCCGGAGAACGGATTCTGCCCTCCAAGCTGACGGCGCGCGCGCGGATCGTCGGCGGGGGGCGCCTGGAGCGTGATCTCATAGGACTTGCGACCAGAGCGGCTCAGCACGTCGAGCGTGGCGGTCTTGCCCACGCCGGTGGTGGCAAGGCGGTAGCCGAGCGCATCGGGATGCTCGATCGGCTGGCCGTTGAAGGCGAGCACGATGTCGCCGGCGCGCAGGCCCGCTTCGCCCGCCGGGCCGTCATCCGCAACATCGGAGATCAACGCACCGGTGGCGCGTTGCAGGCCAAGGGCTTCGGCAATGTCCGGGGTGACACTCTCGAAGGTCGCGCCAATATAGGGCCGTTCGAACACGTCGGCGCCGGATTCGGCGGTTTCGGCTACCGCGCGAACCAGATTGGCGGGAATGGCGAAGCCGATGCCGTTGGAGCCGCCGGAGCGTGTGAAGATCGCCGTGTTGATGCCGATCAGGCGGCCGTTCATGTCAATCAGCGCGCCACCCGAATTGCCGGGGTTGATCGCGGCGTCGGTCTGGATGAAGAAGCCGAAGTCGGACACGCCGACGCGGTTGCGGGCAAGCGCCGAGACGATGCCGCTGGTCACCGTCTGGCCGACGCCGAACGGGTTGCCGATGGCAAGCACGAGATCGCCGACCTCGATGGCGTCGGTGTTGCCGAATTCGATCGCCGGAAACGGACCATCCCCCTCGATCTGCAGGATGGCGAGGTCGAAGCGTTCATCCTTGAGCAGGATCCGGCTTTCGAACTCCCGGCCGTCGGCAAGCGCCACGCGAATGTCGTCGGCATCCTTGATGACATGATTGTTGGTCACCACAATACCGCGGCTTTCGATGATCACGCCGGAGCCGAGCGACGACTGGCGCTCGGTGCGGTTGGGCATGCGCTGGCCGAAGAACTGCTCGAAAAACGGATCGCCCGCGAAAGGCGACATGCTGCGCTGGACCAGCCGGTCGGCATAGACATTGACGACCGCGGGCGCGGTTGCCTTCACCAGCGGCGAGAAGGATTGCATCATATCCGCGCGGGACTGCGGCAGCTCGCGGCGCAGATCCGTGATCGGTGGTGGCGGCGCCTTTGGCTGGGCCTGGTCCTCCGTGCCGCCGATCACATCGCGAAAGATCTTCCCGATGCTGTCGGTCAGCGACTCCTCGGTCTGGGCAAAAGCCGGCGCCAGAACCGGCACGTTCAGCACGGACAGGGCCAGCAGACTGAATAGGACGACGCGAAACCGCGAGCGATCTGGAATCATGACGGGAATCCTCGGTGATTTGAGCCAGGCAAGATGTGAATAGCAAAGTCACCATGAGTTTGACAGCTTCAAGGCGACGTCGCCGACTTGCACCACGCATCACGCCCCAAGCAGAGGTGGGGGACGCGCCGAACCGGGCTGATCAACCGGTCTACACGAAATCGTGGTCACGGGACGCTTTGCCTTGCCGGTCAATCGTATATCCTGAGCCTATCCGTGACCTCCAAACGGTCCGTCACTTCGTCAGGAGCCGAAACCATGCCGCCTTACCGTCCGATCGCCATCCCGGGATCCGAAATCACGCCCGAGAGCGTCTATTTTCGACGGCGGGAGTTGCTGCGGCTTGGCGCGGCCGGCGGGCTCGCCCTGGCGGCGCCGTCCTTTGCATTCGGGGCCACGGAGCTTGCGGCCCGCCCCGGCGGCTATGATCCCGACGAGCAGGTCACCCCTGAGGCCGATGCGACCAGCTACAACAATTTTTATGAGTTCGGCACCGGCAAGGCCGATCCCGCCGCCCATTCCGGCGAATTCCAGCCGCGGCCCTGGACCCTCACGGTGGACGGCCTGGCCGGCAAGCCGGCCGAGTTCGATCTCGATCAGCTGCTGGCGTTCGAACTCGAGGAGCGGATCTACCGGATGCGCTGCGTCGAAGGCTGGTCGATGGTGATTCCCTGGATCGGCTTCCCGCTCGCAGCCCTTCTCGATCGGGTCGAGCCGCTCGGCAGCGCCAGATATGTGGCCTTCGAAACCGTAGTGCGTCCCGAGGAAATGCCCGGACAGCGCGGCGTCTTCCAGCCCCTGCCCTGGCCCTATGTCGAAGGCCTCAGGCTCGACGAGGCGCTAAGCCCGCTCACCATCCTGTCGCTGGGCATGTATGGCAAGACGCTGCCCAATCAGAACGGCGCGCCGGTGCGGCTGGTGGTGCCGTGGAAATACGGCTTCAAGGGCATCAAGTCGATCGTCCGCATCACGCTGACCGAAGACCAGCCGGTAACGACCTGGAACCGCTCGGCGCCCAGCGAATATGGCTTCTACGCTAACGTCAATCCGGAGGTGGATCATCCGCGCTGGAGCCAGGCCACGGAAAACCGCATTGGCGGCGGTGGTTTCTTCGGCTCCAACGACCGGCCGACCTTGATGTTCAATGGCTATGGCGACGAGGTGGCAGACCTCTATGCCGGCATGGATCTGAAGGCGAATTTCTGACCATGGTGCTGCCCGCTCTGCCCCGGCGCTATCACGCCGCTTCGATCTGGGCGCTCTATGCGCTGGGCCTCGTGCCCGCCGTTTGGACCTTCTATCTTGGCGCGACTGGCCAGTTGATCGGCAATCCGGTCAAGATCTTCGAGCATCTGCTTGGCATATGGGCGCTGCGGTTCCTGATCCTGACGCTGGCGATCGCGCCGCTGAGGGATCTCGCAGGCATCAACTGGGTGCGTTACCGGCGCGCGCTCGGGCTGCTGGCGTTCTGGTACGTGGCGATGCATTTCCTCACTTACATGGTGCTCGACAAGCGACTGGCGTTCGACGTGATCGTCGAGGACATCACCAAGCGCTGGTTCATCACCATCGGCATGGCTGCGCTGGTGATGCTGATCCCGCTGGCGCTGACGTCGAACAGCTGGTCGATCCGCAGGCTCGGGACAGGATGGGGCAAACTGCACCGGCTGATCTATGCCGTCGCGGCCGCCGGCGCGCTGCATTTCTGCCTGGCGGTCAAGGTAGTCGGCCCGGAGCAGTTGATCTATGCGGGCCTGGTCGCGGTTTTGATCGGTTGGCGGCTGGTGCGGCATAGATTCATGCAGCGGAGGCGGGCCAGACGGCTCGCTGAAGTCGGTTCCTGAAGACGCTGTTGCAAGCCGGTGGCTTGCTGCTCATTTGAGAACTTTGCGGAATGCGCGGCGCAGTTCCTCCGTGCCGTTCTTCGGGTACCATCGGCCATGGGCCATGATCACCCGCTCCGGATCCCAGCCGATCATGGTCTCGACAAGCGAACGCAGATGACCGGGTTTGCGCCGGAAGCTCATCGCGATATCGAAAGGCATTCCGCCATCGGGGTCTCGGACGCCGCCCAGTTTCAGAAACGGCCGCACCCACCACGGCATTTTCTGCGCTTCGAAATTTTCAATGAGATCCGTCAGCACCAGTGTCCGGCTCTCGCGATGCAAGAAAATCACCTCGCGGTGAAAACCCGAATCTGCAAGCCGCTGATCGATCTCCCCCGACCATTCAGCCGGCGCCTTGTCGGTCAACTCGTGATCAAGACGCAGCAAGACCTTCCGGCTCGCCGCACGCTCGACAACGCCGGGACTGCCCCATGTCACGGCATCGGGGAAACGGCTCTGCCATTCAGGCAGCCAAGCATAATGAATCCAGTTGGGCGCGACCAGATGCCGGATAGGACCCAACGCGGCAACGGCATCAGCCAGGCCTTGCCTGTCGGCAATCGGCGAATGGACCCAGAGCCCGCCATCGTCCAGGCGGATCACGGTCATTCTGGTCGGAAAGGGAATGCCGTAAAAACTGATCCAGCCGCCATCAACGATCCAGATGCCGGGAGCGACTGGCTTCAAAGTGTAGAGCGGTTCATATCCGGTCGGTCGATCCATCAGGAATCCTAACACGGGATGCGCGGCAAGGATAAGACCACGGAGCTGTCCTCATGCAAAAGGCCGGATGCTTGACGCACCCGGCCTCTCGTAACTCAGTGTTGCCCGAGCGAAGTGCTTACGCGGCCTCTTCTTCGGCCGCAGCTTCGGCAGCCACGCGGGCGCGGTCCTTCGAACCGCGGGCGTCAACGTCGCGGTCAACGAACTCGACAACGGCCATCGGCGCGTTGTCACCGGTGCGGAAGCCAGCCTTCATGATCCGGATATAGCCGCCATTGCGGGTGGCGTAGCGGGTGGCGATGGCGTCGAACAGCTTGCGCACGGCGTCATTGTCGCGGATCTGCGAGATCGCCTGACGGCGGGCATGCAGATCGCCGCGCTTGCCGAGCGTGACGAGCTTTTCGACGATCGGCCGGATTTCCTTGGCCTTCGGCAAGGTGGTCACGATCTGCTCATGTTCGATGAGCGAAGCCGCCATGTTGGCGAACATCGCCTTGCGGTGGCTCGAGGTGCGGTTCAGCTTGCGGCCTGAATTTCCGTGGCGCATGGCCTGTCTCCTTCACATGCAGGCAACGCCTGCCGTTTGAATAGTTTGCTGTGCTGACGCAATCCCCGGGGAGCGGGCGGAACCCGCCCTCCCCGGAGCCTGCGGGTTAATACTGGTCTTCGTAGCGCTTGGCGAGATCTTCGATGTTTTCCGGCGGCCAGGACGGAACTTCCATACCCAGATGCAGGCCCATGGAAGCCAGGACTTCCTTGATCTCGTTCAAAGACTTGCGGCCAAAGTTCGGAGTCCGCAGCATTTCGGCTTCGGTCTTCTGAATGAGGTCGCCGATATATACGATGTTGTCGTTCTTCAGGCAGTTGGCCGAACGGACCGAAAGCTCCAGCTCGTCGACCTTCTTGAGAAGCGACGGGTTGAACGCGAGTTCGGCGACGGTCTCCTCGTGAACTTCCTTCTGCGGCTCGTCGAAGTTCACGAAGACGCCGAGCTGGTCCTGAAGGATACGCGCTGCATAAGCCACGGCATCTTCACCACTGACCGAGCCATCGGTCTCGATGTTCAGCGTCAGCTTGTCGTAATCGAGAACCTGTCCTTCACGGGTGTTTTCCACCTTGTAGGAGCACTTCTTGACCGGCGAATAGAGGCTGTCGACCGGGATGAGGCCGATCGGCGCGTCTTCGGCGCGGTTACGGTCAGCCGGAACATAACCCTTGCCGTTGTTGACGGTGAATTCCATGCGGATTTCAGCGCCTTCGTCGAGCGTGCACAAGGCATGCTCGGGATTGAGGATCTCGATGTCGCCCACGGTCTGGATGTCGCCTGCACGGACAACACCAGGGCCCTGCTTGCGCACAACCATGCGCTTGGCTTCGTCGCCTTCCATGCGGATGGCGATTTCCTTGATGTTCAAGATGATGTCGGTGACATCTTCGCGCACACCCGGGATGGATGAGAACTCATGCAGAACGCCGTCGATCTGCACCGCGGTGACGGCAGCGCCGCGCAGCGAGGACAAGAGCACGCGACGCAGCGCGTTGCCTAGCGTCAGGCCAAAGCCGCGCTCAAGCGGTTCGGCAACCACGGTCGCCTTGGTGCGGCCTGTGGTGTTGAACTCGACCTTGCTCGGCTTGATCAATTCCTGCCAGTTTTTCTGAATCATGTTGTGTGCCTTCCTGTTGCCGCACCATCCAATCGTGCGGCCAAGTGAGAAGAAGATCGGACGGGCGCAAGCTGAGCCTGGCCCGTCGAAAATTCAAAATATGGCTTAGACGCGGCGCTTCTTGCGCGGGCGGCAGCCATTGTGCGGGATCGGCGTCACATCACGGATCGAAGTGATGGTGAAACCGGCGGCCTGCAGGGCGCGAAGGGCAGACTCACGACCCGAACCCGGACCGCAAACCTCAACTTCAAGCGACTTCATGCCGTGGTCCTGCGCCTTCTTGGCCGCGTCTTCGGCAGCCATCTGCGCTGCGAACGGGGTCGACTTGCGCGATCCCTTGAAACCCTTCGAACCGGCGGACGACCACGAGATGGCATTGCCCTGCGCATCGGTGATGGTGATCATCGTGTTGTTGAAGGTCGAATTGACGTGGGCGACGCCCGACGAAATGTTCTTGCGTTCACGCCGTTTGACGCGTTGGGCTTCCTTAGCCATAATTTATCCTTTCGAGATATCAGCACCGCCGTAGCACCAGCGGCTCCACCGGGATGCGCTTGTCCGGAGCTCGAACCTGAAAGCGGTGGTCAGAACCACCGCCTTGAAGCACGTGCCGCCGATCAGGCGAAGCCCATTACTTTTTCTTGCCAGCAATCGCCTTTGCCGGACCCTTGCGGGTGCGGGCATTGGTGTGGGTCCGCTGACCGCGCACCGGCAGGCCACGACGATGGCGAAGACCGCGGTAGCAGCCAAGATCCATCAGACGCTTGATGTTCATCGAATTTTCGCGGCGCAGATCGCCCTCGACCTGGTAGTCACGGTCGATGGTTTCGCGGATCTGCAGCACTTCGGAGTCTGTGAGCTGGTTGACGCGGCGTTCCAGCGGGATACCGACCTTTTCCACGATCTCGACTGCAAACTTGCGGCCGATGCCGTGAATATAGGTCAGCGCGATGACAACGCGCTTGTTTGTCGGAATGTTTACGCCTGCTATGCGGGCCATATGCTTCTCCATGTGGGCCGGTCGGGCCGGCGGGTTATCGTTGACCCGCGTCCGGTGGAGGCCGGCCCTTGCGGGGTAGTCCTGTCGCACGCACCGGCCAGGCCCAAGGGACCAATCGGTGAATGCTTCATCCTTGATCGCGGCACGCTTAAAAGCGACCAGAGCCGTTTCCCCAAGGCTTTGAGGAATCGCACCGATCGCCTGCATGTCGCGAGTTGCGCGGGTCATAGCGGAACAGGGATGCTTTCGTCAACCTCTCCGCCCGGTTATTTCTCCCACGCGTGGCCCGAAAGGCCGGTTTGCTTTCAGGAAAGCCAGCCTTTCGGAGAATTGAGTGCGGTCAGAGCGACGCCAGAACGGATTCAATATCTTCCGTCACCGCGTCGATGCTGCCCATGCCGTCAACCGTGCGCAGCGCGCCCTTGGCGTAATAGTAGCCGGTCAGGGGCGCCGTCTTCTTGTAGTATTCGCGCAGGCGCTCTTCGAACACCTCGGCATTGTCGTCCTTGCGCACCGGCTGACCTGCGGCGGCAGCCTCTTCGGCGCGCTTGATGATCCGTCCGACGAGCGCCTTGTCGTCGACAACAAGCTCGATCACGGTATCGAGCTTGAGGCCCTTGCTCGCGAGCATGGCTTCCACCGCATCGGCCTGCACCAAGGTGCGTGGATAGCCGTCAAGGATGAAACCCCGGGCGCAATCGGGCTCGTCGATGCGCTCGGAGACGATGGCGTTGACGATGTCATCGGACACCAGTTCGCCTGCATCCATAACAGCCTTGGCCCGCTTGCCAACATCGGTGCCGGCGGCAACCGCGGCCCGCAGCATATCGCCGGTGGACAATTGCGGGATCGAATGTGTCTCGACCAGACGCTGGGCCTGGGTCCCCTTCCCCGCGCCTGGCGGCCCCAAAAGTATAAGTCTCATCGTCCCTTCTTGCCTCCCCGAAGTTTGGACTTCTTGATCAGCCCCTCATATTGCTGGGCAATCAGATGTCCCTGAATCTGCGCAACCGTATCAAGCGTCACCGAGACGACGATCAAAAGCGATGTTCCTCCCAGATAGAACGGAACGCCGGTTCGCGCGATTAGAAATTCGGGTAAGAGACAGACAAAAATCAGGTACAGGGCGCCGATCACTGTGATTCGCGTCAGCACATAGTCGATATATTCCGCCGTGCGTTCGCCAGGACGGAAGCCCGGGATGAAACCGCCGTGGCGCTTGAGGTTGTCGGCGGTGTCCTTCGGGTTGAACACGATGGCCGTGTAGAAAAACGCGAAGAAGCCGATCATGGCCGCGTAGAGCAGCATATAGGCCGGCTGGCCATGTCCGAGCGACGCAAGCAGCGAGGACGCCCAACCCGGCAGGTCCGTGGTGTTGGCAAAGCCCGCGATAGTCGCCGGCAGAAGCAGAAGCGACGAGGCGAAGATCGGCGGGATAACGCCGGCGGTGTTGAGCTTGAGCGGCAGGTGCGAGGTGTCGCCCTGGAACATGCGCGAGCCGACCTGGCGCTTGGGATACTGGATCAGCAATTGCCGCTGGGCGCGCTCGATGAAGACGATGAAGGCGATCACAGCGATGGCGACCACGATCACGGCGATGATCAGGCCGGTGGAGAGCGCGCCGGTGCGGCCAAGTTCCAGTGTGCCTGCGACCGCCGACGGCAGAGCCGCGACAATGCCCGCGAAAATGATCAGCGAAATACCGTTGCCGATGCCGCGCGCGGTGATCTGCTCGCCGAGCCACATCAGGAACATCGTGCCGCCAACGAGGGTGATCACTGTTGCGATGCGGAAGAACCAGCCCGGATCTGTGACGATGCCGCTGCCTGATTCGAGGCCAACGGCGATGCCGTAAGCCTGAACCGTGCCGAGCAGCACGGTGCCGTAGCGGGTGTACTGGTTGATGATCTTGCGGCCCTGCTCGCCCTCTTTCTTGAGCTGCTCAAGCGTCGGAATAACCGACGTCATCAACTGGATGATGATCGAGGCGGAAATGTAGGGCATGATGCCAAGCGCAAAAATCGCCATACGCTCGACGGCGCCGCCGGCAAACATATTGAAAAGGCCGAGAATGCCGCCGGATTGGCCTTCGAAGGCCTGGGCGAATGCGTCGGGATTGATGCCCGGCAAGGGAATGTAGGTGCCGAGCCGGTAGACGAGCAGTGCGCCAAGGGTAAACCAGATCCGCTTTTTCAGATCATGCGCCTTGGCAAAAGCGCCGAAGTTCAAATTGGAAGCGAGTTGTTCGGCTGCAGATGCCATTGCGTTCTCCGCGCGGCCCACCCGGCGCCTGATGAACCCAATCATCTCCGGAGGGTCTGAGTTGGTTTCACCGGGCGTTGCAACCTGGCTGGATAATATCTGCCTGGAGCATGCCCATGCCGTCGCTTCTTAAAGCGCCGGCAGATCCCATATGGGATGAAAACCGCCCGATGTGAAGCACCGGGCGGCCATAATTTTCTTACTCTTCGGCAGCGACTGGTGCTGGCGCAGGGGCAAGCAGCTTGATCGTACCGCCGGCCTTTTCGACCTTCTCGATCGCTGTGCGCGAAGCGCCTGCAACTTCGAGGGTGAGCTTGGCCTTCACGTCGCCGTCGGCGAGAATGCGCACGCCATCCTTGATGCGGCGGATCACGCCGGCAGCCTTGAGCGCTGCAGCATCGATCGAGCCCTTGCCGTCGAGCTTGCCAGCGTCGATTGCGGTCTGGATACGTCCAACCGAAACGACGTTGAAGTCGGTCGAGAAGATGTTCTTGAAGCCGCGCTTAGGCAGACGGCGGTAGATTGGCATCTGGCCGCCTTCAAAGCCGTTGATGGCGACGCCACCGCGGGACTTCTGACCCTTGACGCCTCGGCCGCCGGTCTTGCCGGTGCCCGAACCGATACCGCGGCCCACGCGCTTGCGGCTATGGGTTGCGCCTTCTTTGTCGGTGATCTCATTGAGTTTCATGACAGTTCACTCCCACTCACTGCTCGTCGACGACGCGAACGAGGTGGCTGACCGAACGGATCATGCCACGAACGGACGGAGTGTCCTCGAGGGTCCGGCGGCGGTGCATCTTGTTGAGGCCCAAACCGATCAGCGTCTGGCGCTGGACGTTCGGGCGGCGAATCGGGCTTCCGATCTGTTCGACGGTGACCGTCTTGCCCTTTTTATTGTCAGCCATGGTCTTGGCTCCCTAATACGAATAAGGCGGACGCCCGGTTACTCTTCGGCGCCGGCGGAAACTCCGCGGCGTTCCTGGAGCGTGGAATACTTCATGCCGCGCTGGGAAGCGATGTCCTTGGGGTGCATCTGGTTCCGGAGTGCGTCAAAGGTTGCGCGGACCATGTTGTACGGGTTCGAGGAACCAGTCGACTTGGCCACGACATCCTGCATGCCGAGCGTTTCGAAAACGGCGCGCATCGGACCGCCGGCGATGATGCCGGTACCGGGCTTGGCAGCGCGCAGAAGCACCTTGCCTGCACCGTGACGGCCGTGCACATCGTGGTGCAGTGTCCGGCCGGAACGCAGCGGCACGAAAATCAGATCGCGCTTGGCCGATTCTGTGGCCTTGCGGATCGCTTCCGGCACTTCGCGCGCCTTGCCGTGACCGAAGCCAACGCGGCCCTTCTGGTCTCCAACAACCACCAGGGCTGCGAAACCGAAGCGGCGGCCGCCCTTGACGACCTTGGCGACACGGTTGATGTGTACGAGCTTGTCGACGAATTCGCTGTCGCGCTCTTCTTCTCTACCGCGGTTTTCGCGGCGACCTTCCTTGGCCATTGTCCTTTTCCTTATTCTTTTCCGGAATCAATCGGCTGGTTGACTTAGAAGCTGAGACCGCCTTCGCGGGCTGCTTCGGCGAGGGCCTTGATGCGGCCGTGATAGATGAAAGCGCCGCGGTCAAAAACCACGTCCTTAACACCTGCTTCGGTCGCACGCTCGGCAATCAATTTGCCAACCGCAGCTGCGGCGGAGACATCAGCGCCCGTCTTGAGCCCGCCACGAAGGCCGGCGTCAAGCGTTGAAGCTGCAACAAGCGTACGGCCTGCGGCATCATCGATGATCTGCGCATAGATGTTCTTCGACGAGCGATGAACCGACAGGCGCGGACGGCCGTTGGCCACCGCTTTGAGCTGGCGGCGGACACGATCGGACCGACGCGTAAGGGATTGTTTCCTGCTAGCCATTTCGCGTCTTCCTTACTTCTTCTTGCCTTCTTTGCGGACAATCCGCTCTTCAGCATATTTCACGCCCTTGCCCTTGTAGGGCTCCGGACCGCGGTAACCGCGGATCTCGGAGGCCACCTGGCCAAGCACCTGCTTGTCGATCCCGGTGATGACGATTTCCGTCGGCTTGGGGCAAGCAATGTTGACGCCTTCCGGCGGCTGATAGACGACATCATGGCTGAAGCCAAGCGCCAGCTGGAGATTGCGGCCCTGCATCGCTGCGCGATAACCAACGCCGTTGATTTCGAGCTTGCGTTCGTAGCCATCCTTCACCCCGGTCAGGATGTTGGAAATCATGGTGCGCGACATGCCCCACTTGGAGCGTGCGCCCTTGGAATTGTCGATGGGCGTAACCACGACCGAATTGTCTTCGAGCTTGATCGAGACTTCATCGTTTGCAACGAAGCTCAGTTCACCCTTGGGACCCTTGGCGACCACTTTCTGGCCGTCGATGGTCGCTGTGACACCGGCCGGGACCGGGACGGGCTTTTTACCGATACGAGACATTGTTCAACCTGTCTGTTCGAGTTGGAGATCCTGCCTGATCAGAAGATCGAGCAGAGAACCTCGCCACCAACATTGTGCTCGCGCGCAACGTGATCGGCCAAAACGCCCTTCGGAGTCGAAAGGATCGTGATGCCGAGACCGTTGGCGACCTGCGGAATGGACTTAACGGAGACGTAAACACGCCGGCCGGGCTTGGAAACGCGGGCGATCTCACGGATCACCGGTGCGCCTTCATGGTACTTGAGCTCGATGCTCAGTTCCGCCTTGCCATTGTCGAACGCCACTTCGGTGTATCCGCGGATGTAGCCTTCAGCCTGCAAAACGTCGAGCACACGGGCGCGCAGCTTCGAAGCAGGGGTGGACACCGACGACTTGCGGCGAGCAACGCCGTTGCGGATGCGTGTGAGCATATCGCCCAGTGGATCAGTCATTGCCATATTTCGCGCTCCTTACCAGCTGGACTTGACCAGGCCCGGCACCTTGGCCATGGACCCGAGATCACGCAGTGCAATACGCGACATGCCCAGCTTGCGATAATACGCACGTGGACGGCCAGTCACCTGGCAGCGGTTGCGAATGCGGACCTTGGCCCCGTTGCGCGGCATTTCCGCCAGCTTCAGGGTTGCGCGGAAGCGTTCCTCGATCGGAAGCTCCTGGTTCTGTGTGATCGCCTTGAGTGCGGCGCGCTTGGAAGCGTCGCGTGCGACCAGTTTGCGGCGGCGCTGGTTCTTTTCGATTGCGCTGACTTTCGCCATGATCAGTTATCCTTTTTACGAATGCCGTTACGATTACTGGCGGAATGGGAAGTTGAACTCTTTCAGGAGAGCCCGGGCTTCGTCGTCCGTTGGCGCCGTCGTGCAAACGATGATGTCCATGCCCCAGATCTGGTCAACCTTGTCGTAGTTGACCTCCGGAAACACGATGTGCTCCTTGATGCCCATGGCGAAGTTGCCACGGCCGTCAAAGCTCTTCGGGTTCAGGCCGCGAAAGTCACGCACGCGCGGAAGCGCGATGGTGATCAGACGGTCCATGAATTCATACATGCGGGTGCCGCGCAGCGTGACCTTCGCGCCAATCGGCATCAGTTCACGCAGCTTGAAGCCGGCGATCGAATTGCGGGCGCGGGTGATAACCGGCTTCTGGCCGGCGATCGCCGCAAGATCTTCAGCCGCAATCGCAGGCTTCTTGGAATCGGCGGTGGCTTCGCCAACACCCATGTTGATCACGATCTTGTCCATGCGCGGGATCTGCATTTCGTTCGCGTAGGCGAACTGGTCCTGCATGGCCTTGCGAATGCGCTCGTTATAGTCCTGCTTGAGCCGCGGCTCGTATTTTGCTTCAGCCATCGATGACCACTCCCGAACGCTTGGCCACGCGCACCTTCTTGTCACCCTCGATGCGGAAGCCGACGCGGGTCGGCTTGCCGTCCTTGGGATCAGCAACCGCGAGGTTGGAGAGGTGAAGCGAGGCTTCCTTGTTGATAATGCCGGCTTCCTGGGTCTGGGTCTGGCGCTGGTGGCGCTTGACCATGTTCAGACCACGGACAACCGCACGGTCTTCCTTCGGCATCACAGCCAGGACTTCGCCGGTACGGCCCTTGTCCTTGCCGGTAAGAACGACGACCTTGTCGCCTTTGCGGATCTTTTGCATCGGTTCGTTCCTTACAGCACTTCAGGAGCCAGCGAGATGATCTTCATGTGGCTCTTGGCGCGCAATTCGCGCGGAACCGGTCCGAAGATGCGGGTGCCGATCGGCTCTTTCTTGTTGTCGATCAGGACGGCTGCATTCCGGTCGAACCGGATCACGCTGCCATCGGCGCGGCGAATGTCCTTGGCTGTACGAACGACAACCGCCTTCATCACATCACCCTTCTTGACGCGGCCGCGCGGAATGGCTTCCTTGATCGAGACGACAATGATGTCGCCGATGGAAGCATATTTCCGCTTGGAACCGCCCAGAACCTTGATGCACATGACACGACGGGCGCCGGAATTATCCGCGACGTCGAGGTTTGTCTGCATCTGAATCATATCAGGCCGCCTTCTTGTTGTTACCGGCACGGTTGGGCGCAAAGGCCCCCTATGCCAGCTTATGAGTCAATACTTCTTGCGCGGGAAGGATGGTGCCAAGGTGGTTTCCCCGAAGGGACCTTCCATGCGCTGAAAGCAGAAGAACGCCCGCTACCGGGGCGTTCAGTGCCAATGGCCTGCTTCATACAGGATTCTCGGCAAGGCGCAAGTGCTGCCTTGCCGCAAATCAATTCATTCAGGCCTGAACAGTCTCAACGACGGTCCAGCACTTGTCTTTTGAAATGGGCGCGCATTCCTGGATGGAAACCTGGTCGCCCACCTTGTACTGATTGGTTTCGTCATGCGCCTTGTAGTTCTTGGTGCGACGAACAATCTTTTGCATGACCGGATGCGCGAAACGGCGTTCCACGCGGACAACCACGGTCTTTTCGTTCTTGTCACTGACAACAGTGCCCTGCAGAATGCGTTTTGGCATTTCTTTTGGTCCTTAGGCTTTGGCTACGGCCGCCTTCTGGCGGGCGATAGTCTTGATGCGAGCGATATCGCGGCGGACTTGCTGAACGCGCGACGTCTTTTCGAGCTGGCCGGTGGCGCCCTGGAAACGCAGGTTGAACTGCTCTTTCTTCAGCTTGGCAAGCTCATCATTGAGTTGGTCGACGCTCAAGGCGCGAACATCTGCGGCTTTCATGATCCGTCTCCTTACTCTGCGATGCGCTGAACGAAGCGCGTCTTGACCGAGAGCTTGGCCGCGCCGAGGCGCAGGGCTTCACGGGCGAGCTCTTCGCTGACACCGTCAATTTCGAACATGATCCGGCCGGGCTTGACCTTTGCAGCCCAGTAATCCACCGAACCCTTGCCCTTACCCATGCGGACTTCCGTCGGCTTGGAGGTGACAGGTACATCCGGGAAGATGCGGATCCACACACGGCCGGCACGCTTCATGTGACGCGTGATGGCCCGGCGGGCAGCTTCGATCTGACGCGCGTTGACGCGGTCAGGCTCTTGTGCCTTCAAGCCGAAGGCGCCGAAATTCAAGTCAGAACCGCCCTTGGCGACTCCCTTGATGCGGCCCTTGAACTGCTTGCGGTACTTTGTACGCTTTGGCTGCAACATTGTCTAATTCTCCGAATTATCTGCCTGGCGCAAAATCAGGCGTTTTCGCGCCGGCGATTGCCGCCCGAAGCATCACCTTCAGTTGCGCGACGTTCAGACGCCATGGGATCGTGCTCAAGAATTTCGCCCTTGAAGATCCAGACCTTGACGCCGCAAATTCCATAGGCGGTCTTCGCTTCAGCCGTGCCGTAGTCAATATCGGCGCGCAGCGTGTGAAGCGGAACCCGGCCCTCGCGGTACCATTCGGTGCGCGCGATTTCAGCGCCGCCGAGACGGCCGCCGCAGGTGATCTTGATGCCTTCAGCGCCAAGACGCATGGCAGACTGAACCGAACGCTTCATGGCGCGGCGGAACGCGATGCGGCGCTCCAGCTGCTGGGCGATCGACTGGGCAACCAGGGTCGCGTCGACTTCCGGCTTGCGCACCTCGATGATGTTGAGGTGCGTTTCCGACTGGGTCATCTCGCCAAGCTTCTTGCGCAGCTTCTCGATGTCCGCGCCCTTCTTGCCGATGATCAGGCCAGGACGGGCAGCGTGAATGCTGACGCGGCACTTCTTGTGCGGACGCTCGATGACGACCTTGGAGATGCCGGCCTGCTTGAGCTCGTTGAGCAGATAGGCGCGGATCTTCAGGTCTTCATGCAGCAGCTTGCCGTATTCGGCATTGTCGGCGAACCAACGGCTGTCCCAGGTACGGTTAATGCCGAGGCGGAAACCGATCGGATTGATTTTCTGACCCATTACGCGGCCTCCTCTGTGGCTTCCACTTCACGCACGACGATGGTCAGGTGCGCGAAGGGCTTTTCGATGCGCGAAGAGCGGCCGCGGCCACGGGCATGAAAGCGCTTCATGACGATGGACTTGCCCACAAATGCCTCGGCAACAATCAGCGAATCGACATCGAGATCGTGGTTGTTCTCGGCGTTTGCGATCGCTGATTCAAGCGTCTTCTTGACGGTCGAAGCGATACGCTTGCGCGAAAACTCAAGCTCAGCCAGCGCACGGTCAACCTTCTTGCCACGGATCAGGGCCGCAACCAGGTTGAGCTTCTGCGGGCTGATACGAATGGTGCGGGCGACTGCCTGCGCTTCGTTACCCTTGAGCCGGCGTTCGGTTTTTGCCTTGCCCATTGTTACTTCCTCTTCGCTTTCTTGTCGGCGCCATGGCCATAATAGGTCCGCGTCGGGGAATATTCGCCAAACTTCTGGCCAACCATGTCCTCGGACACATTGACCGGAATGTGCTTGCTTCCGTTGTAGACGCCGAATGTCAGGCCGACGAACTGCGGCATGATCGTGGAGCGGCGGCTCCAGGTCTTGATAACTTCATTGCGGCCGCCTTCGCGCACCTTCTCAGCCTTCTTGAGAAGATAGCCGTCAACAAACGGACCTTTCCAAACTGAACGAGCCATTGGAGACTTCCTCTCTTATTTCTTACGCTGGTGGCGCGAGCGCATGATGAACTTGTCGGTGGACTTGTTCGAGCGCGTGCGCTTGCCCTTGGTTGGCTTGCCCCAAGGGCTGACCGGGTGACGGCCGCCTGATGTACGGCCTTCGCCGCCGCCATGCGGGTGATCGACGGGGTTCATCGCCACGCCGCGGACATGCGGGCGCTTGCCCTTCCAGCGTGAACGACCAGCCTTGCCGTCGTTGATGTTCATGTGGTCCGGGTTCGACACTGCGCCGACCGTTGCAAGGCAGGAGCCCTGCACCAGGCGCTGCTCACCCGAATTGAGACGCAGGATCGCCATGCCCTGGTCACGACCGACCAGCTGGGCGTATCCGCCGGCTGAGCGGGCAATCTGGCCACCCTTGGCCGGCTTCATCTCGATATTGTGGATGATCGTGCCAACCGGCATGAACTGAAGCGGCATGCAATTGCCCGGCTTCACGTCCACGGCCTTGTCGGACGAAATCACCTTGTCGCCGGCAGTGAGGCGCTGAGGCGCGAGAATGTAGGACTTCTCGCCGTCCGCATAGGTGATCAGCGCGATGTATGCGGTCCGGTTCGGATCGTATTCCATCCGATCGACGGTGGCTTCGACATCGAACTTGCGACGCTTGAAATCGACCATGCGATAAGTGCGCTTGTGTCCGCCGCCAATCGATTGCGCAGTGACGCGACCGTGGTTGTTGCGACCGCCCTTGCTGTGAAGCCCCTGGGTCAGCGACTTGACCGGCTTTCCGCGATGAAGACCCGAACGATCAACGATGACCAGCTGGCGCTGGCTCGGGGTCGTCGGATTGTAACTTTTCAGTGCCATTTTCCTGTTCCCTTTTGGGGGCTTATTCCCGCGCGATCCTTACAGACCGGTGGAGACGTCGATTGACTGGCCTTCGGCAAGCGTCACATACGCCTTTTTCACATCCGACTGGCGACCGGCGATACCGCGGAAACGCTTGGTCTTGCCCTTGCGCAGCAGCGTGTTGACCGCCGTTACCTTGACACCGAACAGCGCTTCGACAGCGGCCTTGATTTCAGGCTTCGAAGCGCGCCGGGCGACATTGAAGACGACCTGGTTCTGTTCCGACACCAAGGTCGATTTTTCGGTGATCGCCGGAGAGACGATCACATCATAATGGCGAAGATCCGTCATTTGAAGCGCTCCTCCAGAGCCGCGACCGCGTCCTTGGACAAGACCAGCTTGCCGCGACGCAGGATGTCGTAGACGTTGATGCCCTGGACCGGCAGCACATCCACATTCGGAATGTTCTTGGCCGCAAGGCGGAAATTCTGGTCAAGCTCGGCGCCGCCGATGAACAGGGCATTGGTCAGGCCCAGCTTCGACAGCGAACCGGTGAGCGCCTTGGTCTTGGCTTCAGCCGCAGTCAGGTTGTCGACGACGATGATGTCGGCGGCCTGGGCCTTGGCCGAAAGCGCATGACGCAGAGCCAGAGCGCGAACCTTCTTGGGAAGGTCATGTTCGTGGCTGCGCAGGACCGGACCATGGGCCCGACCGCCGCCGCGGAACTGCGGTGCGCTTGCAGCGTGGTGACGAGCGCGGCCCGTGCCCTTCTGCTTGAACATCTTGGCGCCGGTGCGCGCGATCTCGGAACGGCTGAGGGTCTTGTGACCGCCCTGCTGCTTCTTGGCGAGCTGCCAGCGCACTGTGCGCTGGATCAGATCCTGGCGCGGGTCGAGGCCGAAGATCGCGTCGGAAAGAGAAATCTTCCCTGCGTCCTTGCCCTCGAGCGTGGTGACGGTGAGATCCATTATTCGGCTCCCTCATTCGATACGTTGGCCGCGGCGCGAAGGCCTGCGGGAAGAGGCGCATCAGCCGGGATGCCGGACTTGACAGCGTCGCGAACGACGATCCAGGTTCCCTTGGAGCCCGGGACCGCGCCCTTGATCAGGATCAGACCACGATCTGCGTCGGTCGACACAATCTCGAGGTTCTGTGTGGTCACCCGGGTCTGGCCCATGTGACCGGCCATCTTCTTGCCTTTCCAGACCTTGCCCGGATCCTGGTTGGAACCGGTCGAGCCGTGCGAACGGTGCGAGACCGAAACGCCGTGGGTAGCGCGAAGACCGCCGAAACCGTGGCGCTTCATGGCGCCGGCGAAGCCCTTGCCCTGAGTGACGCCGGACACGTCGACCAGCTGGCCGGCAACAAAGTGCTCAGCCGTGATCTCGGAGCCCACATCGATCAGGTTGTCCGAGCTCACACGGAACTCGACCAGCTTGGCCTTGGGTTCGACATTGGCGATGGCGAAGTTGCCGCGCATAGCCTTGGACGTATTCTTAACCTTGGCAACGCCCGCACCGAGCTGGACGGCTGTGTAGCCGTTCTTCTCTTCTGTACGCTGGGCCACCACCTGGCAGTTTTCCAACCGCAGGACGGTTACCGGGACATGCTCGCCGGCGTCATTGTAGACCCGCGTCATTCCCAATTTCTGTGCAATCACACCTGAACGCATCGGTTCATTCCTCTTGAGATGAGCCTGACGGGGCCCTGCCCCTTCATGCCTCGTTCCCTGTCTTCAAGGCCCGTGGCCTTAAAGCTTGATTTCGACATCAACGCCTGCGGCAAGATCGAGCTTCATCAGCGCATCCACCGTTTGCGGCGTCGGATCAACAATATCGAGCAAACGCTTATGAGTGCGCATTTCGAACTGTTCGCGGCTCTTCTTGTCGATGTGCGGCGACCGGTTGACGGTGAATTTCTCGATCCGGGTCGGCAGCGGCACCGGGCCACGGACGCTTGCGCCGGTCCGCTTTGCCGTCGACACGATTTCGCGCGTGGAGGCGTCAAGGATCCGGTGGTCAAACGCCTTGAGGCGGATGCGGATGTTCTGGCCGTTCATTCGACTTGTCCTTGCTTGTGTGAGAACCGCATGGCCTGGCTCACCAGACCATGCGCCCTGACCCAGTTTGTTACTCGATGATCGAAGCGACGATGCCGGCGCCGACGGTGCGGCCGCCTTCGCGGATGGCGAAGCGCAGCTTTTCTTCCATCGCGATCGGCACGATCAGCGACACTTCAGCCGAGATGTTGTCGCCCGGCATCACCATTTC
>JAHRFE010000020.1 GCA_019084245.1 Hoeflea sp.
AGCCTGGGCGAAATCGCACGGAACCACCCCGAACAACCCGCAGGAATGGCCGAAACTCAACGTCTGAACGTCACACTCGGCGCGACAACGCGCTCAACGCCGTCTCTCAAGCAGCAGAAACCCGGTAAATCGAGGTGTCCAGTTGCGGGGCCGCGGTCTGCGGCCGGGCGGCGGTCTCGGCCACCCAGCCGGCGCCCGCGCCCGAGATGGCAAAGGGCCGCTTGTAGAGGCTGGACGAGATGGTGAGCGTTGCGGCCAGCGAGCGCATGGGCGATTCGTCCTTCAGCGCCGACAGAATCGCGGTCTCGGCGTCGTCGGGCACCAGATAGCCGCCATCGGCCTCGGAGCCGACACTCATGCCCTTGCTTTCGAGCTGTTCATAGCCCTCGGTGCGGCCCTTGCGCACATAGGCATCCATGGCGGCGCGTGTTTCATCCTCGATCGCGGAGGATTTGCCGATCAGCGGCCGGGCGTTCCTGAACAGGGCGCTTTGCTGGGCGTTCATGAAGTCGTCGATACGGCGGAGCTTTTCCTCGGTCAGCGCGTCCACCGGCTTGCGGGCCTCAAGCTGGGCAAGCCTCTCCTCATTGACGGATTTATATTCCTCAAAGCCGGTCATGAAGTCATCAAAGGCATCCACCAGCGACAGGGGTATGCCGGATGACGGCGCGTGATCCTGATATTCAGGCGGCACTGTATCTTTAGTTTCGACGGGGGAAACAGTCATGGTTTTCTCTCCACAGGTTAGGCCGGTCATCCGGCATACCCATAATGCCACTGTTCGTAACTGCGGGGCAAAACAGAAACGATTTTTCTCGCGCTTAATGATCGACATCCGATGCCGGCCGACCACGCCTTTCAGAAATCAAGCAATGACAAAGACTTGTCGTCCAGCCGGCTATGCCCGAGACGCGTTGTCCGATTGCTTTTGGACGTCCATGCCGCATACGTCATGCACGTTTTATGAAGTCTGGCTGAGGCGGATTGCCGTGCAGGAACAATCTCGCTTCCAGCAGAGCATAGAAAATCAGCCCTCAGGACGCGCCAGCCGGCCCGCATCCCAAATCAGCCAAACACTCCTCGAAATCCGGAACGCCGCCTGCCGCCCTGTCATGCCCTCCCAACAGTCTGGCGCTGCTGGCCCAGGCCTTCGATGCCCAGCTCGATGGTCTCGCCGCCCTTGAGGTAGGTCTGCGGTTTCTGGCCCATGCCGACGCCGGGGGGCGTTCCCGTCGAGATCACGTCGCCGGGCTGCAGGCTCATGAACTGGCTGACGTAGCTGACCAGATGCTGCACGCTGAAGACCATGGTCCTGGTGGAGCCGTCCTGGTAGCGGTGCCCATCGACCTCGAGCCAGAGATTGAGGTTCTGGGGGTCGGCGACCTCGTCGCGCGTCACCAGCCAGGGGCCGATCGGGCCGAAGGTGTCGCACCCCTTGCCCTTGTCCCAGGTGCCGCTGCGCTCGATCTGGAATTCGCGCTCCGAAACATCGTTGATGACGCAGTAGCCGGCCACATGATCCAGCGCATCGGCCTCGTCGATATAGACGCCGCCCTTGCCGATGATCACGCCGAGTTCGACTTCCCAATCGGTCTTGACCGATTTGCGCGGGATCAGCACCGTGTCGTTGGGGCCGCAGATGGCGCTGGTGGCCTTCATGAAGATGACCGGCTCCTTGGGAACTTCCGCGCCGGTTTCGGCAGCGTGGTCGGAATAATTCAGCCCGATGCAGATGAACTTGCCGACCTGGCCGACGCAAGGGCCGATGCGGCCTGTCTCAAGTTCGGGCAGGCTTTCCGGATCGATTGACGCGATCTTCGCCAGGCTTTCGGGCAGCAACGCCGCGCCGGCAATGTCGCTGACAACCGATGACAGGTCGCGGGGCTTGCCCGCGGCATCGAGAATGGCGGGCTTTTCCTGTCCGGGGGCGCCGATGCGAAGCAGTTTCATGGGGTCTCTTCCTTGTTTCTTGATTGGCTTGTGTGATGATTGGCCCGTCAGGCCCTTGCCGTCCGGGACGGCGTGAAAAAACGCGGCTTACGTGATTGCGGTTTCATGCAGAGAGAACAACCCGTTGGCAGGCTGCGTGGGCGCTGCCGAACCGGTTTGCCTCAGATCGACCAGCCGCCGTCGATGGCATAGGCCTGACCTGTGGTGAAGGTGGCGTTGGCGAGATGGACCGCAAGATCGGCAATTTCCTCAGGCAGGCCGATGCGGCCCATCGGCTGACGCGCGATGAAGGCCGCACGCGCCGTGTCATAATCGCCCATCGCCCGCATCCGCTCCTGCAGCGAGGGGCTTTCGACCGTGCCGGGGCAGATGGCGTTGCAGCGGATGCCCCGGCCGATATAATCGGCGGCGACGGATTTGGTCAGGCCGATGACGGCCGCCTTGGACGTGGAATAGGCGAAGCGGTTGGGCACGCCCTTGATCGAGCTTGCAACCGACGACATGTTGATGATCGCCCCGCCTCCACGCTCCAGCATGGCGGGCAGCACCGCGCGGATGGTGCGGATCATGGAGCGCACATTGAGATCCATGGCGAAGTCGAACTCCGCGTCCGTCATCTCAAGGATCGAGCCAGCGTGGACAAAGCCCGCGCCGTTGAACAGGACATCAACCGGGCCGATCGCTTCAACCGAGGCGATGACATCGGCCGCGTCGAGCACATCAAGCCTGCGGGTCGTGATCCCGGTTTCGCCTGCAAGTTCCGCAAGCGTCGTCTCGTTGATGTCGGTGGCGATCACCCGTGCCCCGTGAGCCGCGTAGGCGAGTGCCGTGGCACGGCCTATGCCTTGTCCCGCAGCAGTTACCAGCACGGTTTTGTCTCTTACCCAATCTGCCAATTTCTCTCTCCCATCGGTTCCGCTCAGGCGGGCTTTGCGTCGACAATGTAGATGTGGTCGGCGAAAAGCACCACCTTGCAAACTGGTTTTGCCACACATCTTTGAACGGGGCTTGCGATGGCGACCTGCTGAGGTCTGCCTCAATATCGAAGAGGTGCGATGGGCTCGTCAACCGCCGTTGGAACTTGCAGGTCACGGAGGACGAAAGGATGAACGCGGGACCAATCGCGTTTCCGGGTCCGAATCCCGGGCTGGAAGTTCCGTCGGGCGGATTCCCGCTCAACACTCATGCTGATTGCAGCCTCATTTTCCGGCGCAATGCCGGCGTGTGGACTTGTCAGATATCAGCGGCAATGCGATAAAACATGGCGTCGATCCTTTGCCATTTCGTTGAACAGGGAGTTTTACTTTGATTTTTACTGAAATCACGGCGGGCGGCCGCACGGCAATCCTTGCCACAATTCTTGCAGGAGGATTGGCGGCGTCCATGGCGCCGGCATTTGCCCAGACCACGGCCAGACCTTCGGCAACCACTGAAGCACCCAAAAGCAACTGGTCGGTCAATTGCGGCGCAGGCGAAACCGCGGATGCGCCGCTTGTGTGCCAGATGATGCAGAATGTCGTGGTGCAGGAATCCAACCAGAGGCTTCTGACTGTCGTTGTCCGTCCGCAGTCCGACTCGCCCAATCACACCCTGACGCTCGCCCTGCCGCATGGCGTGGATTTCATCAAGGGCGTGGACGTGGTGGTCGACGACAAGGAACCGTTCACCGTTCCGGTGCAGACCAGCAATCCGCAGGGGGCGTTTTCGAACCTGCCGATCAGCGATAAGCTGCTGGGGGAACTGAAGGCCGGCACGTCGATCAAGTTCAGTTTCCAGTCCGTCTCCGGGCAGAGCTTCTCGGTGCCGATCAGCCTGATCGGCTTTTCAGCCGCCTATGAAAAACTGACTTCCAGCTGACACACACGAGCAACGAGATCGGGGGCAGGTTCAGAGACCGCAGCTTTGTCACCGGCAGGAAGGTGTCGCCGGCGCCCGCCAGGCCCTGCGCGGTGACAAAATCGCAGGCGTTGCCGACACTGGAGCAATCCGCAGCCCCCTGCGCCGTATTGGCGACATAGAACGCCTGCAGGCTTTCGCCGGAGACGGCGTCCCTGACCAGATCTCCGGCCCTGAGATTGGTCTGCGCCACCAAAGGCGTGACGATGTCGTCGTCCCGGTAGACCCGCCGCGTCATCAGCCGGTCAAGACCACTCAATTGCCGCTCGGCCTCGACCATTTCGCTGGCGCCGCCGATCGGCATCCGCAAGCGGACAAGGCCGCTGGCCTCGGTACCGCGCACCTTGTCGGTGCGAATTTCGCCGCCGATGCTGAGTTTGGCGCCGTTCAGGCCGAAGGGATCGTCAATCTCGACCTCCGCGCGGAAGCGCGGTCCCTCCACCAGCGTGCTGCCTCGTTCAAACCGGAAATAGCCGGCATTGAGCCTGATGGCGGCTTCGGAAAAATCCAGCTTGACGCCGGCCTCGACATCAAAGCCCGGCAAGGCCCTTTCAACCAGATTGTTGCCGGAATAGACAAAATTCCTGCCGTTCAAGGTGATGCCGCCGCCTACCGTGCCGACCGTGTACTGGTTTCCGCCGGGCAGATAGGCATTGGCGCGAAACTCGAAGTTTTCAGTGATGACTTCGGCGCCGAGAGTGCCCTGGTAGAACATGTTGTCGTAGGCCGAGCGGCGGGCATCGAAGAAACCGTAAATGCCGAAAATCGCGTCCGTGCCAAAAAAACCTCCCGGTACAATCTGGCGATAGCCAAGCCCGAAATTTCCTTCCTGCACATCATCGGTCCAGGCAGATGCGCGCAGATCGGTAAACAGCAGCGAGTCGCTGTCCTGCGCCAGGGGCGCAAACAGATTGACCTGACCCAGGGTGCGGCTGCCGCCGGGCGCAGCCGTAAACTCGACATGGGGCCGCCATTTCTTGCCGCCAGCCAGCCCGTCTATGCCGGGAATGAACTTGCGGCTCTCAGTGCCCGGACCGCTGGCGCCATAGGTCCGGTCGAGAAGCACCTTGAGATTGTGGTCGAGATCCTGTTGATCAACCGCGTAGCTGGCCTCTTTCGTCTCCAGCGTGGTTGCTTTCAATGGCCTGGATATGCGCGCCGCCTGCGGCTGCCTGGCGGGCTCGCTGTCGATGCGGAGATTTTTCCAGGGGTCCCGGCCATCCGCGGCGGAAGCCAATCCGGCTGTGACCGTGGCAAAACCCGCCGTCAGGCAAGATGAGCAAGCCAACCTGTTTCGAAAATGAAACACCCGTTTCCCCCGGAGTCAACCGACTGCCCAAAGCAAGTATTTGTTGTTCCCTGCCAAGAAAATGATGGATCACATCTTGGGGTCAAATTCAACCCGGGTCCCGACAATCTGCAGCACATGCCCCAAAAAGTTGCGACCCGATTCTAAAAGATTTCAATATATGTGATTTATTCATCACACGAGATGAGGCACGATGCTGACCCTTAAGCCTTTACCCCTTAACTATCGCATTTTCCCTCATTTTTAAGGGGTATTTTCGCTTTATTTTGTCTTTACGATTTACAGAAAATCGATTTTTGACTGACATTTTTTGTCCTTAGTTCATGAATCTATTGATGAATACTTTTCTTCTGCAAGGAAAGCTTCATCAGGCGGCCAAAGCCAGATTGGGGTGCGGGTCACCGCCAGCCAGCCTTTCCTGCAAGTAAATCCCTGACTGTACTAACCTATTCTTTGATCCGCTCCGAATGGTCCTGGCGGACTCCACCCCGCGTTGCGCGTCGCGAGCGTTCGGCGGATTGGAGACGGAGCCGCTTTGCCGCCAGCGTCGATCAAATCGGCAAGGGCTTTATCCCCAGCTTCACCTTGTTAACTTTCCCCGATTATGATCCACCCAAACCGCCACTTGCATCACCACGTCACGATCCCCGCATGGATCCTTGCCAGGAACCTATGCAGGACCGCCCCAGGAACGAGCATGACCATTTCGAGAAACACCTCCATCACCGTCCTCGCCACCACCATCGCGGTTTGCGCAAGCGGAGCAGTGCGCGCCCAAGACCAGGGTTCGACACCCGCGCAGCCGGGCATCGTTTTCGAGTTGGGGGTGGGCGGAAAGGTCACGCCCAGCTATTTCGGATCGAGCGATCTCATCCTGTCTCCGGTGCCCCTGTTCCGGATGAAACGGCTGACGCTGCCGAACGGCTTCACCCTGGGCGGCGGCAGCGAGGAGGGGTTTTCGCTAAGCCCGGCGATCGACGTGATTTCCAAACGCTCGGTCAAGGACTCCCCGGAACTGATCGGGCTGAACACCATCGACACCGCAGTCGAGCTTGGGGTGGCGGCCAAATTCCAGACCGAACACTTCCGCGTCATGGGCGAGTTGCGGCGCGGCTTTGGCGGTCATGACGGCTTTCGCGGCGAGCTTGGCGCGGATGTCATCGTCAGGGCCGGAGACCAGTGGACTTTCCATGGCGGCCCGCGGCTGGACTTCGCCGATTCCAAGTTCACCAACACCTATTTCGGCGTCAGCGCGGCGGAAGCTTCCGCGCTCTATCCTGCGACCACCGCCGGCGGCGGGCTGGTCAGCGCCGGCCTGGAAGCCGGGGTGCGCTACCAGATGGATGAGCACTGGGCCGTCGAGGCCGGGGCCGGATGGTCGCGGCTGACGGGCGACGCCGCCAAATCACCGATCACGGCGCAGGGCTCGAAGGACCAGTTCAGCCTGTCCTTCGGCGTGATGCGCCGGTTCGACATCGCCTTCTGATCTGCGGCCAATTGGCCGCATCCGATTGTTCTCCCGCTGCCACATAAGATACAGATACTTTGGATCTGAGTTGATTCGGGCCAGAAACCGCCTGATCCATCCAAGGCGCGGGCAGCCGTGCATGGAAGCGGATTAACCGGGTCCGGATCGCCCATCGGCAACAAGTGGTTCGAGATAATGATCAGTCCAGACGATCGCAGTTTTTTCCAATCCGAAGGCTACCTTCTGCTCAAGGGCTTTTTCGACTTTGAAAAGGACATCAAGCCGATCCAGCACGATGTCTATGAAATCATCGGGCTGGTTGCCAAAAGACATGGGGTAGCGCTCGAACGGCAGGCCTTCGATCCGGACACTTTCGATCGGGACTATTACAGGCTGCTCGAAGCCGACCGCCGCTACGCCGCCGAGGTCTACGATCTCACCAAGCAGATCCCGTCTTTCCTGCGGCTGATTTCAAGCGAAAAGTCGGAAGAGCTGTTCCGGATGCTGCGCGGCACGGATCACGCCGGGATCGGGGCCGCCTCCTACGGCATCCGCATCGACAATCCGAACGAGGACAAGTTCCGCTCGCACTGGCATCAGGAGTTCCTGTTTCAGCCGCAGAGCATGGATGGCATCGTCTTCTGGACGCCTCTCGTACCGGTTCGCGACGATATGGGGGCGGTGATCATCCTGCCGAAGTCGCACAAGGACGGACTTTGCGTCTACTCGAGAGGCACGACATACGCCGACAAGGCCGGGGCCTACCAGATCGGCATTCATGACGAGGCGGCAGTCGTCTCCAATTATGAGCAGATCGCACCGCTGACCGAGCCGGGTGATCTGTTGATCATGGATTTCCTGACCATACACGCCTCCGGAGAAAACCGCTCCACAAGGTCGAGATGGTCGATCCAGAGCCGGTTCTTCAATTTCAAGGATCCGGTCGGCATGAAGATCGGCTGGAAGGCGTCGATCACCACGGGCACCCAGGTCGAGGAGCTCTTTCCGGACAATTTCGTGAGCGAAACCTGATCATGACCAGCTGCAACGTCTGCTCCAGTGACCTTGGATCGCCGGTTTACCGCGGTGGCGAGCGGAGTTCGCTGACCACCATGAACAAGTTCGTTCCAGGGCAGACCCGGATTTTCCATTGCCGGATCTGCGATCATGTCCAGACCGAGGAACTGCCGGATCTCGAACGGTTTTACGCCGAGGAATACTCGATCAACGAAGCTGGCGTCGAGGATGACCAGCTTTACGAAATCCGGGACGGCAAGGAAATCTACCGCTCCGAGCATCAGGCCGCGGTCGCGCTGAACAAGCTCGACCTCACCGGACACCCGAAGATACTCGACTATGGCTCAGCCAAGGGCGCAACGCTGCGCCGGATTGTCGAGGCGAGCCCCAACGTCGAACCTTATCTGTTCGACGTGACCGACAAGTATCAGTCCTACTGGAAGAACTTTCCGAAGCCGGCAAGATGGGCGTCGCACCGGCCCGACCCGGCCTGGGCGGGAACGCTCGACGCCGTGCTGTCGTTCTATGCGCTCGAACACATCCCGCATCTGGGAGAAGTGCTGGCCGAGATCAGGACGCTGCTGCGCCCCGGCGGGACCTTCTATTTCATCGTTCCCAATCTTTACGCCAACTGGGCCGATTTCATCGTCGCCGACCATGTCAACCATTTCAGCCGCCGCTCGCTGACAATGATGCTCGAGGCAGCGGGTTTCAGCGACATCACGATCGACGAGACAGCGCATGCGTCAGCTTTCGTGGTCACCTGCAAAGCCGCCGATCCGGAAACCCGCACGGCCGAGGCGATCCCCGGATCGAAAGCCGCTGTCGAGCAGCTTGCCGCGTTCTGGTCAACCGCGCGCGAGCGGATCGCGGAGCAGGAACGCGGCCTTGATGCAGACGCACGGGTTGCGATCTACGGCGCCGGGATCTACGGCAATTTCATCCTCTCCTGCCTGTCGCATCCCGACCGCGTTGCCTGTTTTGTCGACCAGAACCGGTTCCTGCATGGCACGAAGCTGAACGGGCTGGAGATCCGCAAGCCAGATGATGCGCCGGGCGATCTCGCCGCGATCTTTGCCGGCCTCAATCCGCTGCATGCGCGCCGCATCCTCGCCTCGGTCGAGAGCCTGCAGTCACGCAACATCCCCTTCTTCTTTCTCGATTGAGGCCATTGCCGAGGAACTGCCAATGGAAAACCTGGACGCTGTCGCCGACAAGTATCTGGCCGATCCTTCCGTCGAGATCGAAAACGACCTGATCATGAACTGGTATCCGAAACGGATCGGCGACCGGGTCGGGCATGTCGGCGCGCTGCTCGAACTGGGCCTCGGCCATGGCTACACTGTGCCCTATTTCGCCCGGATGACCGATCACCATGAAGTGGTTGAGGGATCGCAACGGGTGATCGACCATTTCCGCTCGAAGAACCCCTGGTACAAGGGCCGGCTGGTCCAGGACTATTTCGAGACCTACACGCCGGACCGGCGCTTCGATGTGATCGTCATGGGCTTCGTGCTCGAGCATGTCGAGGATCCCCGAGCCATCCTGGAACGCTACCGCTCCTTTCTCGCGCCCGGCGGCCGGATCTTTGTGGCCGTGCCGAACGCCAAGTCGCTCAACCGGCGGCTCGGCCTGGAGATGGGCATGATCGGCGACATCTACGATCTCAACGCCACAGATCATCTGCTCGGCCACAAGCGCAACTACTGCCGCGACACCCTGCGCGCCGATGTCGAAGCCGCGGGATACCGCACCACGCTGGAAGAGGGCATCTATCTCAAACCGCTGCCCCTGGGCGTGCTCAAGACGCTTGACGACATGGAAGCCAATCTGCAGGCGATGCTGAAGGTCGGCGTCGATTTCCCCGATCTCTGCGTGGCGCTGCTGTTCGAACTCGAGGCAGCCGGTGGCTGAAAAGCAAACCACCGTCGCGGTCACCGGCGTCGGCGCGCTGATCGGCCAGGGCATTGCGCGCTCGCTGCATCCGGGCGGCAGGGCGCGGATTGTCGGCGTCGACCGCAGGATCACGCCGTTTTCCCGGACATTTTGCGATGCCGTGGAGCAGAAGCCCGCGGTTGACGAAACCTCCCCGGCCTATCTCGATTTCTGGCGCGAGCTGGTGGAACAGCATGGCGTCGAACTGATCCTGCCGGGCCTCAGTGTCGACATGGATTTCTTCAATGGCAACCGGGCCGCGTTCCGCGACATGGGTGTTAAGATCGCGCTGAACAGCGAGACCCTGATTTCGCTTTGCGCCGACAAGTACGATTTTCAGGCCGCCTATGGCGCTGCCGGATTTCCCGTCATCCCGTCGGCGCGTCCCGAAAGCTGGGAAGCGGCCCTCTCCGGGCTGGGGCCTGCGCCGCTTTTGCTCAAGCCACGACGCGGCGAGGGATCGGCCGGGATCGTGCGGCTGAGCGATGCGGAGGATTTTGCCTACTGGACCCGGCGCAACGGCGACAACTGGCTGATCCAGACGATTGTCGGGGCGGACGCGGATGAATACACGGTCGGCATCTACGGATTGGGCGATGGCGCCTATGTGGGCCCGATCATCATGCGCCGCAGGCTGACGCGCTCCGGCCATACCGGCGAGGCCGAGGTCCTGGATCATCCGGTGATCGCCGAATTGACCGGCCGCATCGCACACCGGTTTCAACCCGTTGGTCCGACAAATCTGCAGTTCCGGATCGAGGGGGACACGCCGTATCTGCTTGAGATCAACCCTCGGTTCTCCAGCAGCTGTTCGCTTCGCGCGGCGTTCGGCTTTGTCGAGGCCGAGATGTGCATCGATCATCTCATCGAAGGCAGGATGCCGGACCAGCCAGTGATCCGGCATGGCTTTGCGCATCGCTACAATGAGGATTTCATCGGGGAGCATTCCTAGGGTGCTGGCGATCCTGTCTGACATTCACGCCAACCTGGCGGCGCTTGAAGCGGTGCTGGCGGATGCGCGCGCGCGCGGATGCGACCGGTTCATCTGCCTGGGCGATGTCGTGGGCTACAATGCGGAGCCGGAGGAATGCTGCCGGTTGCTGATGGAGAATGGCGTTGTCAATATCCTGGGCAATCACGACAGCTACATCACCACAGGCGAAAACTGCACCCGGTCTAAGGTGGTGGCCGGGATTATCGATGATCACCGCACCCGGCTGTCGCCTCAGAGCATTGCCTGGCTCGGCCGCTCTGCGCCTCTGATCCGCGACGGCGATGTGTTGATGGTGCATGGCGGGCCGGACGATCCGCTCGACCAGTATGTGCGGGAAGTGGACGCCACCATCTTCCCCGACGACGTGAACGTGCTGTTTGTCGGCCACACCCATGTGCAGATCTCTCACAGCTTCGGGGAGAAGCTGTTTTGCAATCCGGGTTCGGTGGGCCAGCCGCGCGACGGGGATCCGCGCGCGGCCTATGCGATCTGGCATGACAGGCAACTGAGCCTTCATCGTGTCGACTATGACATCGAGCGGACAATCGCGGTGATGATGGAGCGCGGCTACGAACCGTTTCTCGCCCGCGGCCTGCCGCAGGGCGCCCAGATCAACGGACGGATCGATACGATCATAGTCCGCTGACAGGCAGGCGGTACCGCAGTCGGTCCCATTCCACCTGACCCGATCAAAGCGTCGCGGTGCTGTTGTCCTCAATGGAATCGGGATCCGATCCAAGCTTCTCCAGCGCCAGATCGAGCTGCTTGAGGTCGTCGCCGGTTTCAACGTCATCGACCATGGCGCTTTCGCTTGCCGCACGCATTTCGGCGCGGGCGTCCTGACGCAATTTCTCAAGCTGGCTGATCTTCTCGGACTTCGCGAGCTCCGGATCTTCGACAATCTTGCTGATGACGTCGGTGATGTTCTGGTGAACCATGGGTTTCATCCTTTCGCGAAAGCAAGCCTGATGACAGGCAGCGGAAACCACCGCCACATCGTGCCGGTTGTCCTGTTCAACGCGGCAGAAGCGCTCCGGTTCCATCCTGCACCAAGCCCCTGCCCTTCCGGGTACCATCACCTGCTGGGGAAGATTTCCTGATGATCGGGTCGCGCGCCTCTGAAGGCGTCGGAACCTGTGACCGGGTATGGCTCAAGGCCGCTTCAACGGCCGCCGGGTTGAAAGATACAGGTTGGTCTCGCTTGAGGTGATGCCCTCGAACCTGCGAATGCGCACCAGCGTGTCGTCGAGTTCCTGCAGCGTATCGGTCGCCAGTTCGACGATCAGGTCCCAGCGGCCGTTGGTCGAATGCACCACCTGCACGGCAGGCATTCCCTGCAGAAGGGCGATGATCCGTTCGGTCCCCCTACCCTCGATGCCGATCAGCGTCAGTCCCCGCACCGGCGCCGCCGAGACATCGGCGCGGGTGAGAACCGTGAAACCGGCGATCTCGCCGCTGGCCATCAGCCGTTCGATGCGGCTGCGCACCGTGGCGCGCGCCAGCTTCAGCCGGGTGGCGAGGTCGGAAATTGAGGCGCGGCCGTCGCGCCTGAGTTCGGCGATCAGGCGGATGTCGATGTCGTCCAGATTAGACATGAGGTGTTACCGATCTGATGCATTGGCTTTTCGAATTGGTCATAAACCTGGAATTCAATTGTGCAAAGAGCGAATTCTGGGACCGCAGTCTGAAAGAATGCAATGGAAGCGCGACCTCTGCGCCGGGACGATTTGCCAAAATGGCAAGACGGACTGACACAAGCGCTGTTTTGGCCTGCTGAACGGCAAAATTCCCCCTTCAAACCGCCAGCCGCCTCTGCGACGGGTTGGAAAAGAGGGAACATCATGAACCAGCATTGCATCATGGTCGGCGCACCCGTCGACAGCGGACAATCCAATCCGGGCTGCCTGATGGGGCCGGCGTCCTACCGGGTGGCGGGCCTCGCCGCCACGCTTGAGGAACTCGGCTTCATCGTCATCGATCGCGGCGACGTGACGCCGAGGCCGGCCGAAGCGGCCCGCTGCCCAAATCCGGCGGTGCATCACCTGGCGGAGACAGTTGCCTGGACCAATGCGCTTGCCGCGGCCGCCCGCGGCGCCATGGACGCGGGATTCCCGATCTTCCTCGGGGGCGATCACAGCCTGTCGCTCGGCACGGTGGCAGGCGTCGCGGCCCATGCGGCGGATCAGGGCCGGCCGCTATTCGTGCTTTGGCTCGATGCGCACAGCGATTTTCACACGCCGGTGACCACCAGGTCCGGCAATCTGCATGGCACGCCCGTCGCCTATATCGCCGGCTGCAGCGGCTTTGACGCCTTCCCGCCGTTTCCGGCGCCCGTGCCGGTGGAGCGGATCTGCCTGTTCGGCATCCGCTCGGTCGATCCGGACGAGCGCGCGGCGCTGCGCGATCACCGGCTCACGCCGGTGGACATGCGCGAGTTGGACGAGCGCGGCTTCGTGGCCCCGCTGAAGGGCTTTCTCGACACAGTCCGTGAGGCAAACGGGCTTCTGCATGTGTCGCTCGACGTCGATTTTCTCGATCCCGCGATTGCGCCGGCGGTCGGGACCACGGTGCCCGGCGGCGCGACGTTCCGGGAAGCCCATCTGGTGATGGAGATGCTGCATGAGTCCGGTCTTGTGAGCTCCCTCGACCTGGTCGAGCTCAATCCGTTTCTCGACGAGCGCGGCCGCACAGCGCGGCTGATGGTCGACCTCACCGCAAGCCTGATGGGGCGCAAGGTGTTCGACCGCGTCAACCGCGGCGCCTGATTCTCATACGTCCGTCCCTTTCATCTGGAGACTACCCATGACCCCGCCTTCCCACCTCGCCTATGTGCCGTTCATCAGCGTCGAAAACATGATGCGGCTGGTGCATTCCATCGGCGTCGAAACCGTGCTCAAGGAACTGGCCGACGCGATCGAGCATGATTTCACCCGCTGGCAATTGTTCGACAAGACCCCTCGGTTCGGTTGCCATTCGGAGACGGGGGTGATCGAGTTGATGCCGACCTCGGATGGCGAGTTCTACGGCTTCAAATATGTCAATGGCCATCCCACCAACACCAAGCAGGGCCTGCAGACGGTCACCGCCTTCGGGCTGCTGGCCAACGTGTCGTCGGGTTATCCGGTTCTGCTCTCGGAGATGACCGTGCTGACGGCGCTCAGGACTGCGGCGACTTCGGCGATGGCGGCGCGGCATCTCGCACCTAAGGGTGCCAAGGTGATGGCGCTGATCGGCAATGGCGCGCAGTCGGAATTCCAGGCGATGGCATTCAAGGCGGTCGTGGGCATCGAGGAAGTGCGGCTCTACGACATCGACGCCGCCGCTACCGCGAAATGCGCCCGCAACCTGGCCGGATCGGGGCTTAAAGTCACGGCCTGCCGGTCCTCGCAGGAAGCCATGGAGGGGGCACAGATCGTCACCACCTGCACCGCCGACAAGCAGTTCGCCACGATCCTGACCGACAATATGATCGGCGACGGCATTCACATCAACGCCATCGGCGGCGACTGCCCCGGCAAGACCGAACTGCACAAGGACATCCTGCTGAGGTCGCAGATCTTCGTCGAATATCCGCCGCAGACGCGGATCGAGGGCGAGATCCAGCAGATGTCGGCCGACCATCCGGTGACGGAGCTGTGGCAGGTGATCACAGGCGAGGCGGAGGGCCGCACGTCAGCCTCGCAGATCACGCTGTTCGACGGCGTCGGCTTTGCCATCGAGGATTTCTCGGCACTCAAATATGTGCATGAACGGGCGCTCAAGACCGGGCATTTCGTCCAGCTCGACATGATCGCCGATCCGGACGACCCGCGCGATCTGTTCGGCATGCTCACGCGCGCCGGCGAACCGGCCTTAGCCTGACAGGTCAGACCAGAACAGCTCTGGCGGTCTTGGCGAACCGGGTGACAGCGGGTAAAGCAGCGGCATGGAACCTGCCGATACCCTGCCCATTCGCCTGCTGGTCGACGCCGACGCCTGCCCGGTGCGGGAGGAATGCGTCAAGGTGGCGCTGCGCCATGGCGTGCGCGTCACCTTTGTCTCCAACAGCTTCTTCCGGATCGAGGCCGATCCGCTGGTCGAGCGCGAGATCGTGCCCGGCAATTTCGACGCCGCCGACGACCGCATCGTCGACTATGTGACGCGGCGCGCCGTGGTGGTGACCGCCGACATCCTGCTCGCCGAACGCTGCCTGAAGGCGGAAGCAGCCGCGGTGATGAGCCACACCGGCAAGCCTTTCACCCATGATTCGATCGGCATGGCGGTGGCGACACGGTCGATCATGGCCGATCTGAGGGCTGGCGGCGCGCAGGTCGGAGGCCCAGCGCCGTTTTCGCGTCAGGACCGCTCGCGCTTTCTCTCGGCGCTGGATCTGGCGCTGGTGCGCTTGAAGCGCCACGGCTGACAAGGCTTTCACAGCCTGATTTTCACTCCCCACAAGGCAATGCGCCTTGCTTTCTGATTTATCTGGACAATCCGTGCCTCGCGCAGTCAACTGACGCAAAAGTCTGATCGGGGGATACGGACCATGGCCTATGTGGACATGCTCAAGACATTTGTGCGCGTGTATGAACTCGGCAGCATGTCGGCGGCCGCGCGCGACCTCAGGGTTTCGGCCGCGGTTTCCTCAAGCCGAATCTCGGATCTGGAAAAAAGCCTCGGTGTCCGGTTGTTCAACCGCACCACGCGGAGCCTGCGCGCCACGGCCCATGGCGAACTGTTCTACAAGGGCGCGATCAAGATCCTCGATACGATCCGCGAGGTCGAAGGCGGGATTGCCGAGATCACCGCGCAGCCCAAAGGCACCTTGTTCATCTCCGCTCCGCTGGCGCTGGGCAAAAAGCTGGTGGCGCCGCTGATCCCGGGGTTCAAGCTCGACTATCCCGACATCAGCGTGCGGCTCAGACTGTCGGACCGCAAGGTCGACATCGCCCAGGAGGGGCTCGACGCGGCCTTCGTGCTCGGGCCGCTGCCGGATTCGGACATGCGGGTCCGGGCAATCCACGAATTCGAGCGCGTGCTGGTGGCTTCTCCCGGCTATATCAAGAAGCACGGCAAGCCTGAGACCGGTGACGAGATCATCGCCAAGGCGCACAAATGCCTGCTGCTTCGCTATCCCGGCGCCACCGAGTTTTACTGGAACCTGTTTGTCGATGGCGAGATCCGCGGCTTTCATCCCGAAGGCTCGCTCGAAAGCGATGATGGCGACGTGCTGACCGCCTGGGCGCTGGCCGGATGCGGCATCGTCAACAAGACCCGCTACGACGTCGCTACACAGCTCGATGCCGGTACGCTGGTAGAGGTCGCAAGCGCCACGCCGCCAACGCCGCAGCCATTCTCCTGTCTTTATCCGCACAAGCGGCTGCAGGACCCGAAGGTCAAACTCTTCGTCGATCATGTGATCAAGGGGACAAGGGCGGAGATAGAGCGGGTGGCGGCTTCAACATCTTCCGGAAAAATTTGAAACCGGAACTTATTTTCTTGCCATACTATGATCTGAATTCCGGACGGTCTGGTCCGGTCCGATTATGCCAGGAGTTAGATGATGAGTGAACAGATGCCGGCCCAGCTTCCGGGTTTTGCACGCAATGCCGTCAACCTCGCCTCCGCAGGGCTCGGCGCCAAGGGGCTCTTTGCCACCGACGAGTTCTTCGCGCCGCTTGCGCGCATGCTCGCCGACCAGCCGGCGGTTTTCATCGAAGACAAGTATGACGACAACGGCAAGTGGATGGACGGCTGGGAAAGCCGCCGCAAGCGGGTTCTGGGCCATGATTTCGCGGTCATCCGGCTTGCCACCGCCGGCCGGATCGATGGCTTTGATGTCGACACCTCGCATTTCACCGGCAATTACCCGCCTGCCGCCCGCATCGAGGCCTGCAATGTGACGGGCGATCCCGATGACACAACCGTCTGGACCGAGGTGCTGGCGACATCGCCGCTGGGGCCGAGCGCGCATCATTACCTGGCCTCGCAATCCTCGGAGATCTACACCCATGTGCGCCTGCACATCTATCCCGATGGCGGCGTGGCGCGGCTTCGCGTCTACGGCCAGCCCTTCCTCGACCGCTCGCGCGTAGGCGACGGCGAGATCGAACTCTCGGCCTCGCTCAATGGCGGACGCATCATCGGCTTCTCCGACGCCCATTACGGCGCCTATCACCGGTTGCTGGCGCCGGGCCGCGGGCTCAACATGGGCGACGGCTGGGAGACCAGCCGCAGGCGCGTTCCGGGTAATGAATGGATCGTCATCGCGCTCGGCGCCCGCGGCGTCATCTCGTCGGCGATCGTCGACACTGCCTATTACAAAGGCAACTTTCCCGACAGCTGCTCGATCCAGGCCGCTGACATGAGCGAATTCGGAACGGATGCGGGCGACGCGCTCATCACCGCCTCGATGTTCTGGCCGGACCTGATCGCACAACAGAAGCTGCAAGCCGATCATGTCCACGATCTCTCCGCTCATCTCAACGATCTGGGCCCGGTCACCCATGTGCGGCTCAATATTTTCCCTGACGGAGGCATCAGCCGGATCAAACTGAGCGGACGTCTCGCCTGAGAAGCAAAAAGCAGAGGTAATGGCATAGGTCTTGCCTTTCAGGGATATGGACCGAATCAGGGACAGGGCGGGGAAGCCCGGGTCGCTGACAGGTCGACAATAACCGGCAGTTCAGCCGGTTCGCGGCAATGGGGGGCCGCGGACCGGTGTGACAAGCACCCCTGAGGGAAAAGGACCACGGCCATGGCCGACACATCGCTTGGAACTGCGGAACAATTGCGGGATCCGAACTACACGCCACCGCTTGCCAAGGCGATTCCGCTGGGGATCCAGCACGTGCTGGCGATGTTTGTCTCCAATGTGACACCTGCGATCATCGTCGCCGGTGCTGCCGGCATCGGCTTCGGATCGGATCAGGGCGCGCTCGGCTTTCCCGACATGACCTACATGATCCAGATGTCTCTGCTGTTCGCGGGCATCGCAACGCTGCTGCAGACCATCGGCATGGGTCCGGTCGGCGCCCGGCTGCCGATCGTGCAGGGCACCAGCTTCGCCTTCGTCCCCGTCATGATCCCGGCGGTGGCGGGGCTCGGGGCCGCGGGCCTTGCAGGCCTGATGACCGGCGTGATGATCGGCGGGCTGTTCCACTTCTGCCTGGGTTTTGTCGTCGGCCGCATCCGCTATGCGCTGCCGCCACTGGTCACCGGGCTGATCGTGCTGATGATCGGACTGGCGCTGGTCAAGGTCGGCGTCCAGTATGCCGCCGGCGGCGTGCCGCTGATGGGCAAGCCGGAGTTCGGCAGCCTGGCGATGTGGGTCCCGGCGCTGGTGGTGATCGCTGTTACCCTGGCGGTCAAGTTCTTCACGCGCGGCTTCGCGGCGGTCGCGGCAGTGCTGATCGGCATTCTGGCCGGCTATGTCGTCGCGCTCATGATGGGCCAGGTGAATTTCACAAGCTTTGAGCGGGCCGGCTATTTCTCCCTTCCGATCCCGTTCAAATGGGGTTTCGAGTTCAACGTGGCCATCATCATCGGCATGTGCTTCATGGCCATCGTCTCGGCCATCGAGACCGTCGGCGACACGTCAGGCATCACCAAGGGCGGTGCCGGACGCGAGGCGACCGACAAGGAAATCGAGGGAGCCACCTTCGCCGACGGGCTTGGCACCGCGGTTGCCGGTGTGTTCGGCGGACTGCCCAACACCTCATTTTCGCAGAATGTCGGTCTGATCGCCATGACCGGGGTGATGAGCCGCCATGTGGTGACGATCGGGGCGCTGTTCCTGATCATCTGCGGTTTCGTGCCAAAGATCGGCGCGCTCATCAATACGGTGCCGATCAATGTGCTCGGCGGCGGCGTCATCGTCATGTTTGGCATGGTCTGCGCCGCGGGCGTCAATATGCTTTCGGACGTCAACTGGAACCGGCGGAACATGGTGATCTTCGCCACCGCGCTGTCGATCAGCCTCGGCCTGCAACTGGTGCCCGAAGCGCTGCAGCATCTGGGCAGGACCACGCAGATCCTGTTGACCAGCGGCGTGCTGCCTGCAGCCGTGATCTCGATTGTGCTGAACCTCGCGCTGCCGGAACAACTCGACGAGTGAGCCCGGCGGAACGCCCGATAACAGAGCCCCTGGTTCATCCGAACCGGGGGCATTCCATAGGATGAACCTGCCTGCTCAGGCGGCGGACTGCGCCGCCTGACGAATCTCCGAAATGTTCCTGGCCCAATCGGCCTCGCCCGCGCCCTTGAACACCGCGGAGCCTGCGACCAGCACATCGGCGCCGGCGGCGGCCACGAGCGGAGCGGTCACCGGCGTGACGCCGCCGTCGATCTCGATGTGGATCGGCCGGTCGCCGATCATCTTCCTGACCCGCGCCACCTTGTCCACCACCGAGGGGATGAAGGCCTGGCCGCCGAAGCCGGGGTTGACGGTCATCAGAAGGATCAGGTCGAGACGGTCGAGCACGTATTCGATCACGCTCTCGTGGGTCGAGGGATTGAGCGAAACGCCGGCCTTCTTGCCGAGCGCCCGGATCGCCTGCAGCGAGCGGTCGAGATGGGTGGTGGCTTCGGCATGGACGGTGATGATGTCGCAACCGGCGTCGGCGAAGGCCTCGAGATAGGGATCGCAGGGCTCGATCATCAGATGGCAATCGAACACCGCTGTGGTGCGCGGCCGCACCGCCTTGATGATGCCGGGACCGAAAGTGATGTTGGGGACGAAATGGCCGTCCATCACGTCGAGATGGATCCAGTCGGCCCCGGCGCGCACCACGCCCTCGATGTCATCGCCGAGACGCGAGAAATCAGCCGAGAGGATGGACGGGGCGATCAGCACGGGACGGGTCATGGCGGGTTCCTTGCGGTTGGGGCGCATCCGCCCTTGCTCTTGCGCGCCGGTTTGCCCGAACAGCCGTGCCGAGGTCAAGCCGGCGCAAGCGCGCACCTGTGCAAAGCCCAAATGAGGCCGCCGAACCGGCTTGCCAGACCGAGGCTGCGGCGGGCAATGTTGCCGCCCGGAGACAGGAGCCCCGCATGACCCGACCGCCGATCAGCCATTCCATCGTGTTCACCTACACCGACGATCTCGCGCGCGGCTCGCGGTTTTTCCGCGAGGCGATGGAGCTTGATTTCGTGGTCGACCAGGGCGCCTGCCACATCTACCGGCTGACGCCGCTCAGCTATATCGGCGTGTGCAACCTGCCCGACCGGCCCCGGGGCACGGCCGGCGTGACGCTGACCATTGTCTCGCCCGATGTCGACGGCTGGCGTGACTTCCTCGAGGCCAAGGGCGTCACCTATGTGAGCGGCCCGGAGCACAGCGAAGAATTTGGCGTCTACTCGTCCCTGTTTCACTCGCCCGACGGCTACCGCGTCGAGATCCAGAGTTTTGACGATCCGGAGTGGGACAAGAAGATCGTCCCGACCTGATCAGAAGCGGATCGGCTCGCGGGTCATCTCCAGGTGCAGTTTCTCGCCGCTCCAGGGATTGGCTTCGCACACCGTCTCGTCAAGCTCGACGCCCAGCCCCGGCTCGCTCGAGGGAATGACGTAGCCGTCTTCCCACTGGATCTTCTTTTTCAGAACCTCGGCGTGGAAGCCGTCCCAGGTCTTGATCGATTCGAGCACCAGGAAATTGGGGAGCGTCGCTGCGAGCTGGATGTTGGCGGCGGCGACCAGCGGTCCGCAATAGCAGTGCGGCGCGATCTGGATGCCGAAGGCCTCGGCCATGCCGGCGATCTTCTTGGTTTCGAGCAGCCCGCCGGATCGGCCGAGATTGGGTTGCAGGATGGAAGCTGCCCGGGCCTCGATGACGCGGGCAAACTCATGCTTGGTCACCAGCCGTTCGCCGGTGGCAACGGGAATCGAGGTTCCGCGCGCGACCTCGGCCATGGCGGCGATCTGGTCGGGCGGCACGGGCTCCTCGAACCACAGGGGATCCGCGGCCTCGATGGCGCGGGCCATGCGGATGGCGCCGCTAGCGGTGAACTGGCCGTGGGTGCCGAACAGGATGTCGGCGCGGGTGCCGACCGCCTCGCGCACCGCGCGGACCATGCGGGCCGAGAGATCGATGTCGGTCAGCAGCGGCTGATGCCCGCCCTGCACGCGGTAGGGTCCTGCGGGATCGAACTTGACCGCGGTGAAGCCCTGGCCCACCGCTTCAAGCGCGGCGGCGGCGGCGAGATCGGGATCGTTGTAGACATTGACCTTGCTGTCGGTGGCAATCGGGTCGACGCTGCCGGTGGCGGGGTAGAGATAGGTGTAGGAGCGCAAGCCCTCATGCACACGGCCGCCCAAGAGCTTGTGGATGGGCTGGCCCGCTTCCTTGCCGATGATGTCCCAGCAGGCCATCTCGAGCGCCGAGCAGCAGGCCATCATGGTCATGTCCGGGCGCTGCGAGAAGCCCGAGGAGTAGCAGAGCCGGAAGAAATTCTCGATGTCGTGCGGATCGCGGCCCACCAGATAGCGCGCCGCCACATCCTCCATCAGCTTTGCGGTCAGGTGCGGATCGAAGGCTGCATCATAGGCTTCGCCATAGCCCACGACACCGCCATCGGTCGTCAGCTTGACGAAGAGGAAATAGCGGCCGCCGATCTGCGGCGGCGGGTTGGCGACCACGAAGGTCCGGACATCGGTGATTTTCATGGGGCTCTCCTCGATACGCAACTCAAAACTGGCCGCACTCGATCAGGATTCACCCGCGAAATCCAGCCCCTCCTGCGACACGCCGTCTTCAAAACCGCGACAGGTCCACCGCACAAAACCATGCTTTGGGACAAGCATGGGGCAAGCTTGGCCTGACAGGGTGACCAGGCAAAGGCCTCACGCGAAGAAACCATATGATTCATCTTTCCATCTGCCTGCCCACCCGCAACAGGCAGAGCTACTGCATCGAGACGATCCGCGCACTCGCCGAAAGCGACGGCGCGGATTTCGAAGTTATCGTCGGCGACAATTCCGATGACGGCTCGGTGCTGGCCGATTTCTTTTCCGAGGAGTTCAAGGATCCCCGGTTCCGCCTCGTCGGTCCCGCAGACACCGTGCTTTCCATGGTCGACAATTGGGAGCGGCTTATCGGCCTGACCAGGGGCCGGTGGCTCTCCGTCATCGGCGATGATGACTACATCGATCCCAAGCTTGTGCTCCTGCTCAAATATTACGAGCGGCTTTACCCCGAAGTCGACTCGGTAAGCTGGGCCCGCATGAGCTACAACTGGCCCGACAATCGACCGGAACCGGCATTGTCGGTCGTCCCGGTCGCCCACGACACCTATGTGGCGGTCAAATCCATTGTGCAGGACCGGCTGTACCGCTGGTCGCAAGGCACCAAGCGACCGGCCGTGGGCTTCGGCCTGTATCATGGCGCGGTTCGCAAGCCGGTCATGGAGCGGATCAAGCGCAAATATGGCGGGCGCTATTTCGAGCACCCGGTGGTCGACTACGAAAGCAGTTGCAAGATCATCCGGGAAGCCAGGATGCTGGTTCATTGCCAGCGGCCGTTCTCGGTTCTGGGCGCCTGCAAGGCTTCCAACTCAGCCGGCACCAAATCGCGCAAGACCATGGTTGAGCGGGTCAATACGTTCAAGGCCGAGTCCAAGGGCAAGATCGATATGGACGACCCGGTGTTTCCGTTCCCGATCAGCGATCCCGGCGCCTCGATCTGTGCGTCAGTGGCGTCCACCACATACTGGTTCTGCCGCACCTACGGCATCGACCTCACCGACTTTCCCGAGAACTTCGTTCGCGCCGCAATGGATGAATTGAGCGGCATCATCATCGAGGAAGAGTACGAGCTCAAGAAGGCCTATTTCGAACGTGGTTTTGACGCCTGGGAGGGAGGCCGGTGGCGCGAGAGCTTCAAGCCCCCGGTGTTCTGGGGCAACCGCTCGCACAATGAGCTTTGCGGTGTGCTCAAGGACTATCTCTACATTCGCGAGGATGTGCCGCCAGCCCGGACACCGGCGGAATTCTATCGCTTTGGCGAAGCCCTGATCATGCCGATCGAACACGTCGCCTCCGGCGCCCGGGTGTTTGCACGATGACCCGGCTGACCATTTGCATCCCCACCCGCAACCGCCAGAGCTACGCGATGGACGCGGTGCGTCACATGCTGGCCTCAAAGCGGGAGGATTTCGAGATCCTGGTCGCGGACAATTCCGATGACGCCGCTCCCCTGGCCGAATTCGTCGCGGAACGCAACGACAGCCGCCTGCGTCTGCTGCCGCCAGAGTCCAAGCCGCTCTCGATGCAGGACAACTGGGAACGCATGCCGCAGCATGCCCGCGGCGAATGGCTCAGCATCATCGGTGACGACGATTATCTCGACCCGGAACTGTGTGAAGCGCTGCGTGTGACCAGCGAACGGGTTCCAAACGCCGATGCCTTCACCTGGGGCCGCTCCTATTTCGTCTGGCCCGAAGTCCGACCCAATCGCGAAATCACCCGGATCCCGACAGGCAGCCATCTGATCCACATGGAAAAGAAGGAGCTGATGAAAAAGATGTTCTTCTGGGTAGACGCCAAGGACCGGCCGGCCTGCCCGTTCGGCATCTATCATGGCGCGCTCAAGAAGGAGCTTCTGGACCGCATTCGCGATGCCTTTTCAAACCGCTATTTCGAGCACCCCAATGCCGACTATGACAGCATCTGCAAAACCGTCATGATGGCTGACATGTGCATCTACTGGGAACGGCCGTTGTCCGTGTTCGGGGCCTGCAAGGCCTCCAACACAGCCGGCCTGAGGGATCCGAATGTCGGTCTCGAACGCCTCAAGACTGTTCGCGGGGAGAATGAAGGCGGGCTTGAAGCCGAAGATTTTCCGTTTCCGATCGAACTCGGAATCACGGCTTCGGTGGGTCACACCATGGAATGGTTCAAGCAGCGCTACGGCATCGAGCTGAATGGCTGGGAAGAAGGCTTCATCAAAGCCTGCGCCGGAGACTGCGAGAGCCAGAATGACCGGACCCGGTTTGAAGCCAAAAAAGCCGGATATGCGGCCGCGATCAAGGAGTGGCGCGGCGCCCAGGCGCTCAAGCAATTCAATCCGACCTACAAATATCGACCTGACGTGCCGAAATTCATGGGGCACGCCGAAGGACATCTCAATTTCGACATGGGTATCGGTAACGCGCAGACGGCCGCCGAGTTCTACAATCTCCTGGACGGCATGCTTTTTCCGGTGCGGCTGCTTCAAAGCCGGCTCGCCGACTAGCGCACCTGAACAGCGACGCACGCATTCGAGAACCAACAGGAGGCATGGAATGAAAGACGCTGCATCCCGATCCATGTCGGCCTGGCACTCTGTCCAGTGCGCCCCCGTGCCGAAGTTTTCAGCCTCTGCTTCGATTCGGGGCGATTGACCATGCGACGGGTCGTGATCAGCCAGTCAATGTATTTTCCCTGGGTGGGCATGCTGGAGCAGATCCGCCTTGCCGACGAGTTTATCCACTACGACGACGTCCAGTTTTCCAAGGGAAGTTTCAGCAACAGGGTTCAGGTCAAGCTGCCAGGCGGCATGAGCTGGATGACCGTGCCGCTTCGCGATCACCGCCTCGGCCAGACAATCGATGAGGTGCGGCTTCAGCCATCTGAAGCCTGGCGCGGCCGCCATCTGGCGTTGCTGGAACAAAGTTTTGATGGCGCTCCCCATGCCGCAGACGCGCTTGAACTTGCCGCCAGCGTGATTGGCGGCGACCACGACACTCTGGCGGACCTGGCGCGGAGCAGCATGCTGGCACTGTGCCGCTATTTCGGACTGGATGGCGCAACCCGGTTCACGGATTCTCGCGATTTCAACATTGGCGGATCCGGAAGCGCCCGCGTGCTTGGGCTGGTCAAGGCGGTGAATGGCACGGATTATATTACCGGGCACGGTGCCAAGAACTATCTCGATCACCAGATATTTGAGGCGGAAGGCATCAGCGTTTCGTATATGGACTACCAACGAACGCCCTACCCGCAATCGCATGGCGCATTTACACCATATGTATCGGGCCTGGATCTGGTGGCCAATTGCGGCCGGAGCGGGCTTGCAACAATCACGTCCCGAACGCGGGACTGGAAGGAGTTTTTGAATGAACCCTCATGATGCATTCCGCGCCGAGGTGGAAGAGAACATCGATGGCCTGGCCGGCGACGCCGATCTGCAGGCGCTGTCGCGGGTCTGGATCCGCGAAGCAACGCCCTACAAATGGACCTATAATTTCTCCTGGTTCGGACGGCCGGCGATCCAGCTTCCCAACGACGCCTGGGCCTTGCAGGAACTGGTCTGGTCGATCAGGCCGGACCTGATCATCGAAACCGGCATCGCCCATGGTGGATCGCTGATCTACTCGGCCTCGCTGCTTGCGCTTCTGGACCTGTGCGACGCCACCGAACAGGGCGAAATGCTCGATCCGCGCAAGCCCAAACGCAAGGTGCTTGGCATCGACATCGACATCCGCTCGCACAATCGCGAGGCGATCGAAGCGCATCCGCTGTTCCCGCGCATCGAGATGATCGAGGGCTCGAGCATAACCTCGGAGACGATTTCAAAGGTCAAGGATATCGCATCGGGCTACAAGCGGATCCTGGTGTGCCTCGATTCCAATCATACCCACGATCATGTGCTGGCTGAACTCGAAGCCTATGCGCCGCTGGTCACGCCGGGCAGCTATTGCATTGTCTTTGACACCCTTGTCGAGGACATGCCGGAGCGTCTGTCGGCCGATCGCCCATGGGGGCCCGGCAACTCTCCGAAATCCGCGGTTCACGCTTTCCTCAAGAGCAATGCCAGCTTCGAAATCGACAGCCGCATCGACAAGAAGCTGCTCATCACGGTGGCCCCGGACGGATTTCTCAAGCGGATTGCCTAGCCCCACCCAGATTTCCGGCCAACGCCCCGGACAGGCAGATGTGTGACTTTCCCGGTTTCGGCGTTGTGGAGCACGCCAAACCGGATGTTTCACTAATAGTCTTCCTCTGGGCCGAGTGAAAAACTGAATTCGGGCCCGGCTGCAAATTTTCTTGTTTTCACTTCTGAAAAACGCGCTATAGACTCAAGCAGGGGAAAGAGGGTGCAATGAAAGCACCCCCCATAAAAAGACGAGAGGGACAGCGGCCTCATGGAGTATTTTCTTCAACAGCTTATCAATGGGCTCACTCTGGGCTCCATCTATGGGCTCATCGCCATCGGCTACACCATGGTCTATGGCATTATCGGCATGATCAATTTCGCCCATGGCGACATTTTCATGGTCGGCTCCTTCATAGCGCTGGCCACCTTCCTTGCGCTTGTCGCCATAGGCATCTCCGCACTGCCGCTGATCCTGTTCATCACGCTTCTGGTGGCGATGCTGTTCACCTCCGCGTGGGGGTGGACGGTCGAGCGGCTGGCCTACAGGCCATTGCGTGGATCGTTCCGGCTGGCGCCGCTGATCACCGCAATCGGCATGTCGATCGTGCTGCAGAATTTCGTCCAGATCACGCAGGGCGCGCGCGTCAAGCCGCTGCCGCCGCAGATCCAGGGCGGCGTCACGCTGATCGAAGGCGTGACCGAAAACGGCACCATTGCGGTTCAGCTTTCCTACATGCAGATGATCATCATCGCCACCACGCTGGCCCTGATGATCGGGTTTTCGCTGCTGATTTCCAAGACATCGCTTGGCCGCTCGCAGCGCGCCTGCGAACAGGACCAGAAGATGGCGGCGCTGCTCGGCGTCAATGTCGACCGCACCATCTCGCTCACCTTCGTCATGGGCGCAGCACTTGCCGCCGTGGCGGGCTTCATGTTCCTGCTGCTCTACGGCGTGATCGACTTCTACATCGGCTTCCTGGCCGGCGTGAAGGCCTTCACCGCCGCGGTGCTGGGCGGGATCGGCTCGCTTCCGGGCGCGATGCTCGGCGGCCTGCTGATCGGCCTGATCGAAGTGTTCTGGTCGGGCTATTTCTCGGTCGAGTACAAGGACGTCGCCGCCTTCTCCATCCTGGTGATCGTGCTGATCTTCATGCCGTCCGGTCTGCTCGGTAAACCTGAAGTCGAGAAAGTCTAATGACCGCCGCTCAGAATACGGCCCGTATGGCCGAATCCGTCAAGGACGCGGCGATAGCAGCGTTTCTCGTCGCGGTCCTTGGCTTCTTCTTTTTCGCGCTCAGGACCGACATCGGCACGGGCGGTCTCGACCTGACCTACCGCTGGGGCCTGTGGTTGATCGCCATAGCAATCACCTTCGGCGTGCGGCTGGCTCTGAACCTGTTCGTGTTCAAGGCGGCCAAGCCGATCACCAGCGGGATCAAGATCACCGTGCCCAGCGGCGTGACCAGTGTCGTCGGCCGGTTCCTGGGACCGGTCCTGCTGATCGTGGCGCTGTGCCTGCCCTTTATCCTGATGGCCCTGTTTCCCAACCGCGACCGCCAGTTCATCGACCTGGCGATCCTGATCATGACCTATGTCATGCTCGGCTGGGGGCTCAATATCGTGGTCGGGCTCGCCGGGCTGCTCGACCTTGGCTACGTTGCCTTCTATGCGGTCGGCGCCTATTCCTTTGCGCTGCTGGCCCAGTATTTTGAAATCGGTTTCTGGACGGCGCTGCCGCTGGCCGGTCTTCTGGCTGCCTTCTGGGGGATCATCCTGGGCTATCCGGTGCTCAGGCTGCGCGGCGACTACCTCGCCATCGTCACCCTGGCGTTTGGCGAGATCATCCGCGTGGTGCTGCTCAACTGGTACGAGTTCACCGGCGGCCCGGACGGCATTTCCGGCATCCCGAAGCCGAGCTTCTTTGGTCTGGAATTTTCCCGGACCGGCGGATTTGCGGATTTCTTCGGACTTGATTACGACACGATCCACCGCTTCATCTATCTCTACTATATCATCCTCGTGCTGGCGCTGATCACCAACTTTGTCACGCTGCGGCTGCGCAAGCTGCCGATCGGCCGGGCCTGGGAAGCGCTGCGCGAAGACGAGATCGCCTGCCGGTCCTTGGGCATCAACACCACCAACACCAAGCTGACAGCGTTTTCGATCGGGGCGATGTTTGCCGGTTTCGCCGGATCCTTCTTCGCCACGCGGCAGGGGTTCATTTCACCCGAAAGCTTCACCTTCCTTGAATCGGCGATCATTCTTGCGATCGTGGTTCTGGGCGGACTGGGCTCGCAAGTGGGTGTCGTCATCGCCTCGGTGGTGATGATCGGCGGCATCGAGATCCTGAGAAACCTGGGCTTCCTCAAGGAAATCTTCGGTCCGGATTTCGAACCCACCCAGTACCGCATGCTGATCTTTGGCCTTGCCATGGTGCTCATCATGGTCTGGAAGCCGCGCGGCATCATTTCCAGCCGCAACCCGTCGGCTGTCTACAAGGAACGCAAGAAGATCAGCTCCGACATGGTCGCTCAAGGTGAGGGCCACTGATGGAAACCGCAATGAAAACCACTTCCTCGCACAACTGGGACCACAATGTGGTGCTGTCGGTCGAGCATCTGACCATGCGCTTCGGCGGGCTGGTCGCCGTCAATGATCTCAGTTTCAATGTCGGCCGCGGCGACATCACCGCGCTGATCGGACCCAACGGCGCCGGCAAGACCACCGTGTTCAACTGCGTCACCGGCTTCTACAAGCCCACCGAAGGCCGCATCGTCATGCGCCACGGCGCGGGCTTCCAGGCCGAGAAAATCGAGGCGCTGACCCGCACGGGCCGGCAATACGATGATGATGGCGACGATCGGGTGTTCCTGCTCGAGCGCATGCCGGATTTCGAGATCTCCAAGCGCGCCAAGGTGGCCCGCACCTTCCAGAACATCCGTCTGTTCGGGGGCATGACGGCGCTCGAAAACCTGCTGGTCGCGCAACACAATCCGCTGATGATCGCCTCCTCGATGACGATTGGCGGGATCTTCAATCTGCCGGGCTACCGGAAGGCGCGCGCCGAGGCGATCGATTTTGCCGCTTACTGGCTGGAAAAGACCGGCCTTATCGACCGCGCGGACGATCCGGCAGCGGATCTACCTTATGGCGCGCAAAGGCGGCTCGAGATCGCGCGGGCCATGTGTATCAGGCCGCATCTGTTGTGCCTCGATGAACCCGCGGCCGGCCTCAACCCGCGCGAATCCACCGAGCTCAACGAACTGCTGCAATATATCCGCCAGGACCATGACACCTCGATTCTGCTGATCGAACACGACATGGGCGTTGTGATGCAGATTTCCGATCATGTCGTCGTGCTTGATTACGGCCAGAAGATCGCCGATGGCAGCGCCGAATCGGTAAGAAATGACCCGAAGGTGATCTCGGCCTATCTCGGCGTAGATGAGGATGAGGTTGAAGCTGTCGAGGAAACCATCGATCAGGCAATCAGGGAAGCCGAAGAGCACGAGCCGGACAGCGACAAAGGAGGCAAGTCATGAGCGGTGACGAGCACCTTCTGACCATTCGCGGGGTCGAAACCTATTACGGCAAGATCGTCGCGCTGCGCGGCGTCGATGTCGATGTCAACAAGGGCGAAATTGTTACCCTCATCGGCGCCAACGGCGCAGGCAAGTCGACCCTGATGATGACGATCTGCGGCAGCCCGCGGGCCCGCGCCGGCGAGATCGTTTTCGACGGGCAGGACATCACCCGCATGCCGACCCATGAAATCATCCGGATGGGCATTGCCCAGTCCCCCGAAGGTCGCCGCATCTTCGGCCGGATGACCGTTCTGGAAAATCTTCAGATGGGCGCGCAGCTGGTTTCCGACGACCATTTCGACGAGGATCTCAGACGCGTCTACGACCTGTTCCCGCGGCTCAAGGAGCGTGCGGGCCAACGCGGCGGAACGCTGTCGGGCGGCGAGCAGCAGATGCTGGCGATCGCGCGCGCGCTGATGAGCCGGCCGAAGCTGCTGCTGCTCGACGAGCCGTCGCTGGGCCTCGCGCCGCTGATCGTCAAGCAGATCTTCGAGATCATCAAGGAACTCAACGCCAATGAGGGGCTGACCGTGTTCCTGGTCGAGCAGAATGCGTTCCACGCGCTCAAGCTGGCGCACCGGGGCTATGTGATGGTCAATGGCAACATCACCATGTCGGGCACCGGGGCCGAACTGCTGAAGCGCGACGAGGTTCGCGCCGCCTATCTTGAAGGCGGCGCACACTGATGCATGCCTTTTGCGGCATGTATTGAACGGAAATGATGCGGCAGGCCTGGCTGGTCGAATGATCGGCGCCGCCGCAACAAGGAGCTAGGACATGGAACAAGGCCTCTTGTGGGAAGTCTCGATCGCTGAATTCATCTTTGTCACGATGATCCTTGGCGGCGGCACCGCGTGGATGACCGGCCGGGCGGTGGCCCAGACCTGGAGAACCCCGATTCAACTGGCTTGGTACATGGTGCTGCTGTGTTTCGCGGTTCGCTTCATCCATTTCGCGCTGTTTGGCGGCACGCTGCTGTCGCCCTACTATTTCCTGGTGGATTTCGTCGTCATCCTGATCTTCGCCTTCATGGGCATGCGGTTTACCCGCGCCGGCCAGATCGCGCAGCAGTACAGTTTCGCCTTCGAGCGGTCCGGACCGTTCGGCTGGCGGCAAAAAGGCAATTAACCGCACAGACAAGCGGTTTTGATCACTGTCTAAAAAGATCTGTATTTCTTTGAAAAGATCGGCTTAGATGGTTGCACACGGGGCATGACGCCCCCCACACCGGCGCCGAACACTGTCTGCGCCTGCGGCACCGGTGACAGGAAACGAACAGGTGCTACTGGGAGTTAACATGAAGAAGATTCTACTGGCCGGAGCCGCGCTTGGCTTCGCAATGTCTTCGGCACAAGCCGAAATCGTTATTGCGACCGCTGGTCCGATGACCGGCCAATACGCATCCTTTGGGGAACAGATGAAGACCGGCGCCGAACAGGCCGTCGCCGACATCAACGCCGCTGGCGGCGTCAATGGTGAAATGCTGAAGCTTGAAATCGGCGATGACGCCTGCGATCCGAAGCAGGCCGTTGCCGTTGCCAACCAGTTCGCCGGCAGCGGCGTGGCGTTCGTGGCAGGTCACTTCTGCTCGGGCTCCTCGATCCCGGCTTCGGCGGTCTATTCCGACGAAGGCATCATCCAGATCTCGCCGGCCTCGACCAACCCGGCGTTTACCGATGAGCGTCCGGGCGGCGCCGATGGCGGCGTCTACCGCGTCTGCGGCCGTGACGACCAGCAGGGCGAAACCGCTGCTGCCTATCTGATGGAAAACTTCAAGGACAAGAAGATCGCCTTCGTTCACGACAAGACCGCCTACGGCAAGGGTCTTGCCGACGCCACCAAGGGTTCGTTTGAAGCTCTCGGCGGCACTTCGGCCATGTACGAAGCCTACACCGCAGGCGAGAAGGATTACTCCGCTCTCGTTTCGAAGATGAAGCAGGAAGGCATCGACGTGCTTTATGTCGGCGGTTATCACACCGAAGCCGGCCTGATGGCGCGCCAGATGAAGGAACAGGGCATGTCCACTGTTCTGATTTCGGGTGATGCGCTCGTCACCGACGAATACTGGGCCATCACCGGCGATGCCGGCGAAGGCACGCTGATGACCTTCTCGCCGGATCCGACCAAGCAGGAAACCGCTGCTGCCGTCGTCAAGGCGCTGCAGGACGCCGGCAAGACCACTGAAGGCTACGTGCTCTACACCTATGCGGCCATCCAGGCCTATGCACAGGCTGTCACCGCCGCCGGTTCGACCGACTATGACGCCGTTCGCGAAGCCCTCAATGCAGGCGACTTCAAGACCGTTCTCGGCGACCTGAGCTTCGACGACAAGGGCGACGTGTCGCTTCCGGGCTACGTGTTCTACCGCTGGTCCGACGGCAAGTACGCTGAAATCGAATAGTCTTCGGTTCAACTGACTGATGAAGCCCCGGCGCGAAAGCGCCGGGGTTTTTTGTTGCCTGGATATAAAAACCCGGATGGATGCCCGGTTCACACGCCGCTGGTGATTTCCAGATCTGCTTTCAAGGACGCTGACAGCACGAGATCCGCGTTCGGGATGTCATTGGACATGGCCCGCGCCAATGCCGCATCCGGATCGAGGCCGTGGGCGAGCCAGCGCTCGACCAGCCGCCTGCGCAGCTCCTCGCGATCGGCCGTGAGCATCACGGTCAGGTCGAACAGCGCCTTCATCTGCGCCCAGGGTGCTTCCGGGAGCAACAGGTAATTGCCTTCGGCTATCAGGAACCGATGTTCCGGCGTGATCATCCGGCCGCCGGCGCGTGCGAGATCCAGACAGCGGTCGAACACCGGAACGGCGATGTCGCGGTCCGGTTCGGTGCGCAGACGCCTGAGCAGCGCCGCATAGCCATCGGCATCAAAGGTGAAAGGCGCGCCCTTGCGCGCTAGCGTGCCGCGCGCTTCCAGCACCGCATTGTCGAGATGAAATCCGTCCATCGGCACGATCGCCGCCCCCTGCCCGCGGGAGAGGAATTCAGCCACCAGAGCGTCGGACAGCGTCGACTTCCCGGCGCCCGGCGGGCCCGTGAGCGCGACAATGAACCGGTGGCTGTCGCCTGCCCTGGCGATCGCCGTGTCCGCCAGCCTTTTGGCGCTATCCTGAAGATGCATCACCGGGTTCAGGCGGCCATGGCTTCTTGCGGCGGCTCCTTGGCCCCGGTCATGAAGGCAACCGCGTCCGACATGGTGAAGTCCTTCGGATTGATCACGCAGAGCCGCTTGCCGAGCCGGTGGATATGGATGCGGTCGGCGACTTCGAACACATGCGGCATGTTGTGCGAGATCAGGATGATCGGGATGCCGCGCGAGCGCACGTCGAGAATGAGTTCGAGCACCCGCCGGCTCTCCTTGACGCCAAGCGCTGCAGTCGGTTCATCAAGAATGATCACCTTGGAGCCGAAGGCAGCGGCGCGCGCCACCGCGACGCCCTGGCGCTGGCCGCCCGAGAGCGTCTCGACCGCCTGGTTGATGTTCTGGATGGTCAACAGCCCGAGCTCATTGAGTTTCTCGCGGGCAAACGCATCCATCGCCTTGTGATCGAGCTGGCGCAGCACCGACCCCAGGAAGCCCGGCTTGCGCAGCTCACGGCCCATGAACATGTTGTCGGTGATCGACAGCGCCGGCGACATGGCAAGCGTCTGGTAGACCGTCTCGATACCGGCGTGGCGGCCATCAAGCGGCGAGTTGAATTTGATCTCCTTGCCCTCCAGCCAGATCTGGCCTTCGTCCGGCGTGACTGCGCCGGAGACGGCCTTGATCAGGGTCGACTTGCCCGCGCCATTGTCGCCGATGACGGCGAGGATTTCACCGTGGTGAAGATCGAAATCGCAATTGTCGAGCGCCACGACGCGGCCGTAACGCTTGACGAGGTTGCGTCCCTTGAGAATGGGTTCCATCAGACTGACACCTTTCTGATCCATTGATCCACGCTCACGGCGGCGATGATGAGAACGCCGATGAGCAGGTAGGTCCATTGCGCGTCGGCGCCGAGCAGTCTCAGGCCGAGCGAGAACACGCCGACGATCAGCGCGCCGAACAGCATGCCCATGATCGAGCCGCGTCCGCCGAACAGCGAGATGCCGCCAATCACCACGGCGGTGATCGATTCGATGTTGCCAAGCTGCCCGGAGGTCGGTGAGACCGAGCCGATGCGGCCGATCAGGGCCCAGCCGGCAAAGGCGCAGATCAGGCCGGACAGCATGTAGACCGAAATCAGCGTGCGCTTGACCTGGACGCCTGCGAGTTCGGCCGCCTCCGGATCGTCGCCGACCGCATAGACATGCCGGCCCCAGGCCGTCTGCTTGAGCACATAGGCCAGGAACACGACAAGGACGACCATGAAGATCGCGCCATAGGTGAAGACAGCGCCGCCGAAGGCGATCTTGTTGCCGAAGAACTGCAGAAGCGGCGCCTGATTGGCGATATCCTGGGCGCGAATGGTCTCGTTGGCGGAATAGAGGAAGTTGGTGGCAAGCACGATCTGCCACATGCCGAGCGTGACGATGAAGGGGGGCAATCTCATCACCGCGACCAGAAAGCCGTTGATGAATCCGCAGAGGGTTCCGCAGGCGATGCCGGCGGCCACCGCGAGTTCAGTCGGCAGGCCGTAGCGGAAGGAGAACAGTCCCATGACCACCGAGGACAGCACCATGATGGCGCCGACCGACAGGTCGATGCCTTTCGTCAGGATCACCAGCGACTGGGCAGCCCCCAGAATGCCGACGATCTGGACCTGCTGCAAAATCAGCGTGAGCGCGAAAGGCGAGAAGAATTTCTGGCCCAGCAGCAGTCCGAAGATCAGGATCGATCCGACCAGGACAATGGCAGGCACCATCCAGGGCGTCTGGTGCAGGGCATGCTGCAGGCGCTTGACCGCACCCTTGTCATGGGACGCGAAGGTCGCGACAGAGGCCGGACCGGCGGTCGCGGCTTTCTCATATTCCTGCGTATCGGACATGGTTCCTCCCCAACGTCACACGGCATGGATCAACAGCCAGGGGGCGGGCGTCATTCAAGCCCGGTCTGGCGGCACTTTGCAATGAGGCGGCTCCAAGGCCGCCCCATCACTGTTTACCTGTAGCAGCGGGTAATCAACCCCAGCACTTGTCCATGCCTTCGGCGACCGAGATCGATTCGACGCCGTCGACGGGCTTGTCGGTGACAAGCGCCACACCGGTGTCGAAGAAATCCTTGCCTTCGGTCGGCACCGGCTTGGTGCCATCCTTGGCCCAGGCGGCGATGGCTTCGATGCCGAGCGAGGCCATCAGCAGTGGATACTGCTGCGAGGTGGCGCCGATGACGCCATCCTTGACATTGGCCACGCCGGGGCAGCCGCCATCGACGGAGACGATCAGCACGTCGCCTTCGCGGCCGATCGCCTTGAGCGCCTCATAGGCGCCGGCAGCGGCCGGTTCGTTGATGGTGTGCACGACGTTGATGGTCGGGTCCTTGGCCAGAAGGTTTTCCATGGCCCGGCGGCCGCCTTCCTCATTGCCCTGGGTCACGTCGCTGCCGACCAGACGCGGATCGGTTTCGTCGCCGATGACGTTCGGATCGGCAAGATCGACACCGAAGCCCTGCAGGAAGCCCTGGTTGCGCAGAACGTCGACGGATGGCTGGCTCACCGCAAGGTCGAGTGTCGCAATCCTGGCGTTGGCGGCCTCGGCGCCCAGCGTCGCGGCGGCCCATTTGCCGATCAGCTCGCCGGCCAGGAAATTGTCGGTGGCGAAGGTGGCGTCGGCGGCGTCGATCGGCTCAAGCGGCGTATCAAGCGCAATGACGAGCAGGCCCGCATCGCGCGCCTGCTGGACTGCGGAAACGATCGACGAGGTGTCGGATGCAGTGATGAGAATACCCTTGGCGCCATCGGCGATGCAGGTTTCGATGGCGGCAACCTGGCTTTCATGGTCGCCGTCGATCTTGCCGGCATAGGACTTCAGATTGACGCCGAGTTCGGCGGCCTTGGCCTCAGCCCCTTCTTTCATCTTGACGAAGAAAGGATTGGTGTCGGTCTTGGTGATCAGGCAGGCGCCAACGGCGCCGTGGCTGGCGGCATAGGCGGGTGCGGTTGCCAGGGCGCCAAAGGCGGCGGCTGCGAGCAACGCGGTCTTGAGTGTGGATATCGACTTCATTTGATCCTCCCGGGATATCTCTTGCAGGTCAGTCTGCAGGCGCGGCGAGCCGAAAATCCTCACTCCCGTTCTCCGCGCCATTTCTAAAACAACACGAACTAGCCGCACCTGTCAATAAATAAATCATTCTTATTTAGTAATTGACCAGGGAGTGTCTTTCCGTCATTGTTTTGATAGGAACGACGGCAAGGAAACGGTCACTGGGAGGGGACACAGAGGTGGCGGACAATGCGAAAGCTGGCGATGACCGCCCTAGCTCGGTGATCCAGCCGCTCAGGGGATCCAACCAGAGCGGCCTGCGCGCCTACAACCAGCGCCTGGTTCTCAGCCTTGTCTATTCCCACGGCAATCTGGCCAAGACCGATATCGCCCGGCTGACGGGGCTTTCGGCCCAGACCGGCTCGGTGATCATGCGCGAGCTCGAGGCCGAGGACCTGATCGTCAAGGGCGAGCCGATTCGCGGCAAGGTGGGGCAGCCCTCGGTTCCGCTGTCGATCAATCCCGATGGGGCGTTCTTCATCGGGCTCAAGGTCGGCCGCCGCAGCGCCGAACTGATCCTCATCAATTTTCTGGGCGAGCCCCGCGCCACCCTGCGCAAGAGCTACCCCTGGCCGACGCCGCCGCTGATCATCGAGTTCGTCCGCGACGGTATCGCCGGGATGCTGGCAGAACTGCCTGCCGCGCTGCGTGATCGCGTTGCCGGGCTTGGGATTGCCACCCCGTTCGAACTGTGGAACTGGACCGAACAGGCCGGGGCGCCGCGCGAAGAGATGGATCAGTGGCGCGGCTGCGACCTCCGCGCGGAGCTGGCGCGGATCTGCGCCATGCCGGTCTATCTGCAAAACGACGCCACCGCGGCCTGTGCCGCCGAACTGGTGTTCGGCACCCATCCGGGACTGAGCGATTTTCTCTATCTTTATATCGGCACCTTTGTCGGAGGCGGCGTGGTGCTTAATGGCAGCGTCCATTCGGGCCGCACCGGCAATGCCGGCGCGCTTGGGCCGCTGCCGGTCACCGGGCCCGAAGGCAATCCCGTGCAATTGCTCGACCGGGCATCGATCATGCTGCTCGAGCGCATGCTCAAGAGTGCCGGACGGGACCCCTCGCCGCTTTGGAACAGCCCGGATCACTGGGAAGGCTTCGAGGAGCTGGCCGATGAATGGATCGGCATCGTCGCCCGCGGCCTGGCGCAAGCGATCGTCTCTGCGGTCTCGATCATCGATTTCGAACATGTGATCATCGACGGCGGCCTGCCGACCGAGGTCCGGGCAAAGATCGTCGCGGCGACGCAGGCCGAAGTCGGCCTTTACGACCTGCGGGGTCTTGAGGTCCCGGGAATCCTGCCCGGAACGGTGGGCCACCTCGCCCGGTCGCTGGGCGCCGCCAGCCTTCCGCTGTTCGACAAATACCTGATCGACCGCAACGCCCGGCTCGGCAGCGCCTGAGCGGCGCATCCACCCCATCAGCGCCGTCCTATCGAACATCCGGCATGGGCACTGACCGCCAGCGGCGCGACCGGCTGCGCCCCGGCCGGCCATGGTCGGTTTCCAGTCTATTTGCGAATGATTTGCAAAAGCATTGACACAGGCAGAAATGCGCCTAGATTGAACTTGCAAACCATTCGCAGGAAGCAAACATGCGTTTTCTCACACTTCTGGGACTTTTCATCACGCTGAGCCTTGGCGCGGCGCAGCCTGTGCTGGCGCAGATCAAGGTTCTGACCTCGTTCACGGTATTTGCCGACATGGCCCGCAATGTCGCGGGCGAGCATGCGGAGGTGGTGTCGATCACAAGGGAGGGCGCCGAGATCCACATGTTCCGGCCGACGCCGGGCGACATCAAGCGCGGGCTTGGCGCCGATGTGGCGCTGTGGAACGGCATGGGTCTCGAGACCTGGTTCGAGCGCTATCTGGAAAACCTCGGCAATGTGAAGGCCTATACGCTGTCCGATGGCGTCGAACCGATCCTGATCACCGAGGACGCGTATCAAGGCCGCGCCAATCCGCATGGCTGGATGTCGCCCGGCAACGCCAACATCTATATCGACAACATCGTGACCGCCCTGTCGGAAACCGATCCCGCCAATGCCGACGCCTATGCCGCCAATGGCGAGGCCTACAAGGCGGAGATCGCCGCCACCTTCGCGCCGATCCGCGCGGCCATCGAGGCGCTGCCCGAAGACAGGCGCTGGCTTGTGACAAGCGAAGCGGCGTTTTCCTACCTGGCACGGGATTTTGGCCTGAAAGAAGCCTCGATCTGGGCAATCAACGCCGACAGCCAGGGCTCGCCGCAGCAGGTGCGCCGCATCATCGACCTGATCAACGAGAACAACATTCCGGTGATATTCTCCGAAAGCACCGTGTCGCCCAAGCCTGCCGAACAGGTGGCGCGGGAAACCGGCATCGCTTATGGCGGGGTGCTTTACGTGGATTCGCTCTCGACACCGGACGGGCCTGTGCCTACCTATCTTGATCTACTCAAGGTGACGTCGCAGACCATCGTCACAGGATTGACGGCCCAGCCATGAACCTCGCCGCCCCCGTTGCAACTCAGGCCGCCGGCACAGGCGGCCTTGCCGTCGACAATGTCTCGGTGATCTACCGCAACGGCAACCGGGCGCTCGACGGCGCCTCGTTCACGGTGCCGAAAGGCTCGATCACGGCGCTGGTGGGCATCAACGGCTCCGGCAAATCGACCCTGTTCAAGGCGCTGATGGGCTTCGTGCCCTTGGCCAGCGGCGAGATCAGCATCATGGGGCTCTCCGTCTCCGGCGCGCTCAGGCAGAACCTGGTGGCCTATGTGCCGCAGAGCGAGGAGATCGACTGGGCCTTCCCGGTGCTGGTCGAGGACGTGGTGATGATGGGCCGCTACGGCCGAATGAATTTTCTCAGGATGACGCGGCCGCAGGACCGGGTTGCCGTCAACGAAGCGCTTGACCGGGTCGGCATGAGCGAATTTCGCAAGCGCCAGATCGGCGAATTGTCGGGCGGGCAGAAGAAACGCGTGTTCCTCGCTCGCGCGCTCGCCCAGGAAGGCCAGGTCATCCTGCTCGACGAGCCCTTCACCGGCGTGGACGTGACCACCGAACGGCAGATCATCGAGCTGCTCAAGGATTTGCGCGCGGAAGGCCGGGTGATGCTGGTCTCGACCCACAATCTCGGCAGCGTGCCGGAATTCTGCGACCGGGCGGTGCTGATCAACCGCAGCGTTCTGGCCGAGGGGCTGACTGGCGACGTCTTCACGCAAAAAAATCTGCAGAAGGCCTTCGGCGGCGTGCTCAGGCACTTTACCTTGGGCGGACAGGATCTGCATGACGATGACGACAAACGGCAGGTGACCGTGCTCACCGACGACGAGCGGCCCTTCGTCATCTACGGCGAAGCCGCGCGCAAGGCCCGCAAGGCAGAGGCGGTCAATTCCAAGCCCGGGTCCAAGCCCGCCGCCAAGACTTCGGCCAAGGCCAAGCCCGCCGGCAAGCCGGCTTCGAAGGGCAAGCGCCCGTGAGCCTTCTGCTGGAACCGTTTTCCTATGGATACATGGTCAATGCCATGTGGGTCTCCGCGCTGACCGGGGCAATCTGCGCCTTTCTGTCGTGCTATCTCATGCTCAAGGGCTGGTCGCTGATCGGCGACGCGCTCTCACACTCGATCGTGCCGGGCGTCGCCGGCGCCTACATGCTGGGCCTGCCCTTTGCGGCTGGCGCGTTTCTGGCGGGCGGGCTCGCGGCGGCCGCCATGCTCACTATTAAGGCGCGAACCCGGCTCAGGGAGGACGCGATCATAGGCATGATCTTTGTCTCGTTCTTCGCGCTGGGGCTGTTCATGGTGTCGATCTCGCCCACGCCGATCAATGTCCAGACCATCGTGCTCGGCAATGTGCTGGCTATCACCCCGGCGGATTCCACCCAGTTGATCATCATCGGCGTGGTCACCCTCACCGTGCTCACGGTGATCTGGAAAGACCTGATGCTGGTGTTCTTCGACGAGAGCCACGCCCGCGCCATCGGTATCCGCGCCACGGCGCTCAAGGTCACCTTCTTCGCCCTGCTCGCCGCCTCCACGGTGGCGGCGATGCAGACCGTCGGCGCGTTCCTGGTGATCGCGCTGGTGGTAACGCCCGGCGCCACCGCCTATCTCCTGACCGACCGGTTCCCGCGGCTGATCGTCATTGCGGTCGCCATCGGCTCGATCACCTCCTTCGTCGGCGTGTATCTGAGCTACTTCCTCGACGGCGCCACGGGCGGCGTGGTGATCCTGCTGCAGACCTCGCTGTTCCTCCTGGCCTTCGTTTTCGCACCCAAGCACGGGCTGCTCGCCCAGCGCGCCCGGGTGCGCCATGCAAGCCCCGAGACGGAGGTTGCGTGATGGACGGCGTGCTCGATTTCTTCATCGATCCGTTCCGCTTCGCCTATATGCAGAAGGCGTTCCTGATCACCTTCCTGATCGCCATCCCGATGGCGGCGATGAGCTCGCTGATGGTGCTCAAGGGCTGGTCGCTCCTGGGCGACGCCATGAGCCATGCGGTGCTGCCGGGCATCGTGCTCGCCTACATCGCGGGCTTGCCGCTGGTGATCGGCGCCTTCATCGCCGGCCTGTTCTGCGCGGTCGCGACCGGCTGGCTCAACGCCAACAGCCGGGTGAAGGAGGACACGGTGATGGGGATCGTGTTTTCCGGCATGTTCGGGCTCGGAATCGTGCTTCATGTCAGCGTCCGCTCCAGCCTGCATCTCGACCATATCCTGTTCGGCGACATGCTGGGCGTGAGCTGGGCCGACATTTCCGCGACCGCGGCGCTCGCGGCGCTCTGCGGCGGGTTCCTGCTCGTCAAATGGCGCGATCTCGTCGCCCAGGCCTTTGACGGGCTGCATGCCCGCGCCATCGGCTTGCGCACCGGCTGGCTGCACTACGGGTTGCTGACGGCCATCGCGCTGATGATCGTCGCAAGCCTGAAAGCCGTCGGCATCATCCTGTCGATCGCGCTGCTGGTCGCCCCCGGCGCCATCGCCTTCCTCGTCGCCCGCACCTTCGCCGGCATGCTCACCGTCGCCGTCGGCTCGGTGATGCTCTCGGCGCTGATCGGCATTTTCGCGAGCTACCACATCGACAGCGAACCGGCGCCGACCATGGTGCTGATGATGGCCGGGTTCTTTGTCGTGGCGCTGGTGGTGGGGCAGGTCAGGGATTTGCGGATGCGGCGGTTGGCTGGGGGGTGAGGCCTGCGGGCCGAAACTCGGACGCCTTCGATCATGACGTCGGGACTTTCGCTCGAGAGCTCGCCCCCGGTCGCACGTTCAAGATGACCTTGTCAGGGGCAGGATCGAGCGCAGGGGTGCGCCTCGACCCGGACAGGCCGCCGCCAGAACCTGTTCGAGTATGGTTAGAGAATTCTTTATATATCTCATCTAGTTTTAGCCGAAGCATACACCGTCTCTCAGGCAGCCAGCATCGTGGTTCATTCGCAAAACACAGAGACGCACGATCCCGCAGAAACGGTGATAATGAGGATGCGAGAGCTGGGCATTGCCTCGCTGCCGCGCAATTACGAACTCGTTTATCGATTCCTCAACAGCTCGAACGCGACGCTGATCCGCGAATTCGCAGCGCTCGGGCGGCGTCCGACCCAGTTGCAGCTTGATGCCATCGGCAGGAAGTTCCTGCCTCATCACCACCACGTCAGCGCAACCGAACAGTCGCTCGAGGGCGTTTTTGACGAAATGCTGAAAATGATCCGCATGTTCAAGCAGGATCAGACCAAGCTTGCAAAGTACTCGAACCTGCTTGGAGAAACCTCCGCGCGCATGTCCGCAAAAGGCGCCGTGAGCCTGGATTTCCTCGACGACCTGAACAAGGTTCTCTCATCCGCCACCGTCGACACGATGGAAAAGAGCAAGGTCATCATTCAACAGATGGTCGAGCGCGCGAGCGAACTGGCTCGCCTCAAGTCCGAGCTTGAGGAATACAAGCGTCTGTCGAGCATCGATCCGGTCACCCGGCTGTCCAATCGCCGTGCCTTCGACAAGCGGCTGGCAGCCATCTACGACGGCCCGCAAACGGCGACGGCCCATGCGCTGCTGGTCGCGGATATCGATCATTTCAAGGCCTTCAACGACACCTACGGCCACCAGGTCGGTGACCGCGTGCTGAGCGCGACCGCGGCCATGATGACAAAGACCCTCGGCAGCGAAACCTTCCTCGCCCGCACCGGCGGCGAGGAATTCGCGGTCATCCTGGACAACACCAGCGTGGAAGAAGCCCGCACTACCGCCGAGCGCCTGCGGGTGGTGATCGAATCGACCCCGTTGATAGATCACAATGGCGGGGTGGATCGCGGCCGCATCACCATCAGCCTGGGCCTGTGCATGGCAGCCGACGCGACCGGCCCGGACAACCTCTACAACAGAGCCGACGCCATGCTCTACGACGCCAAGAAAGCCGGCCGCAACCAGGTGAAAACCTACACGCCGAAACTGAAGCGGATGCTGGGCCTGCTCAGGCGGTGACAGGCGACGACCCGTTCCGATGGCATGTTGTCATATCGACGGCGGACAGATTTGAAGCGTCTCCCGTTTCAGCACAGGAGCGGACCGGAAACCCAGAAGGTACACTCCCCCTACATCTCCAAAAACTCATCCGGCATCGCCTGCAAATCCGTCGCATCCGGTTTTGCGCCGGCGGCGGTCAGCATGGCGTGGATCTGGCCGCGGTGGTGGGTCTGGTGGTTGAAGAGCTGGACTGCCACCATCTGTTTGGGCCGGGAGGCGGTGCGGCCGCTCATGCCTGAATGCCAGGTCAGCTCGCCTTCGAACCAGTCGGGCGAAACCCGGTGCGCCCAAGCGAGGATCTGCCGGTCAAGCGCCGCCCGGTCCTGCTGGTACTGGTCCCAGGTTTCAATCAACGCCGTGGACTCTATCTTGTAGGTTGCCGGCGGATCGCGGCCCTCGAAGCGGCTGAGCCAGATGCCGTCGCCCCACAGGAGGTGGGAGAATGTCTTCTCGATGGAGCCGAAGAAGGCGCCGCGCTCGGCCTGCCGTGCGGCCTGGTCGAGGCTGCTTGCGGCCGCGATCAGGTTCTGGTTCTGCCAGGTGTTGTAGCGCGCCATCAGCAGCACGTAGTCCTTGTTTGCCATATTGACCGTTCTCCAGGCTGGGTGATCGCAGGCAGTGTGGTCCAACATTGCGGCTTGATCAACATGGGGCGTATCGGGCGAGAATCGTCGCTTCAGGCCCACCATTTCCTGTTGGAATGACTGCCGCACCACTTGCGCACAGACCGCGATTCATCCTAGGTAGATGCGTCCCGTTGGGAGAAACCGGTTCGATCCGGTGCCGAAGGAGCAACCGCCCCGGAAACTCTCAGGCAAAAGGACCAGCGGAACATCACGGACTCTGGAGAATGGCGCTTTCCGCGTCTGCCGAAGGGATAACAATCTCAGGCAAAAGGACAGAGGGGGCCATGGAAGGCGTCTGACGCTTGACGATTGGCCCGTGCGCGGTTGACCCCGGCACCCGAAATGGAGACTGCAGCGTGGACACCACAGCTGACCTTCTGAAAACGCCCCTACATTCCCTTCACCTTGAACTCGGCGCGCGCATGGCGGGCTTTGCCGGCTACGACATGCCGATCCAGTATCCCATGGGCGTGATGAAGGAGCACCTTCACACCCGTACCGAGGCCGGCCTGTTCGACGTCTCGCACATGGGCCAGATCCTGATCCGCGCCAAAAGCGGCGATGTCCGCGACGCGGCACTCGCGCTCGAAAGCCTGACGCCGGTCGATGTGGCCGATCTCAAGCCCGGCCGCCAGCGCTACGGGCTGTTCACCAATGCTTCAGGCGGGCTTGAGGACGATTTCATGGTCGCCAACCGGGGCGATCATCTTTACCTGGTGGTCAACGCCGCCTGCAAACATGATGACCTGGCCCGGCTCAAGGCGGCCTTGTCGGACACCTGCGAGATCGAGGCGCAGTTCGGGCGCGGCCTGCTCGCGCTGCAGGGGCCCGAGGCCGAGAGCGTGCTGTCTGCCTATGATCCCGATGCCGAGGACATGATGTTCATGGATGTGCGCGACCTCGAGATCGCCGGCGTTCCGGCCGTCGTCTCGCGCTCGGGCTACACCGGCGAGGACGGCTACGAGATCTCGCTTCCGGCGGAAGAAACCGACCGCATCGCCCGGTTGCTGCTCACCGACGACCGGCTGGCCCCGATCGGGCTTGGCGCGCGGGATTCGCTCAGGCTCGAGGCGGGGCTCTGCCTCTACGGCCACGACATCGACGAGACCACCTCGCCGGTGGAGGCCAATCTCAAATGGGCGATCCAGAAGGTGCGGCGCACCGGCGGCGCGCGCGAGGGCGGCTTTCCCGGAGCCGACGTGATCCTTGCCCAGTTCGAAAAGGGTGCCGCCCGCACCCGCGTCGGGCTGCAGCCCGCGGGCAAGGCGCCGGTCAGGGCGGGTGCCGCGCTGTTTGCGGACGAAACCGGCGGCGAGAGCATCGGCGCGGTCACTTCGGGTGGTTTCGGCCCATCGGCCGGCGCGCCGGTCGCCATGGGCTATGTGCCGTCAGGCCTTTCCTCCCCGGGCACGAAAATCTACGCCGATGTGCGCGGCAAGCGGCTTGAAATGGCCGTCGCGCCCCTCCCCTTCGTCCCTTCCACCTACAAACGCTAAGCCAAGACAGGAACACTGCCATGCTCAAATTCACCGAAGACCATGAATGGCTGAGAATCGAAGGCGATGTCGCCACCGTCGGCATCACCGAGCACGCCGCCGAGCAACTGGGCGACCTGGTGTTTGTCGAACTGCCCGAGGTCGGCGCCAGGCTCGACCAGGGCGGCGAGGCCGCGACCGTGGAGTCGGTCAAGGCGGCGTCCGATGTCTATTGCCCGCTCGCGGGCGAGATCATCGAGGTCAACCAGGCCATCGCCGACGATCCGTCGCTGGTCAATTCCGACCCCACCGGCGAAGGCTGGTTCTTCAAGATCAAGCTTGATGACGCAAGCAGCGCCGACGAACTGATGACCGAACCCGCCTACAAAGCGATGATTGGCTGAGATCCCATGACCATCACCCTGAGCGATTACAATCCCTACGACTTCGCCAACCGCCGTCATATCGGCCCGTCGCCCTCCGAGATCGCCGACATGCTCAAGGTGGTGGGCGCGTCCTCGCTCGATGCGCTGATCGACGAGACCGTGCCCGGCTCGATCCGGCAGAAGGTGGCCTTGGCCTTTGGCGATCCGATGAGCGAGCGCGAGGTGCTGGATCACCTGCGCGCAACGGCCAGGAAGAACCAGGTCATGGTCTCGCTGATCGGCCAGGGCTATCACGGCACCATCATGCCGCCGGTGATCCAGCGCACGATCCTCGAAAACCCGGCCTGGTACACGGCCTACACGCCCTACCAGCCGGAAATCAGCCAGGGGCGGCTGGAAGCGCTGCTGAACTTCCAGACGCTCGTCGCCGATCTCACCGGTCTCGACATCGCCAATGCCTCGCTGCTTGACGAAGCCACCGCCGCGGCCGAGGCCATGGCGATGGCCGAGCGGGCTTCGAAATCCAAGCGAACAGCGTTCTTCGTCGATCAACACTGCCACCCGCAGACCATCGACGTGATCCGCACCCGCGCCGAGCCGCTTGGCTGGGAGGTCATCATTGGCGACCCCTTCACCGAGCTTGAGCCCGAAACAGTTTTCGGGGCGATCTTCCAGTATCCCGGCACCTTCGGCCATGTGCACGACTTCACCGATGTGATCACCAAGCTGCACGCCGAGAACGCCATCGCCATCGTCGCCGCCGATCCGCTGTCGCTGACGTTGCTCAAATCGCCCGGCGAAATGGGCGCCGACATCGCCGTGGGTTCGATGCAGCGCTTTGGCGTGCCTGTCGGCTATGGCGGGCCCCATGCGGCCTATATGGCGGTCAAGGACGCCTACAAGCGCTCGATGCCGGGGCGGCTCGTCGGCGTCACGGTGGATGCCCGCGGCAACCAGGCCTACCGGCTGGCGCTGCAGACCCGCGAGCAGCATATCCGCCGCGAGAAGGCCACGTCCAACATCTGCACCGCCCAGGTGCTGCTCGCCGTCATCGCCTCGATGTATGCGGTGTTTCATGGCCCCGAGGGGTTGAAAGCCATCGCCGGGCGCATCCACACCAGGGCCGCGACGCTGGCAGCTGGCCTCAAGCAGCTCGATTACATCATCGATCCGGCGATCTTCTTCGACACGGTGACCGTGTTTGCCGAAGGCCGTCAGGCGGAGATTCTCGAAGCCGCGCGGGCCGAAGGCATCAATCTGCGCAAGATCGGCGACGACCGCATCGGCATCGCGCTCGACGAGGTGTCGCGCAAGGACACCGTGGAAGCTGTCTGGCGCGCATTCGGCGGCGATCTCAAATTCGCCGACATGCTTTCAGACCCGATCATTCCGGATCCGATGGGGCGCCAGTCGCGCTTTCTCGAGCATCCGATCTTCCACATGAACCGCGCCGAAAGCGAGATGACGCGCTACATCCGCCGGCTGTCGGACAAGGACCTGGCGCTCGACCGCACCATGATCCCGCTTGGCTCCTGCACGATGAAATTGAACGCCACGGCGGAAATGCTGTCGATCACCTGGCCGGAATTCGCCGACATCCATCCGTTTGCGCCAGCCGACCAGGCGCTCGGCTACAAGCAGATGATCGACGATCTGTCGGACAAGCTCTGCCAGATCACCGGCTATGACGCGATCTCGATGCAGCCCAATTCGGGCGCGCAGGGCGAATATGCCGGGCTGATGACCATCCGCGCCTATCACCGTGCGAACGGGGAGGCGCACCGCCATGTCTGCCTGATCCCGACCTCGGCGCATGGCACCAATCCGGCCTCGGCGCAGATGGCGGGCATGACGGTTGTCGCCGTCGGCACCCGCGAGAACGGCGACATCGATCTCGACGATTTCCGGGCCAAGGCCGTATTGCATGCGGACAATCTCGCCGCCTCGATGATCACCTATCCCTCGACCCACGGGGTGTTCGAGGAGACGGCGGCAGAGGTCTGCGCCATTACCCACCAGCATGGCGGGCAGGTCTATCTCGACGGCGCCAATCTCAATGCGCTGGTGGGGCTGGCGCGGCCGGGCGACATCGGCGCGGATGTGAGCCACCTCAATTTGCACAAGACCTTCTGCATCCCGCATGGCGGCGGCGGGCCGGGCATGGGGCCGATCGGGGTTAAATCCCACCTGACGCCCTACCTGCCCGGGCACTGCCAGACCGACGGCAAGCCCGGCGCGGTCTCGGCGGCGCCCTTCGGCTCGGCCTCGATCCTGCCGATCTCCTGGGCCTATTGCCTGATGATGGGCGGCGAGGGCCTGACCCAGGCCACGAAGATCGCGATCCTCAACGCCAACTACATCGCCGAGCGATTGAAAGGCGCCTATGACGTGCTCTACTCCTCGGCCAAGGGCCGGGTGGCACATGAATGCATCCTCGACACGCGGCCGCTGGTGCAAAGCGCCGGCGTCACCGTCGACGACGTCGCCAAGCGATTGATCGATTGCGGCTTCCATGCGCCGACCATGAGCTGGCCGGTGGCGGGCACGCTGATGATCGAGCCGACGGAATCGGAGGTCAAGGCCGAGCTCGACCGGTTCTGCGCGGCCATGCTTGCCATCCGCGCCGAGGCGCAGGCGATCGAGGACGGCGAGATGGACCGGGACAACAACCCGCTCAAGAACGCGCCGCACACGATCGAGGACCTGGTCGGGCCCTGGGACCGGCCTTACGACCGCGAGGCCGCCTGCTTCCCGGCCGGCGCCATGCGCAACGCCAAATATTTCGCCCCGGTCAACCGGGTCGACAATGTCTATGGCGACCGGCACCTGGTGTGCTCCTGCCCGCCAATGTCGGAGTATGCCGAAGCCGCCGAATAGGCCTTTCGACCGGAGGCGCCATCCAGCGCCTCCGGTTCTTCACCGAATTGCACTGATCCTTCTGCGGCGGGTCTCATGGCTCCGGGGTGGCTGCCGGCGCGCGTTCGACAAGAAATCCTGCCCGCCCCCGTGCATCACCGCGATGGAAGCATCGTCTTCAACCTGCAGGGCGCTTCGGCGGGTCGCTGTGCATGCGCCGAACACGCGGCAGCCAGCAAAAAAACAATGCCCAGGGTTGATGAATGAATATTCATTCACTATATTGCAGCGCGAAAGGCGAGAGCCGGTAGTCCGGTTTCGCCCTGGTTGCGTAACAGTGCCAACCTGTTTCGATAGATTCTTTCAAGGACGCGTCCCATGGACACCGCCACGGCCGACATTGCCAGCCAACGTGTTTCGGAAATCCTCGACAAGGCGAAATCCGTTTTTGCGCTGAACGGCTTTGACGGCGCCTCCATGCAGGACCTGGCCCAGGCCACGCAGATGAGCGTGGGGAACTTCTACCGCTATTTCCCGTCCAAGGACGCCATCATCACGGCGCTGGTCAAGCGCGACATGATGGAAATCGAAGGTCTGTTCGATGCAATCAAGGCGTCGGCTGATCCCGGCGCGGTGTTCATGCAGCTTCTCAGGCTCAGGATCGAGACCCTGCCACTGGAGGACGCCGCGCTGTGGAGCGAAGTCCAGGCCGCCTCGTTCCGCGGGCCCGAGATCGCCGGGCTGATGCGCGACATGGAAGAAACCGTGCGCAAGAACATCGTCAATGCACTCATTCGCATTCATGGCGATGACAGTGCCCAGGCACGCGAGATCTACGCGACACGGGCCCATTTCATCATGCTGCTGGTTCACGGCTTTGCCCAGCGCAAATGCTGCGCCCGCGATTCCATCAGTCCCGAACAGTCGGCAGCGGTTGGCGAGCTTGTGCTCTCGACCCTGCACGACACGATCTTCACTCCTCCCGCTTCACCCAAGGCATGACCGGTACCACAATGCGCCCTTTTCTCGCCCTTGCTCTTGCTGTTCCCCTGATGACGGCCCCGCTTGTTCTCGCAGGCGCCGTGCCCGCCAGCGCGCAGGAGGCTGAAACCGCTCCGGCCCGCGGCGCCCAGCCGCCGGCTATTGTCGCGGTGCGGGCTTCCGTGGCAGACATTACCGACCGGGTTCTCACCAACGGCATGATCATGGCGGTTGAGGAAGTGCTTGTTGCGCCGCAGGTCGAGGGGCTGGCTATCGAAAGCCTTGAGGCCGATATCGGCGACCAGGTCGAGGCGGGATCGGTGCTCGCCACCCTGTCCAGCGATCAGCTGATCCTGCAGCGCAGCCAGCTTGACGCCAACCGGGCCAAGGCGCTCGCGGCCATCGCCCAGCTCGGCGCGCAGCTGGCCGAAGTCCAGTCCACGACACAGGAAACGGTCAAGACGGCTGAACGCGCCAGGCAACTGGCGGACCAGGGCACCTATTCTACTGTCCAGGCGGACCAGGCCGAAGCGCAGGCGACGGCGGCGCTGGCGCGGATCCGCTCGGTCGAGGAATCAATCAAGGTCGCCCAAGCCGATGTCACGCTGATTGACGCCCAGATCGAGGATGTCGAGCTGCGGCTGGCGCGCACCGAAGTCAAGGCGCCCGTTTCCGGCGTCATCACGGCGCGCGGCGCCCGCGTCGGCGCCATTGCCAGCGCGGCCTCCGGTCCGCTGTTCACCATGATCAAGGATGGCCGGCTTGAAATGCGGGCCGACATCGCGGAAGCCGACATGCACCGCATCGCCGAGGGTCAGTCCGTGAAGATCCATCTGATCGGCGCGGCCGAGCCTGTGTCCGGGAAAATCCGGCGGATCGAGCCGACGCTCAACACCACGACGCGGCTGGGGCTGGCCCGAATCGAGATCGAGGATGGCGCGGGTTTGCGCGCCGGCATGTTCGCCGACGCCCAGATCCTGGTGGCTCAACGCCAGGCGATCACCGCGCCGGTGACCTCGATCAACATGGGAGCGGATGGCGCCGACGTGCTGAAAATCGAGGATGGCGTGGCAACGCGCACCCCGGTCAAGACCGGCATTCGCGAAGGCGGCAGGGTGGAAATCACCGAGGGCCTGGCTGAAGGCGATCTGATCGTCGCCAAGGCAGGCGCCTTCGTGCGCAACGGCGACCGGGTGACACCGGTGGAAGAAACCGACAGCGGCCAGGTCGCCGCAATCACCGAGTGAGGCACTCGTCATGAACTTTTCCGCCTGGGCCATCCGCAATCCGATCGCGCCGATCCTTGGATTTGCGCTCTTGACGATTGTCGGCATTCAATCGTTCTTCACCCTGCCGATCACCCGGTTCCCGAACATCGACGTACCGATCGTGGCCATCACCGTGGTGCAATCGGGTGCTGCTCCCTCGGAGCTGGAAGCGCAGATCACCAAGGAAATCGAGGATGCGGTTGCGGGCATCACCGGTGTCGATGACATCGCCTCCACGGTAGCCGACAACATCTCCACCACCACCGTGATCTTCCGCATGGAAGTGCCGACCGATCAGGCGGTCCAGGACGTCAAGGACGCCATCGACCGGGTGCGCGGTGATCTGCCGGCCTCGGTGGAAGAACCGATCGTCACCCGCGTCGACGTCGAAGGCCAGGCGATTATGACCTTTGCGGTCAATGCGCCCGACATGACGCTTGCGGAAGCCTCCTGGTTTGTCGACGACACCATCAAGCGGGCGTTGCAGGGCCAGCCCGGGGTCGGCAAGGTCGACCGCTATGGCGGCGCCGACAGGGAAATCCGCATAGAACTCGATCCGGCCCGGCTTGATTCCTACGGCATCACGGCGGCCAATGTGAACCAGCAGCTGCGGGCAACCAACGCTGATCTCGGCGGCGGTCGCGGCGAGATCGGCAGCCGCGAGCAGGCGATCCGGACGCTCGGCAACGCCGAGGACGTCGAGGCGCTGGCCAGGACTACCATCGCGCTCCCCAACGGACGTTTTGTCCGGCTGAGCGACCTGGGGGTCATCCACGACACTTATGAGGAACTGCGATCCTTCGGGCGCTTCAACGGAGACCAGGTGGTCGCCTTCGCGGTTTTCCGCTCCAAGGGCGCCAGCGAAATATCCGTGTCGGAGGTGGTGACCGAGGCGCTCGAAGAGATCCGGGCGGACTATCCGAACGTGGAACTGGTTCCTGTCGACGACACCGTGTTTTACACCTACGGCAATTATGGATCGGCCCTGCACACGCTTGTCGAAGGCGCACTGCTCGCGGTTCTGGTGGTTTTCCTGTTCCTGAGAAACTGGCGCGCAACCCTGATTGCCGCCATCGCCCTGCCGCTGTCGGCGATCCCGACCTTCTATGTCATGGACCTGCTCGGCTTCTCGCTCAACCTGGTGAGCCTGCTCGCCATCACGCTGGCCACGGGCATCCTGGTCGATGACGCGATCGTCGAGGTGGAAAACATCTCGCGCCATATCCGCATGGGCAAGACGCCCTACCGGGCCGCGGTCGAGGCGGCTGACGAAATCGGGCTGGCGGTGATCGCCACCACCTTCACCATCATCGCCGTGTTCGTGCCGGTCTCGTTCATGCCGGGCATTCCGGGTCAGTATTTCATCCAGTTCGGCATGACGGTGGCGGTGGCGGTGATGTTCTCTCTGCTGGTCGCGCGGCTGATCACACCGATGATGGCTGCCTATCTGATGCGCGACAGCGACGCCCATGAGGAAAGCGAGGGCGGCGGTCCGGTCATGCGCGGCTATACCTGGTTCATCACCAGGACGCTGCGCTGGCGCTACACCACATTGCTTGCGGCCATCGGATCGCTGGTGGTCGCGGTCTATTTCATGGCCCAGGTGCCGGGCTCGTTCCTGCCGCCGGAGGACGTCTCGCGGGTTTCGATCAGCGTCGAACTGCCGCCGGGCTCGACGCTCAGCGACACCGACGCAACGACGAGCGCGATGCACGCGATCATCAAGGACGTCGAGGGCGTCGACAGTGTGTTCATCCTGGGCGGCACCTCGCCCAAGGGCGAACTCGACATCCGCCGCGCCTCGGTCTCGGTCATGCTCGAGAAGATCGAACACTCCATCGTCAAGAAGGTGGTCAACGGTTTGGTCGGCGCGGTCCCCTTCGTCTCCGATTCGCTGCCGCGGATGGAGGTTCTCGGGCGGGTTCGTACCCAGGGAGAAATCGAAACCGAGATCTTCGACAAGCTGACCGCCATTCCCGATATCCGCGCCTACAAGCTCAATGACCGCGGCGACCGCGACTTGAGCTACAACGTCATCTCCAATGATGACGCGGCGATCGACCGCGCGGTGGCGATCCTCGAGCCGAAGCTCAAGGCCGAAACGGTGCTGTCGAGCGTCAGCGTGTCGGGCTCCCTGCCCCGTCCCGAAGTCCAGATCCGCCCCCGGCTCGACGAGGCCGCGCGGCTTGGCGTGACCACGGCGCAGATCGCCGAGACCGTGCGGGTCGCCACCATCGGCGACGTCGATGCCGCGCTCGCCAAGATCTCGCTCGACAACCGCCAGATCCCGATCCGGGTGCAGCTCGATCCGGTGTACCGGACCGATATCGACCGGATCGGAAACCTGCGCGTTCAGACCGCGCAAGGCGCCGTGGTGCCGCTCAAGACCGTGGCCGACGTCTTCATCACGCAAGGCCCCTCCACCATCAACCGCTTCAACCGCGAGCGGCAGGCGACAATCGGCGCGAGCCTTCCCATCGGCGTGGCGCTCGACACCGCCAAGCAGCGCTTCAACGAGATCGTAGCCTCGACCGAATTGCCCGCCGGCGTGCAGGTGCTGGAATCGGGCGATGCAGAAGTGCAGAACGAGTTGATGGACAGCTTCCTCAACGCCATGCTGATGGGACTTCTCCTGGTTCTGACCGTGCTGATCCTGCTGTTCAAGGACGTGATCCAGCCGTTCACGATCCTGTTCTCGCTGCCGCTCGCTATCGGCGGCGTGGCTGCGGGCCTGATTCTCACCAACAACTCACTGTCGATGCCGGTGCTGATCGGCATCCTGATGCTGATGGGGATCGTCACCAAGAACGCCATCCTGCTGGTCGATTTCGCCGTCGAGCTGATCCGCTCGGGCCGCGACCGCGTCGAGGCCATGATCGAGGCCGGCCAGAAACGCGCCCGGCCGATCGTCATGACCTCGATCGCCATGTCCGCCGGCATGCTGCCAAGCGCGCTCGGCGTGGGCGAAGGCGGCTCGTTCCGCGCTCCGATGGCGATTGCGGTGATCGGCGGCATCATCGTCTCGACCGTGCTGAGCCTCGTTGTGGTGCCGTCGTTCTTCCTCATCATGGATGATCTGTCGCGGCTGCTGAGCCGGATCTTTGGCCGCTTCGTCGGCCCCAGCGAGGACGAGCCGGAAACCATGGAACCCGAGGCGATGACCGCTGCGCTCAGTGAGAATGCCGGGGAGATCGCCACGTTGCGCCAGCGCCTGAGCGACCTCGAAGGCCAGGCCGGGCCGAGGCCGCCAATGCTTGTCGTGTCACGGGAAGCGGCGGAGTAGCGGCGTCGGGATCTTGCCGCGCGAACAGGGGGCACACTGACGCCGGGGGCGTCAGACCCCGAGAAACTCGGTCTCGATCTCGCGGGTGAGACCTGCCGGCGTGCCGGTCCACACGCTTTCGCCACGGGCCAGGATGACGCAGCGGTCGGCCACGGCGCGCAGTTCCGAAAACGCCTTGTCGATCACCAGGATCGATTGGCCGCGCTGCTTGAGAAGGGCAATCGCCGCCCAGATCTCGTGCCGCACCACCGGCGCCAGCCCCTCGGTCGCCTCGTCGAGAATGAGCAGCCGGGGATTGGTCATGAGCGCCCGGGCGATCGCCAGCATCTGCTGTTCACCGCCCGAGAGCGTGGCGGCGGGCTGAGACAGCCGTTCGCCCAGACGCGGGAACAGCTCTGTCGCCTTCTCCAGGGTCCAGGGTCCGGAGCGCGCCGAGGCCATCAGGTTTTCCGCGACCGTCAGGCTCGCGAAACAGCGCCGACCTTCGGGCGCGAGCCCGATGCCGAGCCGGGCGGCGCGGAACGAGGGCAGGACCGACAGATCCTGGCCGTCAAAACGGATCTCGCCGCGTGTGGTCCTGAGCATGCGCGTGATGGCGCGCACGGTGGTGGTCTTGCCCATGCCGTTGCGGCCCATCAGCGCCACCAGTTCGCCCTGGGCGATTTCCAGATCGACGCCGAAGAGCGCCTGCGACGCACCGTAGAAGGCTTCGAGGCGGCTGACTTGCAACAGGCTCATGCCTCGTCCTCCCCGAGATAGGCGGCGCGGACTTCCGGATGGGCGCGGATCTCGGCGGCCTTGCCTCGGGCAATGATCCTGCCCGCGACCAGCACCGAGATGCGATCGGCCAGCTGGAAGACGGCATCCATGTCGTGCTCGATCAGCAGGATCGGCGCTTCGTCGCGCAGCTTGTCGAGGAAGCCGATCAGACGGCTTGAACCTTCCTGGCCGAGGCCCGCCATCGGCTCGTCCATCAGGAAGATGCGCGGCTGCATGGCGAGCGCCATGGCGATCTCCAGCAGGCGCTTTTCACCGTGGGACAGTTCGCTCACCCGGACGCCGGAGCGATCAGCGAGCCCCACGCGCTCCAGCGCCTGCATGGCTTCCCCGGTCAACTGCCTGTCGACGCTCACCTGGCGGAAGAAGCCGAACACCGAGCGGTGGCGGGCTTGCGCCGAGAGCATGACATTGCCGCGCGCGGTGAATTCCGGAACGAGCGAGGACACCTGGAAGGTGCGGGTCAGCCCAAGACGCGCGCGGGCGATCTGGTCGAACCCGTCGATGTCGCAGCCATCAAAACGGATCGTTCCGGCATCGGCGGCAAGCTCGCCGGCGACAAGCTTGATCAGGCTCGATTTGCCGGCGCCGTTGGGGCCGATCAGGGCGTGGATCTCGCCGGGGCGCAGATCGAGGTCGACACCGTCGGTGACCTTGAGCGCGCCGAAGGACTTGGTCAGGCCCGTGAGTTCAAGCACCGGTTCATTCATGGCGCGCCCTCCCCGCCACCAGGCCGATGAAGCCGCCGCGGGCAAACAGCACCACGCCCAGCAGCGCCGCGCCCAGGAAGAACTGCCAGTGAGTGGTGAAGCTGCCGAACACATGCTCGAACAGCACGAACAGGCAGGCGCCGACCACCGGGCCGAACAGCCGGGCGACGCCGCCCAGAATGATGAACACCATGATCTCGCCCGACAGGTGCCAGGACATCATCGAGGGGCTGACAAAACGGTTGAGATCGGCATAGAGCGCGCCGGCAAGTCCCGTCACCATGCCCGAGATGACGAAGGCCGCGAGCTTGATCCGGTAAGGCGAAAGCCCGAGGGCTGCGACCCGGCCCTGGTTCTGGCGGACGGCCTGCAGGGCAATGCCGAAGCGCGCGCCGGTCATGCGCCATTGCGCCAGCAGGACTGCGATCAGCACGCCGTAGCAGAGCAGGAAGAAGTGCAGCGGCTTGAGGGTGTTGATGCCGGGGAAGACGCTGCGGACATAGATCGAGAGGCCGTCCTCGCCGCCATAGGCCGGCCAGGAGATGGCGAAATAGTAGATCATTTGGGCGAAGGCGAGCGTGATCATGATGAAATAGACGCCCGAGGTCCTGAGGCTGAGTGTGCCGATCACCAGCGCCGCCAGGCCCGAGACCAGCACCGCCACCAGCCACAGAATCAACATCTGGTTGGTGCCGTTGATGACGAAGGGCCAGGTCATCAGCGGCTGGTAGGTCTGGTGATGGCTGGCGAGAATGCCCACCGCATAGCCGCCCAGGCCAAAGAACGCGGCGTGGCCGAAGGAGACCAGGCCACCAAGCCCGAGCGCGATGTTGAGGCCGACGCCGGCCAACGCCAGGATGGTGGCGCGGGTGGCGAGCGTCACCAGGAACGGTTCATCGGCGAAATGTGCGATCAGCGGCCCGCCGAGCAGGATCAGTGCAAGCACGATATTGAGGCGTTGTTCGGTGATGAGGTCACGCATTTTGGGGAAACAACCCTTTCGGCTTGAACACCAGCACGACGGCCATCAGCAGATAGATCAGCATCGAGGCAATCGCCGAGCCGACGCCGCGGGCCGCGGAGGCTTCCATGACGCCCGACAGAAGCGTGGGCAGCAGGAACCGGCCCATGGTGTCGACCAGCCCGACGATAAGGGCAGCCACCAGCGCGCCACGGATCGAGCCGATGCCGCCGATGACGATGACGACGAAGGCGAGGATCAGAACCGGCTCGCCCATGCCGATCTGCACCGACTGTATGGCGCCGACCAGCGCGCCGGCAAAGCCCGCCAGCGCCGCGCCCAGCGCGAAGACGACCGTGTAGAGAAAGCGGATATCGACGCCGAGGGCGGCGATCATTTCGCGGTCGGATTCGCCGGCGCGGATCTGCATGCCGAGCCGTGTGCGGCTGATCAAGAGACCAAGCCCGGCTGCGACTGCAAGGCCTGCAAGAATGATCGCGAGCCGATAGGCCGGATAGGGCAGACCGCCGGGCAGGATCACCGGTCCGGCGAGAAACGCCGGAGGATCGAGATAGAGCGGGAAGGAGCCAAAGAAGAAGCGCACGCCCTCGGAAAACATCAGCACCAGGGCGAAGGTCGCCAGCACCTGGTCGAGGTGATCGCGGTCATAGAGCCTGCGTATCACCACAATCTCGACCAGCGCCCCGAGGGCTGCGGCAGCCGCCAGGCTTGCGACCAGCCCGAGCCAGAACGAGCCGCTCCAGGCGGCGACCGCGGCGCAGACAAAACCGCCGACCATGAACAGCGAACCATGGGCGAGATTGATCAACCCCATGACGCCGAAAATCAGCGTCAGGCCAGCCGCCATCAGGAACAGCATGACCCCGAGTTGCAAGCCGTTGAGAATCTGCTCGAGAAAAAGGGCGACAGTCATCGTCTACCGGGCTCGCGCTTGCGCGGGGGAAGGACCCGGGCCGACTCCGCAGAGTCAGCCCGGCAATGACGGCAGATGATCACATCTTGCAATCGGCCGCGTAGGCGTCGCCATGGTCTTCAAGCGCCACGCCGACCAGCTTGTTGGTGTAGACGTCGCCTTCCTTGACCACTTCGCGGACATAGATGTCCTGGATCGGGTGGTTGTTGGGGCCGAACTTGAAATCACCGCGGGTCGACTTGAAATTGGCTGCCTTGAGCGCTGCGCGGAACGCATCCTTGTCGGAAATCGAAGCCGCATCCATGGCCGAGATCAAGAGGTTGGCTGTGTCGAAACCCTGGCTTGAATAGAGCGAGGGCAGACGGTTGTATTCCGCCTGGTAGCTTTCGACAAAAGCCTTGTTGGTCTCGTTGTCGAGATCCTTGGACCATTGCGAGGTGTTCTTGACGCCGAGCGCTGCATCGCCCACAGCCTGGAGAATGTTCTGGTCGAAGGAGAAGGCAGGGCCAAGCAGCGGCACTTCAACGCCCGCGCCGGCATATTGCTTCATGAAGGCGATGCCCATGCCTCCGGGCAGGAAGAAGAACACGCTGTCAGCGCCCGAGGCGCGGATTTCGGCAATTTCGGCGGCATAGTCGGTCTGGCCGAGCTGGGTGTAGATTTCCTTGGCGATCTCGCCCTTAAAGAAGCGCTTGAAGCCGGTCAGCGCATCCTGCCCGGCCGGATAGTTCGGCGCCAGGATGAAGCTCTTCTTGAAGCCGGCGGTGGTCGCATAGGCGCCCATCGCTTCATGCAGATTGTCGTTCTGCCAGGCAACGTTGAAATAGTTGGCGTTGCAGCCAGCGCCTGCCAGCGCCGAAGGGCCGGCATTGGGCGAGAGGTAGATCTTGTCCTGGGCCACGGCGCCGGGAATGACGGCCATGGCGAGGTTGGACCAGATGATGCCGGTCATCACATCGACCTTGTCGGACTGAATGAGCTTGTCGGACAGCTGCACAGCGAGATCCGGCTTCTGGGCGTCATCCTCGATGATGAGCTCGATGTCGGTGCGGCCCGATTGCTTGACTGCCAGCTGGAAGCCGTCGCGCACGTCGATGCCGAGCGAGGCGCCGCCGCCCGACAGGGTGGTGATCATGCCGACCTTGACCGGCTCGGCCGATGTTACCGCGGCGCTGGCGACCAGCGAAACGGCAGTTGTCAGTCCCAAAAGCAGTTTGTTCATTGAACTTCCTCTCTGTGTTTGATGCAGTGCCGGCCTTGTTTCGGTCCGTTCCATGCAACATTATCCCCGGCAAGCCTTTGTATGGGCCATTGGAAGAGAGCTTATCAGCCGTTAAAAAGAATTCCAGTGCTTTTTTAAGCTTAAAGTATTTCCGTCCGGGTTGTCCCTTGCGCCCAGGCCCCGGGCATGGTTCCAAGGAGACACAAGCCCTGCTCATGCAGAAACAGCCAGACATAAGGAGACCGGCGATGCAGTGTTTTTTCGTGGAGTTTCAATGCAAGCTCGGACAGGCCTACCCGGTCGCCGAAGAAATCGCCAACCGCGAAATCGCCTCCGAAATCTACTCGGTCAGCGGCCAGTTCGACCTGATGGCGAAATTCTATATCGAGGATGACGTCGATATCGGCCGTTTCATCGCCGACAATGTACACACCATACCCGGCATCGAGCGGACGCACACGATCCTGACCTTCAAGGCCTTCTGAGAAGACGGAGGGCCAGCCGGGTAGCCAGTCCAAAGGCTCTCTTTACGGTCAATGGTCTGAAGGGGAATGGTACGGTTGGGTGGGCTTGAACCACCGACCTCCGGATCCACAATCCGGCGCTCTAACCAACTGAGCTACAACCGCACGAAAGACTGCAAGGACCCTGTCCAAGCCGTCATCTTGCCGCTCACATACGGGGAGCACGGCGCTTTTGCAAGAGGGATTTGCCCCGATCGGATCATTTAGGCTTCCCGAAAAACCCTCGACGCAAAAGGCCGGACACTGGGTCCGGCCTTGGCTTGTTTTCAGTTTCGCAGCTTGGCGAAATCAGGCAGCCTTGATTTCGCTCATGGCCTTTTCGGCAATGGTCTTGGTCGGCTTGGACACATCTTCAGCCACTTTCTTTGCGGCTTCCTGCATCATCTTGGTCTGGTCGACCATCATTTCGGCCTGCTTGCGGAAGAAGCTGGTCTGAAGTTCGATCATCTGGGCGACCGACTTGACGCCGAGCAGGGCTTCCATGTGCGACAGCGAATGCTCGACATTGCCACGGGCTGCGTCGATGGCCTTGAGGCTCAGTTCAACGGTGCCAGCCTGGGCGGTTTCGAGCGTTGTTTCGATCGCCTTGGTGGCGTCTTCGGCAGCGGTCTTGGCCTTGGCATAGGCTTCCTTGGTCTGGTTGACCGACTTGTCAGCCATTTCGCGGTAGCCGTCGGCCACCTTGGTCATGTCAAATGTCGGGAATTCAAAGACGTCTGCAGTTGCGGTTTTCTTGGTCGCCATGTCACTTCTCCTTGAAGTTTCTTGGGACCGCTCATGGCCCCGTTTCGATTTCAAAAGAACCATAGCACGGGTTATGGTGCATTGCAACATATTTTGTGCATCGCACCATGCATTAACCTTTTCTTCACAAATTGCCCCTGCGGCGCCGCGCTTTGCTGGACCGGTGACCGCGTGAAAGCTATTAATTAAACCTTAATACGCCCCTACAACGGGCAAAATCTGGCCGAAACTGGAATTCAGCCCATGCAGGCGCATCACTATCCGTTCATAGATCTGGCCGTTCACGCCTCGGTCCGCGACCGCTTTGCCAAGGGTGACGCCGTGGCGGTGCTGAGCGCGGACCTTGGCGAGTTGCTGTGGGCCAATGGCGCGGCAGCCCATCTGTTCGGTTTCGGCAATATCTATGATGCGCTGGATGAAGGCCTGGCCGGCCAGGTCGCGACAAGGCGGCAGATTGAAAGCGCGCTCAGCGGCTTGCGCCGCACCGGCAGGCCGCAGACTTTCATGATGCGGCTGTCGTCCGGGTTCTCGCGATCGATGACGCCGGCAAGCCTTGAAGACATCACCCTGCCCGACGGCGCCCGGGCGCTTTTGCTGGTCAGCAGCCAGGCCGGCCAGATCCTGGCGCCCGGCGCCCGCGCCCGCCAGATCATCTCCGGTTTTGAGGGAACCGGCACCCATGTCGCGGTGGTGGACGGGGATGGCAAGGTGCTAGCTGCATCGAGCACCTTTGGCGAAATCGGGCTTGCCCCGGGGGACATCGCAAGGATGATCGCCGATGTGGCGGACGAGGCCGACCGCCTGGTCAAGCGCATGACCGAGGCGCGCAACGGCCCGGTGCCGACCGCCATCGGCCGGCTGGCCGACGATCCGGCCCTGCATCTCCTGTTTGCCGTGGAACCAGCTTCGCTGGATGAGCCGGAGGCCGAGACCGGGGGGCTATCGGCGGCTTACCCTGGCGAGACCCCGCAGGCGGAGGACACCTCGTCCGAATCGACGACTGCCGCGGCTGCCGGAGCTGCGATCGACACGGACGCCGGCCGGGAGCCGGAGACAGGCCGCGCGGACGAGGCCGCCGATCTTGAACCGGAAGCCATGGAAGGCGTGGCCGGCATGGACGAGGGCGACGCGGCATCCTTGAGCGGCGACGACGCGACCAGCGAGGGCGAAACGGACGACGGCGCTTCCGGCAGCCTTGAGCCCGCCGCCACGAAGTCCGCCTACCAGCCCGTCCGGTTCGACACCAGCCGGATCCGCGACGAACTCAACGCGCGCCTGGCAAAGCTGCGCGCCGACGAGGCGCGTGCGGACAGCGTCCCCCTGCCCTTCGCCGATGCGCGCAATCTCGACACCGATGCCGCTGCCCAGACCGACGCCGATCACGACACAGGCCCGGCGATGCCGGCGGAGTTTGGTCCAGACGACGCGTCACCCAAGGCGGATGATGCCGACGCCATGGCCGGACCGGCCGACGAAGCCGAGCCCGCGCACCCGGTGGACGAGGATTGGCAGGATCACGCGGCGCACGCGGAAGCGCCGGAGCAAGCGGCCGCCCATGACTCCGATGCAGGTCCACAGGCCGATGACGACACGGACCAGGACGCTGATCCTGATGCCGATCAGGACACGGCGCCGATCGAGTCTTCCGGCGCAGCCGACACGCCTGCCCCGGCGGATGAACCCGAATTGTCGGCCGGTGAGCCGGACCGGGCCGAGCCGGACCACGCGACCGGGACAGCCGATGCGGAGCTTGGACCCGACGCCGACGCCCCGGCTTCCCCTGGCGAGGACTCCGCCGTCGCCGCACTGGAATTCCGCTTTGACCCCAACAGCAAGCCCGCGCGGTTTGTCTGGAAGATCAACCGCGACGGCAAGTTCAGCGACGTCTCGCCCGAATTCGCCGCCGCCGTCGGTCCGCAGTCCGCCGACATTGTCGGCCGCAGCTTTCCGGACCTGGCGCGGGTTTTCAATCTCGACCCGGATCATGTCATCTCCGACCTCTTGAGCCGTCGCGACACCTGGTCGGGCAAGACCGTCTACTGGCCGATCCAGGGAACCTCGCTGGTCACGCCGGTGGATCTGGCGGCCCTGCCGACCTATACCCGCGACCGCCAGTTCGACGGATTCCGGGGCTTCGGGATCGTGCGGATCGGGGAAACACGGGAAGACCCCGAAGCGCTCGGCCTGGCCCTGGTGCCCGGCGCGCGGCTGCGGACAGTGGAGCCACCGCGGTCCGAGGAAGACCATGCCGAACCCGATGACGGCGATCAGGCGGACGCTTCCGGCGATACCATCCCCAACGCCGAGGATGAAGCCGATCTCGAGATGCAGAATCTTGAACGGGACATCGAAGAGCTCTCGCTGATGGACCGCGCCGGAGACGAACCCGCGCATGAACCGGACGACGCCGATGGCGACGACACCGATGCTGCGGGCGCGGCAGATCGCACTGAGGCCGACGCCGAGGATCCGTTCCGGGGCGAGCGGCCGGCAATCCGGCTGGTCGAGACCCCGATGCGCCGCGACAGCGACAAGATTATCGATCTCGAAGCACGCAGATTGCGGCCGCGTGACGGCCTGTCGCCGGGCGAACAGGCGGCTTTCCGGGAAATCGGCGTCAGGTTGAATGAATCATCGGCGATCAGCACAAACCGCGCCGACGCGGAGTCGACCGCCCCCGAGCAGCAGGAAGACCGCCCTTCTTTCGGAAAACGGCAGTCGCTTGCAAATGACGACCATCCGGGCACGGGTGACATCGAGATCGATTTCGACAGCGTTCCGGCGCCAGAGTCGACCGACGCCGCCGCGAACGAAGCTGACGACGAAGCCGCGGCTGACGCCGGCGAGACTGCGGGCGACACTGGCTCGGCTGCAAACGGCCAGACCGAGGGTGAAGCTGCTTCGGGCGCCGACGGGCAGACCGAGGGTCCGGCAGATGACCTGGCGGAGAGCCCGTCCCCGGAGGCCGAATGGATCGAACCCGCGGTCACCGAGCCCATGCCTTCGGCCTTCGCGCTGCCTGCAAGGCAGGTGATGCCGGCAGGCCTCGATGCCGGTCTGGTCGACGCCATCCCCGCAGCGCTTCTGGTGCATGCCGGCGATGACCTGATCCATGCCAATGCCGAGTTCCTTGAACTCACCGGGTATGCGTCCCTTGGGGAGCTTGCCGAATGCGGCGGACTGGATCACCTGCTCGACCGCTCGGACGATGAGAATGCCGGCGATGGCGGGATGCTCATCCGGCGCGCCGATGGCGGGACGTTGAAGGTCACCGCCCGGCTCCGGTCGGTCAATTGGGGCAATGGCCAGGCGCTGCTGCTGGCGTTGTCGCCGATCAGGGCCGACTTTTCCGGGATGGATGCAGACGCGATCACACCGGCCGAAGCGGAAGCTCTGGCCGAGACCAATGCTCCTGAAGCAGATGCATCTGATACCGAAACGCCTGAAGCCGATGCACCCGACACCGTGGATGCACCCGACACCGTGGCGGATCAGTCGGCTGCGCTCAAGATCGAGGCGCAGGAGCTGCGCTCGATTCTCGAGACCGCCACCGACGGCGTCGTCATCCTCGACAATGACGGCACCATCCGCTCGATGAACGGCTCGGCCTGCGCGCTGTTCAACTATGATGAAAGCGAAACCCAAGGCCAGCCCTTCGCCATGCTGTTTGCCCATGAGAGCCAGCGCGCGGTGATGGATTATGTGTCCGGTCTCGCCGACCATGGCGTATCCAGCGTGCTCAATGACGGGCGCGAAGTGATCGGCCGCGAGGCTGCGGGCGGCTTCCTGCCGCTGTTCATGACCATCGGCCGGCTGTCGGGCTCGAACGGCTTTTGCGCCGTGCTGCGCGACATCACACAGTGGAAGCGGACCGAGGAGGAACTGCGCACCGCCAAGCGCGCCGCCGAGACCGCCAACTCGCACAAATCCGATTTCCTCGCCCGGGTCAGCCATGAGATCCGCACGCCGCTCAACGCCATCATCGGGTTTTCCGAGATGATGGTGGAAGAACGCTTCGGCCCGATCGGCAGCCCGCGCTATCTCGAATATGCCCACGACATCGGCAATTCCGGCAAGCATGTGCTCGACATCGTCAATGACCTGCTCGACATCTCCAAGATCGAAGCCGGCCAGGAGCAGATGGAATTTGTCGCGGTCTCGCTCAACGACCATCTGGCGGAAAGCGTGTCGCTCTTGCAGCCGATGGCTAACAGCCAGCGGGTGATCATTCGCACCAGCCTGTCGGCCAGCGTGCCGGAGGTGGTCGCCGACCGGCGCTCGATCAAGCAGATCGCATTGAACCTGTTGTCCAACGCCATCCGCTTCACCCCCTCGGGCGGGCAGATTGTCGTCTCCACCTCCTACGAGCCCTCGGGCAATGTCGTCATCCGCATCCGCGACACCGGCATCGGCATGAACCGCAAGGAGCTCGAGCAGGCGATGAAACCGTTCGGCCAGGTCGGCCCCGGACCCCGGCAGCGCGGCGACGGAACCGGGCTGGGCCTGCCGCTGACCAAGGCCATGGTGGAAGCCAATCGAGCCCAGTTCGACATCGTCTCGACGCCCAGCGAAGGAACGCTGGTCTCCATCGCCTTCCCGCCGCAGCGGGTGCTTGCCGACTGAAACAGCGACAGGAACCGCCGGGTCCGGTGGTCCCATAAAAAACGGGGACCGCCAAGGGTCCCCGTAAGCTTCGAAATTGTGCTGGCCAACAGTGTGAAGAGCAGAGCTATCCAAACGTTGATGCTAGCTTTGCGTCAAAACTGTTACCGGGACCTTGCTTTCTTGCCTAAGATTTTACCGATCATCCCTGCATCTTAGGGATTGGTTAAATTCGCAGGCAAGGTCCGGTTAACCATGCGGGGCTGGCGGACGGTTTGCAAAGCCGAATGCATGCCGCGTCAAATGGACTTATTTGAACGATCATGTGCATGCGTTAAACGGAAGCATTGCACACGCGTGGGCGGCAAGGGGAACCGGCTCAAACCATAGCCTGGTCAACTCGACGCGCGGCAGGATTTTGGGTAGCGTCTTGCTCAGCCATCGCGGCTTGTGCGGCGACTTTTTGGTGCCCATGCGGGGTTTGGAGTTAAGGATGTACCCGAACTATTCACGGTCAGAACGCGTTGCCGACGGCAGCATGCATGCGATTGGATTGATTGGCGCGATCTCCGGGGCCGTGCTGTTGCTCATCTGGTCCCGCCAGGCCGCCTCGCCCTGGGAAATGACGGCCATCGCCATCTATGCGATCACGCTCATTGCCACATTCGCGGCTTCCGCCTTCTATCACATGACCCCCTGGGAAAGCATCCGGCCTCTCCTGCGACGGATCGATCATGCGGCGATTTACTTGAAGATCGCGGGCACATACACACCGCTGGTGGTGATGATCGGCAATGGTCTGGCGTATGTTATCCTTGGCATCGTCTGGGCTCTGGCGATCATCGGCATCATGCTCAAGCTGCTGTTCTGGAGCACGCCTGGCCGCATGGGTCCGGCGCTTTATCTGATCATGGGCTGGATGAGCATCATCCTGTTCTGGACATCGTGGTCGGAGGTGCCATTCGGTTTCATCGCCGCCGGCGGGCTGCTTTACACCGTGGGCGTGATTTTCTACGCGGCCAAGTCGCTGAAGTTCGCAACCGCCATCTGGCATGGATTTGTTATCGCGGCCTCCGCCTGTTTCTTCGCGGCCATCACCATCGGGGCAACCCAGCACGGTCTGGTCTGAACGCCTTTCCACTCCGGATCGGATCGCCACACGCCCCGTGAAAAGAAACCCCCGGCGGGCCGGTCAGACCGATTGACAGGGATTGCGGGCAGGATGATGGTTCTGCCGCCCGGCGGAATGACCGGGCTGGTGGCAACAGGGGTTAAATCACATGAAGAAACTGATCTTTGCATGCCTGGCGGCGACGCTCGGGATGGCAAGCGTGGCGCAGGCAGACGTGGCCGCCGGCACCTACTCTGTCGAGGGTACCAATCTCGATGGCAGCAGCTACGGCGGCACGGCGACCATCACGCTGAGCTCGGACACGACCTGCCACATCCATTGGAGCACCGGCAGCGAATCCGATGGCATCTGCATGCTCTACGGCAACGCCTTTGCCGCAGGCTACGTGTTCAAGACCGGCGGCGTCGGGCTTGTGGTCTATGAGGTGATGGATGACGGCTCGCTGGAAGGCGTCTGGACCATTGACGGCGAATCCGGCGCCGGCACGGAGATCCTGACCCCGCAATGACCGGGGACTGAAGCACCGAGGCGCGGACAGGCCAGCCGTCAGACGGCCGCGAGGAACCGGCGGATATGGTCATGCAACTCGTCCCGGGCGGGCTGCTCCAGCGGCAGGTGTGAGCCGTTGGTCAGCACGACGAATTGCTTCGGGCCTGAAACACGCGCAAAGGCGGGCCGGCTCAGCTCGGGCTGAGTCCAGGCATCGGCGCCGGGATGGACAAGGAGGAGCGGGCATCCCGGCGCCAGCGTCGCCACCTTGCGGGCATGCATCGTCCGGAAAAGCCGCGACGACACCCAGAGCCGTCCCAGCAGCGCGTCCTTGCGGAAGTAGTCCCGCATGTCCGCGTCCGATGACATCGCGCCCATGGGCGCGACCATCCAGAGCGGCAAGGAAATCCGGTCGATGAGCGCCGGCATCAGCCGGAAGCCGATGAGCGACACCGCGCCCAGCCAGCGCCACCGGGCAGCCCGGCGAAAGATCCCAGGATCGCCCATGTCCAGAAGCGTCGTTGCAATCACGCCGGAGACATTGTGCGACGCCTGCGCCGCCAGTGCCGCCGTCATGCCGCCGACGGATCCCCCCAGCAGGACCACCGGCCCCTCGGTTTCATCGGCCAGCTGTGCCACGATCGCAGGCCATTCATCATAGTCCCACCGGAAGCCAGGGGTAGGCTCCGACAGCCCGTAACCCGGCAGGTCGGGCGCAATCGCGGTCCAGCCAAGACCGGCTGCGAAATCGGCCAGAGGCGCAAGGACCCGGCCGTTTCCGCCTCCGCCATGGACAAGGATCATGGTTCCCTTGGCCGGGCCTTCCGGATACCAGTGATCGACATGGATATTGTGGCCGCGGATCATCCGCCAGGTTTCCAGCGGTTCACGCGTCAGGCTGATCCCGAACCTGCCTTGCAGGAGGTCGCGGTACCGGGTCCAGGAGTGCGAGGTCTTGTAGGATCTCAAGATATGCGCCTCCCAAAGAGGGTCGCAATGATCTGGAGTCCTGCGACGGGTATGTCTTTTCGAGGCTGCATGGCGTTATCGCAAACTGCTGCGCACCTGTGCAAGACATGCACCACTCTGTAGAGGTAGCGTACATCGAAACCCTGCGGGCGCGCCAGTCGGAGTCTCCAAAGACCGCACTCCCGAACCGCTCAGCCCTTCAGCTCGGCCAGATCCGCAAACAGATCCAGCGCCTCGGGGTTGGCGAGCGCTTCCTGGTTCCTGACCGGCCGTCCGTGGACGATGTCGCGCACGGCGAGTTCGACGATCTTGCCGGATTTGGTGCGGGGGATGTCGCGGACCGCGATGATCTTCGCCGGCACGTGGCGGGGCGAGGCGCCGGTGCGGATCTTTGTGCGGATTCTTGCCTGAAGCGCGTCGTCGAGCGTCACGCCTTCCGCAAGCCGGACGAACAAAACGACGCGGACATCGTCCTCCCAGTCCTGCCCGATGCAGATCGCCTCAAGCACCTCGTCCATCTGTTCGACCTGGTTGTAGATCTCCGCGGTGCCGATGCGCACGCCGCCCGGGTTGAGGGTGGCGTCCGAGCGGCCGTGGATGATGATCCCGTGATGCGGCGTCCATTCGGCGAAATCGCCATGGGTCCAGACATTGTCGAAGCGGGCAAAATAGGCGGCGCGGTATTTCTCGTCGTTCGCGTCGTTCCAGAAGCCGATCGGCATCGCCGGGAACGGCCTGGTGCAGACAAGTTCGCCCTTTTCACCCCTGATCGGCCGGCCATCCTCGTCCCAGACATCGACGGCCATGCCAAGGCCGGGGCCCTGGATCTCGCCGCGCCAGACCGGCAGCGCCGGATTGCCGAGCACAAAGCAGGAGACGATGTCGGTGCCGCCGGAGATCGAGGCCAGATGCACATCGGGCTTGATGCCTTCATAGACGAAGGTGAAGCCTTCCGGCGACAGCGGCGAGCCGGTCGAGGTCATCATGCGGAGTGACGACAGATCATGGGTCCTGGCCGGCTCAAGCCCGGCCTTGCGGACGGCGTCGATGAACTTGGCCGAGGTTCCGAGCACCGCAAATTTCTCCTCGGCGGCGTAGTCGAAGATCACGTTGCCGTCGGGATGAAACGGCGAGCCGTCATAGAGACAGAGCGTGGCGCCGACGGCGAGCCCCGAGGCCAGCCAGTTCCACATCATCCAGCCGCAGGTGGTGAAATAGAACAGCCGCTCGCCGGGTTCGAGCCCGCAATGCAGGCGATGCTCCTTGAGATGCTGCAGCAATGTGCCGCCGGCCGAATGGACGATGCATTTGGGGATGCCGGTGGTGCCCGAGGAAAACAGGATGTAGAGCGGATGCGAAAACGGCAGCGGCTCGAACTCGACCGCCTTGGCGGGATATTCGGCGACGAAAGCTGGAAGCGTCACGGCGCCCGCAACCGCGCTGGCGACGGACTCTGCATCATCGAGCAACGGCACGATCACGGTCGCATTGGGTTTCAGCGACGCGGAGATCTCGGAAAGCTTGGCGGTCACGTCCTGGCGCTTGCCGTTGTACCAGTAGCCGTCGCAGGCGATGAACAGTTTCGGCTCGATCTGGCCAAACCGGTCGAGCACGCCCTGGACGCCGAAATCGGGCGAGCAGGACGACCAGATCGCCCCGATCGAGGCGCAAGCCAGCATGCAGGCGATGGTTTCGGGCATGTTCGGCATCATCGCCGCAATGCGGTCGCCCTTGCCGACGCCGTGGGAACGGAACGCCTGCTGCAGGCGCGACACCAGCGCCGAGAGCTCGTCCCAGCTCATCTCCCGGCGCAGCTTGTCCTCGGCCCTGAACAGGAGCGCGGGCTCGGCGCCGGTGCGGCTGAGAAGATTTTCGGCGAAATTCAGCGCTGCATCGGGGAAGAACCGCGCGCCGGGCATGGCGTCGCCATTGTCGATGATGCGGTCGCCCTTGATGCCGCGCACGCCGCAGAAATCCCACACCGCCGACCAGAAACCTTCGCGATCGGACACCGACCACTGATGCAGCGCCAGCGGATCGGACAGCGCAAGCCCGGACCGTTCGCCGGCAAATGCGGCAAACGCCATCCAGGGGCTGTCCTGCAATGCATGAGGCTCCGGGCGCCAAAGCGGTGTGTCGGTCATTCTCTGCTCCTCATCAATCCTGCCGGTGGTTTACTACAGCGCCGAAGGTTTTATCAAACACGCAAAAGCCGCTGTATCACTTTTGAGCGCCGCATAAATCCTGCCCAAATCGAGTCCGGTTTCGGGGAGCATGCAGTAGCACCGGCGAGCCTTCCTGCAAACAGAACTCGGGGCCGGCCTCTTTGCGCCTTGAGACCCTCTGATGCTCTGCAATTGCATTCGCCCGCGGCAGGTATTAACCAGAGCATCGAGACAGCACGTCCGGGAGGTTGGGGTTTGAAATTCATCATCGCGCAATGGTCCTTGCGTCGCGCGGCGATCATCGGCGTCCTTGCCGTGCTCGCCGTGGCCCTGGCCATTTTTGCGTGCCTGCCGCTGGCGGTGTCGAGCGGGGTGGTGCGCGACCGCCTCGAGCGTGACATCGGCGCCTGGGCCGGCCATCCGGTTGAGCTCGGCAACGCCCCCTCACTCGATTTCTGGCCGACACCGACGATCACGCTCGACAATGTGGAGATCCGGCCGTCGACATTCGCCGACGGCGACCCGATCCTGCGCGCCGACCGCATTGTCGCCAATTTCAATCTGTTCTCGGCGGTGCTGGGCGCGCCCAGCTTCTCCCAATTCAAGCTGATCCGGCCCTCCTTCAATGTTGAACTGTACCCGGACTCGACATCGAACTGGTCCTCTTCCTCCGGCGACCTTGCGCAAGGCATCGCGGCCGCCGTCGCCCGTGATCTCGCCGCCCAGGCCGGCGCCGCTCCGCCGATGCCGGCAAGCATTCCCGATTCAGCGGCGCTCGGTACGGTGACGATCGAAGACGGCACCGTCACCTGGATCCGCGATCCGGGTGCGCCGGCCGAAAAGCTAACCGCCATCAACGGAACGCTGGCCTGGACCGCGCCCACGGCGGTCGCCCGCGCCAATCTGGTGGCGATCTTTCGCGGCGAGCAATTGACGCTTGCCGGGTCAACCTCCGCACCGCTGCTTCTCCTGGGCAAGCGGCTGGCGCCGGTCGAGGTCAAGGTCACCTCCGCGCCGCTGAATTTCGGCTTCGTCGGAAAGGCCAGCCTGGGCTCCGGGATGTTCGCGGCCGGGGCGCTCGAGCTCAAGAGCCCGTCGGTACGCCGCGCGCTTGAGTGGTCGCGCGCCGACATCAAGCCAGGCGAAGCATTGGGGGCGCTGGAACTCACGGCCAAGATCACCGCCGAGCCCTTGAAGGCCAAGCTCGATGACCTGATCGTGCTGATTGATCGCAATCGCGGCATTGGCGTGCTGGATGTCACCTTGAGCGAGGAGGCGCCGCCGCTGGTGGCGGGCACGCTGGCGTTCAACTCGCTCGATATCGGATCCTTCCTGCAGGCCTTCACTCCGCTTCCGGCCACCGGCGCGGACATCGCCTCGACCATCGACACACGGTTCCTGCATCAGATCGGGCTTGACCTGCGGTTGTCGGCGCAATCGGCGAGCCTCGGCCCGGTGGTGCTTTCCAACCTGGCCGCTGCGGCGCGCGTCGAGCAGGGCCGGGCGAATTTCGATGTCGGCGACGCCACCGCCTATGGCGGCAGCTTTCTCGGCCGCATCGCGCTGTCGGAAAAGGGAATCGACGGTGGCGTGAAGGTGCAATTGTCGGCGCGCAGGATCAATGTCGGCGGTCTGTTCGATGCGATCGGCCTGACCGGTCCCCTGCCCCGCGGCATGGGATCTCTCGACATGGAAGTGACGTCGCCCTATCCGACCTGGGCTACGGCGCTGACCGATCTGACCGGCAAGGTTGATCTCGTCGTCGAGAAAGGCGTCGTGCCCGGCCTGAATATCCAGAAATTCCGCGAACTCGCCAAGACCGAACGGTTCTTCGATCTTGGCCAATTGGGGGAAGGCGCCAGCTTTCCCTTCCTGTCGGCGCACTTTGAAGCGACGATCGCCGCCGGCGAAGCCGATCTGAAGACCGCCGAACTGATCGGCGAGAGGCAAATGATTTCCTTGTCGGGGGTCATTCCCTATTCCCGCTCAAGCCTCGCCATTGCCGGCGTGCTTGCGGCCAAACCGCCCGCAAACGGAACCATCCCCCCGGCAGGCACCATTCCTGAACCGCTCAAGTTCTTTGTCGGCGGCTCCTGGCCGCAGCCGGTGATCTCGCCGGTGACGCCGTGATGCGTCAATCGCCGGGACACTGAACAATGCGCGCGACAACGCCAGTCTTGCGCAATTGCGCGGATTTGGCGACACTCCGCCAATTCCAGTGCTTCGACCCGGCTTCAGGCCGTCGAACCTGGCAGGGGATGGGGCGGCTGATGATGCGGGTGATATCGGCATTGGTGAAGATCGGACTGGCGTCGCTGATCACCGGGGCGGTGCTGTCGGCGCTCAATCTTTCCGCCGCCGAACTGCTGGCCGAGATCGGACTGACGCCGGACCGGGTGTTTACGGCTCTACAGGAGGGGGCTGCCTGGGCGATCCCCAATATCGTGCTCGGATCGATGGTGATCGTGCCGATCTGGTTCGTCACCTACCTGCTGCGGCCGCCCAGGAATTGACGACCGCCGGTCTTAGAGATCCCCTTATTTGTTGGCGAACGCTGCCTGTTCATCACGCTGGCGCCTGACCTCGCGGCTCTTGTTCATGATCGAGGCGATGATGACGCCGATCGAGACCGCACCGATGAGCAGCGTACAGACCGCGTTGATCTCCGGCGTCACGCCAAGCCGCACCTGGGAGTAGATCTTCATCGGCAGCGTTGTCGCGCCCGGCCCCGAGGTGAAGCTGGCGATGACCAGATCGTCGAGCGACAGGGTGAAGGCCAGCATCCATCCCGAGATCACGGCGGGCAGAATGACCGGCAGGGTGATCTGCGTAAACGTGGTGACGGGTCCCGCGCCCAGATCCATCGCCGCTTCTTCGAGAGAGCGGTCAAAGCTCATCAGCCGCGACTGCACCACCACGGCGACAAAGCACATGGAGAAGGTGATGTGCGCCAGCGTCACGGTCCAGAACCCGCGGGCGAAATCCACCGCCACGAACAGGAGCAGCAGCGACAGCCCGGTGATCACCTCGGGCATCACCAGCGGCGCGAAGACCATGCCGGAGAACAGGATGCGCCCGTTGAAACGGGTGTAGCGGGTGAGCGTCAGTGCTGCGAGCGTGCCGAGCACGGTGGCGATCGAGGCCGAGACCAGTCCCACCCTGACCGTCACCCAGGCCGCATCCATCAGGCCCTGATTGTTGAACAGCTCGCGGTACCATTTGGTGGAGAATCCGGTCCAGACGGTGACCAGACGGGATTCGTTGAACGAGAAGATCACCAGGAGCACGATCGGCAGATAGAGAAAGGCGAAGCCGAAGACGACCGAGGATATGTTGAAGCGCGTCCAGGTCGGGTTCATCGTCCACTCTCCTGGGCCTTGGCCTGCGCCTGCTGGAACAGCATGATGGGGATGACGAGGATCAGCAGGAGCAGAACCGCCACGGCCGAGGACACCGGCCAGTCGCGGTTGTTGAAGAACTCGCTCCACAGCGTCTTGCCGATCATCAGCGTGCGCGAGCCGCCGAGCAGGTCGGGGATGACGAACTCGCCCACCGCCGGGATGAACACCAGCATGCAGCCGGCGACAATGCCGGGGATGGCGAGCGGAAAGGTGATCTTCCAGAACGCCGTGATCGGCGGGCACCCCAGATCCTGCGCCGCCTCGATCAGCGTGTAATCCATCTTTTCGAGCGCCGCATAGATCGGCAACACCATGAACGGCAGGTAGGAATAGACGATGCCGATATAGACCGCGGTGTTGGTGTTCAAAATGATCAGCGGCGTGTCGATCAGGCCGAGATACATGAGGAACTGGTTGAGCAGGCCTTCGGGCTTCAGGATGCCGATCCAGGCATAGACGCGGATCAGGAAGCTGGTCCAGAACGGCAGGATCACCAGCATCAGAAGCGTCGGGCGCAACGAGGTGGGCGCGCGCGCCATGCCATAGGCCAGCGGGAAGCCGATCAGCAGGGTCAGCACCGTCGAGATGAAGGCGATGGTGATCGAGGAGATATAGGCGTTGATGTAGAGCGCATCCTCGGTCAGCCAGAGATAGTTGGAAAAGCTCAGCTGCTTGAGGCCGTCGATGAAGCCGGAAATCCCGTCGGCCATGTCGAAGGTCGGCGCGTAGGGCGGCATCGACATCACAGGCTCGGAGAGCGAGATCTTGAAGACAATGCCGAACGGCACCAGGAAGAACACAAGCAGCCAGACATAGGGGATGATGATGACCAGGCGGCGGGAAATGGCGGAGATGATGTTCACTGGGAGGTCCTCACAGCGACTTGACTATGGCGCGGAGAAGAAGCCCCGCCATCACGATGGAAAGAAGCACATACATGCCGGTGGCATGGAGTTCGATCATGTGCGGGGCGCCAATCACCGTGGCCAGAAAGCCAATGGTCGAGATCGACACATAGGCCGCAAAGTTCTGTTCCCTTGCCGGGTACGGCTTTACAAAGACCCCGTATGTTCTGATCAGACTCAATGAGAAGACAGAAATCGCCGCGTAGCTCAGGTAAACGAGGCAAAGTTCCGGACGCAGCAGCAAGAGAACCGCCGCGGTGGACACTGCCATGACAAGCGCCACAAGCCTGTTTGCCTTGAGGGCTTTGGCGAGGTCAGGTTGATCGGACTGCTCAATCGACACCATGGCCATCCCTCAACTGCTCAGCACAATGCCGCTGTCGGTATCGAAGCAGACCCAGATCTCTTCATCGTAACCGATCGGGTTTTCGACCGTGCGGACCGCATTGAGAAGCGAGGCCTTGACCACCGCGCCGCTCTTGAGCTTGACGTGAAACACCGTCATGTCGCCGAGATAGCCGATGTCCCAGACTTCGCCGAAGGCTGCATTGACCCCGTCTCCTGGCTTGTCCCGCGAGACGCGGAGCTTTTCCGGCCTTATGGCGAAACCGGCTTGCTGGCCAACCTGCAAGGGCACGGCGGTTTCGGACCGGATGACCATGCCGTCGGGGGTCTCGATGTCGACCACGCCATTGTTCAGGCCGGTGACTTCTCCGCGGAACAGATTGATGTCGCCGATGAAGCTCGCGACGAATTCCGAGTTCGGCGCCTCGTAGATTTCCGCCGGCGTGCCGATCTGCACGATGCGGCCGAGATCCATCACCGCGATCCGGTCGGCCATGGTCATGGCCTCTTCCTGGTCGTGGGTGACGACCACGAAGGTGAGGCCCAGGTCCTGCTGCAGATCCATCAATTCGAACTGGGTTTCCTCGCGCAGCTTCTTGTCGAGCGCGCCGAGCGGCTCATCGAGCAGCAGCACCTTGGGGCGCTTGGCGATGGAGCGGGCAAGGGCGACGCGCTGACGCTGGCCGCCTGAGAGCTGATGCGGCTTGCGCTTGCCGAACTGATCGAGCTTGACGAGCTTGAGCATGTTGTTGACGCGGTCGTCGATCTCGGATTTGGCCATGCCGTCCTGCTTGAGGCCGAAGGCGATGTTCTTTTCCACGCTCATGTGCGGAAACAGCGCATAGGACTGGAACATCATGTTGACCGGGCGACGGTAGGGGGGGACGCCTGCGAGGTTCTCGCCATCGAGCAGGATCTGGCCGCTGGTGGGATTTTCAAAGCCGGCCAGCATGCGCAGGAGCGTCGACTTGCCGCATCCCGAACCGCCGAGCAGGGCGAAGAACTCGCGCTGGTAGATATGCAGCGTCAGGTCCTTGACGGCGGTGAAATCGCCGAAATTCTTGGTGATGTTTTCAAAGGCGATATAGGGGCGCTGGCCTGGATCATTCCAAGGTTCGAAACTGCGCCTTATGCTTCCCAGAGATTTCATGACCAACTGCCCCCTTGATCAATGCCGATGCACGCCGCGCTCCGTTTTTCTCGTTCGGGTGAGAGCGTGCATGCAGAGATTCATAGTCCTGAAGCGACCTTGCGCATCCGCTTCGACGCGCCGCTGTCGTGAAAACCCCCGGCCCTTTGCAGGACCGGGGGTGGAACTTGGGGTCACTGACCGGTGACGACCTTGGTCCAGGTCCGGGTCATGAGGCGCTGGGTGCGCTGATCCTTGGGCGATGTGGAATACAGCCGCCCGATGGTTTCCTCGTCGGGATAGATGGCAGGGTCGCCGATCACGTCCTCATTGAGCAGCGGCTTGGAGGCCAGGTTGCCGTTGGCGTAGTAGACGTAGTTCGACGCCTTCGCCATGACGTCCGGCTTCATGATGTAGTTGAGGAACTCGTGCGCCTCTTCGACATTCTTGGCGTCGCCGGGGATCGCCATGTTGTCAAACCACATAAGCGCGCCTTCCTTGGGGATGACATACTCGATGGTCACGCCCTGGCTGGCCTCGGCCGCGCGGTCACGCGCCTGCAGGATATCGCCGGACCAGCCGACGGCCAGGCAGATGTCGCCGTTTGCCAGCGCATTGATGTATTCCGACGAGTGGAATTTCTTCACGCTCGGCCGGATGGTCAGCAACAGCTCCTCGGCCTTGGCGATGTCGTCGGGCGAGGTCGAATCCGGGTCAAGGCCAAGATAGTTCAGCGCCGCGGGAATGATCTCCTCGGAGGTGTCGAGCATGTAGACGCCGCAATCGGCGAGCTTTTCGATATTGGCCGGATCAAACACGATGTTCCAGGAGTTCAACTCCATGTCGCCGAGGCGCTCCTTGACCTTGTCGACATTGATGCCCAGGCCGGTGGTGCCCCACATGTAGTTGATGGCGTGCTCGTTGCCGGGATCGTATTTTTCGAGCCGCGTGCTGATCGCAGGATCCATGTTCTCAAGATTTGGCAGCTTGGACTTGTCGAGCTTCTGGAAGACGCCGGCGGTGATCTGCCGGGCCAGGAAGGTTCCTGTCGGCACGACGATGTCGTAGCCGGTGGAGCCGGCCAGAAGCTTGGTTTCCAGCACTTCGTTGGAATCAAACACGTCGTAGACGACCTTGATGCCGGTTTCCTTGGTAAAATCCTCAAGGATGGATTCATCAATATAGTCGGACCAGTTATAGACATTGACGACACGTTCTTGAGCTGTAGCAAGCACGGTCGATGCCGCGAGCATGACGGCTGCTGTGACTAGGCGGGTTTTCAGGGTCATTCCTGTTCCTCTCGTTACTTCGTTCCTTCGATCAAACCGCGCCAATGGTCTTGCGCCAGCTACGGGTTGATGCGGTTCCGCTCGGACACCGGCGGAGACGGGCTTGACGGACCTCCAACCCTAAGAAGGAATTGCCGGACTCACAAGAGGCGATTGCGCGATCCATTGCTTTTGTGCTGCACCGCAATCTGCGGCGTCTTGAAGCGGCCCGAGCCTCGCTTGTCCTTGAACCCTATTGAAAATCGAACGCGGAAAGGCCGGTCACCATCTCGTCCAGACCGAGCGGGCGGGTGATCGGCGGTTCAGCGCGCGCAAGGCATCCGGAACGCTCGCACAGCCGGCAGGCGGGCCCCACCGGGATGGCGACCGGGTGCGGGGTCTTGCCGGCGGTCATCGGCAGGGCCGCACCATAGACGATCTCGTCGCGGAAGCCGATGTCGCAGCCAAGCAGGATGGCGGTGCGCCGCGGCCGTTCGGAAAACGCGCCCTGCGGCCCTTCGAGCGTGCGCGAAATAGTGAGGAACTCGGCGCCGCCGGGCAGTTCCACTGCCTCGACCAGGATCTGGGCCGGCTGCGAGAACGCGGCGTGAATCGACAGTTTCGGGCAATTGCCGCCAAAGCGCTGCTGCGGAAAGCCCTGGGCGCCGGCGCGGCGGAAGCGGTGGCCCGCGACATCGACCTCGAGCATGAAGAACGGCACGCCCTGCATGTTGGGCCGGCACAGCGTCGTCACCCGGTTGGCTGCCTGTTCGAACGACACGCCGAAGCGCGATTTCAGCACATCTACATCGTAGCGGGCGCGCTGGGCTGCGGCATGGAACGCCTGGTAGGGCATCATCAGCGCATGAGCGGCGTAGCGGGCGAGTTCGAAGCGGGCAATGCGGCGCGCCTCGTCGCTCGATAGTTTCAGCGCGTTGATGCCCGCGGCAACGGCGACATTCATGCGGATCAACGCCGCCTCCATGGCGACCTCGCGCAGCTGGTCGAAGGGCGACAGCCGCTCGGAGAGAAACAGCCGCTGCGAATGCCGGTCGTAGCGGCGGCGCCAGTTGGGCATGGTGGCGACCGGCAGCGTGCGGACGACGACGCCGTGCTCGCTTCTGAGCCAGGCCTTGAGCGCGCCCATCAGATCGTCGCCGGGTTTCAGCAGAGTGTGAAAGGCCTCGGCCTCCTCCTCCAGCGCCGGATGGTGATTGGGGCTTGTTTCGAGAACCTCGCGGACCTCGTCCATCGGCAGCTTGGCGCCGGACATGGTGGTGGCGTGGCCTTCGCGGGCGAGCATGGCGGAGAGATCGGACAGCCGCTCGGCCTGTTCGCGATAGGCGCGGTGCAGCTTGAGGATCGCGGCACTGGCGTTGGGGGCGGCCTCGGCGATCTCGACAACTTCCTGGTCGCCGGGCAGTTCGCCCGACAGCAGCGGATCGGCAAAAACCTCCTTGAGGCTAGCGAGCGTGGTGCCGCCGCCCTCGCCCTGCAGTTCCTCCACGTCGACCTTGTAGACGGCGGAGAGCTTGAGGATGAGCTGCACCGTCAGCGGCCGTTGGTTGCGCTCGATCAGGTTGAGATAGGAGGGCGAGATCCCAAGCGCCTCGGCCATCGCCGTCTGGGTCAGGCCCTTGGCGTTGCGGATGCGGCGGATGCGGGGCCCCGCGAAGATCTTCTGGTCGGCCATTGGCTCAATCTTTACAGGCTTTGACAGATCCTGACCGTGATCTCCGGTCATTCTGTTTTTACAATTGTGACAAATTTACAGCCTCGATCAGTCAAAGACAAGACAGCATGACCTGAATTATCGACCGTTTTTGTTAAATTATCTCGGCTTCTGGTGCGCCGCAATGTAAATCCAGTCACATCGAAAGCGGCCAGACGCCTCCCGGTCTGGTCCGCACGAAACCGAAATTCGCATCTTGGAGAGAAGCCATGACTGATTTTTACAATCTCGTTCCCACTGCCCCCGAAGGCCGCTATGACGGCGTCGAGCGTCCCTACACGCCGGAAGACGTGCAGAAGCTGCGCGGCTCGGTCAGCATCAAGTACAGCCTCGCCGAAATGGGCGCCAACCGGTTGTGGAAGCTGATCCACGAGGAAGATTTCGTCAATTCGCTGGGCGCCATGACCGGCAACCAGGCCATGCAGCAGGTTCGCGCCGGGCTGAAGGCGATCTACCTCTCGGGCTGGCAGGTTGCGGCCGATTCCAACACCGCCTCGTCGATGTATCCCGACCAGTCGCTCTACCCGGCCAATGCCGCGCCCGAACTCGCCAAGCGGATCAACCGCACGCTGCAGCGCGCCGACCAGATCGAGACCGCGGAAGGCAACGGCCTGTCGGTCGACACCTGGTTCGCCCCGATCGTGGCCGATGCCGAGGCCGGTTTCGGCGGCCCGCTCAACGCATTCGAGATCATGAAGGCCTTCATTGAAGCCGGCGCCGCAGGCGTTCACTATGAAGACCAGCTGGCGTCTGAAAAGAAGTGCGGCCATCTGGGCGGCAAGGTTCTGATCCCGACGGCTGCGCATATCCGCAACCTGAACGCCGCGCGGCTTGCCGCCGACGTGATGGGCACGCCGACACTGGTGATCGCCCGCACCGACGCCGAGGCCGCCAAGCTGCTGACCTCCGACATCGACGAGCGCGACCGTCCGTTCGTCGACTACGACGCCGGCCGCACCATCGAGGGCTTCTACAACATCAAGAACGGCCTCGAGCCCTGCATCGCCCGTGCGGTGGCCTATGCGCCCTTCTGCGACCTGATCTGGTGCGAAACCTCGAAGCCGGACCTCGACCAGGCCCGCAAGTTCGCCGAGGGCGTGCACAAGCATCATCCGGGCAAGCTGCTCGCCTACAACTGCTCGCCGTCGTTCAACTGGAAGAAGCACCTCGACGACGCCACCATCGCCAAGTTCCAGCGCGAGTTGGGCGCCATGGGCTACAAGTTCCAGTTCATCACGCTGGCCGGTTTCCACCAATTGAACCACGGCATGTTCGAACTCGCCCGCGGCTACAAGGACCGGCAGATGTCGGCCTATTCGGAGCTGCAGGAAGCGGAATTCGCTTCCGAGGTCAACGGCTACACCGCCACCAAGCACCAGCGCGAAGTGGGCACCGGCTATTTCGACGCCGTTTCGATGGCGATCACCGGCGGCAAGTCCTCGACCACCGCGATGGGCGAATCCACCGAGCACGCCCAGTTCAAGCCGGCGGCTGAATAACCCGACACGTCCTCACCCGCCTCACCCCGACCAGGGGCGGGTGGGGGACACCATCAGACGACCCGATCACAAACCCCGCTAGAGGAGAAATGCACATGGCACCCCAGACCCGCGTCAAGGAACGCGCAGAAGAGCAGTCTTCCGCGATGGATGCAGACCAGCAGGCAGCGATCCGCATGCTCGCCAACGATCTGCACCGCCTCAACCACTCCGTGATGAAGGCCGTGGACGCCGGCGTCTCGGTCGAGCTCGTCCGCTCCGCCCGCCACCACGGCGGCGACGGCAACTGGGGCGATCTGCTGATCCCGGTGATCGTGACGCAGAGCCGGTAAGGCTGCCGCTGCGCGCAGAAAGCTGCCGGACGCGGGCCCCTGCCCTTCTGTTCCGGGAGGCCCTGCTTCCGGATTGACTTCCCCGCCGCGATTGTCTTCGCGGCGGGGTTTTTCGTTGTGGCGGTCAGGCAGCCGCGACGATGCGGCGGGCGCGGGCCGACTGGGTGAGCCGCATTGCCGTGAATGCCAGCACCGCAGCGAGCGCGATTGCCGCCACCATCGGCAGCGGCGTGCCGTCGAAGAAGGGGCCGGCCAGCATGGTCAGCACCCCGCCCGAGAGCATCTGCAGCATCCCGCCGAGCGACGAGGCGAGGCCGGCGATGTCGCCATGATCATCGAGCGCCATCACCATGACCGTAGGGATGACCAGCCCGAGGCAGGCATTGGCGCAGATCAGCATGGCGACCAGCAGCGCGAAACTGTCCACGCCCGATGAGACCAGGGCCAGCAGCACCAGCGTGGTCAGGAGGAAGCCCGAGACCGCCCAGGTGACGACACGGTCGGCTCCATACTTTTCGCCCAGTCCCGCCGCCAGCTGCGAGGCTGCGAAGAACCCTGCCGCATTGATGGCGAAGGCCAGACTGAAGCCGGTCGGCGTGAGGCCGTAATGGCCGGTGTAGACGAAGGAGGCGGAGGCCAAGAAGACGAAGAAACTCGCCATGCCGAAGCCGCCGACGAAGGTCAGGCCCATGAACACCGGATCGGTGATGAGCGTCCTGACGCCGCGCGACAGCGCCGCCAGCCGCACCGGAACGCGGTGCTCGGGATGCAGCGTTTCAGGCTGCAGGAGCAGCGTGACCGCAATCGACAGCGCAGCGGCGACAGCGAGCAGGACGAAGATCGCGCGCCAGCCGGCGAGTGCGATGACGCCCGAGCCCGCCAGCGGCGCCAGCATCGGCGAGACCGAGATGATCAGCATCACCAGCGCCATCAGCCTTGTCGCCTGCGGACCGGTGTGCAGATCGCGGATGATGGCGCGCGGGATGACCATGGCCGCAGCCCCGCCAACGGCCTGGAGGATGCGGGCGGCGATCAGCCAGTTCATGTCGGGCGCCAGCGTACAGCCGATCGAGCCCACGAGGAACAGCGCCAGGCCGGCGATCAGCGGCGGCTTGCGGCCGAACATGTCGGCCACCGGCCCGTAGACCATCTGCGCCAGGCCATAGGCGATGAAATAGGCGGAAATGGTGAGCTGCGCGCCAGCCATGGTGCCGCCAAGGCTTTCGGCGATGCGTGGCAGGGCAGGCAGATACATGTCGATGGCAAGCGGGCCGGTGGCGCAAAGCAGGCCGAGCACCACGGCGGAACGGAGGAAGGGAGACATTGGGGGCAACCTCATGAAAAATCGTAGCAGCATCCGTGTCATGCAATGGATGCGCCGTCTGATGGATAATGGACGTCACTCATAGAAAATGGCAGCAATCGTCGCCGCACCTTGCATGCCGGCCATGGGGACCGGATCAGAGGCTTGGCGCACCGGATCGGGCTGCCTGATATGCTGCCGGAACCAAGGCGGAAACCGGGCAGGCCACGGCGCACGCGCGATCGAGGCGCATGAAGACGAGCCCTGGAATTCCGCCGGAGCTACCGGACGATGGGAAAATTGTTCATGGGACCTACTCCCGCAATGGGTACGCACCTGCTTTACGCCGCGATGGCGTTTCTGCCCAGATCAAACCAGCATCACCCATGCGCTTTTCGCCCGCCACTGTTGCGCGGGTGCTACGGCTCAGAACGGCCGTCCGATTCCCGATTGCGCTCAAATTGCCGCGCGCCAGGGATCGGCGACAGCCAGGATTCGCGGCGCACGGTCCAGAGTTCATAGGTGGGCCGGAACTGGTCAGGCTGATCAAGCGCGCCCAAATTGACCTCGGTCTCATCATCCGAGCGCCCGAAGACCGGCGAGCCGCAGGCGGGACAGAAATGCCGGCCGTTGCGGGCGCGCGTCTCGCCGGTCACGGTGACTGCGGCTTCGGGAAAGATGGCCGAGGCGTGAAACAGTGCGCCATGATGCTTGCGGCAATCGAGGCAATGACAGACGCCAACCCGGTAGGGCGCGCCTTTGGCCTCGACGCGGACCTTGCCGCAGAGGCAGCCGCCGGTGGCGGTGGCGGTGTCCATGGCGCGGTCTCCTTCGTCGTTCAGGGAATGGAGACGTACACCCGGCAGTGGCTAGGGCGCAATTGGTCGCATGGATGACGACGGAGGGTTGGGGATAGCCGCGCCCGCCCCTCGCCGCCGTCCTCCTCGGGCCTGTCCCGAGGATCTACTGGCCTGCGCCCCGGAACAGTTGGTGCAGCGGGAAAACCGATGGGCTAACAGATACTCGCAGACGTCGCTTCGCTTGTCCTGGACAGGCCCGAGTATGACGGAGGAGAGGAGGTTTTTCGGCTTTAGATCGAGCAGTTATCAACGGCTGTGAACTCCGCAGCCGTCCTCGGCTGCCCCCGCACTCTCGTCCTCGGCCACCCTCCTCACTCTCGTCATCCCAGGCCCCCGAGCCTGGGATCCATTCCGCGATCTCACCTGACGCAGGGGAATGCGGAAGCATCACGGAATGGATCCTCGGCTCGGGGGCCGAGGATGACGAAAATCGGGGGCTCGGGCCTGGGATGACGAGGGAGGGAGAGGGAGGCCGCGACAGAAAAAGGGGCCGGTGAGAATGCGATACCATCACAATGTCGGTCATCACTTACATTAAACAGCAACAAGCCTTCCCGCGCGGCAAAGCCGCCGGGGTGTGGGGAGGGATCAGGTCCGGAGGGCCGCGCGGGGGCGTCGCCTCTGAATGGTAAGGGTGTGCATGCCGGGTGTGAGGCGGCATGCACGAGGGGGTGGCGCGCACCCGCGCGGACCCGAAGCTCGCCGGACGGCGTCCCCGCCCGACAGGCAGTTGCCGGCTTCGCTGCCCCGCTTGAGGGTTTCCACCCAAGGGTGTTCACCCGACGCGGCTTGTCCGGGTTTCCCCGGGCCGAGGCCCTGGACGAAGGGCCGCGACGCGAAAGCGTGTGAGCGCAGTTTCCGGCACGAAGCATCTCCCCATCCTCATTCTGCCTGTCCGGTATCGTTCAAGCGAACCACCTGAACGCGGGCAGGCAGGACGGGGCAGACCTCCGCCACAGGCCCGGTCGCTGTCCAATCCGCCCCTCCGCCCTGTTGCGGCCCGCGCATCCGTCGGGATGCGCAAAGCCCGCTGCAGCATGGCCATTGGCGTTCACATGGTTCCTGTGACCGCGGCATGCCTCGGGCGGCTACGGATTGCGAGGTCGTCCCGGTGGCCGGCTTGACCCGCCCATCCGTGAAGATGAACAGGCCCGCCGACGGAGCCACGCTGGCCGCTGCCTCCCCCCGGTCTCGGCCGCACGTTTCGGCCAACCCCGGAGAGCGCTTCCTCCCGCCCGGTCCGCCACGTTCACGGATCCTTCCGGCGGCAGGAGTGCGATGAGTATGGCAGGGGTGCGGAATGTGGGGAAAATATCGAGGGGAATTTTGGCTAAGGTGTTGGAAGTGTTGGGAGGCGTGGGGAGATTTATCCCCGGTTCCTGCACCATGTCCGAAGGCATCGGTCCGTCAACCAGCTGATGAGCGCCCGCGAGCGGGAAGACCATTTCCGGCATCGCGGGCCACGAGGCTGGCGCCCGCGCTTTCGTCTTCCTCGGCCCCCGAGCCGAGGATCCATTCCGTGATCCATCGCCATCACCACGGTCAGGAGAGATCACGGAATGGATCCCAGGCTCGGGGGCCTGGGATGACGAGGGTGGGGTGGCGCGCGGAGGGCCTCGGATGACGACGGTGGGGATGTGCGGAGGCCGGGATGATGGTGAGAGGGTGCACGGAGGGCGCGTTGGCTTCGCGGCCCCGCCCCCTCACGTGCCCGTCAACCACCCTTATCCGCAGGCTTTGCCTGCATCTTTTCCATGACAGAGAGACGGACGGCGGCGCACGGGTCCCCTCCCTCCCCCTTGAGGGGAGGGATTGAGGGTGGGGGGCGTGAGCGCAGCGAACAGCAAAAGACCCCCACCCGGATCGCCTGCGCTTCGCTTGTCTCTTCGACCTCCCCTCAAGGGGGAGCGAGGGGAACCCCGGGCCGCGCAGCCTCACGCGGCCCTTGCAGCCTCGGTCCGCCGGGCGTCGCCCACATCCAGGCGGAAATTGGCGACCAGCGCCGTGAGTTGGGCGGCTTCCTGGGCGAGCGTGTGGCTGGAGGCGTTGGTTTGTTCGACCATGGCGGCGTTCTGCTGGGTCATCTGGTCCATCTGGTTGACGGCCGTGTTGACTTCGCCGAGGCCCGTCGCCTGTTCGCGGCTGGCGGTGGCCATGGCGCCGACGTGCTCGGAGATTTCCTCGATGCGGGCGATGATGCGGGTGATGGCCTCGCCGGTTTCGCCCACGAGGCTCACGCCAGAGCGGACTTCCTCGCCGGAGGCTGCGATCAGCTGCTTGATCTCCTTGGCGGCGGTCGCCGAGCGGCCCGCAAGTTCGCGGACTTCCTGGGCGACGACGGCAAAGCCGCGGCCGGCCTCGCCGGCACGGGCCGCCTCGACGCCGGCGTTCAAGGCAAGGAGGTTGGTCTGGAAGGCGATCTCGTCGATGACGCCGATGATGCGGGAGATCTTGGCCGAGGCCTCCTCGATGCGGCTCATGGCGTCGACAGCGCGGGTGACCACCTCGCCCGAGGCGCGGGCGTCACTGGCTGTGTGGCTGGCGAGTGTGTCGGTGTCGGACGCACGGTCGGATGCGGTGCGGACGGTGGCCGAGATCTCATCGACGGCTGCGGCGGTCTGCTCGAGCGAGGCCGCCTGCTGTTCGGTGCGGCGCGCCAGATCATCGGCGGCGGAGCGGAGCTGGCCGGAATTGTCACTGATCGAACGGGCATTGTCGCGGATGTGCTCCATGGCGTCGCGCATGCGGCCGATGGACTCGTTGAAATCGAGGCGCAGGCTGTCGAGTTCACCCCTGAACGGGGTGTCGATGGTTGCAACCAGGTCGCCCTGGGAGAGATTGCGCAGTCCCGCGCCGAGCGCCTGCACGGCGAAGGCCAGTTGCGCGTCGGCTTCGGCCTTCTCGGCGTCGGAGAGCTGTCGCGCCTGGGAAGCGGATTCGCGATCGCGGCTGATCTCGTCCTCGACCCGGACCTTGTCGATGGCACTCGACTTGAAGACATCGAGCGCGCGGGCCATCTCGCCGATCTCGTCGGCGCGGCCGCTGTCCGTGACATCGACATCGAGGTCACCCGAGGCCAGATCGCGCATGGCGGCAACAAGACGGCGGATCGGACCCTTGAGCGCGGTGATCAGCAGGACGGCTGCAGCAAGTCCGAAGGCGCCGATGACGAGCGCCGCGGACAGGGTGATGGAACTCGCGCGGTCCTTGACGGTTTCGGCGCCGCGCTGCTGGCTGCCGGCGAAATCGAGAATGCTGCTCCAGGCCTGATCGATGCGCGTCTGCGCCTCAAGGAACAGGGCGGTTTCGGCTTCCTGCCTGGCCATCAGGTCGGCCATCAGGGCCGGAATGGTGACGGATCTGCCGCTCCAGGCCGAGCCGATCGTGTCCATCACGGTCTGGCCGCCATTGGAGAATGCGATCAGCTCGATGCTCTTGTCGACCGCGCTGAGCCTCGCGGCCACCTGTTCCGCATTGACCTGTCCGGGGATGGCCACGAAATTGACCAGCGCCAGTTCAAGGGCTGCGAGATGGGCCAGGAAATCGCGGCTGTCGGTGATGATCTGCTGGCCCTCGAGAATGGACGAGTCGAGACGGCCAAACGTGTCGGTGGCCTCGCGCGCGACCTGGGAGGCGAGGCCCTGCAGCATGATGCCGGCGGGGCGCAGCGCATTGGCGAATTTCTGCAGTTCGATCATCCCCGCCTGACCGCTTGCGCCCTTGTCGAGGGCGGCAAGCAGGCCGCCCATGTTGTCGGCGATCATGCTCTTGACCGCCGGCTTGCTGTCAGGAATCGCCTTGGGCAGCTCGCGGCTCATGGTGGAGATGGTGCGCTTGAGATCGGTGGCCGCCTTGAACGCCTCTTCCGGTGTCGTGGCTGCCGAGATGGCGCCGGAGATCTCGACCACGGTCAGGGCGCCGCTGGTGAGCTGGTCTGCGGCACGGAGCTTCATCTTGGTTTCGTCCTCGGCGGTTGCCAGTGCCGCGCCGACAGTCTCGATCTGGCCGTTGAGGCGGGTGCGCACCGCTTCGATCTCGGCGAATGTCTCACCAAACGCGCTGCGGATGGCCATGACCTCGCCATTGAGCGTCCAGAGCGCATCGACATCGCCGCGCAGTTCGCCGGCGAGCTCGGTGGAGCGCCGGATTGCTTCGGATTCCTCGGGGTTTTCGGCGAGTGCCAGAACATTGCCCATGCGGGCGAGCTGGTCGTCCAGGCTCTGCATGACCGCGGCGCGCTTGTCATCGTTCTGGTCGTGCAGGAAATTGGTCATGCCCGCATAGGCATCCTTGAACCCGCTCAGGGATTCAATGCTGGCGCTGGTGCCGGTCAGGCGGCCGCCCAGCAGCGAGCCGGTGTAAAGGTTGATGGCGGCGAGGCCTGCCATGCCCAGAATCAACGGCATCACCAGAACAACGACCTTGGTCTGGATGGAGAAGCGGGCGAGCAGCCTGTCGATGTTCATGGAGCGGTTCCTGCGAGATCAGCCGGAGCATGCGGGCAAGCCGCGAAGGCAGGGTGCATCATGCAAACCCGCCGCAGCCTGCGCCGGGCGAGCGTCCTTCCCCATCGCGCCATGCTGGCAGTGCCGGGTTAACACCAACTGAAGAATTACCTGCGAAATAACGAACAAACAGTTAGCCGGCATGCAGGCGGCCCCCGCGTCTTGTCTGCGGGTGGCGCGTCAGCAAAAAACCTCTATGATCGCGGCATTATTGGCAAGAACATGGTGATTTATGGCATCGCGAAAGTCCGGCAAACCGGCGTCCTCCAAACCGGCGGCGCGGCCGGCTGCGCCCAAATATCTCGACGCCAAGCGCGGCGTCGCCAACTGGACCCAGGCCACCGAGTGGCTCAGGGTCCGCGGCATCGAGGACATCGAGTGCATCACGCCGGATTTTGCAGGCGTTGCACGCGGCAAGATGATGCCGTCGTCGAAATTCACCTCCAACACCTCGCTGTCGCTGCCTTCGGCGGTGTTCCGGCACACGATCTCCGGCGAGTATCCCGAGGAAACCGGCGATTTCCGCTATGATCCGCTCGACGGCGATTTGAAATTGATGCCGGATCTGTCGACCCTGTCGGTGGTGCCGTGGGAGAGCGACCCGACGGCGCAGGTGATCTGCGACATGGTCAACACCAAGGGCGATCCGGTCAGCTACACGCCGCGCAATGTGCTCAAGAAGGTGGTCGAGCTCTACACCAAGCGCGGCTGGAAGCCTGTGGTGGCGCCCGAAATCGAATTCTACCTGGTCGCGCAATCGGACGATCCGGACTACCCGCTGCAGCCGCCAAGAGGCCGGTCGGGGCGGACGATCACCGGAGGCCAGTCCTATTCGATCGCCGGCGTCAACGAGTTCGACGAGCTGGTCGACGACATCTATGATTTTTCCGACAAGCAGGGCCTGGAGATCGACACGCTGATCCACGAGGAAGGCCCGGCGCAGCTCGAGATCAATTTGCGCCACGGCGACCCGATCGAGCTTGCCGACCAGGTGTTCCTGTTCAAGCGCACCATCCGGGAGGCGGCGATCAAGCACGGCATGTACGCCACCTTCATGGCCAAGCCGATGCAGCAATATGCCGGCTCGGCGATGCACATCCACCAGTCGGTGGTGGACGCCAAGACCGGCAAGAACATCTTCTCGAAGGAAGACGGCGAGCCGAGCGAGGCCTTCTTCAACTTCATCGGCGGCATGCAGAACTATATTCCCAAGGCGCTGGTGATGATGGCGCCCTACGTCAATTCATACCGGCGGCTGACGCCGGACATGGCCTGCCCGGTCAACAATGCCTGGGGCTATGACAACCGCACCACGGCGTTCCGCGTGCCGCATTCCGAGCCGGTTGCGCGGCGGGTGGAAAACCGCCTGCCCTCGTCGGACGCCAATTCCTATCTGGCGCTTGCGGCCTCGCTCGCCTGCGGCTATCTCGGCATGGTCAACAGCGTGACGCCGAGCGAACCCGCCTACAAGAGCGTCAATGAGGGCTCGGTGGATCTGCCCCGCGGCCTGCTCGAGGCGGTGTCGCTGCTCGAAGGTGAACCGGCCTTCGCCGAGGTGTTCGGCAAGGAGTTCATCAACACCTATGCCGGGGTCAAGCGCGGTGAATTCGAGACCTTCATGCAGGTGATCAGCCCGTGGGAACGGGAATTCCTGCTGCTCAACGTTTGAAAAGTGTAGTTCATGACTTACAAAAGCCCCATCGCGCCGGGTGTCTCCTTCTATGAGGCCACGCTCGGCGACAGACCCGCCTATGATCCGCTGAAGGGCGATGCAACCGCTGACGTGGTGATCGTCGGTGGCGGCTTTACCGGTCTGCAGGCGGCCCATCATCTGGCCGCTAGCGGCAAGGACGTGGTGCTGATCGAGGGCGCGCGGTTCGGCGACGGCGCCTCGGGACGCAATGGCGGCCAGCTCGGCACCGGCCAGCGGGCCTGGGTGGAAGAGCTCGAAGCCGATTTCGGCAAGGACAACGCCAGGGCGCAGTTCGCGGTGGCTGAGCGGGCGAAGGCGCATCTCACGGCTTTCGCGGCCGCGCACGGCATCGAGGCCGACTACCGGCCGGGGCAGATTTCCGCGGCGCACAAGAAGGCTTACGTCAAGGATTACCGCGACCATGCGAAGATCATGACGGAGCAATATGGCTATGAGGGCCTGCAGTTTCTCGACCGTGACGCGCTGGCCGCGAAACTCGGCTCGACGCTCTATCATGGCGGCACCTATGATGCGTCGACAGGGCACATCAATCCGCTGAAATATGTCGTGGGGGTGGCCCGCGCGGCCTCAAGAGCCGGCGCGCGGCTGCATGAAAACACGCGGGCGCGGGCGATTGCCAGTTCGGGCGGCACCGTGATGGTGACGACCGACGCGGGCACGATCACCGCCGGCCGGGCGCTGATTGCCTGCAACGCCTATATCGACGGGCTGGAGCCGGTGACGAGCGCCCATGTGATGCCGATCCGCTCGTTCATCGGCGCTACCGTGCCGCTGGGGCATGACAGCCCGGTGATCCCGGGCGGGGAATCGGTGGATGATTCGCGCTTCGTGGTGCGCTATTTCCGCAAGAGCGCCGACGGGCGGCTGCTGTTTGGCGGACGCGAGGCCTATACATCGGACAATCCGGCCGACATCTCGAGCCATATCAGGCGGCAGATCGTCGAGATCTACCCGGACCTCGGCGATGTCGAGATCACCCATTCCTGGGGCGGCTCGGTGGGGATCACCCTGTCCCGCCGGCCTTTCGTGCGCGAGGTGATGAAAAATGTCACCTCGATCGGCGGCTTCTCAGGCCACGGGGTGATGCTCGCCAATTATTGCGGCAAGCTCTATGCCGACCATGTCAATGGCGGATCGGAGGATCTCGAGGTGATGCGCAACTTGCGTGTCGGCCCCTTCCCCGGCGGCGACCGCTTGCGCAAGCCGCTGCTGTTTCTGGCGCTGACGTGGTTTTCGTTGCGGGACAGGATTTAGGGGGCAATTCTTGCTCAGAATGATGATGATGACGAGCGGGGGCCCCGCAAAACCCTTAGGATGTACGGTACAAATGGGACATACTGGACACTTGGGTCAATTCTCTCTATATTCATGAGCAGACATGAATGGAGTGACCGGAATGGACAATTCGAACGCCCGGACCCGCCGAACAGACGGCGACAGCATCGCCGACCGCGTCTCCGCCAAGGTATCGGATGCACTCAAGTCCGAGACGACCTTCGCGCACGGAGCTCTGCTGCTGCCGGCGATGATTGCAGGCGAGGTGGCGGATGTCGTTGCCGGACTCACACCCGAAGAGCGTCAACGGCTCAACCTGCACAGCACTGCGCTCACAAAGCATATCCGCCGTATCGTCGAGGGATATGGCGACCGGCAACCAGACAAGATGCCGCTTGTTGTCCCCGAGGCGATTGAACCTTCAAAGGGTGAAGGCCTTGGCGCTACCCTCTCGCCTGCGCAAGGCGACCGGCTCCTTGACGATATTGCCATATCAAGGCGTCTTGAGGACTGGAGCGGTCCGGTCGCAGGGGCGACGGAATTGAGCCGAGAGCACGGGATCGCCCGGTCATCACTCAACCGCTGGCAGCATGAAGATGACGTCGTTGGCCTGCTCAAAGGCACCAGGAAGCATGTCTATCCTGTCAAGCAATTCGTCGATGGCCGCCCGGTGCGCGGGCTTCGCGAGATCATAGGGCTTGCCGGAAGTCACCGTGTCGCCTGGCTCTGGCTGATCCAGCCCAATCCGGTGCTGGGCGGGACGAGACCCATCGATTTGCTCAGGCAGGACCGGGTGGATGAGGTTGTCGAGACCGCCCAGGCGTATTTTCGTCCGCAATGAGGCTCGATCCGGCGGTTGTGCAGAAGCTTACCGTCCGGATGGGAGTGGATGGGTATGTGCGCATTCTGCCCAGAACGCACGCGGCGACACCGCTCGGTCTGGGATTGGGAAAATCCCGTTTCTCAAGCCCCCAAGACAAGTACAGGATTTTGTATTTGGCTCAGGATGTGAAGACTGCAGTCGCCGAAACCATCGTTCGCGATCGCTTTGAGGGAACGTCCGATCGCTATCTTCTGCGGGAGGAGTTTGACCGGTACTCCATCGCCAGTGTGCGCGGCAACCGGCCACTTTTTCTCCTCGACTTGCGGTATGAGGGAGCAAATCTTCTAGGCATCTCTACCGATGCTGTTCGGGCGAAGGCTCAAAGCGCTGGAAGGCGCTTCAGTCAAAGGCTCTACGATCAAACCGACTTCGACGGGATCATCTACATGTCGCGCATTACCAACAAACAGTGTCTGGCCATCTATGATCGCGCGGTCGAGACAGCTCTCGAAGCCGATAGCCCAGCGATGAATCTTGCCCAAGTTCAGAGCCTCACCTCGGTGATAGAGGAACTCCAGATCGTGACTTTGAATTTTCAATAACACTCCCGTCCGCCGAATGGCGTGCCCGCCCAGCGCGTGGAAAATACCGTAGCCGAGTTGCCGGCGCTGCGGTGAATAGCGCGCGACGCTCCCGCGACTGGCAAAATCACCTCAACATCCTTCAAGCCCTAGCTTTATCTAATCGATTAGATTAAGGGTACGGCACCATTCATGCACGGGATGCCAATCCATGAGCCAGATCATTATTCCGGTCGATCCGTTTGACTATGTCGTCTTCGGCGGTACCGGGGACCTTGCCGAGCGCAAGCTGTTGCCGGCGCTGTATCACCGGCAGCTTGCGGGGCAATTGACCGATCCGACGCGGATCATCGGGGCGTCGCGCTCGGAGATGGATCATGACGCCTACCGCAATTTTGCCCGCGAGGCGCTGAAGCGGCATCTCAAGGACGACGAGTTGAAAGAGGACGATGTCCAGCAATTTCTGGCGCGGCTGTTCTATGTCGCGGTCGACGCGAAATCCGACCGGGGCTGGCCGGAACTCAAGGCGCTGCTCGATGAAGGCCATGACCGGGTGCGGGCGTTCTATCTGGCCGTCGGGCCGGAGCTGTTCGGCGATATTTCGGAGCGGATCCGCTCGACCGGGCTGGTGACGGATCAGACCCGGATCGTGGTGGAAAAGCCGATCGGCCGGGATCTGCAATCGGCCAAGGTGCTCAACCGGACCATCGGCGAAGTGTTCGAGGAAGACCAGATCTACCGTATCGACCATTATCTGGGCAAGGAAACGGTGCAGAACCTGATGGCGCTGAGATTTGCCAATGCGCTCTACGAGCCGTTGTGGAACTCCGCCCATATCGACCATGTGCAGATCACGGTGGCGGAATCGGTGGGGCTCGAGGGCCGCGCCGGCTATTACGACAAGGCAGGCGCGCTCAGAGACATGGTGCAGAACCATATCGCACAATTGCTCTGCCTGGTGGCCATGGAGCCGCCGTCATCGATGGACGCCGAGGCGGTGCGCGACGAGAAGCTCAAGGTTCTGCGCTCGCTCAAACCGATCAATGAATCCAATGCCGATGCGGTGACCGTGCGCGGCCAGTACAAGGCGGGCGCCTCGGCCGGCGGACCGGTCAAGGGCTATCTCGAGGAGCTCGAGAGCGGGGTTTCCAACACCGAGACCTTTGTCGCCATCAAGGCCGAGATCAACAACTGGCGCTGGGCCGGCGTGCCGTTCTATCTCAGGACCGGCAAGCGGCTGAGCGAACGGATCTCGGAAATCGTCGTCGCCTTCAAGCCGATCCCGCATTCGATTTTCGGCTCCAGCGCCGGACGGATCAGCGACAACAAGCTGGTGATGCGGCTGCAGCCCGATGAGGGCGTCAAGCAGTGGATCATGATTAAGGATCCGGGCCCGGGCGGCATGCGATTGCGGCATGTGTCGCTCGACATGAGCTTCGCCGACCGCTTCGCCCAGCGCAATCCGGATGCCTATGAGCGGCTGCTGCTTGATGTGATCCGCTGCAACCAGACCCTGTTCATGCGCCGCGACGAGGTTGAGGCTGCCTGGAACTGGGTGGATCCGATCCTCACTGCCTGGGAAGAGACGGGCCAGTCGGTTCAGCCCTATACCGCGGGCACCTGGGGGCCAAGCCAGGCAATCGCGCTGATCGAACGTGACGGCAGGACCTGGCATGAAAGCGACTGAGGCGCCGCGGGTGCAGTGGACGGAGTTCGGCAGCGGCGCGGAACTGGCCGATGCGCTGGCCCGCAAGATTGCCGACAGGCTCGCGCTTGCGATCGCCGCGCGCGGCCATGCCACATTGGCGGTCTCCGGCGGATCAACGCCCAAGGCCATGTTCGCCGCCCTCTCCAGGGAAGCGATCGACTGGGCCAGGGTAACAGTCACGCTGGTGGATGAGCGCATGGTGCCGCCAAGCGACGAGCGCTCGAACCAGCGTCTGGTGAGCCTGCATCTGTTGCAGAACCACGCGGCGGCGGCACGGTTCGTGCCGCTCTACAGCGCCTTGGGCGACGTGGTGGCGGTGTCGGCACTTGCGTCAGAGGCCATCGACACGCTGCCGCTGCCGTTCGATGTCGTGGTGCTGGGGATGGGAACGGACGGGCACACCGCCTCGTTCTTCCCGGGCGGAACGACGCTGGCCGAAGTCACCGATCCGGCCTGCCCGAACAGCGTGATGGCGATCGAAGCGCCCGGCGCCGGGGAGCCAAGGCTGACGCTGACGCTGCCGCGCCTGGTGGAAGCGGGACTGATCGTGCTCCATATAGAGGGGGACGACAAGAAAGCCGTGCTGGCGCGCGCGCGGGAAAATGGTCCGGAGGCGGACATGCCGGTGCGCTCTGTACTGCGTCACGCCAGAACGCCTGTCGAGATTTACTGGGCGCCCTAGCCGGCGCCTGCGCCCATCGGGCGCCCATGGGCCAAGAACCCGTCACACGATTAAAGGATGCCAGCCATGACTGTCGATCCCCGCATTGCCACTGTCACCGCCCGCATTGTCGAGCGCTCCAAGCCAAGTCGCGAGACCTATCTGGGCAGGCTCCGAGAGATGGCAAACAAGGGCCCGTTCCGCTCGACGCTGTCCTGCGGCAACCTGGCTCACGGCTTTGCCGCCTGCGGACCCGGCGACAAGGCGAACCTGGCCGGCGACGTGGTGCCCAATCTGGGCATCATCACCTCCTATAACGACATGCTGTCGGCGCATCAGCCGTTCGAGACATATCCGGAGCGGATCCGCCAGGCAGCGCGCGACGCCGGCGGCGTGGCGCAGGTGGCGGGCAGCGTGCCGGCGATGTGCGACGGTGTGACCCAGGGCCAGCCCGGCATGGAGCTGTCGCTGTTTTCGCGCGATGTGATCGCGCTGTCGGCCGCAGTCGGCCTGTCGCACAACATGTTCGACGCCGCGGTCTATCTCGGCGTCTGCGACAAGATCGTGCCAGGTCTGGTGATCGCGGCGTTGAGCTTCGGGCACCTGCCGGCAGTGTTCATCCCGGCCGGGCCGATGACGACGGGGCTTTCCAATGACGAGAAGGTGCGGATCCGCCAGCTCTATGCCGAAGGCAAGGTCGGGCGGGCGGAGCTGCTGGAGGCTGAATCCAAGTCCTACCACGGGCCGGGCACCTGCACATTCTACGGCACCGCCAATTCCAACCAGATGCTGATGGAGATCATGGGGCTGCACACGCCGGGCTCGTCCTTCGTCAATCCGGGCACGCCGCTCAGGGACGCACTCACCGTGGAGGCGGCCAAGCGGGCCTTGGCGATCACCGCCCTCGGCAACGAGTTCACGCCGGTGGGCGAGATGATCGACGAGCGCTCGGTGGTCAATGGCGTGGTCGGGCTGCACGCCACCGGCGGGTCGACCAACCACACGCTGCATCTGGTGGCGATGGCGCGTGCGGCAGGCATCGCGCTCACCTGGGAAGATATTTCCGATCTCTCGGACGCGGTGCCGCTCTTGGCGCGGGTCTATCCGAACGGGCCGGCGGACGTGAACCATTTCAATGCGGCCGGCGGCATCAATTTCATGATCGACCAGCTGTTGTCGGTGGGCCTGCTGCATGAGGATGTCCGCACGGTCTGGGGCAAGGGCCTGAGAGCCTATGCGGTGGAAGCCAGGCTGGGCGAAAACGGCGCTGTGGTGCGCGCGCCGGTGACCAAGGTCAGCGGCGACGCCAAGGTGGCGACAACGGCGGACAAGCCGTTCCAGCCCAATGGCGGGCTGAAGATGCTGACCGGAAACCTCGGCAAGGCGGTGATCAAGATTTCAGCGGTCAAGCCGGAACGCTATGTGGTCGAGGCGCCGGCGCGGGTGTTCAACGACCAGGCGGAGATGCAGGCGGCGTTCAAGGCCGGCACTCTGACCGGGGATTTTGTCGCCGTGGTGCGGTTCCAGGGGCCCAAGGCGAACGGCATGCCGGAACTGCACAAGCTGACGCCGCCGCTGGGTGTGCTGCAGGATCGGGGCCAGAAGGTGGCGCTGGTCACCGACGGCCGTATGTCAGGCGCGTCGGGCAAGGTGCCCGCCGCCATCCACGTGACGCCGGAAGCCAAGGATGGCGGGCCGATCGCCCGCATCCGCGACGGCGACTTGATCCGGGTGGATGCAGTCACGGGATCGCTCGAAGTGCTGGTGCCCGCGGCCGAATTTGCGGCGCGCCAGCCGGCAAGCGCCGATCTCAGCCACAATGAATGGGGCCTGGGCCGTGACCTGTTCGCCCGTTTCCGCGAAAATGCCGGGACCGCTGACCAGGGCGCCAGCGTGCTTTACTGAGGCCTCATTGGCAGTGATCCGCGCGAGAGATTGTCAACAGGCGGTTGAGCCGGACGGGTTCCGTCAGCGGCGTCAAGCCGGTTGCAGGCCCAAGCCGCGCGGACGAGCCGGTTTGAGCGCCGCAGGGATCAGGCGCGCAGGTCCAGCACTTTAAAGTCGCGATGCGCGGGATGGGTGCTGAACACGAAGACGCGGTTCAGATCGCGGTCGCTCAGCAGCCGCAGGAAGCGGATCTGAATTGTGTTGTTGCTGTTGATGCGCAACAGGGTGCTGCCGATCCTGGGAATCCGCGCCTCGGGGATATCCAGACAGAACTCCCGCGGAATCTTGAATTCGGTGACGATGCCGAGAATGGCGCCGCTCAGCGATATGCCGAGGACCGTGCAACTGCGCGATGCCATGTGCATCACACCCTTCTCGGTGTATTCGATCCGGGCGTGGTTCATGGTCTCCTGCATGGGTAACCGCGTCTCGCGGTCGTACATAAAAGATTCTTCCCGCTGCAAATAATGTGTGGCCGAAGTTGTCATAATAGGTCCCTCGCGTTCGGCTGTTGCTTGCCTTTCTGCAATTCCCGAAAAATCTAACAAGTAACATTTAATACAAAGTGTCCATGTCCGGGCACGGGACAGTCAGCCGGGCGTGGACCCGTCTTGCGGTCGCGCCCGCACATAAGACCCGTCCTCGCGGAGCGGGCCTCTGGTGTCTGGATCAGCTTTTTTCCGGAAGCCCCTTGAGGGGTCAGCGGCGGTAGGTCTTGCCGTCTGCGTCAAACAGATGCAGCTTGGATTTCTCGGCGGTGAACCGCACCGTCTCGCCGCGGAAGTTCTTCTGGTGGCCCGCGACCTTGGCGATGATCGGATCGTCGCCGGTCAGCCCGTGCACATAGAGCAGCGTCACTTCGCCCAGAGCCTCGACGATGGACACGGTTCCCTCGAACAGGAAATCGTCGCCGGTGGAGATGTCAAGGTCTTCGGGACGCACGCCGAAGGAAGCCGTCTTGCCCTTCTCGCTGTCGTCAACGGCGATGCCGGTGTCCACCGACACGCCGCCGGTCAGGGTGACCACGGCACTCGGCCCTGCCTTCTCGATGGTCGCGGGAATGATGTTCATGGCGGGCGAGCCGATGAACTGGGCGACGAACAGGTTCTGCGGCCGGTCGTAGAGCTCCATCGGCGGGCCGACCTGCTCGATATAGCCGCCCGCCAGCACGACGATGCGGTCGGCCAGCGTCATGGCCTCGACCTGGTCGTGGGTGACGTAGATCATGGTCGTGTCGGGCATGGATTCGTTGAGCTTGGCAATCTCGATGCGGGTGGCGACGCGCAGCGCCGCGTCGAGGTTGGACAGCGGCTCGTCGAACAGGAACACCTTGGGGTCGCGGCAGATGGCGCGGCCGATGGCGACGCGCTGGCGCTGGCCGCCCGAGAGCGCCTTGGGCAGCCGGTCGAGATAATCCTCCAGCTGCAGGATGGAGGCTGCGGAGCGGACCCGGCGGTCGATTTCCTCCCGGCTTTCCCCGGCGATGCGCATGCCGAAGGCCATGTTGTCATAGACCGTCATGTGCGGGTAGAGCGCATAGGACTGGAACACCATGGCGATGCCGCGCTTGGACGGCGGCACGTCGTTGACCACCATGCCGTCGATCTCGAGCGTACCGCCGGTGATGTCCTCAAGCCCCGCGATCATCCGGAGCAACGTGGACTTTCCGCAGCCCGAGGGACCGACGAAGACGATGAACTCGCCCTGCTCGATCTCCAGATCGACGCCGTGAATCACTTTGACGGCGCCGTAGGACTTCTTGAGGCCCTTCAGTTTCAAGCCGGCCATGGTTTCCTCCCGCTGGAACTCTTCATATATTTTACCCCAACCTTCCGAAAAAGGCGTCATAAGGCGGTATTTCAATGGTCTCCGGGCGCAAGAACCCGGAGAATCCGTGACCGTCGAGCGACTCCACGATGCCTGCCGGCCGGTCGATGACCTGCATCTCCTCGCTCAGGTTGAAGGCGCAGAATATCGCTTCATTGCCGTCGCGGCGGATCATCGACAGGACCTTGTCGCCGGTCTCGCAGAACTCGAGGCTGCCCTTGGACAGTGGCCGGTGGGCCCGCCTGAAGGCCAGCATCCGGCGGTAGTGATTGAGCATCGAGGCCTGGACATTGTCCTGCGCATCGACTGCGAGCCGGCGGTGTTCAGGCGGCACCGGCAGCCAGGGCTGCCCCATAGTGAAACCGGCCGACTGCTCGTGTTCCGACCACACCATCGGGGTGCGGCAGCCGTCACGGCCCTTGAAGTCAGGCCAGAACTGGATTCCGTAGGGATCCTGCAGATCCTCGAAAGCGAGGTCAGCTTCCGTCAGTCCCAGTTCCTCGCCCTGGTAGAGGCAGATCGAACCGCGGAGCGACATGATCAGGCCAGCCAGCAGCCTGAGATAGTGGTCGAGATCATTGACCGTGCCGCCCCAGCGGGTGGCATGACGGACAACGTCGTGGTTGGAAAACGCCCAGCAGGCCCAGCCTTCGGGCGCCGCGGTGTTGAAATCGGTCATCACCTTGCGAATGCGGGCGACCGTCAGCTTCTCGTTGGCGAGAAACTCGAAGGCGTAGCACATGTGCATCTTGTCGCCGCCCGAGGTGTAGTCGGCGACGATCTGAAGCCCGATCTGCGCATCGCCGACTTCGCCGACGGCCGTGGTGCCGGGATATTCGTCCAGGAGCGCCCGGAAGCGGCGCAGGAAATCGAGGTTCTCCGGACGGTTCTTGTCGTAGACATGGAGCTGGTGATTGTAGGGGTTGACCGCCGGCGCGATGGAATCGTTGCGCAGTTCCTTGGCGAGCGGCGGATTGTCGCGCAGCTCCTTGTCGTGGAAGAAGAAGTTGATGGTGTCGAGCCGGAACCCGTCAACGCCGCGATCGAGCCAGAAGCGCACGACATCGAGCAACGCTGCCTGGACCTCCTCGTTGTGCAGGTTCAGGTCCGGTTGCGAGGTGAGGAAGTTGTGCATGTAGTATTGTTCGCGCTTGCCGTCCCACTGCCAGGCGGATCCGCCGAAGATCGACAGCCAGTTGTTGGGCGGCGTGCCGTCGGGCTTGGGCTCGGCCCAGACATACCAGTCGGATTTCGGGTTGTCCCGGCCAGACCGGCTCTCGACAAACCAGGGGTGCTGGTCGGAGGAGTGGGACATCACCAGGTCGATGATGATCCTGATGCCGTGCTCATGGGCGACTTTCACCAGATAGTCGAAATCACCCAGCGTTCCGAACATCGGATCGACATTGGTGTAGTCCGACACATCATAGCCGAAATCCTTCATCGGCGAGGTGAAGAACGGCGAGATCCAGATCGCGTCCACGCCGAGCGAGGCGATATAGCCGATGCGCTCGGCGATGCCGATCAGATCGCCGACGCCATCGCCGCTGGTGTCCTGAAACGACCGCGGATAGACCTGATAGATCACGCCGCCGCGCCACCAGTCCGCATCCGGTGTAAGTTCAACGCCGGTCTGGATACGCTTGCCGGCGAGTGTCATAGTTTTCATTCAAACTCCATTACTTCACGGACCCTGAGAGCAGGCCGCGAACAAGATATTTCTGCATGGCGAAAAAGACCACCAGCGGCACCGCGATCGACACGAAGGCAGAGGTCGCCAGGATTTCCCAGTTGCCGCCGCGTGTGCCCAGCAGTTCGACGATCTGCTTGGTCATCACGGTGGTTTCCCCGGTCGAGTCGATCAGGAAGACGAGTGCTACCAGAAGATCGTTCCAGGTCCAGAGGAACTGGAAGATGGCGAAGGAGGCAAGCGCCGGAAACGACAGCGGCAGGATGATCTTGACGAAGATCTGGAAATCCGTGGCGCCATCGACGCGGGCGTTCTCGATGATGTCGCGCGGCAGGCCGACCATGTAGTTGCGCAAGAGATAGATCGCCAGCGGCAGGCCGAAGCCGGTGTGCGCCAGCCAGACGCCGAGATAGCCCTTGCCGATGCCGATGTCGTTGTGAAGCTTCAGAAGCGGGATTAGCGCCAGTTGCAGCGGCACAACCAGCAGGCCGACAACGGCGGCGATCAGCAGCGACCTGCCCGGAAAGCGCATCCAGGCGAGCGCGTAAGCCGCGAAGGCCGCGATCACGATCGGGATGATGGTGGCGGGTATGGTCACCGTCATGGTGTTGAAGAACGCCTTGGCCATGCCTTCCCGATTGTTGGGATCGAACAGCACGAAGCGGTAGTTCTGCAGTGTGAATTCCGGAGGGGCCTCGGCGGTGGTGAAGACCCGCGGCAATCGGCCATCGCCAAAGCTTTGAGGCGAAGACATGCGGAACGCGCCGTTGGCTTCAATTGTCAGGTTGGCGCCGTCACCGAGGTCGGCCTCCTCGCCGGGCTCATAGGCCTCGGGGTCTCGCGAGTTCACCCCCCAGCGGCTGATGACAACATTGTCCGCCGCGAAGAGCCGGCCTTCAATGACGAACTCACCGTCCACTTGCGCCTCATCGCCCGAAAGGCGAATCGCAGGGCGCTGACGCTCCTGGGTGAACATCGAGGCCCACCAGCCGGTGTTGGCGATCTGGTCGGCGGTGCGGAAGGAGGACACGAACAGGCCGACGGTGGGGAACAGCCAAAGTGCTACGAGAAGCACCACCGAGATGTGGACAGCCCAGACGAGTGGCGATTTTTTTGATGATGTCACGTTCATCCTCGCCTCCCTCAGCGCGTTTCTTTGCGGGCGTTGTAGACATTCCAGGCCAGGATGGGCGTGACCAGCAGCATGATGATCATCGCGCTGGCCGAGCCCACGCCCCAGTCATTGGCGCGGAACAGCTTGTCATACATGTAGTTGGCAAGCACCTGGGTCTGCCATTGACCATTGGTCATGGCAAAGACGATGTCGAACACCTTGAGAACGACGATGGTGATGGTGGTCCAGACCACCACGATGGTGCCCATGATCTGCGGCACCTTGATCTTGAAGAAGATCTGGAACGGATTTGCGCCATCAATGACGGCGGCCTCGATGGTTTCCTCGGGAATGCCGCGGATCGCCGCCGACAGGATCACCATAGCGAAACCGGTCTGGATCCAGACCAGCACGGCCATGAGGAAAAAGGAGTTCCAGAACGGCATGGTCAGCCATGTCTGCGGCTGGCCATAGGGGAGCCTGGCGGAAAACACCGACAGGATCGAACCCAGCGAAAGCCAGATCAGCCAGACCGCGACAATGGCGAAGAACAGCCGCAGCGGCGTGAACCACCAGGGTGCCTTGCGATGACCGATCTCGGCATTCACCAGGGGCCGGACGGCCTGATAGACGAGCCAGGCCAGGAAAGCGGCGAACACCGCCAGCAGCAGCGCGGGCACGATCTGAAGGAAGACGATGGAGCCAAAGCCGCCGTCAAACATGAGCCAGACGGCGTTCAAGACGCCGATCTGCTCCTGGTTCGCGGGCCGTGTGTCATAGACCAGCTTCCAGATCACCGCGGCGCCGACGAAGGAGATCGCCATCGGCATGAAGATCAGCGACTTGGCGATATTGCCCCATTTGATGCGGTCGGTAAGCTGGGCCGCGAGCAGCCCGATCGCGGTCGACATGGCCGGCACCACAATCAGCCAGAGCATGTTGTTGCTCATCGCTTCCCAGAATTTCGGCTCGCGGAACATCTGCTGGTAGTTGGCCAGGCCCACGAAGGCGCCGCCCTGATCGCGGTCGGTGAGCGACAGCCAGAGCGTGGCGAAAACCGGATAGGCGAGATAGAGGCCGAGCGCAAAAAGCGCCGGAAAAAGAAACAGCCAGGGCCGGATCTGATTGGCCCTGTTGATGTTGCGACCGGCATTCTTGCCAGTGGCGGGATACAGGACGCGATCGAGAAACTGGTTGGAAAAATAGAAATAGCCTACGCATCCGCCGACGCCGACGATGATGGTGATGACAGCCTGAAGTGCCGGATGCATCCTTTCCTCCCCAAAAGGCGGTGCGTTTGGGGATCCCGGCCAGACGCCGGGATCTCCCTGTTTGCCTGTCGTGTCAGCTTACTTGAGGGCGTCCCAGGAGTCCTGGATCGCGCCGGCGACTTCCTCGGCGGACCTGCCGCCGGTGTAGTCGACCATGCCGGTCCAGAACGAACCCGCGCCAACGCCGCCCGGCATCAGGTCGGAGCCGTCAAACCGGAAGGTAGTGGCGCCCAAGAGAACATCGTTCATCTTCTTGAGCGTCGGATCGCTGAACAGATCCGTGTTGACGCCCTTGTGAGGGGTGAGGAAGCCCTTCTGGGCCATCCAAAGCTCATGCGCGATCGGCGACTTGAGGAACTCGATCAACGCCTGAGCGCCGGGGCTGTCCTTGGTGATGGCCCAGACTGTGCCTGCACCCAGAACCGGCGTGCCGAGATCCTTGCTTTCGTAAGCGGGCATATAGAAGAAATCCGCATCGGTGCCGACCTCGGTGCCTTCGGGGAAGAAGGCCGGGATGAAGGAGGCCTGATGGTGCATGTAGCACTGCGGCGGCGAGGAGAAGAGCCCCTTGGGGCTGTCGCGGAAATCGGTCGTGGCGACCGCGCCCGCGCCACCGGCGACAAAGGCGTCATTGCGGGCAAACCAGCCGAATTCCTCGATCGCGCCGATGACGGCCGGGTCGGTGAACTTGACCTCGTTGGAGACCCACTTGTCATAGACGTCGGGCGCCTGGGTGCGCAGCATCATGTCCTCCACCCAGTCGGTCGCAGGCCATCCGGTGGCGCCTCCAGACCCCAGGCCAATGCACCACGGCGTGCCGCCATCGGCAACGATCTGTTCGGTCAGCGCCTTGAGCTCTTCCATGCTCCCGGGGATTTCATAGCCGGCATCCTCGAAGTTTTCAGGGATGTACCAGACCAGCGACTTCACATCGACCTTGTAGAAGAAGCCGTAGAGATTGTCGGTGCCGTCCTGGCCGGCATAGGTGCCCAGATCGACCCAGGACTGACCAGCGGCATAGTTTTCCTTGACCCAGTCGCCGGTGCCTTCGGGCAGCGGCGTCAGAAATCCGCGACCGGCCATGTCGGAGGCGAGTCCGGGCTGCGGGAACACGGCGATGTTGGGCGCGGAGCCGGCTTCGGCATCGATCACGATCTGCTGCTCAAAACTGTCGGAGCCGACATATTTGACATCGGCGCCGGTGGCGGCAGCGAAATAGGCCAGCACCGACTCGGCGAATGCCTGGTCCGGTCCAAGCCAGGGACCAAACACGGTGACTTCCTCACCATTGAGTTGCGTAGCCTTGAGTGCCTCATAGCTCTCCCAGTTGAAATCGCCCTCTCCCGGGGTGAACATGAGTTCCTGGGCATGGGCTGCCCCCAGCGTTAGCGCAGCAGCGGCCGCACTCATCAAAAATAGCTTTTTCATCGAATCTTCCTCCCGGCCAACACTGGCCTTTTAGTGAAGCTGAATTGGTTCTCGGAGCCAAGTCCCTGACCAAGTCAAAGCGCTTTGGCTTCCTTTTAAAGGATTACGGCAGCCGGGCTGAGTCAAGCTTTAAGTTACAATGCGCCGCCTAATTCGAATGCTGCGTCGCGATGGCGCAGGCCACGCTGCAGTGCAGCGAAGTTTTGCATTGCACGATCGGGTGTTTTTACTTTTTTTATTGGTCGAGGTGCGCTTAGATGGCAGGCTTGGAATGGGGAATGCCCGCCACTGGTTGGCTGTTTTTCCAAAGCGCTTTGAATGAACTGGATCCTTGTACCGTGAACCTGAAACAGCTCTCAGAGCTTCTTCAATTGTCGCAGACCACGGTCAGCCGCGCGCTCAACGGCTATCCGGAAGTCGCGGAGCAGACCCGCCGCCGGGTGCTCGAAGCGGCGCAGCGGCACGGCTACAAGCCCAATTCCAACGCCCGCAAGCTTGCCACCGGCCGGGCCGGCTCGATCGGCTATGTGCTGCCGGTGGGGCGCAATGTCGATCTCGACCCGCATTTCGTCGAGTTCCTGTCGGGCCTCGGCGAACATGCGCTGGCCCGCGAGGTCGATCTTTCTCTGACGCCGGCCCCCTATGAGCGCGAGAGCGAGGCCTATCGCCGCATCGCCGCCAGCCGCTCGGTGGACGGGGTCTACCTGTCCTCGATGCGCAACGACGAACAGCGGATTGCGCTGGTGCGGAGTCTCGGCATTCCGTTCCTGGCGCATGGAAGGGCGCTGAAGCCAGCGGAGGGATACGCCTTTCTCGACATCGACAATGAGGGCGCGTTCCATGACGCCGCGCGGTTGCTCCTGCAATTGGGGCACAGGCGCCTGGCCTTCATCAATGGCGACACCGATTTCGCCTTCGCGGTGCACCGGCTCAATGGCGTGATCCGGGCAATGACTGCGCATGGCCTGCCTGTCGAAAGCCTGCAGCACCATTCCGCGGCGATGAACGAGGAAAACGGCTACCGGCTGGCGATGGACCTGTTTCGCGACTCGGACCCGCTGACGCGGCCGACGGGTGTGCTCTCCGCCTCGATGTTTTCCACGCTGGGGATTGTCCGCGCCTTCAACCAGCTGGGCCTGCGCATGCCCAAGGATGTGTCGATCATCACCCACGACGACGTGTTTCCGTTCCTGAAGCCCGAGAGCTTCTCGGTGCAGCTTACGACCACCCGCTCCTCGATCCGCGCCGCCGGCGCGCGTATCTGCGAGCGGCTGGTCAACATCATCTCGGGCACGGAATCCGGCCCGGTGGCCGAGATCTGGCCGGTGGAGCTGATCGTGCGTGCGTCGACGGGTCCGGCGCCCGAGGAGCGCAAACCGGCGAGACGCGGACGTGCGGCGGAGGCTGCGGAGTAGCGGCGACAGTCAGAACGAAGGTGGCGTCATCCCGTGCGCGCGCATGGCGGCGGTGACTGTGTTGGCCATCAGCATGGCGATGGTCATGGGGCCGACGCCGCCGGGGACCGGGGTGATCACGGCTGCGACGTCCGCGCATTCCTCAAAAGCCACGTCGCCGACGAGGCGGGTCTTGCCCTCCCCGCGCTCGGGCGCGTCGATGCGGTTGATGCCGACATCGATCACCGTGGCGCCGGGCTTGACCCATTGGGCCTTGACCATCTGCGGGCGGCCGACGGCGGCAACGAGAATGTCGGCGTTGCGGCAGACGCCCGGCAGATCCTTGGTGCGCGAGTGCGCTGTGGTGACGGTGGCGTTGGCGGCCAGCAGCAGCGCCGACATCGGCTTGCCGAACAGGTTTGAGCGGCCGATGACCACGGCGTTCAGCCCGGAAAGATCCGGCCCGTGGGTCTGGCGGACAAACAGCATGGCGCCAGCGGGCGTGCAGGAAATCAGGCCGCCGTCGAGGTCTCCCGTCATCAGCTTGCCGGCGTTGACCACATGCAGGCCGTCGACATCCTTCTCCGGCCGGATCGACTGGATCACCGCGTCGGAATCAAGATGCGTCGGCAGCGGCAATTGCACCAGGATGCCGTGGATTTCGGGATCTTCGTTGAGTGTCGCGACAAGCGCCTCAAGCTCGGCCTGCGAGGTGTCTTCCGGCAGCGTGTGCTGCACCGACTTGAACCCGCATTGCTTGGCCATGCGACTCTTGGACGAGACATAGACATGGGAGGCGGGATCATTGCCGACAATCACCACGGCGAGGCCCGGCCGGACGCCGGTCTGTGCCTCGAGCGCCGCACTGGCGGCGGTCACCTGTTCAACGACCTCCGCCGCGACGGCCTTGCCGTCAATCACCTTTGCCATGGAAACTTCCTTCCAGATATCCTGTCCCGCGCCGTCAGGGGTGAGTGATGTGCGCGCCCTCGAGCGGGACACTACGCAACGAGACGCAAGGGCTGATAGCCTCTTTGCGTCCTCCCATGTCAAAAAACAAGAAGGGTTTGGCGTCAGGCGCGGCGGCGGGACGTGCCATAGCCGTCAATGCGCGAGCGGAGCACATCCATGTCCCGGCGGATCCGGTCGACCACATCGGTGCGCACCGGCTGAGGCGATGGCGCCGGCTGGCTGAAACCCTGGGTCGGAGGCAGCGGCTGAGGCGCGGCTGGATAGTGCGGTGGCGCCGGATAGTGCATGGCCGGCGCGGCTTGCGGCCAGACAGGCGCCGGCCGGGGGGCGGCGTAACCGGACTGGGATGGTCCGTAGCCGGACTGAGGCATGCTGAATTGGGGCACAGCCGACCCAGGCTGGGGCAAGCCGTATCCGGCCGAGGGCATGCCGTAAACGGACTGCGGTGAAGCGGACCCGGACTGGGGCGCATGATGGAAAGCCGCGTAAGGTTCAGCCATCGGCGCGGCTTGAGGCGGGTAAACCGGATAGGGCTGCGCCTGGCTCTGGGCAGGATAGGCCGTCCAGAGCGGTTGTCCCGTCCTCGAATCATGGGAGCGCGGGTCATGGGAGCGCGGGTCATGGGCGTAGGAGTCTTGGCGCGGATGAGATGCCGCTGGAAAGGCGGTGGACGGGTATGGAGCCGGCTCAGCGGGGTGCGGTTCCCAACCGCGTTGCGGCTGGGCGGGCATGGCCCCTTGCGCGGCGTGGGCTGGTTCGAAACCGGGCCTTGTATCCATGTTACGGCCATAGGCATCCGGGTTTGCAGCATATGCGGCGGCGGGCGCCAGAGCCGGTCCTGCAGGCTGAACGCTGCCCTGCTGCGGCAGTGGGCGAGCCTGGACAGGCTGGCTATCGGTCTCCGGAGCCGGCTGCTGCTGCGGGGCATCACGTTGCGCGGCCACGGGTTCGCGGTGCAAAGGGTCGGGCTCGCGTTGCGCGCGCGGAGCCGCGGCAGCCGTCGCCTGGTCTGCAGCCCGATCGAAATCCGTGCCGACGCTCTCGTCGCGGTACGCCCAGCGGCGGCGGGCAGGACCGGAGGGAGGCGTCCGGGGCCCGGGATTGGGCGCGGCCGGATAATCGCCGAAGGGCGGGGTCTGAAACCGGGCCTGCACCGGACCTGTGTTGTAGGCCCGGATGCTTTCGACGGCTCCGGCCAGCAGCGCCAGGCCGAGACCGGCGAAGAAACCGGCAAACAGGCCACCGACGGCAATGAACTTGCGCGACGGGCCCATCGGCTGCAGCGGCGCTTCGGCCGGGGAAATGACACGGACATTGCGGGTGGAGAAATTGGAGCGCTCGCTGGTTTCGCGCGAGCGGGTGAGGAACGCTTCATAGATGCCGCGGGTGGCGGCGGCCTTGCGCTCGAGTTCGCGCAAGGTGACGAAATCCACCGACTGATCCATGGCGCGGCTTTTGGCCACCGCCATCTGGCTGTTGAGTTCCTGCTCGGTCTCGACGGCGCGCTGCAGTTCGGTCTGGGAACTGGCGACAATGCGGCGCAGTTCGGCGCTGATTTCAGCCCTGATCGTGTCGAGCTGGGATTTTGCGGCTATGTATCTCGGGTGCCGCGGCCCGAGGCTGGTGGCGAGAGATTCGGCGTTCGACCTGGTCTCGGTGTATTGCTTGCGCAATTCGATCAGGTTGGACGACAACAGCTCTTCGGGAAAGGCACCTGAGAGCACATCGTCGATATTGACGTTGGCGAGATTGTTGGCCTTGACCCGGATGCCCACTTTCATGGCGCGCGCATTGGCCAGCTGATCGCTCAGCGCCAGGATCACCTTGTCATCGATATACTGACCGCCCACGCCGACAAGCCCGTTTTCGGCCTTGAACCGCTCGACTTCGCGCTCGGCGGCATCGAGATCGGCACGGAGCGCGTTGATCCTTGTGTCGATGGATTCCGACGTCCGTTCAAGCAGGCTGGATTGCGCCTGGCCTTCTGAATCGAGATAGGTCTCGACAATCTGGTTGGCGATGAGCGCCGATTTATCCGCATCCCGCGAACTGACGCCGACGATGATGACGAAGGTCTTTGCATCGCGCGAGACGCTGAGCGAATCGCGCAGTTCCTCGAGCGCCGTCTGTTGGGCGTCGGACGGGCCGCCCGCGCCGGTGAAGAGTTCCTTGATCAGTGTCAGGCCGCCGGAAATGCCGCCGGTGGAAAGCGAGCCGTTGAATTCCGGATCCCGATCCAGTCCGAGATCGGCAATGACCCTTTGCAGGACGCTGGTGGAGGAGAGGATCTGCAACTGGCTGTCGGTGATCGCCAGCATGGCTTCGGTGGACAGCTGCTGGTTTCGGATATCGTCCTCGGTGACCCGGATTTCGCGCGGATCGATGAAGAGACGGCTTTCGGCATAATACCGGTGCGGCGTCGACAGGGCCACAAGCACGCCCAGGAGCGCGCCGATGAAGGCGGCGGCGACGATCTGCTTCCAGTATCGCACGACGGCGGAAATCAGGATCGAGGCGTCGAGCAGCGGACGCGACCCCTCGTCCAGTCGGCCTCCGGACGCTGCCGCATGCCAGTGATAGTGATCATCGTGGCCTTGATCGTGCTGCCGCGGCGCAGGCGCCCAGGGCGGATCATCCTCGCACGAATCGGCGCCCCGCTGCGGCGGCGCCTGATGCGCCATGTCCGGCAGGTCGGACTCCGTGCTCCGTGGCGCAGGCTGATCTTCCGGCGCTGGACGGGATCCAGCTTGGTTCGCCTGCGGCGGGATCGTGCCGATCAAGCGCGCGATCTTGTCGCCGAATTTCTCGTGCGCGGAACGGGCCGGCTCCGGACGGGCTTGCTCGATCGGTGGAGCCGCATGGACGGGCGATGGCGCCACGGCCTCATTGCGGTCAGCGCCATAGCGGGCAGTGGACAAGCGTGCGGTGCGCGAAGGTGCGGCCAGCAAGGAAGGCGCGGGACGTGGGGCTGCTGACTGGGCGTGGATCTGACCCCTGTCCCATGCGCCTGTCGTGTCCGGGGCGCGCGGAGGCAATGGCGCGCGAGGCGCAACGCCTGCATGGTCGAGCAGCGAACCCCGGCGGGCGTGCGGCCTACGGTCTTTGGTGGAATCGCTCATGTCCGGCTTCAGCCACCCTTGCTGGCAAAATTTCGACTTCGTTAAGGCAAGCTATAAATTCATGGGTAACAAATGGTTAATTTCCGCCCGGCAAACGCAAAATCGCCAATTATTCCGTGAATTGGCAGCAATACCGTTGGCGTGCGCCAGAGCCCCGAAATTGGACGGCGCGCGGACCTCAAACGCCGAGTTAACATATTTCATCTATGGGAGAATGACTGAAACGGCGATTGCGGGACCCGCGCTCGTCCCGCTGACACGGAACCCATGATTGCTCGCCTGAAAAAATTCACAAGCGCGAACAGCGGCTCTATCCGCGCCTATCTGTCGATGGTGGGCGGGTCGGCCGGCCGGCTGGTCATCTCGCTTGTGTATTTCATCGCAATCGCCAACACCCTGTCGATCAGCGAGTTCGGACTGTTCGCCACGGCTTCCGCCTGCGGAATTATGCTGTCGCGATTGCTGGCGTTCGGCTTTGTCTCGCCGCTGTACCGCATCGCGACGGTCAAGACCCGCCTGCTCGGCGTCTATACCGCCGGTTTTCTGGGCGGCATGCTGCTCTCGGCGCCAGTGATCGCGCTGGCTGCGTGGGCCACCTACGCCTTGATTTTCGCTGGCCAGATGGACGGCATCACCTTTGCCAAGATCATCCTGGCCGAAGTGCTGTGCTGGCGGATCATGGAGATCGCTGTCATTGTGAGTTACGGCGTCAACCGGTTTACGGCGGGCGCCGTGCTGGTGGTGCTGGCCACCGCCTTCAAGACCGTGGCGGCCGTTCTTTTTGCCTGGCTGACGGACGGATCGCTTGAGGTCTGGGCGACCTACTACATCCTGGCCAATGATCTCGCCGCGATCATCGCCGTGGCGTTCTTCTATCCGAAGATCCGGCTGCGGTGGAAGCCCGCGCTGTACCTGCGACGCTGGGCCGATGCGGTGTCTGTGGCCGGTGCCGAGATGCTGTTTTATGTCCAGTCGGAACTCGACAAGGTGCTGGTGCTGTCGCTGGGCGGACCGGCGGCGGCGGGGATCTATGCGATGATCATGCGGCTGGTCGATCTGACCGCGCTTCCGGTCCGCGCATTCCTGACTGTGCTGACACAACGGCTGATGCGCAGCTCGAAAATGCTCGATGACTTCAAGACGCGGTTGCTGCTCGAGGGCGCGGTGGCGGCGGTCTCGACCGCAGGCATTCTCGGCATGGCCGGGTTCCTGTGGTTCTTCCCCAATGCGCTGGGCAGGAATGTCTCCGAAGCCGCGCCGCTGCTGATCCTGGTGGCCCTGGTCCCGGCCTTTCGCAACCTCATCGAATACCATTCGGAGTTGCTCTATGCGACGGGGCGGACATTCATCCGCATGCTGGTGCTGGCTTCGCTGGCGGTCGCAAAGGCCCTGCTGCTTGCCTGGGTGCTGGGCATGGAGTTCGACACGCGGGTCTGGGTCGGCCTGCTCAATGCGGCCTTCCTGGTGTTGTATGTGCAATCGGCGCTGATGACCTACCGCGCACTCCGCTCTATCAAGAAGCGGCCGATCTAAAGCATGGCGCGCTCAAATGCATTCATTTGAGCGGCAATGTCCATGCGTTCACTCAAATCGTCCCACCAGATCAAGAGCTTGTGGGCTGGCTTCTCTAAAACAGATGGGAACGATCTGTTTCGGTCAGACCACACGCCTCTCTATCCGGCCCCGGACGGCGGTGATCAAAATTGGAACATAGACGCAAAAATTTCCTTCCACTTTCCTTCAGGAGAATGCCAGAACCTCCGCTGTCTCACTCACTTTCATCAAAGGACAGATCATGAATTTCAATAGCGTTCGGACGGGTATTATTGCGCTCGCTTTCGGCATCGCAGGCAACGGCTTTTTCGCCATCGGCGCCCATGCCGAGGAGTTTTCGTTCACGGCCACAAACACGACCGGTACTGCCATTACCGAAGTTCTGGTCTCTGAAAACAAGAGCGACTGGGGTTACTTCGACATCGGCAGCGGCATCAAGCCGGGCGTGACCGTCAATCTCGTCTGGGATCAGAGCACAAACAGCGACAAGTGCGAGCAGTGGGTGAAGGCCGTGTTCGCGGACGGCAGCGAATCCGAGCCGGCCAAGTTCGACTTCTGCGAAGACGGTCTTGAACTGGACCTGTAAACCGTCCCGCAAGGACCGTTAAACATGTCAGCGGCAGGCCATCGAAAGGTGGCTTGCCGTTCTTGCATCGGGATACTGCGATAGCGCCCTGCCCCGTTATCGGCGCAGAACCGCGGTCATCATGCCTTACCCGGGCGTAACCGAAAACGCCGCGCGGCGGATGTCGGACAGGGGATGGCCGACGAAGGACTGGACCCCGACGGCGATGTGATCTGGCCTGAGTTCGGCCATGAACTGATCGAGCCCTTCGGGGGTCTGCGGGTAGGTTTCCTTGAACCAGATCACATGGGACAGCGACCGGTCGTCGGGATAATGCCCGGCGCCATCCAGGATCTCGTCGACATAGCGCCCATAGATCATGCACTCGGAAATGGCGCGCGACGAGATGACGGCGCGGATCCAGCTCTTCCCGGTGCGGGTCTCGATATGGTCGAGCAGCGCCCGCGCCGTGTCGACACGCCAGGCCACCATGTTGGAGATATAGTCATGCGCCGGATCGGGCCTCTGCGGCAGGCCGAGAATGGCGCCCGCATGGGCAAGCCACTCAAGATGGCCGGGCGTGGCATGGATGGCGCCATTGTCGGCGCGGAACATGCGAAGACGGTGTCCATCCCAGAGGCTGGCCGGATCGAAGGGCCGGACCAGGACGACATCGGAATCGATGGAGAGCAGCGTGTCCGCCTCGACATAACGCGCCATTGCCAGGCGCCGCAGCTGCTGGGCATGCCAGCCACGCAACGGAGCGGAGAACGGGCTCAGCCAGACCCGGCGCCGGCCCAGGCTGAAGGGATCGGGAATAGACCGCAGCCAAGCCGGAAACAGCTCGGCCTCGCTCACCACCCTCCGGTTCGGCCCCTCAAGCTTACGAAACAGCGCAACATCGTTGCGCTCGACGAGGATATGATGACGCCAATTCCCCCGCATGAAGCGGTCCATGCTTTCGCACAGAAGCGCGCAGCGATCAAAATCGCCAGCATAGGAGGAGGTCATCACAGCTGTCTTCATGACGGTCCCTGACGGTTCCTGGGCGTTCGCGGACTCAGGCAGGAATTTCAGAATTGCGGATCGCGCGCCTGAACTTGTAGCGGAAGACGTGGAACAGGAAAACCGGATTGCCGACGATGTAGCGGTACCACAGGCGTGACGGTTCCTGAATCAGCCGCCAGACCCATTCGAGCCTCATCTTGCGAACCGCCATCGGTGCGCGCGGCACGGCACCCGAGATGAAATCGAACAGGGCGCCGACGCCGAACACCATGCGTCCGTGACCCTGGCGGATATTGCCGTCGATCCAGATCTCCTGCTGAGGGGTTCCCATCGCCACCAGCGTGATGTCCGGATCAAGAGCCGCCAGCCTGTCGAGCACCTGCGAACTGTCGGCCTTGTCAAAGAAGCCGTCGGAAACCTGGTGAAAGTCGTGCCATGGAGTCAGGATCTTGAAGTTCTTGGCGGCACCAGCGAGCATTTCAGGGCGTGCGCCGATCAGCGCGACCTTGAGCGGGCGCTCGACATGAACCAGAAGCGCCGGGATGAAATCGGTGCCATTGAGATTGGCCGGAAACGAGATGCCGTGCAGCGTGCGGGAGGCGATTTCAACGCCAACCCCATCGGGCAGCACTTCGCATCGTGAAAGACCCTGGCGGTAACCGGGATCCCGCATGGCCAGATTGGCATTGTTGGCGTTGAGGAAATTGAAGATACGCTGCGGGCCTTTCTCATCAAGGCCGCGCGTCAACTCATCCAGAGCCTGGCGCCATCCAAGTGCTGCCACCCGGATTCCGATGATGTCGCGATGCTGCTCCTGTTCCATTGCCGGCTTTCAACTCCACGCGTCGTCCGATGCGGGCATCCCGTCATGGGCCGTCCCAGGGGCAGGTGTTAGCAGTTTCTTAACATCTGCGCACCGCCATTTGGCAATCTCGGTTAAGCTCTGGATTTACTGTTTGTTAACTGTTCCAGCCGCCGCAGGAGAGGCCCCGAGCCAGGGCGGCGCTCAAGCCGGAGAGCTGCTGTTGATGGAAGGTGCGCCCGTCCGTGTCGAGACCTTCTCCGGCACGCGAACGGCCGACCATGTCGATGAGTGCCGCGGCAAAGGAGCCGGGGTCATCGGCGGTGACACAATTGCCCGGCACTTGCGATATCCCGCGCAAGGCGTTGGCGGTGGCTACCGATGGCAGGCCCATTTCGAAGGTCTCGATGGTCTTGAGCTGCACGCCGGTGCCGGTGCGGGAAATCAGCGGAATGATGCGGCAGGATCGGACAAAGGCGCGGGCATCGTCCACACGGCCGAGAAAGGACACATTGTCCGGCGCGGGAGGAGTCCCCGTCCCTGTTCCGCCCGCTATGGCGATGCGGAAGTCCGAAGGCAGTCGCGGAACCACGTCCGTGAGGAACCAGTCCAGACCGGCGCGATTGGCGGCCCAAGTCCAGGACCCGATCATGCCGGCGTCATACAGCGGCGCGCGCGGCGCGGGGCCGCCGGGCGGCGTGACTGACGTCACCAGCGGCAGCGCGGTGGAACGGGTGTCATCACCGACGCCCAGTTCCGCGCGGTCGGCCTCGGCAAGGGTAAAGACGTGACGCGCTGCTATGCAAAGCTTCTGTTCGAGCCCTGCCAGCAGGCGCGCGTCGCGGGCAAACAGAAACCGGGTCAGCGGATCGCTTGCGCCTCGGGCATTGTCCGCTGCGCTTCGAGCCTCGACATTGTGGGCGATGAAAGCCAACGGCCAGGCCGAGAAGATGTCGAGAAACGCGCCCGGCAATTGCACGGAATTGAGGATCAGCCCGTCGATCTGCCCCAAGGCGCCAAGAGCAGCGCGGATCTCGGCGGGCCGCGCCGCATGCATCTTCGCTACAGAGACCGGTTCGCCGTGCACGACGGCATCCTTGAGCCACAGCGCTTTCTGCAACTTCGTGACCCTTGCATTGGTCACCTCGAGCTGGCCCAGAAGACGTGTGTCCTCGGCTGCTGCCGGTTGGCGGCCCGGCTGCAGGAAACCCAGCACCGACACCTTGTGGCCCAGAAGCCTGATGGCGTCGACAATCACCCGGTTGGCGATGTCATAGCCCGATGCCGGCGACTGCACCGGAACAAGCGAGGAAATGAAGACAAAATGCATGCGGGATCCATTTTGATAGCATGGCTCACCTTAACCGATCGGCTTGAAGGGCGCATTAAGGGCTCGCATCAAATGCCGCATGTGATTTTCAGGCAATCTTCAGATTCGTGTGCTTGGATACCGCCTCATCAACCGGATGCGCACCCATGACGCCTGAACCCGCTTCTGTTTCCGAGCATGCCCGCTCCGCCGGCCTCAAGCCGGAAACAGTTCGCATTGCCGTGACGCTTCCGACCTTCCGCCGGCCGGATCATCTGACCATGACGCTGGATTCGCTCCAGGCCCAGGGTCTGGGAAGCGAAACCGCCATCATCGTCATGGAAAACGACGCCGACGGGCTCGAGGGTGCCCGGGCCGCCGCGGACTGGCTGCAAAGCTCGCATGTCAAGGTCATTGTGATCGTGGCGCACAATCGCGGCAACTGCCATGCCTACAATGCCGGCTGGGACAAGGCGCTGGCGGAGTTTCCGAAACTCACCCATATCGCCGTGATCGACGATGACGAGATCGCCGGACCCGGCTGGCTGTCAGGCCTGATGAAGACGGGGCAGAAGACCGGCGCCGACATTGTCGGCGGGCCGCAGGTGCCGGTTTTCGCCGACAAGTCGCTGGACGGCTGGCGCAGGCATCCGGTGTTCACGCCGCATTACCTTACCACCGGTCCGGTGCCGATCCTCTATTCCTCCGGCAACGTGCTGATCTCGCGTCCGGTTCTCGACATGATGCCGCGGCCGTTCCTCGATCCGGCGTTCAATTTCATCGGCGGCGGCGACAGCGACTTCTACCGCCGGGCCAAGGCCCGCGGCTTCAGCTTTGCCTGGAGCGCCGAGGCCGCCGTGATGGAAACGCTGATGTCGCGGCGGGCCGAGTTTTCCTGGCTCAACGCGAGGTCGCTGCGCAATGGCGCCATCTCGTCGATTCTCGAAAAACGGCAATGGCCGGGGATGCCGGGACGGGTCCGGACCTTCGCAAAATCACTTGCGTTGCTGGCGGCCGCGCCATGGCGCGGACTGAGGCTTGGGCTGCAGACCGGCTCGGCCGTGATCGGCCTCTATCACATCCAGGTGGCGCTCGGTCGCCTGATGGAGGAATTCGGTCTGGTCAACGAGCAATACCGCAATCCCGAAAGCAACTGAACCGTCCGCTGCTCGTGAGTTACCGGCCGTCAGTTGGAAGGTGCGGGTGGTTCGGGAAGTTCAGTGGCGGCGGCTTCAGCCACCGGTTCGCCCGTCAAGAGGTCGGAGCCACCCCGACGCATGTTCGAGCGGATGTCTGCTTTCGACAGGTAATCGATCTGCTCGACAATGACATCGTGAAACACGATTTCGCCGAGCCGGCCGTTGAGCGTGTCCTTGACCTGCGATTTGAAGGCTTCCAGATCGAATTTGCTGTCGCCGGAAACATCGATCACCTGCTCTCCGACAAGCGCGGTATAGAGCGCATCGGTGACCAGGTCGGGCACCGGGATTGTCAGCTTTTTCACCTTTTCCGCCTCGACTGTATAGGACAGCCGGGTGAGGAAATACCCTTGAACCTCGCCGTCGCTGATCACCGGTATCGAGGTGATTTCACCGCGAAGGGTTTCAAGCCCGCCGAACATCGCCGGTTCGGGCACGACCTCTTCCTTCTGGTTGGCGGTCTGGACGGAAAAATAGACTGACGCGAGCGCCACTCCGCAGATCCAGACACCCGTGACCAGAAGTTTGATCATGACAGATTGGTGGCCCTGAACTGGTCGGCGGAGTATGTCCCGTCCGCTTCAAGCGCGGTGACGGTTTCCTTGATCATGTCGGCGATGCCGCGCACGGCTTCCATATGCGCCCTCACCTTGAGGTTGTTGCGGTCGAGCTTGGCTTTCACGGTCTGGAGAAGTTCCTTCTGCTGCTCATCCAGATCCGACAGGTTGATCCCCCGGAACAACACCGTCATGTCGTAAAGACAACGGCTCTTGAGCACATTCGACTGCTTGAGATTGAAGTGCGGATCAGCGCCGATGGCGGCATTCTCTGCATCAATGACGGCTTCGAGGCGAGACAGCACGCCATTGATACGTTGGTCCTGGGAGGTCTGTTCGATCATCTGGGTCATGCGCTCCGGCTGGTGTTCTGGGTTGCGTCAACAGGCTCGCCAGATGCCGAGATATCGTCAAAAATCTGCATCTGGACTTCATTGGCCAGGCTTGCGGCCCGATTGGTGACATTTGAGTTGATACCGTTCGATGCTTCGGGCTTGATCCCCGCGTCAAACCGTTCGGCCAGCATGCGCTCGGCGATGCCGATGCCGCCACCCTTGGCCAGCGCCGCACCGAGCTGTTCGGCCATCATGCCTTTCCAGATCTCACCAGCCGTTCCCTTGCCGTAGAACTCCTCGCTGTCCTGGGGCAGCATGGAGCCGATGAAGCTTTGCAGGATCATGGCCTCAAACCGCTGGTAGGATTGGGCCGCCTTGTCCTGCATCGTCGGCGCCACCGGCTTGCTCAGGGCCAGTACGCCCGAAGAATCGGCGGAGGCCAGCAATTGCTGCTCGAAGGCAGGCGTAGCGGCCGCCTGCCCGGATTTGCGGATCGACGCCGCCTCAAGCAGGGCTTCAGCCTTTTGCGCAATCGCGGGATCTGCCGCTTTCACCACATCCAGGATGAGATCGGTTGCTGTCTGTATGGACAAAGAGCTTTCCTCGCAGCGATTGACCGGAAATGATCGAGGGCAGTATCGCCGATGAAGCTTACGCTGGCCTTGTGCCGCCGGGCTTGGCGCCGAGCGAGGCTTCGAGCAGATCCAGCAGGGATTCATCGGCGGCAAGCCGCTCTTCGTCCCCCGCTGCTTCCTCCGCCTGTTCGGCGAGGCGGTCGGCCTTGGTCTTTTCTATCAGGACCCGCTTTTCCTGCACGGCCTTCATTCCGGAAAGCTGCTGGGCGCGGGCCGAGAGCCTTTGAAAGCGCAAGGCATATTGATGCGACATCGCGGCATGGACCGGATCAAACGAGCCGATCGCCTCCACCAGCGCATCCTGGGTCGCATCGGCTGATGCCTGTTCGCGCAGAATGTGAGAGAGCTCGTTCTCGGTCATCCGTTCGATCTGCCGCTGGACCCGCGTCAGCCGGGCCAGTTTCTGGGCGCGCGACGCCGCCATCTCAGGGCAGGCCCAGATAGAGCGGGTCGAAGCCGGCCATGAACAGGGTGAAGAATGACCGGGAGCCGAAATAGAACAGGATCAGGCCGCCGAACAGGATGAACGGAATGGAGATGAAGTAGACCGGGATCTGCGGCGACAGCTTGTTGACCATGCCGATCGACAGGTTGAAGATCAGCCCGTAGACGAGAAACGGGCTGGCAAGCCTGAGAGCCAGCATGAAGGCGCCGGCGAGCGTGTCGGTCAGCGTCATCAGCGCCATGCGGGGATCGAATTCCGTGCCAAGCGGCATGAAGGTGTAGGACCGCACCAGCGAGGCTATCACCAGATGGTGGAAGTCGCTGAGAAACAGGACGAAAAGTGCGGTGAACGAGATCAACGCCGTGATGCTGCCCTCGGCTTCGTTCTCGACCAGCCCGCTTCCGGGCAAGGCGTTGAAGCCGATCGCCATGGACATGCCGGTGCCGGCAAACTGGAGCGCCAGCACGATGTAACGGGCGATCAGGCCCATGGTGACGCCGATCAGCATTTCGGTGCCGACCAGGAGAATATAGAGGCTGCCGCCGCCCTGAACCTCGGGATAGATCGAATCCCACATGACAGGCAGCAGCGCCATCGACACCGCGACCGCCAGAAGCAGGCGGATCTGCACCGGAACGCGAAAGCTGGAAAACCCCGGAAGCACCATGATGCAGCTGCCGATCCGGCAGAACGCCGCGAAGAGAGCCAGAACGGTGCCTTCGGGATCGCCGATCACGAAATCGCGCCCAGCAGCTTGACCTCGATCCCCTTGGCGATTTCGACGTGGGACAGCACCGGCAGCGTCGCGAAGATCCGCTCGACGATCATGCGAACATAGGGGCGGGAATCCGGCGACGTCACAAGCACGAAGGGAACGCCCTTGTCCATGTGCTCGCGCACCACCTTGGTGGCCTCTTCGGAGAAATCCTCAAGCATGCGCGGATCGATGTCGAACTCGATGACATCGCCCTTCGGATCTCGCTTGAGCGCCTGATGGAAGGCGAGATCCCAGCGGTTGCCGAGCCTCAGCACATTGAGCTGGCCGTTGCGGGCAATGTCGCCGCAAAGCTGCTGGGCCATGCGAATGCGCACATGCTCGACAATCTGCTCGGTCTTGCGCACATGCGGGGCAAGTTCTGCGACCGCCTCCAGGATCAGGTGAAGGTTGCGGATCGAGACGCGTTCGGCGAGCAAGAGCTTCAGCACCGCCTGGAAGCCGGAATAGGACATGTGCGAGGTGCAGATTTCATCGGCCAGCTTGCGGTATTCCGGATCGAGCCGGTCGATCAGGATCTTCATGTCCTTGTAGGACAGCAATTGCGGCAGGTTGTTGCGGATGACCTCCGAGAGATGGGTCAGCACCACCGAGACATTGTCGATGGGCTGAAAGCCTTCGCGCTTCAAGTCCTCGGCAAAGTTCTCAGGCACGGAAAGGGCAGGCAACCCGAAGGCGGGCTCGCGGATCTCATCGCCCGGAAGCGACGGCCGGCGCGATCCGGAAAGCACCACCATCAATTCTCCGACCCTGAGATCATTGGCGGCGACCGTGGTGCCGTGAATGCGGATCTGGTAGCTCTTGTCCTTGATCGAGATATCGTCGGTGACCTTGATTTCAGGGACGACGAAGCCGAACTGGGTGGCAAATTTCTTGCGCATCTTGGCGACGCGGAACGCCAGTTCCTCATGCGACCCGAGCAGTTTGGTGGCCACCTGCTTGCCGAGAACCAGCTCGATTTCCGACGTCTTGAGGATAGACTTGACCGAATCCTTTTCCTTGTCTTTTTCCTCCTGCTCGCTGCGATGGACTTCCTGCGCCTCGCTGCGCGCCTTGCGGTCGCGCTGGCGCGGGATCAGCCAGCTGCCAAAGGCCAGGACCGAGGCCAGGAACATAAAGGGCAGAAAAGGCAGGCCAGGCATCAAGGCGAGCAGCAACAGCAAGCCCGATGCGGCGAAGAGGGCGCGCGGATAGCCTGCCAGCTGGTCGATCACAGCCTCGTCCGTGGTGCCGAGCTGGCCGCCGCGAGAGACCAGCAGACCTGCCGCCAGCGAAACGATCAAGGCCGGGATCTGGCTGACCAGTCCGTCGCCGACCGACAGTCTGACAAAGACATCCGCCGCTTCGCCGATCTCCATGTCGTGGCGGGCGTAGCCGATGATGACCCCGCCGAACATGTTGATGGCGGTGATCAGCAGGCCGGCAATGGCATCGCCGCGAACGAACTTGGAGGCGCCATCCATGGAGCCGAAGAACGAGCTTTCCATCTCAAGCTCGCGGCGCCGGTCATGGGCCTGTTTTTCATTGATCATGCCGGCCGACAGATCGGCGTCGATGGCCATCTGCTTGCCGGGAATGGAATCAAGCGTGAAGCGCGCGCCAACTTCGGCGATACGGGTCGCGCCCTTGGTGATGACGATGAAATTCACCGTGACCAGAATGAGGAAGACGATGACGCCGATGACGAAGTCCCCCGACATCACCATCTGGGAGAAACCGCCAATCACCTGTCCGGCGGCATCAGGCCCCAGGTGACCTTCGGAAAGAATGACGCGGGTGGTCGCAATGTTGAGCGACAGCCGCATCATGGTGGCGATCAGCAGGATGGTGGGAAAGGAGGAGAAATCCAGCGGCCGCTTGATCCACAGCGCCACCATCAGGATCAGAACCGAAAAGGCTATGGAGAAAGCCAGGCCAAGATCAATCAGAAAGGCGGGAATAGGCAGAAACAGGATCGAAAGGATGACGACAATGCCGAAGGCAAAGCCCATGTCCTTTCCCTGGAAACTCGTCTTCTGGATCGCCAGCGCCTGCGGATCGGCCATTTTGTGCGGAGCTCCGGATCACAGCGCCGGCATCATGCCAGCGCGATTGGTAATGCGGACCCTAGGGGGCGAAGCTTGCGCGAAGGTGGCAGGGAGACATCCGCATCCAGGAAATCGCCAGGCGGCGAACTTCAGAAACCGGTTTCGATGCGCTGGAAGACGACATTGGTGAAGGTCGAGATCTGGGCGCCGACAAAGGGGGCGGAAATCGCCACAGTGACCAGAATGGCCACGATCTTGGGCACGAATGTCAGGGTGATTTCCTGCACCTGGGTCAGCGCCTGGATGAAGGCGATGCCGACACCGACGAACATCGCCACGAACACCGCCGGTCCGGAACAGACCAGCACGGTCCAGATCATGGTCTGGACGATATCAAGGGCGTCGGCTTCGTTCATCTCAGCGGATCGTCACGCCGGCACCGACAACTACCTGGGCGCCGTTTTCAAGAACCGCCATCAGCCCGTCGGAATAGACCTTCACCTCTGCAATGGTGCCGGAGACCGTTGCGTCCGCATTGGTGATCGTGCGTCCGATGAGCGATCCCGCCTGGTTCAAGGCCGAGGATTGTATGAGCGATTCCAGGTTCTTGTTGGTGATAATAGTCTGCTCAACCTGGCTGAAGGTCGCCAGCTGGGCAATTTGCGCCGTCGCATCCATCGGTTCGGTTGGATCCTGGCTCTTCATCTGCTGCACCAGCAAGGTCAGGAAGGTGTCGTAATCGAGGCTCATCTTGCTGGTGGCCTTGTCCGCAGCTGAACTGCTGGTGGCGGCTGCAGCGGCGGTGTTGACTCCGTTTACGACCATGGTGCGAGCTCCCTGCGGATCTGTTCGATGGTGCCGGCTGGCATCGCCGACGAGGTGAGGATCTGTTCCTCGATCGGATAGAGCGCACGGATCGCCTTCAGCGCTTCAAATGCACGGCCCTGGGTGACCATGCCGTCAATGTGCTTGAGCTCGGCGAGCACTTCATCATTCTTGAAGCAGGTCAGCAGCATGACCACCGATTTGCGGAACATGCTCATGGCCTGGTCGGCGCCTTCGGGATTGATCAGCATCATCTGGACGATGAAATAGAGCTGCCTGAGCGGGGTCGTCGCCTGTTCGGGCTGAAGCACGTGGTTTTCGAGCAGGAAGGTCACGTCGTTGAGAAATTCCAGCGCCACCTTTCTGTCCACCCGAAGCACGGCTCCATTGATGAAGATGCGTTCGCCGGCCTTGAGCGAAATGCGCAGTGAACTTTTCATTTCAGCCCGTCCCTGATGATGGTTGAGATGTCGATGATGCCCTGGAAGTTGTCCGACTGTCGCAGCCTGATGCGTTCCGCTTCCTTGATGATCCAGATCCCGATCGAGATCAGATTGGCCCGGAGCTCATTCGACAGCTGATTTTCAGGTGAAGCCAGGTCCTCGACGAACCGCACCCAAAGACGGGTGGTGAAGTAGACCGCTTCAATGGCATCCCGGGATTCAAGGCCATTGCTCTTGGCTGCAGTCAGCAGGGAAATGGAATGGTTGATGGCCTCTCGTTCGCGCTCGCGCGCTTCCGCGACCCCATCCTCCTGCACATCCGCATACGAAAACTGGTACATTCAGACGCCCTTCATGTTTGTCCATTTTGCCTGGTTACCCCAGGCCACGCAGCTACAGGTAGTTCATCAGGCTCATCTGCTGGATCCGGGCGGTGAGCGTATAAGACATTTCCACCTGGTCCAGCAATGTCTGCATCCGCGTGGAAGCCTCGTACGCATCGACGCCTTCGATAGCGCCCAGATGCAGCGTTATGATCTTGATCTGTGACTCCAGAGCAACGTCTGCTTTGGTGACACGATTTTCAGCCACGCCGAGATTGGAGCGCTGGTTGTCGATTCCGGTGACTGCCTTCCCCGCATACTCGATGGCCTTGGCATTGAGGGCGATGCGAACTTCGCTGCTGATCGCAGAATCCAGGAGCTCGATGCCAATGACCGCGGCAAGCGCGAAGTTGCGCATGCCCTCCGCATTCGCATTGACGCTGGTCTCCACCACCTCATTGCTCAGAATGCGGCTCGAAATATTGGTGTCGGACGCACTGGACCAGTCCATATTCCAGTCGCCGCCCGAGAATGCAGGCTCGAGCACGTTGGTCAGGAAATCGTCCATCTGCGCGACGGTAATCCCGGCGGCGAGCGGATCATCCTGGCTGAACAGGAAGTGGCCAGCAAAGAGGGCGTCAAACGCAGCCTTTGGCGTCGAGCCGGCTTCAAAATAGTCCTCAACCGGCTTGGTGTTGGTGTTGATGCCGGAGAAAAGATACTCGCCGTTGGACGACGTGTTGGCCGCCACCGTAAAGGAGCCGAGTGAGTACTCGACATCGCGGCGGGCAATCAGAAGATTGTTGGCGTCATCGGAGCCATTGACCGTGATGAAGGCTTCCAGCATCTGCTGCGCGCTGTCGGCCATCAGACCGAGCGCGGACTGGGAAGCGGAAAGCCGCTGGGTCACAAGCGCGTTCGAATCCTGAATTGTCTTCAGGCGCGAGACATCCTGGTTGAGTGAAACGCTGTTGGACGTTTTTGCGCCGAGCGCCAGCCCGATATCGGCAAAACGGCCGGTGACGATTTCCTTCTGAAGCGTCTGCACTTCGTTCTGTCCGCGGGAAATCGTCAACCGCATCGAGTTCTGCATTGCCAGATTGGATATGAAACTTACCTTCATGACCTTACCCCGCCGCCGCCATGAGCGCCTTCAGCATTTCATCGACCACCGAAATCAGCCGGGCCGAAGCCTTGTAGGACTGCTCCAGCTGAAGCAGCATCGACAGCTCTTCATCGAGCGAGACGCCGGTTTCGTTCGACAGCGCTTCGGCCGACCTGTAGCGGGTTGCTTCGCGTGTTTCGGCAGCGGTATCGGCTTCGCTGCGATTGAGCTCAAGCCAACCCACCGAGTCGGCGGCAAAATCAAGGACACCGACCGAAGTGGAAAGGGCAGCGTCCGGGTCAAACGCCATCGGAGAATCGAGCGCCAGTACATAACTATCCAGCAGAGACGAAAATCCTGCGTTTCCTGCCGGATTGGAACTGTAGGCAGCGCCGTTGATACCGCCGTCGCGCAGCAATTGCGGATTGCCGCCGAGAGATTGAACCAGCGCCGGATTGACGGTGATCGTCGCCGCTATTCCGGCGACAATCGTCGCGCCCGAGGGAACGGCGCCGCCGCTCCATGTGAACAGGCCGGGCGCATCAGGCAGTGCCGCCGCAGACTGATCCTTCTCTGCGAAAGTGACAATCAGGGCCCGCGCAACCTCGTCGAGCTGATCCTGGATGGTCGGCGCGTAGACGTCGCGGATCTGCAGAAGCGCCTGCAACGAACCACGGGCTGTCGTGGTAGCACCTTCGCCCGGGGCCAAAGCCACGCCATCGACATAGATCGCTTTGCCCTCAACGCCCGCAGCAAACCCGGACGAGGCTTCAAACGTGACCGGCCTCGCCACGGTCTCAAACAAGGTAATGCCATCGGATGTGTAGATGGACATGTCATTGCCGGTGCGGCTGACGGTGGTCACTCCGATGATTTCGGAAATCTTCTTGATCAGGGAATCCCGCTCGTCGAGTTCAGCGCTGACGTCCTTGCCGGTCTGTGTGCCGCTATAGACCGCCTTGTTGTTGGTCTCGAATGCCGACAGCAATTCGTTCAGCGTGTGAACCTGGCGCGATATTTCCTGGTCGGTCTGGAACCTGACGTCCTGGACGGCCGCGGAGGCATCGCGCAAACCGATCGCCACCGTGTTGGCGTCGGCGATGGCGGTCTGTGCAAGTGTGCTTTCACCAGGTTTTGCGGCATAGCTCGACAGCGTATCCCGCATGTTGGCGATCAGCGTCGCAGGCGCGCTTTCATAGTCGTTGCCGCCGTAGATATCCTTCAGATTGGTGAGCCCGGCAAGCAGGGTCTCCTGACCGCTTGCCGTCGATGTGCTGCTGATGGATTTCCGGAACAGGACCTCGTCCTGAGCACGCTGGATGGAGACCACCTGCGCGCCGTTCAGAGAAGTGGCAAGCGCCGCATTGCGCCGCGAATAGTCCGCATTGGAGGCATTGGAAATATTGCGCGACAATATACTCGTCTGTGTCGCATAGTTCGACAAAGAAGTTTGCGCGGAATTAATCGCGGATGAAAGAGACATGAATTAACCTTTCCTTTGCCCCAACCTCGACCTATCGTTTGAGGTTGACGAGCACGTCCATCAAATCGGAGCCTGTCTGAAATACCTTGGAGTTGGCAGTGTAGCTGCGCTGCGATGCAATCATGTCAGTCAGTTCCTGGGCCATATCGACATTGGAGCTTTCCAGTGCGCTGGAGACGATCTTGCCGAAGCCGCTAGAACCGGCGAAGCCTGTGGTGATGACACCGGAGTCAACGCCTTGCTGGTAGACATTGCCAGCCAGCGGCCGAAGCTTGTCCGGGCTCGATACACTTGCCAGCGCGATACGGTAGAGCGGCTTGAGTTCGCCGTTTTCCTGCTTGGCGTAGATTGTACCGTCCTCGGAAATCACCACATCGGTGACTGCGCTAGGTGCGTTGCCGTTGACGTCGCCTTTCTGGACCGTGAAGGCGTAATCAAGCTGGGTCATCTCCGACAGATCGACAGTCAGAGCGGCGCCGCCGGGCACGGTCAGTGCAATGTCGGTCGGACTGGCCGCCGCCAGCAACCCTTTGTTCAAGGGGTCGAAGGTCAGTGTTTCGGTCTGCAAAAGCGCCCCAGCGGCGTAAGGAAATGAGGTGCCCGGCGTGGCGCCGGCACGGTCATAGACCGTGACTTCCCATGTATTGGCGCCCGACTTGGTATAGTAGAAATCAAGCAGGACCTCGCCGCCAAGATTGTCATAGGCCACCAGCGAGCTCTTGTGGCTGTATTCCGCGGTTGCTGAGTTGGTAGAAGGCAGGTCAGCGGCTGCGACAATATCTTTGCCAGCGTCCAGGTTGGCCGAAAAGATACCCAAGGTGGACGCATTTGCCGCGAGGCTGCCCGACGAAATGTTGACAGGCACGAGGCCATCGAAGCCGTTGACCACGGGAGCCGGAACGCCGCTTTCATAATCATATCCGAGCAGGGTGTAGCCGGCGGCGTTGACCAGGTTGCCATCGCCATCGGGAACAAAGGATCCCGCGCGGGTCAGGAAGGGAACGCCGTTGCTGTCCTGGACGATGAAGAAGCCGTCGCCGTCAATCGCCAGGTCCGTGGTCGATGTCGTGAATGCAAGGGTGCCCGGTTGGGAGATGGCGTAGCGCACGTCGGTCTGAACCGCGCCAGAATTGTAGGAGCTGTTGGTGCCCGGCAAAACCAGCGACGAGAACTCGACCGAAGCCTTCTTGTAGCCGGTCGTGTTGGCGTTGGCGATGTTGTCGGCAACCGTGCTCAACCTGTTCGCCTGAGCGTTCATTCCGGATGCCCCGGTGCTCATCATTCCATAAAGGCTCATCGCTTCATCCCTCGTTTAGTACGCTACTCCAGCCTAGCTGGCGGGCCTTGCCTGAACCTGTTTCCGTCGCATCCGGAAACCTGACAGGCTGCATTCATTCAGCCGGTCAGGCCAGGTTCAGTTCCAGTCGATCAGGTAGCCAAGGAACCTCTTGGAATCGATCGGATCGAAACCGAGACGCTTGCGCAGTTTCTTGCGCAGTTTGGAGATGTGGCTTTCGACTACATTCTCTTCGACGTCCTCATCGAAGATCCCGTAGATGGCATTGAAAATCTGCTGCTTTGTCACCCTGCGGCCGCGGTTGGCGACCAGGTATTCAAGGATCCGCCGCTCGCGCCTTGGAAGGGCGAAAGTCTGGTTTTCGATTTCCGGATCCCGTCCGTCTGAAAAGATACGGATCGGGCCGATGTCGATGTGGTTGGTCAACGTCTTGAGACGCCGCCGGATGGCCGCCGCCCGGGCAAGGATCTCGCGCGGATGAACCGGCTTGCGCACGACATCGTCAACACCGCTGTCGAAGAAGGCCAAGGTCGATTCAAGCGAGGGTGTATCGCTGACCGCGATCACTGGGGCCTGCGAGCGATCACGGATCGCCCTGGGCAAATCCAGGGTCTGTGCCCCCTGACCGATCAGGAAGGCCTCAACGGCCTCCAGATCTGCATCCGCAGCCGTGTGAACCCATTCGCCGAATTCTATGGAATCAAAACTGGCTGAAGGAACACCTTCCCTTCCAAAAAGGGATGTGTATCCGTCTTTAACCAATTGTCTGTCATCAACCACTACGATCATTCGTCCGCCTCCGAATCAGTGTGGTGCCTCGTGGAGCCTAGACGTACGAAGACGCTGATTCAGGGTAAACTATCAAATGCGGAGGGTATGATTTAAGAGTTGATTAACCACGTTTCCAACTGATTTGACTAGATGTTGTGGACAAGCTGTGGGAAACGTCTATTTTTTGGTGGAAAAGTTAACAAGAGGTTAATTTTTTGCTTGCTCCATTAACCTTTGCCGCAATGCTGCCAAAATCGTTCAACGCATCATCGAGATTGCTTTTTCTTCTCCAGGTTGTATTATCCGCAGAAAGTTTTGGCCTGCGGCGTCCAGGCTCCGTAGCCGGTGGCGACGAGGTTTGCGATCACCCGGCAGACATAGCGTTTTTGTGCAGGATTGTTGTTCGGGCCCGCGTGATAGCGGGCAACCGCCATCGTCCAGGTCTCGTGCCGGGCATGAAGCCGGGCCAGAAACCGCGCGGCATATGCGACATTGGCCTGCGGATCGAGCATCGCGTTGACCGACCTGAATTCAGCGCCGTGATAATGGTGATTGATCTGCATGCAGCCAAGATCAATCAGGCTTTTCCCTTCAGCCCGGGCGTGCTCGAATTCCTGGATCGCATCGGCCCGGCTTTTCGCATAGACGGTTCGTCCTTCGATGTTGAGCGCATAGGGATAGAGCGAGCCCTTCCGGCCGGTCTCGGTCAGACCCACCGAATAGAGAATGCCGGGAGGCACGCCATAGGCGCGCGCCGCGGTCAGGATCTCTGCTTCACATACGCCGGTCGTAGCCGCCGCGGGGCGGGCTGTCACAGTCTCAAAGATAAACCCCGTCAGAACGGCCAGAGCCAGACCCAGGATGCTGACTTTGTTCACGGCCCTGTCCCCCATGCTGATTTGCTCCCTGCTGACCGGCGCTGCGGCCGTCATTTCCACGCTCAGACGATTGCGCGTCACCGGAGCCGGAGCCCTGGAAGCCGCCCTGGAAACCCTGCTGCTGCGCGCCATTGCCCGAGCGGTCGCCCGAAGGCACATGCTGGACGGTGATTTGCTCCACCGCGTAGCCCTGGGCCCGCATGGCCTTGACGATGGCTTGGTTGTCATCGCTGAGCTGGCGATAGGCTTCGGCCGTCTCGACCTTGATCGACACGGACAGCTCCTCACCCGTGAGTTTCAGAACAGCGGTGACGCTGCCGAGCGACACGGGATTGAGTTGAATCTTGAGCGTATGCAGCATCTGTCCCGATTGCGGCTGGGCCGCCGCCGTGGCCTGAGCAGGCGCTGTGCGCTGTGCGGCGAGCGCGGCATCACCGGCCTCGATCAGAGAGCGGGTGACCATCTGGGCGTTGCCCGACAGGGCCTGCGTGGGCATGAAGCGGCGCGATTCAATGACTTCGACAGCGCCGGCCTTGGCACTCACCGGCTCTTCAGCCGTACGGGCAACGGTGGCGCTCTTTCGCCCGGACCCGGTAAAGCCTTCGCCAGCAGCCGCATTCTTCGAATCTGAGCGCGTGAACTGCTCGTCCACCATCCCCAGTGACCTTACAATCTCCTTATCTTCGCTCGAAACCTTGCCATGGCTTGCGGCTGAAACAGAAGGCTGCGGCTTTCCAGACGCCTGTGGCGCTTGCGCTCCCTGTCCCGCGCGGCCGGTTCCGCCATTCTGTGCCGCGGCCACGGGCGCCGAGGCGGGCGCGACCTGACCGGCCACAGCCGGCGCGACAGCGGCCTGGGCTGCGCTGGCGGCAGGCTGGGCGGCGGTCCGGTCGCGTTCCGGCATGGTGCGCTCGTCCGCACCCGATGAAGCAGGCGTCTTGAGCGATACCGGTTCCATCTGAGCGCCGGCATCTGCCGACACTCCTGTCTCCGCGGCGTCCGCTTTACCTACGGAAATGGTTTCCGCGGGCTGTTGAACGGCTCCCGAATGGCCCAAAGCCGAGTCGTCCGCAGTGGCTTCAGGCACAAGTGCTTCATCCTCCGCTGGCCCCGGAAGGTCAGTTGACTGTCCTTCGCCTGAAGGCGATCCGGTATCATCGGAGAAGGTTGACTGTCCTTCGCCTGAAGGCAGTCCGGTATCATCGGAGAAGCTTGCGCTGGACATCAGGCCTTCCAGCAAAGAAAGCATGTCGTCTGATTGTTTTCTGGCGGCTGATGTCGGCGTTTCAGGGCCATCAGCCTCGGTGCCTGCGCCGCGGTCTGATGCGGGATCGGGGTCGGCCTTCCGGTCAATCTGATCGCGCGCCGCATCAGTGCTGCGCTTCTGCCCTGAAAGAACCGAAGAGAACGCATCATCTGCGCGAGCGCCGCCCGCGTCCGCACCGAGAGCGTCGCCGCCCATTTTCGCGGCTGAACGAACAGGCACCTGCCGCTGCAAAACAATATCCAAGGTACTCAAGACCCACTATCCTCTTCGACCCCCTCAAGCAGCTTGTCTATGCGCTCGAGTGTTTGTTTTCGATCCGAGACAAATCCCTGAAAGACTTCATCCGCAGCAGCTGTTTCCTCATCGATCTCGGACGCACCAGCCATTGTGTCCGAATTCCTGGCGCTCACATTCTCACCCTTGGCGGACGGACGACTGCCGGTCCCGTCTCCCACGCCTGAAGTGTTCACATTGGGCGAGAATGCTTGCGTGAGGCTGTTCGGGTCCGGTTTACGCAGCACTTCCGTGGCGATGATCTGGGCCGCCGCCCGCAATGCCCGGTCGCGCCCCGATAACTGGAGCTCCGGGACCGCATTGAGCCCCGCCAGGACGCCGTCGACGCCATCGGTCGGGATGCTGGCCATGCCCGAATAAAGATCCGCAAGCGCCTGCGGCGCCTTGTCGGCGGGACCCGCCAACTCTTCCGCCTTGCCGGAGGCAAACACAGCCAGATCCCGCAGGCCTGAAATGACAGCCTTTCGGGCAATACGCAGATAGACCTCGCGCTTGCGCGGACGATCCATGAAGGACAGGATTTCGCTCAGCCGATCGTCGCCAACCTTGCCGTAGTTGAGCACCACCAGGTCAACCAGGAGATCGGCATACTGACCGGCATAAGGCGAATTGATGAAACGCCGGGCATAGAGCTGGGCATAGTGCAGGGCCTCATCGACGAGGTTCTTGCGTGCCGCGACAAACAGCGACCGTCGCAAGGCGGCCTCTTCGACCAGCGTTCCAGGCGCGGTCAGCCGTGCCCAATCGAACAGTTCCAGTGCATCCGCGGGTTCGTTCGTGGCCGCCAGTACATTTGCGGCCACCAGCGTAAGGTAAGGGCCGATTTCACTGTCCTTGTAGATTTCCACCACTTCGGCAAGCGAGGTCTTGGTTTTTGCGGCGCGGCCATTGAGGTAGGCACGGAGCACCGTGATAACCTCGTTGTCGAAGTTTCCGAACTTGTCCTTGACCGCCAGAAGATCCAGCGTCTCGGGATTGCCTCCGCTCATGGCGTAGATCAGCGCCGCATCAACATTGCGGGGATCGTCGAAAACCTGCTGATCGGCGCTGCGCAAGCGGCTTTCGATGACCCCGACCAGGAAACGCTGCATCTCCATTGCCGAGTGGTCGCCATTGACCACGGCGTCCTGGACGAATTGAAGCGATCGCACCAGCTTGTAGGGTTCGAGAGCCTCCATATCACCGGCCATGGCGAACTCGGCCAGGTCACCACCAGTGCGGGGAGACAGGACTTGGGCTTCATCGGCCTCGCCGTCGCTTCCGGCCGATGTTTCCCCGGCATTGCCATCCGAAACGGATTGACCGTCCGCACCGGAAGCTGAGAGCGTGGCGGAGCCAGGCGCCGCCGGCTGTTCCTGAGCCGAGGCCCCGAACGCAAATACCGCCGCGAGAACGGCGCAACTCAAAAGCCCTGGGCGAAGCGTGCGCGGCACGATCAGCTCCCTTCGGCCTCGACGAGGATTTCAATGCGGCGGTTGACCTCGGACAGAGGATTTTCCGGATCCTTGAGCCGCTTGTCGGCAAAGCCGGACACCTGGACAATCCGCTCCTCCGGAACCCCGCCGCGAACCAGCATGAACAGGGCGGAATGGGCGCGCGCCATCGACAGGCGCCAGTTGTCATCATTGCCTGACGCAAATGGCCGCGCATCGGTGTGTCCCCGGATGGCGATCGCGCCCTGACGCTCGGACAGCAGTTGTCCGATTTTCTCCATGGCGACGACGAGGTCGCGACCCGGCACAGCCGACCCCACCTGGAACATCCCAAAATCCAGCTGGTCGGTGATCGACACCAGCAGACCGCCCTCCGTTGGCGTCACGGTTATGCCTTCGGCCAGCTTGCCGATCGCGCCGCCCAAAGCCTTGGCGATCTCGTCCTTGAGAACTTCGGCCTCGGCCTCCGCGCGTTCACGTTTTTCTGCGATCTGTTCGTCGGTCTTCGCGCCGGCGCCATCTTCACCCGCGACCTCCGCGCTCTGGTTGCCCATCGGCGCGGTTTGTTGCGCATCTTCGTTCAGCCGCTGTTCACCGGCTTCATTCACAGAGTCAGGAGCTTCGATAAACCCATCGGCCTTGACCATGGCCTGGCTTTCTTCCAGCGATTTGCGCTCCTGCTCGATTTGCTGGGTCCAGAAGTCCGGATCGAACGGATCGCGGTAGGCTTCCCCGCCCGATGCGCCGGTGGCGGGGCCTGATTGCTGGGCACCGCCATCACCCTTGGCCGAAATATTCGTCTGGGTACCGGTTTCCTGGGCAATTTCGGCGAGGACGGAATAGGGATTTTCAAAATAGTCGGCTTCCGAATAATCCGCTTTTTCCCCAGCCGTGGTGTTTTCCTTCTCGCCTGCCTCCCCGGCCTGGCCGCTGGTGGTTTCCTGGCCCTCGGTCTCGGATTTGGGGGCAGTGGCTTCGCCGTCGGCGCTGTTGCCGACCTCCTTGATGCCACGATCCGTCGGCTTGTCGTCCATCAACTTGATCGGGTTGAAATAGCTCGCAACCGATGCCTTGGTTTCCTCGTTGGCGGCATTGACGAGCCACATCACCAGAAAAAATGCCATCATCGCTGTCATGAAGTCGGCGTAGGCGATCTTCCAGACGCCGCCGTGATGGCCCTCCTCGCCGCCGCGGCGGCGTTTGACAATGATGATCTCGTTCTTACCCTGATGGGTGGAGGAAGCATCGCTCATGAAAGGCTCTCCGCGAGGGCGGAAGCCCATGCTGAAATCCGCGTGGCGAACCGGGTCCGGTCCACTTCCACCTCGATGTCAAAGCCGCCGTTCTCTCGGATAACGAGCTTGTCGGCGGCGGGACCGATGGCTTCGCGCAAGGCAGTCATGAGTGATTTCGGTCCGGACACGCTGACCCGGCCTGCATTTTCGAGTTCCAGAATATCGCGAATTTCCGCGGCAAGAGCGGCGATGATGCGGGCCCGAACCGCTTCATCAATCAACGGCGCCAGCACCGCCTCGACGTCAGCAGAGATCTGACCAGCGATCTCGTCGCTTCTGGCAGCGATTGCGGCGGGAATGATTTGAGCGGCGTGAACTTCGAGCTCCGCGCGCAAGGCCTCGAGCTCGGCGGCGTGGCGGCTCGCGTCAGCCTGGCGTTCGCTGTCATGCCGCAGGGCAAGTTCCGCCCGGGCCATGGCTTCGCCTTCCGCGCGGGCTTCGGCCCGAATGGCTTCGATGTCGAATTCGGGTTCGCAGGATGGATTGGAGGATCGATCGTCATGCCGTGTGGCCTGAAAGGCGTTGATGCGGGACAATTCGAAGTCCGGCAGAAACCGAGCAAGGCTGGCCGTCATGATCGTCTCCGACTGGTGGCGATAGCTGGCAATGGCCGGTTCAATGTCTTTCCCTTCGTTTGGCCAAGGCAGGTCCTTGGTCTGGCCCAGCCGGGAACGGCAAGATCCGAACTCCCGGTCAGCGGCCTCAAATACCTAGAGCGCAAAACTTGCGTGAGCATGAACGCCGGCTTGAGCGCCGACCATTGGCGCCCAAATAGCCGCTGGACCGCACCAAGGGCAATTTTGGCGCGGTCCAGCTGATCCACCATGACCGATGACCGGCGGCACGGCAGAATTTGATCACTCGACCAGTCCGTCGGAGGGACGGCTCCGGCTTACTGCTGGAAGAGCGAGAGAATGTTTTGCGAGTTGGTATTGGCGATGGAGAGTGACTGGATGCCCAACTGCTGTTGAGTCTGCAGCGCCTTCAATCTGGTCGATTCCTCGTTCATATCCGCATCAACCAGCCGGCCGACGCCTTTGTTGATGGAATCCATCAGATTGGCGACGAAGTCTTCCTGCATCGACACGCGCTTGTTGATTGCACCCAGATTGGATGCCGCATCGGTCATCTCACTGAGCATCTTGTCAACCACCCGGATCATGTCGTCGACTTCGGCATCCGTTGTGGTGGCCGACAACGCGATCGCTGTGCCGCTTGCCGGGGTGCCCGTAGTCGAGCCGGTGTCAATCAGGAAATAGTTGCGGGCAGTCGTGGTCGTCGCATCCGGATCCAGCGCATTGGCGTCGATGTCCTTGGTCAGGATGCCAAGGCTTTCGTTTCCAGCGCCGATCATCGTCAAACTGGTGACGTTGATATCGAGTGTTGTGATCGTCACCAGACCGTTGACGTCGCGGTTGAAGCCGCCGACGACCGATTTTGTGCCCGCTGCCGCTACGGAGCCACTATTGAGCCAGTTCTCGCCGGAGAACGATGCTGATTCGGAAATCGACTGCAGCTGATTCTTGAGCTCGGTGAGTTCCTTGTCGATCTTGGTCTTGTCGACGCCCGGCTCGCGGGCCGCAACCAGCTTTGCCTTGATCTCGGAAATCACGTCGATCGAGCTGTCCATCGCGGTGTAGGCGATATCAACCTTGGCAGCCCCGAGGCCGAGAGCGTCCTTGACGGTGGAAAGCGCCTTATTGTCGGATCGCATGGTCGTTGCGATCGACCAGTAGGCCGCGTTGTCGCCGGCGTTTTCAACGCGGAAGCCCGAAGACACCCGCCCTTGTGTCGTCTCCATGTCGGAGTTGATCGACCTGAGGGTTTGCAGTGCCGCCATTGCGGCTGTGTTCGTCATAATGCTGGTCATAAGAAATGCCCCATAAATTGCCCAGGGACATACCGGCCGCTATTTCCGGTTACGGTGATCTTGCATCATGCAGCCCGGAGCATTTCATTGCCCATGCGTTCCGGTTCACCGTTGGTAACTAACGGGTAAACGTTTATGGTTAATCAACAGTTAATTCAAGCCCTTGTTAACAGTTAGAATTGCCACAGGCGTGAAAAACGACGAACGCCAAAAGGCCGCATCGTTTCCGATGCGGCCTTTTGGCGTCTGGAAAACCCGAAGCCGCTCCAGGCGGCTCCGGCCGGCTCGTCCTTAACGGAAGAGCGACAGGATGTTTTCCGAATTCGAGTTAGCGATCGAGAGTGACTGGATGCCCAGCTGCTGCTGGGTCTGCAGCGCCTTCAACCGGGTCGACTCCTCGTTCATGTCCGCATCCACCAGACGGCCCACACCGCTGTCGATGGAGTCCATCAGGTTGGACACGAAGTCGTCCTGCATCTCGATGCGCTTGTTGACGGCGCCGAGGTTGGAAGCGGCGTCGGTCATCTGGGTGAGGATCGAGTCGACCACCCGGATCATGTCGTCAACCTGAGCGTCGGTCGTCGCACCGGTCAGCGCGATCGCGGTGCCTGAACCAGCAGTCGTGGCGGTGCCATCGCTGTCGATCAGGTAGTAGTTGGCCGCGGTGCCGGTTGCA
>JAHRFE010000033.1 GCA_019084245.1 Hoeflea sp.
CCTCGCATCACTGCCAGATGGAGGGCGGTTATCACCTCCTCATCCGGCACAAAATAGGGGGTCGCAATCCAGATTGAATCCTGTGCGGCATTTATCGCCTGAACAACAAACAGTTTGAACGTGTCATCCTTGTCCGCAGGTCCTGTGGCCAGAAACAGGGCGGTTTTTGCATCATCCTGTATGGTGGGGATCGACCAATCGAGCTCAAACTGCTCGCCAGTTGCCCAATGCCAGTCTTCCAGAAAGGAGAATTGTGCGGCTTTTACAGTCGGGCCCGTAAACCGAAGACAGGTGTCTCGCCATGTTCGCTGCCCTTTTGATTTGCCAAGATACTCGTCACCAATGTTCAGCCCTCCGGTAAACCCAATTTGAGCGTCAAACACCGCAATTTTCCGGTGGTTCCTGAAATTGATCTGGAACCGCTTCCCCATCCTGGTCGCACTTCCAAATGGCGAAACGGATATCCCGGCGCTTCTGAGCCTCGAAAAATACGCCTCAGGCGTCCTGCTGCAACCTATCTCGTCATAAAGCAGCCTCACTTGAACGCCGCGCTGTGCGGCACTGATCAGGTGTCGAGCAAATTCCCGGCCCACATCATCATTATTTATGATGTAGAATTGCATCAGTATGCTTCGTTCAGAGCGATCTATGGATTGAAAAATTGCCGCATAGGTTTCTTCGGCATCAATCAGGAGATCCGTTTCATTGCCTCTGGTAAACGGAAACCGTGCAAGTTTTTCAATGACCTGCATTGCGCCCAACTCTGTTCTTGAAAGACGCAGAGTGTTTGGAAGCAAATCCCGGTTGATTGGTGTCTTAGCCAGCTGCGTTCGAAATTTCTTGACGTAACCGCTGAACCGCCATCCGCCGAAGATCATGAAAAGGGGGACAGATAGGAACGGCATCGTGACCAGGGCGACGGCCCAGGCCACGGCCCCCTGACTGCTGCGCTCTTGTGAAATTGCAACAAGCGCAAAGACTACGCCAACGGCATAGACCAGCGGGACTACAACCAACGACAAGATATTCAAGCTGATCGCCATACTGTTGATTTACCAAATCCTCTCGTTGCAGCACAGCTGTATTTTAAGGAGGTTCCAGGCAAACCCCTGCGGGGCTGGGCGGATTCGCCTTTTCGCAAACGGCTGTGTGTCTGTGTTCGGAATACGCGCGCTTCTGGCTTGTGCCTATTGCGACCTTCCGCTTTCCGCCCTTCGTGGACGCCAGGCAAGCCAAAGTGGACGGCGGTTTTCGGAGCAACACTGATGATCGCGGATGGCCGACTTGGGGGGCGCATGGCGGCCATTTCCAGCAGGCGTTCGATCATCCGCAAGGATCGAAACGGCCTCACCCTTCACATCCAAAATCAAATGCCGGTTCGCAAATCTGAGACTGACCAGCACCCGCCGCTACGCCCGAGGCCTCAGGCAGCCGACTGGCAGATCGAACATATCCACTTGACTGGTTTTCGGGCGTGGCGATACTCGGCCGCGCATGACAATTCCCTTCCACCCCCGGCTGACGCCGCTCTGGTTGCTGATCCTGCTTCAGGCCGGCATTTCCGCGTCGAGCCTGGTGGTCGAGATCGTCGCCGGGCGGATGATTGCGCCCTATGTCGGCATGAGTCTTTACACCTGGACATCGATCATCGCGGTGGTGCTGGCTGGCTTTTCGGTTGGCCATTGGTGGGGCGGCCGGATTGCCGGGCTGCCGACCGACCGCGCCCTGCGGATCACCGGCTGGACCATGATCGCCGCCGCCTGCACGACGGCCGGGGCAACGCTTCTGCTGCGGGCGACCGCTGATCCGGTTCTCAACAACCTCCAGCATCCCCTGGCTGCCATCACGGCGCTGAGCACGCTTGCGTTCTTTCTGCCTTCGCTTTTCGCCGGTGTGCCCGCGCCTGTGCTGACGGTGGCCGCGATGCGCGACAGGGACCAGTCCGAACGGGCGCTGGGGGCGATGTTTGCGGCAGGGGCGATCGGCGCCATTGCCGGGACGCTGCTGGCAGGCTTCCTGTTTGTCCCCTGGATGGGTTCGGTGGCGACCCTGCTGGTGATTGCGGCGATCTATGTTCTTGCGGCAGGTGTCTGCTTCTGGCTCGGCGGCGCCTCGAGGCGCGAAGCCATGATCTCTGTCTCGGGCATCGGCCTTGTCCTGCTGACGGGCATTGGCGCCTTCGGGCTGCCGCCTGTCTGCGACCGGGAGAGCAGCTATTACTGCATACGGACCGTCGCCATGTCGGACGATCCGCAGGATCCGGTCAATTTGATGGTGGTTGATCATCTTGCCCACGGGATCAGCTCCCGGAACGCGCCGCGGGTCATGTTCACGGAACACGCGGCCATGCTGGACGCCCTGCCCCGGATGCGCATGGAGCGAAGCGATTTCACCTCGTTTCACATTGGCGGGGGGTCCTATTCCGTTCCGCGGGCCTGGGCGGACCGGGGCATAAGTGGCATCACCATTGCCGAGATCGACCCCGAAGTGACCGCCATGGCCGTCGATCGCTTCTGGTTCGACCCCGAGATCGCGACGATCCTGCACCGGGATGCCCGCGTGGCCTTGCGCAACTCCGCGCAACAATTCGACGTCATCGTCGGTGATGCCTTCACCGACATCGCCGTGCCCGAACACCTGGTCACGCTCGAATTCTTTACGCTTGTGTCCGACCGGCTCAATCCCGGCGGGGTCTATGCCATGAACCTCCTGGATAATGTCGACCGGCTGCATGCGCTGGCGGCCGTGGTGGCGACACTGCGCGCGGTTTTTCCCAGCGTCGAGGTCTGGACCGTGCGAACCCCGCCGCAACCGGGTGAACGGCGCGTCTTTGTCCTCTTGGCGAGCGCTGAGGACAGCCCTGTCTCAATGATCGAGACGGCAGCCCCGGACATGACCCGCTTTCAGGTGCTGGAGACCGGGTTTGTCGATACCATCCTTGACCAGAAGAATGCACGGATCCTCACCGATGATCACGCGCCATTGAGCCACATCATGGGGCTGGATCCCGTCATCAACTGACGCCGCCGGGAACCGATCACGCCTTGGCGACATCCAGAAACAGATGCCGGTTCGCAAACCGCAAGTTGAGCAGCACCGCTGCTACGCCCAGCCCCAGCGCCAGGCCGGCCCAGATGCCGGGGCCGCCCAGCCCCAGGCCGAAGCCGAGGCCGTAGGCGGCCGACAGGCCGATGGGCCAGTAGCTGATCACGGCGATGATCATCGGGATGCGCGTGTCCTTGATGCCGCGCAAAAGCCCGGCGCCGATGGCCTGGATGGCATCGACCATCTGGAAGGCGGCGGCAACCAGCAAGAGCGGCACCGCCACCGCGAGCAACTGCGCCGAATCGACATTGGCCTCGTCGAGAAACAGGCTGATCAGTGTCTCGGGCGCGAGCCAGAACAGGCTGGCGGCGGCAAACGAGATCACCACCGAAAGCCCCATCACCGTGTGCGCGGCGCGCGCCAGCTCGTGCATGTCACCACGGCCATAGGCCTGGCCGACGCGCACGGTGGCGGCGTGCGACAGGCCCAGCGGCACCATGAAGCTGATCGAGGCAAGCTGCAGGGCGATGCCATGGGCGGCAAGCTGCACGGTGCCGAGCCAGCCCATCATCAGCGACGCCGCCATGAACAGGCCGACCTCGGCCAGGATGGTGAAGCCGATCGGCAGGCCCAATCGGAACACTTCGAAAAACGCCGGCCATTCCGGCCGCCAGAAGCGCTGGAACAGCCGGTATTCGAGGTGGCGCGGATGCAACACCGCCCATGCGGCCATGATCAGGAAGATGACGGTCGAGCTGATCACCGAGGCCACCGCGGCGCCCCGCACGCCCATCTCGGGAGCGCCGAAATAGCCGAAGATCAGCGCATAGTTGAGAACACCATTGACCAGGGTGCCGATCAGCGCCGACCACAGCACGATGCCCGCCCTTGACCGCGCCGCGAAGAACGAGCGGAGCGCCATCATCGCAAGCGCCGGGAACATGCCCCATTGGGCGATGCGGATATAGTCGCTGGCGAGTGCGGCCAGTTCCGGCTTCTGGCCGAGCGCGATCAGCATCGGCTCGAGCTGCCACAGGAACGGCATGACTATCGCCGCGTAGAGGAGCAGGATCCACATCCCCATCCTGACCGAACGGCGCACATGGGTGGGATCGTTGCGCCCTTCGGCCTGTGCTGCCAGCGGCAGGATGGCGCTGGCGAAGCCGACGCCAAAAATATAGACGATGAAGAAGGCCTGCGAGCCGAGCACGGTGGCAGCCAGTTCCTCGGTGCCATACCAGCCGAGCATGATCACATCGGTGGTGGCAATCGCGATCTGGGCGATCTGGGTGCCGACCAGCGGCAGGCCGAGCGCCAGCGTCGCCCACACATGCGCGCCCCAGCTCTGCCCGTCCCTTGTGTGTGTGATTGCCATGCCCGCGACCTGACCCGTGATTGGAGTGGCGCTTATGCCCGCGCGCCGCCTGACTGGCAAGCCACGCTCAAGCGCTGCTGCCGGCCCTTGCCGGAATGGACTTTCCCGGTGTGCCGCAAATGCCATAGGCCGCGGTCCACCCCTCACGCACGGGAAAGCGCGTGGCTGTCTCATATCAGCGCTTCTCAAGCCGGAGGATCGCTTCCATAATGGCGGGATGGAAACCACAGACCTGGCCGGCCTTTCCCAGACCCTGAGCGCGCTGCTTGATGCCGGGCAATCGTATCTGGCCCAGCCCTGGACCTATTACCAGTTGGCTATCGTGGCGGCCTGCTACCTTGTGGCCTGGCTGATCTCGCTCAAGGTCGAGCCCTGGCTTGAAGAGCGGGCCCGCGCCATCAAGGGCAAGCCGGGGCTGCTCCGGGTCATCGTCTCATTCATGCGCCGGATCAACTGGGTGCTGTTCATCGTCTTTCTGGCGATTGCCCGGGAGATCGTGCTGGCGCTGAGCTGGCCGTCGCGCACCTACCTGATCGGGCTGGCGCTGGCGCTTGCCTCCGCGTGGCTCGCCATCCGCGTGTCGAGCCGGATCATCCACTCCAAGAGCCTTGCCCGGCTCATTTCGCTGGCGATCTTCGCCTATGTGGCGCTGGGCATTCTCGATCTCAGGCCCGAAGCGTCGGCCTTTCTCGACCAGCTGGCCATCCAGGTGGGCGACCTGCGGATTTCCGCGCTGTTCGTGCTGCGCACCATCATTGTCGCCACTGCGTTCCTGTGGATCGCCAATCTCATGGGCAATTTCCTCGACAGCCGCATCACAGCCATCGAGGATCTGTCGCCCTCCTTCAAGGCGCTGGCGGGCAAGGTGGTCAAGATCGGGCTGATCGCCACGGCGATCATGATGGCGCTGTCATCGACCGGCATCGACCTGACCGCGCTCACGGTGTTCTCGGGCGCGGTCGGCGTGGGCCTGGGCTTCGGCCTGCAGAAGGTGGTCTCCAACTTCATTTCCGGCGTGATCATCCTGGTCGACCGCTCGATCAAGCCCGGCGACACGATCGAGCTCGGCGAGACCTTCGGCTGGATCCGCGAGCTGCGCGCCCGCTTCGTCTCAGTGATCACCCGCGACGGGCGCGAATATCTGATCCCGAACGAGGATTTCATCACCCAGCAGGTGGTCAACTGGTCGTTCTCCGACAAGCTGGTGCGCCTCGACGTCGATTTCGGCGTCTCCTATGACAGCGACCCGCATGAAGTCACGAAGCTCGCGATCAGCGCCGCCAGCACACCTACGCGCGTGCTTGAGGCGCCCTCGCCGGTGTGCTGGATGACCGGCTTCGGCGCCTCCTCCATGGATTTCAGGCTCCGCTTCTGGATCTCCGATCCGCAGGCGGGCCTCACCAATGTGCGCGGCCAGGTGCTGCTGGCGCTGTGGGACATCTTCAAGGAAAACGGTGTCGCCATCCCCTTCCCGCACCGCGAGATCATCCTGCGCCAGCCCGTGGAAGTGGTGCGCCGCGAAGCGCCGGATGCGGAAAGCCCGAATGCAAAAAGCCGGGAGCCTTGAGGCTCCCGGCTGCTATCGGTGAAGACCGGTGCGAGGCCTCAGAATTCCGACCATTCCTGATCGACCGCGGCCGATCCCTGCGTGGCGAATGCCTGCCGCACCTTGTTGACCATCGCCTTGGCCGGCGATGGCCGGGCCGCCGAGCTTGACCCCGCAGCGGCGGGCGCGGTCCTGGCCGCCTGGCGGACCGGCGCGGACGACCTGTCGGTGACAAAGCGCGACACCAGCGTGCTCAGCCCGTCGGCCTCGTTTGCAAGACGGTGCGTGACGGCGGTGGTCTCCTCCACCATCGCCGCGTTCTGCTGGGTCACCTGGTCCATCTGGCTGACGGCGGAGTTGACCTCCTGGAGTCCGGTCGCCTGTTCCCGCGCCGCCGTCGCGATCGATTCAATGTGGGCATTGATGTCGACGACATGGGCGGCGATCCGGCTCAGAGCTTCACCTGTGGCCTTGACCAGGCCAACGCCGTTCTCGACTTCCGAACTCGACTTGCCGATCAGGTCCTTGATCTCCTTGGCGGCCGTGGCCGAGCGTTGCGCGAGTTCGCGCACTTCCTGGGCGACCACGGCAAAACCGCGGCCCGCCTCACCGGCGCGTGCGGCCTCGACACCGGCGTTGAGCGCCAAGAGATTGGTCTGGAAGGCGATCTCGTCGATCACGCCGATGATCTTGGCGATCTCGCCGGAGGCGCTCTGGATCCGGCTCATGGCGCCGACGGCGTCCGCGACGACCACGGCCGAATCCTTGCCGGCCTTGTTTGCCTGGGAGGCCTTGTCGCTGGCTTCCTGCGCCCGCTCGGAGGAGCTCTTCACCGTGGCGGTGATTTCCTCGAGCGAGGCCGAGGTTTCCTCAAGCGCTGCCGCCTGCTGCTCGGTGCGGCGCGACAGGTCTTCCACCGCCGAGCGCATTTCGCCGGCATTAGCATGGATCGTGTTGATGTTGATCTTCACGTCCGACAGCGTTTCGGCGAGCTTTTCGACCGACGTGTTGAAGGATGTGCGCAGATTGTCGAGCTCTCCGACAAAGGGTTCGGAGATCGTCGCGGTCAGATCGCCATCCGCCAGCCTGCCAAGCGCCGCGTCCAGAGCGCCGATGGCTGTCTCCATATTGCGTTTGCGCTCAGCGTCGCGCCGGGCCTCCTCGGCCAGGCGCTGCTGCTCGCCTGCCTGTCGGGCGGTGGCCTCTTCCTGCTCGCGGCGGGCTTTCTCCACGGCCAGCGCCTGGCAGGCATCAAACGCCACTGCGATATCCCCGATCTCATCCTTGCGGTCCTTGCCTTCGAGAACAACGCCCGTTTCGCCGCGCGCCAGCGCCTGCAGCGCAGCCACGGTGGACGCGAGCGGCTTGCCGACGGAACGCGCCACCAGCACGGCAACCACACCGATGATGATCATGGCGGCGAGCGTAACCATGAGGACGATCCGGAAAATGGTGTCATTCGCGACTGCAAGATCCTGGGCTGTGGCGTCCCTGCGTTCAAGCAGAAAGGCCGCGATTGCGTCCAGAACCGGTTCGATCCCTTGATAGATCGCGGACAGGTCCTGCCGAAGCGCCCGCTCTTCGAGCGTAGCGTCTGCGAAGGTATGAAAATCGGTCTGATAGATGTCGATGAGCTCAAGCACGGCATCGCGGTTATCAGGCGATCCAAAGAGCGCGGACGGGAACCGCTTCAGCTCAGCAACGCGCTCGTCGAGACTGGTGACATATTTTTCATCGACGCGCAGGATGAAATCTTTCTCATGCCGCCGCATCATCAGCATCTTGACGCTCAGTTCGGGCTGATCCAGCGTGTTGAGCACGCTTTCAGCCTCCCGCACCGCTTCACGCAGCGAGCCCTGAAGGCCACTTTCTTCATCAAGACCGAGAAGGCGATTCTTCACGACCAATGCCTCAAAGCTGCCGACATAGTTTCCAAAACCGGATTTCAACGCGTCGATCTGCTGATCCAGTTCCGACGGGAATTCAGTTGTCGCCTCTCTTTGTAGCTGATCTATCTGACCAGATATCGAAGCTGCCAATTCGGCATGCCTGCTGACATCGGCTTCCCTGGCACGCAAGAGGAAATCCTTCTCTGCCCGTCGCGCCTGCAACATCCCTGTTTCTATGTCCTGATCGAGCACGTAGAGGCCCTCGATCCTGGCCATATCGGAGCGATATTTCTGCTCCACAGTGTCGCCGAAATAGAAGATGGATCCCACCACCAGCATGCCCAGGATTGCGAGAGGTGCGAGGAGAAAAATACGTGTCTTGAGTGTCATGTCTGATTACCTGCTTCCGCACTGGCGGCGGCGGGACCGTTCATGGGTCCAAGGTGCAGGCATCATGCCTTTGCCAGTTCAAGACCTGAATGGTCCGAAGCTCCGGCGTCCTAGTCACACGCAGACTCTTCACGAAGCCTTAAGCCGGCTTCCCAAGGATTGAGGGGGCAACTTGGGTCCGAACGATAGGGCGCTTGGTGTCCGCCCGGATCCGGGTGTCCATTACACCGGATTGTTGAACGTGTCGCAGGCTTCCAGACGGCCGGTGTCGAAGCCGCGGGAGAACCATTCCTTGCGTTGAGCCGCGGTGCCGTGGTTGAAGCTTTCGGGCACCACATAGCCCTGGGTGCGCCGCTGGATGGTGTCGTCGCCGATCTGCTGGGCGGCGTTGAGCGCCTCCTCCAGGTCGCCGCTTTCGAGCAGGCCCTTCTGCGCGGTGTAATGGCCCCAGATGCCGGCAAAACAATCGGCCTGCAGTTCCACCCGGATCGACATCTGGTTCTGCTCGGTCTGGCTCATCGACCGCCGCATCTCGTTGAACTGCGGCAGCACGCCGATCAGGTTCTGGACGTGATGGCCAACCTCGTGGGCGAGCACATAGGCCTGGGCGAAATCGCCCGACGCCTTGAAGCGTTTGGCCAGCTCGTCGAAGAACGTCAGGTCGATATAGACCTTCTGGTCGCCCGGGCAGTAGAACGGACCGGAGGCTGCACTGGCATTGCCGCAGGCGGAACTGACCGCACCCGAAAACAGCACCAGCGTCGGCTCGGGATACTCGAAACCCTGCGACTGCATGATGCCGTTCCAGACATCCTCGGTTTCGGCGAGCACGGTGGCGACAAACTGCGTCATCTCGTCCTGGCGCGCCGGCGAAACCTGCCGTTCGCTGGTGAGCTGGCCGCCCGGGTCACCGCCGCCGAGGATCTGCAGCGGATCGATGCCGATGAGTTTGAGCCCAAGATAGATCACGCCGATGATCAGAACCGCTTTCAGGCTCAGCCCGCCGCCGCCGCGCATGCCGCCGGTGGGCAACCGCATGCCGCCGCGGCCGAAGGGATTGCCGCCGCGCGATGATTGTCCACGGCGGTCCTCGATATTGTCGCTCTGGCGACGGCCCTTCCAATCCATGGTCTCAGCTCTCCTGAAGGCAGTTCCGTCCTTAATGCCGCAGCGGGGCTGTTTGTTCAATTCGAATCCGCTGAAACTGCGATCATGCGCCTTCGCAGGCGTTCGGAGAGTTCGAAACCGGCCTATGTCGCTCCGCCCAATCAGGATTGGCACGCAGAGCCCGGCTGATGCTAATAAGGTCGTGCAAGGGAGAGTCTCGCCATGCCGAAGTTGAAATCCTGTCTCATGTCCGGCTGCCTGGTGCTGGTTGCCGCAAGCCTGTCACTCTTCGCCACGCCCGCGCTTGCCGGCAAGGCGGCGGTCAAGCGTGGCGAGCGGGTGGTCAATGAGTGGTGCCGCGACTGCCATGTGCGCGACGGCGCGGACCTGACCGCCGACATGGCGCCGGCTTACGCCGACATCGTCGCGGTCCCCGGCCGCGACCGGGCCTGGTTCGAGAAGTTTCTCGAAGACGATCACTTTCCGATGACCACCTTCCGCCTGTTCGAGCATGAAAAGGCCGATGTGGTGGAGTACCTGTTGTCGCTCCAGGAGCACTGACGGCCTCGCGATTCCTGCAACGGCGACGCGTCACAATCGCCGGCAGCCCCGGCTCAGGCTGCTGCGGCGGCGGTCCTGCCCGGCATGCCGACGGCAATCGCGCCCGGCGCCGACCGGGCAAACGCCCGCCGCGACAGATGATAGGCCAGCGCAACCAGAATGATCGACACGTAGCCGTCCACCGCATAGTGCCAGCCGAGATAGACCGAGCTCATCAGCACGAAGCCGACATAGACGAAGGCAGCCACGCCAAGGCGCTGCGAATAGCTTGCGAGAAACAGCGCGTTCATGGTGATCAGCGCCACATGCACGCTGGGGAAGGCCGAGATGCCGCCGCCGATGCCGGGCTGGCCGCGCTCGTAGAGCACCCAGAGATAGTTCTGGATCCGGGCGGCGGAATTGACCGCGTCGCTGGTAGCCAGGAAGGCCAGCTGTCCGCCAAAACGGGCGTGATCGCCGGTGACGTGGCCGTAATAGACCGGACCGGCGGACAGGAACATGTTGGCGAGAATATTGCCGCAGACGATCCAGACAAACAGGAACATCGCCAGGTAATGCATCCGCACCCGGTCGGCGCTGGGTGACGTCACCACGAAGAACAGCGCGCCAAAGCAGATCAGGTGCCAGAACACATTGTAGTTGATCTCGATGAAGGTCAGCAGCGCCGGGTTTTGGGCCAGGCCGTAGAGAAGCTGCCACGGCTCGTTGCCGAAATGCAGAAGCCTGTCGGCATCGGCCATGAACAGGTCCCATGGAAACCCGCCATGGATATTGGCGAAGGAGATCTTGATCGAGGTGAAGGTGCCCTGGAACAGCGTGATGCCGACCATCACCGCCATGCCCGCAACCAGCCCCGCCAGCCGGCGGCTGGAAAAGCTGCGCCGGAACGCCAGCCGGCGGCGCCTGTCGAACCGGTGGACGACCCGCACCAGATCGAACAGCACCACCACGGTGGGCATGAAGAAGGCGAAGGTCCAGAGCCCGGGCCCGACATAGGCCGAATGCGACGTGCCCTCGAGCTGGCCGAACCCCTGGAGATAGACCAGGCCGAAGGCCGTGTAGGCCAGCACCGTGGCATAGAACCACGCGTCGAGGCGCAACCGGGAAAGCACTTCGGACCGGAAGGTCTCCAGACAGGAATACATCGCACAACCAGACTTAATTGGACCAACACGCTGCAGGCCTCACCCTGCCAAAGATGTCCTTATAAAAGGTGAACTCGGGCCAGGCCCTTGCCCCTCCCGCTCACACATTCTCAAGCCGCTCCGCGATCCAGATCTTGGTCAGCGCCTGCCGCGTGACGCCAAGGCGCCGGGCTTCCTTGTCGAGGCGCATCAGGGTCCAAGCCGGCAACTCAAAGGTGACGCGTTGGAGCTCCTGGCCCGGACGGCGCGCACTCGACCAGTCGAGATATTCGCTCACGTCCTCACCATCATCGAACTTGCGATCGAATTCCTCTGCGGTGATTGTCTTTTTCGCTGTCATGAGGCTCCACCTCGTCTTCGCTTGCCGCTTCGCTCATCATACACGACATGGATTTGCAAGGCGATGCGAATGCGCCTTGACTTCCGTCATTCCGGCCCCCGCGCCGGAAGCCAGCGACCCGCTGTCCAGCGGGTCAAGGGACCTTTTTCAGCCCAAGGACTTGGGCTGGCTGGATACCGGATCAAGTCCGGTAAGACGGCGTGGCAGGCGACCTGCAGAACAGCGGCGCCAGCATCTGTCTCAAGGATCCCACTTTCCCCTGCACAATCCCGCATTGGGGGTTCCCTCGGGGCGTCCATTTGCCTATAAGCCGCGCTTAGCCTCATAGATCGCGCATGGCGTCTCCCGAGCGGTTGATAACCGGCGGGGGCGTTTTGGCGCGAAGCCTGCGCAACAGGGACCCGGACCATGCCAAAACGCACCGATATCAAGTCGATCCTCATCATCGGTGCAGGACCGATTGTCATCGGGCAGGCCTGCGAGTTCGACTATTCCGGCACGCAAGCGGTCAAGGCGCTGAAGGAGGAGGGCTACCGGGTGATCCTGGTCAACTCCAACCCCGCCACCATCATGACCGATCCGGGGCTCGCCGATGCGACTTACATCGAGCCGATCACGCCGGAAGTGGTGGCCAAGATCATCGCCCGCGAGCGGCCTGACGCGCTGCTGCCGACCATGGGCGGCCAGACCGCGCTCAATACGGCGCTGTCGCTCAAGCGCATGGGCGTGCTCGAACGCTACAATGTCGAGATGATCGGCGCCAAGCCCGAGGCCATCGACATGGCCGAGGACCGGGCGCTGTTCCGCGAGGCGATGGCCCGCATCGGGCTTGAGACGCCGCGCTCGTTCCTGGCCAACGCCACCGAGATCAAGGACACTGACCGCAAGCTGCACGAGGGCGAACGCAAGAAATTGCGCGATCAGCTCTCAGGCGACGAACTCGACGCCGGCCTCGATGCGCTGGAAAACACCTGGAACCTCGGCGAATCCGACCGCAAGCAGCGCTACATGAGCCACGCCATGGCCCAGGCCGCCCGCGCGCTCGACGAGATCGGCCTGCCCGCCATCATCCGCCCCTCCTTCACCATGGGCGGCACCGGCGGCGGCATTGCCTACAACCGCTCGGAATTCTTCGACATCATCGAGAACGGCCTCGATGCCTCGCCGACCACCGAAGTGCTGATCGAGGAATCGGTGCTGGGCTGGAAGGAATACGAGATGGAGGTGGTGCGCGACACCGCCGACAACTGCATCATCATCTGCTCGATCGAGAACATCGACCCGATGGGCGTGCACACGGGTGACTCGATCACCGTCGCCCCGGCGCTGACCTTGACCGACAAGGAATACCAGATCATGCGCAACGCCTCGCTCGCCGTGCTGCGCGAGATCGGCGTGGAGACCGGCGGCTCCAACGTGCAGTTCGCCGTCAACCCGGCCGACGGCCGCCTGGTGGTGATCGAGATGAACCCGCGCGTCTCGCGCTCGTCTGCGCTCGCCTCCAAGGCCACCGGCTTCCCGATCGCCAAGGTCGCGGCCAAGCTCGCCGTCGGCTACACGCTCGACGAGCTCGAAAACGACATCACCCAAGGCGCGACGCCCGCCTCGTTCGAGCCGTCGATCGATTATGTCGTCACCAAGATCCCGCGCTTTGCGTTCGAGAAATTCCCCGGCGCCGAGCCGTTGCTCACCACCGCGATGAAATCCGTGGGCGAAGTCATGGCCATCGGCCGCACCTTTGCCGAAAGCCTGCAGAAGGCGCTGCGCGGGCTGGAAACCGGTCTGACAGGCCTCGACGAGATCGAGATCCCGGGGCTGGGCGAAGGCGACGACGAAAATGCCATCAAGGCCGCAATCGGCACGCCGACGCCCGACCGGCTGCGCATGGTGGCGCAGGCGATGCGGCTCGGCATGAGCGCCGAGGATGTGCATGCGATCTGCAAGATCGATCCGTGGTTCCTGGCCCAGATCCAGGACATTCTCGCCATGGAAGCCCGCATCCGCGCCCATGGCATCCCCACCGACGCCGAGAACCTGCGGCTGGTCAAGTCGATGGGCTTCTCCGACGCACGCCTCGGCTCGCTCACCGGCAAGCGCGCGCCGGAAGTGGCCAAGGCCCGGCATGCGCTGGGCGTGAGGCCGGTCTACAAGCGCATCGACACCTGTGCTGCCGAATTCGCCTCGCCCACCGCCTATATGTATTCGACCTACGAGGTGCCGTTTGCCGGCGCGCCCGCCTGCGAGGCCCGCGTTTCGGATCGCGAGAAGGTGGTGATCCTCGGCGGCGGTCCCAATCGCATCGGCCAGGGCATCGAGTTCGACTATTGCTGCTGCCACGCGGCCTTTGCGCTCAAGGACGCGGGCTATGAGGCGATCATGGTCAACTGCAACCCGGAAACCGTGTCGACCGACTACGACACCTCCGACCGGCTCTATTTCGAGCCGCTGACCGACGAGGACGTGCTCGAGATCCTGACCAAGGAGCAGGAAGCCGGAACGCTCAAGGGCGTGATCGTGCAGTTTGGCGGCCAGACGCCGCTGAAGTTGGCCGACGCGCTGGAGAAGGCCGGAATTCCGATCTTGGGCACCGCGCCCGACATGATCGATCTGGCCGAGGACCGCGACCGCTTCCAGAAGCTGTTGCACAAGCTCGACCTGGTCCAGCCCAACAACGGCATCGCCTATTCGGTCGAGCAGGCGCGGCTGGTGGCCGCCGAGATCGGCTTTCCGTTGGTGGTGCGCCCGTCCTATGTGCTGGGCGGCCGCGCCATGCAGATCATCCGCGACGAAGGTAATTTGTCCAACTACCTGCTCGGCACCGTGCCCGAACTGGTGCCCGAGGACATCAAGGCGCGCTACCCCAACGACAAGACCGGCCAGATCAACACGCTCTTGGGCACCAACCCGCTGCTGTTTGACAGCTACCTGACCAACGCCATCGAGGTCGATGTCGATGCGATCAGCGACGGGACCGACGTCAATGTCACCGGCATCATGGAACATATCGAGGAAGCCGGCATCCATTCGGGCGACTCGGCCTGTTCACTGCCCGTCCACACGCTCTCGGCGGAGATGGTCGACCGGCTGGAAGTGCAGACCATCGCGCTCGCGAAGGCCTTGAATGTCGGCGGACTGATGAATGTGCAGTTCGCCATCAAGGACGACGTGATCCATGTGCTCGAGGTCAATCCGCGCGCCTCGCGCACCGTGCCCTTCGTCGCCAAGACCGTGGGCTCGCCGATCGCCAAGGTGGCCGCCCGGGTGATGACCGGCGAAAGCCTGGCCGACGCCTTTGCCGCCTATGGCGCGGTGCCCAATCACCGCACGCTCACCCACATCGCGGTCAAGGAAGCGGTGTTCCCCTTCGCAAAATTCCCCGGAGTCGACACGCTGCTCGGCCCCGAGATGCGCTCGACCGGCGAGGTCATGGGGCTCGACCGCGACTACGCGCTGGCATTCGCCAAGGCGCAGCTCGGCGCAGGCGTCGACCTGCCGCGCTCGGGCACGGTCTTCGTCTCGGTGCGCGACGAGGACAAGCCGCGCGTGCTCGAGGCGATCCGCATTCTTGTCGATAACGGCTTCAGAGTGATGGCCACCTCCGGCACCGCCGATTTCTTGAGAGACAAGGGTTTTGATGTCGAACACGTCAACAAGGTGCTCGAAGGCCGTCCGCATATCGAGGACGCGATCCGGAACCGCCAGGTGCACCTGGTGATCAACACCACCGAGGGCGCCAAGACCATCTCGGATTCCAAATCGCTCCGCCGCGCCGCGCTGATGCAGAAGGTGCCCTACTTCACCACCATGGCCGGCAGCCTCTCGGCCGCCCAGGCGATCGCCGCGCTGAAGGCGGGCAATCTGGAAGTGCATCCGCTGCAGAGTTATTTCTGAGGCCGGTGTGGCATGACCAAGCCAGTCCGCTACACTAAACATGCGGAAGCGGTTCTGGTCGAGCGCAATCTAGAAAAAACGTGGGTGGAGCGGACCGTCCGTGAACCGGAATGGCGGACCGGTGACCCTGGTTCTTCCGATGCTGAACGGCGCTTCCGAACAATCCCCGAAAGACAGGACCGCGTAATGCGCGTCATCTGTGTGGAAAATCAGCTCGAAATACGTATAGTATCCGCATTCCTGGACCGCCGGGCAAGGAGGCCACAATGACACCGACCGTTAAGTTCGATCCCGCCGCCGATGCCGCCTATATTCGGTTTTCGGGTGAAGCGGTGCTTGAAAGCGAAGAAGTTTCCGAAGGTATCATTCTCGATTTTGATGAGAACGGCCGCATCGTTGGCATGGAAGTCCTTGGCGCGCGCAAGCATCTGCCGCCGGCAATGCTGACGGAAGCGGCTTGAGGTACTGAGACCATGGCCTACTACATCGCCCTCATCCACAAGGATCCCGACAGCGGCTACGGCATTTCGTTTCCCGATGTTCCGGGTGTTACCGCTGTCGCCAACACGCTGGACGAGGCAATGCGCGAGGCGTCGGTCGCGCTCGGCTTTGCCTTCGAGGACTGGAGCGGACCCCGCCCAACGCCGCGCACGCTCGACGCCTTGCGGCTCGATCCGGAGTTCCTGGAGCTATCGAGCGACGCCGTGGTCGCCGCCGTCACGCCCGCGCCGGGGATGGCCGACGCGGCGTGAGGCGGGCGCCGTGCTGCCCCAATCGCCGTCACCCCGGACCTGATCCGGGGTCTAGCCACCGCGCGTCTGCGCGGTGAATGACTCCTTCGGGTCAAGCATCCAAGAGTCCTCCGGCTCGCGGACGCTCGCCGCTGGATGCCGGATCAAGTCCGGCATGACGGAGACTTCTGCTGCACCGCGCCAGAGCGGCCCGGTCTGTGTGGAAAATCCGGTCGAAATACGTATAATATCCGTGTTCCTGGACCGCCGGGCAAGGAGGCCACATTGACGCCGACTGTTAAATTCGATCCCGCCGCCGATGCGGCCTACATCAGGTTTTCCGGCGAAGCGGTGCTTGAAAGCGAGGAAGTGTCCGATGGCATCGTCCTTGATTTCGACGAGAACGGCCGGATTGTCGGCATGGAAATCCTTGAGGCGCGCAAGCACCTGCCCCCCGCGATGCTGACGCAAGCGGCTTGACGGGCGCCGGTGTGGGGAGAATAGTGCTCGCCGGGCAATCCGGACATGCGCAGTCACACCCCTATGGGCGAGATAAATTCCACGGTAGCAGCACGGACGCAGTTGCGCCCATTTTCCTTGGCGCGATAGAGCGCAGCATCGGCGCGACCCAATGCGGCGTCCGGACTGCTGTCGCTTTTCCAAAGTGTTGTCACGCCAATACTCACAGTCAGCTTCAGCTTTCCTTCCCCTGTGCCTGTCGTGGAATCGGCAACAAGTGCGCGGACGCGTTCTGCGACCATGATGGCGCCCCACTCATCGGTGTTGGGCAGCAGGACGGCGAATTCCTCTCCACCGATCCGTGCCAGCAGATCGCCGCAACGGATCCCCCGTTTGAAAAGTTCGGCAACGTGGCGCAATGCCTCGTCGCCAGCTGCGTGGCCATGGGTATCGTTGATTTCCTTGAAGTGATCGAGGTCGATGATGAACATGCTTGCGGGCATGCCCTCACCCTTGAGCCGTTCCAGGACCTTGTCTGCCGTCGCAAGAAACTTTCGGCGGTTCTTGAGCCCCGTCAGTTCGTCGGTTTCGGCGAGCATCTTGAGCTCGAACTCCAGCAGCTTTCGGGCGGTGATGTCCTGATGGGTGATGACCGCCACGCAATCGGTATCGTCATGGGAAACTGCCTCGGTTTCCAGCCGCGTCACGCGGGTAAGAAACCAGCGTCGCGTGTCTGGCGAGTGGCACGGATATTCCATTTCAAACCTATCGCGCCGGCAGGTAAGCACTTCCTCGATATTGTGCCCGAAACGATGGGCCGCATCAGCGCCTGCTCCGGTTGCGCGCCGGCAGACCTCGATATAATTCATACCAAGGAACGCATCACTGCCCCCATTTTCATCCGAAAAGCGCCGCCATGCCTCGTTCACAGCCACAATGACCCCGCTGTGATCGACAACGCAGATGCTGGCCGTCAAGGCGTCAAGCACGGCCCCGGCGAGCCGGCGTTCCGATAACCAATCCATTCGAACACGCTCCCATGTGTCGTGAAACTAAGGGTTAGTTGTAAACAGTGGCTTTCGTGCGAACAGACAAATCTAATATATGTTGACGCCGCGCCCTCCCCCTCTGATTGCACCCTCCCCCGTCTTCGCGTATTCTCCTCCGGTGGAGGGCCGCGCGATGGCCAGGAACATCGTCATTCTGCTCGATGGCACGTCGAACCAGATTTCCGGCGACCGGACCAATGTTTTGAGACTCTATGGCAGCCTGGAGCGGTCGCGGAAGCAGCTGGTGTTCTACCAGCCCGGCGTCGGCACCTTCGGGCTTCATGGCTGGTGGCAGCGGTGGAAATCGAAGGCGCGCATCGTGCTGGGGCTCGCCACCGGCGCGGGCATCGAAGACAATGTGATGGAAGCCTACCGGTTTCTGGTGGAGACCCACGAGTTCGGCGACAGGATTTATATTTTCGGGTTCTCCCGCGGCGCCTACACGGCGCGTCTGCTTGCCGGGTTCCTGCGCATCTTCGGGCTGGTGCGGCCCGAGCAATTGCAGCTGGTGCGCTATGCCTGGCGCGCCTATGCGCGGCTCGGCCAGCCCGGCACCAAGGATTTCGCCGCCGAGATCGGCCATTTCCAGAAGGTGCTGGGCGGCTTTGGCGTGCGCATCGAATTCCTCGGCCTGTGGGACACGGTGGCCTCGGTGTTCGACGCCAAGGCGGGCTTTCCCTGGCTCACCACCACCCAGAAGGCCTATACCAACGAGAACAACCGGGTAAAGACCGTCCGTCACGCCGTGGCGATCGATGAGCGGCGCACCTATTTCCAGCCCTCGCTGTGGGAGCCGCGGCAACACTATGAATTCTGGTCGAAGGACGACCGCCGCTTCATCAAGATCGCCCAGGATTTCGAGGAGGTCTGGTTCTCGGGCTGCCATGGCGATGTCGGCGGCGGCTATCCGGACGCCAAAAGCGGACTTGCGAAAATTCCGTTCGAATGGCTCTACCGCGAGGCCGTGGCGCACGGCGTGCGCGAAAACGAGGAGGTGTTCGACCTGCTCACCCATGGCGCAACCGCGCCCGGCAGCCCACGGGCGAGCCAGGAACCGGCCCCGCAGCTTGCCCATGACGAGGCCGACAAGCGGCAGAAGAACTACGGCGCGCCCAACCCGCTGGCCGACATCAACGACTCGATGAGCCCCGGATGGGCCTTCGTCGAATTCCTGCCGCGCAAGGTGCCGAAGACCTCGTTCCTGCGGCAGTTGCAGCTCGGGCGGATCTACTGGCCGGTGTTCGATTACCGCCGGGTGCCCGAGGGCGCGAAGCTGCACGCGGCGGTGATCGAACGGCTGGAGAAGCGTCCCGACTACCGGCCGCCGAACCTGCCGGAGCGCTACGAGGTGGTGACGACGCGAGCGGCGGGGGTGTGAGGGGCACCCATCAATCTCCCCCCCCTTGCGGGGGAGATGTCGGCGTAGCCGACAGAGGGGGGAGCTTTCGCCTGTTTGATAGGCTTGCGTGTGAATTGAGATCACCCCCCTCTGTCACTTCGTGACATCTCCCCCGCAAGGGGGGGGGGGGAGATCAGGGGCACCACCTCACCCTCCCCCTTGTGGGGAGGGTGAGGGGAGGGGCATTGGCGATTAACGGAAAACTCCTACTTCCCGGTCCTGGCGATCCAGTCGGCGAAGCTGTTGACCCAGGCTTGCAGGAAGTCCCTGGTGCTGTCGTCGGTGACCGCGCCGTTGGCGTCGAAATGCTCCGGCTTGAAGGCGTAGTAGAGTTCCGGCTGTCCCATCACTGCGGTGCCGACGGTGACCATGGTGGTGCGCAGGTGATGCTGGGCGATGGCCGAGCCGATGGCGCCCGGGGATGTGCCGGTGATGGCCGCAGGCTTGCCGGTCCAGGAGTTCTTGCCCCAGGGGCGCGTGCCCCAGTCGATCGCGTCCTTGATCACGCCGGGATAGGTGCGGTTGTATTCCGGAACGACCATCAGCACGGCGTCCGCCGCTTCGACCGTCGCCTTCAGCGCCGTAACCGAATCCGGGATATTTTCCCAGATATCGTCATTGTAATGCGGCAGTTCGGAGAGATCGGCATAGACGAACTCCATGCGTCCGGCGGCCAGCTTCTCGAGCGCGCCAGCCAGTTTGCGGTTGATCGAGTCTTTCCGCAGCGAGCCGACCAGAACAGCGATTCTTGTCATCGGGGTTTCCTTGTATAAAAAAGTGACTGACGCTACTTATGAAACCATCTCAATGGCCACAAGACGGCACTTTTTCGAACCTGAGGCACCTCGATGAAACCACCCGAAAGACACCTGCCCGGCCAGTGCCAGGTCGCCAACGACGTGATTTCGCTGGTCGGCGACAAGTGGAGCGTGCTGGTGGTCAGCACGCTCGGAAGCGGCACCTTGCGATTTTCAGAGATCAAGCGGGCGGTCGAGGGGATTTCCCAGAAGATGCTCACCACCACCCTGCGGGGGCTGGAACGCGACGGCTATCTCACCCGCACGGTCTATCCCACGGTGCCGCCGCGCGTCGAATACAAGTTGACGCCGCTGGGCATCGAGCTCCTGGGACCGGTGTCGGCGCTCGGCAACTGGGCCATCGCCAATCACGCCCGCGTGCTCGCGGCGCGCCGCGCCTATGATGAACGGGCGGAGTGAGGCTTACGATACCATGCCCTCAATCGTCGTCAGCACCGGCGCGTGATCCGACGATCGGTGTCTGGGCGGGCCGATCTCGAAATGATCGTCGAACACCTCGACCTTGGTCACCGTGCCGCGGCGGCGCGGGTTTTTCGGGTTGAGCCCGTTGGAGACCACGCAGTAGTCGAGCACCGATCCGGCGACGATGTCGCCATGGGTGTTGGGCCGCACCAGCCCCTGCATCACCACCAGGTTGAAACTGTCATAGAGCTTGTAGACATGCTTGAGATAGGCCAACTCCTCGGGCACGCCATTGGCCGGGACGCTGCCCCAGGACCAGACCCGGTCGGCCTGGGTGAGGATCGAGATCGTGTTTGACGCCGGATCCTCGTTGAGATCGCCGAGCAGGATGACCGGCGCATCCGGATCCGCGTCAATGGTCTGCCGGAACAGCCGGTAGATGGCGCCGGCTTCCGCAGCGCGCTTGGCCACCTGGTTCACGCCGGCCATGGCGCGCTTCATATAGGTGGTGCGGATCTTGTCGCCCCAGTCGGCGAGCGCGTCGATGTCGTCATCATCGACAAAGGCGCCCTGGGACTTGAAATGGCAGACGAAGAACCGCGTCCGCCCGATCCCCGGCAGGTCGATCACCGCGTCAACCGGGGTGCGGGAGAAATTGAAATCGGCGTCGATGACCGTGTCGTCGGGCACGCCGGCCACGCCCGAAAGCGGTCTGACGCTGACAAAGGGATGGCGCGAGGCAATCGCCACCGTGGCGTTGACATAGACCGCGGGATCATCCTCGTCGAAGATCGGATGCCCCGTGCAGAAGAAATGCGGATAGCCGCAGGCCGCCATCAGCGCACCCAGTTCCTGATGCGACACCACCTCCTGGAAGCCGATCACATCCGCGTCCATTCCGGCCACCATGGCTGCGATCCAGGCTTTCTTTTGCGCCCAGTCACCTTCCGAATAGGTCGCTGAGGGCTTGCGTTCGTGCCAGAAAATGCCGGGGGCGGCGAAATGATACAGATTGAATGTCGCAACCTTGACCGCCGGCATGGACCGCTCCCTGAAAATTCCAGATTGTAGCATCGCATCATGTCACCATGGCGGCCGTCCGCCAAGCAGCGGCTGCGGGTCCCAGCCGGGCGATGAGGCCGCCAGCATTTTTCAGATGTTTTTTCCCGCCGGATTTGGTAAGTCTGGAAAAGGACACAGTGGAACGGCTCCGAAGCAACCGCTTCGGATGCCGTTTCGTTTTTATGTACCGCCGCCATCGGACATGGCGGCGGTACGGCAGGACAAGGATGAGACCGATGGTTGAGAAGGTTCCGATGACGCAAGGAGGCTACACCAAGCTGCAGGAAGAACTGCGCTGGCGCCAGCAATCCGAACGGCCGCGGATCATCGAGGCGATTTCCGAGGCGCGCGCCCATGGCGACCTTTCGGAGAACGCCGAATATCATGCGGCCAAGGAAGCCCAGAGCCACAATGAGGGCCGGATCGGAGAGCTTGAGGATTACACCTCGCGCGCCGAGATCATCGACATCTCGAAAATGTCCGGCGACACGATCAAGTTCGGCGCGACAGTCCGGCTGGTCGACGAAGACACCGAAGAGGAAAAGACCTACCAGATCGTCGGCGACCAGGAAGCCGATGTGAAGGCTGGCCGGATTTCGATTTCCTCGCCGATCTCGCGCGCGCTGATCGGCAAGTCCGTCGGCGACAGCATCGAGGTGGTCGCGCCCGGCGGCTCCAAGGCCTACGAAATCCTTGAGGTGAAGTGGGGCTGACGCCCCCTCCGCCCGCTGGAAATCGCCATGAGCCCCCATCCCGCAAGCAGCCCTTCAGGACCCGGTGGCTGCGATGGCGGACGCGACGGGCTTTTCGTGCTCAACATGCATCGCAATTTCACTGGCGTCACGGCGACCGCCACAGCGGTGGCGCGCCAGCAACTCGTCCGCTACGATGTCCAGATCGTGGGCCGGCCCCTGCCCGGCTGTCCGGAGCCGATGTCGTTCTGGCAGGCTTGCCGGGCGTCGCGCGAAAGACCGCCGGGCAAGCCTTTTCACATCTGGCATGTGCGCCGCAATCCCGAAATGCAGGCCGGCATCTTCGCCCGCGACATCCTGAGGCTGCCGGTCAGGCTGGTCTTCACTTCAGCCGCCCAGCGCCGCCACAGCGCGTGGCCCCGCTGGCTGATTTCACGCATGGACGCGGTGATCGCCACCACGCCGGAGGCGGCAAAATTTGTTCCAGGCGTCCGCATTGTTGCGCCGCACGGTGTTGACACCGGCCGCTTTCACCCCGCCCTGTCCCGCGACGAGGCCTGGGTCAGGAGCGGCTATCCCGGCACGGCAGGCATCGCCGCCATCGGCCGCATCCGCCCGGAAAAAGGCACCGACCGCTTCGTCGCGGCGATGATCGAAGCCCTGCCGCGGTTGCCAGGGTCTACCGCGCTGGTGATCGGCAAGGCCGCCTCCGAACATGCATCGTTCCTCGCGGGGCTTAAGAGCCAGGTTGCCGCCGCAGGCCTTGAGCAGCGGATCCTGTTTCCAGGCGAAATCGGCCCTGACGCCATGCCCGATCTGGTGCGCGGGCTCAGCCTGCTGGTGGCGCTGCCGCGCTATGAGGGCTATGGCGTCACGCCGCTCGAGGCGATGGCGTCGGGCGTGCCTTTCGTGGCAAGCGACGCCGGATGGTTCGAGGAATTTTCGGGCGACGGCGCGGCAGGCCTGGTTATCCCGGAAGGCGATCCGGGACGCGCCGCAGACGAGATTGTCGCGATGCTGTCCGATCCGGAGCGGCATGCCGCGATGTCCGACGCCGCACGGACCCGCGCGCTGGATCGCTTCAGCGTTGCGGCGGAGGCCGAGGCCATCAATGCGGTCTACGAGGCGCTGTGGGCCGAGGCCTGACCGGTCGAAAATCCCGACCTACAGCGCCACCAGCCCCTCATCCTTGACCTGGCGGATCGTCAGCATGGTGCGCACCGTGTCGACATTGTCGGTGGCGGTGAGTTCCTCGATGACGAAATCCTGGAAATGGGTGAGATTGCGCGCCACGCAGTGCAAGAGGAAATCGCTCTCGCCCGACACCATCCAGGTTTCCCGCACGATCGGCCATTCCTTGGTCCTGGCGGCAAACGCCTTGAGATTGGCATCCGACTGGTGCTTGAGCCCGACCAGGCAGAAGGCGACAAGGTCAAATCCGAGGCTTGGCGCATTCAGCTGCGCCCGGTAGCCGCGGATGATCCCCGCCTTTTCAAGCTTGCGCACCCGCCTCAGGCATGGCGGCGCCGAGATGCCCACGCGCGACGACAGATCGACATTGGTCATGCGCCCGTCATTTTGCAGTTCACGCAGGATCTTGAGATCGATCACGTCGAGGTCGGCCTTGATCACCATGGAGACATTCCTGTTGTCGCATCACATTCCGCACGAAATCATCGAGGAAGCGAAACTTTATTGCGTGAGCGGGCAGTCTCTGTAAAGTGTCAAGGAACAATCGCGCGCGATGTTCTGTGTGTAACCGCACGGAAAAGCTTGAAACCAGGGCTTGCCCACACCTAAATGGAAGGCAACTCGAACGGCATTTGGCGTCAGCGCCAAAATTGCCGGTTTTCGTCATTGATGCGTCACCGGGGATGGCCCAAACTGGCCCCTCGCAACATCTGTTCAGGATCGACCCATGTCCACTCGCCATGTTCCCGTTCTCATTATCGGCTCCGGCCCCGCCGGCTATACCGCTGCGATCTACGCCGCCCGCGCCATGCTCAAGCCGGTGCTGATTGCCGGCATGGAGCAAGGCGGGCAATTGATGATCACCACCGATGTGGAAAATTATCCCGGCTACGCCGATCCGGTGCAGGGCCCGTGGATGATGGAGCAGATGCTCAAGCAGGCCGAGCATGTCGGCGCCGAGATCGTCAGCGACCTGGTAACCGAAGTCGAACTGACCGGGCGGCCATTCACGGTGACGACCGATTCGGGCCAGGTCTGGACCTGCGACGCGCTGATCATCGCCACCGGCGCACAGGCCAAATGGCTGGGAATTGACAGCGAAAAGGACTTCATGGGCTTTGGCGTCTCGGCCTGCGCAACCTGCGACGGGTTCTTCTATCGCGGCAAGAAGGTCATTGTGGTCGGCGGCGGCAACTCCGCCGTGGAGGAGGCGCTGTATTTGTCCAATCTCGCCGCCGAAGTCACCGTGATCCATCGCCGCGACGAATTCCGCGCCGAAAAGATCCTGCAGCAGCGGCTGTTCGACAAGCCCAATGTCAAGATTATCTGGAACACGGAAGTGACGGAGTTCCTGGGCGAGCCGGCCAGGCCGCCGATGCCCGCATCGGTGAACGGTGTCAGGCTGAAGAACCGCAACACCGGCGAGACGACCGACATGCCGATTGACGGCGTCTTCGTCGCCATCGGCCATTCGCCCGCCGTCAGCCTGTTTACGGGCAAGCTCAAGCACAAGCCGAACGGCTATTTGTGGACGGCGCCGGATTCGACTGCCACAGATATACCGGGCGTATTCGCCGCCGGCGACGTGACCGACGACATTTACCGTCAGGCGGTCACCGCGGCGGGCATGGGATGCATGGCGGCCCTGGAGGCCGAACGATATCTGGCGGGTCACGTCAGACACGCGGAAGCCGCGGAATAGGCGCACAAGCGCCATATCAAGGCCCGAACAACGGGCCAGGGGGACGAGAGCGTGATGCCACTCGACTGGGATAAACTGCGCATTTTTCACGCGGCCGCGGAAGCCGGGTCCTTCACCCATGCTGCGGAGAAGCTGCATCTGTCGCAATCCGCCATCAGCCGCCAGGTTTCAGCGCTGGAACTGGACATCGGCGCCAAGCTGTTTCACCGCCATGCCCGCGGCCTGATCCTGTCCGAACAGGGCGAGATTCTGTACCAGACGGCGCATGAAGTGCTGATGAAGCTTGAATCGGTGCGCAACCAGTTGACCGAAACCCGCGAACGCCCCTCGGGCAAGCTGCGGGTCACCACCACGGTCGGCTTCGGCCAGGGTTGGCTCACCGAAAAGGTACAGGAGTTCCAATCGATGTACCCCGACGTCCAGGTGCAATTGCTCCTCGACAACGAGGAGCTCGACGTCAACATGCGCCAGGCCGATTGCGCCATCAGGCTACGCCAGCCGCAACAGCCCGACCTGATTCAGCGCCGTCTCTTCACCGTGCACATGCACGCCTATGCCGCACCCTCCTATCTGGCGCGCCACGGCGAACCCAAGACGCTGGAAGACCTGGATAACCACCGAATCATTACCTTCGGTGAACCGGCGCCCAATTACCTGCGCCACGTGAACTGGCTTGAAATCGCCGGACGGACGCCGGACAATCCGCGCATCGCGCATTTGCAGATCAACAATATCCCCGCCATTCGCCGCGCCACCATCAACGGCGCGGGCATTTCGCTGTTGCCCGACTACATGTACAATCGCGATCTGGCGCTGGTGCAACTCGATATCGCAGCCGACATTCCCACCTTCGACACCTATTTCTGCTATGCCGAGGAAATGAGAAACGCGGCCAAACTCAAGGCCTTCCGGGATTTCCTGATCAACAAGGCGCGCAACTGGAGCTATTGAGGCGCCACGCTCCTGTGCCTCCATCAGGCGGCTGCCAGACAGCGATGAGAAAAACGGCAATCCGTTTTTCGCCTATTACTTGGGCAAAAATCAAGCCATGCAGGTTGCGCATGGCTGACATGCACCTCTCCACCTTGCCAATTGCTCAAGAAACAACCATATCGATTACAGCTGATGCACCTTTGGCGGCCTACTCCTCCCAGTGCCGCCGCATGAGCTGTTCCCCTCTGGAGGTTTTTAACCTTCATACCTATTGGGCCCGAGAGCAATCTCGTGGCCCATTTTTTTTGGCCTGACGCGGGCCGGCCAGACGAATGGAACCGGAGGCGCGTCAGATGCTTTTTCATGCAGAGGCCCGGCGCAACACCTCAAGCGTGGCGACCAGCATCAACAGCGCATTGGCCGGGTGAAGCGCCGCGAGCCAGGCAAGCCCCGTCCCCATGCCGACCACGACCAGCACGACCTGCAGCAGGTAGAGCACCAGCAGCAGCGATGCCGGGAGGCGATAGGGCCTGCCGCTTGAGCTGAACCAGCCGTGAAGGGCGAGCCCGATGATCGGAAGCGCCAACACGCTTCCAAAAACGCTGTGCAGCGCCCAACCATCTGGGCCGAAAACCCCGAGCCCGGCGAGATAGGCCTGGGTGACGAGCCCGCCCGCCACCAGCGCCGCCATGAACGGCGCAGGCGTCATCCACCTGATCTCCAAGGCCCTCATGCCGAAACCCTCATGCCCGAGGCAATACCTGAAGTCTCAAGCGCGGCCTCGGGACCGACATCAAGGCACCCCAGACCCTTCAGCGTTTCCCGCACCGCCTCGGCGATCGGCGTGCGCGGTTCCTCGCCCAGAAATGCCTTGAGCCGGTCGTTGCTCAGATAGAGCTCCGTCTTCCAGAGATAACGCATTTCCAGCAACTCGCGGAACACCGGCACGAAGGGACTGGCGAGCCGCAGCATCCACCAGGGAAACGGCCTGACCGGCAATCCGGCCTTGCCGGTGACACGGCGGATGGCCTCGGCCAATTGCTGGCCGTCATGATCCCGGAAACCTTCCATGTGGAAGCGGGCGAAGGCCGGCAACTCGTCCGCCCGCGCCACCAGCCGCACCATGGTCTCGGCGACGTCGGGCAGAAAGGCCCATTGATGGCCGATGCCGGGTGCGCCCGGATTGGTAATCGCCTTCAGCGCCGCGCCGGGCTTGACCACGGCCTGGGCAAACCAGTTGTTGCCGGCGCCGGGGCCGAAGAAATCCCCTGCCCGGACCAGGATGACCTGGGTGCCGGCCCTGGCTGCGGCTTCAAGCCGCTGTTCGAGCACCACGCGGATCCTGCCCTTTGCCGACACCGGATGCTGCGGACTGTCCTCGACAACGCAGTCAAACGTCTCCGGCCCGTAATTGTAGATCGTGCCCGGCATCAGGATGCGGGCCTGGACGGCCTTGGCGGCGGCGATGGTGTTGTAGATCATCGGCAGCACCAGCGTGCCCCAGTTTCGGTATCCGGGCGGATTGACGGCATGGACAATGAGAGCGGCTCCGGAGGCTGCCCGCATCACGTCTTCCCTGTTCATCGCGTCGCCCGCGACCCACTCATAGTGCGGCGCCTTGAGTGCCTGCTCATGGGCCTTGCGGTGCAGCGCCCGCACGTCATACCCCTGGTCGAGAAGCTTCTGCGCAACCGCGCCGCCGATGCCGCCTGTGGCGCCAAGCACCAGCGCCAAAGGTTTTTTGATAATCATCACTTCATTGTCGTGGGTGTCGGTCATTGTCGTTCTCCATCGGTTTCGATGAAGGCACTATCTCTCTTCGTCACTCTAAACGGAATTGCGATAATTTCTGGCTCTGCTATACAGTAATGTATGGATAGATTTTCCCTCGACTGGGGTCACTACCGGACCTTTCTCGCCATCCTGAAAGAGGGATCGCAATCGGGTGCCGCGCGGACGCTTGGACTGACCCAGCCGACCGTGGGCCGGCATCTCGATGCGCTGGAGCAGGCCGCGGGCAAGCCGCTGTTCCTGCGCTCGCACCAGGGCCTGGCGCCGACCGAGACCGCGCTCGCCATGCGCGCCTATGCCGAGACCATGGCGTCGAGCGCTGCGGCCCTGGCCCGCGCCGCCTCGGGCGACGCCGCCAGCCCCGAAGGCACGGTGCGCATCAGCGCGAGCGAGGTGATCGGGCTCGAGGTTCTGCCGCCGATCCTGGCGGATCTTCAGGACCGCTATCCGCTCCTCGCGATCGAGCTGTCGCTGTCCGATGCTGTCGAGGATCTGCTCACGCAGCAGGCCGACATCGCCGTGCGCATGGTCGAGCCGACCCAGGGCGCGCTGCTGAGCCGCCGCATCGGCGGCATCCCGCTCGGCATGTTCGCCCATCGCCGGTACCTCGAGCGCCATGGCACGCCCGAGACGGTGGAAGACCTGTTCTCGCACCGGGCGATCGGCTTTGAACGGCAGCTGGCCTATGTCCGCGACCTGTTGAAGGACCGTCCCGACATCGCCGGCCTGCACTTTTCCTTTCGCACCGACAGCAATGCCGCCCAGCTGGCGATGATCCGGGCCGGCGGCGGCATCGGCATGTGCCAGGTCGGCCTCGCCGCCCGCGACCCCGATCTGGTCCGGCTGTTTGCAGACAGGATCGAGCTCCAGCTGATGACATGGCTTGTCATGCACGAGGACCTCAGGACGGCGCCGCGCTGCCGTGTCGCCTTCGACGCGCTGGCTGAGGGCCTGATTGCCTATCGCGCAACGATACAATCACCGGCCATCTGAACCACGGGCGCTGCACGAGAGTGAGGAACTTTCGCTACGCCGCCGTGTTATAGATCGCCATCTCACCCTTGGCGGTGCGATCCTGACAGATGGTTCCCATCCGTCAGGAGAAATCGCCCCACCAGATCAATTGTTGTGGGCTGACTTGTCGAAACGGATGGAAACCATCTGTTTCGGTCAGACCACCAGGAGCCTCCATGCGCATCGTACTCATTCTCAACCAGGACGGCGGCACCATTCGGGGAATGGATGCCCGGGAGTTCGGCGACATGGCCTGCGAGAAACTGGCCGGACTGGGCGACGCATGCGAGGTGCGCCTGGTCTCGGGCAAGGACCTGGTCAAGACCCTCGACGAGGCAGCCGATGACAAGGCCGTCGGCACCATCGTCGCCGGCGGCGGCGATGGCACCATCTCGGCAGCGGCGACCGCCTGCTTTCACGCCGGCAAGACGCTGGGCGTGATCCCGCTCGGCACCATGAACCTGTTTGCCCGCGGCCTCGGGCTGCCGCTCGACCCTACGGCGGCGATCGAGGCGCTTGCAACGGCCACCGTGATGCCGCTCGACATCGCCACCGCCAATGGCCGGCCGTTCGTGCACCAGTTCTCGGCCGGAATGCACGCCCGCATGGTGCGCCAGCGCGACCGGCTCGACACCTCCACCCGCATGCGCAAGATCGCCTCCACGCTCAAGACATTGGGTCGCGTGATCCTGCATCCGCCGAAGTTTCGCATCGAGATCGACACCGGGTCGGGCCGGGAAAGCCATATTGTCTCGGCCATCGCGGTGTCCAACAACCTGTTCGGCGACACCCCGCTCTCCTATGCGCCGGTGCTGGATGCAGGTGTGCTCGGGGTCTATCAGTCCCACGCCATCAGCTCGGGCGAAGTCTTCCGGATGACGCTGCATGCGGCCTTTGGCAAGATCCAGGAAGATCCGGACATGACGGTCGAATCGGCAAAAACCGTCACAGTGTGGTTTCCCGACCATCATGCAGGCACCAGGGCCGCCATTGACGGCGAAATCGTGCCGCTCGAAACCGAGGTCGAAATCGTCTGCCACGCCGGCGCGCTGAAAGTGCTCGTGCCGGAAACCTATGCCGGTGCGGACGAGGCTTGAACCGCTGGTGACGAAAGCGCGTACAGCTTCAGGTGACCCGCAACATTTTCGAAAGACATGCCGATGAACGCCCTTGAAACCACCCTTAGCCGGACCGCCACCACCCGCCCTGCCCCGCGGGAGAGCAACCGATGATCATTCCCGCCGGTTTCCTCAAGGCCTGGGCCGCTTCGGCAGTCTTCCTGCTGGTCGTCGACGCCATCTGGCTCGGCCTCGTCGCCCGCGGCTTCTACGTCCGCCAGCTCGGCGACCTGATGCTCGAAAGCCCGAAGCTGGCGATCGCGGCACTGTTCTACGTGATGTACTCGGCTGCAATCGTGATCCTGGCGTCAGCGCCCGCCGCGCGCTCCGGCTCGCTCACCGACGCGCTTCTGCTCGGCGCCATCCTCGGCTTCGCCGCTTACGGAACCTACGACATCACCAACCTGTCGACGCTGAAGAACTGGCCGCTGGCCATGAGCCTCGTCGACATCGCCTGGGGCACGCTGCTGACCGCTGCGGTGTCCGGTGTCGGCTACTGGCTGTTGCGCCCGGGGCAGTAGCAACTGCGCCCGTTCACTTGAGCCAACAAAAAATCCCGCCCCAGGCGCGCCGGGACGGGATTGGGTCATGAGACGCTTGTCGGCTCAGCGCAGCGCCGCGCAAAACCGCTGGATGCGGTTGCAGGCTTCTTCGAGCTGTTCTTCCGAGGTGGCGTAGGAGATGCGGAAGTTGGGGCCGAGGCCGAAGGCCGAGCCGTGGACCACGGCGACGCCTTCGGATTCGAGCAGTTCGGAGACGAAATCCTCGTCCGTCTCGATGACCTTGCCCGAGGGCGCGGTCTTGCCGATGGTGCCTGCGCAGGACGGGTAGACGTAAAACGCGCCTTCCGGCACCGGGCACTGGATGCCCTTGGCCTGGTTGAGCATCGACACCACCAGGTCGCGGCGGCCGCGGAAGATTTCCTTGTTCTTCGGAATGAAATCCTGCGTCCCGTTGAGCGCTTCCACCGCCGCCCATTGCGCGATCGAGCAGGCGCCGGATGTCTGCTGGCCCTGGATCATGTCCATCGCTTTGATCAACTCCATGGGGCCCGCGGCATAGCCGATGCGCCAGCCGGTCATGGCATAGGCCTTTGAGACGCCGTTCATGGTCAGCGTCCGGTCCTTGAGCGAAGGCTCGACCTGCGCCGGCGAGGTGAAGACGAAGTCGCCATAGGTCAGGTGCTCGTACATGTCGTCGGACAGGATCCAGACATGGGGATGGCGCATCAGCACCTCGGTCAGCGCCTTGAGCTCGGCTTCCGAATAGGCAGCACCCGAGGGGTTGGAGGGCGAGTTGAACATCAGCCACTTCGTCCTGGGCGTGATCGCGGCTTCGAGATCGGCCGGCTGCAGCTTGAAATCGTTCTCGATGGTGGTCGCCACGAACACCGGCGTGCCGCCGCAGATCGACACCATTTCCGGATAGCTCACCCAGTAGGGCGCAGGGATCACGACTTCGTCGCCCGGGTTCATGGTCGCCATGAAGGCGTTGAACAGGATCTGCTTGCCGCCGGTGCCGACGATGGTCTGCTGCCAGTCGTAATCGAGATTGTTCTCGCGCTTGAACTTGGCGGCGATCGCCTTGCGCAATTCCGGAATGCCCGAGACGGGGGTGTATTTGGTCTCGCCGCGATTGATCGCGTCAATCGCCGCCGCCTTGATATTGTCCGGCGTGTCAAAATCCGGCTCGCCGGCGCCGAGCCCGATGACATCGCGGCCCTTGGCCTTGAGTTCGCGCGCCTTCTGGCTGACGGCGATGGTGGCGGATGGCTTGACCCGGGAAAGGGCGTCGGCGAGAAAGGCCATGGAATGCGCTCCGGTGCTGAGATATCTTGCAAGAGGCGCGGCGCCCGCGCCCGTGTGTTTCTATGTCGCAACCGCGCCGCCGATGCAAGTCGCCAGACTGCCCTGTAAGACCGGTTTTAACCTTGCGGAAACAATTGGCGGCTAAACTCCCGCCTCACGGCTCTACGCCAAACGGAGACTGCGCGACATGCCAGGCCGTCGCGATCCGCATTTTTTGCAGGATGACCGGGGCTTTTACACAACCTCCTACGGTCCCTTTGTGCTGCGGTCAGCCTTCCAGCCGATCTTCAGCCAGGACGAGCACGGCCACCTCACCATCGAGGCCTTCGAGGCACTGATCCGCGCCCAGCGCAACGGCCAGCCGGTGTCCCCGCCACACTTCTTCTCGCTGGTCGAGAAGGACGACGCCATCGCCGTCGACACGCTGTGCCGCGAACTGCACATTCTCAACATGGGCAAGCTCGGACGCAGGAAGGCCCGGCTGTTCATCAATTTCAATCCCGGCCTGTTTGACGCCGTCACCGACATCGACGCCGAAGTCGACCGCATGGTCGACGTCACGCTCAAGGCCGGTCTCAGGCCCGGCCGCATCGTCTGCGAAATCACCGAACAGGGCAGCGGCGACGAAGCCGTTTTGCACAGGCTGGTGAGCGGCTTGCGCTCGCGGCTGTTCAAGATCGCCGTCGATGATTACGGCGCCGATGACTCCGACACCAGGCGGGTGGATGAGCTCAAGCCCGACGTTCTCAAGTTCGACGCCGCCTGGGTGCGGCGCTTCACCGAGACGTCCGCCGGCATGGGGCTGCTCAAGCTGATGGTGGACCAGTTCATCGAACGCGGCATCACGGTGCTGTTCGAGGGGCTCGAGGAAGATCATCAGGTCGAGTTCTGCCAGCAGATCGGCGTGCAGCTGATGCAGGGCTATGCCTTGGCGCGGCCGGAAATCGTGCCGAAGACCTTCGATGACCGCTTTCCCGAACAGGCTTTGCCTCAAGCGGACGATATGGCCGTCCATGCCCGTGGCGTGGCGATTGAGCGGGAACCTGGGTCCGGTTATTCCGCCACCTTGTCATCGCATCCGCACCCGCCGCGCCGCACCGCCACATTCGGCAAGCGCACGCGCTGACAGCCGGCCGTTCACGCTTCGTTAACCTGCGACACATTGTTGACACCACAAATGTGCGGTGTTGCCGCAATCCTGTCCGATTGGCGTCGCGTTCAGGCAGTTAAGTGTCCCCGAACGGCACAGATCGGGGAAGATCATGTTTTCAGATGACGACGTCCATATTGCCAAACAAGCCCGGCGCGAAAGCGCCACGGTGGCGAGAATTGCACTGATGGCCGTGATCGGGTGCCTGGCGCTGTTGACCGTGCTGGTCATCCAGGCCCGCGCCGAAGCCGACGCGGTGCGTTACGGGCCTGCGGCTCCTGCCCAACAATTGCAGCAGAAGGCTCCGGTCCAGACGCCGCCCGTGATGCGCGGATCAGGCGCGTGACATACGCACGCCGAGTGCCGCCAGGCGTACAGATAGATCCGCGCGCGCGCCTTCCGGATCAGCCAGTCCGGCCACGACCACCGTCGGGCCATTCTTCCGCTCGATCACCATGGAGCCTGCTCCTGTGAGCCACCCCGAAAGTCCCCGCTTGATCGACAAGCCGGTGACCGCCGGATAGGCGACAATCACCGGGTCGCGCGCGGGAAAGCCCGGATGGGCCTCCAGATGCGCCCCGCGCAGCGTAAGCCCCAATGTCGACAGCCGCAGCCCGGCATAGGCCAGGATCAGCGGCACGCCGATGACAAGAACCACGAGACAGACCCGCGCCAGGGCGCCCTCGCCCCGGCCGGCAGCATAGAGAAAAAGCCACACCGCAGCATAGCCGCCTGCAACCACCAGGCCCGGCAGAAAAAGTGCAAGCGCGCTGGCGCGCCAGACAACCCGGCGGCGGGCTTCGTCCGAGCCTTGGCTTGAGTGGTCCATCTGCGAATCGGCGCTGTCCATGACAGCCAAGTGTAGCCGGAATTTCGCCATCGTCACCGGCGAGGATGAGGCAGTGCAGCCTTTTCATGTGTCTTCAACGCCCCATATCCAGCATTGACCGAAAAACCAGATAGCCAGGAGGTGACAATGCCCCACACCCCAAACCGACCAAAACGCTTCATAGCGGTAACCTGCTTCGCTATGGTTTTTGTGATGACCGTAATTGGCTCCGTAGTGGCGCGCGACACGATCCTCACACAGGAAGTGAGCATCGATGTCGAGGTTCTCGCCTCAGGCCTGGATCACCCGTGGGGCATCGAACCGCTGCCGGAGGGCGGCCTGCTGGTCACCGAGCGAAGCGGCGCCTTGCGTCTGGTGCGCGATGGCGAAGTCTCGGCGCCGATATCCGGCGTGCCGGAGGTGGCGGCCCGCGGCCAGGGCGGGCTGCTCGACATTGCGCTGGCCCGGGATTTTGCCACCAGCCGCACCCTGTTCCTGAGTTACAGCGCACGCGGCGGCAATGGCATGGGAACCGCGATCGCCCGCGCCCGGCTCTCCGATGACGCGACCGCGCTGACCGACGTGGAAGAAATCTTCCGCATGAACCGGTTCTCCGGAGCGGGTCAGCATTTCGGGTCGCGCATTGCGGTGGCCGAGGACGGAACCCTGTTCTTCACAATCGGCGACCGGGGCGAAAGCGAACGCGCGCAGGATCCGAACGATCACGCAGGGTCCGTGCTTCGCATTGCTGCCGATGGCTCCATTCCCGCCGACAATCCCTTTGCCAGTGGCGGCGGAGCCCCCGAAATCTGGTCTACCGGCCACCGCAATCCGCAGGGCATGGACATCGATCCGAAGACCGGCGTGCTCTACGCCGTCGAACACGGCGCACGCGGCGGAGACGAGGTCAATCTGCCTGAAGCTGGACGCAATTACGGCTGGCCGGTGATCTCCTACGGGCGTCACTACAGCGGCGCAGAAATCGGCCAAGGCACCGCGGCAGACGGAATGGAGCAACCAATTCACTACTGGGACCCATCCATCGCGCCGGGTGGCATGGCGGTGTATCGCGGCGAGATGTTTCCTGAATGGGACGGTGATCTGCTGGTTGCGGCGCTGAAGTTCCAGTTGCTGGTCCGGCTTGACCTCGACGCCGAAACCGGCGAAGTGCTGTCGGAGGAACGGATGCTCAAGGGTGACTACGGCCGGATCCGCGATGTCCATGTTGCCCCCGACGGCGCGGTGCTGATGGTCACCGACGAGGACAACGGCCAAATCCTGCGGTTGTCGCGCACGCCGGACACCGACTGAGCGATCGGGCATGTTCCCGGCCTTGACCGATCTTGGTTCAGGACCGCGACTGGTCAAGGCTGGAGTTTCAAGATGTTCAAGACCATCCTGCTGGTTCTTGTCTCGCTCACTGGGTTCGTGCTGCTGGCCTTTGTCCTGATAGGCCGGGAGCGAAGCTGGGAACTGCTCGCCGGATCGCCCGACCGCGGCCAGCATGATTTCAGCGCGGGTGGCCGGAGTTCGTCGCCTAATGACGCTCTGGCCTGCAGCCCCGGCCTTTGCGAGAACCCGGATCTTGAAATCGCGCCCGTCGACGACGCCCCGCCGGTTGCCATCGAGCGGTTGTCGCAGAGGCTGCTGAGAAGCGATCCGCTGGCCCGCAGGGTCGATGACCGCGCCAATCCGGCCACGGCGCGGTTCGTCACCCATTCCCCGGTGATGCGGTTTCCCGATGTCATTCATCTCGAAGCCAGGCCCCTGCCCGACGGCCGCACCGGGATGATGGCCTATGCGAAAGCCCAGCTCGGCAACTCCGATCTCGGCAAGAACCGCGCCCGGCTCGAGGCCCTGTTCGTGGGGCGTTAAGCTCTGCGCCGCGGTCGCGTTCCCCTTAGTAGGTCCTCATCCTGGTCTTCCCGGACGTCTTGAACGCCGCGATGCCTGCGGCCAGTTGCTCGTACTCCTCGCAGGCCTGCGAACCGCACAGCAGCTCGATTGCAGCGAGTTGGGTGCGGGCGCCCGCCACATCGCCTTTCGTCAGCAGCGCCTCGCCATAATACTCCCTGACCAGCGTATAGGTGGGATCAATGTCGATGGCCTGGCGGTAATAGCCGATGCCCACCTCCAGTCGCCCGTCCTTGCGATGCGCATAGCCGAGGAAATTGAGGATGCGCTTGTCATTGCGGTCGGAAGCCATGCTCAGCACGCTGATGGCTTCGCCATAGCGGCCGGCATAGGCCAGATCCCGTCCGGCCTCGTAGAGGCTGTCATCGTCAAGCGCGCCTTCCTTGGGGACCACGCATTTGTTCTCGCGCTTGTCCCAGACCTCGCCGTCCTTGCATGTCTTGACGGTGTTGGAGGTGTCGGACTCTGTTTCCCCGGCAGCACCGGCTGGTCCGGATAGGGCTGCCCCAAGCGTGGCGGCCAGTATGAATGCACGAAAATGCCTGCTCATCACGCTCTCCGTTGTTTATCCGCCGGGATCACCGGTCCGCTTCTGTTTATGAGAGGCGATTTTGAACGCGGACCGGGCAGTGTCAAGAACACCGCTCTTCACATCTGCGAGATCGGCGCGGGCACCCGTCGTTGCGGTGTGACGCTTGATCCTTGAGAACGCACCTGCTACTGCGCCGTGCGTTTAATCAATCGCACAAAGGTCGCAGTAGAGCTTAAAGCTGCTGCATAATTTTCTCCCTAAATCGATTCCGATTTAAGGAATTATGCAGTAGCCGGTCCTGCCTGCCCTCAAGCCTCCGGACCGATCCATGCCGCGTCATCTCGCCAATCTGCTGCTGCTTCTCGCCGGCGCCATCTGGGGTGCGGGCTTTGTCGCGCAATCGACGGCGATGGAAAGCATCGGTCCGTTCCTGTTTGTCGGATCGCGCTTTCTGGTGGCCGCGCTGGTGCTGGCGCCCTTTGCCTGGCGCGAATCCCGCAAGGCGCCGCATCCGGTGTCAAAGGCCCATCTCCGCGGCTTCGGGATGATCGGACTGGCGCTGTTTCTCGCCATGGGCTTGCAGCAGGTCGGCCTGACCATCACCAATGTCACCAACTCCGGCTTCCTGACCGGGCTTTACGTGGTGTTTGTTCCCGTCATCACCTTGCTGGTGCTGGGCCAGAAGCCGCACCGGGTGATCTGGCCGGCGGTGTTGATGACATTCATCGGGATCTGGATGCTGGCCGGCGGCAGCATGGCCGATCTCAATGGCGGCGACCTGCTCACCATCGGCTGCGCCTTCATGTATGCGGTCCAGGTGATCCTCGTCGGCCGCTTCGTCGGGCCGAGCGGCCGGCCGCTGACCTTGTCCTTCGTGCAGTTTGCGCTTGCCTCCGCACTGGGCCTTGCTGTCGGGCTGGCGACCGAGCCCTTGAGCGTTGCAGCCCTGACCGGGGCCCTGCCGGAAATCCTCTATGCCGGTGTGGTGGCGACAGGACTTGCCTTCACCCTGCAGGTGATCGGCCAGCGCTACACCACCGCGCCACAAGCCGCGATCTTCCTGTCGACGGAATCGCTGTTCGCCGCCCTGTTTGCTGTTCTGCTGCTTGGCGAACAGGTTCCGGCGCTGGGCTACGCCGGCGGATTGTTGATCTTCCTTGCCATTCTGCTGGCCGAACTTGGCCCGATGGCGCGAAAGAAACCCGCGATCTGAATTCTCTCGCGTGCTTCACCCTCACGGATGTGATCACGGCGGCAGGCTGATACCCGGGATGGCGTCGCAAACGCGGCGGAAACGCGGCGCAGCCAAAGTCTTGCCATCCAAGTGATTTTCACCGTGTCGCACTACAACCCGCCCCAATTGCCCCCATGCGACGGCATATTATGGCTAGATTATGTCATTGATATTGTTGATTTTATTTACGTCATGTGATTTGCGCCAGGCGGCCGCGCCACCTAATTTCACCCCTGCAAGCACCAACACCGGTGCACAACCACACAGGGAGACACCCCATGATGAAATCCATTCTTGCAGCCGCTTCGGTCCTGGCATTGACAGGCGCAGCCCTTGCAGCGGAAGTCGAAGGCGTGGTCACCAACTACGATGCCGCAACCAACATGATAATGCTGGAAAGCGGCGAGACCTTCACCCTCGCCGAAGGCGTTGTGCTCGACGGCCTGACGCCGGGCGGGAGGGTCGTCATCACCTATGATGACGGCACCACCAACGCCACGTCGGTCACCGTGGTGGAATAAGACGCCTGCCGCTGCCGGCCAGGTCCCCATTGCCTGGCCGGCAGCATTTTTTCAGGGCGGAAAAACCGGTAAAAAGCGAGATCGATTCAACCGGATCATGGCAAAATTGTGCCAGGTTATGCCTTGAAAAATATATCTTTTTCCCGCTTGCGCCCGGAAAGAACCCGGCGCATATGACCGCCGTCCCACCGCCGCCGACACCTGTCCGGCACATCTGCCGGCCGGCCGCGGATCGGGGTAACAACCTATGGAAAAGACCCATGAAAAAGATCGTTGCAATCGCTTTCGCATCCGCAGCCATGCTCTCGACCGCCTTCGCAGGCGAAGTCCAGGGCGTGGTCAAGGCCGTTGACGCCGCAGCCGCCACCATTGAACTGGAATCCGGTGAAGTCTTCACCGCTGCCGAAGGTGTCGTGCTGGAAGGGATCGAAGCCGGCAAGTCCGTCAAGGTGATGTTCACCGACGGCACAACCGACGCCACCGAAGTCTCGATCGTCGAATAATTGCAGGAACCTGGCCGGATTGCGCTGAGCAGTCCGGCCAGGCTTGAGCGATGCACCCGCTACACGTGCACAAACTTTTGCTTGCCAATTTCCAACAAAACAATCATCTTTTAAGTGTTCGGGCAATTTGCGAACACGGGAAGACCAGAAACATGCGAGCCGAAGCCGCACAAAAAACTTCGGACGACTGGGATGAAAGCCCCCCGCGCCTCATGGTGTATCGGGGCAAAGTCGTTAAAATCAGGACCTTTCCACACACTTCAAGAACTGCCTGCCATAACCCCCGCGCCAATGCGGGATATGACATGATGCTCGCCGACCGGAAATCCGCCTGGAAACCGGAAGGCAATCAAAGGACCTGACAGCATGGCCGAAACTGGTACCGTAAAATTCTTCAACGTCGACAAGGGCTTTGGCTTCATCAAGCCTGACAATGGTGGTGCGGACATCTTCGTTCACATCTCCGCAGTGCAGGCCTCGGGAATGACCGGGCTTGAGGAGAACCAGAAGGTTGCCTTCGACACCGAGCCGGATCGCCGCGGCAAGGGACCGAAGGCCGTCAATCTGCGCCTCGCCTGACCGGGCAGCAGCACGGTATGGATGAAACAAAGCCCGGCGGTCAAAAAATCGCCGGGCTTTTTTGGCTGTCCCGGTGGGGCGATTTATCGTGACAGATGGCGCCAACTGGTTCGGTGTCCGTCAGGATTGCGCCGGATTGGGATGGTGAAGTTTCCATTCAGCTGCCGTTCAGCTTCATGGGAATAGGAAATAATCAATCCGGGACGACCGGTCAGAGCATGATCCGCCAACTCGAAAGGACGTTCTGATGAAAAGCTTAGCAAAGACGATCGGCATCACCTTGCTGACAGCCGTAACAGCGCTCGCGCCATTGACGACCGCGGCCAATGCCGGTGACGGACGTTGGAACCGGCAGCATTACCAGCAGCGGCAGGATATGAGCCGTCTTTACGATTACCGCGACTACAGCCAACGCAACCAGCACAAGCAGAACTACGTCTATCGCCACGGCGGCAACAAGAAGTACATCTATCGCGACCGCCGCAACAATGACGCCCTTGTTCTCGGCATCATCGGCCTTGGCGCCGCTGCGATCATCGGCGGGGCCATTGCCAACAGCCACAACAACCCGCAGGTGATCTACCGCCAGCCGCATACGCCGCGCAATGCCGGCGGCGCCTATCAGCCATGGAGCCAATCCTGGATGCGCTATTGCTCCAACAAATACCGCTCCTTCAATCCCTCAACCGGCACCTATCGCGGTTACGACGGACGCGACCACTTCTGCGTTGTCAACTGAACAGGGCGCGAATGCGCCATTGCCTTCAGCCCGATTGCCATCAGCCAAGGAACCGGCCTCGCCCTGCGACGGCCGGTTTTTTTGTGGCGCGCATGCCAGGTTTTTGCCCCGGCAGCTTGGCTCTACAGGCCCTTCAGGAACGGATTGGTGCGGCGCTCGTCGCCGATCTTGCCGCCCGGTCCGTGGCCGCAGATGAAGCCGGTCTCATCGCCCAGCGGGAACACCTTGTCGCGGATCGAATTGAGCAACGTCTGGTGGTCGCCGCCAGGAAGATCGGTGCGGCCGATTGAGCCCGCAAACAGCACATCGCCCAGATGCGCGAAGCCTTCGGCGCGGTTGTAGAAGATTACATGGCCCGGCGCGTGGCCGGGGGTGTGGAAGACTTCGAACTCATAGGCGCCGAACGACACCCTGTCGCCATCCTTGAGCCACTGGTCCGGCACGACATTGCGCACATCCATATCGAGCCCGAACATCCTGGCCTGGTCTTCCAGGCCCGACAGCAGCGGCAGGTCGGCCTCATGCGGGCCGATGATCGGGATCTTGAGCTTCTCGCGCAGTTCGTCCGCGCCCCCGGCATGGTCGATATGGCCGTGGGTGAGCCAGATTGCCTCGATCGTCAGGTCGTTCTCGGCGATGGTCTGCAGGATCACGTCGACATCGCCGCCCGGATCGATGACGACGCCCGATTTCGTGTCCTGATCAAACAGCACCGTGCAGTTCTGCTGGAATGGCGTGACGGGAATGATGCCCGCGCGCAGATCGCCCATGATTTTTATCCCCGTTGCAGTTCTGGGGCCGGCAGGCTGAACCCGGCCGGCGCATTTCCGCCCTGTACTACCTCAATCTCCCGCAAAGCTGAACCGGTTAGAGGCTGCCTGCGGTAAATTGCCTGTGCCGCCACTCGGCCGCTTGCGCGAAATGCTCGCCTAAACCGGCAAACCGCCACCCTCTTTCAGCGTGTCGAGGACAATCGCAGTCTTCACGTGCTGCACTGATTCATGCGGCAGCAACACATCGCTGACAAAGGCCGACAGCGAGCGCAGGTCCGGCGTCACCACCTTGATGATGTAGTCCATCTCGCCCGTGAGCGAATAGGCTTCCAGCACCTCCGGCAGCCCGCCGATCAGCCGGGCGAAGCGCTGGGCGTTATCGCGGTTGTGGGTGGCGAGCGTCACCGTGATCAGGTTGACGATGCCGATGCCGAGTTTTTCGCGGTCGAGATCAGCTCGGTAGCCGCGGATGAAGCCCTCCTGCTCGAGCCGTGTACGCCTGCGCGAGCATTGCGACGCCGACAGATGGATATTCTGCGACAGCTCATTGTTGGTGAGCCGCCCGTCCTGCTGCAGCAAGCGCAGCAGCTTGCGGTCGAATTCATCGAGATGCACGATACCTGCTCCATTCGTATGTTTGATGCACATATTATGCACACTGGTGCCAATAGGCGCGCTCAATGCATGCACATTGCAGCAAATATGCCCCATCATGCGCACCAGTCAACAAGCGCGGGCGCTGATGATCCGCGCGGACACCAGAAAGAGGAGAGACACGATGGGCCCGTTCCCCCACGATGCGCCGCGCGCCACGATTTCCGAGGACAACCCGGCCGGCACAAACGGCTTCGAATTCGTCGAATTCGCCCATCCCGATCCCGCAGCGCTTGAAGCGCTGTTTACCCGCATGGGCTATGAACCCGTCGCGCGTCATCGCGACAAGGCCATCACGGTCTGGCGGCAGGGCGACATCAATTATATCCTCAACGCCGAGAAGGGCTCGTTTGCCGACCGCTTCGTCGACACCCACGGCCCCTGCGCCCCGTCGATGGCCTGGCGCGTCGCCGACGCCGGCAAGGCGCTGGCGCATGCGGTGTCCAAGGGTGCAGAGGAATACAAAGGCTCCGACAAGACGCTGGATGTTCCGGCCATCATCGGCATCGGCGGCTCGCTGCTCTATTTCGTCGACACCTGGGGATCCGAGGGCTCTGCCTATGACGCCGAGTTCGAGTGGCTGGGCGAGCGCGACCCGAAGCCCGAGGGCGCCGGCTTCTATTATCTCGACCACCTCACCCACAATGTCATCCGTGGCAACATGGACAAATGGTGGGATTTCTACCGCGACCTGTTCAACTTCAAGCAGATCCATTTCTTCGACATCGAGGGCAAGCTCACCGGCCTCGTCTCGCGCGCCATCACCTCGCCCTGCGGCCGCATCCGCATCCCATTGAACGAATCCACCGACGACAGGAGCCAGATCGAAGAGTTCCTGCGCAAATACAATGGCGAAGGCATCCAGCACATCGCGGTCGGCACCGACGACATCTATGCGGGCACTGACTGGATCGCGGGCAAAGGCGTCAAGTTCATGCCCGGCCCGCCCGACACCTATTACGAGCAGTCGAAAACCCGGGTGCACGGCCATGACGAGCCGATCGAAAAGCTCAAGAAGCACGGAATTCTGATCGACGGCGAAGGCGTGATCGACGGCGGCATGACCAAGATCCTGCTGCAGGTCTTCTCCAAGACCGTGATCGGGCCGATCTTCTTCGAGTTCATCCAGCGCAAGGGCGACGAGGGCTTTGGCGAGGGAAATTTCCGCGCCCTGTTCGAATCCATCGAGGAAGACCAGATCCGCCGCGGCGTGTTCAACGACGCGGCGGAGTAGACAGTCCACTAACGCAAAAAGGCGGCGATCCTTTCCGGGCGCCGCCTCAGCTTGTTGACAAGGTCATTCTCGAGATGGACGGAGCCACGTCCTCCATCATCCGGCCCCCGCGCCGGAATCCAGCTACGGCGCGTCCGCGCCGTGCAAGAGTCTTGTGCGATCAAGGACTTGATCGCGCTGGATGCCGGATCAAGTCCGGCATGACGGGGCTCGATGGATTGCCACCACAAAGCGAAGAGTGGTTGAAGTTACTGGGCCTGTCAGCACTCTGAGGCGGCGGTCCTTTCGGAGCGCCGCCTTTTTCTGTCTGGTCTGGAAGGATTACTCCGCTGCAGCCTTCTTGGGCTGGACCTCGGCCATGTAGTCGTTGACCAGGTTCCTGGCGATTTCGCCCACCGTGAAGCGGTGCGGGCCGATTTCCGACACCGGCGTGACTTCGGCCGCGGTGCCGGTGAGGAAACACTGCTCGAAGCCGTCGAGTTCCTCGGGCATGATCGCCCGCTCGATCACCTCGTAGCCGCGCTTCTTGGCAAGGCTGATCACCGTGCGCCGCGTGATGCCATCGAGGAAGCAGTCCGGGTCCGGCGTGTGGATCCTGCCGTCACGCACAAAGAAGATGTTGGCGCCGGTGGCCTCGGCCACCCGGCCGCGCCAGTCGAGCATCATCGCGTCGGCATAGCCGCGCTCCTCGGCCCGGTGCTTGGACAGCGTGCAGATCATGTAGAGCCCGGCGGCCTTGGATTTCGACGGCGCCGTGCGCGGGTCGGGCCGGCAATATTCGGCGATATCCAGGCGAATGCCCTTCATCCGCTCTTCCGGATTGAAATAGCTCGGCCACTGCCAGATGGCGATGGCAAGGTTGATCCGGTTCTTCTGCGCCGAGACGCCCATCATCTCCGAGCCACGCCAGGCGATCGGCCGCACGTAAGCGTCCGTGAGCCCTTGGCGAGAAAGAAGCTCGGCGCAGGCCTGGTCGATCTCGGCCACGCTGTAGGGGATCTTGAAGCCCAGGATTTCTCCTGATGCGTGCAGCCGCTCGGTGTGTTCGGTGAGCTTGAAGATCTCGCCGCCATAGGCACGCTCGCCCTCGAACACGGCGCTGGCGTAATGCAGGCCATGGGTCAGCACGTGAATCTTTGCATCCTTCCACGGCACGAATTCGCCATTGAACCAGATTTCACCTTCGAGCTGGTCAAAAGGTACCGACGCCATCGCGTTTCCTCCCAGGCGGTATGCCGCCGTGATGCTGTTGTCTGAAGCCGGTGTCGGAGACCGCGGGACCAGGCGCCTTAAGGCGCAGGAAACGGGCAAAGCGAAGCCGACGGGCAAGGCCAGCTTGCCTTGCGCGCAATTCAAAGCTAGCAATTGCGCCAATTTATGTCAACATAACTGACATATTCGAAAGGAAATGTCGCCATGAACCGTGACGGCACAATCATGCCCGCATCCGACGAGATTCTCGCCCAGCCGATGGGTGACGCAGAAGAGATCGATTTCGAGATCATCGAGCTTCTGTTCTTCGCCTATCGAGATTTCATTTCCGATCCGGACGCCATTCTCGACACCTCCGGCTTCGGCCGGGCGCATCATCGGGTCGTCCATTTCGTCAATCGTGAGCCCGGACTGACTGTGGCCGCCCTGCTCGAAACGCTGAAGATCACCAAGCAGTCTCTCGCCCGGGTGCTCAAGGAGCTGATCGATTCAGGCTATGTCGCCCAGGTCGCGGGCCCCGAGGATCGCAGGCAGCGCAGGCTGTATCCGACCCGTCGCGGCCGCGAACTGGCGCTTGCGCTGGCACGGCCACAGTCTTGCCGTATCGCCCATGCACTTGAAGGTCTGGACAAAGACGGGCGGGCCGTGGTCAAGGCGTTTCTTTCCGGTATGATCAATCCCGCAGCGCGCATCGATGCACCAGAATAAGTGTTGCCGGGACAACGGCTGAATGAGGGATTTGACGAGATGACCACCCCCTTGCCAGGCGACGACGCCGCTCACCTTCTGGTAGTCGACGACGACACCCGAATCCGCGACCTGCTCTCGCGCTACCTCACCGAGCAGGGCTTTCGCATCACCACCGCCGCCGACGCCGCCGAAGCGCGGCGCAAGCTCGAGGGCATCGATTTCGACATGCTTATCATCGACGTGATGATGCCGGGCGAAAGCGGCTTGTCGCTGACCCGGGCCTTGCGCGAAATCAAGACCGTGCCGATCCTGATGCTGACGGCGCTGGCCGAGGGCGACGCCCGGATCGACGGACTTGAGGCAGGCGCCGATGATTACCTGGCAAAACCCTTCAATCCGCGCGAACTGGTACTCAGGATCAACAACATCCTCAAGCGCGGCGGACAGCCGGCGACGCCGAAGGTCGAGCAGGTGGTGTTCGGCCCCTACACTTTCGTCATTGCCCGGCGCGAACTGAAAAGATCCGGCGAACCGGTACGGCTCACCGACCGCGAGCGCGAGATCATGGTCACCTTCGCCGAAAACGCCGGCGACACCGTTCCGCGCCACGAACTCGTCGGCCCCGACATCGAAGTCGGCGAGCGCACGATCGATGTGCAGATCAACCGCCTCAGGCGCAAGATCGAGGAGGACCCAGCCAATCCGGTCTGGCTGCAGACCGTGCGCGGCATCGGCTACCGGCTGAGCGTTGAAACCTCGACCTGACGCCGGTCGGCCTCAAAGGACCTGTTTGAGACAGTCCGGTGCAGCCTCATAACAGCCCGTCCGGCAGTTTCTGTTCGGAAGCATCGGCAATCCTGCGGAACCACAGGGTCAGCAGCGTCGACGTCATCACGATGAACAGCGAGTACAGCGCCGGCACGGCCATGATCGACTGGGCCTCCGAACCTGAAAAGGTGAAGGCAATGATGGCGATGGCCAGCGGGCCGTTCTGGATCCCGGTTTCCAATGCGATGGTCCGCACACTGCGAGGATGCAGCTTCAGCAACCTTGCAAAGCCGTAGCCGATGGCGAAGCCGAACACCCCGAGCGCGACGGCGCCGAAATAGGTGGCCCAAGTCGTCGTCATCAGGAAGCCCCAGTTTCGCGGGATCCACGAGACGATCAGGAACACGATGAAGAAGATGGCGAGCAGCGAGCCGATGAACTCGGTCACCGCGCCGACATTGGCGCTCCATTTGCGCAGCCCCATGCCGATGGCGACGGGGACCAGGAGCAGAACCAGTGTGGCGATGATATTCTCCCGCGGAATCTCCAAATCCAGAGCGCCGGCATACAGCACCAGAACCAGCGGAATGAGCAAGACTCCGAACACGGTGGAATTGACGGTCATCAGCACCGAAAGGGCCAGATTGCCTTTGGAGAAATAGGTGAAGATGTTCGACGTGGTGCCGCCCGGCATGCAGCCCATGATCAGGATTCCGATCTTGATCGGATCCGAGACCGGCAGCGTTACTGCCAGAATGAAGGCGATGAAGGGCATGAAGCCGAACTGCGACACGATGCCGATGATCAGCCCGTAAGGCCGTTTGAGCGCCAGCATAAAATCGCGCGGCGTCAGCGACGCGCCCATGCCAAGCATGATGGCGAAGATCATCAGCGCGAGGATTGCTTGTTCTAACGGTCCGACCATGGTTCCCCCCAGGGTTCTTGCAGTGTCTACGCGCTTTTGTGCTCAGACGGACTTGGAAGGCTCGGCGGCGCCAAGCTGATCCGAACGAAGGTCCTTCCTCAGGATCTTGCCAACATTGGATTTGGGCAGTTCGTCGCGAAACTCGATGATCTTGGGCACCTTGTAGGCGGTCAGATGCGCCTTGCAGTGCGCTCGCAGGTCCTCGGCGCTCAGATCCGGATCGCGGCGAATGACAAAGGCCTTTACAGCCTCGCCGGCCGCACCATCCGGAACCCCGATGACAGCTGATTCCAGAATGCCCGGATGGGTGGCCAGGCAATCCTCGATTTCGTTCGGATAGACGTTGAAGCCGGAGACCAGCACCATGTCCTTCTTCCGGTCGACAATGCGGAAATAGCCGTCGGCGTCCATTGTGGCGATGTCGCCGGTCAGTAGCCAGCCGTCGCGCATCACCTTGGCGGTCTCCTCCGGCTTCTTCCAGTAGCCCAGCATGATCTGCGGGCCGCGGGCGGCGAGTTCGCCGGCTTCGCCCGGAGCCACCGGCTTGCCGTCCTCTCCCAGGCACCGGAGATCGGTGGACGGCACCGGCACGCCGATGGAGTTGGCGCGCGTCCGGCCATAGGGATTGAAGGTGAGAACCGGCGAAGATTCGGTCAGTCCATAGCCTTCCAGCACCGGCTTGCCGGTAATTGATTCCCAGCGTTCAGCCACCGCCTTTTGCAGCGCCATGCCGCCCGCAGCTGCGAATTTGAGGTGCCTGGGCGGAGAATCCTGGAACCAGATTTCGTTGTTGAGCCCGTTGAACAGCGTGTTGACGCCACTCATCCAGGTGATCTTGTAGTTCTCGAACGCCCGCTTGAGGTTGGAAAGGGGCCGCGGGTTGGGAATGAGGATGTTGTGCGCGCCAAGCCAGTAAAAGCCGATCAGGTTCAGCGTGAAGGCGAAGATATGGTACATCGGCAGCGCCGTAAGCGCGACTTCCTTGCCCTTTTCCACGCCGCTGATCAGTTCCATGGTCTGAGCCATGTTCATCACGATATTGCGGTGGGACAGCATCGCGCCCTTTGACACGCCGGTGGTTCCGCCGGTGTATTGCAGGCAGGCGATGTCATCGGGGCCGATATCGGCAAGGTAGGAACCGACCGAGATGCGATCGGCGTCACGCTTGGACCGCCCGGCGGCAATTGCGTCAGGCAAGCGGATATGCGGAACGTCGATCGGATGGATTGTCTTGTCCCAGTATTTCTGGACCAGGCCCACAATCAGCTTCGGCATGGCCGGCAGGAATTCGGCCACCCGTGTGACAATCACCGTTGGAATATGATGGCCTTTGAGCGCTTCGGGCAGCTTGTCGGCGAACATGTCGACGATGATAAGGGCTGACGGCTCGGAATCGGCGAACTGCTTGGCCATCTCCTCGGCGGTGTAGAGCGGATTGACATTGACCAGAACGCAACCGGCCTTCAGCACCGCGAAGGCGGCGACGGGAAAGGACAGGCTGTTTGGAACCTGCAGCGCCACCCGGTCACCGGTGTTCAGCCCTGCAGTTTCACGCAGATAGACCGCCAGCGCGGACGACATCTCATCGACCTGCCTGAAGGTCAGCGTGCCGTTCATGCCGTTGGGCAGGCAGGCGGTAAACGCAGGTTGATCGGAGAAGACTTGCGCGGTGTCGCTGATCAGGCTGCCCAGATTGCGAAACGGCATGGCGCCGATATCGGCGCGAACCGATGGGCCGTAAAAGGCCGTCCATGGTCTGCCATTCACTGTCATTGCCCCTCCCAGAACAATTCCCGCAGCCGGGTAACCCTTGCCGCATCCCCTCCTCCGGAAACAAGCGGTTCAGGAGTGGTCGTGGTCGTGCCTCTGTTCCTAATTAACACCTAAAGATCGTTACGCCAAACCCGTCAGCCACACTGCACATATGCGGCCCCATTCCCCGGAATTCGTTGAGCCCGGCCTCCACCGGTACTCATCAGCGGGACCGCCGCCTGTGGATGAAAAGGTCGTAAAACGCCATCAGCAGCGTGACGCCGATGACGATTCCGAGATCCAGTCTTGGCAGTTTCAGGATCAGCACGCCGAGAAAGCCGCAGAGGACGATAAAGGCGATGATCGTGAGAATCCGTTCCATGGTCTTCAGTCTCCCTGGCCGTCGGTTTCGAGGTGCTTCATCAGCCATCTCGCGGTTCTGAGCAGGCGGGCGTCGCCGCCGCGCGGGCCGATGAGTTGCACCCCCATCGGCATTCCATCTTCGTCGGCAAACAGCGGCAGCGTAATGGCGGGCGTGCCGCACAGCGTCCAGATCGCATTGAACACCGGATCGCCTGTGCTTTCCAGCCCCTTTGGCGCAGCACCGGTTGCGGCAGGCGTGATGATGGCGTCGCAGCGCTGGAAGATCTCGTCCAGCGCTGCATAGAGATAATCAGGCCAGTCGAGCGCCGCGATGTAATCATGCGCCAGCACCTTGCTGCCCCGATCGAGGGCTTCGGCGAGCTCAGGCGACAAGCGGTCGCTGCCGTCGCGGACGTAGCGATGATAGAGCTTGGACATCTCCGCTTGATTGATCCGCGTGCGCACGCTTGCGGCCTCTGCGAAGGCAGCCGGCAGCTCGGCCTCGAAACAGCCCTCGCCCAGATGCTCCGCAAGCTCCTCCATCGCCAGCTGGCAGGCTTCACTTGCCTTGTGCCAGTAAGGCGAACGCACGAAGGCGAACATCGGCGTGACCGGCGCATCGCTGCTGGCCACGGCCAGAAGCCGCGGATGGGGCGCGGGCGACGTCTCCTTGTCAAGCTCATCATGCCCGAACAGCACGTCGGCCAGCATCGCCGCGTCCTCGACCGATCGGGCAAAGACCCCGACCCGGTCGAGCGTCGGTGACTGCGCCAGGATGCCGGTGCGCGGGATGCTGCCAGAGGATGGCAGGAAGCCGGTGACACCGCAGAAGGAGGCAGGCCGGATCACCGAACCGCCGGTCTGGGTGCCCACAGCCAGCGGCACCATGCCGGCGGCGACGGCCGCGGCGGATCCCGAGGACGATCCGCCCGGCGTGTGCGCCGGATTGACCGGATTGCGGGTCTTTCCGGGATGCATCAGACACAGTTCCGTCGTCACCGTCTTGCCGATGATGATGGCGCCTGCCGCCCGGAGTTTCTGGACGATCACCGCATCGCGTTCGGGCACCCGCCCGGCGTCGATCACTGTGCCGTTGGCGGTCGGAATGCCCTTGGTGTCGATGACGTCCTTCAAGGCCACCGGCATGCCATGCAGCGGCCCGATCGGCCGGCCCGACTTGCGGTGCGCATCCGCACCTTCGGCCTGGCGCATGGCGAACGACGGATCGATCCATTCGAAGGCCTGGATCTCGCCATCCAGCGCCGCGATCCTGTCGAGACAGGCTTTCACATAGTCCACGGCGTTCAACGCGCCACTGGCCATGCGATCCCGCGCCTCCACAGCGCTCAGGCTGACCTTCGCCTTATCAGCGGCCATAGAACAGGTCCGGCAGGTAGTAGACGATCTGCGGGAACGTATACATCAGGCCCATGCAGATGATGACCATGAACAGGAATGGCATGACGCCCCTGAAGATGTCGGTCAGCTTTATCTCGGGGGGCGCTATCCCCTTGAGATAGTAGGCCGACATCGCCATCGGCGGGGTCAGGAACGAAGTCTGCAGGTTGAGCGCGACAAGGATGCCGAAAAACAGCGGATCAATGTCGAAGATCGCCAGCAGCGGCAGGAAGATCGGCACGAAGATGATGATGATCTCCGACCATTCCAGCGGCCATCCGAGCAGGAAGATGATCAACTGCGCCAGAAGCAGGAACTGGAACGGGGTCAGGTCCAGGCCCATGACGAATTCGGAGATGATCTGTTCGCCGCCGAGGTAGGAGAACACCGACGAGAAGACGTAGGAGCCGACAAACAGCCAGCACACCATGGCCGTGGTCCGCACCGTCAGGTAGACGCTTTCCCTGAGCCGCTGCCAGGTCATGGCCCCATAGGCGATGGCGAGAACCATGCCGCCAAGCGCGCCGATCGAGGCGGCTTCGGTCGGCGTTGCCAGGCCGAACAGGATCGAGCCCAGCACCGATATGATCAGAAACGCCAGCGGAAAGAATGATGTGGCGATCAGGAACAGCAACCGGCCCATTGGCACATCCGGCACCTCCTCTTCGGTCGGACGCGGCGCAACACTCGGCTGCAGGATCGAACGGCCGACGATATAAATGAGGTACAGTCCGACAAGGGTAAAGCCTGGCAGGAGCGCGCCGGCATAGAGCTTGACGATCGAAACGCCCGACGACGCGGCATAGACGATCAGCATGATCGAGGGCGGAATCAGGATGCCCAATGTGCCGCCGGCGCAGATGATGCCGGAGGCGAAGGCCGGGTCGTAGCGCGCTTTCAGCATCGCAGGCAGCGCCAGGAGGCCCATCAGCGTAACCACGGCGCCGACGATGCCGGTGGCGGTGGCAAACAGGGCGCAGGTGATCAGGGCTGCAACGCCCATGGATCCGGGGATCCGCTTGGAGGCAATGTTGAGGGTGGAAAACAGCCGGTCGACGATGTTGGCGCGCTCGACGATATATCCCATGAACAGGAACAGCGGCACCGCCGTCAACACCTCGTTCGACATCACCGTATAGGTCTGGTTGATGAACAAATCGAAGATACGGTTGTTGAAGAACCCCTCGATCCACAGCGAGATGCTGTCCGAGGTCGTCGCCGTCTCATCGAGCCGGAAATAGGAGCGCCACATCCGCGAGGGATCGAAATAGGCATAGTAGCCGAAGCCGATGCCCATGGCCATCAGCGTGAACGCAATCGGAAAGCCCAGGAACACCACGAAGATGAACAGGCCCAGCATCATCAGGGCAATTTGAGGGTCGGTCATACGTGTCCGCCAGTCTCGGCCTCGTCGGCCTTTTGCATCAACAGATCTTCGGTCTCGCGCACATCTTCATCGGCCTCGATCCACTCGCCGGTGCGCATGCAGACAATGCAGCGGAAGACCTGGGCGATGCCCTGGATGAACAGCAGGATGCCTGCGGCCATGATCACCGTCTTGAACTGGTAGATCGGGATGCCCGCAGGACTGTTGACGCTGACCTCGCCGTAGCCCCAGGATCGCGAGGCATATTTCCAGCCTGTCACGATCAGCGCCGTAACCCCGGGAAAGAAGAAGAACAGGTAGAGCACCAGATCCACGGTCGCCTGGGTCTGTGGACGCCACAGACGATAGACGAAGTCGCCGCGCACATGACCGCCGCGCGACAGCGTGTAGGCGCCGCCCATCATGAACAGCGAACCGTACATGATGAAGGAGATGTCGAGCGCCCAGGGCGTGGGCGCATTGAAGAGGTAACGCGAGACCACCTCATAGCCCGTGCCGAAGGCCATCATGATGATCAGCCAGGCGAAGGCCTTGCCGAAGGCCGCCGACAGGGTGTCTGCAAAACGGATATATTGAACCATGTTCAGTCACTTTTCCGTGCGATTGGCGCGATCCCGACAGATGGTCCCCATCTACCTGGCAAATCGCCCCACCAGATCTATATCCTGCGGGCTGGATTTTCGAAACGGATGGGTGCCATCTGCTTCGGTCAGACCACAAGGGGATCCGGCGGAGCATTTTCCGCCGGATCATTGCAGCAATCAACCCGTGAGGATTACATCTTCAGCTTGCCCGGGAAGTAGTGCTCATAGGCAAGGCCGAGGTCCGGAGCGTTCATCAGCTCGTAATAGGCGACCTGCTCGACCCATGCGCGCTGGCTGTCCATGACCTTCTTGTTGAAGGCATCGCCTTCCAGATCGGCAATGAGCGTGTCCCAGGCTTCCAGCTGCGCGGCCAGGATTTCCTTCGACGTGCGGTGAACCGTGACGCCGTCATCGGCCTGCAGTTCCGCCAGGTCCTTCGAATATTCGCGCATCGCAAGCGCGAGGTTCGACGTGGCCGAGGCCTCGACACCATACTTCATGATCGCCTGCAGGTCAGGCTCGAGATCATCCATGAAATCCTTGTTGAAGATGAACTCGAAGGCTTCGGACGCCTGGTGGTAGGACGAGAGATAGTAGTTCTTGGCCACGTCCTGAGCGCCGAAACGACGGTCGGACGACGGGTTATTGAACTCGAAGGCGTCGATCACGCCGCGTTCCATGGCCGGAACGATTTCACCGCCCGGAAGCTGAGCGACCGACATGCCCATCGACTGCAGCAGATCGGCTGCCAGACCAACTGTGCGATATTTGAACCCCTGGATATCGGCGACTGTACTCACTTCGCCCTTGAACCAGCCGAAGGGCTGCGCCGGCATCGGCATGCCCATGAAGCCATAGACGTTGAGGCCCAGCATATCCTGTGTCAATTCGCGGTAAAGCTCGGCGCCGCCGCCCTGATAGAACCAGCCGAGCATTGTCGTGGCCGAGCCGCCGAAAACCGGGCCGGTGCCGAAGAACGAGGCTGCCTTGGACTTGCCATACCAGTAGACCGGCACCGTGTGGGCCGCGTCGATAACGCCGTCGTTACAGGCATCCATGACCTGGAACGCGCCGACGATCGCGCCTGCCGGCAGAAGGTCGATTTGAAGGCGTCCGCCGGACATTTCCTCGACCCGGGTGGTATATTCGCGCGCAAAGTCCATCCAGATGTCGGAGGCAGGCCAAGATGTCTGCATCTTGACCACCAACGGCGCCTGCGCCAGCACTGCCGGCGCGGACAAGGCGCCCGCTGCGGCAACGCCGCCCAGCATCGATCCCTTTTTCAGAAACGACCGCCGTGAAACGGACTTCTCGTTTTGATTCTGCATGCCCAATCCTCCCATTTGGTTGGCATTCAAACTTTGACATATGAAATATTTAGCAAGCCGAAGCTAAAGACAACCCAATGCCCTCTTCAACTAAAGTCGAATATGGCGAGCGCCGGATCTATGCTCCTCCGCATTTTACCTTTGCTCGCCCACATACCCTAGCACTCCGGCCCCTGCGGACGCTATAAGCAAATCAGCGGCCGGTCGTGCCGCAACACGCAAAAATGAGGGGTGAGGCGACAGAGCATGGCCAGCATCGATTCCATTCGCCGGGAATATGAACGCTATCCGCCAAGTGGTTTGCGCCGGTTCACCCGCTGGTTCACCAAGCGGATCCCGACCCGGCTCTATGCCCGCGCGCTTCTGATCATCATCGTTCCGATGGTGCTGCTGCAATCGGTCATCGCCTTCGTGTTCATGGAGCGGCACTGGCAGACCGTGACCCAGCGGCTGTCGATGGCCGTGACCCGCGACATCGCCGCCATCATCGATGTGCTCGCCACGTACCCGCAGGACGAAACCTATGACGACATCATCCGCATCGCCCGCGAGCGGCTGGAGCTCAACATCGCCATAGAGCCGCCCGGCGACCTGCCCGCGCCGCGGCCCAAGCCGTTCTTCTCGATCCTCGACCAGATCCTGTCCCAGGAAATCACCCGTCAGATCCGCCTGCCCTACTGGATCGACACGGTGGGCAATTCCAACATCGTCGAGGTGCGGATCAAGCTCGACAACAAGATCCTCAGGGTCTTCGCCAAGCGAAGCCAGGCCTATGCCTCCAACACCCATATTTTCCTGCTCTGGATGGTCGGCACCTCGCTGGTGCTGCTGGTCATCGCCATCCTGTTCCTGCGCGGCCAGATCCGGCCGATCCTGAAGCTGACCCAGGCCGCGGAAAGCTTCGGCAAGGGCCAGCGCATGCCCGATGATTTCAGGCCCCGCGGCGCCGACGAGGTCCGCCGCGCCGGCGTCGCCTTCATCAAGATGCGCGAACGCATCGAGCGGCAGATAGAACAGCGCACCGCCATGCTCTCAGGCGTCAGCCACGACCTGCGCACCATCCTCACCCGCTTCCGGCTGCAACTGGCGCTTGTCGGCGACGGCCCCGAGATCGACGAACTGAACAAGGACATCGACGACATGCAGTCGATGCTCGACAGCTACCTGTCCTTCGCCCGTGGCGAGGCCGAGGAGGACGTCGGCACGGTGAGCCTCAGAACCGTTGTCGAGAAGGTCGCCGCAGACGGGCGCCTGCGTGGGGCCACGGTCACGGTCTCGGTTGAGGGTGATGACGAGATCTATGTACGGCCAAACGCCTTCGCCCGGTTGCTGACAAACCTCGTCTCCAACGCCACGCGCCATGCCGACGAAGTGTCCATCGAGGCGCAGAACCGCGGCAAATGGCTGACCATCGCCATTGATGATGACGGGCCTGGAATTCCCGCGGACGCACGCGAGGACGTGTTCCGACCGTTCTACCGGCTGGATGCGGCGCGCAATCAGGACGAGACCGGAACCGGGCTTGGATTGGCGATCGTGCGCGACATCGCCCGCAGCCATGGCGGCGATGTGACCCTGTCCGACAGCGCCATGGGCGGCCTGCGCGCCACGGTGCGTTTGCCGGCCTGATCCCGTATGAGGGCAGTATGGATTTGATGCCGCCTACAGCAGCCGCGAACCGTCCGGTACGGTCTTGTCCACGCCCGCCAGCACAACCGCGCCATCCTCGTCATGAAACCCGAGCGTCAGCACTTCCGACATGAACGGGCCGATCTGGCGCGGAGGGAAATTGACCACCGCCATCACCCGGCGCCCGACAAGGTCCTCGGGCGAATAGTGCTCGGTGATCTGGGCGGAGGACTTCTTCTCGCCGATCTCGGGACCGAAATCGATCCTGAGCTTGAAGGCGGGCTTGCGCGCCTGCGGAAACGGCTCCGCCGCAACCACGGTGCCGCATCGGATATCGACTTTCTCGAAATCGTCCCAGGTGATGGTCTCGGTCATGGGGTACCCGTCTCAGGTTCGGATCAGCCGGCGAGTTCGCGGGAGCGGTCCGCCGCCGCTTTCAACGCCGCGTCAAACAGCGGCTGAATGCCATCATCGGCCATCAGCACGGCAAGCGCCGCCGCCGTTGTGCCATTGGGAGAGGTGACATTCTGCCTGAGCGTTGCGGCGCCGTCCGGGGACTGATGCATCAGTTCACCTGCCCCCGTCACGGTCGCGCGTGCCAGGCGCATGGCGAGGTCCGCCGGCAGGCCGCATTTGCGTCCCGCCTCCGCCATGCACTCGACAAGATAGAACACATAGGCCGGGCCGCTGCCCGACACCGCCGTGATGGCGTCGATCAGCGCCTCGTCCTCGACCCATTCGACCGGGCCGCACACCGACAGCAACTTGTCGATTTCGGCTTTCGCCTCGGCGCTGACAGCCGCGTTGGCCACCGCGCCGGTAATCCCGCGGCCAATCATCGCAGGCGTGTTGGGGATCGTCCGGACGACGGCGCCGCCGAGACGCTCCTCGAAATAGGAAATGGTCTTGCCCGCGGCGACGGAGAGCGTGACGGTCTGAGGCCCGACCAGACCGCCAACCCCTGCCACCACCTGGTCCATGATCTGCGGCTTGACCGCCAGCATCAGGATGCCTGCGACCAGGCCATCCGGCGCCGCGCTCTCCAGCCGCACCTTCGCCGATGCCAGCCGCAGCGACATGGCGTCCGTGGTCTTGGGATCTATAACGACGATGGCCGCCGGATCGATGCCGGACTCAAGCCAGCCGGTGAGCATGGCTCCGCCCATGTTGCCCGCACCGACAAGAACGAGAGGATTGGCGGCGGAAATCATTTCACGCCTCGCCGCGGGTTTCGAACATCACCGCGGTGATCGCCGCCTTGGCCTCCATGCCGGACCAGACGACAAACTGGAAGGCCTGGAAATAGGCTTCGCAGGAATCAAGTGCGTTGGACAACAGCACCTCAACCTGACGGTTGGTCGGCTCGGCGCCGCCGGCAAGAAGCAGCGACTGGCGAAAGATGATGACATGCTCCTGCTGCCACAGGTCGAAATGACCCATCAGCACCTGGCCGTTGACATGCGACAGGAGTTTCATCACCTCGGTGACGCGGGCCTCGGGCACCTTGATGTCGAAGGCGCTGGCGATATGCAGCGCCTCGCAATCCTCCATCCAGGAAAACGAGACATGATAGTCGGTCCAGTGTCCCTCGACGGTCATGGCGATCTCGTGTTCGCCGGAGCGTTCGAACGTCCAGTCGTTGGCCGCCGCCACGAATTCGATCATGTCTACCGGATTGGAGTGCCGTTCGAATTCGATATTGCTGAGATTCATGCCCCACCTTGTTCATTTCCACCGCCCTGGCCTACCGCATTGAACGGCGCCCGGCGGATTCATCTTCGACGCGCGATTCACCGGTGTCCCGGGGTGTCCGCATTTGCGACTCCCACCGGGGCCGCTTGCCGCCCGTTCCGAATCATCATTTAGAATCAGTGTATAAATGCAGAGTCCGAGCGCCAGTCCCCCGGTCGCATTTTGTCAGCCCCAGCCTGTGGACCAAGCTGCGAAACTGATTCCGCCGGGACTCATAACTGACTCACGCAAAAGGCTTTTTGAGCCTCGGCCAGCAGTGGACAACCTGTGCAAAAAAAATCGGGTAAAACCGCCGCTCAGGGCTTATTGCGCGGCGCCCGCTTGGCGGTCGACGGTTTTGCCGCCTCGGCAGCCGCCAAAGCGGGCGATTCCGACGCCGATTGCTCAAGTTTCTCGAGCCGCGCCGACAGCGCGTCATTTTCTTCACGCGCCTTGATCGCCATGTCGCGAACGGCCTCGAATTCCTCGCGCTTGACCAGATCCATCGAATTGAGAAGCCGCTCGAGCTGACTGCGCATCGCAGTCTCCACTTCGCGCTGCACGCCCTGGGCGGCCCCGGCCGCGTCGGTCATCAGCTTGGCAAGTTCGTCGAGGAGTCGGTTCGATCCGCTGTTCATGGTCTTCATCCCTGCACCGGTGTCGGCCGGTGCTGTTGCGAGTGGCTTTCCGTCCCTTTGAATTAAGGACTCGAGCGCCAAGTTGCAAGCCGAAGCGCAGGCCCGCAAGCCTTGCGCAAAGCCCGTGTGGCATGTCAGTGCAGCAAATCAAGCGGGCCCTCCGCCGGAAAATAGCCTTGAAGCCGTGACGAAATACCGGCCTGCGCCCCATGGACGCACGCCATGCAGGAAGGAAGCCGCCTTGGAGCAGACCGCAACGCTGTTGTCGCTGATGGCCTTTCCGGACATTGATCCGGTTATTTTTTCGATCGGCCCGCTACAGATACGCTGGTATGGTCTCGCTTATGTGACAGGCATTCTCCTGGGCTGGCGCTATGCGAGGCTACTGGTCGAGAACCGCAGGCTCTGGCCTGAAGGCGGCTCGCGCATTTCGGCGCTCGACATCGATGACTTTCTGATCTGGGCGACCGTCGGCATCGTTGCAGGCGGCAGGATCGGCTACATTCTGTTTTACGACTTTGCCGCGGTGTCGGCCAATCCGCTCAGGGCGCTCGAGATCTGGAATGGCGGCATGTCGTTTCATGGCGGATTGCTGGGCACGCTTGCGGCCATGATCCTGTTTGCCCACAAACGCCGGATTCCTCTGTTCAACCTGTTCGACGTAGTCTGCGCTGTCGTGCCGGTGGGCCTGTTTTTCGGGCGGGTCGCCAATTTCATCAATGCCGAACTCTGGGGCAAATTGACCGATGTGCCCTGGGCCTTCGTGTTTCCCACCGGCGGCCCCTTCGCGCGCCACCCGACCCAGCTTTACGAGGCGGGCCTTGAAGGCCTCCTCCTGCTGGCCGTGCTGGCCTGGCTGATTTACCGCCACCAGGCACTCAGATCGCCGGGGCTGGTTTCGGGCGTCTTTGTCAGTGGCTATGCGCTGTCGCGGATCTTTGTCGAGTTCTACAGGGAGCCTGACGCGCATCTGGGCTATCTCGCCGGCGGCTGGCTGACCATGGGCATGGTGCTGTCGCTGCCGATGCTGGCGGTCGGTATCTGGGCGATCGCCACCGCCGGTTCGCGCGCCAGATCGAACGCCAGACCGCACGCATGAACAAGTTCTGGAAAGTCACCACCATGACCCCGCTCGCACACAAGATCGTCCGGCTGATCGAACAGACCGGACCATTGCGGATTTCGGACTATTTCGCGCTGTGCCTCGCCGACCCGGAATACGGCTATTACCAAAGCCGCGAACCCTTCGGCCGATCAGGTGATTTCATCACCGCGCCGGAGGTTTCGCAGCTGTTTGGCGAGATGATCGGCGTCAGTCTGGTCCATGCCTGGCAGGCGCAGGGCGCGCCGTCAGATGTCAGGATCGTCGAGATCGGCCCCGGTCGCGGCACCCTGATGTCCGACGCCTTGAGGGTGATCGCGCGTCTCGCGCCGGATCTCTATGCAGGAGCCAGCATCCATATGGTCGAGACCAGCGAACGGCTGCGCAATGTGCAGCGCCAGACGTTGGTGCGGGCCAAGGAGCGGATCTCCTGGCATAAATCGTTCGAGGAGGTTCCCGACGGGTTCACCCTGATGGTCGCCAATGAACTGTTCGACGCGGTTCCGATCCGCCAGTTCGTCAAGACTCGTGAGGGGTTTCGTGAACGCGTGGTGGGCCTCGACAGTGCCGGCTCGCTGGCGTTCGGCCTGGGGCCCGGCGACTTCGATCCGTCGCTGCTGCCGGTGGACGAGGCGCGCGTGCCTGAAGGCGAGATCTTTGAGCTTTCCCCTGCAAGATCGGCGGTCATGCAGACCGTGGCGGCCAAGATCGTGCGCGATGGCGGCACCGCGCTGGCGATCGATTACGGCCATCTGATCACCGGTTTCGGCGATACGCTGCAGGCGGTGTATCGCCACGAATACGACCCGCCGCTGGCGCGTCCGGGTGAAGCGGACATCACCAGCCATGTCGATTTCCAGGCGCTGGCAGAGGCGGCGCTGGCTGCGGGCGCTCATGTCCACAGGCCCATGACCCAGGGCGAGTTTCTAGTGGGGCTGGGGATTGTCGAGCGCGCCGGCGCGCTCGGATCGGGGCGTGACTCTTTGACCCAGGCCGCCATCCGCGACGCCGTGAACCGCCTGGCCGGCGAAGGCGAAGGCCGCATGGGCGCGCTGTTCAAGGTGCTTGCCGTCAGTGGCGACCCGGTCAGAATCTCCCCCTTCGAACATGTGGCCGCTTGAGCGGACGAATTGACAGACGCGGTCGTGATCGCCACCATCCGCGCGCTGATCAGCAAGGGCCTTCGGATTCGCCGCGGCCTGACGACCTGCGGGAGGAGCGATACATGATGGCTGACGGCCACGCGCCAGACCCGGTGCGCAGCACGCTTCTTGATGAGGTCTCCGCAGGCAGCGGCATCTCTCATGGTTTTTTCAGCCGTTCCGGAGGGGTCTCCGAGGGGCTCTACCGGGGCCTGAATGTCGGCCTCGGCTCGAAGGACAACCGCGATCACGTGATGGAAAACCGGACGCGGGTGAGCCGCTGGTTCGGGCTTGAAGCCGACCGGCTGGTCACCGTGCACCAGGTCCATTCGCCGCGGGTGCATATTGCCACGCCAGAAAACCGCGCCGAGCGACCCGAGGCCGACGCGATTGTGACCAACATTCCCGGCCTTGCGCTGGGCGTGCTGACGGCCGATTGCGGTCCGGTGCTGTTTGCCGATCCCGAAGCCCGCGTCATCGGGGCTGCCCATGCCGGCTGGCGCGGCGCGTTTGACGGCGTGCTCGAGAGCACCGTCGCGGCGATGCAGGGCCTTGGCGCAAGACCGGACCGGATCTCGGCCGTTCTGGGCCCCTCGATCAGCCAGCCAAGCTACGAGGTCGGCCCGGAATTCGTCGACCGGTTCATCAAGGCCAATCCAGACCACGAAACCTATTTCCTTGCCTCACCCAAGCCCGGCCATGCTATGTTTGACCTGAGGCAATTCACCCTCGACCGGCTGCGCTCGGCCGGCCTGAAAGCCCAGATGCTTTCCGACTGCACCTATGCGGATGAGGAAGCGTGGTTTTCCTATCGGCGCGCCACCCATCGCAATGAACCTGATTACGGCCGGCAGATATCCGCCATCGCCATCAAGGAGGAACCCCATGGCCCTGCATTTTGAACGCGAGGAATTCGCCGCCCGCCTGGACCGGCTGACCGCCAGCATGCGCGAAGAGAAGCTCGACGCCATGCTGCTGTTTGCCCAGGAGAGCATGTACTGGCTCACCGGCTACGACACCTTCGGCTTCTGCTTCTTCCAGTGCCTCGTGGTCAAGGCCGATGGCGCGATGACGCTTTTGACGCGGTCTGCCGACCTGCGCCAGGCGCGCCAGACCTCGACCATCGAGCGGATCGTCGTGTGGACCGACCGGACCAACGCCGACCCCGCACTCGATCTCAAGAACCTCTTGTCCGATCTCGATCTTCTGGGCGAGCGGATCGGCGTCGAATATGACACGCACGGGCTGACCGGCGCCAATTGCCGCAAGCTCGACAACCAGCTTCACAGCTTCGCCGAACTGGTCGACGCGTCCTATCTGGTGAGCCAGCTCAGGCTGATCAAAAGCCCGGCGGAAATCGCACATTCCCGGCGCGCGGCAAGCCTCGCGGATGCGGCCCTTGACGCGGCCCTGCCGCTGATAAAGGCCGGCGGCGACGAGGCCGCCATCCTGGCCGCGATGCAGGGCGCGGTGTTTTCCGGCGGCGGCGACTATCCCGCCAACGAGTTCATCATCGGATCGGGCCAGGACGCGCTGTTGTGCCGCTACAAGGCCGGGCGCAGGAAGCTGGACGAAAACGATCAGCTGACGCTGGAATGGGCTGGGTCTTTTGCCCATTATCACGCGGCCATGATGCGCACCATAATCATCGGCGAACCGACGCCGCGCCATGTCGAGCTCTATGAAGCCTGCCGGGAAGCGCTCGACGCGATCACCGCCATCCTGCGGCCGGGCACGACCTTCGGCCAGGTGTTCGACGCCCATTCCGACGTGATGGACAAGCGTGGACTGACCCGGCACCGGCTCAATGCCTGCGGCTATTCGCTCGGCGCGCGCTTTACCCCGAGCTGGATGGAGCACCAGATGTTCCATGCCGGAAGCCCGATTGTGATTCAGCCCGACATGACCCTGTTCGTGCACATGATCATCATGGATTCCGAAGCCGGCGCCGCCATGACCCTGGGGCAGACCTACCTGACAACCACCGATGCTCCCGAATCGCTTTCCGCCAAATCCCTCGAGCTGATCACCGTGTGAGCGTGGCGTCCTTGCCTTCCTGACCCGCCATGGTCGCGGCCCGCGGTCCCGCAAGAATCATCAGTGATTGACAGGCCTGCCTCCGGGATTTCATAACAAAGCCGGGAAAGGGCGGGTACCAGGATGCACGGCATCAAAATCATTGGCGTGATAGGCGCATTGGCCATGTTGATTGCAGGCTGCAACAGCACGGAACAGACCCTCCAGCCCATTCCCGGGGATTCCTTGTCCGTAGCAAACACGGATAACACCGCGCCCGTCGATGCGTTTCCCGGCGCGCAACCTCAGGCTCCCGGTTCCTTTCCCCAGGCCGCAACGCCTGAATCGGCAGCCCCGATGCAAGCCGCCCTGCCCGCCGGTCAGGTGCGCGGGCGGATCCGTTTCATGCCGGTCATCGGCGCGCCGGTGAACGCCGTCACCCCGTTGTCGCGGCAGCTGGCCGTGGAGGCGCGCAATCGCGGTTTTGCCATCCTGAGCGCCTCCGATCCCGGCGGCGAACATGTGCTGAAGGGCTATTTCTCCGCCGACAATTTCGGCGGGCAGACCACCGTCTTCTATGTCTGGGATGTTCTTGATCCCGCGGGCAACCGGCTGCACCGCATTCAAGGCCAGGAAGCGACAGCAGGCGGAGCCGGCGATCCATGGGCGTCGATACCTGCGGACGTGATGGAACGAATCGCCGCGCGCTCGATAGCCGATTACGCCGCCTGGCGCGGGCTGTAGCCCCGGGCCAAAAGTGTCATCCTCCAGCTGCCTGCCTACCCGAGGTTGAGGCCCGCGATCGGCCCCGAACTTTGCCGGCACAAGATAATTACCACGTTCAACAGAAAAATCGGCCGCTTGCCGCCTGCGGTCTTGCAAAGATCAAATCCCCCGCTAAAACGCGGGCGAACGGATGGCGCTCCGTCCTTATGCGTGACCCTGCGCATGACGCGACGCGGCGGGAACAACAGGCGGTCCCAAATGAAGGTTTTCGCAGGAAACTCGAACCGTCGTTTGGCGGAATCCATTTGCAATTATCTCAATGTTCCGCTGGGCAAGGCAAGCGTGCGGCGCTTCGCTGACCAGGAGATCTTCGTCGAGATCCAGGAGAATGTGCGCGGAGAGGATGTCTTCATCCTGCAGTCCACCTCCTATCCGACGAATGATCACCTGATGGAACTGCTGATCATGATCGACGCCTTCCGGCGCTCGTCGGCGCGGCGGATTACCGCCGTCCTGCCCTATTTCGGCTACGCCCGCCAGGACCGCCGCGCCTCCGGCCGCACGCCGATTTCGGCCAAGCTGGTCGCCAATCTGATCACCGAGGCGGGCGCCGACCGGGTGCTCACGCTCGATCTGCACGCCGGCCAGATCCAGGGTTTCTTCGATATTCCGACGGACAATCTGTTTGCCATTCCGGTGATCGCCCGCGACATCAAGGCCAAGTACGAGCTCGAGAATGTCATGGTGGTGTCGCCGGATGTCGGCGGTGTGGTTCGAGCCCGGGCGCTCGGCAAACGGCTTGGCTCGCTGCTCGCCATCGTCGACAAGCGCCGCGACCGGCCGGGCGAATCCGAAGTGATGAACATCATCGGCGAGGTCGAGGGCAAGGACTGCATCCTGATCGACGATATCGTCGATTCCGGCGGCACCTTGTGCAACGCCGCCGAAGCCCTGCTCACCAATGGTGCAAACTCGGTGACGGCCTACATCACCCACGGCGTGCTCTCCGGCGGCGCCGTGGCGCGCGTTGCGTCGTCCAAGCTCAAGGAACTGGTTATCACCGACTCGATCCAGCCGACCCAGGAAATCCAGTCGGCGCCCAATATCCGCGTGATCTCGACCGACGCGCTGATCGGCGAGGCGATCAACCGCACCGCTGCAGAGCAATCCGTCTCCAGCCTGTTCGACTGATACCGCTCAGGCCAGCACTGTCACCGCAATGCCCGCCAGCGTTGCGCCGCCCAGAACCAGAAACAGGTTGAGGTGATAGCGCAGCAGCGCCACGCCCGCGCCGAGCGCGATGGCGAGTGCTGCGACATTCAGCGTCGCCAGGTCTGGGACCGGCAGGCTGAACGGGCCGAACGCCGCCTCCCCCACATCCGCAAACAGCACATGCAGCGCAAACCAGACCGCGAGGTTCGAAATCACGCCGACCACTGCGGCCGTGATTGCCGCAAGTCCCGCCGACAGCCACTTGACCGAGCGCAGCCGCTCGATATGCGGCGCGCCGGCAAAGATCCAGAGGAAGCACGGCGCAAAGGTGAAGAACAGCGCGACCGAACCGCCGAGCATGCCGCCGGTCAGAGGGTCAAGACCCGCCTCGCGCGCGCCGCCCAGGAAACCCACGAACACCAGAACCAGGATCAGCGGACCGGGCGTCGATTCCGCCAGCCCCAGGCCGGCAAGCATGTCGCCTGGCATCAGCCAGCCATGCACTTCCACCGCCTGCTGCCCGACATAGGCCAGCACCGCATAGGCGCCGCCGAAGGTGACGATCGCCGCCTTGGAGAAAAACAGCGCCATCGCCGCCAGCGCATCGGGCACGGCTGGAACCATTACAAGGATCGCCAGCGGTACAAGCCAGACCGCGCCCCAGATTCCGATTGTCCGCAGGGTTGGCCCGGTGAGACCCGGAAGTCTGTCCGCGCCGGCCTCCTCCGCCTCAGGTGCAGGTGCAGGTGCAGAGAGGTCTGCAGTCCCTGTCGCCGATACAAGCACGCCGATCAGCCCTGCCCCCAGAACAATCAGCGGGAACGGCAGCTTGAGAAAGGCGATCGCGATGAAGGCTGCAACCGCCAGCCCCCAGGCAAGCCTGGATTTGAGCGCCCGCTTGGAGACGCGCAGCAGCGCTTCCACGACGATGGCCAGCACCGCCGCCTTCAGCCCGAACAGCACACCCGCCACCACCGGCAGATCGCCATAATGAAAATAGACCGCCGACAGCGTCATGATGACGGCAAAGCCGGGCAGGATGAACAGGAGACCGGCCAGCAACCCGCCCGCGACGCCGCGCAGGAGCCAGCCGGAATAGGTGGCGAGCTGCATCGCCTCGGGACCGGGCAGCAGCATGCAGAAATTCAGCGCATGCAGGAACCGCGGCTCGTCGAGCCAGGCCCGCTCCTCGACAAGTTCGCGGTGCATCAGCGCGATCTGACCTGCGGGGCCGCCGAAGGACAAAAGCCCGATGCGCCCGAAGACGCGGAACAGCTCGGCCCAGGAAGGGGAAATCGTGGAAGTCATGACGCAGTTCTTCCTGATAGCCAGGTGTGGGTCTCATGGGTGGCATGACGGCACCATGCAAACAGTGCATCGTAGATCAGCATGCCTCTTTCCAGCTGTTTCAGATCATCATCTTCCGATGATGACAATCCCAGCGAAATTGCCAGCAGCCCGGCGGATTGCGGCTCAAGATCGAGATTTCCGGTGTCGGCGCCGCGGATGATCCGGGCCAGATGCCGCAGCGCGGGATCATTTACTCCGAACAGATCGAGCAATGTGTCGACACTGCAGGACTCTCCGCGATGGGAATAGACAACGCCATCGATATCGAACGGGATCGCGCCCATTTCCTCCGCGATCTCGATGACCCATTCGGCCTCGACAAAATGAAACACCGCCAGCGGATCGATGAAACGGCGCACCAGCCACGGAAAGGCGATGCGGTCTATCTTCGGTCTTTCGCGGGTGATCCATTGCGTGGCATGCGGCAGCAACAGCGGCACATCCGGTCCGCGCTGCCTGAGAACAAGGCCGCCGGCCGCCTCATAGGCGTCAATCCCGCCTTCCAGATGCCGGGCGTCGATACCCTGAGACCTGAGCCGCGCCACCGCCAGCTGGCTGACATTGTGGCCGTGCAGGCAATAAACGACGATGGGCTTGCCGAGACCGGCCAGTTCCGGCCCCCACACCGCGGTTTCCATGTGATCGCGCCAGACCGAGCCGGCAATGGCGCGCGCCTCCTGCTCGAACTTGAAACAGCGGGTTGAGGCGACAACGGTCGGCCAGGCGCTGGTGCCGGACAGACTGGACAGATCGTGGGCTGAGATGGATTTGGACATGATGATCCCTTCGCATGACTACGAAGGGCGGAACTTGGGCTCTCGCCTGCAACGGGGAGTCCACCCGTAACCCCGTGCGCTCAGTCATATTTCATCCACAAGACAAATCAAGGCAATTAAGGGCATCGAGCCCCGGCCAGACAGTCGTTCAGGCCATCTCGAAGGACATGGCCATCTCGTCGCGCAGCCAGCGTTCGAACGCGGTGGTCTCCTTGGTCTTGAAGGATTGCGTCCGGGTGATGAACCAGTAGGCGGCGCCCGTGGCGAAACGCCCCTCGAAGGGCGCGGCCACCTGGCCCGCCGCCAGCGCATCATGGGCAAGCGTCTCCCAGGCCATGAAGATTCCCTGCCCCGCCACCGCGGCGTCAAGACACAAGGAAGCGTCCGAGAAAATCGGTCCTTCAAGCAGGTCGGATGAGGTGAGACCGAAGGGCGTGAGCCAGATGTTCCAGTCGAACAGCGAGCCGGCGTCCCGGATCACCGGCACGGCGCGCATGTCCTCCGGTTGCCGCAGGCTTGCCGCGATCGCCGGACTGCAGACCGGAAAGATGCGCTGGTCGATCAGCTTGGAGGCGCGCAAGCCCGGCCACGGACCATTGCCAACGCGGATGCAGACATCGACATCGGAGGCGTTGGGGTCGACCAGGGTGGTGGTGGCGTCGACCCGGATGCGAATCGCTGGATTGGCGTCGTAGAAATTCTTGAGCCGCCACACCAGCCACTTGGCGGCAAACACAGGCGCCACCGACACGACCAGCGTGCTCCCGTGAAAACCGCCTGCCTTGGCGAGCGCCACCGACAATTCCGCCATGCCGGACGCCAGATGCGGCAGAACCAGTTCGCCCAGCGTGTTTGGAATCAATCCCTTGGGATGACGGATGAACAGGGCGTTGCCCAGATGCTGCTCGACCTTCTGGATCTGCTGGCTCACCGCGCCAATGGTCACGCCAAGTTCGGTTGCCGCAGCCTTCAGGCTGCCCAGCCGCCCCACGGCCTCCACTGCGCGCAATCCGTTCAAGGGAACCAGGTTGAGGTTTTTCATATAGATTACCTATACTGAAATTGAGAAAACGTCGATAGAACCGGTGATTTCCGGTTGCTATCATATATCCATGCTAAACCAGATCCTGACCAGAACCCTACATGTCCTGCTGGCGCCATTCGGCTTTCTTGCCAGAATGGACGTCGACCAGCAGCCTGAATTGCCGGACCCGCTGGCGCATCCGGATGTGCAACGGATGTCTTTGCGTGAGCTCGCGGACATGCCCTTCGAACCCTTCTGCCTGCCTCCCCAGGCTCAGGCATATCGGAGCAGACGCGTTGCGACGGACCGGGCGGTGACGCCGGGCACGGTGAGAAGCTGCGCCGCATGCCGCTGAAATCAGCCTTGCCGTCCGGCAAGTCCCGGAAATCCGCCTGAAGCTTGCATTTGCGCGGTTGCTCCGCTATAGCGGCCACGTCCGTGCAGACACCCTTGGAGGCAACGCGGATGAGGCGCCGTTATTCTCTAAAAGGAACGGCGCTTGATGTTTTTTGGGACCGGCCGATGCCGATGCCAGCAAACAGCCCCAGATTAGAACCTCGAAAGGTATTGCCATGAGCAACAAGACGTATGAGCTCAAGGCCGAGGCGCGCGCACAGGTCGGTAAGGGGTCCGCCCGTGAACTTCGCCGCAACGGTTTCATTCCCGCTGTCATCTATGGTGACAAGCAAGACCCTATCTCCATTGTGCTCTCGCGCAATGAAGTCACCAAGAAGATCCATGCTGGCGGTTTCCTGACCACGCTTGCGACCATCGAGGTCGACGGCAAGAAGCACAGCGTGCTGCCCAAGGATTTCCAGCTCGATCCGGTCCGCGACTTCCTGATGCATGTCGATTTCCTGCGCGTGTCGAAAGACACCCAGGTCACCGTGGAAGTGCCGGTTCACTTCGAGAACGAAGAGAAATCCCCGGGCATCAAGCGCGGCGGCGTTCTCAACATCGTGCGCCACACCGTCGAGTGCCATTGCCCGGCCAATGCGATCCCGGACGCGATCACCGTTGACCTCACCGGCCTCGAAATCGGCGACGGCATCCACATCTCCCATGTGAAGCTGCCGGATGGCGTTCATCCGACGATCACCGACCGCGACTTCACCATCGCCACCGTGGCTGCTCCTGCCGGCCTCAAGAGCGAAGACAATGCCGCTGGTGACGCTGACGACGCCGACGAGGACGCCAGCGAAGAATAGGCCGCATCGGCCCGTAGTTGAGGATCAGCTTCCATGTTGCTCATCGCAGGACTTGGAAATCCCGGCCCTCAATACGCCAGAAACCGGCACAATGTCGGCTTCATGGCGGCGGACGCAATCGCCCGCCGCCATTCGTTTTCGGGGTTTTCGAAGAAATTCCGCGGTGAGATCGCCGAAGGCACGCTGGGCGATCAAAAGGTGCTGCTGCTCAAGCCCATGACCTTCATGAACCTGTCGGGCGACAGCGTCGGCGACGCCCTGCGCTTCTACAAGCTCTCCCCCGCCGACCTCATCGTCATCCATGATGAACTCGATCTTGCGCCCGGCAAGCTCAAGCTCAAGACCGGCGGCGGTAATGGCGGCCACAACGGGCTCAAATCCCTCGACGCCCATTGCGGCAAGGACTACAAGCGGCTGCGCATCGGCATCGGCCACCCCGGCCACAAAGACCGCGTCAGCCCCTATGTGCTGGGCGATTTCGCCAAGGCGGACGCGGAATGGCTGGAGCCGCTGCTCGACGCCATCGCCGCCCATGCGGAGCTGATGGCCAAGGGCGACGACGCGGGCTTCATGAACAAGATTGCCCTCGCCACCGGCGCTGCAGAGCCAAAGCCTGCCAAGCCTGAGAAGGCCGCTGCGGCTGACGGCGGCAAGCCGGCGCCTGCTGGAAAATCCCATATCCGCCAGGCCCGCAATTCAGCCCAGCCGAAGATTCTTCCGACCTCAGGTCCCATGGCCGACATGCTCAAGCGGTTGTTCGGCGACAAGAAAAGCTGATGGCGCTGGCCGGCAGAGACGTCGAGATCCGCTCGGCCGGTCCGGACGATGTGTCGGCGCTGCTAAATCTTTACCGCGAGCTGCAGCCGGACGACCCAGAGATGGGTGAGAACCTGGCGCGCGACCGCTTCAACCAGATGCTCGCACATCCCGGCATGGTAGTGTTCCTGGCTTTCGCGGGCGAAATCGCGGTTTCCACCATAACCCTGGTCATCATCCCCAACCTCACCCGCGGCGGCGCACCCTACGCTCTGATCGAGAATGTCGTCACGCACGTGGCACACCGGCAGCACGGCTATGCCGGAGCCCTGATCCGGCACGCCATCGCTCATGCCTGGGAAGCCGGGTGCTACAAGGTGATGCTGCTCAGCGGCTCGAAGAACCCGGCGACGCTCGATTTCTACCGCCATTGCGGTTTTGTCCAGGACAAGACCGGCTTCCAGCTCCGTCGCCCGGACGGATTGTAAAGCCCGCGGCTTTCCGCGCCCGCCAATTCACGCCATCGTCATTCGCTCTTGATCGCCATGTCGGGGTAATCTGCCGCCATGGATCATTGCGCGGCGTGGCTTTTCGGTCAGGCGCCGCCGCCACGGCGGAGGAACAGGACATGCACGCATCCGTTTATTCCCGGAGAGCTCTTTTTGGCATGGGCTTCGGGCTTTCGGCCCTGTTGCTGATAAACTCCCGCCCGGCAATGGCCGGCAAGGTCAACCTGTCGAAGGCCGGAACTGCCATCGATGGCCATGACCCCGTCGCCTATTTCACACAAGGCAAGGCCGTGCCGGGAGATGCGGGGATCACCGCCAGCCATGACGGCGCGACCTACCAGTTCTCATCCGAAGAGCACAAGGCGCTGTTTGTCGCCGATCCAGACAAGTTCGCGCCGCAATATGGCGGCTATTGCGCCTATGGCGCAGCCCAGGGCTACAAGGCGCCCGTGGAGCCCGACAAGTTCACCTTGCTCGATGGCAAGCTCTATCTGAACTACAATGCCCGGGTCCAGGGCACATGGATCAAGGACACCGCCGGCTACATTGAAAAAGCCGACGCCTTCTGGGCTTCGCAGTGAGCCGGGCGCGGGTGGCCTACCCCCTGAGTTCGTCGATGCGCTGCCAGAACAGATCGACAAAGCCATTGACGCCGGCGTCGATCAATGCGGCGATGCCAAGCCCGGCGCCATCGATCAGCAGCATCGCTGCAAGACCGCCGACGACGCAAGACACCACATAGAGCCTGAGGTTCCTGAGGCTGTCGAGACGGTAGTATCCGGCGTCGTCAAACTCGACGCCCCACAGATAATCGCCCCAGCTGTAGTCGCTCGAAACCAGGATATTAACCGCGGGCGTGTCCGACAGCTTGTCTGGAAACACGTTGAACACGGCGCGGCCGACATGGGCGAGCACGCCGAACAGCGCGAACAGGACGCCTGCGACAACAAAATGCCAGGTGGCAAGCTCGGTCTCCATGACGGTCTCTCCTGGACGGACTGGGCACAGGATCGCATAAAAACCTTTCCGCCGGGTTGATCCGGCCGCACGCGCCAGCACCGGCCCTCTCCACCGGCTCCGTGCCTGGCTCGAGATATCGGCGCCCTGGAGGCCGGCAATGCGCGCCGACCTGTCTGTGACCGACCCCGGTGCAGGTCCGATGTAACTTGGGCTCTTGCCGCCTTGCCGAGCGGATGCTTAGCGCATCATCCCCATGCCCATTCCCATCGCCGGGATCACGATCTCATCGGCGGCCTTTTTCTGTGTCTCGTCAAGAACGCCGTACAACGCCTCGACCGCCGCCCGCATCTCCTTGATCTGTTCCAGCCGCGCCTGCATGAGGCTTTCGTGTTCGCCCAGGCGCTCCGGCAAGGACTTGCCGGCATAGTCGTCGTCCGTCATCCGCTCCATCATCGATCGCATCAGCCCGTTGTGGCTTTCGGCATTTTCCCGCAAGGCGGCGGCGAAGGTGTCCCACTGGGTCGACTGGTCATCCCTGATCCCCAGCTCGGTCTTCAGGAAGGCAAGCCGGCCGTCGATCCGGTCCAGCATGCCGTCCCATCCAAGGCCCATCATCGGCCCCTGTCCCATCATCTGGCCCCGACCATAGGGGCCGTTCATCATCATCTGTCCCATCCCCCCGCGCTGCCACCAGCCGTCGCGGCCGTCATCGTCGGATTGCGCAAGCGCCATTGTGCCGGAAGCTGCCATGATGGCCAGAACCGGGATCACCTTGACAAGAGTTTTCGCGAGCATGTCCATGCCTCCATCAGGCCCGACAAACGGGCGGTTGATCGTCTGTGCATCATGCGCCCGAAGGAAATTACCGCATTGATGCACATCAATCCCGGCTTCGCAGACGACAGCACCTCCGATCGCCCCTTGACGCGGCACGTCACATCCATACAAAGCCGCAAGCATCCACTTGAAGGACACCAATCCCATGGGTTTCAAATGCGGCATCGTCGGGCTGCCCAATGTCGGCAAGTCCACCCTGTTCAACGCACTGACGCGGACGGCCGCCGCCCAGGCCGCAAATTATCCGTTCTGCACCATCGAGCCCAACACCGGCGAAGTCGCCGTTCCCGATCCGCGGCTCAAGAAGCTCGCCACGGTGGCTGGATCCAAGGAAATCATCCCGACCCGCATCTCCTTCGTCGACATCGCCGGCCTGGTGCGCGGCGCGTCGAAGGGCGAGGGCCTGGGCAACAAGTTCCTCGCCAATATCCGCGAAGTCGACGCCATCGTGCATGTGCTCAGGTGCTTCGAGGATGACGACATCACCCATGTCGAAGGCCGCATCAATCCGGTGGGCGACGCCGACACCATCGAGACCGAGCTGATGATCTCCGATCTCGAAAGCCTCGAGCGCCGCACAGAGCAGACCCGCAAGCGCGCCGCCTCCAAGGACAAGGAGTCGATGACGGTGCTGCCGATCATGGAAGCGGCGCTGAAGCTCCTGCAGGACGGCAAGCCGGTGCGCACGCTGCTCAAGACGCTGGCGCCCGAAGAGCTCGAGATCCTCAAGGGGCTCAACCTTCTGACCTCGCACCCGGTGCTCTATGTCTGCAACGTTTCGGAAGCCGATGCGGTGGCGGGCAATGCCCACACCGAAGCCGTGGCGAAGATGGCCGCCGAACAGGGCGCGGAGAGCATCATCATTTCCGCAGCCATTGAATCCGAGGTGGCGCAGCTGCCCGACGAGGAATCCCAGGAATTCCTGGCGGCACTCGGGCTTGAGGAAGCCGGGCTCGACCGCCTGATCCGGGCTGGCTACCATCTGCTCGATCTGATCACCTATTTCACGGTCGGTCCGAAGGAAACCCGGGCCTGGACCATCGAGCGCGGCACCAAGGCGCCGGGTGCGGCCGGCGTCATTCACACCGATTTCGAGCGCGGCTTCATCCGCGCCTTCACCATCGCCTATGACGACTACGTCACGCTGGGCGGCGAAGTGCCCGCCAAGGAAGCCGGTAAGGCGCGCGACGAAGGCAAGGAATATGTGGTTCAGGACGGCGACGTCATCCATTTCCGCTTCAACACCTGACGCCTGATCCACGCAGGGACCGGCAGGTCACGGAATGCGCTGGTTGATGGAAGGGGCTGGCACTACCCGGTTGCATCCGCCTTGCGCTCCTGCGGCCTTCGGTGCAGGTTCGCGCCATGAACACCCAGACCCATCTGCTGCTCGCAGCAGCCCTGTTTGCCCGGCCCGGCCGCGACAACCGTCTGCGCAATGCCGCGGTCATCACCGGGGCATTGCTGCCTGACGCCGTGATCTTCGTGATGTTCGCATGGTCCAAGCTGGTGGGCGCGCCGGAGCAGGACGTCTGGTCCGACTGGTATTTCAATCCGCCGTGGCTGACCGCGATCGACTGGATGAACTCGCTGCCGCTGTTTGGCACGGTTCTGCTTGTCGGTTGGCTGTTGCCCAGGGACCCGCCCGGCCTGGACGTCCTGTCATCGGCTCTGATGCTGTTCGCGCTGGCGGCGATCAGCCATCTGCTCGGCGATCTCCCGCTGCATGTGGATGACGGGCATGCCCATTTCGTGCCGTTCTCCCAGTGGCGATTTGTTTCGCCCGTCTCCTACTGGGATCCCCGTCACTACGGAACCATCGCCTCGCTCATTGAGCTGGCGCTGGGGATGGTGCTGATCGTCGTGCTCTGGCGGCGTTTCACCAACAGGCTGGTGCGGGTGTTGCTGGCATTTGCCGTCCTCGCCTTCGCCGTTCCCTATGTCTGGTTCGTGCTGCTCGGCGGCCACAGCGATCACTTTGCCGCCCTCGGACAGGCGGTGGCGGCGTGAGCGCAACAGACAGACCTCCGCCCCTGGCCAGGCGCCGGAAACCGGCACTCCGGCCCGGAGCGGCTCATGCAATCACGCCTGTCCGTCAGCGCTCAATTCGATCCATGAGCGCGGCATGAATCAGGTCTTCTTCACCGGACAGGTCGACAATCCGATCATCGAGTAGAGCGGGCAGGTCCCGAACAGGCCGGTGAACAGCGGGATGATGCCGATCAGCGTGAACCAGCGCCATGAGGCGTCCGGATAGACAAAGAACATCGCCAGCAACACGAGGCCTGCAACGATGCGGAGAACGCGGTCGATACCGCCGACATTGGATTTGAACATGAGGGGCTCCTTGTTAACTGGGCATTCCCGTTTCATTGGCATTCCAGCCAATATGTATCAAAGATACATCATATAAGCGGGTCCACATTGACAAGGATCAAACCGCAGCGATCACCCGATCATTTCCTGGCGCGCCATTGGGGCGGCTATTTTCCTGAATTCAGAATGACTTGGGCAAACATAACCTTTCACGGCCTATGGAATTCCTCTAGATTGCGCGCAAACATGATCACCAAAGAGATATTTTACATGGCTGAAGACGACCTTCTCCATTTCGAGGACCTAGAACCTGGCATGGTGTTTCCGCTGGGGCCGAAGAACGTTGCAGCCGATGAAATCGTCGCCTTCGCGATGGAGTATGACGCGCAGCCGATGCATCTGGACGAAGAGGCAGGCCGGAACTCCATCCTTGGCGGCCTCGCGGCCTCGGGATGGCATACCTGCTCGATGATGATGCGGATGATGACCGACTCCTACCTGCTGCGGATGGCCGCCGAAGGCGCCCCCGGCATCGATTACGTCAAGTGGAAGAAGCCGGTGTTGGCAGGCGACGTGCTTTCGGGGGAGACCCGGGTGCTCGACAGCCGCACATCCAATTCCCGTCCGGGGATCGGCATCGTCAGCTTCCGGCACGAACTGCGCAACCAGAGGGGCGAAACGGTGCTGGAATCAGAAAACCCGATCATGCTGCGCAGGCGCGCGCCGGAGGCATCCAGACCGTGACCCGTGATCCTGCATTCGAACCCGGCGCCCGCAAGAAACTGGGCAGCCATGTCTTCACCGCGGACGCCATCATCGACTTCGCCCGCCAGTTCGACCCGCAGCGGTTCCATATCGATGCCGAAGCCGCCAGGGACAGCGTGTTTGGCGGTTTGTGTGCGTCGGGATGGCACACGGCGTCCGTCTGGATGAAACTCAACATCGCCGCCAGCACCGCCGAAGCCGAACAGGCCAAGGCCGAGGGCAAAGCCTTGCCCGAATTCGGCCCCTCACCCGGCTTCCGAAATCTCAGATGGTTCAAGCCGGTCTATGCTGGCGACGAGATCTTCTACTCGCTAACGATCCGCGGCTCCCGCCCGCTTGCCTCACGCCCCGGATGGTCGATCCTGGAGCTGATCTCGGAAGCCCATGACAAGGACGGCACTCTGGTGATGAGTTTCGATTCAGCCGCGCTGATCCGGTTTCCCGAAGAAGATCAGGCAGAGTAAGGCGCGCCAACGGCTGACACAGATCTGCAAGGGTCTGGATGTCGCTCAGTGGCCTTCATAGGAAATCAGCGTGCGCACCTGAACGCCGAGGTCCTCGAGCTTCTTGCGGCCGCCAAGGTCGGGAAGGTCGATGACGAAACACGCCGCGATGATGTCGGCGCCCATCTGCCTGAGCAGCTTGACCGCGCCTTCGGCGGTGCCGCCGGTCGCGATCAGATCGTCAACCAGAATCACGCTCTCGCCCTCGGCGATGGCATCCTTGTGCATTTCCATTTCATCGACGCCATATTCGAGGCTGTAGGCCACGCGCACGGTCTCGTGCGGCAGCTTGCCCTTCTTGCGGATCGGCACGAAACCGGCTGACAATTGGTGCGCCATGGCGCCGCCAAGAATGAAGCCGCGCGCCTCGATGCCGGCGATCTTGGAGACCCTGAGCCCTGCATAGGGATGGACCAGCTCATCCACCGCCCGGCGGAACGCCCGCGGCTGACCCAGAAGCGTGGTGATGTCGCGAAACAGGATGCCGGGTTTGGGATAATCCGGAATCGTGCGGATGGCGGCGCGCAGTTCGTTTTCAAGATTGGTCATGGACATTGTCCCAGTGTGAAGTCGCCGCAAGGTGATGCTGCAGTCTGTCCCGCCACCCGTCGCGGCGCAAGCGCGTTGACCGGACATGGATACGCCGCCCGGAGGCGGCGTATCTGGTTTGATCCGTGAGCCGAAAGGTTCAATGCGGCTGTTTGGAGAACACGGCTTTCTTGGTCAGGTACATCAGACCCGTGAACAACGCCAAGAAGATCAGCACCATGAAACCCAGGCGCTTGCGGTCCTCAAGGTGCGGTTCCGCAGCCCACATCAGGAACGCGGATACATCCTTTGAATACTGGTCGAGCGTTTCAGGCGTCCCGTCATCATAGGTGACGAAGCCTTCATCGATCGGCTGCGCCATCGCAAGCGAGGTTCCGCCGACGAAATACGGATTGAAGTAGTTGCCATCGGCGACGGTATAGCCCTCCGGCGGCTCCTGGTAGCCGGTCAGCAGCGAGTAGAGGTAATCCGGGCCACCTTCCTGATACTGGGTGAAGATGTCGAAGACGAAGGTCGGGAAGCCGCGCTCGACGCCGCGCGCCTTGGCAATCAATGACAGATCCGGCGGGGCGGCGCCATTGTTGGCATAGGCTGCCGCTGCCGCGTTCGGGAACGGCGACGGGAAATGATCGGCCGGGATGGCGGGACGGGTGAACATCTCGCCTTCCGCATTCGGGCCGTCCTCGACTTCGTAATTCGCCGCAAAGGATTTGACCTGATCCTCCGAGTAGCCCAGATCCTCGAGGGTCCTGAACGCAACCAGGTCCATCGAATGGCAGGCTGCGCAGACTTCCGCAAAGACCTTCAGGCCACGCTGAAGCTGGGCCTTGTCATACTTGCCGAAGGGTCCCGCGAACGACCAGTCGACGTTCTTCGGCTTGAGGAGCGGGTAATGACCATCTTCCTGCGCGTGCTCGATGGCGGTGGCGAGATCGTGCCCGTCCTGGGCGCGGGCAGAGCTCATCGCTGTGGAGGCGATGGCCGCGATCAGCGCGATGCTTGTTACAAACTTATTCATTGTTTGAATTCCTTTCAGCCGCTGATCAAGCCTTGGCAGTCTTTTCGAGTACCGCTTCGGTAATCGAATTGGGCAGCCGTTTCGGTTTTTCGATCAGGCCCAGAACCGGCATGATGACGAGGAAGAAGCCGAAGTAGTAGATTGTGCCCAGCAGAGACAGCAGCGTGTAGAGATCCGTCGCCGCGCGCGAACCGAGCCAGCCGAGGAAGATGCAGTCGGCCACGAAGATCCAGAAGAACAGCTTGTACCAGGGACGGTAGACTGCCGAGCGGATCTTCGACGTATCAAGCCAGGGCAGGAAGAACAGCACGATGATCGAGCCGAACATCACCAGAACGCCGCCGAGCTTCGAATCGATAGGCCCGATGTCGAAGGTGATGGCGCGCAGCATCGCGTAGAACGGAAGATAGTACCATTCCGGAACGATGTGAGCCGGCGTCTTCAGCGAATCGGCCATGATGTAGTTGTCGGGATGGCCGAGATAGTTGGGCATGAAGAAGATGAACCAGGCGAACACGAACAGGAACACCGTGACGCCAACTCCATCCTTCACCGTCGCATAGGGCGTGAAAGGCAGGGTGTCCGTCTTCGACTTCACCTCGACGCCGGTCGGGTTTGTCTGGCCGGTCACATGCAGCGCCCAGACGTGCAGGACAACGACGCCGGCGATCATGAAGGGCAGCAGGTAATGCAGCGAGAAGAAGCGGTTGAGCGTCGGTTGATCGACCGCGAAACCGCCCAGGAGGAACTGCTGGATCCACTCGCCGATAAGAGGGAACGCCGTGAAGAAGCCGGTGATCACCGTAGCCCCCCAGAACGACATCTGACCCCAAGGCAGCACGTAGCCCATGAATCCGGTGGCCATCATCAGAAGGTAGATGACAACGCCAAGGATCCAGAGGATCTCGCGCGGCGCCTTGTAGGAACCGTAATAGAGACCGCGTGCAATGTGCAGATAGACGGCGATGAAGAAGAAGGACGCACCGTTGGAGTGCATGTAGCGCAGCAGCCAGCCATTGTTGACGTCGCGCATGATCTTCTCGACCGAATTGAAGGCGAGCGCGGTGTCGGCGACATAGTGCATGGCAAGAACCACGCCGGTGAGGATCTGCACCACCAGCATCACCGACAGCATGGCGCCGAAGGTGTAAGCATAGTTCAGGTTGCGCGGCACCGGATAGGAGACGAAGCTGTCATGCGACAGCCGCATCAGCGGAAGGCGCGAGTCCATCCATTTGCCAATGCCTGTCGTCGGATTGTAGGTCGAATGATCGCCACTCATGGTAATTTGTCCCCTTAACCGATCTGGATGACAGTGTCAGACGTGAACGCAAACGTCGGCACGGGCAGGTTTTCCGGCGCCGGGCCTTTGCGAATACGTCCGGACGTGTCGTAGTGCGAACCGTGGCACGGGCAGAACCAGCCGCCGAAATCGCCGGCCTGGCCGAGCGGAATGCAGCCCAGATGGGTGCAGACGCCGATCTGAACGAGCCAGTTTTCCTTGCCCTCGCCTGCGGAGCGAGCGACATCTGTCGCCTCTGCGGTGGCGTCAAGATTGGCGTTGCGCGCCAACGGATCCTTGAGATCGGCTATGGCGACGGCCTTGGACTCTTCGATCTCTTCCGGGGTGCGATTGCGAATGAACACAGGCTTGCCGCGCCATTTGACGGTCAATGACATGCCGGGCTCGACGCTTGCAACGTTCACCTCGATTGTCGAAACCGCCAGCGTCGAGGCGTCGGGGCGCATCTGGTCGATGAACGGCCAGGCAAACGCCGCCGCGCCGACCGCTGCCGTAGCCCCGGTGGTGATGTAAAGAAAATCGCGGCGGGTTGGTTCACCCGCGCCTTCGCTGTGTGTCATTGGCTCACTCACGGCTCAACGTCCTCTTCAAGCTGCGTCCGGTTCAGACTTCCGTCACCCGCCTGGGCGAACCTGACCCCCACCGCTATAAGCGGATTCGGCCCCTGCCGACAATGCGGCGAAAATCTGGCAATCGCGCGGTATCTATTCGCGTTGGACGGAGAAGTCCAGACCGGAGGCGGACAGAGGGGCACAATGTCGCGGGAAAATCAGCCAGACTATTCCGCGGCTTCGTCCACACCGATGAAGCCGCCCGACTGCCGGGCCCACAGATCGGCGTAGAGACCGCCGCGCGCCAGCAATTCGGCATGCGTGCCCGCCTCGATGATGCGTCCCTCGTCCATCACCACCAGGCGATCCATCCGGGCGATGGTGGAAAGCCGGTGGGCGATGGCGATGACGGTCTTGCCTTCCATCAACTCGTCGAGGTTTTCCTGGATCGCCGCCTCGACTTCCGAATCGAGCGCCGAGGTCGCCTCGTCCAGGACCAGGATCGGCGCGTTCTTGAGCATGACCCGGGCAATGGCGATGCGCTGGCGCTGCCCGCCCGACAGCTTCACGCCGCGATCGCCGACATGGGCATCAAGTCCCTTGCGGCCGCGCTGGTCTGACAGGCCCTCGATGAAATTCAGCGCCTCGGCGGTGCGCGCCGCCTCGAGGATTTCCGCGTCACCGGCGTCGGGACGTCCGAACACGATGTTCTCGCGGATCGAGCGGTGCAGCAGCGAGGTGTCCTGTGTGACCATGCCGATCGCCTGGCGCAGCGATTCCTGGCTGACCTCGGCAATGTTCTGGCCATCGATCTCGATCTTGCCCGATTGCAGATCGTAAAACCGCAGGAGCAGATTGACGAAGGTCGATTTGCCGGCGCCGGAGCGGCCGACCAGCCCGAGCTTCTCGCCCGGAGTGATGGTCAGCGACAGATCGTCGATCACCGGCTGTTCCGGGTCATAGCCGAAGCTTGCGTGGTCAAACCGCACCACCGCCTTGTCAACCTTCAGCTCCGGCGCGCCGTCGCGGTCGGTCAGCCCGATCGGCCGGGCCACCAGTTCGGCGGAGTTCTGCAGCGTGCCGAGATTGCGCATCAACCCGTTGAGCTGGGTCATCATCCGCCCGAGCAGCATGTTGAGCCTGAGCACCAGCGACAGCGTGAACGCCACCGAGCCCACCGAGATCGCGCCGGTGAGCCAGAGATTGATCGAGAACCCGGCAATCGCCGCGATCATGATGCCCGACAGCGCCGCGAGCGATGCGCGCACCCCGGTCAGATGCCGGGTGAAGGGGATGATCGCAGCCAGGAACTGGTCAAATCCCTCCCTTATATACCGATCATTGTCGGCTTCGCGGGCATAGAGCTTGAGCGTCTGGATATTGGAATAGCTGTCGGTGATGCGCCCGGTCAGCATGGACGAGGCCTCCGCGCTGGCGCGTGCATGCCGCCTTATGCGCGGCACGAAATACCGCGCCAGCAGCCCGAACGCCACGACCCAGAACAGCACCAGCGCCGACAGCCGCCAGTCGAGCTGCGCCACCAGCGCCATGGTGGTGGCGGTGTAGATCAGGATGAACCAGACCACCTGCAGAAGCGCCACCATGAAATCGCCGGTGGCCTGGCCGGCAGACCAGACCTTGGTGACGATTCGGCCTGCAAAATCATTCTGGAAGAAACTCAGGCTCTGGCGCGACACATGGGCGTGCGCCTGCCAGCGCACCAGGTTGTAGAACCCGGGTACGACCGTCTGTTCCTCGACAAGGGCTGCGATGGTGACCACGACAAACCGCGCCAGCACCACCACGAACAGCATGAACGCCAGCGTCGGACCGTGTGCCGCGACCAGGCCATCCCAGCCGGCGGTCGGCTCCGCCGCATCAAGCACATCGACCAGCTGGCCGACAAAATAGAACAGCGCCGCCTCAAGCAGCGCCACCAGGCCGCCGAGCGCCAGCATCAAGGCAAAGGCGCCCTTGGCCTGGCCGACATAATGGCGCAGGAACCCGAACGTCGACGCGGGCGGCCGGTAGCTCTTGCGCCGGACAAACGGATCGATCCAGCTTTCGAACACAGTGAGCAGGGGTCGGAAAATCATCGGCATAACAATAGGGCGTGCGGGTTATTTGGCAATCCGCACGTCCTATTCCGCCGCCGTCGCATCTTCCGCAGCCGACGCATCGGTCTCGGCATCGATGAAGCCGCCCGATTGCCGTGACCAGAGGTCGGCATAGATGCCGCCCGACTTGATCAGCTCCTCATGGGTCCCGGTTTCCACGATCTCGCCCTGATCCAGCACCACCAGCCGGTCCATCTGCGCGATCGTCGACAGCCGGTGCGCAATCGCAATCACCGTCTTGTTCTCCATCAGCGCAAACAGGTTTTCCTGGATCGCCGCCTCGACTTCCGAATCGAGCGCCGAGGTGGCCTCGTCGAGCACCAGGATCGGCGCATCCTTGAGGAACACCCGCGCAATGGCGATGCGCTGGCGCTGGCCGCCCGACAGCTTGACGCCGCGCTCGCCGACATGGGCGTCGAGCCCGGTGCGACCGACCAGATCCTCGAGGCCGGCGATGAACTCGAGCGCATTGGCCTTGCGCGCCGCCTCGATGATCTCGGCCTCCGTGGCGTCGGGACGTCCATAGGCGATGTTGTCGCGCACGGAGCGGTGCAAGAGCGACGTGTCCTGGCTCACCATGCCCACCTGTCCCCTGAGGCTATCCTGGCTCACCTGCGCGATGTCGTGACCATCGATCAGGATGCGCCCGGATTCGAGATTGTAGAACCTGAGCAGCAGGTTGACGATCGTGGTCTTGCCGGCGCCGGAGCGGCCGACCAGGCCGATCTTCTCGCCCGGCTTGATCGACAGCGACAGGTTCTCGATCACGCCGCTCTGCTTGCCGTAATGAAAGCGGACATTCTCGAAACTGATCGCACCCTTTTTGGCGACGATGTCGCCGGCGCCGGGGCGGTCAACCACGTCGTGCGGCTTTATCATCATGCCCATGCCGTCCTGGACCACGCCGATATTCTCGAAGAAGCCGGAGACCTCCCACATGATCCACTGCGACATGCCGTTGATTCTCAGCGAAAGCCCGATGACCACGGCAATGGCGCCGACCGAGACAAGACCGTTCAGCCAGAAGCCGATCGACATTGCCGAAACCACGAACACCAGGACCGAATTGTTGAAATAGATCAGCGACTGGAACAGCGTCACCTGGCGCATCTGCCGGTGCACGGTCTGCAGGAACATATCCATGCTTTCCTGTGCATAGGCCTCTTCGCGGCCTGCGTGGGAAAACAGCTTGACCGTCGAAATATTGGTGTAGCTGTCAACCACCCGTCCCGTCATCGCCGAGCGGGCATCGGCCTGGTCGGTCGATATCCGCTTGAGCTTCGGCACGAAATGCACGATCAGGCCGATATAGACGGCGAGCCAGAACAGCAAGGGCAGCACCAGCCGCCACTCGGCGCTCGCCACCATGCCGATCATGGCGATGAAATAGACCAGCACGTAGACGAACACATCGAGAAGCTTCATCACCGCTTCCCGGATCGACAGCGACGTCTGCATCACCTTGGTGGCGACGCGCCCCGCGAACTCGTTGGAAAAGAAGCTCAGGCTCTGACGCAGCAGGTAGCGGTGCATCTGCCAGCGCGCGATCATCGGGTAATTGCCGAGCAGCGTCTGGTGGATGATCAGCGAATGCAATGCCACCGTGACCGGCAGGCCGATGAGCACGACGGCGCCCATCAGCATTAGGCGGCCGGATTCGCGATCAAGGAAACCCCGCGGATCGGAATTGGCAAGCCAGTCGACAATGGAGCCCAGGAAGCCGAACAGCATCACTTCGCCAACTGAAATCATCGCGGTCAGGATGGCCATGGCGATCAGCCATGGCGCCGCATCACGCGAATAATGCCAGCAAAACGCCACAAGCCCTTCGGGCGGCGCGGTGGGCGTTGCCTCGGGATAGGGATTGAGTTGACGTTCAAACCATCCAAACATGGATGTCTCCTTGAAGAAAACGACATGCCGCGCATGGGGAAATGCACTGGCAGACCGAACAAAAACCTGAGGTCACGCGATGACGCTTATCGCCCCTGAAACGGGGCACAAAAGCTGAAAAATAAGCTGAAACCGCGAAAAACCCGTTTAATCAGTGGCCTAGGGCCGCAGCCGGAGGACAGATATCAATGATGCGCATTGCAGCCTCCTTCGGGTTCGCGTTGAAGATCACCCTGTTTAGACCCAAATCCGCAGTTCCGCCAGATTGTCGCACCCGGTTTGCGCAGCGGAGGTGCATCCTTGCTTGATATTGTGATAAAAACACCACAGACATTGTCACCATGACCAAACCTCTCATCGCGCTCTACCAACCCGACATCCCCGGCAACACCGGCTCGATCCTGCGGCTCGGCGCCTGCATGGGCATCGGCATTCACATCATCGGGCCCGCGGGCTTCGACATGACCGACAGGGCGCTCAAGCGCGCCGGGATGGATTACATCGAGATGGCGGCGCTGACCCGCCACGACGGCTGGGAAGAGTTCGAGGCCTGGCGGCAGGCCGGAGCCCGGCGGCTGGTGCTGATGACGACGCAATCCGCCACGCCCTATGTCGATGACACGGTCCAGACCCTCACCGCCCAGGACGTCGTCCTGTTCGGAAGGGAGAGCGCAGGCGTGCCGCCGAAAGTGCATGAGGCGGCCGATGCGCGGCTGACGATCCCGATGATCAACGGTCGCCGCAGCTTGAACCTCGCCATGAGCGTGGCGATCATCGCCGGCGAGATCAACCGCCGCTTCGGGCTGTAGCCGAGGACTGCGTCAGTCATAGCTGACGACTTCGAACTCGATGCCGTTTTCATCATCGAAATAGAACCGGCGGCCGGGCTCGTAATCGGCGTGGTTGTGGGTCTTGTAGCCCTGAGCCTTGACCTTCGCCTCGACCGCATCGAGGTCGTCGACCACCACGCCGATATGGTTCATCGCCCCGACGACGTCCTTGCCTTGCGTATTTGGCGCCACGCCCTCCTTCGGCGTGAACACCACCAGGTAGTCGTCTTCGGTTCCCACATGGATCGATCGGCCGCCATTGCGCGCCGAACCCTGCCAGCGGATCTTCCAGCCGAACACGTCACAGAGCCATTGGGCGGTCCTGTCTGCGTCGGGAACGGTGAAATTGACATGTTCGAGAACGGCTTGGGACATGGGTCTGCTCCTGGAATCGTGTGTGTTTGCCTTTGAAGACACCCATGCTACTTTCTCAAGTCAACTTGAGGTCAAGAGGTTTTTTGAAATGCCGGACCCACGCAGCAAAAGCCTGCTCTCCATCGGCGATGTGGCCGCCCGCACAGGGCTCGCGGTCTCGGCGATCCGCTATTATGACGACGAGGGCCTGATTGCGGCGCGACGCACGCCGGGTGGCAAGCGCATGTTCATCCGTTCCGACATCAGGCGGCTATCGTTCATCCTGATCGCCCAGCAACTGGGATTTTCCTTGGACGAGATCCGCGCCCAGCTCCGCGGGCTGCCGCTCGAACGCACGCCCACCAAGCGTGACTGGGAGAAGATCAGCCGCGGGTTCCGCGCCCATCTCGATGCCCGCATCGGCATGCTCGAGCGCCTGCGCGACCGCCTCGACGGCTGCATCGGCTGCGGCTGCCTGTCGCTCGACGCCTGCCGGCTCTACAACCCGGATGATCAGGCGGGCGCAAGCGGCACGGGGCCAAGGCTGGTGGTGCAGAAGTCGGTGGAGGGCTGAGGTTCACTGCGCACTGCGGCGAGGCGCTTCAAACAGTGTTGACGTCCGTCAACCCGAAATCATTCCCCTTGAACAGGAGCGGCAGACTCAAGGCCTTGGCGCACCCATAAGAAAGGCAATCTCCGAAATTCAGTGACGCGGGATGTCGCCCCTTGCCAAAACGCTCAAAGGCATCAACGGCCGCAAAGCCGGCTTCTGGAGGGATCGGCACGATCTGAATGTCGAATTCTTCAAGAAAAATCTTCAGTTCGTACCGTGCGCTTTGTATTGAAAGATCTGGGTTTCTGGCAAGATTGACAATAACCTCCCAGACCACAGCTGCACTGACAACGCGCACATCTGCGTCATCCATCCGCATGAAAAGCGTCGCGGCATCGTCCTCTTCAGTCATGACCGCGATGAGGGCCGACGCATCTATGAACATCAGTCATCCTCGTAAAGACTATCAATGAAAGCCTTGTCGTTATAGTCGATTGCAGCGTTCTTGGTCCGTGCGTTGAAGGCCTTGCTCCAAGCGATTCCCCTTTCGACGTAATCCTCCTTCGTATGAGGCTCACGAAGCGCCCGTTCCAGAGCCTGTCTGACAGCTTCGGTCTTGGTCTTGGCCTTTATGGCCGCCTGATAGCGCTCGGCGAGCGCATCGACAGTTTCGTCCTTGATGAAAAGAGCCATGATGCACACTCCTGTTCGAGCGGATATATTAAGGGATATCCCTCTGCCGGACAAGGATATCCCTCAATCCGCGGTCGGCAACCGGCGCATGGTGAACTCGATGGTGTCGCCCTCGCCCGGCAGCGTCCGCCAGCTCTCGACCTCGGTCCAGTAGGCGGCCTTGGGCCAGGTGGAGAACCATTCCCGCGCCACTTCACGCGCCTCGCCGCGGGTCATGCGGTAGGTCTTGCGCACGAAGCCGCCGGGCCTGCCCGCAGCTTTCTCGCTGCGCGACCGGGCAATCTCTCGGCGCAGGCCGTCAAGCGGAGGGCGTCGGGGTGGAAACTGGCTCATGGTCCTTCCTTGCTTGGCAAAATCCTACCGCAAAAGTTTTCGCTCTGCGAGTCCTGACATGATCGGCACACCCTTGTGCCAGCGGCCTTGGAAAACCCGGGATCCTGACTGCTCCTATGTCAAGCCAGGCTGACATCCTGCCTTACATCCCGGCTGCGGGGCTGCTATGTCTCAGCCAAATCAAGACGAGGAGCTCCCATGCAACGCCCAAGCCTGCCGGTCGGACTGCCCGACGACATCGAAGACAAGAAGACACTCGCGCGCCAGTGGTTCGAGCAGTTGCGCGACCAGATCTGCTTGAGTTTCGAGGCGCTCGAGGCAGAAGTCGATAATCCCCAGTCGGCGGGTGATCCGGGACGTTTCGAGCGCACCCCTTGGCAGCGCGACGAAGGTGCGGGCGGCGGCGGCACCATGTCGATCATGAAGGGCCGGCTGTTTGAAAAGGTCGGCGTGCACACCTCCACCGTCCACGGCGAGTTCTCGCCCGAATTCCGCGGCCAGATCCCCGGCGCCGAGGAAGACCCGAGCTTCTGGGCGTCGGGAATCTCGCTGATCGCCCACCCCGTCAACCCGCATGTGCCCACCGTGCACATGAACACCCGCATGGTGGTGACGACCAGCCACTGGTTCGGCGGCGGCGCCGATTTGACCCCGGTGCTCGACGCCCGCCGCACCCAGACCGATCCCGACACGCAGCTGTTCCATCGCGCCATGGAGATCGCCTGCAACCGCCACGCCGTCGCCGACTATCCGAAGTTCAAGGCCTGGTGCGAGGAGTATTTCTTCCTGCCGCACCGCAATGAGCCGCGCGGCATCGGCGGCATCTTCTACGACTGGCAGCATTCGAGTGAAGAACAGGGCGGCTGGGCCGCCGATCTCGCCTTCACCCAGGATGTCGGCCGCGCCTTCAACGTGGTCTATCCCAAGATCGTGCGGGCCAATTTCAACAAGCCCTGGAGCGAGGCCGAGCGCACCGAGCAGCTGATCCGCCGCGGCCGCTATGTCGAGTTCAACCTGCTCTATGACCGCGGCACCATCTTCGGCCTGAAGACCGGCGGCAACGTCGCCTCGATCCTGTCCTCGCTGCCGCCGGTGGTGATGTATCCGTAGGGGAGATCGGAACCGAGACCGGGGACTGGGGATGGCGATTAGGCCTGTTTGGCAACGGCCTTCCGCAGCGCTTCATCGATCAGCTGATTGGCGATCTTCATCCGCGTCGTGGCGGCGTCGCGCCATTCCGAAGGCGTGCGGTCGGGATGGTTCAGGCGGGCAAAGCTGCGGCGTTTGCGCTGCAGGTCGGACGGCGTATCGGACGCCAGCACATCGATGTCTGTGGCGATTTCCTCAGCGCTCAGCCGCTTGAAAGGCGTCGCATCGAAGTGTGGCTTTGGCGGCGGCGCGGCGGCCTCGCTGGTCTGCGGCAACTCCACCGCCTCGCTGGCGTAGTCGGCATAGGCCGCAGCGAATGGTTCACTGCTGCGCCACGTTTGCGGATTCGCTCCAGCCCCGACGAAGCTCGAATTGAAACCGCGCATGCCTGTCCAGGACGCCGAGCCTGACGGTGACGCGTCCGCTTGTTCCCTGATTAAGCAGTCCAGAACGGCATCGAACGTGCTCAGTCCCACAATCATCGCCTGCCCTCTCCCAGACCGGTCTTACGGCCCCAGTCCGATACTGCTAGCGGAAGATGGTTAACAACATCTCAGCACGGATAAGCCGCTCGATGCGCCGAAGTGAGGAGGGGCCACCAGAAACACCTGTCCTGGACTGTTGGATCATCGGCGACGAGCGCGATTGACATGCGTCAATGTGCCCGGTCACGGTTCTGTCAAGATGAACCATATGCTAGGATGGCATTACGTTGCCCCGACAAACTGGGTCAGCGCAATACCCTGGCTACCGGCAAGAAAAGGAGGATGAGCCATGAAGACTTTCCATTGCGGATCCCTGGTTCCCGGATGCGACTGGCATACCCGGGCCGACAGCGAGGCCGAGATTGTTTCGCGGACCATCGATCATCTGCGCGAGACCCACGGCGAGACCATCATCCGCCCGTCCATCGTCGAGCAGATCAAGGCGCGGATGAGCGACCAGGAAAACGCCGCCTGACGAACCTCTCGAAAAGAGCTTGACCAGTCAGTCAGGGTCGGCCAGCAGCTTCTGCTTGGTCAGAGTAAAATTGCTGTCGATCCAGCGCTCCTCGAGAGCCGCCAGTCTGGCCCCCATCGCGGGGCCGGGCTTGATCCCCTGGGCGATCAGATCCGATCCCGAAACCGGAAACACCGGACGCGCCCAGCTCTCCGCACGCGCCAGATGACGGCTGTGGCCGGCGGCTTCCGTCAAGGCTGCGGGGTCCGCGTCCGTGCGCGAGCGAGCCGAAACCAGCGACAGCCGGATACGGTCCATGATCGGACCTGCGCCGTGGCGGTAGAGCAGCCGGTCGAGCGCGGTGATCGCCAGCGTCGGCGCAATCACCGGCGCCTGGGTCCATTGGGCCAGCCGCTCGGAATCGGCGCGCGACAGCTTGAGCCGAACCGACAATTCGCGCATCCGCTCCGTATCGGGCGGCACGATCGCCATCAGCCGCAACATCGGATCGGGATCCCAGCCGAGCGCGGTTTCCGTGGCGATCAGGCCGCCGATCGAATCGATCCCCCATTTCTCGCTTTCGGGCAGCACCAGGCTCAGCACGCCCGCCTGCCGCATCCAGAGCAGCGCCCGGCCCGGATCGCGGGCCTTGAGCAAGGTCTTGAGTTCCTTCCACACCCGCTCGGCGGAAAGCTTGACCAGGCTGTCGCGCGCCCGGGCGCAGGCTTTCAGCGCCGCCGCATCCGGCCGCCCGGCGCCGTAATGGGAGAAAAACCGGAAATAGCGCAGGATCCTGAGATGATCCTCGGCAATCCGGTCATCCGGCTCGCCGATGAACCGCACCGTGCGCGAGGCGATGTCCTCGAGCCCGCCGACCAGATCGATGATCGCGCCGCTCGCATCTGCATAGAGCGCGTTGATGGTGAAGTCGCGCCGCTCGGCGTCGATCTGCCAGTCGCTGCCGAACACCACCTTCGCCCGCCGTCCGTCGGTCTCGGCGTCATGGCGCAGCGTCGTCACCTCGAAGCCGCGGCCGTCGATGACCAGCGTCACCGTGCCATGATCGATGCCCGTCGGCACCGCGCGGATGCCTGAGGCTTCGGCGCGCGCCATCACCTCGGCCGGAGCCCAGGTGGTCGCGAGATCGGTGTCGGTCACCGGCAGCTCCAGCAGCGCATTGCGCACCGCGCCGCCGACCACCCGCACTTCCCCGCCGTCCTGGTTCAGGAGCGCGAAGATCCGCCCAAGCGCCGGGTCCTGGAACCAGCTCTCGTTGGCCACGCTTGCGGCAATGCTCATGCATAGAGCCTTTCATACATGGTTCGGATGATCCCGGCGGTGACGCCCCAGATCCGGTGTTCGCCAAACGGCATGGCATAATAATGCCGCTCGATGCCATCCCAGACACGGCTCTCGCGCTTGTGATTGGCCGGGTCCATCAGAAACGACAGCGGCGTCTCGAACACCGCATCGACTTCGTCCGGGTTCAGCGTATAGGCATAGCCCGGCCGCACCACGGCCAGCACCGGCGTGATGTGAAAGCCGGTTGTGGTCATGTAGACGGGAAGCCGGCCGACTGGCTCGACAAAGCGCCGGTCCAGCCCGATTTCCTCCTCGGCCTCGCGCATGGCGGCAACTTCCGGGCTGCCATCGCCCGGATCGATGGCGCCGCCGGGAAACGCCACCTGCCCTGAATGCTTGCGCATGGCCACCGCGCGCCGCGTCAGGATCACCTGCGCCTCGGGCCCCGCCTCCGTCACCGGCACCAGAACCGCGGCATCGCGCAGCTTGACGCCGGTGAAGTATGACGCCAGGTCCGGATTGAGCAGATGATCGCCATGGCCGAAATGGGCGGGAGCCGCCCCGAAGGCATGCTCCGGATCGTGCGCTTGCGCCCGCAGGCGAAAATCCGCCGCGTCGAGCCTCGGCGGCAGCCGGGATGCAGCGCCGCTCACAACTGCGCCTCCAGCCTGGCCATCGGCATCACCGGAAAGATCTCGCCGCCCGAGCGGATCGCGAACATTTTCTCGCCGTCAATCTCGGCCTCTTCGCCGCGCGCCAGAAGATCATAGGTCACCGCGCGGTTGACCAGCGCCTCGAGCCGCCCGCGCACCAGCAGATAGGGCTTGAGCTGATCTTGCTCGCCCGTGGTCACGAACCTGAGCGGATTGTCCGGCCCGACTCGCACCACGTCGCCGACATTGGTCCTGAAGGTGAGCACCGGATCGCCCTCTTCTTCGGCAACACTCATCTCGACAGCCAGGAACGGCGCATCGGCAATCCGGATCCCGAGCTTTTCCACAGGCGTGACCAGATAGGTCCTTCCGTCTTCGTCGCGGCGCAAAACAGTGGAAAACAACCGCACCAGTGCGGGCCTGCCAATCGGCGTGCCCATGTAGAACCAGGTGCCGTCAGCACGGATTTCCATGTCGATATCGCCGCAATAGGGCGGATTCCAGTGCTCGACCGGCGGCAAACCATCCTTGCCGGCATTGCGGTCGGCCTGGGCGCGCGAAATCAGCGCCGCGAGATCCGCAGCATCTGTTTTCGTGTCGGTCCTTGTTTTTGCCATTGTCCTGTCCAGCTATGGTTAGAGGTTACGAGATAGTCAACCCAACCGCACTTGTCAGCCTTTCGGGGTGGAATAAGTTGATGGGAAGCCTAAGGTCTGACCCGGGAACACGAACGTTCGGAGAAATTCATGGGACGCATCGACACTGGAGCAAAGCCAATCGACGAAAAGGCTGTCATCGCTGCCGCGGAACATGCCCTGGCCGATATCTCCGCGATCAGGACGGCCGTGTCGGAGGTCATCTATGGTCAGGAAAGCGTGGTGGAGCAGACCCTGCTCGCGGTGCTCTCGGGCGGCCACGCGCTGCTGGTCGGCGTTCCCGGCCTCGCCAAGACCAAGCTGGTGACCACGCTCGGCACAGTGCTGGGCCTCGGCTCCAACCGCATCCAGTTCACCCCCGACCTCATGCCGTCGGATATTCTCGGCTCCGAGGTCATGGACCAGGACGAGAACGGCCGTCGATCCTTCCGCTTCGTGCCCGGACCGGTATTCACCCAGTTGCTGATGGCCGATGAAATCAACCGCGCCTCGCCGCGCACCCAGTCAGCACTTCTGCAGGCGATGCAGGAATACCACGTCACTGTCGCAGGTGCTGCGCATGATCTGCCGCGTCCGTTCCACGTGCTCGCAACCCAGAACCCGCTCGAGCAGGAGGGCACCTACCCGCTGCCCGAAGCCCAGCTCGACCGCTTCCTGATGCAGGTCGACGTGCCCTATCCGCAAATGGCGGCGGAGCGGCGGATCCTGCTCGAAACCACCGGGGCCAGCGACGCCGTCGCCCGGCCCGCCATCACCATGGAACGGCTGGCCGCGATCCAGGCGCTGATCCGGCAGATGCCGGTGCCCGAATCGGTGGTCGACGCCATCCTAGACCTGGTCCGCTCCGCCCGCCCCGGCCATGGCAACGCCCGTGTCGATGAGACCGTGTCCTGGGGTCCCGGCCCGCGCGCCGGCCAGTCGCTGATGCTCTGCGCCCGGGCGCGCGCGCTCTATGACGGCCGACTTGCGCCCTCGATCGACGATGTGCGCGCGCTGGCCGAACCGATCCTGCAGCACCGCATGGCGCTGACCTTCGCCGCCCGCGCCGAGGGCATCGGCATCCGGGACGTGATTGCCGGCCTCGTCGCCACGAAGGCCGGGTGAGCCGATGGCCCCGATCGGCCATCTGACGCAACCGACCGCGCGGCTTGATGCGCTGTCCCGCGCCCGTCAGCGTGCGGCGCTGCTGCCCGACTGCCTGGCCGAGGCCCGTCGCGTCGCCAATACCGTGATCGCCGGCTGGCACGGCCGCCGCAAGCGCGGCATAGGCGAGACCTTCTGGCAGTTCAGGCCCTATGTCGACGGCGAATCGCTGTCGCGCATCGACTGGCGGCGCTCGGCGCGCGACGATCATCTTTATGTCCGCGACCGCGAATGGGAAGCTGCCCACACCATCTGGCTCTGGGCCGACCAGTCGCCTTCGATGCTCTACAAGTCCGATGTCGCGATGGTCGGCAAGGAAAGCCGTGCCCTGGTGCTGATGCTGGCGCTGGCCGAAATCCTGGCGCGCTCGGGCGAACGGGTCGGCTGCCCCGGTGTGATGGAACCGGTTGCCTCCCGCAACGCCGCCGAAAGGCTGGCGCTGGCGCTCAGCCATGCCCCGCGGCAGACCGCGCTGCCGGATCTTGGCCGTGTCGGGCGCATGAGCGACGTGGTGCTGATCGGCGATTTTCTCGATCCCGACGAGACGCTGGAACGCTGCATCGGGCCTGCGGCACGGCGTGGAATTCGCGGCCACATCATCGAGATTTCCGATCCGGCGGAAGAGAATTTCCCCTACTCCGGCCGCACCGAGTTCCGTGATCCGGAAACCGGCCAGAAACTGGTCGCCGGACGCGCTGAAACCGTGGCTGCCGATTACCGCCGCGCCTGGCTTGCCCGCCGCGAGGTGCTGGCGCAGGGCGTGCGGCGCATGGGCTGGAGCTTTCTCTCCCACAGCACCGACCGGCCGGCGTCCGCCGCGCTCGCCGCGGCGCATGGCCATCTGTCGGGCATTCCGGCTGCAACCAAGACGGTGCCGGCATGATCGCGGGCTTCCCCCTGGCCTTCGGGGCGCCGGCGATCCTGTTCGGATTGCTGGCCTTGCCGGTGATCTGGTGGCTGCTGCGGCTGACGCCGCCGCGCCCGCAGGCAGAGCCCTTCGCGCCGTTGGCAATTCTCGCCCGCGTGCTCAAGCCCGAGGAAACCCCCTCGCGCAGCCCCTGGTGGCTGACCGCGCTTCGCCTGCTCATCGCGGCGCTGGTAATTCTGGCGCTGGCCGAGCCGGTGCTCAATCCGCGCGACCGCGCACTGTCGTCGGATGGTCCGCTGGCGCTGATCATCGACAATGGCTGGGCCAGCGCGCCAGATTGGGAGGCGCGCACCGAGGCCGCTGACATGCTGATCAGCGAAGCCGGCGATCTCGGCGTGCCGGTTTCGATCGTGTTCACCGCCGACCGCCGCCCTGACGCGACACCCGGAAGCTTCGAGCGGGCGCGCGAACAATTGCGCGCCGCCAGGCCCCGCCCGCTCAAGCCAACGCGCGACAGCGCGGTGACCGCGCTCATTGTAGCCCTTGGCGAGACCCGGCCCGGCACGATTGCCTATCTGTCGGATGGCGTCGACACCGACGATGCGAGCGCGGCGCTCAGCCGGCTTGCAGCGCTTGAACCCGCGGCCGTCCGCATCATCGGCGCCGACGGGGCGTCTGCGCTGGTTCTGACCAACGCCGACAATGGCGCCGATGCGCTCACTGTGTCCGCCAACCGTCTCGAGGCCGGCACCGCCGACCGCTACCGCCTGTCGGCCCGCGACAGTCAGGGCCGCGAGATCGCCAGCGGCGACGTCGCGTTTGCCGCAACAGAAACCAGTGCCATCGGCACCATCTCCGCCCCCTTCGAGATCCGCAACGACATCGCCCGCCTCGACGTCGTGGGCGTCGACACCGCCGGGTCCGTCAGGCTGCTGGACGACAGTTTCCGCCGCCGCCGCGTCGCCCTGATCTCGGGCGAGGCTTCCGACATCGCCCAGCCGCTGCTGTCGCCGCTCTACTATATCAACCGGGCGCTTTCGCCCTATGCCGATCTGATCGAGGCCGACAGCGCCGACATGTCCGAGGCGGTCCCGAAACTGCTGGCGCAAGCCCCCGCCGTCATCGTGATGGCGGATATCGGCGTTTTGCCCGACGATGTCGGCGAGCCGCTCAACGAGTGGATCGAACGCGGCGGCACGCTGATCCGCTTCGCCGGGCCGCGCCTGGCCGCTGCCCCGTCCGACGATCCGTTGACGCCGGTGATGCTGCGCAAGGGCGAGCGCGAACTTGGCGGCGCCATGTCCTGGATCGAGCCGCAACCACTGGCCTCCTATCCCCCGACCGGACCCTTTGCCGGATTGCCCGCGCCGCGCGATGTGACCGTCAGCCGCCAGGTTCTGGCCGAACCCACCTCCGATCTTGCCGACCGCACCTGGGCGAGCCTCGCCGACGGAACGCCACTTGTCACAGCCGCCGATCGCGGCGCCGGGCGCGTCGTGCTGTTCCATGTCACCGCCGAGGCGGGCTGGTCCAACCTTCCGATCTCGGGTCATTTCGTCGACATGCTGCGCCGCGTCGTGCAATTGTCCCGCGCCGTCTCCGGCGGCGGCGAGGCCGGATCCGGCATCCTGCCGCCCTGGCGGTTGCTCGACGCCAGCGGCGCGCTGCTGCCCGCCAGCGGCGACGCAAAGCCGCTGGACCTGACCGGCGGCGCCGTGGCCCAGGTGAGCGCCGACAATCCGCCCGGCCTCTATGGCGCCGAGGACGGTTTCGTGGCGCTCAACCTGTTTGCGCCGGACGAATCCCTGAGCCCCGTCGAAATCCCCGAGTTCGAGGTTCCCGTCACCCGCGCCCCTGTTGCAGGCGACAGCACGGTCGATTTCAGGCCCTGGCTGTTTGGCGCGGCGCTGATCGCGCTCATCGCCGACACGATCATCATGCTGGTGCTGAACGGCGCCTTCCGCCGCCACGCCTTCAAGCCCGTTGCCGCAGCCGTGCTTTTAACTATCGGCGTCTCCATGGCGCTTCTCACCACTTCCGGCTCTGCCCACGCCCAGGACACGCAACCGGGCGACGCCGATGTGCTGGAAAGCCTCGATCGCACCCGTCTGGCCTATGTCATTACCGGTGACGACAACACCGACGCCACCAGCCAGTCCGGGCTCGACAGCCTGTCAAACTATCTGGCCTCAAGAACCGCGCTGGAACCGGGTCCAGCGATGGGCGTCGACATCGAAACCGACCAGCTCTCGTTCTATCCCCTGATCTACTGGCCGATGGACGAGACCACGCCGCTTCCCTCGCCGGCCGCCATCAGCCGGATCGACGCCTATATGAAAAGCGGCGGCACGGTGCTGTTCGACACCCGCGACGAGATCGTCGATCTGGGCGGCGGCTCGAGCCAGCTGACACTGAGATTGCAGCAGATTCTCGCGAGCCTCGACATTCCGCCGCTCGAACCCGTCCCGGCCGATCATGTGCTGACCAAGTCCTTCTATCTGCTCGACACGTTTCCGGGCCGCTATTCCGACGGGCCTCTGTGGGTGGAAACAACGCCCGAGACCGACAACCCTGCGGAGCGGCCGGCGCGCTCCGGCGATGGGGTGTCCTCGATCCTGATCACCGGCAACGACATGGCCGCCGCCTGGGCGCTCGATGAACAGGGGTTTCCGATGTTTTCCACCGTCCCCGCCGACCCATGGCAGCGCGAATATGCCTTCCGCGCAGGCGTCAACATCGTCATGTACATGCTGACCGGCAACTACAAGGCCGACCAGGTGCACATTCCGGCCCTGCTCGAACGGTTGGGACAATAAGATGACCCTCGCCTTCGATCCATTCCTGCCGCTGCCGCTGCTGCTGGCGATCGCCCTGGTGGCGCTCCTGCTTGTCGGCTGGGCCGTCTTCAAGCGGATGCGCGGTGCGACCCTTCGTGCATTGGCGCTCGCAGCGCTGGTCTTGGCGCTCGCCAACCCGGTGGCCAATTTCGAGGACCGCGAACCGGTCACCAGCGTCGTCGCCATCGTCGTCGACCGCAGCCCGAGCCAGATGACGCCTGACCGCACCGCGCGGACGGACGCAACCCTCGCCGCCCTGACCGAGCGCCTGGCCCGCTACCCGGCCTTCGAGACCCGGATCATCGAGGCCGTGACCGACCCCGATGCGCAATCGCCCTCGACGCGGCTGTTCGAGGCGCTGGCGTCGGGCATTCGCGACGTGCCGAGTTCGCGCCTTGCCGGCGCGGTGATGATCACCGACGGCCAGGTGCACGACGTGCCGGGTTCGCTCTCGGCATTGGGCCTCGATGCGCCGCTGCACGGGCTGATCGTCGGCGATGAGGGCGAATTCGACCGCCGCATCGACGTGGTCCGCAGCCCTCGCTTCGGCATTGTCGGTGAGGACCAGGAGATCATCTACCGCGTCAGCGAGGATGGCGCTGCCTCCTCCGGTCCGGTGTCGGTAACCGTGCGGGTCAATGGCGAGAGACGCGTGACCGAAACCGCCCTGCCCGGCGAGGAAAGCTCGTTCTACCTCAACCTGCCGCGCGGCGGCGAGAACATCGTCGAGTTCGCGGTTGAAGCCCTGGAAGGTGAAGTCTCGACGGCCAACAACCAGGCCGTCACCCTGATCGAGGGCATCCGCGAGAACCTGCGCGTGCTGCTGGTCTCCGGCGCGCCGCATGCCGGCGAGCGCGCCTGGCGCAACCTGCTCAAGTCCGACGCCTCGGTGGATCTGGTGCATTTCACCATCCTGCGTCCGCCGGAAAAACAGGACGGCACGCCGATCTCCGAGCTCTCGCTGATCGCATTCCCGACGCGCGAGCTGTTCGTCGAAAAGATCGATGAGTTCGACCTGATCATTTTCGACCGCTACCAGAACCGCGGCGTTCTGCCGGTGCTCTATTATGATTACATCGCCCGCTATGTCGAAGACGGCGGCGCGCTTCTGGTCGCGGCCGGTCCGGAATTCGCCGGAATGGAATCGATCGCAGAAACGCCGCTGGCGCCCGCGCTTCCCGCCATGCCCACCGGCGAGGTCACCAGTGCCGGCTACTATCCGCGCCTCTCCGACGACGGCAGACGCCATCCGGTGACCCGCGCGCTGCCCGGCGCCGCAAGCGAGACGCCGGCCTGGGGACGCTGGTTCAGGACGGTCGGCGTGCGCGATCTGGTCGGAGACGAAGTCATGCACGGCGCCGATGGCGAGCCGCTGCTGGTGCTCAACCGCTACGGCGAAGGCCGGGTGGCGATGCTGCTGTCCGATCATGGCTGGCTGTGGTCGCGCGGCTTCGAAGGCGGCGGCCCGCATGTGGCGCTCTACCGGCGGATTTCGCACTGGCTGATGAAGGAGCCGTCGCTGGAAGAAGAGGCGCTGCGCGCCACCGCCAACGGCAGGACGCTGGTGGTCGAGCGCCAGACCATGGGCGACACCACCGCTCCGGCAACGATCACGCTGCCTTCGGGCGAAACCCGCGAAATCCAGCTCTCACCCGCCGGCGACGGCCTGTTCCGCTCCGAACTCACGCTTGACGAGCCCGGACTGGTGGAAGTGACATCCGGGGATTTGCGGGCACTGGCCCATGTCGGCGCAGTCGACGCGCCGGAGTTCCGCGCAACAGTATCGACACCGGACGTCATCGCACCGCTTTCCAATGAAAGCGGCGGGCTGACCCAGCGGGTCAACGAGACCGCATCCAACCTGCCGCAGATCCTGCCTACACGGGCCGCGTCCGTGAACGCCGGAGACCGCATGGGCCTGCGCGCCAGCAATGAAAGCGTGCTCAAGGGCGTGCGCTCGCTACCGCTGTTCGGTGGGCTTCTGGGCCTGGCGCTGATGATCCTGGCGCTCGGCGCAACCTGGTTCCGCGAAGGCCGGTAAAGCGACAAAGGGGAAAGCCGTGATGGTTCTCCCCTCAGCTTGGTCACAAAATCCTGCGTCGGTTGGGCGGTGCCCTGACTTTCGTCACCCCGGCCCCCGCGCCGGGGTCCAGCCACGGCGCGCCCGCGCCGTGAAAGAGTCTTTTTGCGATCAAGGACTTGACCGCGCTGGATGCCAGCTTTCGCTGGCATGACGGCTGCAGATGAACTGCCACCACGACAAGAAGCTGGAGTTGTGGGGATTGTCAGCAGTCCGAGGGCAAGCCGCGATGCTTTACCCTTCATGGTCAAGCCGATGCGACACCCTGCAAGGCGACAGTTCAGCCGGCCTTTGACAGGCCGTCTTCCGCGTCGCTGAAATAGCTCATCTGGTCCTCGGCCCAGGCCTTGATGCCGTAGCGCTCCACGGTGTGGCGCAGCATCTTCATGCGCTGCCGGCGCTCGTGCTCGGGCATCGCCAGCGCCTGTTCGATCGCCGTGTCCATGGACCGGTGCGAGAACGGGTTGGTGATCACCGCGGAAGACAGCTCCACCGATGCGCCGGCAAATTCCGACAGCACCAGCACCCCGTCGCCATCGACGCGGGCGGCGGCATATTCCTTGCAGACCAGGTTCATGCCATCGGCCAGCGGCGTGATCCAGCAGACATCGGCCAGCTGGTAATAGGCGATCAGGTCCTTGAACGGGATCGCGGTCGAGATCAGCGCCACCGGCTGCCATTCGAACGAGCCGAAGGTGCCGTTGATCCGGCCCGCGACCTGCTCGATCTCGCCCTGGATTTCCTCGTAGGCAGCCATGGAGCGGTTGGCGCCGACCGAGACATGCATCAGCCGAACCTTGCCGTGCATCTCGGGATGCGCCTGCAGCAGGCGTTCATAGCTTTCGAGCTGCTGGACGCCGCCCTTGGTGTAGTCGGTGCGGCCGACCGACAGGATCAGCTTGCAATCGCCCAGTTCCTTGCGGATGGCGACAGCGTTTTCGCGGGTTTCATCGCAAGAAGCGCGCTCCTGGATGTAGTCCCAGTCGATGCCCACCGGCGAACTGGAAACCCTGATCTTGCGGCCCTGATACATCACCGCTTCCGGCACGCGCCGGTCGGACATGGCAGTCCCTTCCCAGATGAAATCGGGATTGACGTCCTTGCGGATGACGGGGCCAACTTCGAGAAGGCTCTGCGCCACATGCACGAAATTCACGGCATAGCGCGGGATGTGGAAGCCCACCACGTCGCAGGCAAGCAGGCTCTCGACGATCTCGCGCCGCCAGGGCAGCACGTTGAACATGTCGGCTGACGGGAACGGCGTGTGATGGAAGAACGAGATCCGCACGTCGGGCCGGAGCTTGCGCAGATAGCCGGGCACGAGCCAGAGATTGTAGTCATGCACCCAGACGACGGCGCCGGGCGCAGCTTCCGCGGCGGCGGCTTCGGCAAAGGCCCAGTTGACTTCACGGAATGTCGGCCAGTCGACCGGGTCGTAGTTGTAGCGTTCCTTGAACGAATGCAGGATCGGCCAGAACGCTTCCTTCGAGGTGATGTGATAGAAGCTCGACACCTGGTCTGGCGTCAGCGGCAGCCGCGTGACCGAATATTTGCCGTAGGAGTCCTCGATCTCGATGACTCGCTCGAAATCCGGATTGGCGGCATCCTCGGCAAGCTTCCAGGCCACCCAGGCGCCCTTGTCGACACGGCCGAAAAAGCCCTTCAGCGTCGGCACGATGCCGTTCGGGCTCTTGTTTTCCTTGAAGACTATCTTGCCGTTTTCCTCAACCTCTTCATAGGGTTGACGATGATAGACAATGACAAGATCGCTGGCCATGGTATCAGTATCCTTCTGGTAACTCATGCATGTCGAAGGCGCGGATCGCCTCCAGGATGCCCGCAGCGCCATGGGCCTTGGCCATGTGCAGGTGCTCGAGATGCGCAACCCGCCTGACCAGTTCCGCTTCAGAATTGCCCACCGCTACGGCCGGCAGGCCGCATTCGAGCATCGACAGATCGTTGAGCGTGTCGCCGGCGCACAGAACCCGCTCGGGCTGAATGGAAAGATGCTCCACCAGACGGCGCAACGATGGCCCCTTGCTGACGCCATCGGGCAGCACATCGAAAAACCGGTTGTCCGAGATCAGCGGCTGAAATCCCATGTCCAGCACGATATCCCAGGCCGACGCGTCAAAGCTGTCGGCATCAATATCATAGCTGACGCGATAGCGGAAATCGGTGGGCTGCAGCGTAAGCCCCGGATGACCGTCGAGCCTGGCGCGCACCCGCTCGCCGGCGTTTCCCCAGCTTGCCGAAATTTCCTCCTCAAGCGCTTCGATCGGAGCCACGCCTGTTTCGGGCGACACCGTGGCGATGGTGGTGCCGACATCGCCCACCGCATAGTCCGGCCACGGCACGCCGCGATCCCGGCACAGAGCGCCGATGAACTGCGGGTCGCGCCCGGTGACAAAGATCAGCCCCACCGTCTCGCGGTTGTCTTCGATCCAGTTGTAAAGACGGCGGCGGTCTTCTTCGCTGCCGCCGAGAAAGGTGCCGTCCAGATCGGTCGCCAGCACGAATTTGCGCTGGCTCATCCCGTTGGGATCGTTTGCTGCGGATGTCATTGGGCTGCCTCCACCGCCACTGTGGCGGGATGATTGATCGAGATTGCGAGCCCCCGGCGCTCGCCTTCAATGGGCCGCGACCAGAGGTCCGCGAAGGTCTGACGGACATCGGCGCCCTGATGCAAGATCTGGTACACGCTTTCGCAGATCGGCATGCGGATGTTCATCCGCCGCGCAAGGTCCATGACGGAGACCGAGTTGACCTCGCCCTCCACGACGACGGGCTTGCCGTCGAAACAGCGGTCCCGGGCGATCCCCTTGCCGAGCTGCACGCCGAGCGACATGTTGCGCGAGGTCTGCGACGAGCAGGTGAGCGTCAGGTCGCCGGCGCCGGCGAGGCCGGTCACGGTTTCCCGGCGTCCGCCAAACACGTCGGCCAGTGTCTTCATCTCGTCCATGCCGCGCACGATCAGCGCCGCGCGGGTGTTTTCGGCATAGCCCGCGCCCGTCATCATGCCACAGGCGATCGCAATCACGTTCTTGACCGCACCGCTGACTTCGACGCCGACAAGATCGTCGGAAATATAGGGCCGGAAGAAATCAGATCCCAGGGACAACGCCAGCCTTGCGGCCGGACTTGCGGCGGTGTCGAGCCGGTCCGCGTAGGAAAACTGGAAGGCGATGGTGGCGGCCGTCAGGTGGCCCAGAGCTGTCTCGGTGGCGAATGTCGGGCCGGACAGCGCGCCGATCTGGTGACCGGTGAGGATTTCCGAGGCCACTTCGCTGAGCAGATAGCCGGTGCCGGCCTCGATGCCCTTGGCGCACAACGTGACCGGGACCCGGTCTCCGAGATGCGGGCGCATCTGCCGGCAGATGTCGCGCAGGGTCCGCGACGGCGTCACCAGCAACACGGCCTCGGCGCCATCCAGCGCCTGGGCCATGTCGGTGGTGGCCTCAATTCCCTCCGGCAATGGAATGCCGGGCAGGTATTTCGGATTTTCGTTGCTTGTGTTGATCGCCTCGACGGTCGCCTCGTCACGTCCCCAGATCGCCGTCTGGCGGCCGGCGCGTCGCGCCACGGAAGCGAGCGCGGTTCCCCACGACCCCGCGCCGATAACGCAGATTTTAGTATAGGAAAGGGGCGGAGACGACAGGTCCTCGGCTTGTGTGCCTAGATAACTCATACCCGGTTATCTAGGGCTTTTTCTGCTGCATTGCAACTTATTAGCTGCCGCAGTGCAGCAACGTCCGCTCCGGAACAGGGTCGCAGAGCGTCATTGCGGCGCGTGAAACGCCGTGATTGAAGCCGTGCCGGCGGGCCCGGATTCCACCCGGAAGTGCGATCCTGACAGAGGAAAACCCTCCGTTTCGCTCGGACCGCTAGCGTAGGTCGCGGTGATGGATTTCGCCTTCCAGCGCCATTGCGTCGATACCCGCAAAACACGCGGCCAGCAGCCGGTGCGGATCGAACGGACCCGGCATGGAGAGCGCGCCGGGCTTCGTCCGGGCAAAGCCGAGCGGCGCATAATAGGGCGGGTCGCCAACCAGCAGCACCGCCTGGCTGCCGGCCTTTTTCGCTGCCGCCAGCGCGATGCGGACCAGCTCGCGGCCGATGCCGAGATTCTTGTGAGACGGACGCACGGCCAGCGGCCCGAGCAGATGGCCGGCCGTGCCGCCGGCGAAAACCGGCGTCATCCGCACCGAGGCGATGGTCTCGCCCCGGTCGGCGGCGATGAAGGACAGCCGCCGGTCATGCGGCCCCTGCTCGCGCACGCGTTCGGACGAGCGCACGAACCGGCCCGGGCCGAAGGCTTCTTCATTGATGTGCTGGATGGCAGCGTCATGAGACGCGTCTTCGGTCAGAAAGACATAATCGTGGAGGAACATCGCAAAATTCCGGATAAGACGACAAGACATGATGAGACCCGCGCGCGAAGCACGGTGGCAGTCTTTTTCAGCGTCGTCGCAAGGCCTTGACGGGCATCCGGATTTCCTTCCTGTGTTTCGCCATTAGCAAAGCCCGGCGCTGTCGTCCAATGCAAAACGCACCGTTCACACCCATTTTCTTCGCTTTTCCATTTTTCAGGCTTATGTCTGAACTCAAAGGAGACTGATCATGGGAATGCTGATTGAAGGCGTCTGGAAAGACGTCTGGTATGACACGGACTCGACGGGCGGCCATTTCAAGCGCTCGGAAAGCGCCTTTCGCAACTGGGTGACCGCCGACGGCGAACCGGGCCCATCGGGAAAGGGCGGCTTCAAGGCCGAAGCCGGGCGCTATCACCTCTATGTCTCGCTTGCCTGCCCCTGGGCCCACCGCACGCTGATCTTCCGCAAGCTCAAGGGCCTGGAAGAGTCGATTTCGGTGTCCATCGTCGATCCCTACATGGGCAAGAACGGCTGGGAGTTCCACGAGCGCGACGGCGCGACGCGTGATCATCTGGGCGGCAACGACTTCCTCTGGCAGGTCTATGTCGCGGCGATGTCGGATTATTCCGGCCGGGTGACCGTGCCTGTGCTCTGGGACAAGAAGACGGGCACCATCGTCTCCAATGAATCGGCGGAGATCATCCGCATGTTCAATTCGGCCTTCGCCGCTATTGCCAAGCCGGGTCAGGATTACTATCCCGAAGAGCTGCGCGAGGAGGTCGATGAGATCAACGCGCTGGTCTATGACAAGATCAACAACGGCGTCTACAAGTCGGGCTTTGCCACAAAGCAGCAAGCCTATGAGGAGCATGTCACCGAATTGTTCGACGCGCTCGACACCGTCGAACGCCGCCTGTCCGGCAATCGCTACCTGACCGGCGACACATTGACCGAAGCCGACTGGCGGCTGTTCACGACGCTCGTGCGGTTCGATCCGGTCTATGTCGGCCATTTCAAGTGCAACATCCGCCGCATCGCCGACTATCCGGCGCTGTCGGGCTATCTGCGCGAGCTCTACCAGGTGCCGGGCGTTGCGGGCACGGTGAACATGGACCACATCAAGGGTCACTACTACCGCAGCCACGAGACCATCAACCCGACCGGGATCGTGCCGGTCGGCCCCGAACTGGACCTGACGGCGCCGCATGGCCGCGACAGGCTCGACAAGGCTGCCTGATAGCAGGGCGAGAAGAGCCTCGGGCGCGCTTTTCAAACGAGAATGGCGCGCCCGATCCGATAAAGCGCATACCAGATGGGTTGCGCCGCGAGGCTGATGGCGCAGCAGAAGTCGATCTTCATTGGCCACGCGCGGACCTCGCAAGCCACTTTCGAGGCGCGATCAAGGAATCTATGGAACAAGCCCCATCAAGCAGCGTTGGCTCACGACACAGGAGTCAACATGACGAAACAGGACAGCGTGCTCACTGGCGTCGTCGAAGAACTCGGGAAAGCCTCCAGGGGAGAAGACACGGTCGAAGTCGGCTACTTGATCGACGCGCTCGATCATCGCGGCTACGGCCCGGCCTTGGCCGTGTTGCCCCTGATCGAACTCACACCAGTTGGCGGCGTTCCCGGCTTCCCGACGCTGCTGGCGCTCACGCTCGCCATCATCACTGTCCGCCTGCTCCTGGGCTATGAGCATTTCTGGGCGCCACAATGGCTGCGCCGGCGCAGGCTTGAGTCCGGCCGGATCATCAAATCCGTGGCGTGGTTGAAGCCGATATCGCTGTGGATGGATTCCAGGCTGCACGAGCGATTGATGCGTTTTGCCGGACCGACCGGTCGTCGCGCGGCCTGCATCGTGATCCTGTGCCTTCTTCTTGCCGTCCCGCCGCTTGAACTCGTGCCCTTCGCCACCTCGGCGCCGATGATCATCATCGCGATCTTTGGCCTCGGCCTGCTCTATGGCGATGGACTGCTGATGCTGCTGGGGTTTGTCGGCGCCACGATTGCAATCGCGGTCGGGCTGGGGAGTCTTGTTACCGCGGGCGGTCTGGTAAGCTGATTTTCGGCAGGGCTGCCGGCCAGACCCGCCAATGATCCGGTCGGCAGGACATCCGCCCGGGCGCCCATCTCTAGCTGAGTTCCGGCCCGCTCAGGTCTTGATCTTGTAGCCGGTCTTGAAGGTCCAGCCGATGATCCCGAGGCAGATGACCATGAACACCGCGATCATCGCGAGACTCAGCCCGATATTGATGTCGGAGGTGCCGAAGAAGGCCCAGCGGAAGCCTGAGATCAGATAGACCACTGGGTTGAACATGGTCACCGTCTGCCAGAACGGCGGCAGCATGGAGATCGAATAGAAGCTGCCGCCGAGGAACACCAGCGGCGTGATCACCAGCAACGGCACCATCTGCAACTGTTCGAAATTCTTCGACCAGATGCCGATGATGAACCCGAACAGGCTGAACGAGATGCAGGTCAGCGCCAGAAACGCCAGCATGGCAAGAGGATGCAGGATCTCGTAATCGATGAAGAATTCCGCTGTCGCGAGGATCACCAGCCCGATCAGCGCCGATTTGGTCGCAGCAGCCCCGACATAGCCGAGCACGATCTCGAGATACGACACCGGTGCGGTGTGCAGTTCATAGATCGAGCCCAGGAACTTCGGAAAATAGATCCCGAAGGACGCGTTGGAGATGCTCTGGGTCAGCACCGAGAGCATGATCAGCCCCGGTACGATGAAGGCGCCGTAGCTGACGCCATCGATCTCCTCGATGCGCGAGCCGATGGCTGCGCCGAAGACGATGAAATAGAGCGAGGTCGACAGCACCGGCGAGATCAGGCTCTGCGACAGCGTCCGGAAGAACCGCGCCATTTCGAACGAATAGATGGATTTGACGGCCTGAAAATTCATGACTTGTCCTCGACCAGACCGACAAAGATATCCTCGAGCGAGCTTTGCCGCGTCTCCACGTCCCGAAGCACGATGCCCGCCTTGCTCAGATCCGCAAACAGCGAGGCGATCCCGGTGCGTTCGCCATTGGCTTCATAGGAATAGGTCAGCGTCCGGTCCTCAGCGCTGTAGTCGAGATTGTACCTGGCGAGCGCTTCGGGAATTGCGTCGAGCGGCTTTATCAGCTCGATGCGCATCTGCCGCTGCCCCATGCGCTGCATCAGCGCTTCCTTCTTCTCGACCAGCAGCAATTCTCCATTGCGGATGACGCCCACCCGGTCGGCGATCGCCTCGGCCTCGTCGATGTAATGGGTGGTCAGGATGATGGTGACGCCGTCTTCCTTGAGCTGGCGCACCACCTCCCACATTTCCTTGCGCAGTTCGACATCGACGCCGGCGGTGGGCTCGTCGAGAAACAGCACCCGCGGCTCATGGCAAAGCGCCTTGGCGATCAGCACCCGGCGCTTCATGCCGCCCGACAGCTCCATGGTCTTGGCGTCCTTCTTGTCCCACAGCGACAGTTTTTCGAGAATGCTCTTGAGCAGGCCCGCGTCGTGGCGCTTGCCGAACAGGCCGCGGGTAAAGCGCAGCGCGTCATAGACCGTCTGGAACGGCTCGAGCGCGATTTCCTGCGGCACCAGCCCGATCAGCGATCGGGCCTCGCGGAAATCCTTGACGACATCGAAGCCGCCGACCCGGACCGCGCCGGAACTCGGGTTGACCAGCCCGCAGATGATCGAGATCAGCGTCGTCTTGCCCGCGCCATTGGGCCCCAGCAGCGCCAGGATCTCGCCCTCCTGGATCTCCAGATTGACACTTTTCAGCGCCTCAAAGCCGCTGTCATAACGTTTGGACAAATTCTCGATCGAGACAATGGAAGACATGATCTGCTTTTCGTGAAAGGGGCGCGCCCGACTGCCCAGGACAGTCCATGCGCCAAAAAGAGGTCCGGAAGTTAAAACCGTGGTTGGTTCGATTTAAGCAGGATCGGCCCGCGTTCAAGGGCAGTCCCGGTTGTGGGGCGAAATTGAGGCTTGGGTAGCAGGGCGTGCGGACAGAAACTGTCAGCATCAAGCGCTTGTCCGCGATCACCAGAAATCGCTGATCGGCGCCTCGCCCGCAAGTTCCGCGAGGCGCCGGCGGGTCGCCGCGGTCACGCCCTCGGGCAGCGCATCGAGCGCAAAGAACCCGGCTTCGATGATTTCGCGGTCGGCTTGCTTGGGCGCAAGTTGGCGCACGGCGCAGCGGTAGAAGGCGACATGATCGCGCCGGCTGGTGCGGTGGTTGAAATAGACCGCGAACAGCTCCGCCGGAGCTGTGAGCTCGAGATTGCCTTCCTCGCTCAGTTCCTTGTTGAGCGCAGCAGCCATCGTTTCACCGCGCTCGACGCCGCCGCCCGGCATGTGCCAGCCGGGTACATAGGAATGGCGCACCAGGAACACCCGGCCTTGCGCGTCAAAGCAGGCGGCGCGCACGCCCAGCGTCATCGACCGCGTCAGCACGAACCAGACATGGATGACCCTTGTGACCACGCGGGCGCGCACCGAGCGCATTTCCGGCGGACGGCCGCCAAAGCCGTCATCCGTCGAGACCGCCGGTTGCGGCCCGGGCTCCGGGTCGCTATGGCTTAAGCCATGTTTCGATTGGCCCATATCTCCGATGCCCACCTTGGTCCGTTGCCGAAAATGTCGCTGCGCGAACTCGCGTCCAAGCGCATCACCGGTTATGTGAACTGGCAGCGCAATCGCCGCAAGAAGCTTTTTGGCGACACGCTGGAAAATCTGCTGGCCAGCATGCGCGAGGCCGCGCCCGATCATGTCGCCATCACCGGCGACCTGGTCAACCTGGCGACGCGGACCGAAATCGAATCGGCGCGGGTCTGGCTCGAGACCGGCTTCGAGCCGGAAAACGCCACCCTGGTGCCCGGCAATCACGACGCCTATGTGCCCGGCGCGCTCGGCCGCGCCAAGGCCGCCTGGCGGCCCTGGCTCGTCTCCGACACCCATTCGCCCGAGGAGCCGCTGTTTCCCAGCTACCGCCGCAGAGGCCCGGTGGCGATCATCGGCATCTCGTCGGCCAATGCCACGCTGCCCTTCGTCGCCACCGGAGATTTCAAGAGGAAACAGGCGCGCGCCGCCGGCAAGCTGCTCGACCGGGCACGCGACGAAGGGCTGTTCCGTGTGGTGATGATCCATCACCCGCCGGTGCGGGGCGCTGCCAAATGGCACAAGCGGCTGCGCGGCATCGGCCGGTTTGGCAGGATGCTCAAGAAGCACGGCGCCGAACTGGTGCTGCACGGCCACACCCATCTCGACACGCTCTATCATCTGAAGGGCCGCGACGGTCAGGTGCCGGTGGTGGGGATTGCATCCTGCAGCCATGGTCCCGGCGGCGGCACGCCGCCCGCCGGCTTCAACCTGTTCGACATCGAAGGCGAGGCGGGCGCCTGGAAGCTGACCCATCGCCGCATGCGCATGGCTGGCGAAGGCCCCGGCTTCGAGGAAATTCAAGAAGGCCTGATCGGCTCGGGCGCCCTATGATGTGATGCATGTCCGTTATCGTTCAAATGGATCCATTTGAACGCGACATGCATCAGGCTCAGTTGATCATCGCCGAGATCCGGTCCCAGAACGCCACCACCAGCGCGGCAGCGCCTGCGACACAGCCGAGAATGAACCAGGACGTGCCAAGCACGAAACCGGACCCGCGGGTGGACCGTTTCGGCGCTTCCGGGGCTGTTTCAGGCATCGCGACCGGCCTGCCGGCCGTGTCGCCCGTGTCCGTCGGTGCGGCCCAGGCATCGGCGGATGTGCCGGATGCGGCCCCATCTTCGGCCCCGTCCATATCATTCGGATCATTCTCGCGGTCGGCGCCATCGAGAGCTGCGGCAGACGCCTTCATCGCCTCGAAGTCACCGGCCAGGATCCGCTCCCGCTCGATCACCCGTTCGGCAATGTAGCGCCCGACGGCGTCAGCCGTCCGGGTCATGTCGCTGCTGTCGGAGATCGTCACCCGGCCCAGCCGCGTGTCGCGGACGAAGCGGAACACCCGGCGGTCATGGCCCATATGCACATGCGCCACCGAATCGATCCACAACCGCGGCTGCAGCCCGGGAGAGATGCCGAAATCGAACCGGTCATCGGCCGGATCGATATCATCGATCAGCGGCCGCACTTCCTGGGCCAAGAGCTCAAGCCGGGCGCGATCGGCGTCGCGAATGTCGACCACCACATCGGTGCGGTCGGCGGACGCGATTTTGACGTCACGCACGATATCCGCCAGACGGCGGTCGGTCGAATGGGTCTTGGGTTGGTCGGTCATGGCGCGGTTCCGGGCAGAAATGGTTAACAACTTCTTAGCACAGACCGGCATTGATGGCGACAATGGGGCGAACCCGATTGCCGACGTGGTAAAGATCGCCCCGCCGCGCCGTCCACTGCTGTTCAGTGGCCGCCGGACACCGCCTGGGCAAGCACGCGGACCACCGCGTCGGGCGCTTCCTCGGGCAGCATGTGCCCGAGTCCCGGCAGCACATTGAAGGCAAAGGAGGCGGGCAGCGCGGACGGTTTCGGACACGGCAGCACCGTGTCTTGCGTCCCCCAGATCACCGCCACCGGCATGGCAAGCGCCGCCAGCTGATCGCCCGGCAGCACGCCCTGGCCCTCGGCCGGACCTTCGGGAAACATCGCTCGATAGGTCTCGTCAAGCGCTTCGAGCGCCCCGGGCCTCGCCCGCGCCGACACGCACCGGTCGATCACCCCTTGCGGCACCGTAAAGCCCGGCGCGGACATTTCGGTGAGGCACGCCCGGATCTCCGGCTCGGTTGAGGCCGTCGCATACCGCCCCAGCAGACCGGCATTGATCTCGCGCGCCATGCCGCCCGGCGCCACCAGCGTCAGCGACTTGACGCGGTCGCCCGCCCGCATGGCGATCAGCGCCGCCACCGCCCCACCCATCGAATGCCCGGCGAGATGGAACTCCGGGACCCCCGCCGCATCGAGACCGGCAAGAATGGCCTTCGCCATCCTCCCCGCGCCGCCACGGCCCTCGGCATCAAGCGAGCCGCCATGGCCAGGCAGATCGATGGTGATCACGCGCAGCGTCCGGGGCAACGCTGCCCTCACCGCATCCCAGGCCGAGCCGTCACCGCCAAAGCCATGCAGCAGCACCAGCGGCGCGCCGGTTTCTGGCCCTGAGATCTCCAAGTGAAGTCCGGTCATGACGCTTCCCTCCCATGCGCGATACAAACCGCCGCGCCGGATAGGCGCGGCGCAGCCTGTTGACAAAATCCTGCCGGGGATGGGCGATCCCCCAGGCTCCGTCATTCCGGCCCCCGCGCCGGAATCCAGCCACGGCGCGTCCGCGCCGCGGAAGAGTCTCTTGCGATCAAGGACTTGATCGCGCTGGATGCCGGCTTTCGCCGGCATGACGGTTGCTGATATCCTGCCACCACAAACGACAGGAACCTGGCGCTGCGGGTTGTCAGCAGTCTGCACCGCACCTTGAGGCGCGGCGGTCGTTTCCTGTCAGCCCTTTGCCATGAGCGCCCGGTTGGCCGCCGACACCACCGCCTCGAGCGAGGCCGCGACGATGTTGGTGTTGACGCCCGCGCCATAAAGCTTGCCGGTCGGCGTTTCCATCTGCATGTAGCAGATGGCGGCCGCATTGGAGCCGTGCTGCAGCGAGTGCTCGGAATAGTTGGCCACCGTCAGCTCGATGCCGAGATAGGTCGCCAGCGCATTGACGAAGCCGTCGATCGGCCCGGTGCCGCGGCCCTCGATGCGCTTGGTCTCGCCATTGTCGGTGATCTCGGCGGAGACGATGCGAATACCCTTGTTGTTGGGATCGGTATGGGTGTGGTGATCGACGAAGCCGAGCCGCGCGCCGGGCTGGTTGACATAGAGCTGCATGAAGCTCTCATAGATCCGCTTGGGCGGAAGCTCCACGCCCTCCTCGTCGGTGATGCGCTGGATCTCCTCGCGGAACTCCACCTGCAGCGCCCGCGGCAGGTCGAGCCCGTAATCCTCCTTCAGGATATAGGCGATGCCGCCCTTGCCCGATTGCGAGTTGATGCGGATGATCGCCTCGTAGGAGCGGCCGACATCGCGCGGGTCGATCGGCAGGTAAGGCACTTCCCAGTCCGGCTTGTTGGCCTTGCGGATCGCCTTCATGCCCTTGTTGATCGCGTCCTGGTGCGAGCCGGAAAACGCCGTGTAGACCAGTTCGCCGACATAGGGATGCCGCTCGGGGATCTTCATCTCGTTGGAATATTCATACACCGCCTTGATCCGCTCGATGTCCGAGCAGTCCAATTGCGGATCCACGCCTTGGGTGAACATGTTGAGCGCGAGCGCCACCACGTCGACATTGCCGGTGCGCTCGCCATTGCCGAACAAGGTGCCCTCGACCCGGTCGGCGCCCGCCATCAGCCCGAGTTCGGTCGCCGCGATGCCGGTGCCGCGGTCATTGTGCGGGTGCAGCGAGATCAGCACGTTCTCGCGGTTGTCGATGTGCCGGCACATCCATTCGATCTGGTCGGCATAGATGTTGGGCGTCGCCATCTCCACCGTCGAGGGCAGGTTGAGGATCAGCTTGTTGTCGGGCGTCGGCTGAATGATCCCGATCACCGCATTGGAGATTTCGAGCGCCACTTCCAGCTCGGTGCCGGTGAAGCTTTCGGGCGAATATTCGAAGCGGAAATCGCCGCCCGCCTTCTCCGCCATTTCCTTGACCATCTTCGCCGCATCGACCGCGATCTGCTTGATGCCGGCGACGTCCTTCTCGAACACCACGCGGCGCTGCAGCTCAGACGTCGAATTGTAGAAATGCACGATCGGCCGGTGCGCGCCTTCCAGCGCCTCGAAGGTCCGCGTGATCAGCTCCGGCCGGCACTGCACCAGCACCTGCAGCGATACATCGTCGGGCACGCCGCCCTGTTCGACGCACCAGCGGGCAAAGTCGAAATCGGTCTGCGAGGCCGAGGGAAACCCGATCTCGATTTCCTTGAAACCCATGTCGATGAGCAGCTGGAACATCCGCGCCTTGCGGTCATGCCCCATCGGATTGATCAGCGACTGGTTGCCGTCGCGCAAATCCACCGAGCACCAGATCGGCGCCTTTTCGATGCGCCTGGACGGCCAGGCCCGGTCGGGAAGATCGATCAGCGGATAGGCGTGGTACTTTTCGGCTGCCTTCGGCATGCCCTTCGGTCCGGATGACATGTGTGCGGTCATGGTTGTCTCTCGTTTCCTGGCCCATATCCCGGGAGCCGCGTGTGTTGCGACGTCAACCGGCCTCAGGCCGTCATGTTGCATTCAGGAAAAAATGTAAAGTCGAGAGAGGAGCGGGGTCGCGCGTCAGACGGCGGTTCCGACCGCCGGACGCTCCTCAACGAGCCCGGCGATCGCCGCTAAGCGCGAGAAGAAGCAGGCCGCCAAGCCGCGCATGCGACGCCACCGCCGCGGTGAAGCGGGCGAAGGGGGTGTCGGAGGGGCGCGTGGTCTTGGACATGATGGCTAGATACAATGGGTGGGGTGGGTTGGCAAGGGGGTGGCGTTGTACACAGCTTGTGATTGTGACATTGCAGGTTTAATAATTATTGGTTTGGATTTGGGGGCATAAACCGTGGACAGACAAACGTTCGAGATTGTCAATTTTCCATTTTCGTACTCTTCGGTGACGCACGAGGGAAATGAGATTGCAAATATTCCTTATGCCGACCTACGTGCATACGCAAGATTGGTTAAAATCGCTTACGATCTACTTCCACAAAATGAAGACCACCTACGTAACATCGTTGCTCAAATCAAAGATCATCTGGACAATAATGGGGAGCTACCTCCTCTTCGAGATGATGCTGTCCGTGAGTTCACCGCTCGATTGGATAGCGTATTGAAAAATCATCCGATTGTCGCACCTATTGAAATTGCAATCGCATTAATAGCAGCACTCTTCGCTGAGACAGCTTTTGCTGCGCAATCTATGCCAAATTTGGCACAATCCAAATTTGGATTAGCCATCACAATTGAAATTTCGAGCTATGTGAGCTGGAAATCTATGCAGGAAGTTGAATTCTCTAGTCAAGCCAGCATGTCAGAATCGCTGCAGAACTTTGAGAAATCCGGGAAAGACGTTATCGCTCACGCCTCTGAACAATTGAAATTAATGAATGACCACATTTTGAGAATACAAAATGATGAGATCAATATTCGAAAAGAAACTGAAAAACAAAGAGAAAATTTAGAAAAAACAACAAATAAACTCATAGATAGACTTGGAAATATAACTAAGGTAATAAATGCACTAGAAGAAAAATCGACAAAAAGCATAGATAATTTTGCTGTAACAGAAAAAAATATTGCAGCATTCAAAGAGGCTATCATTGAGGACGTCCGGGGAACGGAAACCCGAAAACTCTGGACAGATAGAGGCAATGACAGCTGGCTAGCTTTTCTGATTTCTACCGCAGTTTTGGTTGTATTTCTGTTAGTAATACCCGTCGCAGGGTTTTGGAACTTAGACAAATTGCTCGCCGTTCTGAAACATATAGGCGATGCGGCCACTGATGGAATTCCGCTCGACGCCACAAATACACAGTTAACCGTCGCAACCCTCAGCCGCCTTGTCGTAATCACATTTCCGCTAGTCTTGTACCTTTGGGTTATCAGGTTAGTTGTAAGATTCAATACACGATCTTTGGTATTGCATGATGACGCGAGACAGCGGCAAACCATGATGGATACCTATTTCATGCTCATTGCCCAACAGGCTGCTTCAAAGGAAGAGCGCGGGTTGATTTTGAATGCACTGTTCCGACCCTCGCCTGGCCACGGGAGCGATAACATTGAGCCACCATCTTTCAGCGAGTTGGTTGGAAGAGGCTCATCCAATCCATAATGCCTTTACTGACCGCTATCGCCCGGAAACGACATCAGGAACTCTCCGAAATTGGCGTGCGGCTTGGTCATGGCTTTCCGCGCCGCTGCCGCAGCTTCGACGCTAACCAGAACCGCGGCTGGTTTGCCATGCCGGGTGATGGTGATGAACTTACCCGCGGCCGCCTCATCGACCAGCGCCGCGAACCCGGCCTTGGCATCCGTCATGCTGACAATGGAAATGGGCGCCTCCAACCGATTGACCAAGATGCATTAATAAAGCCCGTATTCTCTGTGGTTTCAATTGGCCACGCGGCCTCTGATCTCCCCCCTTGCGGGGGAGATGTCACCGTAGGTGACAGAGGGGGGTGACGCCGCAAGCACCGCACCCGGATCAAGACCCCCCTCTGCCCTGTCGGGCATCTCCCCCGCAAGGGGGGAGATCGGAGGCCGCACAAATCGTGCCCAAAAGTGTGCACGTTCCCCCACCCTACCCCCAACACTCCCAACCCCTTAGCCAGAATCCACCCCCATTTTATCCCCGCCTTCCGCGCCCATGCCATACTCATCCCACCTTCCGCCAGCACGGATGGGCCGGGGTGACGGAGCCCGGTCCGGCGGGAGGCGGTGATGTCCGGGCGTGCGGGGCCGAACCGCGTGGCCGGACGGACGAGGACACGGACACCCCGGCGTATGCCGGAACGGATCTGGCGCCGGCCCGCACCGGCGTTCCGGCCCCGGCGTCGAGCCAGGGCGCCCCTGCAAGGACGGGCTCGGCAGCGGTCACGCCGAGCAAGACGAGCCGTCCGGGGATGCGTGAACTGTCCACGATCCGGGATCAGCCCGCCGCCCGGAAGGCGGCAGGCCCCAAGCCGGCGGGGCGCGCGCAAGCGAGCCAAAGCCACACCCTAGTATTCCATTCGGGCACGCCAGTCGTGCGCCCCGCATTCCGGCGTCGCCGGAGAGACGAGACCAGGCCCGCCGGCGAGTTTTCGCGCGCGGGGGATTTGGCGTGCGGAACGCCCCAATCTCCCCCCTTGCGGCGGGGTCCGATGGACGGGCGAGACCCGTGGCTCGCCCCAATCTCCCCCCTTGCGGGGGAGATGTCACCGCAGGTGACAGAGGGGGGTGACGCCGCAGACACCGGACCCGGACCAGGCCCCCCTCTGCCCTGTCGGGCATCTCCCCGCAAGGGGGGAGATCGGAGGACGCACCCACCGGCCCCCACCTCCCCCTTGAGGGGAGGTCGGAGAGACAAGCGCAGCGCAGGCGATCCGGGTGGGGGTATTTCGCCGAAGGCGAACAAGATGTCACATCAGGTCAATGCAGAGGCATACCCCCACCCCTGACCCCTCCCCTCAAGGGGGAGGGGAAAAGGCCGCGCCCTCCGCCCTCACCCCTTGTGCCGGTACACCAGCACCTCCGGCCCCGGCCGGTCGGCATCCAGTTCCAGCACCGCGCCCAGCCGTTCTGCCAGTTTGCGCGAGCGGTGGTTGTCGGGGTCGATGTGGCTCACCAGCGTCTTGAGCCCGCGCGGGCCAAACCCCCAGTCACGCAAAGCAATTGCCGCCTCGAAGGCATAGCCCTTGCCCTCGAAGCCCGGATAGACCAGCCAGCCGAGTTCGTGCTCGGGAAACAGCGGCCCGGAATTGATGCCGACCTGGCCCAGGCATTCCCCGCTCTGCCGATCGTCGATCATCAGCGCGCCGCAGCCGAGCAATTGCCATTGCGCCATGTCGTGGCAGAACATGCCCCAGGCGCCCGAAAGCGTGTGCGGGCCCTCCATGTGGACGGCGCGGTCCGACATCATCAGGCCCGCATAGGCGGGCCAGTCCGCCATGGTCATGGGTCTCAGCCGCAGCCGTTCGGTTTCAAGTGTCGGGATTGCCATACAAGCCTCGCAAATTTCTCGCCGCATCGCCGCTACTGCGCCGTGCGTTTGACCAAACGCACAAAGGTCGCAGTAGGCCTTAAAGCTGCTGCATGATTTTCTCCTTAAATCGATTCCGATCTAAGGAATTATGCAGTAGCGGCAGAATCGGTTTCCGGATCGGTCAAGTCAGATGCTATCCTATAGGCCTGTCCTCACCGGGATGACAGCGGGTGCCGCCGCCCTGATCCGAACGCAGGCCTTGGGACCAGCATGAAAGCCACACTTGATGACGCCTGATGACCCGGCCCTCATGCCGGCTGCCGCCACGACCCCGAAGCGCGAGATCCCGGTGTTGCAAAGGATCGGCTGGCAGAATTTCTTCGCCCAGCAGATCAGCGTCGACGAGATGAGCGCCACCCCGCCTGTGAGGGTCACCGAGGTGCATCGCAGCGGGCTCAGGGTGCTGGGCGAGACCATCGACATGATGGTGCCGCCGCGCGCCGACGCCACCGTGGGCGACTGGCTGCTGCTCGACCACGCCCTCCCCAGCGCCAGCCGGCTGCTCGCGCGCAAGAGCCTGATCAAGCGCCGTGCGGCGGGCCATGACCGCTCGATCCAGCTGATCGCCGCCAATCTCGACACCGCCTTCGTCGTCACCTCCTGCAACCTCGATTTCAACATGGCGCGGCTCGAGCGCTACATCGCGCTGGCGTTCGATGCCGGCGTCACGCCGGTGGTGCTGCTGACCAAATCCGATCTCTGCGCCGATCCAGCCATCTATGTCGAACAGGCGCAGACGATCTCGAAGGATGTCGTGGTGCTGACGCTCAACGCCAAGAGCGACGAGCCGCGGGAAAGGCTCGCGCCTTGGTGCAAGCCGGGCCAGACCGTGGCGTTCCTGGGCTCGTCCGGCGTCGGCAAGTCGACGCTCACCAACGCGCTGTCGGGCACGGAATCGGCCGCCACCCAGGCCATCCGCGAGGATGACGCCAAGGGCCGCCACACCACCTCGCACCGCCAGCTGCACATCCTGCCCGACGGCTGCGCCGTGCTTGACACGCCGGGCGTGCGCGAGCTGCAGCTGACCGACGCCGAAGCGGGTGTAGCGGAAGTGTTTTCCGATCTCGATGAACTGGCGACGCGCTGCCGCTTCAACGATTGCGGACATATGAGCGAGCCCGGCTGCGCCGTACAGGCCGCGCTCAAGGCCGGCGAGATCGACGCGGCGCGGTTGGCGCGCTGGCGCAAGCTGCTGGCCGAAGACCGGCACAATACCGCGAGCCTCGCCCAGCGCCGCTCCAAGGACAAGGCCTTCGGCAAGATGGTCAAGCAGGCCAAGAAACACAAATCGAAAGAGCACTGACAGAAATGCCCCCGCCGGGTTTCCCGGGCGGGGGCATGATCGATCAGCCTCAGCTTTGATTCAGATTTCGCTCTGGCTGGTGATGATCCTGCCGACCAGGCCATAGGTCTTGGCGTCCTCGGCCGACAGCCAGTAATCGCGGTCGGTGTCGGCGGCAATCTTTTCGACCGGTTGGCCGGTGGCCTTGGCGAAGATGGCGTTGAGGCGGGCGTTCATCTTGATGATTTCGCGCGCCTGGATCTCGATGTCGGAGACCATGCCGCGGGTGCCGCCCGAGGGTTGGTGCAGCAGGAAGCGGGTGTTGGGCAGGCACAGGCGCTGCTCTTTCGGCACCGAGACATAGATCAGCGCGCCGGCCGAAGCGACCCAGCCGGTGCCGATGATCCAGACCTTGGGCTTGATGAAGCCGATCATGTCATGGATCGAATCGCCCGATTCGACATGGCCGCCGGGTGAATTGACAAAGATCCGGATGTCGTCGTCGCTGGCCGCGGCAAGGGCCGCAAGCTGCGCGCAGACCTTGTGCGCCAGTTCCTGGGTGATGCCGCCATAGATGAAGATCGAGCGCGATTTGAACAGGTTGGCTTCCGCTTCCTTGCCCAGCGGCAGTTCTGTCGTCTTGTCGTCGTCGTCGCTCATAAGCCGTCTCCGTGTGGTTCGTATGCTTGCCAGATAGTACGATCCGGCCCGCGAAACAATGGCGCAAACGGAAACGAGCCCTGAAACAGACAGACGGCGCAGCGTGAAAACGCTGCGCCGTCCGGATATTGGGTCTGTGAAGCCGGTCCTTGATCAGGTCCGCTTCAGATCAGGCGAAAGCCTGTTCGCCTTATGCGACAGCCTTGTCGCCGCCCTGCTCGGGCCGCGGGCGGCGATCGCTGCCGCGACGGCTGCGGCGCGGCTTGGCGGGCTGATCGCCATTCTGGTTGGCGCCGGCTGCCGCCGGATGGTGCCGGTTGGCCCCGGGCTTGCCGGCCTGCTGGCCTTCGCCCGGCGCACGGCCCTGGCCCGGCTTTCCGCCCCGGCCCTGGCCTTGAGCGGGCTTGCGGCCCTGGCCCTGCGGCTTGGCGCCTTGCGGGCGAGCGCCCTGGCGCGGACGCTGGGTGCGGTTGAGCGGCGCGAAATCGCCATCGGGATCGGCCAGCGCATCGACATAGGTGCCTTCCGGCGCCTTCTCGACCTGGATTTCCACCTTGAGCATCTTTTCGATGTCGCGCAGCAGCGAGCGTTCGTCCGGGGCACAGAAGGTCACGGCCGTGCCCGCAGCACCCGCACGCGCGGTGCGGCCGATGCGGTGGACATAGACTTCCGGAACGTTGGGCAGTTCGTAATTGACCACCAGGCTCACGCCCGGCACGTCGATGCCGCGGGCGGCGATGTCGGTGGCGATCAGCACCGGCACGGTGCCGGCGCGGAAGCCTGCAAGGGCGCGCTCGCGCTGGCCCTGCGACTTGTTGCCGTGAATGGCGGCGGCCGAAATACCGTCGGCTTCAAGCCGCTTGGTGGCCTTGTCGGCGCCGCGCTTGGTGCGGGTGAACACGATCACGCGCTCGCCCTTGCGGTCGCGGATCAGGCTCGCCAGCGCGCCCATCTTGGCGGGCGTCTGCATGTGCATGACGGTGTGGTCGACGCGGTCGGCGGTCTTCTTGGCGGGGATCACCGACACTTCGGTCGGGTTCTTGAGGTGACGCGAGGAGAGCTCGCGGATTTCCTTGGGCATGGTGGCCGAGAACAGCAGGGTCTGGCGATCCTGCGGGGTCATGGCAAGAATGCGCTTGATCGCCGGCATGAAGCCGATGTCGAGCATCTGGTCGGCCTCGTCAAGCACGACGACTTCAACTTCATTGAGCGACACGGCGCGCTGCTCGATGAGATCCATCAGGCGGCCCGGGGTGGCGATGAGAATGTCGACGCCGGAAGCCAGCGCCTTGATCTGCGGCTTGATCGACACGCCGCCAACCACGACCGTCGAGGTCAGGTGCAGCTTGCGGCCATAATCCTTGACGCTCCGGGCAATCTGGGAGGAGAGTTCGCGGGTCGGCGCCAGGATCAGCACACGGGCCTTCTTCGGCGCGGCTTTCTTGCCGGGCGCCATGCGGTGCAGGATCGGCAGCGCGAAGGCCGCGGTCTTGCCGGTGCCGGTTTGCGCGAGGCCGATCACGTCGCGGCCTTCAAGCACCAGCGGAATCGCCTGCACCTGGATCGGTGTCGGCGTGGTCAGGTTGAGACCGTCAAGCGTATCGAGAAGGGCCTTGGACAGGCCGAGTTCGGAAAAAGTCATGGAATATCTTTCGAAGTTTTGGGCATACGTCGGGGGCGTGCGCCTCAGCGCCGCCAATCGCGGATCATGCCCGATCACAAATGGTCCCCTGGCTGCGGACGAACCGCAATCGGGGGAGTTCGGGTTGGGCGCATCGCCGCTGGCCGACGCGAAAATTCAAGGGTGGACGTCAGGGGAAGTCAGAACACGCTAATCAACGAAGACGCGTGCAGCGGCCGATTGGCCCCTATCCAGTTGCCGTCCTTAGGCCTGATAATTGCGGCCTTGTCAAGGCGGAAGGACCATTTCCTGCCGCAGCGCAGCAAACAGGCTTAACGTCGTGACCGGCAGCCGCGCCAAGCAACTCGCTCCCGATTGTGGTGCAAGACCCGACCTGCGCCGCAAACCGTCGTATTTTCAGATTGCTATCCCGTGTGCCGCGAAATAATCTCAGGCGGTTCGGGTTCCATGAAGACCAAGCCTTCGGGATTAAAGGGGAACACGGTAGGGATGACCTGAAAAAGGGCCCGATCCGTGGCTGCCCTCGCAACTGTGAGCGTGAGCCGCATCCATGATGCCACTGAGTCAGACCGGGAAGGCGGATGACGGTGATGAAGCGCGAGCCAGGAGACCTGCCCGGACTATGGCAGCCGCAGTCGCGGCGTCCAACTCCAACCTCTTGCACGATGGGTGCAGAAAGGGCTTTGACATGCATATTGAACCTGGCGTCGTCGACGGCGCGAAAATTGTCCTGAGCTACGCAACGGCTGCCGCTGCTGCCGGACTTACCCTGAAGATGTCGATGGACACGATCACCAAGGACGGCGGCGTTGCGGCGCTGGCGACCCGTTCGGTGTTCACCACCATGCTGGTGTTTATCTTTTTCGAGGTGTTTCCGCACCACGCCGTCGGCGTCTCGGAAGTCCACCTGATCCTTGGCTCGACGCTCTATCTCTTGTTTGGCGCCGGTCCCGCCGCGATCGGCCTAGCCTTGGGACTTCTCGCGCAGGGCGTATTCTTCGCGCCTTTCGACCTGCCGCAATACGGCATGAACGTCACCACGCTGCTGGTGCCGCTCTACGCCATGTCGCTGATCGCCAAGCGGATCATCCCCGCAGGCACAGCCTACAAGGACGTCTCCTACAAGCAGGCCCTGGCGCTGTCGACCAGCTACCAGGGCGGCATCGTCATGTGGGTCGGGTTCTGGGCGCTCTACGGCCATGGCTTCGGCGCCGAGAACCTGGCGCAGATCGCCGCCTTCGGCGCGGCCTACATGCTGGTTATCCTGCTTGAGCCGCTGGTCGATCTCGGCGTCCTGGCCATCGCCAAGACCATGCACCGCCTCGACGGCACCCCGCTGGTCAGCAACAGGCTGTATGGCCACGCCGCCTGAGCGACGTCCGTTATCTCGCAATGACAGACGCCGCGTGATCATCATCACGCGGCGTTTTTTTGTGGTGCAGGATCTCACGCGCCGTCAGATAGATCTGGAGATGCAGCCACGGCGTGGATAGCATTGCGCCAGGCGATTTGAGAGGGGAAAACCAGATGAACATCGAGATGATCCGTGCGGCAAATGACCGGCTTGAGGGCCATGTCCGGCGCACGCCATTGCTGAACTCCCCGTTCCTCGACGAGATCGCCGGACGTCGGGTCTGGGTCAAGCCCGAATGCCTGCAGCACACCGGCAGTTTCAAGTTCCGCGGCGGCTGGTCGGCGGTCTCGGCGATGGACGCTGACGTCCGGAAGCATGGGGTGCTGGCCTTCTCAAGCGGCAATCATGCGCAGGGCGTGGCGCTGGCAGCAAGCCGGCATGGCGTGCCCGCAGTCATCATCATGCCGTCCGACGCCCCGCAGATGAAGATCGACAACACGAGGGCCTTGGGCGCCGAAGTGGTGCTCTATGATCGCGCGACCGAGGATCGCGATGCGATCAGCGCGGGCATCCTGGCCGAGCGCCGTCTGACGCTGATCAAGCCCTTTGACGATGCAATGGTGATTGCAGGCCAGGGCACATGCGGGCTGGAAATCGCCGAACAGGCCCGGGAGGAAGGCATCGGCCATGCCGATGTGCTCGTCTGCTGCGGCGGCGGTGGATTTGCCTCCGGCATCGCGCTGGCGCTCGAGTCCGATGCGCCTGGCCTGCGGGTCCGCCCGGCGGAGCCCGAAGGCTTTGACGACATGGCCCGCAGCCTCGCCTCAGGGGCAATCGAGCGCAACGACCGCCAGTCCGGCTCGCTCTGCGACGCCATCCTGACCCCGCAACCCGGCGCCATGACATTCCCGATCCTGTCGCGGCTTGCCGGTCCCGGGCTGGTGGTCACAGAGGATGAGGCGATGCACGCCGTGGCGCTTGCCTTCTCCCGGCTCAAGCTGGTGGCCGAACCCGGCGGCGCCGTGGCGCTCGCGGCAGCGCTTTTTCATTCGGGCGAGATCGAAGGCGAGGATGTGATCGTCACCATCTCCGGCGGCAATGTCGATGCCGATGTGTTTCGCCAGGCGCTGGAGCGGTTTGGCGGCTGACCAGCTTCGCTGGCTCCTGATCCGGGCACCCGCCTACCCCAGCACAACGCCCTCATCCTTGGCCTTGTGGCCGGGTTCGACATGGATGATGACCTGCACGCCGTCCACCGCCTGCTTGAGTGCGGTTTCGAGCCGGTCGCAGATCCGGTGTGATTCTTCCACGCTCATGCGGCCGTCCACCACCAGGTGGAACTCAACGAAGGACACCCGCCCGGCCATCCGGGTGCGGATGTCATGGGCCTCGATGGCGCCGTTGGCCTCGGCCCTGATGATGTCCTGGATGCGGCTCTCATCGGCCGGATCGATCGCCCGGTCCATCAGCCCGTCAACGGAGGAGGCGATCACCTTCCAGCCCTGCCACAGCACGTTGCAGGCGACGATCAGCGCCAGCAGCGGATCGAGCCGCGGCTGGTCGAAGGCGAGCGCCAGGCCGAGGCCGGCGATCACGCCCACCGAGGTGACCACATCCGACAGGATATGGTTTCCATCAGCCTGCAGCGCCGGCGACCGGTACCGGCGGCCAAAGCGCAGCAGCACCATGGCCCAGATCGCATTGATAATCGCCGCCGAGCCGTTGATCGCAAGGCCGAGCCCCGGCGCCTCGATGCGCTTGGGCTCCAGCAGCCCGCCCACCGCCTCGTTGACGATCAAGAGGGCGGCCACCACGATCAGCACGCCTTCGAGAACGGCGGAAAAATACTCCGCCTTGTGATGTCCGTAGGGGTGCCCGGTATCGGCGGGTTTCTGCGCATAGCCGATGGCGAAGAAGGCAGCGAGCGCGGCAATCACGTTGACGATGGATTCGAGCGCGTCGGAATAGAGCGCGATCGAACCGGTCACATGCCAGGCGACGAATTTCAGCCCCATCACGCCGAAGGCCAGCGGGATTGACCAGAAGGCCAGCCGGCGGACGATTTTGGAAGCCTGCGGCACCGGCCTATTCCTGCAGGAAGGCGATGTAGGCGATGATCGCGTCAACCTGTTCCGGCGTGGCGATGAATTCGGGCATGTCGGGATGGCCGGAATAGATCCGGCCGTCGGCAAAGGCCTCCTCCAGCGCATCCATCGGGAAGCTGTCGGTCAGATTGCGGAACGGCGGCGCCTCCTGATGCGGGCTGGCATCGGCCGCGCCGACCCCGTGGCAGGAGCCGCAATTGGTCTCGACCAGCTGCCGGCCCTGGTCAAGCGCCTCATCCGTCTGCGCCCAGGCCGGCGCAATGCTGACCGACAGGCTGAGCACCAGGCTGGCCAGCAGTGCGGGTATTGAAACCGTATGCCTCTTGAGGATCTGTGTCATGCCGCTTCCACCTTTTTCCGAAGCGCCATATGCGCCACCACATTCTCGATCATCCGCATGCCCGCATCCTGACCGAGCGTCATGATCGACTCGGGATGAAACTGCACCGCCGCAACCGGCAGGCTCTCATGCTCGATCGCCATGATAACCCCGTCGTCGGTCTCAGCGGTAACACGAAATTCCTTGGGCATGGTGGCATAGTCGGCAAAGATCGAATGGTAGCGGCCGACCGTAACCTCCTTGGCAAGACCCGAGAAGATGATGCCGTTGGGCGACACCCGGATCCGCGACGGCTTGCCGTGCACCGGCACCGCCAGCTCCCGCAAGGATCCGCCAAAACTTTCCGCCAGCGCCTGCAGGCCGAGGCAGACGCCGAACACCGGCAGCTCGCGGGCGCGGATCTTCTTGATGGTGGCGGCGCAGTCGAAGTCCTTCGGACTGCCCGGCCCCGGGGACAGCACCACCAGGTCAGGCGCGATACGATCGAAGACATCATCAGCCACCGGCGAGCGGACGGTGGTGACCTTGGCCCCGGTCTGGCGGAAATAATTGGCGAGCGTATGAACGAAGGAATCCTCGTGATCGACCAGCAGGATCGAGACCCCCTCGCCCACCTTCGCGGTCACCCGTCCGGCGGAACCGGCATTGCCGAGCCGCGCGTCGCGGATCGCCGAGAGCATCGCCGAGGCCTTGAGTTCGGTTTCGGCCTCTTCCTCTTCGGGGTTTGAATCAAACAGCAGCGTGGCACCGGCGCGGACCTCGGCGATGCCGTCCTTGATCCGGATCGTCCTGAGCGTCAGACCGGTGTTCATGTCGCCGTTGAAGCCGACCATGCCGACCGCCCCGCCATACCAGGCGCGCGGGCTCTTCTCGTTGTTTTCGAGAAACCGCATCGCCCAGAGTTTTGGCGCGCCGGTGACGGTGACTGCCCAGGCGTGGCTCAAGAACCCGTCGAATGCGTCCATGCCGTCGCGTAAGCGCCCCTCGATATGATCGACCGTGTGGATGAGTCGCGAATACATCTCGATCTGGCGGCGGCCGATCACCTTGACCGATCCGGGTTCGCACACCCGGCTCTTGTCGTTGCGGTCGACATCCGAACACATCGTCAGTTCGGATTCGTCCTTCTTCGAATTCAGCAGCTTGAGGATCTGCTCGGAATCGGAAATCGCGTCGTCGCCGCGCTTGATGGTGCCGGAAATCGGGCAGGTCTCGATCCGCCGTCCATTGACGCGCACGAACATCTCAGGCGAGGCGCCGACGAGATATTCCTGCTGCCCCAGATTGATGAAGAACGAATAGGGCGACGGGTTGATGGCTTTGAGCCGCCGGCTGATCTCGGAGGGACGCGCCTCGCAACGCTCGAAGAAGGTCTGCCCCGGCACCACCTCGAACAGGTCGCCGCGCTTGAAGCTTTCCTTGGCGCGCTTGACGAGTTCGGCATATTCGCCCGGTGAGTGGTCGCCGCGCGGTGGAACCCGGTCGGAAGGCTGGAACGGCTCCGGCGCAATGTCCGCGTCGCGGCCTTCGGTGGTCACACCGTCAAGCGCGAAATCATAGCGGTCGATCCAGGCCTTGGCGGCATGGTGGTCGACCACCAGGATCTCGTCCGGCATGAACAGCAGCAGGTCGCGCTGGTCCTGCGCGCGGGTGAGTTTCGGCGGCACGGCATCGAACTGGAACGCCAGATCGTAGCCGAAGGCGCCGTAGAACCCGATATTCCCGTCTTCCTCGGAGTGGAACTGGTCGACAATGACCCTGAGCACCGAAAACACCGTCGGCGCCCGCGACCGCTCCTCCTCGGAGAAGATCCGGTCCGGTTCCGCGATGTCGATCTCGATGCGGCGTGCTTCGCGCGACGAGACCGCAAACTCCGCATGGCCCGTGAGGCGCTTCTCAAGAATGGACAGCAGCGCTTCGCCCCGGCCGTTGTACGCCTCGATGGTCAGGCGGCGGCCTTGCGAGGAGATCCCCAGCGGCGGATCGACCACGGCCGTGTCCCAGCGGGTATAGCGGCCCGGATATTCATAATTCGATGAAAACACCGCCCCGCGCCGGCTGTCGAGCGCATCGACGTAATCCGAGACCGCGTCCGCATAAGGGGTTTCGCGCCGCCGCCGGGTTACCAAAACACCGCCACGCGTGACATACTGCGCTGCGCCGTCCGAAAGTACAGTCGTGCCCATTTCAAAGCTCCGTTTGAACCGTTCCGGTGTCCAATTGTCCGGCGGGCAAACAAAAAAGCCGCCGGACCTTTTCGGTCCCGGGCGGCTTGTTGATCTTAAACGCACACGCGTGGTCAAGGCCGCCTAGGAGCGGACCCACCACCAATTGTTCTGTGCTGCGTGCATCGTCATGACAAACCCATAGCGCAGGCGGGGTGTCGCTTCAAGTGGGATGACGGGGGCCGGCAGTCTCATGGACGGACCAGCAGTAACGGGCGCCTTGACATCGGCGCGGGCTTATCCCACATTTTGGTGATGAAGATGTACCGAACCCACATTGCTCGTTTTTTCAGGGCCTTTCCCATCGCGGAAATCTGACCCTCGGTTCGGCCGTTAACGCCCCGGACCGCGGGGACAGTCATGCGAACATAAAGACCTGCCAACCGGCATTTCGAATAATCCGCATCTGACGGCGTTAAATCCAGAAAATCACCTTTCACCTGCACCCGTTCCGCCCCCGGCCGGGACAGCACGACGACGTGGACTCCCCAATGCAACAGACCGCCCGGCGCAAGCCCAGAATCACGATTTGCGAAAGCGACTACAATCGCCTGAGCAACATAGCCGCCGCTTTCGCGCAGCGCAGCCCCGAGATCGCAGCAAACCTCAGCGCGGAAATCGACCGCGCCCGTATCGTCAGCGACACATCCCTGGATACCGCGATTGTCCGCATGGGATCAGCTGTGACCTACACGGTCGACGGCAATCCGGAAAAGACGGTGACGCTGGTCTATCCGGGAGATGCCGACATCGAAGCGGGGCGCATCTCGATCACCACGCCTGTCGGCACGGCCTTGATCGGCCTGAAAGCCGGCCAGTCCATCAGTTTTGCGGCGCGCACCGGCAAGATCCACGATCTGACCGTGGTCCAAGTCATGCAAGCCAGACAGCCCGCTGCAGCGCAATGACCGAATGGCGGTTGGGGTTTTCACATCCGGTGGGAGTGTTTCTCCTGACAGGGTCCACTCCCCTGCATCGGATGAATTCCGGTGCAGGGGCGAGTGTTCTCCCTGACCCATCACGCGCGCCCTCAGAGCCGGCGCGCCCGGAGTTCCGCCATGTGGAAAAATCAGACATGCACATTGACCAGCAAGGATTTTGCAATCCTTGAAACGATGTATGACCGTCGGCAGACGCTGGCCGATCCGGTTCGTCAGATCCTCAAGCACAAGCTCGACATTGCAGTCGTGGTGTTCTGCGAGGACATCGACGCCAGTCTCGTGACCCTGAACACGCGCCTGCGCTACCGCATCAGTGACACGCCATCTCAATCCGCCATCATCACGCAACGGCCGATGGAGGGGATGGTGGGCCAATGCCTGTCGTTGCAGACCGTGCGCGGGCTGGCCTGCCTCGGCTTGAGCGAGGCGGCAAGCATTTCACTTCCCCGTCAGGACAGCGCCGTACCGGACCGCCTCGTGATCGAGGCAATCCTGTTCCAGCCCGAGGCCGCGCGGCGGGACCGCCTGAACCAGGACCTGGCGCGCCGTTCACTGAGGCTTGTGCACTCAGCCGATGTCGACATTGACCCGCCGCCAGACCGCTTCCGAAAATGAATAGATCGAAAACAGCAGGAAGCCCACGCCGGTCGCGCCCAGCAGAAAGGAGCCGAACGGCAGTCCGGCGATGAAGCCGAGCGCATCCGAGAGGCTTGCATCCTCCTGCTGGCCTGCAAACCCGCGCCGGAGAAACAGGAAGGCGATGATCAGGAATATGACGCCGCGCGCGCACAATCCGCCGATCGCGGCAATGTCGATCCATTTCATGATGGCCTCGGACGCGTCGATATATTTGCGGTACTTGCGGGCGATGGCTTTCCAGATATGCGCCACGCCGACAATCACGAAGACGGAACCGATAATCAGCGACACCGGGCCGGCGCCGATGAAGGCGGCGGCGGTGCTGGCAAATCCGTCGCTGGAGCCGCCGCCAGAAGCGAGGTTCGCACCCCACCAGATCGAGAATGTGTAGAGCAGCAGAAACCCGTAGGTCGCAGCCGACCCGATGAGGCCTGAACGCACCGCCAGGCCCTTCGGGGTAAACCCGTGATCATCGGTATCGAACACGGCCTGGACAATGCGCCAGGAACAATAGCCGGCAAGACTGATCATCAACAGCGGCGTCAGGATGGCGCTTGCGGTGGACTGGGTGATGAAGCGGACGGCATCTTCCGCGTCACCGCCGACGCCGGTGGTCAGCGCTGCGCTGAGGGCGAAGAAGGCCAGCAGCAGATACACCGCGCCGCGGGCGCCATAACCCAGCCGCGCGAAAGGCTTGAACCAGTCGCGCCACCCTGTCGGCGTGTTCGAAGCGATGCTCATGGCGCGCTCTCCTGCTTGATGCGGCCGCGGCTGCGAAGATGCAGGAAATGCAGGATCAACCAGGAAAGGCTCGCCCAGGCGGCGCCCAGCGCCCAGCCGGCGGCGACATCGCTGGGCCAGTGAACCCCGACATAGACACGGCTGAAACCAACAATGAAGGCCACGAACACCGCGACCGACAGCACATAGATCCGCGCCCGGCGATCATCGAGGAAACCGATCACCAGTGAGGCAATCGTCAGATAGGCGACCGTCGTCACCAGGGCATGACCGCTCGGGAAGCTCAGTGTGTGGACCGTGTCCAGGTGATCGACCAGGTCAGGTCTCGGGCGGCCGTAATATTGCTTGAGCGTCTGGGTCAGAAGCGCGCCCGAGCCGACCGCCAGCACCGCATAGGCGGCAGCGCCGTAGCGTCGGGTGACGATGAAGAATCCGGCGACCGCAGCAAGCGTCAGGATGATGAGCGGATAGCCGCCGATCGCGGTGATTTCGACGGCGGTTTCCTGAAACCAGGGCGGCCCCAGGGGCGTCGTCGGATCGCCCGCCACCCGCAGGCTCAGGAACAGCATCTCGTCGATACGACGGATCTCGCCCTCCGCCATTTCCTCAGCAATTTCGATGAACACATACACGCCCAGCGTCAGGATCGCGAAAAGGACCACGGGCAGCCGATGGGCATTTCCTGTGCGGATGCCTTTGGCAAGCCACCCCATGATCCGCTCTGATTGCAAATATCTTGTCATGCGCTCCCCGCTTTTTGCTGTAGCAATCATAACCCGCGGACCGTCGCCTTGTTCCAAAAAACACGGGACTGCGGCGGCCGCTATCGCCCGGGCACATTGCTGTTTGCCTTTTTCAACCCCATGTGAAGAGAAGCAACCTTGATCGGCATCAAGGACGCCAGCGCCCTTTGGGCGTAGCAAGAAACGTCTTCATCATCATCACCGAGGGAGAAATCCAATGGATGAGCAGACAAGCAAGACAAGGAAAACCTTCACCGAAGAAATCGAAGTCATGGGCAACCAGCTCGTGCAGCAGGTCAAGGATCTTCTCAAGGAAGGCAATGTCCGCCAGGTGCGCCTCAAGGCGTCCGACGGCGACATCCTGTTTGAAACGCCGTTGACCTTCGGCGTGGTGGCCGGCGGCGCCGTGGCGCTCGCAGCCCCGTGGCTCGCCATCCTCGGCGCCATCGCGGCCTTTGTGACGCATGTCCGGCTCGAAGTCGTCCGCGAGGTCGATGAGGCCGATCCGGCCCCGCCCGAGAGCCCGATGCCGGAGCCCGAAACCAAGGCGAAATCTTCTGCCAAGCCAAAGGCTGCGGCAAAACCAAAAGCCGCTGCAAAGGCCAAGACGAGCGGCAAGAAAGCCGGCAGCAAGGCAAAAACCAGTGGCAAGGCCGGCTCGTAAGACAACTGGCAAAGTGCGTGTCCTGCTGTCATCAAACTGAAATCCGCCCTCGCTAGATGTCAGTTTTGGCTGATGGCCGGGTGGCAAGTGCGAAGGCGGCCACCCCGCCCGGAAGGATAGCCGTGAGCGACACAAGCACCCCCGTCTCAGACCCCATCTCCGGGCAAACCCACAATGCGCCGAACGCCGGTGCAATAGCGGCCTGCCGGGACCTGCTCAACGACAGCATCGCCAGAATTCAGACCGACTGCGCCAAAATCTTCGCCGATTGGGAGCCGGAAATTGCCCGGCCGGAGTTCCACACCGGGGCGGAAAACCTCGCTTTCTATCTCGCCGCCCGCCAGTACGATCTGACAGGCCTTCAATCGAGCCTCTCCGTGCTCGGACTGTCCTCGCTCGGACGCGCCGAATCCCATCTCCGCCAGTCCCTGGCTGCAGTCATGGCAACACTTGACGGCCTGTCCGGCCTGCCCGCGAGCTGGCCAGATCCATCCGAGCTTGACGCCGGACTGGCGCAGATCACCCGTGACCAGGAGCTGTTTTTCGGCGACTTCCCGGGCGAGCACAACACCCGCATCATGGTGACCATGCCGCCGCAGGGGGCCACCGATGCTGGTTTCGTCGATGAGCTGATAGCAGCCGGCGCCAGTTGCTTCCGCATCAACTGCGCCCATGACGGACCCGAGGCATGGGCGTCGATGATCGATCACATTCGCGCGTCCTCCAGCAAGGCGAACCGGCACTGCCCGGTGCTGATGGACATCGCCGGACCCAAATGCCGGATCGAAAGCGTTGATCAGCCCGGCACACGGCTGTTTCGCGGCGACCGGTTCCGGCTGATGACCCGGCCCGGCCGCAAGCACAAGCGGATGCCCTCGATCACCATCACCTTTCCGGACATCGTCACCAGGCTTCAGGCCGGCCTTCAGGTCTGGATTGATGACGGCAAGATCGGCGCCAGGGTTGTCGAGATCATCGATGGCGGCGCCGTGCTCGAGGTGACGGTCGCCGCCGACAAGGGCAAGAAGCTCAGGCTGGAGAAGGGCATCAATTTCCCGGCAATCGACCTTGAGATCGAACATCTGACCCCCGCCGATCTCGCCGTCCTTCCCTTTGTCGCAACCCATGCCGATATTGTCGGCTGTTCCTTCGTGCAGCGGCCGAATGATATCCGCGGTCTCACCGCCGCGCTGAGGCAGTATCGCGGCGACATGCCGCCGCAGCCGCTGTTGCTGAAAATCGAAACCGCGCTCGCCGTGCGCAACCTGCCGCGCCTGATCGTTCAGGCCGGCTCGCATCAGCCGGTCGCCGTCATGATCGCCCGCGGGGACCTCGCCATGGAAGTCGGCGCCGAGCGCCTGTCGGAAGCACAGGAAGAGATCCTGTGGCTGTGCGAGGCGGCTCACATCCCGGTGGTCTGGGCGACCCAGGTGCTGGAAACCCTGCTCAAGACCGGGGCGCCGTCGCGCGCCGAGGTCACCGACGCCGCCATGGGCCAGCGCGCCGAATGCATCATGCTCAACAAAGGGCCATATATTGGGGAGACAATCCGTTTTCTGGCCGGGATCCTGCGTCGCATGGATCGCCATCAGTTCAAGAAAACGGCCCGCCTCTCAGCGCTCACATCGTGGCGCGGTCCGCAACCACTTTAGTGGCCTCACCGAACCAGACGGTTACCATCTGTCTTGAAAAGTCAGGCCACCAGCTATTGATCTGGTGGGGCGATATGCCCTCTTAGGTGGGAAACATCCGTCAGGATCGCACCTCGAGGAGCTGATATGCGCCGGACTTATCTGATGCCTCTTATGTTTGTGGCCCTGGCGGGGCTTGACCTTCCCGCTGACGGACCGGTTCCGGTGGACAAGCCCGAGCAGGCCACTGCACCCGAACCGGCTGCCAAGGCACCCGGAAATGCGAAAATTCCGAATGCGGCAGCTGCAGACCAGAAGCCTGCGCCCCTGCCCGGAATTACCACGCCGGAAGAGAGCGAAGCCGCCCTTGCCGGCTGCGAAGCAGAGTTGCGTAAGCTGCAGGTGACATTTGACAGGCTGGAGCCTGTGACCGGCGAGAATGGTTGCGGCATCACCGCGCCTTACGCGATCACCGAGATCGCCAAGGGGGTGTCGTTCAGTCCGGCAACCGAAATGCGCTGCGAGACCGCCTTGTCGCTCGCCCGCTGGGTCGAGGGCGTGGTCCTGCCGGCAACCGCTTCGCTTCCCGGAAAAGCGCGCCTGACGGCCATCAACCACGGCTCGACCTATGTCTGCCGCCGCCGCAACAATCTGCCGACCGGCAAGATGTCGGAGCATTCAATCGGCAATGCCGTCGACGTCGTGGACTTCGAATTCGACGGACGCGGGCCCATCGGCATCGTTCCGCGCGCGGGCGACGGCAACATCGAGGAGGCATTCCAGCGCGCCGTGCGCGGCGGCGCCTGCCTGCATTTCACCACCGTGCTCGGTCCGGGCGCTGACGCCAGCCATGACGACCATCTCCATTTCGACATCGCCGAACGCAGGGGCGGCTACCGACTGTGTGAGTGACGCGTCGAATTCCTGGCCGCCCTCGATCCGTCATTGACCCATGGAGTGCGTCCTTGCTTGACGCCGCCGTTCATCTTCATGGCTCGCGAGGCGTCCACGAAATACGCCGACAGGCCGGACTTGAGCCCGGCCTGTCGGTGTCTTCATATCGATGGGTTTTCGGCGCCGAAGCCCTCAGAAGCGCTGGGTGATCGAAACCTTGAATGTCCGGCCCGGTTCCGAATAGTACGCCTCCGGCTGGGCCATCGTGACGTCGCGCAGGCTGACTGAGTCGTAATAGGTCTCGTCGAAGATGTTGTAGACACCCGCCTGGACGCTGAAGCCTTTCAGCTGTTCCGGCTTCCACCAGGCGGTGGCGTCGACCAGCCCGTAGCTCTTTGCCTTGTAGTTGGCGGTCGAGTTGTCCGACACCGACGCAACGCCGATCCAGTTGACATTGGCGCCCCAGGTCTCGGTGGCATAGCCGGCGCCCAGAACGGCCTTGAATGGCGCCACCGATCCCAGCACCTGTCCGGTGTCCCTGTCCACGCCGCGGGCATAGGCCAGTGCGCCGTTGAGGCTGAAGCCGCTGTCAAACTGCTTCTCCAGGCTCAACTCGGCGCCGTAGATCTCGACATTGGCGCGGTTGATGCTCTGCGTCACGCCGAAGGGATAGGTGCCAGGCGCGATCCCCAGTCCCGCCTGTTCGGCCGCCGAAAGGCCCCGCGTATCGATGAAGTTCTTGTAGCGGTTGTAGAAGGCGGTCGCCCGTCCGCGCAGGCTTCCGTTGTCATAGGCGGCGCCGATCTCGAAGCCATTGCTGGATTCGGGCTTCATGTCCGGATTGCCGATCCTGAGATAGGTGCCCGGCGCGCCGTAATCGAGATAGAGCTCCGAAGCGGTCGGCGCGCGGAACGCCATCGACCACTGCGCGAAGACATCGAGTTCCGGCGTGACTTCGTATTTTCCAAGCAGCTTCGGCGAGAACTGGCTTTCGCTCTGGCCGGCCGGCATGCCGGTAAAGTTCGGATTGCTCCGATAGGATGCAGTATCCTTCGGGGAATGGTCGTACCAGTCGAAGCGAACGCCGGGCGTCAGCGAGAACCCGCTGTCGCCGAACGAAATTTCGTCATCGATATAGATGCCCAGCTGGGTGGAATCCACATCCGGCATGTCCGACTGGTTGGTGTGAAGGAAGTTGCAGGCATTGAAGGGCGGGAACGGACCGGGTCCGCAGGTGTCCACGCCGGAGGAGTATTGCGACGTCTTCCCGGTTGCGAAATTGCCGCCCAGGGTGATCTTGTGGCTCAGACCGCCGAGTTCCAGGGTCTTCTCGCCCAGGCCCGACAGGCCGTAGGAGTCGTTGGTGACCTCGCTCAGCCGCGAATAGTTTCCGATCACCGAGGTGTGGCGATAGCCGTCATTGCCGCTGGAGCGGCCGAGCCGCTGCCAGTAGAGAACGGCGTTGGCTGAGTCGAAGAAGGAATCATCGCCCATTGCCTCGTAATCGTAGTCGAAGGAGATCCGCTCGCGCCGGATGCCTTCCATCTCCCACCAGTTGCCCGGCCGGTAGTTGCCGGCGGGCGTCTGTTCGGACATCAGGTCGGTGTCGGTGTCGATGTCGTAGCGCTCCGCCGTCAGGCCGAATGTGTGACCGCTTTCGGTCGCCTGGCGGATCTTGAACAGCAGGTTGTTCTCGTCGTAATCGGCCGGATTGGCCTCTGTGCGCGTCGGCCCGTAGCCGCCAACGTCGCCCTGGCTCTCGGTTTCGTGGCCAATCCGGTAGCCGCCCTGGAACAGCACCGAAGTGCCGTTCATGCGGGCTGCGACGCCGGCGAAGCCGCCGATGCTCATGTCCTTGCTGTCGAAGATCGTCTTGACATAGCCGCCGGTGTCGCGCCCCTCCTCGAGCAGGTCTTCTGGCTCCATCGTGCTCAGAACCATGGCACCGCCGAGCGCGCCGGAACCGCCGCGGCTCGAATCGCCGCCGCGCACGATGTTGATGGCGTCAAGCGTGTTGAAATCGAAGCTGTTGATGCCGCCGCTGGCCTCCCGGGCGCCATCCTGGAGATAGGGGATCTGGATGCCGTCGATCGTGGTCAGCACCCGCGGGCCGTCAAGTCCGCGAATGTTGACGCTGCCGTTGGCGCTGTTGAAGCTGACGCCCGGCTCAAGCGCGCGGCCAAGGTCGTCGATGCTGGTGATCTGCGCCTCGGTGAGCTCCTCGCCGGTGGTCTCGGTTGCCAGCGGCGTATCCGCCACCCCCTTGGCGCTCTCGCCGCTCTTGACGGTCAGCCGTTCCAGCAGGGTGCCAGGCGCTGCGCCGGCAGTGTCCTGCGCGACAGCCGGCGGGACGGAAACGAGGAGGGCGAGCGCGCTGCCAGCCAACAGGGTGCTGCGAAAACTTCCGGCAACCATGATAGGATCCTTTCAAGGGTCACTAGCTGGCTGGAGGGAGAGACGCTCCCGAATGGCTGGCTGTCTTACGAGTTACATCGGGCGCCTTCATGACGCCTTGTTCCTGCCACATATTAAACATGACATTTTGAGTCAACATATATTTCGCCGATTTCCGGCAGTCCATCGCGTCGGGGCCGGCCGATGCAGGATTCCGGGGGCTCAAACGAAAACGGGGCCGGCGATCCCGCCAGCCCCGCATCATCCGTGGCAAATTTCTAGAACAGGCCTTCGATCTGGCCCTGGTCATTGAGGAAGATCTTCTCCGAGGACGGGGTCCTGGGCAGGCCCGGCATGGTCATGATCTCGCCGGTGATGACGACGATGAAGCCCGCGCCCGCCGACAGCCGCACTTCGCGCACCGGAACCGTATGGTCCGTGGGAGCGCCGCGCAGGTTGGGATCGGTCGAGAAGGAATATTGCGTCTTGGCCATGCAGATCGGCAATTTTCCGTAACCCTGGCCTTCCCACTGCTTGAGCTGCTCGCGCACGGATTTCTCCGCGATCACCTCGCCTGCGTGGTAGATCGACTTGGCGATGGTCTCGATCTTCTCGAACAGCGGCATCTCGTCGGGATAGAGCGGGGCAAACTGCGCCTGGCCGGATTCGGCGAGCTCCACCACCTTGTTGGCGAGATCCTCGATCCCCGCCGAGCCCAACGCCCAGTGCTTGCACAGGATGGCCTCCGCGCCGAGCGTGGCGACATAATCCTTGACCGCCTGAATCTCGGCCTCGGTGTCGGAAACGAAGTGGTTGATGGCGACAACCACCGGCACGCCGAACTTCTTCACGTTCTGCACGTGACGGCCGAGATTGGCGCAGCCCTTCTCGACGGCCGCGATGTTTTCGGTGCCGAGATCGTCCTTCTTGACGCCGCCATTCATCTTCATCGCCCGCACCGTGGCGACGATCACCGCCGCATCGGGCTTGAGGCCGGCCTTGCGGCACTTGATGTCGAAGAACTTTTCCGCGCCCAGATCGGCGCCGAAGCCGGCTTCGGTGACGACGTAATCGGCGAGCTTCAGCGCCGTGGTGGTGGCCACCACCGAGTTGCAGCCGTGCGCAATGTTGGCGAAGGGGCCGCCATGCACGAAGGCCGGATTGTTTTCCAGCGTCTGCACCAGATTGGGCTGCATCGCGTCCTTGAGCAGCACCGTCATCGCGCCATCGGCCTTGATGTCGCGGCAATGGATCGGCGTCTTGTCGCGGCGATAGGCCACGACGATGGCGCCCAGCCGCTGCTGCAGGTCTTCGAGGTCCCTCGCCAGGCACAGGATCGCCATGACTTCCGACGCCACGGTGATGTCAAATCCGGTCTGGCGCGGAAAGCCGTTGGCGACGCCGCCGAGATTGACCACGATGTCGCGGAGCGCCCGGTCGTTCATGTCCATCACCCGCCGCCAGACGATGCGCCTAGCGTCGATTTCCAGCTCGTTGCCCCAGTAGATGTGGTTGTCGATCATCGCCGAGAGCAGGTTGTGGGCGCTGGTGATGGCGTGGAAATCGCCGGTGAAATGCAGGTTCATCTCTTCCATCGGCACGACCTGCGCCATGCCGCCGCCGGCAGCGCCCCCCTTCATGCCGAAATTCGGCCCGAGCGAAGCTTCGCGGATGCAGATCATCGCCTTCTTGCCAATCCGGTTGAGCCCGTCGCCCAGGCCCACCGTGGTGGTGGTCTTGCCCTCGCCCGCGGGCGTCGGGTTGATTGCGGTGACCAGGATCAGCTTGCCGTCCTTCTTGTCCTTCTGCCGCGCGATGAAGGCCGCCGACACCTTGGCTTTGTCATGGCCATAGGGAACCAGGTCTTCCTGCGGAATCCCGAGACCCGCGCCGATCTCCATGATCGGCTTCTTGTTTGCCGCCCGCGCGATCTCGATGTCGGATTTGTACTCAGCCATGATGGTTCCCTCTTCCCGATTGGTCCCGCATCCCCGGCGCGACCTGTGGCGTCGAATAGAAACCGAAAGCGCCGTCGATGCTTGCATGATACGGGACGCCGAATGCGCCAATTGCGACACGGGCGCGAAAGCCGCTGCAATGGGAGGAAGCGGGCCGTGCCCTGGGCGATCGGCCAGGGATCGAAACCGCCGGAACGACTATTCCAGATGCACCATCAGCGCATGGACTTCGGTCCCGTCCAGGGTGCGGGCGGAATGCCCCCTGCCGGTGGTGTCTTCCATCAGCACGACATCGCCCGGGCCGAGATCGAGGACCGCGCCGCCGCTCGTCTGCCCCTGGAAGCGGCCCGACAGCATCACGAACAATTGCCGGCGCGGCACCGGATGCAGCCCGCTGTCCCAGCCGGCGGGAAAATGCACCATGACGTAGCGCTTGGCTTCGACCGCAACCGACACGCCGAAGGCCGGCGCAGGCGGCGCATAGACCGCCATGTCGAACGCAGCCTGCATGTCCTCGAAATGGCTCCCGCCGTTTTCATCGGCATAGAGCCGCAGATATTTCATGGACTTCCCCCACCGCCGGACCGGTCGCGACGAACGGCCCTGCCGGCATCTACGCATATCCGCCGGCTGAAGGGAACCATGACACGACCGCGCGCCAGGGCGCGCGGCAACGGGAACCGCTGACCGCCGCCCTCACCCGTCGCCCATGGCGATCAGCCCGGCATTGCCGCCGGCGGCCGCAGTGTTGACCGAGACCGCCTGCTCGACCGCGAATCGCATCAGGTAATGCGGGCCGCCGGCCTTGAAGCCGGTGCCCGACAGGCCCGAGCCGCCGAAGGGCTGGGTGCCGACCACGGCGCCGATCATGTTGCGGTTGATGTAGACATTGCCGGTGTCGAGCCGGTCGATGACCTTGCGCACCGTCGCTTCGATGCGCGAATGCACGCCCAGCGTCAGGCCGAAGCCGGTGGCGTCGATGGCGTCGAGCACCGTGTCGAGCTTCTTCGCCTTGAAGCGCACCACATGCAGCACCGGGCCGAAGATCTCGCGATCAAGCGCTGACGCATCCTTGAGCTCGACAATGTGCGGGGCGAAGAACAGGCCGTCCTTCGGGACCTCTCCGGCATAGACCAGTTTCTGGGTCTTCGAGATCGTGGCGATGTGACCGGCCAGCATCTCGCGCTGCGCCTCGTCGATCACCGGGCCTATATCGGTGGAGGGCTTCGACGGATCGCCGAGCCTGAGTTCGCGCGCGGCGCCCTCGATCATCTCGATCATCTGGTCCGCGACATCCTCCTGCACGAACAGGAGCCTCAATGCCGAGCAGCGCTGGCCGGCGGAGCGGAACGCCGACATCACCACATCGTCGGCCACCTGTTCGGCGAGCGCGGTCGCGTCGACGATCATGGCGTTGAGCCCGCCGGTCTCGGCAATGAACGGCACGATCGGCCCGTCCCTGGCGGCCAGCGTCCGGTTGATGGCGCGCGCGGTCTCGGTCGAGCCGGTAAAGGCCACGCCGCCGATCTTCGGATGCGAGGTGAGCGCAGCACCCACATCGCCCGCGCCCGGCAGGCACAAGAGCACGTCCTTCGGCACCCCCGCCTCATGCAGGAGCATGATCGCCTCATGGGCGATCAGCGGCGTCTGCTCGGCAGGCTTGGCGATCACCGCATTGCCGGCGGCGAGGCCCGCCGACACCTGGCCGAGGAAAATCGCCAGCGGAAAGTTCCAGGGCGAGATGCAGACAAACACGCCGCGTCCGCGCCAGCCCAGCCGGTTGTCCTCGCCGGTCGGCCCCGGCATCGGCAGCATCTTGGAGAACATGTCGCGCGAGCGGGCCGCGTAATACCGCAGGAAGTCCACTGCCTCGCGGATTTCGGCAATGCCGTCGTCGAGTGTCTTGCCGGCCTCCGCCGACAACAGCGCCATGAACCGGTCGCGCCTCGCCTCGATCAGGTCGGCCGCCCGGTCGAGCGCCGCGGCGCGCAAGCCCGGATCGGTGCGCGACCAGCTCCTGAAGCCCAGGGCCGCTGTTGTCACCGCCTTGTCCACATCCTTGGGATCGGTAAATCGCACCGTGCCGACGATCCTTGCCGGGTCGGAAGGCGAGCGGACATCCTGCGCAGCGCCGCCCTTGAGACCCGGGGCAATCGGCCCGGCCTCGACTGTCCCGGAGGATCGCTCCATGCCTTCGACCAGCGAGGCCAGCTGAAACCGGTCGCCGAATTCCACACCGTGCGAATTTGGCCGGTCCGGATAGATCGCGAGGGGCAGCGGGATCTGGCTGTTGCGGGCCGATTGGCCGCGGGCGAGCCCCAGCTTGGCGTCGGGACGTTCCAGCATAGAGGCGATCGGCACATTCTTGTCGCCGGCCACGGCCACGAAGGAGGAATTGGCGCCGTTTTCGAGCAGCCGTCGCACCAGATAGGCGAGCAGGTCGCGATAGCCGCCGACCGGCGCATAGATCCGGCAGGGCACCCGGTCATTGCTCTTGCTCAGGCTCTCATAGACCACCTCGCCCATGCCGTGCAGGCGCTGGAACTCGAAGCCGCTCGGGTCCTCGGCCATTTCGATGATGGTCGAAACGGTCAAGGCATTGTGGGTGGCGAATTGCGGATACATCACGTCGCGCAAGTCCAGCATCTGCCGGGCGCAGGCGAGATAGGAAAGATCCGTGGCGGCCTTGCGGGTGAAGACGCCATAGCCTTCGAGCCCGCGTTCCTGGGCGCGCTTGATCTCGGTGTCCCAATAGGCGCCCTTGACCAGACGCACCATCATCTTGCGGTCATGCTTGCGACAAAGCGCGGCGATGTGGTCGATCACCTGCGGCGCGCGCTTCTGGTAGGCCTGGATGGCGAGCCCGAAGCCGTCCCAGCCGGCAAGCGACGGATCGGCAAAGGCGCGGTCGATGACATCGAGCGACAGTTCCAGCCGGTCGACTTCTTCAGCGTCGACGGTGAAGTTGAGATCATGGGCCTTGGCCATCTGCGCCAGCCTGACGAGATCTGGCACCAGTTCCTCGAGCACCTGTTCGCGATGGGTGGCGAGATAGCGCGGGTGCAGCGCCGAAAGCTTGACCGAAATGCCGGGACGGTCGGGCAGCTTGCGGCCGGCCGAAGTCTTGCTCGCGGCCTTGCCGATGGCGGCGATCGCATCGGCATAGGATTTGAAATAGCGTTTCGCGTCACTGAGCGTGCGGGCGCCTTCGCCCAGCATGTCATAGGAATGGCGGTAGCCCCGCGACTCGTTCTTGGCGGCGCGGGAGAGCGCATCGGAGATGGTTTCGCCCAGCACGAAATGATGGCCCAGGAACCGCATCGCCTGCTTGGTCGCGGTCCTCACCGTGGGCATGCCCATGCGCTTGACCAACCCGCGCATCACACCTTCGGGTGTTTCGCCGGGATTGATCACGCGAGCGGACATCCCCAAAGCCCAGGCCGAAGCCGACACAAACCAGGTGTCGCCATGGGTTTCGTGATCGCTCCAGCCGCCCTCCTTGAGCTTGTCCTCGATCAGCCGGTCCTGGGTCAGCGCATCGGGCACCCGCAGAAGCGCCTCCGCCAGCACCATCAAGGCCAGGCCTTCGCGCGTCGACAACCCGTATTCGCGCAGGAAATCCTCGACGCCGCCCATCTGGCCGGAATCCGAGCGGATCGCCTGGATCAGCTTGGTGGTGCGGGCATCAATCGCCCTGTCCTGCGCACCGCTGAAGGTCAGGGCTTCGTTGAAAGCGCTGATCAGCCGGTCGTCGTCTGGCGCATGCGGCGCGTGAAAGGCGGTCAAAGGCGGCTGGTTCGTGGCGATCATGATACTCTCCCGTGAAACACGCAAGATATAGGTTGATTTGTTGGATTTCTCTCCATATATTTGTCATTATTCAGATTAATTCACTATAAAACTGCACTGTGATGGAGAGTTCGTGAAGGAAATTGATCGTATCGACCGAAAGATCCTTCGCGCCATGCAGGACGACGGACGGCTGAGCAACCTGGAACTGGCCGAGAAGATCAGCCTGTCTCCGACCGCCACAGCCGAACGCCTCAAGCGCCTGACGCGTGACGGCTACATCATAAGCTACACGGCCAAGCTCTCGCCGGAAAGGCTCGACCGGGGGATGCTGGTTTTTGTTGAGGTCAAGCTTGACCGGACAACGCCGGATGTCTTTGACTCCTTTTCAGAGGCGGTTCAACGATCCGATGATGTGATGGAGTGCCACATGGTGGCGGGCGGCTTCGACTATCTGGTCAAGGCCCGCGTCAAGGGAATGGAGGCCTACAGGGCTTTCCTTTCCGATGTGATCCTGTCTCTGCCAGGTGTGCGGGAAACCCACACCTATCCTGTCATGGAGGAGGTCAAGAACACCGGAAAACTGCCTGTGTAAGCATGCATGGTCATGGCTGGATTTAATTCGCCGACACAGATTGCTTTTTGATCAGCGACAGGCTCAACTATGACATCCTACTATGAAGAATTACAACCTAAACCCATGGAATGATTGGATTTTGGTTAAATGACGGTTTGATATTGATGAAAGGCCATCCAACCCTAGTTACCAGCTTGAACGCGATCCGGACCGAAGCAGATCTGTCCGGTTTTTTGCGTGAACTGGCAACGGATTTCGGGTTGAAGGGCTATATGGTGATCGATATCCCGACTGCGGCTGACGAGAAGCTGGCGCCCAGGGTCGCACTCTCAGACCTGCCCTCCGGATTTCTGAAGGACTATGACAGCCTTGGCTTGTTGAAGAATTCGCCGATCTTTGCGGGATTGCGCCGCTCAACCGCGCCGGTGATTTGGAGCATCGACACGATCGGCGTTGACCGGCCATCGGCGGAAGTCGACGCCGCACGTCGGCTGTTCACGCGCCATGGCATTTCCACCAGCGTGTATTTTCCGGTTCATGGCGCAAACGGCCGGCGCGCGGTGTTGGGATTTGTCGGCGACAGGCCCGCCATTGGCCATACGGAAATGGGCGAGCTGGGAATATTCGTGATGCAGGCCTATGATGTATATTCGAACCTGAGAACTGAGACCGGGGGCGGAACCGCAGCGCTGACGGCGCGTGAACTCGAAGTGCTGCATTGGGTTGCCTGCGGTAAAACCTCAGGCGAGATTGCGGATATCGTTGCGTTGTCCGACCATACAGTCAATTCATACATGAACAATGCAATGCGAAAGCTCGATTGCGTCAACAGAACGCACCTGGTTGCCAAGGCAATGCGTTTACACCTCATCAGCTGATTTGGAGCTCCGCTCGAAAATGCTTTCAGAAAGGATGCCTGTGGTCAGGTTTGAATTTTCAGAAACAGATCCGGTACAGGATCTGGATCATATCGGGCTGACCGATGCAGAAATCGTCGAGCTGGTATCCAGCCGGCACGCCATGGGCTACTGGCGCTCCGACCTCGCTTCGGGGCATGTGTTCTGGTCCAAGGGAGTCTTTGATATTTACGGAATGGAGTTCACCAGGGGCCCGGTCAATCTGACAGCCGCCTACGGAAACGTCCATGCCGAAGACCTGAACCTCATGCTGGAACTGATCGAGCGTGCCGCGTCGGAAAAGACCGGCTTTCACTACGTGCTGAGGCTGAAAAACGGCGAGAACGGCGTTAAATATGTCCGCTCAGTCGGGCGTTGCCGCGCGACCAGCGACGGCCGCGAGGAACTTATCGGTATCGTCGAGGAAATCATTGATCAGGTTCGCCTTGTCGGTGTGCTCGGTAACCCGCCCATGGCAATCTGAGCCGGTTCATCCCCCGCCCTGACAGGATACCCGGCAAGCCTGCGCCCGCTCACGGCGGCGTCCGCGTCAGCCCGTCAGCGGTCCAGAATGGCGCGGATCTCGACCAGGTTCGAGCGGAAACGGAGCACATAGAACCCCATCGTCGCCAGATGCGTTGGCATGATCCAGCCGCTCTCGTTGCCGTTTGAGATGATTGCCGGCTGTATCCTCAGGGCCGCTGCCAATTGCTCGTCCATCGAGTCCCACACCTGCCCGAGATTGCGCTGGGCGACCACGTCGCGAAAATCCTCGCGCGTCGCCTTCAGGATGCCGTAGTAGCCGTAGAGCTGGCCATAGGAAAACCAGAAGCGGTCATCGGCGCGGGTGTCGAACCAGCCGCCATTGTAGTTCTCCGAGCGGTCGCGCAGGATGGCGGACGTCGATCCGACGTCTGAGGCGATCCTGTCGAGGAACTGCACGAGATTGTCGGTGCGGGCATCATAGGTCGCGTTGCATTGGGAAAGACGCTCGTTGAACGCGGCCAGGTCGGCGATCGCGGAGCGGTAGAAGGACGGCGTCGGTGTCTTCGGTCCGAACGGATTGACGCCGAAATACCAGGTGTATTCGTCAAACTGAATCGCGCCGCGCGCGTCCTGCAGGTTGCCGTCGACCTGGCTGGTGCCGCGCACACGCCCGAGCGTGTCGACAAACTCCACCGTGGTGCGGCGGATCGCCTGGTTCACGCCCCGCTGGAACGCCGCCTTGTTGTCAAAGAACGGCGTATGATCCCACTCGATCCCGAAAAAGCCGGCCTTGTGGAGGATCATCGACGAGATCCAGGCGTTCTGGTTGACATTGAAATCGATCAGGTCCGCAGTGACCGACACCATCGCAGAAGGCGCGCAAGTCCCGTCAGCCAGTTGGGTTCCGGGCGTCATGGCATGGGTTTCGCGCTTGCCCGGATATTCCGTATCGAAATTGGACCAGACCTGGGTCTGCCAGAAGAAATAGCCGTAAAGCCCGACGAACATCAGCAGTATGCCGCCGACAATGGCCTTGAGCATGAAGCCCCGGCGCCGGTACCAGCCCGCCACGGTGACGAACGGCCAGAGGATCGCAGCGACGACCATGCCGAAGCCGCGACCGATGGCGTTGAAGATGCGCTCGAAAAATGCAATCACCGGGTCAAGCATCCTCTTGGTATCCTTCCAGTCCGTACAACCGCGACCTGAACGCCGCCTTGTTGTTCAGATAAGTCTTTCCGAGCACATCCACAACATGGGCGCGGTAGCTTTCGGAATACCCGCCATAGGAATCGTAAAATCCCTGCTTGTCAAAGACGAAGCGGGTGACGAAATCAAACGGCGCCAGACGCGCCAGCAGCCGGTTGACGAGCCACTGGTCGGGATGGGCGGGATCGGCACGGCAGAGCATCAGCCGGCGGTCGGCCCGGACTTCGCGCATTTTCACCTGCCCGGTCGACACCACTTCGCGCAGGACTTCCTGCAGGAAGGTATAGATCCCCTCCTCGGCAATCAGCGCCGCATTGCGATGCATCCAGGTCTGCAGAAACACCCGGTCGGCGCCTGCAAGGTCGACCGAAGGGTCGGCGCGGCCGATCAGATCGGCAATCGCCATCTCGGCGCGATGGGCGAAGAAGCCGGAGGGCTCGACCCAGGAGGCGCGCGGCAATTGCAGCCTGCCGGTCTTCGACAGATACTCGAAGATCCGGGCGTGATCGCCACTATCGATATAGCTGACCTCCCAGGGGCGTGACCGCCTGAACCCGGGCGCCTGTTGATCGCAGATCACGGTGGTGGTGCGGTCATCGCGGAAGATGAACACGCCGCCAAAATGATTGGCCCAGTAGGACTGATGCGCAAACACCAGCTTGTCGGGCACCAGCGCGTTCTGCCTTATGTCGCCGGTCTCGCGCGCAAGCTCCACCATCCGGGTGAGCATGGCGTCGTCGCGCCATCCGTTCTTCGAGGTCTTCAGCCGGTCGACAAGCGCGCGCAGTTCCGTGGCCTTTCCGAGCATGTTTTCCGCCGACATGACCCGGAAGCGGACTTCGTCGATCGACAACAGGTCCTCGACCCCGGTGACGATATCGACCGGCTCCTCGATCTCGCCATAGAGCGCATCCTTGATCGTCACCGCGGAGACGGCGCGGCGGTTGCCATCGAAGAATTCGTGCATCAGCCCGGCGGTGTTGGAAAACTGGGTGTGCACCACCGGCAGATTCTCCTGGTCCGGCGTCAGGATGACAAAGCGGCGGTTGACGCCGTTGGGGTCAAGATACTGGACATCGCCAAGCTCCTGGGCGATTTCGGGTGAAAAGCCGGTCATGTCGATGCGGAAAGACGTGAGCGCGGTTTCCGGCAAGCCAAAGGCCTTGAGCGCCTTGTTGTAGCGCGCGACAAGATGCGGCTCGTCGATCAGCAGCAGCCGGCCATAGATCAGTTCGTTTTCGATCAGGCGTTTCATGAGGACTGCTTGTTGATGAGAGTAATGCCCAAAGCGCCTGCAGCGCGGTTCATGGCAGCGTCAAGGGTTGCGAGCGGAATGCGTCGCCGCCGGGCAAGTTCGAGATAGGCGGCGTCATAGGCGCTGAGCTGGTATTCGTCGCACAGAAGCTGGGTTTCCTTCCAAAGTGCTGCCGCACTGTCAGGGTCGGTCTTGATGGGCAGGTCCGAGATCCGCATCAGCGCGCCCTGCCTGTAATCCTTCGTCAGCCGTTTTCGCCGGACAGCGATCGCAAAGCCGTTGGCAATCTCGGCATGCCAATGGGCCGGAACCCAGGCCGTCTTTTCCATGAACATGTCGACGACCTGGTTCACGACTTCGGACTCCTCATCCGGAAACTGCCAGGCAAAAATCACCGAAGCATCGACCACGAAGCTCAAAACCGCCGGCCTTCCTCGATCATGTCCTTGATCGATGCGCCACCGAGCGCGTTCCCGGTCCGGTTGGCGCGGATCCATTCGATGGCGGCGCGCACGCGCGCCTTGCGGTCTTCATCACTGTCGGTGGAGACCAGTTTGGCCACGGGCTTGCCATGGCGCGTGATGGTCACTTCCTCGCCGCGCTCGACGCGTTCAATCAGCGCGCTCAGAGTGTTGCGCGCTTCCAGAATGCCGACCTCGTCCATGGTGACCTCCAATTATGGCTAGCGTGGCTAGAATATAGGCGCTGGCTGCTCCGAATACAACGGCGATGCTGATTCTATTGCTTTCGAGATCAGGCGGGACGACTGTCCCAAAGCCCCTTCGCCTTCATCTCCTCGATTTCCCGGATCGCGCGTTCGCGCTGGCGCTCGCGCCTGATGATTTCGTCGACGGCGCTTGCATCCGAGCGGTCGGTGTAGCGGAACTCGGAATCGGCGTAGCGGTTGATCTCCTGCAGCACCATGTCGACGGTAAACGGCTTGCGCAGCTCCGAGATCATCGCGACCTTGTCGTCATAGGGCTTGTGCATGAACGCATCAGGCGTCTCGAACCATTCGTCGGGCAGGTCGATATCCATCGCCCGCATCTTGATCGCGTCGGTGATGTTCTTGATCGCCCGGCCGGTGAATCGCGGTTCGGCAAGCTTGATCTTGTGCAAATAGGCGCCGATATCGGCGATGGTCTTGACCTTGCCGTTCTCGGTCTCGAACCTCTCCCAGACCGCCAGCAGCCCCTCTTCCTGCGGCAGGTCGTGGCCGTCATAGGATCGCGCCACCGCCTTCTTTATTTCCTGGCTGGCAAAAAGATCGTGCGACCCGAGCGGAATCGAGTGGTTCTTGCCCGCCAGCAGCGCGAAGATGTCGATGTAATCGTCGAGCGACTGCGGCCCGTCGACCAGCCAGCGCGCGCCGGCGCGTTGCCTCAACGCATCATCGACATTTTCCGGATAGTTGGAGAACATGCCGAAGCTGCAATTGCCGCGGACCACGGTGGAGGCGCCGGCGAAAGCCTCCATCAGCACGGCGGTGACTTCCTGCTGTCCGGCGGACGCGCGGTCGTCGGAGCGCTTGGCCGCGACCTGGTCGATGTCGTCGATGGTGCCGAAGCCGATGGCGCGCGGATTGAGCACGTTGTCGACGAAGGCCTTGCAGTTCTGTCCCGACTTGCCCTGGTAGGACGAGATCTGGTCGACGCCGAAATTCTCGTAGTGGAACGGGTAGCCCGCGACCTCGCAATAGTCGTTGATCATGCCCGCCAGCATCTGGATCAGGATGGTCTTGCCGGTGCCCGGCGCGCCGTCGCCGATGAAGGTGAACAGGAAGCCGCCGAGCTCGACGAAAGGATTGAGCTGACGGTCGAAATCATAGGCCACGATCATGCGCGCAAGCCGCATCGCCTGGTGCTTGGCGAGGTGGTTGCCGATGATCTCGCCCGGCTTCTTGAAGCTCATCACCAGCGGCTTGCGGCGCTGCCCCGGCGCCACATCGAAGCCGTCCAGGGTGAAATTGTCGCTCTCGAGCCGGATATGCGACTGCGCAAACGCGCTCAGCGCCTCGAACCGGGCGCGCCGGCTGATCAGCCCCTCGATCGCCACCCGCGCGAGCGCCCGGGCCCGCGATGTCATGGCGATCTCGTCGGGCGCGCCGGAAATGGCCTCGTCGAGTGCGGCGACCAGAGACTTCAGCGCATCCTGCGGCGTGTCGAACTGGAAATCCGGCTCTTCCGTGTCGTTGGCCGGTTCGCTTTCGCCGTCGAGTGTCTGCAGCAGATAGGCCGCGAGCGTGAAGGCCGAGACATAGGCCGAGGCCGAGAGCAGCCGCTTGAACCGCTCCGCGTCCTCGCCCTGCAGCGGCGCGCCCGCATTGCGGGCCTGCAGGCTTTCGAGATCCGTCTGCCGGCCGAACATCTCGCCCACCGCCAGCGCCACGGCAATGCCGCGCCGGGTCCTGAACAGAAGCGTGTGCTGCGGGATCGACAGCATCGGGTCCTGGGCGCGGATGGCCTGGATGGACTTGCCGAATTCGACCTCGCGGGTCCGCCGCATGCCGCCGGTCGAGACCGTGGAGACAAAACGCCGGTTGGTGCCCGCAAGCGGCGTCGACGATGTGCTGTCCTGCTTGGTCAGCACGACGACCCGCGTCACCATGCCCTGCGCCACCGCCTGGTGACGGGCGATGTCGTCCTCGGAAATCGTTGTCAGGCCGGTTGTCTGGCTCATGGGTTCATACCTCGCTGATGACCTGGTTGCCCGAAATGACATGCACGGTGAAACCCGCAAAGATACTCTCCGCCTCGCCCGAGGCATAGAGCGCCTGATAGGCCTCGTGCGGCACCAGTGCGTGTTTCTGGTAGGCGCTCACGCCCTGGCGGGCGGCTTCGAGGTCGTCGGTCTCGATGTGATAGACATCGCGCGCCGGCTGGGAACTCCACAGCCCGCGCCTGGCCGGGCTCTCGGACTTGGAGAAGACCTCCTGCAGGGTCCAGGTCAGCAGCCAGGCGTTCTCGTCCTTGCGCACTTTCGACAGGATCGCCGAGATCCGGTCGCTGTTGTCGGTCACGCCGGCCGAATAGAACGGCCCCAGCACGAAGCGCCGCAACTGTTTGGGGTGCAGGAACTCGAAATCGGCGTCGATGTTCTGCGCGATCGTCGCCGGGGACAGGGAATAGGCGCCGTTGCGTTCCACCGAGGCGTCAAACGCGCGGGCAAATTCCGGATTGAGCAGCCCGCCCACCGGCAGCGGAATCTCGACGTCGGGATTGAGCTTGCCGTCCTTGACCAGCATCCTGGCGATGCCTTCGCTCGAATCCTCGATCGTCGCCATATAGACCATCGGCAGCGTCTGGCTGCCGTCGAACACGCCCCAGTGCACCACATAATAGGGCCGGCCGGTTTTCGGATTGATGGAGACACGGATGGTTTCAGGGAGAATGAACGGCGCGAACACCGCATCCGTGCCGATCTCTTCGAGATAAAGCCGCTCGGCGACCTGTTCCTGAAGCGTGGCGGGGAATTCCTTGTGCCGCAGGATGAAGTCGGCCATCTCCGCTTTCAGCGTGTCGACATCGGGGATGGCCGCCAGCCGTTCTGCGGCGGTCGCCCGGTCGTTTTCCAGCGTCAGCACGTTCTGGTAGACCGGAAAGCCGCTGTCGGCCCGGCTGATGCGGAAGCGCTCGATGAACCCCACCCGGTTCTCCCAGGCCGAGAACGTCGCCTCCAGCCGGTCGACATAGGGGATGATCACCTGACCGACCAGGCCATGGGCATAAAGCGGCGACTTGTCGTCGGCGAGATAGACCCGCAAACCTTTCAACGCCGCCCGCATCGATCTGAAATAGGCCCCGGCCGCCCCGGTGTCAGCACGCATGGCCGGTCCTCGATCTCATCGCGGCTGGATAAATGTGCATCGGATTATCCAAAAACCGGTTCCCACTTTCTGGTCCGATACACTATGGCTTCACGTATTTGGCGGAGTTGTGCTTTTCCAGAACCTCTGCGAACCGCCGGGCGAAGGCGTCGTCTGCAAGCTTCTTGCGGCGCTGGATATCCTGTGTCGACAGCATGTTCTTCTCATGCATTTCCAGAAGATCGCCGATGTGTTTCTGTGACGCCGCGCCGATGCCCGCCATGGTCTCTTCCGCGGCTGTATCCACCCGGCTTCCGAGCGTGTTGATCTTGTGCGCCACATCCTGCTGCGCGGCGGTCTTGAGCGAATCCTCGAGCGCCTTGTACAGGACAATGCGCTGTTCGGTGTCGATGGTTAGCTTGTTGATCAGCGTGTTCTGCGCCGCGATCTGGTTGTTGAGCGAATCCACGAAGGTCTGGAACATCGAGGTGTAACGCTCCAGCGTCTGGCTTTCGGCGAGCAGTTCCTGCTCTTTCGCCTGACGCTCATTGTACTCGGTCGCAAGCTTCGAGCGTTCGCTTTCGAGATTGGTGCGCGTCATCTGGTCGGTCGACGCCGCGATCTGGTTTTCGATGTCCATCAGCAGCGGATTGAGCTCCTCGATCCGCTTTTGCGTCGCCTCGAGATTGGCCATGGTCACCTTGCGGCGCTCGATCACCTTGATCAGGCTTGCCTCGGACGTCTTGTAGCGGGCGTCGAGAATATCCTTCTGGTCCTTGAGGATGCCGGTGATGGTGTCGGACTTCTTCAGGAGTTCCTGCAGATTGCCCGACAGCGACATGCTCCGCACCCGGTCCGAGCGCATCCGCTGCGCCCGCGCCTTGGAGAACATCGCCACGAAGCTCTCCATGCCGGAAAAGCCCTTCATGCTCTCGAATTCGGAGCCGAAGACATTGGTCGCGTCCTCAAGCCCGATGATCAGGTCGGCGATGTTGGTCTCCATCATGCGCTGCTGGCGCAGCACATCCTGGATGCGGGCGTTCTCGATGTCGAACTCGGGATCGCCGAGTTGGGCGTCGGCCTCGGACATCTTGTCAAGCACGACGCCCGAGGCCTCGATCTTGGTGCGCATCTCCTCGACAACGGAGCGTGTCTTTGCGATTTCAGCGTCTAGACTCTTGATATCAGCCATATCCGGATTCCCCGTTTTGCCGCGCCCTGGATCCGGCGCGCACCTGATTTTCCGGCATAACCGGACCCTGAAATGTTTGTAGCACCGGTTGTCCGCTCCGCAAACATCATGCGCTGGAAACGTAAGCACGATGAAGGCGAAAAAAAAGGCCGCCCCCGAAGGAACGGCCTGATAGTCTCAGCGCACCCGAAACATCATTCGGCGGCAGCTGGATCTTTCAGATAGGCGATCACGTCCGCCAGGTCCTCGTCCTTCTTGAGGCCGACGAAAACCATCTTGGTGCCCTTGACCACGCCCTTGGGGTCCTTGAGATAAGCTGTCAGGGCTTCCTCGTTCCAGGTCGGCACTTCGGCCGCATGGTCGGTCATCGGCTTGGAGTATTTGAAGCCCTCAATCGAGGCCACCGGACGGTCGACGATTCCCATCAGGTGCGGTCCGATCTTGTTCTTGGCTTCATCGGCCACATGGCAAGCGACACACTTCTTGAAGACCTTGGCGCCAGCTACAGCGTCGCCGTCAGCGAATGCCGCGGTCGGGATCGAAAGGCCAGCCGCGACAACGGCGCCAAACAACATGGAAATGGATATGCGCATAAACAGTCTCCGTTCACTTTTGCAGATGGTCATTGTTATAGCGCGTACCCCGGCAAGGGCAATGCGCACTTGGTAGGCAATTGACCGGGATTTAGTCTCATCGGGACACTGGACGGCCTTTATGGCCTTAGTTTGTTGCATCCGGGTTGACAACATCATCCCAATGACGGCGACAGAAGGACATATATTTCTCATTGCCGCCGACATCGATCTGGGCGCCCTCGCGGATCACCTGGCCATGTTCGTCCAGCCGGACAACCATCGTCGCCTTGCGTCCGCAATGGCAAATCGTGCGCACTTCCCGAAGTTCGTCGGCAATCGCAAGCAGCGCCTGCGACCCGGGAAACAGCTGGCCGCGAAAATCCGTGCGCAATCCGTAGGTCATCACCGGGATAGACAGCCGGTCCGCCACCCGCGCCAACTGCCAGACCTGCGCTTCGGTGAGGAACTGCGCCTCATCGACAAAGGCGCAGGCAATCTCGCCTTCGGCTTGCTGCGCCCGCAGCGATTCAAACAGGTCATCCTCCGGGCGGAACGGGATTGCCTCGCAATCGAGCCCGATCCGCGAGGCGATGCGTCCCACGCCGCCCCGGTCATCAAAGGCGGCAATGAACAGGACCGTGCGCATGCCGCGTTCGCGGTAGTTGTAGGAAGCCTGCAACAAAAGCGTCGTCTTGCCCGCATTCATTGTCGAATAGCTGAAATACAGCTTTGCCAAGGCGGGTCTCCGCTTTTCACCGGTGTTTCGTGGTCAGCCAGGCTGCACGCGCGCGCCACGGAATTTCCGAGACGGCTTCCCGACCGCTGATTAACGTGTATCTATTGCCAAGCGGGACAGACAAACTCCACCCCCGCGCAGTTGCTTTCAACAACCGTTTTCGCATGCACCACAGATTTTGACGGCTTTGCGGGTTGAGTTCACCGTCCATAGGTGGTTGTTTCTGCGATCGGAACACGGGAGACACCGACCATGAAAACCAAACTGACCCTCGCATTCGCAGCAATTCTGTTCGCAAGTACCGCAACAGTCCAGGCCGCGGATCCCGAATCCTGCAAGACCGTTCGCTTCGCCGACGTCGGCTGGACCGACATTCAGGCCACCACAGCGGTTGCCGGCGTCGTGCTTGATGCGCTGGGCTACACCCAGGACGTTCAGGTGCTCAGCGTACCGGTGACCTACCAGTCACTCAAGAACAAGGACATGGACGTCTTCCTCGGCAACTGGATGCCGTCGATGGCGGCCGACGTGCAGCCCTTTCTCGATGACGGATCCGTCGAGACCGTCGCCCAGAACCTGGACGGCGCCGGCTACGGCCTGGTGGTGCCGACCTATGCCGCCGAAGGCGGCGTCAAGAGCCTGACTGATATCGGCAAGTTCAAGGACAAGTTCGACGGCAAGATCTACGGCATCGAGCCCGGCAATGACGGCAACCGCATCGTGCTCGAAATGATTGCCGATCCGGCGAGCGGCCTGGAAGGCTTCGAACTGGTAGAAAGCTCGGAAGCCGGCATGCTGTCGCAGGCCGAAAAGGCCATAAGGAACGAGGAATGGATCGCATTCCTCGGCTGGACTCCGCATCCGGTCATGGGTGAAATGTCGATCGCTTACCTTGATGGCATGGGCGATTCCGGCTTTGGCGCCGCGACGGTCCACACCAATGTGCGCGCCGGTTTCACTGAAGAATGCCCCAATGTCGGGACTTTGGTGAAGAACCTGTCGTTCTCGCTGACCATGGAAAACCAGATCATGGACGCGATCCTCAAGGGCGAAGATGCAAACGCTGCTGGCCTGGCCTGGCTGAAGGCCAATCCGGATACCGTAACGCCCTGGCTTGAAGGCGTGACCACGTTCGATGGCGGCGATGCCAGCGCCGCCGTGGCCGCCAAGCTCGGCATGTAAGACCAAACACGCCGGTCCGGAGCCGCTCAAAAGGTTCCGGACCGGTTTTATGTCGGGGGATACCGCATGGACGGATTAGCGAGCTTCTTGACGGCCTGGAAAATACCGGTCGGGCAATGGGGAAGGAACTTCTTCAACTACCTGACCGACAATTTCGAGTTCATCTTTGACGCCATCGCGGATTCCCTCAAGTTCCTGCTCGACAGCATGATCGACGGCCTCTTGTGGCTGCCGCCGGTGATCCTGGTCCTGGCAATTGCGCTCCTCGGCTGGTGGATCCAGAAATCCTGGAAGCTCGCGCTCGGCATCGTGCTGGGATTGTTTTTCATCATCAACCAGGGCCTCTGGAAGGAAACCGTCGAAACCCTTGTGCTGGTGATTTCGGCGGCCTTCATGTCGATGCTGATCGGCGTGCCGATCGGCATCTGGCTGGCGCACCGGCCTAGGGCCTACACCTATGTGCAGCCGATCCTTGACCTGATGCAGACCATGCCGACCTTCGTCTACCTGATTCCGGTGCTGATCCTCTTCGGCCTGGGCCTGGCTCCGGGTCTGCTCGTCACCATCATCTTCGCCTCCCCCGCGCCGATTCGCCTGACCTATCTGGGCATCACCTCGGTGCCCCGACCGATGGTCGAGGCAGGCATGGCATTTGGCGCCTCAAAGCAGCAACTGCTCAGAAAAGTGGAGCTGCCTGCAGCGCTCCCGACCATCATGGCGGGCCTCACCCAGTGCATCATGCTGTCGCTGTCGATGGTGGTGATCGCCGCCCTGATCGGCGCCAACGGGCTTGGCAAGCCGGTGGTGCGGGCGCTCAACACGGTCAACATCCCGCTCGGGCTTGAAGCCGGCATCGCCATCGTCATTCTCGCCATCATCCTCGACCGCATCTGCCGCGTTCGCATCGGAGCCACCTCATGAGCCATGATGCCTATCGCGGCTCGGTCCGCATTCAGAACGTGTCGATCATCTTCGGCGACAAGACCGCCGAGAGCCTGGCATTGGCCGACGCGGGAAAGTCGCGCACCGAAATCCAGGAAATCACCGGCGACGTGCTGGGCGTGCATAACTGCACGGTCGACGTCAACGAGGGCGAGATCCTGGTGCTGATGGGCCTGTCCGGATCGGGCAAGTCCACGCTGCTGCGCGCGGTCAACCGTTTGAACCCGATCAGCCGCGGCAGCCTCATCGTCAATTGCGGTGACGAAACCGTCGATGTCGCCGCCTGCGACGCGCGTCAGCTCAAGCAGTTGCGCATGGATACCGTCTCGATGGTGTTTCAGCAGTTTGGCCTGCTGCCATGGCGCTCGGTCTCCGACAATGTCGGCTTTGGCCTCGAGATCTCCGGCGTCCCGAAGGCCGAGCGCGACGACCGGGTGAAGGAACAACTGGCGCTCGTCGGCCTGTCCGACTGGGCCGACCGGATGGTCGCCGAACTCTCAGGCGGCATGCAGCAGCGCGTGGGCCTGGCCCGCGCCTTTGCCACCGGTGCGCCGATCCTGTTGATGGACGAGCCCTTCTCGGCGCTCGACCCGCTGATTCGGACACGGCTGCAGGACGAGTTGCTGGAGCTGCAGTCGCGGCTCGGCAAGACCATCATCTTCGTCAGCCACGATCTCGACGAGGCCATGAAGCTCGGCAACCGCATTGCCATCATGGAAGGCGGACGCATCATCCAGTGCGGCACGCCGCGCGACATCGTCAATTCGCCGGTCAACAAATATGTCGCCGATTTCGTCGCCAACATGAACCCGATCGCGATGCTGTCAGCAAAGGATGTGATGACAGCCGGCAAACCGGCTGGCGCGCGCGGCCAATTGCCGCTGTCAGCCTCGGTAACCCCCGATACGCCGCTAGCCGAGGTCATGGACGCGCTCGCCAGACGCGATGGGACAATCGGCGTTATTGACAACGGCGCAGTCGCAGGCTCCATCACTGCCGAGGATATCGTGCGGGGCCTGACTCGGCACCGTCGCTAGACCGAGCAGCAATTCAAGAACAGCAAACACTAGCGTTCCGGGAGTAGGAAATATGGAAGTTAAGGGCAAGGCCGCGATCGTCACCGGCGGAGGCTCCGGGCTGGGCGCTGCCACAGCCCGCGCCTTGGCGGAAGCCGGTGCGAAAGTCTCGCTGCTCGACGTCAACCTGGCGCAGGCGGAAAAGGTGGCTGAGGAGATCGGCGGCCTGGCCATCGCCTGCGACGTTTCCGGCGCCAAGGCCGCAGAGGCAGCTTTGGCTCAGGCGGCAGACGCCTTTGGCGAAGCCCGGATCCTGATCAATTGCGCCGGCATCGCCCCTGCCGTGCGGGTGGTGGGCCGGGAAGGCCCGCATGATCTCGACATGTTCCGCAAGGTCATCGAGGTCAATCTGATCGGCAGCTTCAACATGCTGCGGCTGTTCTCCGACCGCGCCTCGAAGCTCGACCCTCTCGCCGACGGCGAACGCGGCGTGGTGATCTCGACCGCCTCGGTTGCCGCCTTCGACGGCCAGATCGGCCAGGCGGCCTATTCCGCCTCCAAGGGCGGCGTGCACGCCATGGCGCTGCCGATCGCCCGCGAACTGGCCCGTTTCGGCATCCGCATCATGACCATCGCGCCGGGCATCTTCGCCACCCCGATGCTGCTCGGCATGCCGCAGGAAGTCCAGGACAGCCTTGGCGCGTCCGTGCCCTTCCCGTCCCGCCTGGGGCAGCCGGAAGAATATGCGAGCCTTGCCATGCACATCATCGGCAACGTCATGCTCAATGGCGAAACCATTCGTCTTGACGGCGCGATCCGGATGGCGCCGAAATAGGACGATGAAGGAACCGGTCAAGACCATTCGCGATACGGATGAGGGCGCGCGGCGGCTTGGCCGCCGCCTCATCCGTGGCGCGCGGTTTGGCGCCATCGGCGTGCTCGAGCCCGGCACCGGCTTCCCTTTCGCCAGCAGGGTTCTGACCGGAACCGATGTCGACGGCGCGCCGCTGATACTGGTGTCCGGCCTCTCGGTTCACACCGATGCGCTCATCACCGACCAACGCGCCTCGCTGCTGTTTGGCGAGCCCGGCAAGGGCGACCCCCTGGCCCATCCCCGCATCACCGTGCGCACCCGCGCCGAGCGCATTGCCCGGTCTGATCCTGCCCACGACCGGATGCGGGCGCGGTTCATTGCCCGCCATCCCAAGGCGGCGCTCTATGCGGATTTTCCCGATTTCGCCTTCTTCCGCATGGCGCCTCAGTCAGCAAGCCTCAATGGCGGCTTCGGCAAGGCCTTCGTGCTTGAAGCCGCGGACCTGCTCATCGCCTCGCCGGCGATTGCCGATGTGGCCGAGCTTGAACCCAGCGCCCTCACCCACATGAATACGGACCATGCCGGCACGGCCGATCTCTACGCCAGGGTTTATGGCAAATCCAGGAAAGCCGGATGGAAGGTCTGCGGCATCGATTGTGCAGGCCTCGATCTCTTGAACGGAGACGAGTTGTTGCGCATCGAATTTGACGCGAACCTGGGCCAAGCCTCTGAATTGCGTTCCAAATTGGCAGACCTGTCGCGGTTGGCCCGCGAAAAATAGGGCTGTACAGAAGCCGTTTTTTGGTCGAAATACGACACATGAATTTTTGATAAATTGGTAGTTTATTCATTGAGCCGTACCGAGTCCGGCTCCATACGAAAGAAATCTGATGATCGATTCGCACCGTTTGGAAGCGCATTCCGATAAAGCCGCCGACCTGTTGGCGGCAATGGGTAATCAGAAGCGAATGATGATTCTCTGCAATCTCGCCAGGGGGGAGATGCAGGTCGGCGTTCTCGCTGAGAAAGTCGATCTGAGTCAATCGGCTCTTTCCCAGCACCTCGCCAAACTGAGGACCCGCAACCTGGTCAAGACCCGGCGCGATGCCCAGGCGATCTACTATTCGATCAGTTCCGAACCCGTGCTGAAGATGCTGCGCACGCTCACGGACATATACTGCCGCTGATCGCTCAAGCCGGGTTCACACCACGCGCGCTTGACGATGCCCCCTACCCCTCCCCATATGGTGAAAGAAAGGACCATGCACATGACCATAACACTCAAGATTGTCGGCATGCATTGCGGCGGGTGCGTACGTTCGGTCGAAAAGGTTGCCCAAGCGCTTGACGGCGTTTCGAACGTCAGCGTCAGCCTCGAAAACGCCGAACTTACCGCGGATGTGGCGAGCCCCGACCGGATTGATGCGCTCAAGAGCGCCATTGAGGATTGCGGCTTCGAAGTGACCGGCGCCCCGGCGTGAGGTCCGCCAAATGACCGCCAAACCCGCCCATGTGACATTCGACATCACCGGCATGACTTGTGCGAGCTGTTCGGCGCGCATCGAGAAGGTGCTGTCGCGCCAGCCGGGCGTCTCCGATGCGAGGGTCAATCTGGCGCTGGAGCGCGCGGATATCGATGGCGACAGCCTCGACCCCGCGACCTTGGCTGACGCCATCGCGCGCGCCGGATTTGGTGCAGTGCTCAGGCGCGATGATTTTGCGGCCCACCGCGAGGCCGACGAAGCCCAGGCCGCATCACGCCGCGCCGAGGAGCGCCAGACGCTTGTCCGGCTGGTCATTTCCGCGGCTCTGACGCTGCCGATCGTGATCGGCATGCTGCCGATGATGACCGGACTGGGCGAGGCCTGGATCTCGCCTTTGTGGCAGGCGGTGCTGGCAACCGGCGTGATGGCTGTCTCGGGCAGCCGGTTCTGGCGCGAGGCCACGGGCGCGTTGCGCGGCGGATCGGCCAACATGGCAGTGCTGGTCAGCCTGGGCACCGGAGTGGCCTATCTCTGGTCGATGTGGGTCATGCTCAGTGGATGGGCTGATCCGCATGCAGGCCATGGTTCCGACATGGCGTCGCATCTGCATTTCGAGGCCGCCGCCGTCGTGCTGACCCTGATCATGCTCGGCAAATATCTAGAAACGCGCGCCAAATCCGGGGCTGCCGGAGCCCTCAGGGCACTGGGACGTTTGCAGCCCGACACGGCGGAACAAAAGACCGCTGATGGCGCGGTGCGGACAATCCCGGTCGAGCAACTGGTGGCCGGCGACACGATCCTGATCAGGCCCGGCGCTCGGGTTGCGGCGGATGGAGTGATCCTGACCGGTCAGTCCTCGCTGGACGAAGCCATGGTGACGGGCGAAAGCATGCTGGTGGCGCGCGGGCCCGGAGACCTGGTGATCACCGGCACCACCAACACAGACGGCGTTCTCGAGGTCGAAGTGCGCGCCGTCGGCGCCGACACAAGGCTTGCCCGCATGACCCGCCTGGTCGAGGAAGCCCAATCCGGCCATGCGCCGGTGCAAAAGCTGGTCGACCGGATCTCGGCTGTCTTCGTTCCGGTGATCCTGGTCATTGCGCTCGCGACGCTCGCGGGCTGGATGCTGGCCGGTTCCGATTTCGAGACTGCCATGGTCGCCTCCGTCGCAGTCCTGGTGATCGCCTGCCCGTGCGCGCTTGGCCTTGCCACGCCGACCGCGCTGGTCGCGGGAACCGGTGCTGCGGCAAAGGCCGGCATTCTCATCCGGGACATCGAAACGCTCGAACGCGCCACCGACATCAGGGCGATCGCCTTCGACAAGACCGGCACGCTGACCATGGGCGCGCCGGAAGTCTCCTGGCTCTATCCGGTCGGAGGCGTGAGCGACACCGATCTGCTGCGGCTGGCCGCTGCGCTGGAAACAGCCAGCGAGCATCCGCTCGGCCGCGCCATTGTCTCCCGCGCGCAAGCCGACGGCGTGCGTGTTTTGCCAGCGACCGCAATCCGGGCCATACCAGGTCGCGGGCTTGAGGGCATGCACGAAGGGGCCACGCTGCGCGTCGGCTCCGAGCGGTTTCTGATCGAAGCCGGAATCGACACCAGCCGCGCCGGCGCCGTGACCGCGCCGGAAGGTTCAGGCACCCTGGCCTGGGTCGCCGCAGACGACCGCTTGCTGGGCGTGATCGGCTTGGCTGATCAGATCCGCCCGCATGCGAGCCAGGCGCTCGCCGATCTTTCCGCGCGCGGGCTCGCGACCATCATGCTGACCGGCGACAATGAAGCCGCCGCCCGCACAATTGCGAGGGAGGCGAATGTCTCCGACGTCCGCGCCGGCTTGTTGCCGGGCGAAAAGCTCGACGCCATCCGTGAACTCGCCAAGAGCACAGGCGGTCATGTCGCCTTTGTCGGAGACGGCTTGAATGATGCGCCTGCGCTGGCCGCGGCCAATCTCGGCATCGCCATGGCCGGCGGCGCGGACGCAGCACGGGAAGCAGCAGCCATCACCCTGATGCGCCCCGATCTTCGCCTTGTTGCCGCAGCCCTTGATGTCGCCGCAAAGACCCGGCGCACGATCCGCCAGAACCTCGGCTGGGCCTTTGTCTACAATCTGATCGGCATTCCGCTCGCGGCCTTCGGAATTCTGCCGCCGGTCTTTGCCGGTGCGGCGATGGCGTTCTCGTCTGTGAGTGTCGTCACCAATTCCGCGCTGATGGCGCGCTGGAAGCCGAATTTCCCGAAAGACTGAGACAAACGAAAACAGCCCGCCTCGTGAGAAGCGGGCTGTCTGGATTTCCTGTGACGGACTGGGCTCAGAATTCTTCCCAGGTGTCGTGCGCCACCGCCGCGTTGCCCTGGGTCCGCATCTGTGTGTGGGCCCGGCCTGCCTGCGGCCGGTTCGCCGGTTGAGCGGCCTGTGCCATGGTCCGGGCTGTTGAATGCAGGGCCGCGGATTGCGCCGAGGCTGATCCGTTGAGCGTGAACTGCGAGATCAGTTCGCGCAGCTTTCCTGCTTCAGCGGCCAGTTCAGACGACGCGGCATTGGACTGCTCCACCATCGCGGCATTCTGCTGGGTCGTCTGGTCCAGCTGATTGACGGCCTGGTTGACTTCGGAAAGTCCGGTCGACTGCTCCTTGGCAGAAATCGCGATCGCATCCATGTGGGTGTTGATTTCGGTGATGAAGCCGCCGATCGTGCGCAAGGCCTCACTTGCCCTGCGGACCAGATCAACCCCGCTCGAAACCTCGGTGGACGAGTTGTGGATCAGTTCCTTGATTTCCTTGGCGGCATTGGCCGAGCGTTGCGCGAGTTCGCGCACTTCCTGGGCCACGACCGCGAAGCCGCGGCCTGCCTCGCCTGCACGCGCAGCCTCGACCCCGGCATTGAGCGCCAGCAGGTTGGTCTGGAATGCAATCTCGTCAATCACGCCGATGATGTTGGAGATCTGCTTCGAGCTTTCCTCGATGCGGCGCATGGCCTCTTCGGCCTGGCCGACAACCTCGGAAGACTGGGTCGCCGATGAGTTGGCCTGTGATGCCACGCCGCGCGCTTCATCGGTCCGCTTGGTCGAGTTCGCCACATTGGCCGTGATTTCTTCCACCGCGGCGGCGGTTTCCTCAAGGGCTGCAGCCTGACGCTCCGTCCGCTTCGACAGATCGTCCGTGCCATTGGCGATTTCGCGGGTGCCGGTTTCCATGACCGATACACTTTCGGTGATCGAGCCCATGGTTGCGCCCAATTGCTTGACCGACTGGTTGAAGTCGTGGCGCAGGGCTTCGAAGTCGGGCGCAAAGGTCTCTTCGAGCTGGAACGAGAGATCGCCTGCGGCAAGCCGCTTCAGGCCGGCGGCAAGACCGGAGGTGGCGACCTTCATGCGCGCCGCGGCATCGGCTTCGGCGCGTTCCTGATCGGCGATGCGATCGGCTTCAGCCTGCTTGCGGTTATCCTCGGCCTCAGCCTGCAGACGCCTGTTTTCGACCGCGGCTTCCCGGAAGACCTGCATGGAGTCCGCCATTCTGCCGATCTCGTCCCTGCCGCCCTTGTCGATGGTGACATCGAGTTCGCCCTTGGCGAGCCGCGCGGTGACTTCGGCAAGCCGGCTCAAGGGACGCGACACCAGCTGGAAGTTCAGGAAGCCCATGAGGGCTGCTGCGAGCAGCACAAGGATGGACGCTGCCAGGGCTATATATTCAACCGAGGCAATTGCCGACCTCACTTCGCTCGCAGCGGCAGCGGAATCTTGCTGCACGCCCGAGATGATAGTTGTGATCTTGGCGTCGAAATCAGCCAAAATCCCGGCGCCGGTTCCGGTCAGTTCCAAGGCCCGCGCCAGTTCGACCGTCATCGGGTCGCGCATCAACAGGATCTGCCTGTCAACAACTGAAGCGCGCCAATCGGCAATTGCCGCCTTGGCTTCGTTGAGAAGCGGGAGCTCCTTGGCTGCGTGCTGCGCATAAAGCGTTTCCAGCGCGCCGATTTGCGTCACGATCTGGCTGATTTCGGTTTCGTAGGCAGTGACGAAATCGCGATTGCCGGTCAGCAGGAAGTTCTTAAGGTCAAGATTGGCCTGATTGACATGATCCGAAAGTTCGTTCGTTTCGTTCAACAACTGGGCCATGTTGTGGCTGTGCTCGACCAGAGTGTTGACCGTGACCGCACGGGTGTAGATGAAGCCGGATGCAGCGATGGCGATAAAGGCGAGAACCGCGAAAGCGGCGAAACCTTTGGTACTGACCGATATGTTCTTGAGCATGGTTTAAGTCCTGTTGTGTCTCGGATATCGCAGTTCAAACAGTCTGGACTGCCACCGCGCGATTGGAATTCAATGGCTCAGGCCCCGGGTGACGACCGGCGCTGCAGCTCTGTGAGATTGACTTCCATCGTCACGGCGCCGATCTTTGTCGTGCTGTCGTCGTCGGTCACGGTGAAGTTCACCTGCGCGCGCCAGATCTTGGAATCCTCGTCCCATTCCGGTTCGTCGATGAAGAGCGCGTCGTGGGAAACATCGTAGGTCTTCTGGAACTTCGCCTCGTCGCCCTGCCAGAAATCGCTGGTGATCGAGCTCTGGCCGACATTGAGACCGTTCTGGTCCATCACGAAGATTTCGGCATAGAGACCGAGCGACCTGCCCTGCAGGCGTGAGAGATAGACGGACAGCGGATTGGACAGCGTGGCGGCGATCAGCGGCTTGTCGTCGCTTTCGCGTTCGGCGACCCACTGGGCGTCCAGGGCGTCGATCGTCTCCTGGTTCAGCTTCTGGTACCGGTCATTCTGCGCCTTGATCGAAATGCGGACGATTTCGGTCTCGATCCATTGCCGCATGTCTGTCACCACCGCGGGCGTCACCAGACTGTGGACATCTGGCTTCGCGGTTTGCGCGAATGCCGGCGAAAGCACCATAGATACGGCAGCTGCGGCGAGGGTGGTCTTGAATATTCCCATGATTGTCTCCTTTGGAAACAACAACATGTTGGTTCCCGTTGGATACAACAAATGGGCATTAAACTTTAATTCGCGGTTAAGCCTATCTGGCTGGATTTAGCAATTAATCACTGGCTAACTTTTGGAGGGCGCAAGTAATGCAGCCTCTACCTGACCGGAATGAGCCCTTGCGGAATGGCTTCTCGAAGCAGATGGGAACCATCTCGAAGGAGCGCACCAATGACTGCACCAGAATGGAAGACGGGCGTCATCCGGCGGAGACAACGCCCGTCAAGCGACAGCAGGGAGTTCCCCGCCATGCCGCCGGTCAGAGCGACAATGCACACCTAAACTTGCACAGACCTTGTGCCGATCATTGGACGGCTTGCAGCCCTTACCCCGGCGTGGCATTGCTTCACGCCAAAAAGGGGTAGCGCATGCAGCAAGCAATCACCATTCACACGAATCTTAGACCCGGGACTGCAGCATGGAAAGCCTGAGAAGCGGCGGACTGGCCATTGTCATCGGCGCCACCGGCGGCATCGGCGAAGCCATGGTGGAAGCCCTGCAGCAAACTGGCGCTTTTGCCAAGGTGACCGCGTTCTCCCGCGCCTCGGAGCCGGATATCGATCTCATTGACGAACAGACCATCATCCGCGCCGCCGCTGCCGTCAGGGAGACCGGGCATGACCTCAGGCTCGTGTTTGACGCGACCGGCTTTTTGCATGGCTGCGGCTTCAAGCCGGAAAAGACGCTCTCGGCCATCACGCCCGCCCATATGGCGCACGCCTTCGCGGTCAATGCCATGGGCCCGGCTTTGCTGATGAAGCATTTCCTGCCGCTGCTGGCGAAGGACGGCAAATCGGTGTTCGCCACCCTGTCGGCCAAGGTCGGCTCCATCGGCGACAATGCGCTCGGCGGCTGGTACAGCTATCGGGCGTCGAAAGCGGCACTCAATCAGTTTGTCCACAGCGCGGCGATCGAGCTGGCGCGCAAGCGGCCCGAGGCGCTGTGCGTGGCACTGCATCCGGGTACGGTCGACACCGGCCTGTCCTCGGGCTTTGCCAAGAACGGGCTGATGGTCCGCACGCCCGGAGAAACAGCGGGCCTTCTGCTTGGCGTCCTCGATCAGCTCATCCCCTCCCAATCCGGCGGGTTCTTCGACTATCGTGGAGAAGCCCTTCCCTGGTAAACCCGGCCTTTACCGGTCTACCGCATGATTGGGCCATGACACAGACGAAAACAATCCGTTGGGGCATCGCCGGGACCGGGGCAATCGCCGGGCAGTTTGCGGACGACATGCGCCACGCGAAAGGTGCGGCGCTCGCGGCGGTGTGTTCGCGCGATCCTGCCAGGGCGGAGCACTTCGCCAGCCAGCATGCGGATGTCACCACCTACGGCTCGCTGACCGCGATGATCGGTTCGGGAAAGATCGACGCCGTCTATATCGCCACCCCGAACATGGTCCATCGCGCCCAGGCGCTGGAATGCATCGCGGCCCGAATGCCGGTGATGGTCGAAAAGCCGATCACCGCCAGCCTTGATGAAGCGCTGGAGATCCGGGCCGCAGCACGAAGTTCCGGGAGCTTTGTGATGGAGGCGATGTGGAGCCGGTATCTGCCGGCGATCAAGGCCGCGCGCAGAGCCCTTGCCGATGGCATCATTGGGACCATCCTGAAGCTTGAGGCGGACATCGCCTGGAAGCAGGACTACGATCCGAGAAGCCGCTTTTTCGACCCCACGCAGGGTGGCGGCTCACTTCATGATCTTGGCGTCTATCCGGTCTCGCTGGCGCGGTTTTTCCTCGGCGAGCCCGATGAAGTCGAAGGGTCGTGGACGGCCGCGCCATCGGGCGTTGACATGGCGGCGTCTCTTCGCATGCGGTTTGGCGGCATTGAGGCCGAGCTCGGCTGCGGCTTTGATCGAAACGGATCAAACCGCATGATCATCGAAGGCGACAAGGGGGTCATGGTGATTGGTCCCCTGTTCATCAAGGCCTTCGGCTATGGGGTCTACCCCTCACGGCGTCTTGCCGATCTCCTCCAGCCTGGCGAGACGGCGGGCAGGATCCGCCGGAACCTTTTGCAGCGGATGCCGATTCCCGGAGTGGCGCGCCATGATTTCCGGTTTGAAGGGTCCGGGCTCCAGTTCGAGATCGAGGCCGCGTCCGACGCCATCCGTCAGGACCTCAGCGAAGAGCCGGACAACACGCTGGACGACACCATCGCCGCCTTGCGCATCATCAATACGGTGCTGTCGTCGCCACCTTCTGGCGATTGGAAACCATGACGCTCAAAACCCGGAGCGGGGCGTAAAACTGCCCGCGCCTTCATTCAGTGCCAGCGCCAGTTCGGTGAGATGCAACGCCCGCTCGCCCGAGAAGAACGGCGCCTCGCCCGCGGCAATTGCCTGCGCCATCACCGCGATGCCGCGCGCAAAATCGATCTGCGAGGGGAACGCCGAGATCCATCGCGCCTTGACCGGCGCCGGATAGGGAACCGGCCGTCCATGGGTCAGCCTGAGCGGCAGCACGCGGCCGCGCTGGCGCTCGAAACGCCCTGCCAGTCGTTGAAGCAAGGGCGGTTTGCCATCGAAGCGGCTGAGATGCACCGGCGAGCGGTTGTCCCACAGATCGCGCACCACGATGGTTCCCTCATCGCCAACGATTGTAAGCGAGCGGTCGCGCGGCGCCGCCAGTCCGCAGGTCAGCCGCGCGGTCACGCCCGAGCGGAAAGACAGGCACCCGACGGAGAAATCCGGCGCGAGCGCCAGACCCGTCGTGCCGGGTCCTTTGTCGGGAAAGGTCAATGCCGAAAAAGCCTGGCCCGTCGCAACCGCGCCGAACAGCGACACCAGCCAGGACAGGCCATAGCCGGCGTGCTCCAGCGTGCAGCCGATTTCGAACTCGTGCAGCCCCGGCCATTTCGCCCCGGAGCGGGAGCGCCACTTGCTCCAGTTGTCCCTGAACACCGGGCCGTCTTCCATCTCGGCATAGGCAAGCCGCGGCGTCCCGATCCGCCCGGCAGCGATCAGGCCAGCCGTCAGTTCCTGCGCATCCGACAGGCCATTGGCCGGCGCACCGCAGATGGTCAGGCCGTTGCTGGCGGCAAGGTCCACGACCCCGCGCGCCTGCTCAAACGTCATCCCCAGCGGCTTTTCGCAATAGACATGCTTGCCCGCATCCAGCGCCGCGCAATTGAGCGCGTAATGGCTTTCAGGCGAGGTCAGATTGACGATGATCGCGACGTCCGGGTCGCCCAGGCACTCGGCGAGCGAGCCATAGGCGTGTGCATCATGAAAGCGGCAGAATTCGCCCAGCCGTCCGGAATCGTGATCCCAGGCCCCGGCGAGCGCAAGCCCGGGATAGTTGGCGAGCGTCGTCATGTAGTAATCGGCGACGAAGCCTGTGCCGATCAGGGCGATCTTGGTCATGGGTCTGTGATCCCGGCGAGGAGTTGCTCCTAATCCTATCTTGCGCGCGTTAAGATGCGGTTGCCTTCACCGTCGACCGACGACTACCGCGCATCCGCCAGGAACGACGCAATCCAGGCGAGCGGCGCGTTCCAGTTGATGGCGATCTCATTGGTGGAGAACGAGCGCGAATCATCAACATAGCAGGCCTGCGGCGCGCATCCCTCGAGTTTGCTGATGGCGTAATCGTCGGCCAGCCCGCTGTTGGGTCCGCCCGCCAGCGCTCCCTTCGGAGGCGGCGGGAAGGACGGGTCGGTGGAGGCCGCGAACATGTAGGAGAACTGGTTCTGCGCATAGGTCGTGCCGTAGCCGGTCACGTAGGAGATGCCGAGTGCATTGCGCCCGAGGATATAGTCCATGCTCTCGCGCACCGCCTGCAGATAGCGCCTGTCGCCGGTGATGTCATAGGCGGTGGCGACGACGATCATGTTCTGGATCAGCGACTGGTTCGAGCCCCAGCCAAACCCGTTGTCGGGCCGGTACATGAAGCCGAAGGCTTCCTGCTGCTGCACCTCAAGATAGGCGTCGGCCGCCTTCGTCACCGAGGCGCGGGTCTCCCTGAGATCACGTTCGGGCAGACTGGACGGCACCGAGGCGAGCTGGATGCGCGCGAGGCCCGCCACCGCGCGCCAGCTTATGCCCTCGGGATGGAACACCCGGCCCGACCAGTGCGGCGAAGCCTTGGCGCGATTGAGCCACGCCGCGTCTCCGGTGGTGAGGTACAGCTCGCTCGCCGCCCAGTAGAATTCATCGGACACATCATCGTCCTGATAATCGCCGCCGCCATGGCTGCCATCGGTGTAAGGCGCAAAGAGTGCGGGCTTGGCTTCCGCAGCCTGATAGGCACGGATGGCCGAGGCCAGCAGGCGGTCGGCGTAAGCCTTGTCGACCTGGGCGAACAGCCGTGCGCCTTGCGCTGCGGCCGCCGCGAGATTGAGCGTTGCCGCCGTCGAGGGCCGGTGCAGAACCCGCGCCTCGCGGTCGCGATGCGGTAGCAGCGGACCCGACGGCCAGCCGGTGCCATGCACCTTGTGATGCGCCATGCCAGCATGGGGTTCTCCCTCCGGCACGGTCATGGACATCAGGAAATCGAGCTCCCAGCGGGCTTCGTCGAGAATGTCGGGAATGCCGTTGCCGGCTTCGGGGATGATAAGCAGGCTGTCGGCCAGAGCCGGCGACGACCCGCCGCCGAAATTCAGCGCCCGCTCGTAGACGCCGAGCAGTTGCGCCGGGGCGATACCGCCATTGACCACGTATTTGCCGAAATCGCCCGCATCGTACCAGCCGCCCGCGACATCGAGCCTGTAGCCGCAGCTCCAGGCCTCACCATAGATCTTGCGCGCCGTCCGCGTGTCGAGACAGCCGACCGCGGTGTCGCCGCGATTGGGCGATTTGCCCAAATGCCCGGCCGGTCGCCCGTAGCCCGCCCCCGCCAGATCCTCCAGGATCTCGATGCCGCTGCGCACCTTGTAGAAATAGGACAGCGCATCGCTGCGCAAGGCGGCATAGGCGTCTGCCGAGATCGAAAACGGCGGGCTGGTTTCGCCGCCGGCAACCAGGCGGTAGCCGTCGCCAGGTTTGGTAAAGTCGCTGAAATCGATTGTCTGAACCACAAGTTCGGACGAGGCATCGAATCCATACGGCGTGGACTTGCCCGACGCCACGGTCTCACCGGAAGCCGACACAAGGCTCCAGTCGAGCCGGGAACCGCCGTCATGCACCATGGTGGCGCGCTTGGGCCCGTCGGGGAAATAGGCGGTCTGGTTGACCCGGATCGCGGAGGCGTCGCTGACCGCCCCTTCCGCTGCCGCGTCGGGACCGCTGAGCAAGGAGGCTGAATGCAGGCAGAAGCGCCAGGCCGTGTCCGAGCCGCCAAGCTGGAACACGAGCTGCGCCTGATCGCGGGTCTCGCCCGCCGTGAAAGCTTCGCTCAGGACCTGTTGGTCTGCAGACAGCCGGCGGACGATTGCAGCCTCCGGCGTCCAGGGCTCGCTCGCCTTCTGCACCAGCGCGCGCATCGGCCCATCGGGACTGCCCGATGCGGTGACCGACAGGCGGTACTGCTCGCCCCTGGTCAGGCCTATGCCATTAAGGCCGACAATCGCATCCCACGGCTCGGCCGTGCCGCCTTCCACCACGCCGCACAACGCGCCGGGCCTATAGTCGAATGTAATGTTGGACGTGTGCCACCAATCCCCGGCCGGCGCGGATTGCGTGAACGCCGGGTCGGGAAGCAACTCGGCCGCCGGAGCGGCAATTGGGACGGCGGGCGAGGCCAGCAGGGCAAGGAGGCCGATCATGGCCTTTGGGTGCGACATGGCGGTTGTCCGGATTGCGTGAGCGGGACTGAACGGCCCTGATGGCCGCACTGCAGAGGCTGTCGACCGAAACTAGGCCGTCGGCCTGAACAAATCTTTAAGCCCCGCCCCTCGCGTCACCGACTTCACGTCACCGGGCGCGCGCCGTTTCAGCCGTGCTCTCCGTCCAGACCCAGAAAGGCACGGCACAAGGGATGTTCCGGATCGCACAGACCGTCGATCACATCGAAATGATGCCGGCCCGGCTCTTCCTGCATGGAGATCGGTGTCGCCAGGCCGCGCCACATCTCGTAGAGCGCCCGGTTCTGGCGGACGAATTCCGGCCGCTCTGCAGCTCCCACCCAGGCCATCACCGGAACGGGCGCAAGCGGCGCGAGCAGCACGGGGCTTTCCGAGACGGCTTCGGCGGCATCGATATGCAGCGTGTCGTTCATCGCGGTCTTCATGATCGGCCGGAGATGGTGAACGCCGGAAATCGAGGTGACGCCTGCAACGCGATTGAGAACCGCGTCAGGCAGAAGGGCCGTGCCGCTGATCATTCGGGTCACCAGCTGGCCGCCGGCGGAATGGCCGGTGAGCCGGATCGGACCGGCGACTTCCCCTGCGGCGAAACCGATTGCTGCGGCAATTTCGCGGCCGATGCCGGCAATGCGGTTGTCCGGGCACAGCGTGTAGCCCGGCATCGCCACCGCGAAACCATGCGCCAAAGGCCCGGCCGCCAGATGCGACCAGACCGACTTGTCGAACGCCTTCCAGTAGCCGCCATGAACGAACACTGCGAGACCTTTGGACTCGCCTTCCGGCAGGAACAGATCGAGCCGGTTGCGTGGTCCGGAGCCGTAGGCGAGATCCAGCCGCGCCCGTCCCGACGCCGACAGATCATCGCGGAACGCCTGCGCCTGCGCCGCCCATCGCGGCGGATAGTCGGCCGCGCCGTCGATATAGGCGCCATTGGCATAGGCATCGTCATAATCGGCTATCGGGTAATCGGTCACGGCAAATCTCCGGTTTTGAGCATAAATACCGGACCCGCGCGGAAGTGCAATCCGCAGCGGCCGGGCTGAATATTTATCATCCGATAAAAAATTTGACCTTTTGATAAAACCGCTTCATTCTTCCCAAAACGCGGCTGCGCGGCGCTGAGGAGGCGTCGCGGAAAAGACCGCACAAGAGGTTCTCGAAACAAGGGGATTCCGATGACCGTGACCGAGACGAGAGACGTCAGACCGAACCGTCTTTCCGATGCCGCCTATGCCGACAATTTTTCCGACATCCATCCGCCGCTGACGCCGCACAAGGCGCTGGTGGAAGCCGACAGGTGCTATTTCTGCTACGATGCGCCGTGCATGACCGCCTGCCCGACCTCGATCGACATTCCGATGTTTATCCGCAAGATCCAGGCCGGCAATGCGGTGGGCGCGGCCAAGACCATCTTCGAGCAGAACATTCTGGGCGGCATGTGCGCCCGCGTCTGCCCGACGGAAACGCTTTGCGAAGAGGTCTGCGTGCGCGAGATCGCCGAAGGCAAGCCGGTCAAGATCGGCCTGCTGCAGCGCCACGCCACCGACACCTACATGGAACGCGAGCAACCGCATCCGTTCACCCGCGCGGCGCCCACCGGCAAGAAGATCGCCGTCATCGGCGCCGGGCCTGCAGGCCTGTCCTGCGCCCACAAGCTTGCGAGCCTCGGCCACGACGTCACCATCTACGAGGCGCGCGAGAAGGCCGGCGGGCTCAATGAATATGGCATCGCCGCCTACAAGACGACCAATGATTTTGCCCAGGACGAGGTCTCCTTCATTCTGGAGATCGGTGGGATCAGCATCGAGACCGGCAAGGCGCTCGGCCGCGACGTGACGCTCGACCAGCTGGCCGCCGATTTCGACGCGGTGTTCCTGGGCGTTGGCCTGCCGGGGGTCAATGCGCTCGGCCTCAAGGGTGAAACCGCCGCGGGCGTGATCGACGCCGTCGATTTCATCGGCGTGCTGCGCCAGGCCGAGGATCTGTCGCTGCTCGAAGTCGGCCGGCGGATTGTCGTTCTCGGCGGCGGCATGACCGCCATCGACGCGGCGATCCAGTCCAAGCTGCTCGGCGCCGAAGAGGTGACCATCGCCTACCGGCGCGGCCAGGAGCACATGAATGCCTCGCTCTACGAGCAGGAACTGGCCCAGACCCATGGCGTCGTCATCCGCCACTGGCTGGCGCCCGTGAGCCTGCATGTGAGCGAGGGCGCGGTGTCCGCGATCACGCTCGAAAAGACCAGACTCGACAACACCGGCAAGCTTGCGGGCACCGGAGAGCTGGTGACGCTGGAAGCCGACCAGGTGTTCAAGGCCATCGGCCAGACCCCGGATGCGGGTCCGTTGGCCGGTTCGGTAGAGCTTGAGAAAGGCCGCATCCGCGTCAGCGACGACCGCCGCACCTCGCACCCGAAGATCTGGGCAGGCGGAGACTGTGTCGCCGGCGGCGAAGACTTGACCGTGGTCTCCGTCGAGGACGGCAAGATCGCAGCTCAGAGCATTCACAAAGCCCTGATGGCTTGACGGAGGAAGAGATATCATGGCTGACCTTTCCACCAATTTCATCGGCATCAAATCACCCAACCCCTTCTGGCTCGCTTCGGCGCCGCCCACCGACAAGGCCTACAATGTCGAGCGCGCCTTCGAGGCCGGCTGGGGCGGCGTCGTCTGGAAGACACTTGGCGAAGCAGGCCCTCCGGTCGTCAATGTCAACGGCCCGCGCTACGGCGCCATCTGGGGGCCCGACCGCAGGCTGCTGGGGCTCAACAACATCGAGCTGATCACCGACCGCGATCTTGAGGTCAACCTGAGGGAAATCGCCGAGGTCAAGCGGCGCTGGCCCGACCGGGCGATGGTCGTTTCGATCATGGTGCCCTGCGAGGAGCAAAGCTGGAAGGCGATCCTGCCGCGCGTCGAGGACACCGGCGCCGACGGCATCGAGCTGAATTTCGGCTGCCCGCACGGCATGAGCGAGCGCGGCATGGGCGCCGCCGTCGGCCAGGTGCCCGAGTACATCCAGATGGTGGCCGAATGGTGCAAGCACTATTCGAAAATGCCGGTGATCGTGAAGCTCACCCCCAACATCACCGACATCCGCTATCCCGCGCGCGCGGCCAAGGCGGGCGGCGCAGACGCGGTGTCGCTGATCAACACCATCTCCTCGATCGTCTCGGTCGATCTCGACAATTTCGCCCCCGTGCCGACCATTGACGGCAAGGGCTCCCATGGCGGCTATTGCGGCCCGGCGGTCAAGCCGATCGCGCTCAACATGGTGGCCGAGATCGCCCGCGACGCCGAGACCCGTGGCCTGCCGATTTCCGGCATCGGCGGCGTGCAGACCTGGCGCGACGCCGCCGAGTTCATCGCACTCGGCTGCGGCACGGTGCAGGTCTGCACCGCGGCCATGACCTACGGCTTCAAGATCGTGCAGGAAATGGCGGCGGGACTGTCTGACTGGATGGACGAGAAGGGCTACGAGACCATCGCCGATTTCCAGGGCCGCGCGGTGCCCAATGTCACCGACTGGCAATATCTCAACCTGAACTACATCACCAAGGCCAGGATCGACCAGGACCTGTGCATCAAGTGCGGCCGCTGCCACATCGCCTGCGAGGACACCTCGCACCAGGCGATCACGGCGATGGTCGACGGGGTCCGCCATTTCGAGGTGATGGACGACGAGTGCGTCGGCTGCAATCTCTGCGTCAATGTCTGCCCGGTCGATGACTGCATCACCATGGTGGAGATGACCGAAGGCTCCGACCCGCGCACCGGCAGGCCGATCGATCCGCGCTACGCCAACTGGACCACGCACCCCAACAACCCGATGGCCAAACAGGCCGCGGAGTAGAAATATTTAGCGCTCCTGACCGACCGGCCCCGTTGACAAAACGGGGCCGTTGGCATTTCTGGAGCCTTGATATCTTGGGGTGTTTTGGGGTTTCGGGGATTCCTATGAAGTTGCGTTTTGCCTTGCTCATGTCGCTTTGCGCCCTGGCCTCCTCCTGCCAGACGCTTTCCAAGGAAGAGTGCGCGGTCGCCGACTGGCGCGTCATCGGCGAGCAGGACGGCGCCGCCGGCTACAATCCCCAGGACCGGTTCGCCCGTCACGTCAAGGCCTGCACCAAGGCAGGCGTCGCGGCCGACCAGACGCTCTGGTACCAGGGCTACCAGCAGGGCCTGCCACGCTACTGCACGCCGCTCAACGGGTTGACCGTCGGCAGCGAAGGAAAATCCTACGCCAATGTCTGTCCGATCGATCTTGATGCCGGCTTTCGCGAGGGCTATGACCTCGGGCGCATCTACCACCAGAAGAAGAGCGAGATCAGCAGTCTGGAATCGCGGACCCGCGCCGTCGAGCAGGAAATCCGCGCTGACGAAGAACTGATTCGTGCAACCAAAACCGATCCGCGCGAGATCTACCGCAGGATCGATGCCAACCGGTGGAAGATCCGCGACATGGAGCGCGAAACCGGCCGGCTGCAATCCGAACTCCGCCGGATCGAGGCCGACATGGACAATTTCCGCTACAGCTATGCGTCCCGGACCTGATACATGAGGACCTGATGCATGAAAGCAACATCCCGACGCTCGCAGACCTGGCCACGCGGACGGTCGATGTCTACGAGCGCAATGCCGCCCGCTTCGACTCGGACCGCACCAAGGTTCTGATTGAAAAAACCTGGCTCGACCGGTTTGCCGCGTTGTTGCCACCCGGCGGAACGATACTTGATGCGGGTTGCGGCGCCGGAGACCCGATCGCCCGATATCTGTCGAGCCTCGGCCACCGCGTCACCGGTGTCGATGCTGCGCATGCGATGATCGATCTGGCCCGCAAGAACTTCCCGGGCGGCGATTGGCGGCAGGCCGACCTGCGGCATCTCGATCTTGATGAGACCTTCGATGGCGTGATCGGCTGGGACAGCTTCTTTCATCTGACGCCACAGGAACAGCGCACGACGCTGGTGCGCCTGGCGTCGCATCTCGAGCCCAAGGGCGTCCTGATGCTCACAGTCGGACCCGAGGCCGGAGAAGTGGCGGGCCGCGTCGGCGATGACCCGGTGTACCATTCAAGCCTTTCCCTGACAGAGTATCAGGCAGTGCTCGAAGGGCTGGGGCTTCGCATCCTCCAGTTCGTCCGTCAGGACCCGGACTGCGGGTTTCACACCGTATTGCTGGCCTGCAAGCAATGATGCCACGCAGAAATCAGCTCGTCCTGATGGCCCTGCTCGTGCTGACCCTTGCGACGCAAGGCTGCACGCAGTCTGCTCCCCGCCCCACCGCCAGCTCGACATCGCAATCCGGCCTGGCACAGTGCTGCACCGACATGGAGGACTACCCGCGCTGGTTTGTCGATGTGGCGCGTACGGTTGCGCCCCCGCTCGGCACTGTGCTCAGCCACATCGCCTGGCGCGGCGGCCATCTCAAATCGCAACAGGCCGCGCAGGACGCCATTCTCGCGGAAATCCGGCCGCTGGACATTGTCCTGGTCAGCTCGAAAGGCCGCAAGTCCGGCCAGACAATCCCCGGGCTCTTCGGCCACGCCGCGATCTATCTGGGAACGCGGTCCGAGCTCGAGAAGCTTGGCGTCTGGTCCCTGGCGGAAGTCCGGCCCCATGCCGCCGGCATTGAGGCAAACCGGATCTTCATCGAGGCGGATGCGAAAGGCGTGCACCTGTCTCCCCCATCGGTGGCGCTCAACACCGACCGGGTGGTCATTCTCCGCCCGACCTTCACCAGCCTGGCGCGGCGAAGGCAGGTTGCGCGGGCCTATTTCGACGCGATCGGGACGGATTTCGATTTTCTGTTCGACATCGACTCGCCCGATTGCACCTTCTGCACCGAACTCATTCACCGGGTCATGCCCGAGCTCAGCTTGCCGGTCCAGGAGATCTATGGCGTCCGCACCATCCTGCCGGACCGCGTGGCGGTTGCCGCACTTCGGCATGAATCCGGCCTTGAATTCGTCGATTACATCAAGGCGGACGCCGACACCTGGCGGCAGGCCTCGGGCCAGACCCTGGCCGACGATATCGCCGCCACCTGGTCGGAGCGCAGGCAACAGGCCGGCGCGACGACCGGATCGGGAAATCCGGACAAACGCTGACGGATCGAAACCGGGCCCTGGAGATCCTTGTCAGATCGAGCGGATGTTGACCCGTTTGGACAGCTCCTCGGCTGTCTCCACCCGCTCGGAATAGCGGTCCACCAGATAGGCCGCCCGGCCGCGCGTCAGCAGCGTGAACTTGATCAGCTCTTCCATCACATCCACCATGCGGTTGTAGAACGGCGACGGCTTCATCCGGCCGTCATCCTCGAACTCGGTGAAGGCCTTGGGGACCGATGACTGGTTGGGGATGGTGATCATCCGCATCCAGCGGCCAAGAATGCGCATCTGGTTGAGCGTGTTGAAGCTTTGCGATCCGCCGCTGACCTGCATCAGCGCCAGCGTGCGCCCTTGCGTCGGGCGCACCCCGCCGATCGGCGCCAGGGGAAGCCAGTCTATCTGTGTCTTCATCACGCCGGTCATGGCGCCGTGACGCTCGGGCGAGCACCAGACCTGGGCTTCGGACCAGAGCGACAGCTCCCGCAACTCAAGCACCTTGGGATGGCTCTCCGCATCGTCCGAGACCAGCGGCAAGCCGGACGGATCAAACACCCGCACCTCGGCCCCAAACGCTTCCAGGACCCGCTTGGCTTCAAGCGTGAGGAAGCGCGAATAGGACCTGGTGCGCAATGATCCACAGAGCATCAGCACGCGTGGCGGGTGGTCGGGCTCACCGGGCAAGGCCAGTCGTTCAACATCAGGAAGGTGAAAGCTGTCCGGTTCGATGTTTGGCATCTCGTCCTTCATGGCGCGGTGATCACCTCTCCGTCTTCCTTGGTGTAGGTCGCGCCCGGCGCGACATCAAGAAGCGCGAACACCGCCTCCGACGGCCGGCACAGCGCCACGCCCTTCGGCGTGCAGACGATCGGCCGGTTGACCAGCACCGGATGCTCGATCATGGCGTCGAGGATCGCCTCGTCGCCGACCGACGGATCGGTCAGGCCCAGTTCCTCGGCCGGCGTCTTGGAGACCCTGAGCGCCTCCCGCGGCGTCAGCCCGGCGGCGGCGAAAAGACCCTGCAGCTGCGGTCGTGTCCATCCAGTCTTGAGATACTCAACAATGACAGGTTCTTCGGCAAAGGCGCGGATGATTTCCAGAACATTGCGCGATGTCCCGCAACCCGGATTGTGGTGGATGACAATGCTCATGAATGGCTCCCGTACCGCTGGCGTTCGATGTGAACCCCAAATACCGCAAACAAGCGCGCCACACCAGAAATATATCAAGATTTCCAGATTAATGCGGTGCATCAGAGTCGCACCTCGTCTGAACCCATCGCGGATGACCGGCGTATTTTTCAGGCAGGCCAGACATTCGCATCTTGATTGCCGGCCCCATCCCCTGCAAACAAGGCGGCAGCAAAAGGGGATGAAGGATGAGCATCAATCTGAGCGGCAAGACGGCCCTGATCACCGGCGCGAGCCGCGGCATCGGCGAGGCAGCGGCCCGCATCATGGCGGGCTACGGCGCCAATGTGGTTCTGGCGGCGCGCTCGACGCGCGACACCGCGCGGATCGCCGCGGACATCGGAGACCGCGCGCTCGCCGTGACCTGCGACGTGGCCCAGTATGTCGATGTCGAGAACGCGGTCAATCAGGCCATTGAGAGCTTCGGCAGCCTTGACATCCTGGTCAACAATGCCGGTGTCATCGATCCGATCGCCCGCATCGAGGACTCCGATCCCGAAGCCTGGGACCAGGTGGTGGATATCAATTTCAAGGGCGTCTATCACGGCTTGCGCGCCGCCATCCCGGTTATGAAGCGGCAAGGCGGCGGGGTCATCATCAACATCTCCTCTGGCGCCGCCTCCTCGGCGCTCGAAGGCTGGAGCCATTATTGCGCCACCAAGGCCGCCGTGCTCTCGCTCACCCGCTGCGCCCACGCCGAATGCGCCGCCGACAATATCCGCGTCGTCGGCCTGTCGCCCGGCACGGTCGCCACCGACATGCAGCGCGCGATCAAGGACTCCGGCGTCAATCCGGTAAGCCAGCTCGACTGGTCGCAGCACATTTCGCCCGACTGGGTCGGCGAAGCCATCGCCTGGCTGACCACAGACGCGGCCCGCACGTACGACGGCGACGACATGTCGCTCAGGACCGAGGAAGCTCGCCGCGCTGTGGGACTGATCGCCTGAAGGCGCTCAGAGTGTGCGGATGCGGGGCGTGTCTGCGCCTGAAGTCTTGGGCCGCAATCCGTCGAGAAACAGCGTTTCCAGATAGCGCGCCGCATCCTCGAACCGGCCATCAGCCCCCCGGTCCGGTCCGAGAATGACCTGCACCTGAACATCGAAATCTGCGTAGTGCTGCGTCGTCGACCAGATCGAGAAGATCAGGTGCCTGGGATCCACCGCATTGATTTTCCCGGCCTTCATCCAGCCTTTCAGCACCTCGGCCTTTTCATCGACCAGCGGCTTGAGCTCGCTTTGCAAGAGCCGCTTGATCCGTGGCGCCCCCTGCAGCATTTCGTTGGCGAACAGCCGGCTTTCGCGGGGAAAGTCGCGCGCCATCTCGAGCTTGCGGCGGATATAGGATTGGAGCTCCGGCAGCGGGTCGCCGATGGCGTCGAGCTCGCGCAAGGGCTCGAGCCAGGTGTCGAGCAGCCGGGCGATCAGGGCCTCGTAGATGTCCTGCTTGCGCCGGAAATAATACAGCAGATTGGGCTTGGACATGCCGGCATGCGCGGCGATCCGGTCAATGGTGGCGCCGCGAAATCCGTGAACCGAAAACTCCTCCAGCGCCGCATCGAGGATCTTCTCCTCGTTCTCGATCTGGATGCGCGTCTTGCGCTGGGTTTCCGTGGCCCGTGCTTTCAACTGCTGCGTTCCCTTCAATCCACCCGTCCAGGCGCCGAAGCCTGCATCCGCGGATCGCCAATGGCGGCGAATTGGCCTTGACCGGCTGATTGGCCCTGTTAGAGTTTTATCAAACAGTCAAGATTTCGTACCACAGCTTTTGTGCGGAAACAAAGCCTTCAAAATGGCATTTGACTGGAGGATCGGGAAACTCTCGCGTCAGGAGGCGCGCCAGCCATGTCAAACCGGCTCAATACAACCCCCAACGACCTTCGCGCCTTCTGGATGCCGTTCACCGCCAACCGCCAGTTCAAGCAGAACCCGCGCATGCTGGTAGGCGCCAAGGACATGCATTTCACCGCCTCCGATGGCCGCAAGATTCTTGATGGCACTGCGGGCCTCTGGTGCGTCAATGCCGGCCATTGCCGCCCCAAGATCACCGAGGCGATCGCGCATCAGGCCGGCGAACTCGATTACGCGCCGGCCTTCCAGATGGGCCATCCGAAGGCGTTCGAGCTGGCCAATCGCCTGGTCGATATCGCGCCCGACGGCATGAACCATGTGCTGTTCACCAATTCCGGCTCCGAAGCGGTCGAGACGGCGTTGAAAGTTGCGCTCGCCTATCACCGGGCCAAGGGCAATGGCGGCCGCTTCCGGCTGATCGGCCGCGAGCGCGGCTATCACGGCGTCAATTTCGGCGGCATCTCGGTCGGCGGCATCGTCTCCAACCGCAAGATGTTCGGCACGCTGCTGACCGGCGTCGACCACATGCCGCACACCCACCTGCCCGCGCAGAACGCCTTCACCAGGGGCCAGCCCGAGCACGGCGGCGATCTGGCGAGCGAACTCGAGCGCATCGTCACCCTGCATGACGCCTCCACCGTCGCCGCTGTCATCGTCGAGCCGGTGGCGGGCTCCACCGGCGTGCTGATCCCGCCGAAGGGGTATCTCAAGAAGCTGCGCGAGATCTGCACCAAACACGGCATCCTCTTGATCTTCGACGAGGTCATCACCGGCTATGGCCGTCTCGGCTCGCCCTTCGCCGCCCAGCATTACGATGTGATGCCGGACATGATCACCTCGGCCAAGGGGCTGACCAATGGCGTCATCCCGATGGGCGCGGTGTTCGTCACCTCGGAGATCCACGACACCTTCATGACCGGTCCGGAGCATCTGATCGAGTTCTTCCACGGCTACACCTACTCGGGCAACCCGATCGCCTCGGCCGCCGCTCTCGCCACGCTCGACACCTACAAGGAGGAAGGCCTGCTGACCCGCGCCGCGGAGCTTGCGCCCTATTGGGAAGAGCAGCTGCATTCGCTGAGGGACTGCCCGCATGTCATCGACATCCGCAACACCGGCCTGATCGGCGCCATCGAGCTCGAGCCGATTGCCGGCGAGCCGACCAAGCGCGCCTTCTCGGCCTTCCTCAAGGCCTATGAGGACGGGCTGCTGATCCGCACCACCGGCGACATCATCGCGCTGTCGCCACCGCTCATCATCTCGAAGGACCAGATCGACGAACTGTTCGAGAAACTCCGCAAAGTGCTCAAGGGACTTGCCTGACCATGCAGATCATCGAAAACGCCATTGGCGGCAAGCTCGTCATTTCAGCTTCCGACCGCCGCTCCCCGGTGTTCAACCCGGCCACCGGCGAACAGATCGCAGACCTGCCGCTGTCGACCGTGGAAGAAATCAACGCCGCGGTGGCCTCCGCAAAGGCGGCCCAGCCGGCCTGGGGCGCGATGCCGCCGCTCAAGCGCGCGCGCTTCATGTTCAAGTTCAAGGAACTGCTCGACCGCCATGCGGCCGACATCGCCCGCGAGATCTCCCGCGAGCACGGCAAGACCCATGACGACGCGCTGGGCGAAGTCACCCGCGGCATCGAGGTGGTGGAATTCGCCTGCGGCATCCCCAATCTGCTCAAGGGCGATTTCTCGCGCAATGTCGGCCCGGGCGTCGATTCCATCGCCGACCGCCAGCCGCTGGGCGTGGTCGCCGGGATCACCCCGTTCAACTTCCCGGCCATGGTGCCGATGTGGATGTATCCGATCGCGGTCGCCTGCGGCAACACCTTCGTCCTCAAGCCCTCCGAGCGCGATCCCTCCGCGCCGATGCTGGCCTGGAAACTGTTCCAGGAAGCGGGCTTTCCTGAAGGCGTGCTCAATGTCGTCCATGGCGACAAGCTCGCCGTCGACACGCTGCTTGACCACCCCGACGTCAAGGCGGTGAGCTTCGTCGGCTCCACGCCCATCGCCCAATATGTCTATTCGCGCGGCACCGCCAACGGCAAGCGGGTGCAGGCGCTGGGCGGCGCCAAGAACCATATGGTGATCATGCCCGACGCCGACATGGACCAGGCCGCTGACGCGCTGATGGGCGCGGGCTACGGTTCCGCCGGCGAGCGCTGCATGGCGATCTCGGTCGCCGTCCCCGTCGGCGAGAAGACCGCCGATGCGCTGGTGGCAAAACTCAAGCCCCGCGTCGAGGCGCTGAAGATCGGCCCGGCCACCGACGAGGCGGCCGAAATGGGTCCGGTGGTCACCAAGCAGCATCAGCAGAAGGTGCTGGGCTACATCGACCAGGGCGTGAGCGAAGGCGCGGAGCTGGTCGTTGATGGCCGCGGCTTCTCGCTGCAGGGCTACGAAAACGGCTTTTTTGTCGGCGGCACGCTGTTTGACCGCGTCACCACCGACATGACCATCTACAAGGAAGAAATCTTCGGCCCGGTGCTTTCGGTGGTCCGCGCGGGAACCTTTGACGAGGCCGTCAAGATGATCAACGACCATGAATACGGCAACGGCACCGCGATCTTCACCCGTGACGGCGACGCCGCCCGCGCCTTCTCCGATTCCATCGAGGTCGGCATGGTCGGCGTCAACGTGCCGATCCCGGTGCCGGTGGCCTACCACTCCTTCGGCGGCTGGAAGCGCTCGCTGTTCGGCGATCACTCGATCTACGGCCCCGAGGGCGTGCGCTTCTACACGCGATTGAAGACCATCACTTCGCGCTGGCCCAACGGCATCAAGTCCGGCGCCGTGTTTACGTTCCCGAGCTGAGACCAAGACGACTGATTGAAGGAGACGACCATGTCCGCACCCGCCGCCAACCTCCGCATCAATGCCGACAGGCTGTGGGACTCGCTCATGGAAATGGCCAGGATCGGACCGGGTGTCGCCGGCGGCAACAACCGCCAGACGCTCACGGATGAAGATGGCGAAGGCCGCAAGCTGTTCCAGCGCTGGTGCGAGGAAGCGGGGCTATCAATGGGCGTGGACACCATGGGTAACATGTTCATGACCCGGCCCGGAACGGACCCGGACGCGTTGCCGGTCTATGTCGGCTCCCACCTCGACACCCAGCCCACCGGCGGCAAGTATGACGGCGTGCTGGGCGTGCTCGGCGGCCTCGAACTGGTCCGGACGCTCAACGATCTCGGCATCAAGACGAAGCACCCGATCGTTGTCGTCAACTGGACCAACGAGGAAGGCACGCGGTTTGCCCCGGCGATGCTCGCCTCCGGCGTCTTTGCAGGCATCCACGAGCAGGACTGGGCCTATGACCGGGTCGACGCCAAGGGCAAGCGCTTCGGCGACGAGCTCGCGCGCATCGGCTGGAAGGGTGACGAGGAAGTCGGCAGCCGCAAGATGCATGCGCTGTTCGAACTCCATATCGAGCAGGGCCCGATCCTTGAAGCGCAAGGCAAGGACATCGGCGTCGTCACCCACGGCCAGGGCCTGCGCTGGATCCAGTGCACCGTCACCGGCAAGGAAAGCCACACCGGGTCCACCCCGATGCCGATGCGCAAGAACGCCGGCCGTGGCCTCGCCCAGATCACCGAGCTGGTGCACCAGATCGCCATGGACAATGCGCCGAACGCCGTGGGCGCCATCGGACATATCGACATCTATCCCAATTCCCGCAACATCATCCCCGGCAAGGCGGTCTTCACCATCGATTTCCGGAGCCACGAGATCGATACGCTCAATGGCATGGTCGAGCGGCTGATGGCGGAAGCGCCGAAGCTCTGCGAGGCGCTGGGGCTCGGTTTCGAAGCCGAGATCGTTGGCCAGTTCGACCCGCCGGAATTTGACAAGGATTGCGTCAAAGCCGTCCGCGACGCCGCCGAGCGGCTCGGCTACTCGCACATGGACATCATCTCCGGCGCCGGCCACGACGCCTGCTGGATCAACCGCGTGGCGCCGACCGCCATGGTCATGTGTCCCTGCGTCGATGGCCTCTCGCACAACGAGGCCGAGGAGATTTCCAAGGAATGGGCGGCAGCGGGCGCCGACGTTCTGATGCATGCGGTGGTGGAGACGGCCGGGGTGGTGGAATAGACGTGATGCTTGGCTATACCAATCCCCCCTCATCCGGCCCTTCGGGCCACCTTCTCCCCGATGGGGAGAAGAGGGAATATGCTGAGCACTTCACTTTTGAGACAGGACAAAATCCGCATTATTACCGTTTGGATAATATGCAGCGACGCTGCACCTCTTCTCCCCTATGGGGAGAAGGTGGCCCGAAGGGCCGGATGAGGGGGCTTTCCACAATGCGCAGCCCGGAAAAGAAACCCAACAGGCGCAAATCTGGTGCAACTGCGACAGCACGCTCTCTCCGGCAAAACGAAACTGAAGCTGAGTATCGTTTGTGGGGCAACCTGAGAAACCGCCTCTTAAACGGGTACAAGTTTTCACGCCAGATACCGCTCGGCCCCTACATCGTGGATTTCATCTGTCGCGAAAAAATGCTGATCGTGGAGATTGATGGTGCCCAGCACGCGGAAAATCCAAGAGACGAAATCAGGAGCAATTGGCTTAACGCACACGGATACTCTGTTCTGCGTTTTTGGAATCATGAGGTCTTGAAAGAACGCCGCGCAGTTCTTGAAACCATGCTTGCTGTTTTGGAAGGGCAAATCACCACTCGCTGCGAGACTATTCGTTTTCGCCCCGCCCCTGAAAAAGAAAGTGATGCAAAGCCTTGACCACATCTGCAAAAATTGTCCCCATCGATCGCGCGGACGAGAAACAACTCCGCATCGATCTCGCCGCAGCCCTGCGACTGGCCGCCTATTACGACTGGCACGAGGGTGTCGCCAATCATTTCTCCGCCGCCGTTTCGCCCGATGGCAGGAAGTTTCTGGTCAACCCGCGCTGGAAACACTTCTCCCGCGCCAGGGCCAGCGAACTGCTGCTGGTTGACGCCGATGACCCCGAGACGATGAAACGCCCGGATGCGCCCGATCCGTCGGCCTGGTCGATCCATTCGGCCATTCACCGCCGGGTGCCCCATGCCCGCGTGGCGCTGCACCTGCATCCACCCTATGCCACCACGCTGGCGACCCTCAAGGACCCGTCGATCAAGCCGGTCGACCAGGTGACGGCGCGGTTTTTCAATCGCATGGCCATGGACATGAGTTTCGGCGGCATCGCCACGGAAGAGGCCGAGGGCGAGCGCATCGCCGCTTCCATCGGCAACTATTCCGTGGTCATGATGGCCAATCACGGCGTCACCACCGTGGCCCCCACAGTGGCCGAAGCCTTCGACGCGATGTACCATCTCGAACGCGCCGCGCGCACAATGGTGCTGGCCTATTCGACCGGCCAGGAGCTCAACGTGATGAGCGACGAACTGGCCGACTCCGTGGCGCGCGAATGGGAGGTCTACAAGGACGCCGAATACTCCCATTTCGAGGAAATGAAGCTTGTGCTGGACCGGGAGAACCCGGGTTATGCTGACTAGACGACCGGCATTTTTTGAAAAGGCCGCGACAAGACGGCTGATCAACGTGGAATTTGGAACAGCAAAAGGACGTGCAACATGAGCACCACCGTCATCAAGAACGGAACCATCGTCACCGCCGACCTGACCTACAAGGCGGATGTGATGATCGAGAATGGCGTCATCACCGCCATCGGCCCCAACCTGGTGGGCGACGCATCGCTCGACGCCACCGGCTGCTATGTCATGCCCGGCGGCATCGATCCGCACACCCATCTCGAAATGCCGTTCATGGGCACCTATTCGGCTGATGATTTCGAAAGCGGCACCCGGGCGGCGCTCGCCGGCGGCACCACCATGGTGGTGGATTTTGCACTCCCCTCGCCCGGCCAGTCGCTTCTGGAAGCGCTGACCATGTGGGACAACAAGTCGACGCGGGCCAATTGCGACTACTCCTTCCACATGGCGATCACCTGGTGGGGCGAGCAGGTGTTCAACGAGATGGAAACGATCGTCCGCGACAAGGGCATCACCACCTTCAAGCACTTCATGGCCTATAAGGGCGCGCTGATGGTGGACGACGACGAGATGTACGCCTCGTTCAACCGCATTGGTGAGTTGGGCGGCATCGCCATGGTCCATGCCGAAAACGGCGACGTGGTGGCACAGTTGCAACAAAGGCTCTTGGCCGAAGGCAACAACGGCCCCGAAGCGCATGCCTATTCGCGGCCGGCCGAAGTCGAAGGCGAAGCCACCAACCGCGCCATCATGATTGCCGACATGACCGGCACGCCGCTCTATGTGGTGCACACGTCGTGCGAGCAGAGCCACGAGGCGATCCGCCGCGCCCGCCAGAAGGGCATGCGGGTCTGGGGCGAGCCGTTGATCCAGCACCTGACGCTGGACGAGAGCGAATACGCCCATCCCGACTGGGACCACGCCGCGCGCCGGGTGATGAGCCCGCCCTTCCGCAACAAGCTGCATCAGGATTCGCTCTGGGCCGGCCTGTCTGCGGGATCGCTGCAGGTGGTGGCCACCGACCATTGCGCCTTCACCACCGAACAGAAGCGCTTCGGCGTCGGCGATTTCACCAAGATCCCCAATGGCACCGGCGGGCTTGAAGACCGCATGCCGATGCTCTGGACCCACGGCGTGGCCACCGGCCGGCTGACCCCGAACGAGTTCGTCGCCGTGACCTCGACCAACATCGCCAAGATCTTGAACTGCTACCCGAAAAAGGGCGCAGTGCTGGTCGGCGCCGATGCCGACCTGGTGGTCTGGGACCCGGAGAAATCCAAGACCATCACCGCCGGGGCGCAGCAGTCTGCCATCGATTACAACGTCTTCGAGGGCAAGCAGGTCAAGGGCCTGCCGCGCTACACGCTGACCCGCGGCCATGTCGCCGTCCATGACGGCGAAATCCGGACCCAGGAAGGCCATGGCAAGTTCGTCGCCCGCGAACCGGTCACTCCGGTCAACAAGGCACTGTCGAGCTGGAAGGAAGTCTCCTCGCCGCGCAAGGTCGAGCGCACGGGCATTCCGGCGAGCGGAGTTTGATGGCATAAAACTTGCCCCCCCTGACGGGCATGCGGGCTATGGCTGACACAACGATAACAGTGGGGACTTCAATGAAACAAAAAGCGGCAACTCATGCCTGAGACAGTCATTTCCGCCCGAAATCTGGACCTCACCTTCGAGACCAATGACGGGCCCGTGCATGCGCTGAAGGACATCACGCTCGACATCGCCGAGGGCGAGTTCATTTCGCTGATCGGGCCGTCGGGCTGCGGCAAGACAACGTTGCTCAGGGTCATCGCAGATCTCGAAAAGCCCACCGGCGGCACGATGAGCGTCAACGGCATGACGCCGGGACAGGCGCGGCTGGCGCGCGCCTATGGCTATGTGTTCCAGCAGGCCGCACTCCTGCCCTGGCGGACCATCGAGAAGAATGTCGGCCTGCCGCTCGAGGTGATGGGGCTCGACGCCGCCACCCGGAAGAGCCGCATCGCCAGCAATCTGGAACTGGTCAACCTGGCGGGCTTCGAGAAGAAATTCCCCTGGCAGCTGTCGGGCGGCATGCAGCAGCGCGCCTCCATCGCCCGGGCGCTGGCCGTCGAGCCGGCGATGCTGCTGATGGACGAGCCCTTCGGCGCGCTCGACGAGATCGTCCGCGACCATCTGAACGAGCAGCTTCTGAAGCTCTGGGCCAAGACGAAAAAGACCGTGGTCTTCGTCACCCACTCGATCCCCGAGGCCGTGTTCCTGTCGACCCGGATCGTGGTGATGAGCCCGCGCCCCGGCCGCATCCACGAGATCATCGAGTGTGATCTCGGCGCCGACCGCTCGCTCGACATCCGCGAGACGCCGGAGTTCCTGAAGATCGCCCACCAGGTGCGCGAAGGCCTCAAGGCGGGGCATAGCTATGATGAATAGTGCCGCCCTCAAGCCTTCGGCGTCCACAAGGGTCCGCCGCGCGGTGGCCGCGGATCTGCCGTCCTGCGCGGCGATCATCAATGATTACATGGATGCTACCACCTGGCTGCCGCGTGTGGTCACGCGCGAGGCGATTGGGGAAATGTACGCACCGCCATTGCTCGACAAGAGGATCATCCTCGTGGCCGAGGATCGCGACGATGTAGTCGGTTACCTCTCGATGGATCATGCCGCGGGTTTCATTCACGCGATCTATCTTCGCCCCCACGCCCGCAGCACCGGCCTGGGCAAGGCGCTGCTCGACGCCGCCAAGGAAGCGCGTCCGCAGGGGTTTGAGCTGACAGTGTTCGAACCCAACACAAACGCAATGCGGTTCTACATTCGTGAAGGCCTGCTTGAAGTTCCTGGTGGCCGAAATGATGACACCCCGGAAGGTGTCCCCACCTTGCTGATGCGCTGGCCGGGGGCAATGGCATGATGAGCACCTCGCTGATGATCTGGCTCGCGGGCGCGATGGTGATCTTCCTCGCCGCCGCCAGCAGCCTGAGGATCTATGTCGACCGGCCGTCGGTCTGGCTGCTGGCGCTTGCCATCGGGCTTTATTCCGTCGGCAATCTGATGATGGTGCGGCTGATGAAGGAAAGCGGGCTGGCTGTGGCGATGTCGCTGTCGGCTGTGCTGCAACTGGTGCTGATCAACATCGTCGGCCTGATGATCTTCGGCGAACGGCCCACCACCATGCAGATCGGCGGCATCACGCTCGGCATCGTTGCCGTGACGATGATTGTCTGGCCGCAAGGGAGGCAGGGATGAGCGAGCGCGGCTTCATTCAGGACCGGCTGGTTCCGGTCGGCTCGATCCTCATGGTGATCCTGGTGATCTGGTATATCGCCGCCTATGCGATGAACGCGCCATTCCAGCGCGATTTCGACCGCCGCACCGACGTCACCCGCACCGGCACAGAATTCCTGCTGGCGACCATGAGCCAGCCCAAGCCCACCATGCCCGCCCCGCATCAGGTCGCGGAAAACCTCTGGAAAAACACGCTGACCGTCAAGCCCTGGTCGAAGCGCAGCCTCGTCTATCACTCCTGGATCACGCTGTCGGCGACACTTCTGGGGTTTGCCATGGGCACGGCGCTCGGCGTCGCCATCGCCATCGGCATCGTCCATATTCCGGCGCTCGACCGGTCGCTCCTGCCCTGGATCATCACCTCGCAGACCATTCCCATCCTGGCGGTGGCGCCGATGATCATCGTGCTGCTGTCGGCCATCGGCGTCACCGGGCTGCTGCCCAAGGCGCTGATCTCGACCTATCTGTCGTTCTTCCCGGTCGCCGTCGGCATGGTCAAGGGGCTGCGCTCGCCCGATATCTTGCATCTCGACCTGATGCGCACCTACTCCGCCACCAAATTGCAGCTCCTGTGGAAACTGCGGATTCCGGCCTCGGTGCCGTTCTTCTTCACCTCGATGAAGGTCGCCATCGCCGCCTCCCTGATCGGCGCCATCGTCGGCGAACTGCCCACCGGCGCCGTCGCCGGCATCGGCTCCAAGCTGCTGGCCGGCTCCTATTACAGCCAGACCATCGATATCTTCGCGGCCCTGATCGCAGGCTCGATTGTCGCGATCATGCTGGTAAGCTTCGTTGATATCCTCGGCCGCTTCGTCAATGCCCGGATGGGAGCGAAACAGTCATGAGCGTTTTCCGACCCAACTGGCAGGCGCTCGCGGCGCTGGTCGCGGCACTCTACAGCCTCACCGCCCTGCCCTTCACCGCAAGCATGAGCACGTCGTTTTCCCTGACCGTCGCCGCAATCCTCGCCGCCGGCGCGGTGCTGTCGATGCTGCGCCTGCCGACGGGACTGGATGCGCTGGTTCTCATGGTGACGAGCTTCGGAGCGGCGGCCCTGCTGATTGCCGGTCTTGCCGAGGCCACAGGCACGGCCACGCCCGGGTATTTTGCAAGCCTGATGGCTGCCTGGCTTCTGGGCTGGCGGCTGGTCACGGTGCTCTCGGGCGACGGCAGAAGCACCAGTCAGTTTGCCGGGATTGTCGCCATCACCGTGCCCGCCCTTTTCGGCATCTGGGTGCTGATCCTGTGGGAGTGCATTGTGCGGGGTGCAGGCATTCCTTTCGTGCTCCTGCCTCCACCGTCTGCCATCGGAGTTCGGATTGGCAATTCGCTGCACATCCTGGCGGCGGATTTCCACCAGACCGTGCTCAAGGCGGTGCTGTTCGGCTATGTGGTCGGCTGCCTGACCGGTTTCCTGGTCGCAATCCTCGCCGACCGCTTCCGCTTTTTCGCCAATGGCCTGCTTCCGATCGGCAACATGGTCTCGGCGCTGCCGATGATCGGCATCGCGCCGATCATGGTGATCTGGTTCGGCTTCGACTGGCAGTCGAAGGCCGCCGTCGTCATCGTCATGACCTTCTTCCCGATGCTGGTGAACACGCTGGCGGGCCTTGCCGCGGCGGGCAACATGGAGCGCGACCTGATGCGCACCTATGGCGCCACGCACTGGCAGGTGCTTCTGAAGCTGCGGCTTCAGGCCGCAATGCCTTTCATCTTCAATGCCCTCAAGATCAATTCGACGCTCGCGCTGATCGGCGCCATCGTGGCAGAGTTTTTCGGAACGCCGGTCGTCGGCATGGGCTTCCGCATTTCGACCGAAGTGGGTCGGATGAACCTCGACATGGTGTGGGCAGAAATTGCCCTTGCAGCCGTTGTCGGGTCTTTGTTTTATGGGGCGCTTGCACTTCTCGAGCGAACCGTCACATTCTGGCATCCGAGCTATCGCAGATGAGCGACCGGGGCCTTAACCAGAGGAGAACGTCAATGAAAAAAACAATCGGACTGACACTGGCACTCGCCATGACCTTGATGGCGGGCACGGCAATTGCCGCCGACAAGGTGACATTGCAGCTCAAATGGGTCGCCCAGGCCCAGTTTGCCGGCTATTACGTCGCCCAGGACAAGGGCTTTTATGAGGAAGCCGGCCTCGACGTCGAAATCAAGCCGGGTGGCCCCGACATCGCGCCGGAACAGGTGATTGCCGGCGGCGGCGCCGACGTCATCGTCAACTGGATGGGCGGCGCCCTGTCTGCCCGCGAAAAGGGCGTCGGCCTCGTCAACATCGCCCAGCCTTACAAGAAGGCCGGCATGCAGCTCGTCTGCCCCGCCGACGGGCCGATCAAGACCGAAGCCGACTTCAAGGGCCATACGCTCGGCGTCTGGTTCTTCGGCAATGAATATCCGTTCTACGCCTGGATGAACAAGCTCGGCCTGTCGACTGAAGGCGGGCCCGATGGCGTGACCGTGCTCAAGCAGAGCTTTGACGTGCAACCGCTGATCCAGAAGCAGGCGGACTGCATCTCGGTCATGACCTACAACGAGTACTGGCAGCTCATCGACGCCGGCTACAAGCCGGAAGACCTGATCGTCTTCAACTACTCCGAAATGGGCAACGACCTGCTCGAGGACGGCCTCTACGCGCTCGAGGAAAACCTCGCCGATCCGGCCTTCGCCGAAAAGATGGTCAAGTTCGTCAAGGCCTCGATGAAGGGCTGGGAATACGCCATCGCCAACCCGGATGAAGCCGCCGAGATCGTCATGGACAATGGCGGACAGGACGAGAACCACCAGAAGCGGATGATGGGCGAGGTGGCCAAGCTGATCGGCGAGCCCGATGCCAAGCTGATCCCCGAAGCCTATGAGCGCACCGCCCAGGCGCTGCTCGACCAGAAGATCATCACCAAGGAGCCGGAAGGCGCCTGGACGTCGGCCATCACCGACGCGATGTGATCGTCCTTTTGAGGTAGACTTGACCGGCCGGCTCCCAAGCTGGCCGGTTTTGATTCGGACACACAGCAACGGGGACCAGCCATGACCGACAGACTTGGCGACATGATTGACCAGGGCCAGGGCAAGATGCCCGCGGACATTGTGCTGAAAGGCGGCAGGCTGTTTGATCTCACCACCGGGAGTTTACGCGACGGCGACATCGCCATCTGTGGCGACCGCATCGTCGGCACGCTGGAAAGTTACACCGGCGTCGAGGAAATCGACATCACTGGCAGGATCGTCGTCCCCGGCTTCATCGACACCCATCTGCACATCGAGAGCTCGCTGGTCACCCCGCACGAGTTCGACCGCTGCGTCCTGCCGCGCGGCATCACCACGGCGATCTGCGATCCGCACGAGATCGCCAATGTGCTGGGCGCGCCGGGGATCCGCTATTTCCTCGACTGTGCGGTCCAGACCATCATGGACATCCGCGTGCAGCTCTCAAGCTGCGTGCCCGCCACCCATCTCGAAACCGCCGGCGCCCGGCTCGACATCAAGGACCTTCTGCCCTTCCGCGACCATCCCCAGGTCATCGGGCTGGCCGAATTCATGAATTTCCCCGGCGTGCTCGCCAAGGACCCGGCCTGCATGGCCAAGCTCGAAGCCTTTCAGGGTGGCCATATCGATGGTCACGCGCCACTGTTGCGCGGGCTTGGCCTCAACGGCTACCTTGCAGCCGGCATCCGTACCGAGCACGAATCGACCACTGCCGAGGAAGCGCTCGAGAAGATGTCGAAGGGCATGCATGTGCTGGTGCGCGAAGGATCGGTGTCGCGCGATCTCGACGCGCTTATCCCGATCATCACCGAGCGCAATTCCCCGTTCCTGGCGCTCTGCACCGACGACCGCAATCCGCTCGACATCGCCGAGCACGGCCATCTCGACTATATGATCCGCCATGCCATTTCGAAGGGCGTCGAGCCGCTGGCGATCTACCGCGCCGCCTCTATTTCCGCTGCCCGCGCCTTTGGCCTCAGGGATCGCGGCCTGGTGGCGCCGGGCTGGCGCGCCGACCTCGTGGTGCTCGACAGCCTGGAGGATTGCAACGCCGAGATGGTATTCTCCGCAGGCCGCCTGGTCACCGACGCGCTGTTCGCAACCCGCCCTGTGACTGCGCTGGTCGGCACTGACAGCGTGCGCGCGCCGCAAGTGGAGGCCGCCTCCTTCACGGTGCGCAAGAACTCGAGCCGGACCCCAGTGATCGGCATCATCCCCGGCAAGATCATTACCGAGCGGCGCGATCTCGAGCTTGCCATCGACAACGGCGAAAAGCAGGTCGACCTGACCCGCGACATTCTCAAGATCGCGGTGATCGAGCGCCACGGCAGGAACGGCAATATCGCCACCGGCTTCGTCCAGGGTTTTGGGCTCAAGCGCGGCGCCATCGCCTCCACCGTCGGCCATGACAGCCACAATATCTGCGTGGTTGGCGCCACCGAGGCCGACATGGCCGCGGCCGCCAACCGGCTGAGCGAAATCCGCGGCGGCTTCGTCGTGGCCGAGGACGGCAAGGTCGTGGCCGAGATCGCGCTGCCTGTTGCCGGCCTGATGAGCGACCAGCCCTATGAATGGGTCCGCGAAACACTGATCCCCCTTCGGGCGGCCGCCAAATCGCTGGGCGGCACGCTCGATGAGCCGTTCCTGCAACTGGCCTTCCTGCCGCTGCCGGTAATCCCGCATCTCAAGATCTCCGACCGCGGCATGATCGACGTCGACGCCTTCGAGATCATCGATCCATAAACTGCTGGCAGGTCACTGTCTGGTTGGGATCACACGAGTCGCGCGCAAAACGCGTCGAGCCCGGTCAGCAACACCGTTCCATCCTGCCAGGCCGGGGCGAAACCATGCAGCCGCACGACCTCGGCGATTGCGAGATCGGACGGCGGCGTCCATTCCACGGGTTCCCGGTCGAGGTTGAACACGAACAGCAACCGCTCGTCCCTCTCGCCGCGGATGAAGGCCAGCAGATCGCCATTGGTCTCAAGGAAGGTCATCGGTCCGTCAATGAGGCTCGCATGCGATTTGCGGAAGGCGAGCGTCTCGCGATAGTGGTTGAGCATCGAGCCGCTGAGATGGTCCTGCTGGTCCACCGCCAGAATCCGGTGGCTGTCGGGAACCGGCAACCAGGTCCTGAGCGCGTCGGAGAACCCGGCATGGTGCGCCTCGCGCTCCCAGACCATCGGCGTGCGGCAGCCGTCGCGGCCCTTGTAGGCCGGCCAGAAGCGGATGCCGTAGGGATCGGTCAGATCCTCGAAGGCGATCTCGGCTTCTTCGAGGCCCAGTTCCTCGCCCTGGTAGAGGCAGATCGATCCGCGGAAGGATGACAGCATGGTGACGGCAAAGCGCGCCAGGTGATCGGGATCGTCGCCCTGCCGCTTCCAGCGCGAGACATGGCGCTCGACATCGTGGTTTGAGAACGACCAGCAGACCCAGCCGTCTTTGACCACTGACTGGAAATTGGCGATGCTGCGGCGGAAATGCTCGGCGGAAAACTCCGCGCCCAGCATGTCGAACGTATAGCACATGTGCAGCTTGTCGCCGCCATTGGTGTAGGCCGCAACGGTTTTCAGTGACCGGCGACCATCGCCAACTTCACCGACCGTGGTCCGGCCTTCATACTCATCCATCAGCGCGCGAAGCCGCTGCAGGAAGACGATGTTCTCCGGCTGCGACTTGTCGTAGAGGTGATCCTGGAACCCGTAGGGATTGGTGTCGGGCGCGTCCACCCCCATGAAATTGCCGTCCTCCACCGACAGCTTCAGCGGCGGGTTGTCGCGCAAGAGCTTGTCGTGGACATAGAAATTGACCGTGTCGAGCCGGAATCCGTCGACTCCCCGGTCAAGCCAGAACCGGACGGTATCGAGGATGGCGGCCTGCAGGTCGGCGCTGTGGAAGTTCAGGTCCGGCTGCGACGCCAGAAAATTGTGCATGTAGTACTGACGCCGCGTGCTGTCCCATTCCCAGGCAGGGCCTCCGAAGATCGACAGCCAGTTGTTGGGCGCGGTGCCATCGGGCTTGGGATCGGCCCAGACATACCAGTCGGCCTTCGGATTGTCCCGGCTCGACCGGCTCTCCTTGAACCAGGCATGCTGGTCGGAGGAGTGCGAGATCACCTGGTCGATGATGATCTTGAGCCCCTTTGCATGGGCGAGGTCCACCAGTTCATCGAAATCCGACAGCGTGCCGAACATCGGATCGACATCGCAGTAATCCGACACGTCATAGCCGAAATCGGCCATCGGCGACTTGAAGAACGGCGACAGCCAGATGGCGTCGACGCCAAGCGAGGCGATATGATCCAGCCGCTGGATGATGCCTCTGATATCGCCAATGCCGTCCCCCGACGTATCCTGGTAGGAGCGCGGGTAGACCTGATAGATCACGCAGCCGCGCCACCAGTCCCGGGAAAGTGTCTTGGTCACGGCTTGCTCCAGTTCAGGCGGGATGGGAAGGCTTTACGGATCTTCAATCGTTTAAATCAGCCGGTTTTGGCTGACAAGCCGGATTTCAAGCGATCCCCTCGATCCAGACAAATCACCGCGAAACCGCGGAGCAAACCGCTGTCGGACCTGCGGCGCGACATGGGTCGTGCACCAGTCAAGTCCATGTTGGGAATTTCTACGCCGGAGAGAGCCGGCTTACGCTGCCGGTTTTTCTTCAAGCCCGAGCAGGAAGTTGATCGAGGGACGCGCCTTGACCAGATCATCGATCGAATAGCTTGAGAGCACTTCGAAGAAGGCGCCCAGCGCCTTGCGCAGCGCAGCATTCAAACCGCACGAATCAACCAGCGGACATTCGGTCGCATCATTCTCGAAGCATTCGGCCATTGCGAAGTTGTCCTCAGTCACCTTGACCACGTCGAGCAGGGTGATCTTCTCGGCGGCGCGGCCAAGCCGGATGCCGCCATTGCGCCCGCGCACCGTTTCGATCAGACCGGATTTGGTCAATGGTTGCAGGATCTTGAACAGGAACAGTTCTGACACCGAATAGGCCTTGGCGATATCGCCAATACGGCTCAACGGCGCATCATTGGCCGCGCAATACATCAATATCCGCACGGCGTAGTTGGTTTGACGTGTCAACCGCATTTTATTGCTCCGGTCCTCAGGCTGCGCTTCCAATCGGAAGACTTACCAGTTTAGAATGCTTCCAGAAAAAGGAAACCCTTTCATTCATGTTTTTATTGCGGCTTCACCCATGGCCGCCGATACGAGGTAGATTATGGCATTGACCACGACATTCGAAGCGGTGAACGGCTTCGCGCGCGCAGACATCAACCTCGGCAACTGGCGCACCCGCCCCTTCAGCTTCTGGTCGTTCCGCAACGTTTCCGAGATGGTCAGGTCCGCCAGGATCAGGACCGGCGCCGGCGCCGTACTGCCCGAACAGGTCGATACCCCGGACCTGCTGTCGAGCCCTGCCGCATCGGGCGCAGGCCAATCCATCGTCGACCTGCTCAGGCAGAGTGAGGTGGACAGCTTTATCCTGTCCAGGAACGGCGAGATCCTCTGCGAATGGCATGCGCCGGGAGTGGACCGCAGCGATCCCCATCTGGTCTTCTCGATATCCAAATCGATCACCGCGCTGGTCGCCAGCATCCTGCAGGATCAGGGGGCGCTCGACCCTTCGACCCTGGTCGGCGCGCTGGTCCCCGAGGCGGCCAACAGCGCCTATGCCGACGCCACGGTGCAGGACCTGCTCGACATGCGGGTGAGCCTCGATTTTGACGAATCCTACCTCTCCCAGGAAGCCTATGCCCGCTACAGGCGCGCCATGTCCTGGAACCCGCCGTCCAGCGAGGGCAATGACGAAGGCATGCTGTCTTTCCTCAGCGGTCTGCAGAAAGCCTCGCACCCGCATGGCGGCGTGCATGACTACCTCTCGCCCAACTCCGACATGCTCGGCATCGTGCTGGAACGGGCGGCCGGCGAGCGGTTCCCGGATCTGTGCTCGCGGCTGCTCTGGCAGCCGCTCGGGGCAACCGCCGACGCCTTCATCACCGTCGACCCGCATGGCGTCTCGCGCACCGCAGGCGGCGTCTCCTGCCGCCCGCATGATCTCATGGCGCTCGGCCAGATGCTGGTCAACGGCGGAACCGCGAACGGACGGCAGATCGTCTCCGAGCGCTGGATCGAGGACATGCAGCAAAACGGCGATGAGGACGTCTGGGCCCGCGGCTCGCAGGCGGTGTTTCTCAAGACTGGCCGCTACCGCAACAACTGGTACCAGGTTGGCGGTAACTCGAATGCCTTCCTCGCCGCCGGCATTCACGGCCAGTTCCTCTATTGCGATCCCGATACAGGCACCGTCATCGCCTGCACCTCGTCTCAGAATGAACCCCAGAGCGACGCCCTCGACCAGGGCCTGCTCGGGATGTTCGCAAGGCTGAGCCAGGAACTCTGACGAGAGTTTACTCGAACACGATCTCCGGCATCACCCGCGCGCCGTCTCCGGAAAGTTCCTCCAGACGGGCGCGGACCCTGGCCGCGATCTCGAGATAGACCTTGGCATGCGGCCCGTCAGCGGCCGTGGCCACCACCGGGCGGCCCGCATCCGAGGTCTCCCGGATCGGCATTGCCAGCGGCACTTCGCCCAGGAACGGCACGCCGATCCGCGTCGCCTCGTCACGGGCGCCGCCATGGCCGAATATATCATGCCGGCCGCCGCAATCGGGGCAGATGAAATAGCTCATGTTCTCGACAATGCCGAGCACGGGCACATTGACCTTGTTGAACATGTTGATCCCCTTGCGGGCATCGATCAAAGCCAGATCCTGCGGCGTGGAAACAATCACCGCGCCGGCCAGCGGCACGTTCTGCGCCATGGTCAGCTGCGCGTCGCCGGTTCCAGGCGGCATGTCGACCACCAGCACATCGAGCTCGCCCCAGGCCACTTCGCGCAGCATCTGGTTGAGCGCCGACATCACCATCGGCCCGCGCCAGATCATCGGCGTGTCTTCCTCGACCATGAAGCCCATCGACATGACCTTGAGACCGTAATTCTCCATAGGCTTCAGCATCCGGCCTTCCAGCTGCTCCGGACGTCCGGAAATCCCGAGCAGCCGCGGCATCGACGGCCCGTAGATGTCGGCGTCAAGCACGCCCACCTTCAAGCCCGTCGCCTGAAGTCCGAGCGCCAGATTGACCGCGGTGGTGGATTTGCCGACGCCGCCCTTGCCCGAGGCGACCGCGATGATGGTGGAAATGCCCGGTACGTCGGCCTTGGCGCGGCCCTGCGGCTGGCCCGGTTGCCCCTGCGCCCCCTGTGAATGGGCATGCGCCGCGCGCGGCGGCTGGGGCCGTGGCGGCGTTGCGGGCGCGGCGCCGGGCTCACGGCTTGCCGTCAGCGCCACCATCGCGCCCTTGACGCCGGCAATGGTCTTGGCGGCGCGCTCGGCGGCCTCGCGCAGCGGCTCCAGTTCCTGCGCGCGCGCTGCGGGAACGGTCAGCGAAAAATAGACCTTCGCATCGGCGATGAAGATCTCCGACACCAGTCCGAGATCGACGATATTGCCTTCGAGATCCGGCCCCTTGACCGATTTCAGCTTGGCCAGGACGTCTTCTTTGCTAACGCTCACATCGCACTCCGCAGTTTGTCATTCGACACCCCCCACATAGTGCACGTGGGCGCGCAATAAAATGGCGCAGGCAGGAAAAAGCTGCGAATCGCAATCAGGATCGCCGGCCGCTCAGCAGGAACACCGGCACGATCGCCGTCAGCATCAGCAAACGCGCGATATGATGGGTCGCCACGAAGGTCGGGTCAATGCCGAGGATGACAGCCATCGCCGCCATGGTTTCAAGCCCGCCTGGCGCAAACGCGATCAGAATGACCATCAGATCCATGCCGGTAATCCAATGGGCAATCAGCGCAAAAGCCCCTGCCAGGATGACGCCGAGCCCGGTGACCATGATCCCGGCGCTGAAGGCCCGGCTGAGTTCCGGCCAGGTAACACCCGAAAACCGCGACCCGATCAGCCCGCCGAGCGCGACAAAGGCGGCCGCCGCCAGCCAGAACGACATCACGCCGGTGACCAGTCCGGTGACATGAGCAACAATCGAGACCAGCATGCCGCCAATCAGATAGGCTGCAGGCAGCTTGAGACGCTGCAACAGATAGCCGGCGATCCCGCCGGCAACGATCATGGCAATCAATGGAACAGGTGCGGTTTCGAGCGGAGCCTCGGCGGCTTTCTCAGGTATCTGCCCGGTCAATGTCAGCGCAACAGGCACGATGAGCGTCAAGGCCAGAACGCGGATCGACTGGACGATGCTGACCGTCTTGAGATCGGCCTTCACGCCCTCGGTCAATCCCAGGACATAGCTCAGGTGACCAGGCGACGACGACAGGAAGGCCGTCGTCCTGTCCATCGACCAGAACCGCACCAGCACCGCCCGAGTCACGAAGATAATGGCGAAAAGGCTGGCGGCAAGGGCTGCAAGGGTCACTGGCCAGGCGCGCATGGCGTCAAACACCTCGGGCGTCACGCCCTGACCGATGGTCAGGCCGAGGATCACGAACACCGCGTCGCGCGCCCGCTGCGGCAGCGCCGCAGTCTTGAGCCCAACCAGTCCGGCGAGCGTCACCGCCATGGCCGGCCCGGTGAGGAACGGCGCGGGAAAGCCCAGCGCATAAGTGACCCCGGCGCCAACGACGCCGAGACCAAAGGTGCGCAAGGGGGTTTGCCAGGAACCCGTCGCCATGGTGATGAACTCCCGTTCTGGATGCACGGCGCTGCCGTGAGTGATTCACCGTCCGGCGAGCAGTTTCTGCCGTCCCGGTCTCAGTCCGGATCAGCCTCACTGTCAGTGCGCGGCAGTTTCGACCGAAAGAAACGTCCGGCGACGATGGGCAGGATGAAGCCGAAGAATGCGAACAGCCATAGCCCGATGGACAGGGGGGACGCAAACAGAGCGCTCCAATCACCATCCGAGATGGTCATCGCGCGGCGCATATTGGCTTCCATCTGGTTACCCAGAAGCACGCCGAGGATAACCGGCACCAGCGGCACGTCAAGCTTCCTCAAGAGCCAGCCGAGCACTCCGAAGAGCACCATCACCATCAGATCGAAGGTCGAGCCGGAGATGCCGTAGATGCCGACGAACGAAATCATCGCCACCGCCGGCATCAGATACCGAGGCGGCACCAGCAGCACCCGCACGAACAGGCTGACCATCGGAATGTTCATGATCAGAAGCATGACATTGCCGATGAACAGGGCGGCGATCAGTCCCCAGACCACATCCGGGTTGTTGGTGAACAGCAGCGGTCCGGGCGTGATGTTGAGCGCCAGCAGCATGGCCAGCAGCACCGCCGTGGTGCCCGATCCCGGCACGCCAAGCGCCAGCATCGGCACCAGCGCCCCGCCGGCAGCGGCGTTGTTGCCGGCCTCGGGCGCCGCCACGCCGCGCGGATCGCCGGTGCCGAAGGTTTTATCCTTGTCGACCAGCCTTTTTTCCACGGAATAGGCGATGAACGAGCCGAGCGAAGCGCCGGCGCCCGGCAGGACCCCTGCGATGAACCCCAGCACTGTCGACCGCGCCATGGTTGGCGCCGTCTGTTTGAGCATCGACAGAGGCGGCGTCAGACGGCCGAGCTTGATGCCGGATGCATCGCCGGTGGCCTTCGTCGTGCCGCGGTGCTCGAGAAAAATGAACACTTCCGACAGCGCAAACAGGCCAACGATAGCCACCAGGAAATCGATGCCGTCGTACAGATGCACCTCGCCGAAGGTGAAGCGCGGCACGCCGGTCTGCCCGTCAACCCCGATCATGGCGATGCCGAGGCCGAGGCCCGCGGCAAGTGCTGCCTTGGCCTGGTTGCGGCTGGCGATGCCGCCGAGCGTGGCGAAAGCCAGCGCGAACAGGGCGAAATATTCGGCCGGGCCGAACAGCAGCGCCACCTTGACCAGCTGCGGCGCCAGGAACACCAGGCCCCAGGTGGCAAAGAAGGCGCCGACGAAGGAGGCAATGCCCGACAGCGCCAGCGCTTCGCCGGCCATGCCCTTCTTGGCCATCGGATAGCCGTCGAGCGTCGTCATCAAGGCCGGCTCGTCACCCGGGATGTTGAGCAGGATCGAGGAGATGCGGCCCCCATACATCGCGCCATAATAGACGCTCGTGAGCAGGATCAGCGCCGGCGTCGCCGGAAGACCGAGCGTGAAGGCGAGCGGGATGAGGATGGCGACGCCGTTTGACGGTCCAAGCCCCGGCAATGCGCCGATGATGGTGCCGAGAAAACACCCGATCAGCGCCAGGCCCAGGTTCTGGAACGTGAGCGCAATGGAAAAGCCGTGTGCAAGTGCGTTTAATGTATCCATGACCCTGCCTCAGAAACCCCACGGGCCGCGCGCGAGCGACAGACCCAGGATGAGATGGAAAACGACATAAATGCCGATGGCGATAGCGGCGCCGGCGATCACCGCCTTGACCGGCGGCGTTCCCAGCCGCCAGGACAGATAGGCGGCGGTCACGGCCGTCGAGACCACGAAGCCTGCGGTTGGAAGCGCATAGGCATAGGCGATCATCACCACGATGGTCAGCCCGACCTCGAACAGGCGGCTGAACTCCGGCCATTCGGGCTCGTCGTCCGGCTTGAAGAAGATCGCCAGGCTCGACAGGCCGACCAGAACAGCGATGATGATCGGAAAGACCTTCGGGCCGACCGGATCTGAAATGAAGCTTTCCTTGATCAGCGTCGCCTGCCAGATGAAGAATATGGCCAGCAGGAGGCCCAGGCCTCCCAGAATACGGTCGCTCATGGCGCCCTCCCCCTTGATGGTCCGGCAGACATTGCCTGACGTGGAAATGTCCCCGCCCGTCAACCGGGCGGAGACGAAACGGCTGCCCTTACTGGATCAGGCCGATTTCCTTGGAGATCTCCGTGATCGACGCCACGGATTCGGCGACAAAAGCCTGGAACTCTTCGCCGCGAAGACCGAGCGGAGCGATTCCGTTCTGCGCCATCACAGCCTTCCATTCTTCACTGTCATAGACCGTGCCCAGAGCATTCACCCAATACTCATAGGCTTCATCCGACATGCCGCCCGGAGCATAGAATCCGCGCCAGTTGGCGCCCACCACGTCGATGCCCTGTTCCTTTGCAGTCGGGAACGAGGCGAAATCGCCTTCCAGCCGCTCCGGCGCAAGCACTGCCAGCACCTTGATGTCGCCCGAATCGACAAAGCCCTTGGCCTCCGACGCATCACCGGTAAAGGCCTGCACCGAGCCACCGAGCAGTTGGGTGACGGCTTCACCGCCACCGTCAAAGGCGACATATTTGATCGTGCGGACATCATCGATGCCATATTCCTTGGCCGCAATCAGGACCTTCAGGTGATCCCAGCCGCCGACCGCGGAGCCGCCGGCGATGGAAACGGAGGTCGGGTTGGTCTTGATCATCTCCATCAGTTCCGGCAGCGTCTGGATCGGCGAATCCTTGGCGACCGCGACAATGCCGTAATCGGCGCCAACGGCTGCAACCCAGCGGACCTGGTCCATGGTGTTGCCCGGGAACGCGCCCTGCGCCAGGCGCGTCGATGTGGCCGACGAGGCCGCCACGATCAGGTTGTTGGCGTCATTGCGCTTGTTGATGACTTCAGCGTAGGCGACGCCGCCGCCGCCGCCGGCCATGTTGGTGACCTGCATGGTGCCCGGGATCAGCTCAAGATCCTGCAATGTCTTGCCGGCCTGGCGGCATGTGAAATCCCAGCCGCCGCCCGGATTGGCCGGTGCGATGCACTCGGTCGAGCCCGGATCGAAAGCGTGGGCGGCAGCCGTCAACGAGACGACGGCAACAGCGGTCGCGGCAAGCCGCGTGACAAAATTCTTCATGATTTCCTCCACAATGGTAAAGCCGCCTTTCCTCAAAGGCGGAATGGTGGCTATGCTAACGCAAAAAGCTGTCAACCAGCTGTCAACCATATGCCTGGTGGGTGTTTGGGGGCGGGAGGAGTTGCCCATGCATTTTCTGGTCGTCGAAGACACTGCTGACGTCGCCGATGCCATCATCGAACGGCTGGGGCGCGGCGGGCACTGTTGCGACCGGGCGCCGTCGTTGGAGGACGCCAGGCATTTCGCCGCCACCTCGGCCTATGATCTGATGATCCTCGACATCAATCTGCCCGACGGTTCGGGGCTGGACTTCCTCAGATGGCTCAGGCAGCGCAAGAACGCCGTGCCGGTGCTGGTGCTGACCGCGCGGCTCGCTGTGGACGACAAGATCGGCGCGCTCGATTTCGGCGCCGATGACTACATGGTCAAGCCGTTCGATCTGGGCGAACTCGAAGCCCGGGTACGGGCCATCGTGCGCCGGCGGACGGGTGAAGCCGGTGCAACACTGTCAGCCGGCAATCTGGACTTTGACATGGCCACCCGCCTTGCGACCGTTGACGGCGCACCCCTGCAATTGACCCCGCGCGAACAGCTGCTGCTGGAGATTTTCCTGGTCAACAAGGGGCGGGTGCTCGAGAAGGATGAACTCGTCATGAGACTCTTCGGCATGGACGCCGATGCCGGACCCAACGCCATCGAGCTCTATGTCGGCCGGCTGCGCCGCAAATTGTCGGGCGCCAATCTGGAAATCCGAACCTTGCGCGGCCTTGGATACCAGGCTTTGGTGACCAGGCAGGACACGATCGCACCGTGAACATGGCCCCCTCACTCTCCTCCGCCATTGGCTCCCGGTCCATCGCCTGGCGGCTGACCCTGTTGCTGACGCTTCTGCTCACCATCGCTGCTGCAGGAACGGTGGTGGCGGCGCTGAGTTACGGTCAGACTGCTGCCACCCGCGCCTTTGACCGCCTGCTGACCGGCGCCGCCCTGCAGATCGCCGAGCGCATCAGCGTCGTTGAAGGGGAGACCGTCGTCGACATTCCCCTGTCTGCCTTCGGCCTGTTGTCCCTGGCCTCCGAGGACCGGATATTCTACCGGATCATCGGTCCGGACGGCGCAACGCTGACCGGCGATGAGAGCTTCCCGCTGCCGGACGCCAAGGGCGACGCGCCGTTGCTCTATGACACCGCGTTTTCCGGCGAAGCGGTGCGCGCCATACGCATGCGGCGTTTCCTGGCCGAGCGCGCGGTGCGTGGTCCGATCACCGTGATCGTGGCGCAAACCTTGCGCGCCCGCTCCGAACTCGCCAATGAAATCGTCGCCCGCGCCGTGATTGGCGTGATCATCGCTGGCGGCGTGACCCTGGCACTGGCGCTGCTCGCCATGCACCTGGCGCTAAGCCCGTTGCGCCGGATCGAGCGCGCTATTCTTGCCCGTGATCCCAAGGATCTGACGCCTTTCTCCACATCAACACCGCGGGAGGTTGAAGCGCTGGTGGCCGCGATCAACCGCTTCATGGCGCGTCTCGACAAGCGCGTCGGCGCCATGCAGGACTTTGTCGCCGATGCCGCGCATCAGATGCGCACGCCGATCACGGCGCTGAGAGCCCAGACCGAGCTTGCGATGGAGGAAGACGATCCGCGCAAGCTCAAGACGCTGCAGCGGCGCATCCGCGACCGGGCGCTGGGCGTGAGCCGCCTGACCGATCAATTGCTGTCGCACGCGCTGGTGACGCACAGGGCCGATTCCGTCACGCTGGAGCAGATCGATCTCAGGCGGGTGGCGGTGGAGGCCGAGCGCGAGGCGAGGCGAACCGGCGGTGCCGAAGGCATCGAACTCGACCTGCCGGCTGATCCGGTGATGGTGACCGGCGATGCCTTCAGCCTGCGCGAGGCAGCACGCAACCTGATCACCAATGCGCTTGCCCACGGAAAACCACCCGTCGTTCTGCGCGTCAGCACAACCACCGGCGGCAAGGCATTGATCGCGGCTCACGACCAGGGGGCGGGCATGAACCCGGACCAGTTGCAGCGGATCGGGCAGCGCTTTGCCCGTGATGCCTCCAATCCGCAAAGCGCCGGGCTTGGTCTTGCGATCGTGGCAGAGGTCGCCGAATTCCATCAAGGTTCGATCCAGACCACATCCGGCAGCAATGGCGGTTTTGAGGTCGGGATCGTGGTGCCGCTCGCCGCTGCGCCTGCGGCAACATCAGGCAAAGGTGATGCCGCATGATCCGTTACTTCACCTTGCTGGCCTCCTTCATCGCCCTGACTGTGATCCCGGCAGATACCGCCAACGCATCCGAGACCATCACCCGGTTCGAGGCGCAAGCCAGCCAATCCGGCGACCTTGTCATCGCCAGCGTCACCGATCTTGCTTTCATGCGGCCGCTGATTTTCGCGTTCCAGCAAGCCAATCCCGGGGTTTCGGTCACCTATATCGAGGATACGTCCAACTCTCTTGATGCCAGCGTCTCCAGCGCCTGCATGGGTCGCACGTTCCTGGCGGATCTGGTGATCTCCTCGTCGATCGCCCAGCAGGTCCGCCTCGTCAATGGCGGCTGCGCCCGCGAGATCGAAAGCTCGGCGCTCCCAAGCCTGCCCGACTGGGCGCAATGGCGCGGCGAGCTGATCGGTCTGACCTATGAGGCCGCAGTCATGGTCTACAACAAGGCGGCTTTTGCTGACAACGGTCCGCCGCGCAGCCGCTTCGATCTCATCGATCTGATGCGGCAATCGGGCAGTCTCAACGGACGCATCGCCACCTACGACATCGAGGAATCGGGCGTCGGCTACCTCTTTGCCTTCCAGGACTCGACCGAGGCCAGCACCTGGGGCCGGCTGATCGAGGGTTTCGGGCGCAACAGTGTCGCCACCTTCTGCTGCAGTTCGGACGTCATCGACCGTGTCGCCGATGGACGCGCCCATATCGGCTACAATGTGCTGGGGTCCTATGCGTTGTCGCGCGCGGAAAATGACGATCGCATCGGCGTTATCCTGCCGAACGACTACACTTTGGTGCTGGCTCGCGCCGGGTACATTCCGCGCGAAGCCCGCAACGTTGCTGCGGCGCGGGCCTTTCTGGAGCTGGCCCTGTCGCCGCAGGGCCGGGCGATCCTCGATGGCGAGACCCGGTTGCTGACGCCGCTGAGCGGACCGGATGCCCTGGCCCGCCTGAGTGGCGATGACGAAGCGGCGTTCAGACCGATTCCGTTGACGCCGGCGCTGCTGGTATCCCTCGACCAGGCCAAGCGCGTGCGCTTCCTGTCGCAATGGCGCAAATCCGTGACACCGCCGATGCCGTGACCCGGGACCGGTCCTGCGGCCCGCAGGTGCTTTGTCGTGCGTTGACGATCATGCCGACCACGCCCAGCGGGCTGTCGGTGTAGACCAGCCGCATGCCGTCTTCGGTGGCGGCAATGATTTCCGCCGATGTCTCGCGCTCCATGTCCTCCCCTGCCGCCATGTTGAGCGGTGTGTCGGAGAACGCGACGCGATTGAACTTCATGTCCGCGGCAGAGGCCGAGGCGGCCATGATGGCAAGAACGGGGGCAAAGCTGGGCAGCCGTGGCACTTGGCAACCTCCCGGAGTTGAACTCGGGTGATGATGCACAGGCACGATTGCAGCATCGTGACACCGATGTGACAGTTTCATGCAGGGCTGCTGCCGCCGCCGATCATCCTGCAGTCCCCGCGAATGCCCTGATGGAGGCCGGCTTCAGGCGGCGTCCAGTTTGGAGAGAATTTGGGGCGCCAGCGGACTGACCTGACCCCGGTCGCGGCCTACCTCCTCGATGAAAACCGGCTTGCCGAACAGATAGCCCTGAAACCGGTGACAGCCGGCGGCGAGCGCCCGCAGCTTGTCATCCTCGGTTTCAATGCCTTCGGCCACCACCAGCTTGCCGGATCGCCGTGCGATCTCGACAACCGCGTTGACGAAAACATCTGTCACCACATCGGTGCCAAGCGCGCGGATATAGCTCTTGTCGATCTTGATCACATCAAAGGGCAGCGCCCGCAATTGGTTGAACTCGGAATACCCCATGCCGAAATCATCGAGGGCGATCTGGAACCCGCTGTTCTGAAGCGCCTTGAGATAACGGGCGTTGGTCTCGTCAGCGGCAAGCGAGGCACTTTCCGTGATTTCGATCACGATCCGCTGGGGATCTGTTCCGGTCTCATCGAGAATCTCAAGCATCCGCTCGAGCAGGTCGGGCGACGCAATCTGGTTTGCAGACAGATTGACATTGACCAGGACCGGCGGGAGCTTCGGCATGTCCCGGCACACCTGGCGAAGCACATAATAGCCGATCTCCGCAATCATCGACGACCGCTCGGCAACCGGAATGAACACATCCGGTGGGATCACGCCCCTCAATGCATGATGCCAGCGAAGCAGCGCTTCATAGGCAACAACCTCGCCCTTGCCGTTGACGATCGGCTGGTAGGCGACACTGAGATGATTGAGCAGGATTGCCGCCCGCAACTCCCGGACAAGCGCCCTTTCATTGCGAACATCGCTCATCATGTTCTCCTCAAAGATGGTCGAGCAGGCGCGACCCCGCTTCTTCGAGGCATAAAGCGCCATGTCCGCATTGGAAAACAGGGAACTCCATGTCTTGCCATGAGAGGGGGCAAGCGCAAGGCCGATAGAGGCGGACACGGACAATCTGGTCGAACCGAATCCCACTCCCTGCCTGAGCCCGTCGATCAACTGCTTGCAAAGCTCGTGCGCATAGGCCGGCGTGATCGGATCGGTATGCTCGACCAGCACACCGAACTCGTCGCCGCCCAGCCGCCCGACAAGCGCCTCACTGAAATGCAGACGCAATTGCTTTGCGCAGAACATCAGAACCTCGTCCCCTGCCGGGTGTCCGTGCGTATCGTTGACCTGCTTGAAATGGTCGATATCCACCAGCAGCAAGGCGGCGTAGTTGCGTGGCGCGCGCGCTCTCAGGGCTTTCTGGGCTTCGGCAAGAAACGTTTCCCGGTTCCTGACACCCGTTAACGCATCCTGCTCGAATTGCTGTAGGACGAGACGGTGCTTCTTTTTGAGGGAAATGATCTGGCTGCGCAGAGACAGAACCGAGATCGCAAAAAACGCAACGAGAGGTACTGTCAGCGCGATCAAGGCCGCGCCTGCAATTGCAAATCCCGCTTCGCGGGCCGGGTTGAACAAACTGCCAAAGTAGTCCAGCAGAAGCAGTAAGCTCACCAGACCCACAACTAGTGCCATAAATCTGAATTCAACGCTCACACCTGGCAATGGCTTCTGCACTTGTTTTTGCATGGTCAATTCCGTTACTCGCAAATCACCAATCGGAAAATTATTTGGCCGCGCCGTGGCGGGACCTGAAGAAAGGTTTGGAACAGGCCGCCATTAATTATCCGGCAAAGGAAATGCCCCCGGAAAGCGGAATCGAGAACCATTTCCCGAATGGTTCGTTGCATCATGCTGCGATGCAGAATGCCCGGATCATGTTAATGTAGGATGAATAAGTCATTGCAATCATTGACAACTCTTCCTTGCAGGCGACTTGGAACACCGCCTTCACATTGTCGGTTTTGCAAGCACGAGAAGCCGGGGCGTCAGCCGAACTCAGCTGCTCCGGCTGACGCCGTAACTCTCGTAGGTCGCATCCATGAACTGACGGGCGCAGGCTTCCCAGGAGAAATCCATGGCGCGGGCACGGGCCTTTTCCGAGGGCACGTCGAGACAGGCCAGCGCCGCCTTGCGCAGATCCTGATCAAGCGCCCCCGCCCCGCTTTGGCCGAGAATATCCCGGGGACCGGTGACGGGATAGGCGGCGATCGGCACGCCTGAGGCCAGGGCCTCAAGCAACACCAGTCCGAAGGTATCGGTCAGCGACGGAAACACGAAGACATCTCCCATCGCGTAGAGCGCAGCGAGCTCAGTCCCGGACCTGGCGCCGGTAAAGGTGACCTCCGGATAGCGCATCTTGAAATCCTCGAGCTGAGGGCCGCCGCCGACCACCAGTTTGCTGCCGGGAAGATCCATGGCCAGGAAGGTCTCGACGTTTTTCTCGACCGCCATGCGCCCGACATGCAGGAACACCGGTTTGGGCAGATCGAAGGGCGCGGGATAATCCGGACGAAACAATTCGGTGTCGACGCCGCGCGACCAGATGTGCAGATTGTGAAAGCCCTTGGATGCAAGCTCATCACGCAGGCTCTCGGTCGCCACCAGGCAGCCCCGTCCGGCATTGTGAAACCACCGCATGAAAACATAGAGCCAGCTTTCAGGCACCGGATATCGCGCCGAGACATATTCCGGAAAACGGGTGTGATAGCTGGTGGTGAAGCCGCCGTGCTTGAGCGCGGCGCGGCGCGCCAGCAACCCGAGCGGGCCTTCGGTGGCAATGTGAATAAAATCTGCCCTGGATTCGGCGACGCGGCGCGCCACGCGCCAGGGCGTCGCCAGCGCCAGCCGGATTTCCGAGTAGCCCGGCAAGGGCACGGTGCGGAACTCCGCCGGCGAGAGGATGTCGACATCAATGCCGAGCGGCCCAAGCTCGCGCACCAGGTTTTCGATCGACCGCACGACCCCGTTGATCTGCGGGCGCCAGGCATCGGTGACAATCAGCAGTTTGGGCATGCACCGGTCCGTCTGACGAAATGGCCTGGTTCAGTCTCCCCCCATTTGATAGCCGCGCAAGGCAATGGGATCAACTCCGGCGTCCATGCCCACAATCCGCAGGAACTCCGGGCAAGGCCCTATCTTCGCTTCATGCCATCCAGAATGGCTTCGGCGTTGCTTTCAGCAGCAATCATGCCGTTGCGAACAATCTCCTCCTTTTGCGGCGTCCCGTCATCGGTATCCAGTTGCGACAGATCGATCATGTCACCGACCGCGATGGCGACGCGGGAAAACGGCAGCGGCACCACCTGCCGGTCCCACCGCGAGGTGAGCAGGATCTTGTGCGAACTTGCCACGCCGATGGGCACAAGCTTGACGCCATGCAGGGAACTCAGTTGCAGCGCGCCCGACCGGATGCGGTAAAACGGACCGGAAGGACCGTCAAGCGCCAGCGCAATCAGCCTGGCATTGTTCTTCACCTGCTCTACCATTGCCGGAAAGCCCCGGGTCTTCACCTCGGCCGGAAGCAAGACCGGCCGGTAGCCGAACCACTGGCTGATCCTGGCGATAACCCGCCCGCGAAAGGAATCAATCGTGATCACCACGGCCTGCCGGCCGCTCGCCAGGGGAAACAAGGGCACATACTTGCCGTGCCAGAACAGGGCAAGCACCTGATGGCCCTCGGCGATATACCGGTCCAGTGTATCGAGCTGCTTTGTCTCCTTGCGAAGGGTGGCGCTCCAGATCCACAGGATCGCAATCAGAGTTCCAGCGACAACGCGGACACCAAGGGAGACCGCCATTCGCCGCCAGAACTCAATCATGCTTGTCCTCCTTGCCAGTGTCGTCCGGGAGGATGGCCTCCGCTGCGGCATGAGCGAAATTCCCGGCAATTTCCATTTCGCGGGCCAGCAATCGCCGGACCCTGGCCCAAAGGCCGCCGGTCTCGCCGGACCGGCGCCGCCTTTCGCCAATGATCCGCTGATAATAGGCCCGGGTACGCGCAACTGTCACGTCTATCGCATAGGCGGCGGCGGTCTCTCTCGCTGCTTGCCGCAGTGTCTGACGGCTTTCTTCCCGGGCGCCGGCAATTTCACCCAAGGCCGCGGCAAAACGCGCCGTGTCCGCATGCCCCGGCAGCAGGCGGCCATTGACCCCGTCCACCACCACCTCGCGAACGCCGGGGGCATCGAGCGCCACCACCGGACATCCGGCTGTCATGGCTTCCACAAGCACCAGGCCTTGCGTTTCGGAGTGGGAAGAAAATGCGAACACATCCATTGCGGCATAGGCGTCAGCCAGGGATGCGCCCTTCAGCACACCGGCGAAATGCACGCGATCACCGATGTCGTCCCGCTTGAGCTTCTGTTCCATCGCCTGACGGGATGATCCGTCTCCGACGATGAGCACATGCGCGTTGGGGTTCTGTTGCAGAAACAGAAAAAGCGCAGGGTTGAGGTATTCGAGGTTCTTTTCCGGCGCCAGCCTGCCGACGTGGCCTGCCAGAAACACATCCTCCGGAATTGACAGGGCGGCACGCCCGCGAGCGCCCACGCCGCCGGCAAAGCAGGTTACATCAACACCGGTTGGCACCACGGCGACGGGCGTCCGCACATCATGATCCCTGAGGAAATCGGCGATGCTCTGGCTTGGCGCGATCACCCCGTCACACAGGTCGCAATATCCAAGCGACAGGCTCAGCGCCAGACGTTTGAGCAGATCTGAATCCTGCGCCACGTAGTGACCATAGAGTTCGTAGCGGGTGTGGTGGGTGAAGATGACCGGCACATCAAGCATGCTGGCGGCGCGCAAGGCGGAATCTCCCAAGAGAAACGGATGATGGCTGTGAATGATGTCAGGGTTGAAATCTTCCACCGCAGCCGACAGGCTGCGCGACAAGGGCAACGGCACCGAGAAATCACTCCCGGCGAAATTCTGCACCGCCATCGTGCGCAGCACCCCGTCTTCCCTCTCCGGCATGTTGTCAAAGTCGGGCGCCACCACGAGCACTTGATCGCTGGCCCGCCGCAAGCCTGCGGCGAGTTCGCTGACACTGCGCGCCACGCCGCCGACATGCGGCGTGTAGGTGTTGGTGAACATCAGGATTTTCATCGCCCTGTTCCGATGTCCATCGCCCAACGCCCGGCAGCGGCCCCGGTTACGGACATGACGTGCCATTTCCGGGAATGACCTCCTGCCGCATATCAGGTGTGCCTCGCTGGTTTTGCGCCCAACTCCTGCTCCAGCGCCAGATGGTGCATGAGGTCGGACAGCGAGATCACACCGGCAAGGCGCTGTCCTTGCGCGACCATGAGTTTGCGGCGCGGATGGGACGTCAGGCATTCGAACACTTCGTTGAGCGGCATTTGGGGTGCGACCGTGTTGCTTGGATCTCTGCGAATCATGATCCCGGCAACGTTTCGCGTCGCCCAGTCCTGCCTGTCGACCGAGCGTACACCGGCGGTGTCGGCATAGCCTATCAGGATATCGTTCGACACCACGGGCACGAAGCTCACCCCGTGGCGCAGCATCACCGTGTCCACCAGATCGGCAATCGATGCCTCGGCATCGATGGTATGGACCAGATCGCTCATCAGGCTGCTGGCAGTCTTGCCGCGCAGCGCCGTTTTGACGAGCAGGTTCTGATAGCTGCCGTTGGAGGCATTGAGGATGAAGAAGCCGATCAGGATCTGCCAGAAACCGCCGATTCCGCCTCCGGCAAACAATGCAAGGGCGCCGGTCAGCATCAGAAAAAGCGCGAAGGCAGAGCCGATGCGGCTCGAAATCATGGTGGCGCGCAAGAGGTCCTGCGTCACCCGCCAGATCGCCGCCCTGAGCATCCGTCCGCCATCGAGTGGAAACGCGGGGATCAGATTGAACACCGCCAGCACCAGGTTGATCAGCGCCAGATAGCCAACCACCGCACCTGCGGGGCTTATCTCCGACCCGCCAGCCAGCAGGTTGGAAACACCATAAAACAGGCCGGCCAGAAACAGGCTCATCAGCGGACCGGCGATGGCGATCTGGAACTCGGATTTGGGGTCGTGAGGCTCCTCCTCCAGTTCGGCCACGCCGCCGAAGATGAACAATGTGATTCCGCCGACTTTCAGCCCATAGGACCGCGCCACCACGGAGTGTGCCAACTCGTGCAGGATCAAGGACGCGAACATGCCCAGCATCGCAATGATCCCCAGCACTGTGTAGATCGTACTTGTCCGGCCGGGCAGCACACCCGGGAAATAGGAGGTCGACAGGCTCCACACGATCAGCGTGGCAATCAGCAGCCAGCTGGGATCGACCTTGAGCTTGAATCCGAAGATCTCGAAGAGTTGGACTGCATTTTTGAACATGACGCCTCCTGACAGCTTATTTGGCATGTCCATGATGGACCACACGGTGCCGTCCCGTATTGATCAACATCATACCGGGACCTTGCCAAGCGGCGCCATAGGCACGCAACAGGCTCGTGCAGGCGGATACGCCTATTCCAGCCTGGCCGGAAAACCGGGCGCGCGCAGGTCGGTCCCGAGCACATCTTCCAGCAGCTTGACGATCTGGGTCGACTGCGCCTCCCCGCCATAGGCGGCCTTGCCGCGCACGAAAGTCTGGTTGGTCAGGCCGGCCAGATCCATCGGCACGCCGAATTCACGGCCGAAATCCATCGCGAAGCCGAGATCCTTGAGCGCCAGGTCCATGTTGAAGGCCACATCATAGCTGCCGTTGAGAATAAGTTGTCCCTCGGTCTCGTGCACGAAGCTGGAGCCGGAACTGGCGGCGATCGCTTCCCAGGCGGTCTTCAGGTCCAGCCCGCCGCGCTTGGCCAGCATCAGCGCTTCGCCGTCGGCGACCAGATGGATGAAGGCCAGCATGTTGGTGATCACCTTGATGATCGAAGCCGAGCCCAGCGGCCCCATGTGAAAGATCTTGTCGCCCATCGCCTGAAACGCCGGGCGGTGCCTGTCGAACAGATGCGCCTCGCCGCCGGCCAGCACGGTGATCTTGCCCTGAGCGGCCAGATGCACGCCGCCGGTGACCGGCGCTTCCATGGTCTCGACCCCCTTTTCCGCAGCCACCGCCGCCAGCCGCAGAATGTCGTCCCGGCCCAGCGTCGACATCTCGATCCAGGTTGTTCCCGGCTTCGCCGTTTCAAGCATCTGCGCGAGCACCTTTTCCGACACCGCAGGCGACGGCAGGCAGGTGATGATCGCATCGCAGTCTTGCGCGAGTTCCGCCGGCGTTTCCGCCCAGACGCAGCCCTTGCCCATGGCGAGATGCCGTTTGGCAAGAACGGGATCGATGTCTGTGACCGAGACCTCAAAGCCTTCGCGCAACAGGCTCGCCGCCAGATGCCCGCCCAGATTGCCCAGGCCGATGAAACCGTAGCGCATGATTGCCCTCCGAAAGTGTCTGGATTGAATGGTTGAAGCCGAAGCTCAGCCGTGGCCGACCAGCGCCTTGGTCTCGAGATAGTCGCGCATGCCCCAATCGGCATATTCGCGGCCGTTGCCGGATTGCTTGTAGCCGCCGAAGGGCGCGAACATGTCAGCCTCTGGATAGTTGATGTGTACCTGGCCCGCCCGCATCCGCCGGGCGATCGCCCGCGCATGCTCGATCTTGCCCGACTGCACATAGGCGGCAAGCCCGTAGACCGTGTCGTTGCCGATCCGGACCGCATCCTCTTCGGTGTCGTAGGGCATGATCGCCAGCACCGGCCCGAAGATCTCCTCCTGAGCGATCCGCATCTCGGGCGTCACGCCGCCAAACACCGTCGGCTTGATGTAGTAGCCCCGATCCAGGCCCTCGGGCCGGTCGCGACCGCCGGTGACCAAAATCGCGCCATCCTGAATGCCCGAGGCGATCAGGCCCTGGATCTTGTCATACTGCACCTGGCTGATCACCGGGCCGAGATTTGTCGCGGGATCGCGCGGATCGCCGGTAACAAATCTCTCGGCTGCCCGCTTGGCGATTTCCAGCGCCTCATCGTGGCGGTCGCGCGGCACCAGCATGCGCGTCGGCGCATCGCAGGACTGGCCGGAATTGCCAAAACAGCCCTCGACGCCGCTGGTAACGGCCGCCTCGAGATCGGCGTCGGCAAGGATGATGTTGGGCGATTTTCCGCCCAGTTCCTGGGCGACGCGCTTGACCGTGTCAGCCGCCGATTTCGCCACGAGCACGCCCGCGCGGGTCGAGCCGGTAAACGACACGACGTCGATCTCGGGATGGCTGGAGAGCACCTGGCCAACGCCGGGGCCATCGCCATTGACCAGGTTGAACACGCCTGCCGGCACGCCGGCATCGTGCATGACTTCGGCAAAGACGATCCCGCTGAGCGGCGCGATCTCGCTGGGCTTCAGCACCATGGTGCAGCCGGCAGCGATCGCCGGCGCGACCTTGGAGGCAATCTGGTTCAACGGCCAGTTCCACGGCGTGATCAGACCGGCCACACCGATGGCTTCATGCACGATCAGCGTTGTGCCGCGCTTCTCCTCGAATTCGAACTCTTCCAGCGCCGTGATCGTCGCCTCGATGTGGGCGAGCCCGGAGCCTGCCTGGTCCGACAGCGAAAAACCGTCGGGCGCCCCCATCTCGAGCGTGATCGCCTCGGCGATGTCATCCATCCGGGTCTTGTACACGTCGCGGATCCTGACCAGCAGCGCGAGCCGTTCGGCGACGGTCCATGCACTGAAAGCCGGGAATGCGGCGCGTGCGGCGGCGATGGCCTTCTCGGCATCCTCCCGGGTTCCGAGCGCCACCTGGGCGACGCTTTCTTCCGTGGCGGGATTGATCACATCCAGAAGCGATGCGCCGCCCGAGGGAGCAACCCATTCGCCATTGATGTAGAACTTTCCGAGATTGCCATAGCTGGCCATTTCATTCTCCTCACACGTAGATGTTGAAGGCCTTTCGGATCGCCGCATCCGTTGCGGGATCGATCAGTGGCCTTGTGGACTGGGCCAGGATGCGATTTTTGCGCTCAATCGCCTTCTGCACCAGATCCGGCTTGCCGATTTCGGCCCATTCCTTCGGGCTCGTCCGGTCGGCGACTGCCGGGTAGACATATTCGGTCTGCATCACGCTCAGCGTTTGCGGATGGCCGAGATAATGGCCGGGCCCTTCCAGGCACACTTCCCGCATGGCCTCGAGGCTAACACTGTCCTCGGTCACGTCAATCCCGCGCACGCAGCGCAGCACCTGGCCGAGGAGATCGTCGCCGAGCACCAGAGATTCCATGCAGAAGCCGAGCAGCGAGGCATGCATGCCGACTGCCTCGTAGACCATGTTGAGACCCGAAAGCCCCGCCATGGTGTTGGAGATCGCCTGTTCCCAGCCCGCCTGCATGTCGGGCAGCTTGGCGTCGGCAATGCCCGCGGCCGCCCCGCCCGGCAGGCCGTAGAACCGGTGCATCTGGGCGCAGCCCGCCGTGAGCAACGCCTGCTCGCCCGATCCGCCCGACATCGCGCCCGAGCGCAGATCCGAGACAAACGGCCAGGTGCCGAAGATTGCCGGATGGCCCGGCGCCATGGCGTTGACATAGACGACGCCCGCCAGGCATTCGGCCACCGCCTGGACAATGGCAGTTGCCAGCGGCGCCGGCGCTGTTGCGCCCGCCTGCCCGGCCGACAGGAGCAGCACCGGCATGCCGGCGCGCACGCATTTCTCCATGGTGATGCAGCTCTCTTCCGCGAACTTCATCGGCGGAACCACGAAGCAGTTCGAGTTCGACACGAACGGCCGCGCGCGCCAGTTGGCCTCACCGCCGGCGATCATGTGGATGAGATCCATGCAGCCCTCGAAATGCGAGGGATCGGAGAAGCTGGTGCCCACATGCTTGGTGGTGCCGGCGCAGCAGGCATAGATGGTGTTGACGTCCATGTCGAAATTGTCGGTGACATCGCGGCAGACCATGGCGCGCTGGAAGAAATGCACATTGTCGAGCGCGTGGGTGATCCGCGCCGCGTCATAGAGATCCTGCGCGGTGGATTCGCGGTAGGTGCGGTTTTCGACATCGACCACATGCACCGCGGCGCCCGCGGTGCCGTAGTGGACGCGCGTGCCGGTGAGATCGAGATCGAACTTCGGATCGCGGGCGCAGAGCGTGATGTCCTTGGCGGCGATTGCCAGCATGTCCTCGACGAGCGCGCGCGGAAACCGGATCCGCCCGTCATCGCCCAGGATGGCGCCGGCGCCGGTCAGGATCTCGACGCCCGAGGGCGGGGCCTGCGACAGGCCTATGGTTTCCAGCGCATCGAGTGCTGCCTCGTGGATGCGCAGCACGTTGGCCTGGGTCAGCGGCGAATATTGCCCGCCGCTCATGCCCGGCCGGATCGGCCTCAGGTTATCGGCCAGCGGCGAGGTGCGGACCGCGACCCGGTTGGCGCGGCCGCCGGAGCGGCGGCTCTGCTTTGCGGGTCCGCAAGGCTCGAGTGCGGTTTCGGTTTTAATTGCGATTTCCATCATGGTCTCCAGGGATCCGAAAGCAAAATTCAATTCACATCCGGACGCGGAGCGCGCCGGGGTCGTACAGAGGCTTGAGGGACGCCGTCGCCAGATGGCGTTCGCCTGCGATTTCGATGTGGTAGGTCGAGGCAAGCACATCGTCGGCGCTTTCGCCTTCGCAAGGCACGTACCCAAGCCCGATGGCGCCGCCCAGATGATGGCCGTAATTGCCCGAGGTGACGATCGACACGATCTCGCCGTCGCGCACCACCGCCTCGTTGTGGAACATCAGCGGCTCCGGGTCGGTGAGCTGGAACTGAACCAGCCTGCGCGTGAGTCCCGTCTCGCGCTTGGCGAGCACCGCATCGCGGCCGAGAAAATTGCCCTTCCCCGTTTTCACCGCGAAGCCGAGACCGGCTTCGAGCACATGATCCTCGTCGGTGATGTCATGGCCGAAATGGCGGAAAGCCTTCTCGATCCGGCAGGAATCGAGCGTGTGCAGCCCGCAGAGCCTGAGCCCGTGTTCGTCGCCCGCTTCCATGAGCGCCTCGAACACATGGGCGGTCTGGTCACTCGACACATAGAGCTCCCAGCCGAGTTCTCCGACATAGGTGACGCGGTGGGCGCGGGCGAGCCCCATGCCGATCTCGATTTCGCGTGCCGTACCGAAGGGATGCGCGTCATTGGAAAAATCATCGGGACTGACCGCCTGCAGCAGCGCCCGGGAATTGGGGCCCATCACGCAGAGAACGGATTCGGCGGCCGTCACGTCGGTGATCACCGCGAAGCGCTCGCCCACATGGCGCCTGAGCCAGGCGAGGTCGCGCTGCAGCGTGGCGCCGGGGACGACCAGCAGGAACGCGGTCTCAGACAGCCGCGTGGCGGTCAGGTCGCTCTCGATGCCGCCGCGGGAATTCAGCATCTGGGTGTAGACGATGCGGCCGGGCTCGATATCCATGTCGTTCGCGCACAGATGCTGCAGGAAAGCGAGCGCATCGTGGCCCTCGACCCGGATCTTGCCGAACGAGGTCATGTCGAACAGGCCGACCGCCTCGCGCACCGCCATGTGCTCGCGCTTCTGGTTGGCAAACCAGTTCTGCCGCTTCCAGGAATACTGATATTCAGGCACTTGGCCCTCGTCGGCGAACCAGTTGGCTCGCTCCCAGCCCGCCACTTCGCCAAACACCGCGCCGCGCGCCTTCAGCTGCTCATGGATTGGCGAGCGGCGGATGCCGCGCGCAGTCGCCATCTGCCGGTAGGGAAAATGATCGGCGTAAAGCAGCCCGAGTGTTTCGGTCACGCGGCTCTGCAAATAATGCCGGTTCTTCTGGAACGGCTGCGCCCGGCGGATGTCGACTTCCCAGAGGTCGAACGGCGGCTCGCCGTCATTGATCCATTGCGCCAGCGCAAAACCCGCGCCGCCCGACGAGACGATGCCGATGGAATTGTAGCCGGCTGCGACCCAGTAGCCTTTGATCTCGGGCGCTTCACCCAGATAGTAACGGTCGTCCGGGGTGAAGCTCTCCGGACCGTTGAAGAAGGTGTGAATGCCGGCGGTGGCCAAGAGCGGCAGCCGGTTGACCGCCTTCTCCAGGATCGGCTCGAAATGATCGAAATCCTCGGGCAGTTGGTCGAAGCAGAAATCCTCGGGGATGCCACCCATCCCCCACGGCTTGGCCACCGGCTCGAAGGCGCCGAGCAGCATCTTGCCGGCATCTTCCTTGTAGTAGGCGCACTCGTCCGGCACGCGCAGCACCGGCAGCCGCGGCAGGCCCTCGATCGCCTCGGTGACGATGTAGAAATGCTCGCAGGCATGCAACGGCAGCGTCACGCCGGATTGGGCCGCGAGATCGCGCCCCCACATGCCGCCGCAATTGATGACGATGTCCGACGCGATCGAGCCGGTCTCGCCGCCCTGCTCCCAATCAACGCCGGTGACCTTGCCGTTGGCGCTGGTTATCGCGGTGACCTTGACGCCCTCGATGATCGTAGCCCCGTTCTGTCGCGCACCTTTGGCCAGCGCCATGGCAATGTTGGCGGGATCACACTGGCCGTCGAGCGGCAGGTGCACCGCGGCAGTGACGTCGCTCACATTGAGATGCGGATACATCGCCTTGACCTCGTCGGGTCCGATTTCCTGGACATCAACGTCGAAGGCGCGGGCCGTGGAAGCCTGGCGATAGATCTCCTCCTTGCGTTCTTCGGTGAGCGCAACCGTGATCGAGCCGCACTGGCGCATGCCGGTGGCAACCCCGGTCTCGGCCTCGAGCTTGACGTAGAGATCGGCCGAATATTTGGCGAGCCGGGTCATGTTGGCCGACCCGCGCAACTGCCCGATCAGGCCCGCCGCGTGCCAGGTGGTGCCCGAGGTCAGCTGCTTGCGTTCCAGAAGCACGATGTCGCGCCAGCCGAGCTTGGCCAGGTGATAGGCCACCGAACAGCCCGAAACCCCGCCGCCGACGATGACGGCACGGGCGTGGGTGGGTATGGATTTGCCCTGCGCCATTATTTCAACGCGCCTTTCAGGACATGACCTTCAGCGACCAACCGCTCCGCAAGATGGGCGATATGGGCGGGGCCGACCTCGCAGCAGCCGCCGACGATCATCGCACCCGCATCGATCCAGCGCATCGCATGGTCGGCATAGGCCTCGGGACCTAGATCGGTGCGGGCGGTGAGGCCGCTGACGGTGCCGCCGATTTGGAGCGTATCTGCCTTGGTGAAGCCGTTGGCATAGCCGCCATGAGCCAGGCCGGTGCGCGCCAGCACCGCCTGGCCTTGCGTGACCGCCTCGGGCCAGGAGCAGTTGATCAGCACCGCCTCCGCTCCCGCTTCCCCCGCGGCACTGGCCGCGCGTTCGAGATCCTCGCCGGAGCGCAGCTTGGTGCCGTCCGTGTCGTTGACCGACATGCCGCACCAGACCGGCTTGCCCGATTCCACCGCCGCCTGGACCGCGGCCCGGACCTCCTTGATCGAGGACAGGGTTTCGCACAGAAACACATCGACCGCGTCACGCTGTTCGGCGACGATCCGGCGGTAGGTCGCAAGGCATTCCTCGAAGGACGGCGCCCATTCGGGATGGTAGCTGCCGTAGAGCGGCGAGAGGCAGCCGGCGATGGTGATCGTCCGGTCGCCGCGCGCAGCCCTGGCTATGGCGATGGCCTTGGCCTGCAACGGCTCGAACAGGTCCGCGCTGGCGTCGCGCGCCAGGCGCTCGGGCGTCGCCGAATAGCTGTTGAGCGTGAGCACGAGCGCGCCAGCGTCGATATACTCCCGATGCACCGCCTCGACGATATGCGGTTCATCCATCATCACCCTGGCCGACCAGAGCGGCGACGGCGGTTGCGACGAGCGGTGGATCAGCTCCTGCCCCATGCCGCCATCAAGCAGAACAATGTCAGCCATTTCGCTGTACTCCCGGAAAAAAACTGCAACAGATCATGGGTGAGATACCGGATGGCCGCGTCACGCGCGCAGCCTCTCGTTCTTCGGATCCCACAGCGGCGCATCCTCCTGAACGGTAGCGGCGAAACGCTCGCCAAAGATCTCAACCTCGAGCTTCGTGCCCGGTTCGGTGAGGTCGGTGCGCAGCATGCCGAGCGCGATCGACTTGCCGATGCGGTGGCCCCAGCCGCCGGAAGTGGTTTCGCCCACGACCTTGCCGCCATGCCAGAGCGTGGACATATAGGGCGCGTCGCTTTCGCCCGCCTCGACCACGAGAGTGACGAAGCGCTTGGTTACGCCGCGCTGGCGCTCGGCCAGCAGCGCCTGCCTGCCCTTGAACGCCGGCTTGTCCCATTTGACGAAGCGCTCGAGCCCGCCCTGCAGCACTGTGTAGTCGGTCGACAGATCGCCCTTCCAGGCGCGGTAGCCCTTCTCGAGCCGCAGTGAATTAAGCGCGAACATGCCGAAGGGTTTCAAGCTATGCGGCTTGCCCGCCGCCATCACCGCGTCGAAGACCGCCGCGGTGTCGGCGACCTTCGTGTGGATCTCCCAGCCGAGTTCGCCGGCAAAGGACACCCGCACCAGCTGGCACCATGTGCCCGCCACCTGGGCCGATTGATGCGTAAGCCACGGCTGACTTAGATCCGCATCGGTCAGGGTGGCGAGGATCTCGCGCGACTTCGGCCCCGACAGGATCTGGCAGCAGAACTCCTCGGTCACGTCCCGGACCGAGATCGCGGAGCCCTCCGGCAGATGCTTCACCAGCCATTCGTAATCATGCCACTGGGCGGTGGCCGCGGTGATCAGGAAGAAGAAATCCTCGGCCAAGGCCATGATCGACATCTCGGTGACGATGCGGCCCTTGTCGTCGGCGAAATAGCCAAGGCCGATGCGGCCGGGCTTCGGCACCAGGCCGGTGGTCAGCGACAGGAGCCAGTCGCGCGCGCCTTCGCCCTCGACCCGGTAGCGGGAGAACCCGGGCAGATCGAGGATGCCGGCTGCATCGCGCACCGCCAGGCACTCGTCCCTCACCGCCTCGAACCAGGCGCCTTCGCGCGCCCAGGTCTGGGTTGCTTCCTCGCTTGTGTCGTCGCCGGGCCGCGCATACCAATTGGCCCGCTCCCAGCCATTGTAGACGCCGAACTGGGCGCCAAGCGCCGCAACCCGGTCATGCACCGGCGACAGCTTCTTGTTGCGGCCCGCCGGCCAGGAATGATGCGGAAAATGCATCGCATATTCGTGGCCATAGACTTCCATGCCCTTGGCCACCGTGTAGTCCGGATCGCAGAACGCCGTGAAGCGGCGCGGGTCGCAGGACCACATGTCCCATTCGGTCTCGCCCTGGGTGACCCATTCGGCCAGCACCTTGCCCGCGCCGCCGCCCTGGCAGATGCCGAAGGTGAAGACGCAGGCCTCGAACGCATTGGGTACGCCCGGCATCGGCCCGATCAGCGGATTGCCGTCGGGCGTGTAGGGAATCGGCCCGTTGATGTTCTTGGTCAGCCCCGCGGTGCCGAGCAGCGGCACGCGGGCACAAGCGTCGTTGATATACCATTCGAGCCGTTCGAGATCGTCGGGGAACAGCTGGAACGAGAAATCCTCGGGCATCGGATCGTCCGGCGTCACCCAGTGCGCCTTGCAGTTGCGCTCGTAAGGTCCGAGGTTGAAGCCGTTCTTTTCCTGCCTCAGATAGTAGGAGCTGTCGACATCGCGCATCAGCGGCAGCTTGTGGCCGACTTCCCTGGTCCAGGCAGCCACCTCCGGCACTTCGTCAAACAGCATGTACTGGTGGCTCATCACCATCATCGGCATGTCGCGGCCGAACCACTTGCCAACCTCGCGCGCATAGTAGCCCGCGGCATTGACCACATATTCACAGCGGATCTCGCCCTTTTCGGTCGAGATCACCCATTCGTCGCCCTCCCGCCGCGCGCCGGTGGCCGGGCAGAAGCGGTAGATCTTGGCGCCCAGATCGCGCGCGCCCTTGGCCAGCGCCTGGGTCAATTGCGCCGGATCGATATCGCCGTCATAGGGATCGTAGAGCGCGCCCGACAATTCGTGCGTCTCGGCGAACGGATAGCGCGACTTGATCTCGTCGGGCGACAGGATGTCGAGATCCATGCCCTGGTAGCGGCCCATGCCGACCACGCGCTGGAACTCCTGCAGCCGTTCCTTCGAATGCCCCAGCCGGATCGACCCGGTGACGTGGTAGTTCATCGGATAGTCGACGGCTGCGGCCAGCCCCCGATAGAGCTCGGCCGAATAGCGCTGCATGTTCATGATCGACCAGGACGACGAGAAGGTCGGCACGTTGCCCGCCGCATGCCAGGTCGAACCGGCCGTCAGCTCGTTCTTCTCGAGCAGCACGCAGTCGGTCCAGCCGGCCTTGGCCAGGTGATAGAGCGCCGAGACGCCGACCACGCCACCCCCGATGATGACAACCCGTGCATGTCCTGCAATCTCGCCCACACGTCTCTCCTGCGATCCCGGAATTTGCGCGAGTATCCGGGCGGTCCGGTCAATCCGCAATTCCGCCAAAATGCCTTTATTAATCGGAAAAACCGATTAGGTTGCAAGGCAGCATTCTCAAGGGACCGGCCATGCAAATCGAGCTTCTCGAAACCTTCCTCGACCTCATGGAAACCAAGAGTTTCAACCGGACCGCCGAGCGGCTGAGCCTGACCCAGTCGACTGTGTCGGCGCGCGTCCACACGCTCGAGACCATGCTGGGGCGCAAGCTGTTCACCCGCAGCCGCGCCGGCACCCAGCCGACGCCGGCGGGGTTTCGGCTGCTCGATCATGCCCGCGGCCTGCGCCACCAGTGGAACGAGGCAAGGCGGTCGGTGCAGTCGACCGGCAATTTCGCCCGCTCGATGCGCATCGGCATGCAGCATGATCTGGCCTCGAGCCGCATCGCCGACTGGGTGACCGGCTTCCGCAAGGTCCTGCCCGACGCCGCCTTCTACATCGAGCTCGATTTCTCCAACCAGATGAGCATCGATCTGCTGGCAGGAGAAATCGACCTGTCGATCCTGTTCACGCCCAAGAACCTGCCCGACCTGCATTACGAGCACATCGGTGAACTCGCCTACCGGATGATCAGCTCGAAGGCCGGCCATATCGACGACATCGACCCGCAGAGCTACATCTTCACAAACTACTCGCCCGCCTTCGACAAGGCGCACCGACAGGTCGTGGCAAACCTCGCCGAAGCGCCGCTGTCGAGCGGCCAGAACGTCACCGTCTGTGGCCTGCTCTCGGGGCTTGGCGGCACCGCCTATGTGCTGGAGGAATCGGCCGAGGCGATGGTGGCGGGCGGCGGATTCAATTATGTCCGCGCCGCGCCCCGCATCCCCCAGGCGGTCTATTTCGCCGTCCACCTGCGCAACCGCCACTCGCACATCCACCGCCGCCTGCTCGACAGCGTCCGCAAGCAGCTGTCGGGGGCGTGATGGGGAGATCGCAACCAATCCAGGCGTGATCGCACGAGACGTGGGTCAGCCCCGGTCCAGCGCCTCGACGCAAAGCACCGTCGGCAGGTGCCGGGCGATCTCCTGCCAGGTTTCGCCTTCGTCCACGCTCGCAAACACAGAGCCGCTGTTGGTGCCGAAATAGATGCCGGCCGGGTCGCGCCCGTCGCCGGCCATCGCCTGGCGCAGCACGGTGAAGTAGCAGTTCTGCTGCGGCAGGCCCTCGCGCTGCGCCTCCCAGCTCTGCCCGCCGTCCCGCGACCGCCACACCGCCGCCGCAGCATCGGGCGGAAACCGTCCGATGCTGTCGCCATTCAGCGGCAGGGTCCAGATCGTTTCGGGGTCGCGCGGATGCACCCGGATCGGAAAGCCGAAACTCGACGGCAGGCCTTCGGTGCGATTGTCCCAGCTCCTTCCGCCGTCAGAGGAGCGCCAGACGCCATGATGATTTTGCTGGTAGAGCAGATCGCCATCCCCGGGCGCGCGCACCATGTTATGAACGCAATGCCCGGTCTCGCCATCGCGCGGCCCGGCAGGATGGTCATGCCCGGAACACTCGCCGGCATTGGAGAGACGGTTGCGCCGCTCCCAGGTCGCCCCGCCATCCTCGGTGGCAAACACGCCCGCTGCCGAGATCCCGATCCAGAGTTTTTCGGGATCTTCGGGATGCGGCACGATCGTGTGCAGCACCAGCCCGGCGCCGCCAGGCTCCCAGCTGTCCGCAGAGGGATGAGTGTCGAGCCCCTCAACCCGTTTCCAGCCCTTGCCGCCATCGGCGCTGACCAGCAAGCCCGCGGGCTTGACCCCGGCATACAGCCTGCCATGCGCGCAACAGAGCGACCAGACCTGCGAGAATTGATCCGCGAACGGCAATGGCTCTTCGGTCCAGCCGATCATGGCGGCAAAATCGGGATCATTGGCGGCCCACTCGTCCATCGATCCCTTGGTCAGCCGGACAAGGTTCCAGGTTTCTCCATTGTCATCCGAACTCCAGATACCCGCGCCATTCCAGTCGCCGCCGCCGCCGGCCCAGAGCTGGCCAGTTGCCGGCTCGCCAATGATGTGATTGATCGGCCAGCCGTCGCACAGGGGACCCTTGATGGCCCAGCCGTTGCGTTCATCGCCGCCGGAGATCAGAAAAGCACCCTTGGTGGTGCCAACAAGCAGGGTCACGCCATTGAAAGACATAGGGTCACCACTCTACAAAACTCGTCCAAACTATCACGAGACTTCAATGCTGAGAAGCAAAGGGGTCAGGTATATTTGCCGAGACCGCCGGTTGATGCAAACACGGCGCCAACGCTTTCGCGCTGGCGCCCTATGCTTGAAGAGCATCGAAGCAATGCTCTTCACAGTGACTAGTGCTTGAACTTCCGGATCTCACCAGCCTTGAGCCGCGAGCCGTAGGAGACCAGCTCCTTCTTCACCAGCCCCATCAGGAAGTAGAGGCAGAAGATGTTGACCACGGCCATGGCGAAGATCGCCGCATCGGAGAAATCGATGACCGGACCGAGGCTTGCTGCCGCCCCGATAACGATGAACACGCAGAAGATGACCTTGAACGTGAGCTCCGATTTCTTGCCTTCGCCAAACATGTAGGTCCAGCTCTTGAGTCCGTAGTAGGACCACGAGAGCATGGTTGAGAAGGCGAACAGGATCACCGCAATCGCCAGCACGTAGGGGAACCAGCTGATGGATGATCCGAAGGCCGCCGATGTCAGACCCACGCCGCTGACGTCGCCAATGGTGGCAATGGATGATCCGGCTTCATTGAGCTGATAGAGCCCGGTCGCCGGATCGACGATCAATTGCTGCGAGATGGTGATGACCAGCGCGGTCATCGTGCAGATCACGACCGTATCGATGAGCGGCTCGAGCAGTGACACGAAGCCTTCGGTGATCGGCTCCTTGGTTCGCACCGCGGAGTGTGCGATCGCCGCCGAGCCAACCCCGGCTTCGTTCGAAAACGCCGCCCGCTTGAAGCCCTGGATCAGGGCACCGACAAAGCCGCCTGCGACGCCGAGGCCGGTAAAGGCGCCGGCAAAGATCTGACCGAAGGCCCAGCCGATCTTGTCGTAATTGACCAGAAGAATGATCAACGCGGCGCCGACATAGAGAAGGCCCATGAACGGCACCACCTTTTCGGTCACCCTGGCGATGGACTTGATGCCGCCGACAATGACCGAGAAGACCACGGCTGCAAAGATGATGCCGGTGATCCAGCCCGGATATTCCCCGACAATGCCGGATATCTGGGCATGGGCCTGGTTGGCCTGGAACATGTTGCCGCCGCCAAGCGCGCCCAGGATACAGAACACCGAGAACAGGATCGCCAGGAACTTGCCGCCCGGCAGGCCGAGTTCGGAGAAGCCCTTGGAGATGTAGTACATCGGACCGCCGGAGACGGTGCCGTCATCATATTCGTTCCGGTATTTCACACCGAGCGTGCATTCGGTGAATTTGGACGCCATGCCGAGCAATCCGGCGAGGATCATCCAGAATGTCGCGCCGGGGCCGCCGATTCCGACAGCCACCGCCACGCCGGCTATGTTGCCGAGCCCGACAGTGCCCGACAAGGCAGTCGCCAGCGCCTGGAAATGGCTGACCTCGCCTGCGTCCTTCGGGTCCGAATAATCGCCCTTCACAAGACTGATCGCATGGCCGAAGAACCGGAACTGCACGAAACCGAAATAGATGGTGAAGACAGTGGCCGCGACCACCAGCCACATCACGATCCAGGGAAAGCTGGTTCCCGGAAGCGGTGCGAAGATGAGATTGACGAAAGGCCCTGTCACGGCCGCGAACACTTCGTTGACCTTCTGGTCGAGGGTCATGGCTTCCTGTGCCTGGACGGCACCAGCTGACCCGGCTGTTGCGATTGCCAGCAGCAGCATTGTTTTGATCGAGTTCATGATTGTCCCCTCAGCTGACAACAGTCACAGGCACGGACGCGTGCATGACCAGGTTGGATGTCGCGCTGCCAAAAATGCGCTTGGTGAAACCGCCCTCGGAAGACCGGCTGACAATGATCTGCGAGGCACCCTCTTCCTCGGAGATCGCCATCAGGATCGACGCGACATCCCCATGGCGCACAATCCCCGTGGCCTTGGCTCCGGCGTCCGTGAGTTTGCCAACCGCCGGGTCCACGACACGCTGCATGGCCGTCGAGATTTCCTCCTCGCGGCGCTTGTGCCGCTGGGCATTCTCCTCGGCCGTCTGAAAGGAATAGGGCGACCATTCCACCACATAGACAATCAGAAGTTCGCAATCCCCGATCAGGTCCGCGAGGTTCTTTGCAAATGCCACGGCACGTTCGCCGGACCCGTGGCCATCAAGGCCCACAACCAGTTTTGTCGTCATTTCCGTTCCCTCTCATCTTGCTTCCCCAAGCGCGCCCGCTGCGTGAGAAACAACCCGATCCGATCAGTCACAAGATCAAAACGGGCGCCGGAAGCAGATGATTTTTCAGGTCGTCCCCAGTAAAAACTTTAGTCAAAAAGACTAGTCAATGGAACTTTAATTGGTCTATATTCAGAATTATTGGCCATTTTTTGGTAATAAATAGGAAAAAAGACCAAATGAAGAGGAATTTGGACCCAATAGATCGCCGCATCCTAAATGTGCTGCAGGCGCATGGCCGACTGTCCATCGTTGATCTGGCCGAACGCGTGCATCTGACCAAGACGCCCTGTTCGGAGCGTGTGAAGCGGCTGGAGCGGGACGGTGTCATCAAGAGCTACGGTGCAACGCTTGACCCTGCCGAGGTCGGCATGGGGCATGTGATGATCGTCCACGTGAACCTTTCAAAGACCAGCGACAGCTCGCTCGAAGACTTCAACCGCGCGGTCAAGCAGATCCCGGAGGTGCAGACCTGCCTGATGATTGCCGGTCCGTTCGACTACATGCTGAAGGTACGCACCCGCGACATCACCCATTTCCGGGAATTGCTTGGCGAACGGATCAGCCAGCTGCCGGCGGTCATGCAGACCCATTCCTATGCGGTCATGGAGACCGTCAAGGAAACCGCCATGATCGAACTCAGCTCCTGACTAAGCAAGCTTCGCCGGGTTTGAAGCTGGAATGTAAGGCTACTCGACCGGGAAACTCGTCCTCTCAGCCAAGTTCTTTCTGTCCATAAGACAACCCGGCAATGACGCCGCGCAATTCGGCCAGGCCGCGCATTCGGCCGATCAGCGGATAGCCCGGATGGGTGTTGCGTCCGGCGTCGTCGAGAAGCTCGTGGCCGTGGTCGGGGCGGAACGGGATTTCCCAGTCCTCGTCCCCCGCCTCGCGCCGGCGCGCCTCTTCGTCAAGAAGAGCGGCCACAAGCTCGACCATGTCCGTGTCGCCCGAAAGATGCGCGGCTTCCTCGAAGGAGCCGTCGGCGTCCTTGCGCACATTGCGCAGATGCGCAAACCAGATCCGCGAGGCAAACCTGCGCGCAATCGCCGGCACGTCATTGGCCGGGTTGGCGCCCAGCGAGCCCGCGCAGAGCGTGAGCCCGTTGGCAGGACTGTCGACCGCACCCAGGATCCAGCCGATGTCGTCGGCGTCGGAGACGATGCGCGGCAGACCCAGGATGTCGCGCGGCGGGTCATCGGGATGGACACACAAGCGCATGCCGAGATCCTCGGCGGCGGGAATTATTTTCTCGAGAAACCGCATGTAATTGTCGCGCAGCGCGGACCGGTCGAGGCCGTCGTAGAGCTTCAGCGCCGCCTTCAGCCCATCGGCGTCATAGCGGTCATAGGCTCCGGGAAGGCCGGCCATCACCGAGTGCATCAGGAGGCCGCGGTCGTCATCGGACGACGCCTGGAACCAGCGTTCGGCGGCGGTGATGACCTCGCACGGATAATCCTCGCGGGCGGCATCCCGGCCCAGCATGTAAAGCTCCAGCGCCGCCATCTTCGGCGCCGAGAACCTCAGGCAGGTGCCGCCGGTCGCGACCGGTGCGGCAAGGTCGGTCCGGGTCCAGTCGAGCAGCGGCATGAAATTATAGCAGATCGTCGTGATGCCCTCGGCCGCCAGATTGGCCATGGACTGGCGGTAGTTGGCAAACAGGGCCGACAGGTCGCCCTCGCCCCGCTTGATCCGCTCGTGGATCGGCAGGCTTTCGACAACCCCCCAGTCCATCCCGGCGGCCGCGATCTCGGCTTTCCGGGCGGCGATGGTCTGCCGCGGCCAGATTTCGCCATAGGGGATCTCGTGCAGGGCGGTCACGATCCCGCTCGCACCGGTCTGCAGGATCTCGCCGAGCCCGATCCTGTCGAGCGGCCCGTACCAGCGCCAGCTTTCCTTCACAGGATCTCCTCCGCCGCCCGCCGCGCACCGACGCGGCACAAGAGCTCGTAGGATCGCCCAACCGGTACAGCCAGTTGCGCGGCGAGGCCGGAGCTGAAGATTTCCCGCACCGACAGCAGGGCCGCCACCTTCTCGTCGGGCGTCGGGGCAGACTCCGACAGGTTCCGCAGCCGTTCGGCCAGCGGGTCCTTGACCTCGATCGGCTGCCCGCGCTCGTCGGTGCCTCCGACATAGCGCATCCAGGCCGCGACCGCGAGCACCAGGCCGGGGCTCTGGCGCCCGGCACTGAGATTGTCGGCGATGGTGCCGAGGATCCGCTGCGGCAGCTTCTGGCTGCCATCCATGGCGATCTGCCAGGTGCGGTGCCTTATCGCCGGATTGGAATAGCGCTCGAACAGCGCCTCGGCATAATCGCTGAGGTCGACCCCGTCGGGAGCCTGGAAGGACGGGATGATCTCCTGCTCCCAGAGCATTTTGACGAACGCGGCAAAGACCGGGTCGGCGACCGTGTCGGCAATGGTCTCGTGCCCTGCGAGGTAGCCCAGATAGGCGAGCGACGAATGGGTGCCGTTAAGCATCCGAAGCTTCATGTGCTCGTAGGGCGTCACATCGGCCACCAGCTCGACCCCGGCAGCGGCGAGGTCGGGACGCGCGCCCGCGCCATAGGCGGGAACGAAATCATCCTCCACCACCCATTGCCGGAAGGGTTCGCACAGCACCGGCGCCGCATCGCGCACACCGGTCTTTTGCGCCAGTCGCTGGATGTCCTCGGGCTTGGTCGCGGGCGTGATCCGGTCCACCATGGTGGAGGGAAACCGGCCCTCGGCTTCGATCCAGCCGGCTAGTCCGGAATCCACCCGGCGGGCGAAGTCCAGAACAACGCCGCGCACCAGCCTGCCGTTCTCCGGGAGATTGTCGCAGGTCAGCACCGTGAAAGGAGGATGCCCCGCCGCGCGCCGCCGCTGCAATGCCCGGACAAGAAAGCCCGGCGCCGATCTGGGCAGCGGGTTGTTGAGATCGTGAACGATATCAGGATGGCTCACGTTCAGCGTTCCCGTCGCGGGATCGTGGCAATAGCCTTTCTCCGTGACCGTCAGCGTGACGATGCGGATCGACGGATCCGCCATACGCGCCAGCACGGCTTCGGGATCCTCGGGCGCCACCAGGACATCCTGCAGGATCTCCACCCTGCGGAAGGTCTCGCTGCCATCGGCGCCTTGCGTGACGGTCGAATAGACATAGTCCTGGGGCGCGAGCCTGTCGCGGGTGCCAGGGCTCTGCAGGCTCACGCCGACAATGCCCCAGTCGCCCCCCGAGACCCTGACCGCATCCTCGATATAGACCGCGCCAAACGCCCGGAAGAAGGCGCCGAGCCCGAGATGCACGATACCTGTCCCGGGCCTTTCGGAGATGCTTCGGCGAAGTTCTTGCTGCTCAGCGGCCAAGCCAGCCTCCATCGACATTGAGAATCGCGCCATGAATGTATTTGGCGGCCGGCGATGCGAGGAACACGGCGGTCTCGCCGATATCGTTCGCCTCGCCCCAGCGGCCAGCAGGAATGCGTTCCAGAATTGCGCTGTTCCGGTCCGGGTCGTCTCGCAGCGCCTCGGTGTTGTTGGTGGCGATATAGCCCGGCGCAATCGCATTCACGTTGATGCCCTTCGCGGCCCATTCATTGGCCAGTATCCGGGTGACCCCGGCCACGCCATGTTTCGCCGCCGTATAGGAGGCAACCCGGATACCGCCCTGAAACGACAGCAGCGAGGCGATGTTGACGATGCAGCCCCCGGCCTCGCGCTTGAGCAGCGCACGACCGAAGGCCTGGCTGGTGAAGAACACGGCCTTGAGGTTGACATCCATTACCTCGTCCCAGTCGGCCTCGCTGAAATCGACGGCGTCGCTGCGCCTTATGATGCCGGCATTGTTGACCAGAATGTCGATCGGCTCTTCCGAAAACACATCGCGCGCCGCCATCGGATCGGCGAGATCCAGAATGATCTCCCGGCCTTCGGACAATTGGCTCACCGTTTCGACGCAGGACCGGCGTCCGGCGCAGATCACTTTCGCGCCGGCCCGGTCCATGGCGACCGCAATGGCCTGGCCGATACCGGTGTTGGCGCCCGTCACCAGGGCGGTCCTGCCGGCAAGTGAAAACGGATTCACCGCAGGTCCCCCATGGCCACCATGTCCATGTCGGTGAAGTCAACATTGTCGCCGGCCATGGCCCAGCAGAAGGTGTAGGCGCCGGTACCCGCCCCGCAATGGATCGACCAGGGCGGCGAGATCACCGCGTCCTCATTGGCCATGACGATGTGCCGGGTCTCATCAGGCTGCCCCATGATATGGAAGACGCGCTGGTCTGGTCCGAGCTCGAAATAGAGATAGGCTTCCATGCGCCGGTCATGCAGATGCGCGGGCATGGTGTTCCACACCGAGCCTGGCGCAAACTGGGTGTAGCCCATCAGCAGCTGGCAGCTCTCGGCCACTTCCGGATGCAGAAACTGCAGGATGACGCGCTCGTTGCTGGTCGCAGCCGACCCCATCTCGACGCGCCGCGCATCCGCGACCCGGATCAGCCGGCTCGGGCATGCGCGATGCGCCGGCGCCGAGAGCACGTAAAACCGGCCGTTACCCGAGAACGTCACCGGCCCCGAACCCATGCCGAGGAACAGCACCTCGCCATTGCCCACGGTGTAGTCGGTCCCGGCGGCCGAAACCGTGCCCGCCTCACCGATATTGAGGATGCCCATTTCGCGCCGGTCGAGAATCGACTCCGTTCCGCATTCCTTGACATGGTCGAGCGTCAGCGTGCCGCCCGCGGGCACCGCGCCGCCCAGGATCAGCCGGTCGTAATGGGTGTAGACCAGCCGGACCTCGCCGTCAGCGAACAGACCGCCAGCATGAAAATGCGCCCGCAGCCCGGCCGTGTCGAGGCCTTTGGCCGTTGCCGGGTCGATGGCGTGGCGTGTTTCAACAGTCAGCATGAAATGGCTCCTTCAGGAGTTGGGCGTCAGAAAATCATCCCGCCGCGGCGAGAAGGTATCGATCAGGGTCCCGGGCTCCAGGCAGCGGCAGCCATGCACGGCATTGGAGGGTATGACGAAGCTTTGTCCGCTCTCAACCTCGATGGTTTCGCCGGCAACGGTAAATTCGAACCGTCCGGATTCGACATAGGTCGATTGGACATGCGGGTGGCTGTGCATCTTTCCCTCCGCGCCTTCCATCTGGAAGCGGAAGGCGACGACCATCAGGTCCGGGCTTTCGCTGAGCACCTGGCGGGTGACGCCCGGATCCGCCGGGACTTCAGGATAGGATTTCAACATCATGTGATGAGCCTCAACGGAACAGCGATGGCAGCCAGAGTGACAGCGACGGAATGTAGGTCACCAGAAGGAGCGTGAACACGGCAGCGCCATAGAAGGGCCAGATCGTCCGGATCGCCTGCCAGACGGATATTCGCCCGACCGCGCAGCCCACGAACAGGACCGTGCCGACCGGCGGCGTGCACAGACCAATGCCGAGGTTCAGCACCAGGATGACGCCGAAATGCACCGGATCGACGCCAAAGGCGATGGCGACCGGCAGGAAGATCGGTGTGGTGATGACGATCAGCGGCGACATGTCCATGAAGGTGCCGAGCAGCAGCAGCACCAGGTTGATCATCAACAGGATGACGATCGGATTGTCGGAGACGGCCTTCAGCAAGGCCACCAGGTCCGCCGGGATCTGCAGGAAGGCGAGCAGCCAGCCGAAGGAGCCGGCACAGCCGATCACCAGCAGCACCATCGCGGTGGTGCGCACGGCGGCCTTGGTCGCCTCCACGAAACCGGTCCAGCTCATGGTGCGGTAGGCAAGCGTCGTGACAAGCAGGGCGTAGACCGCCGCGATGCAGGAGCTCTCCGAGGCGGTAAAGATCCCGGAGCGAACCCCTCCAAAGATGATGACGATCAGCAGGATGCCGGGAATAGCATTGAGGAAGATCGCCCCGAATATCTGCCAGCCGGGAAATTTCTCGGTGGGATACCCTGCCTTGCGGGCAACGAACCAGGCGGTGACCATCAGCGAGACCGCAAGCAGCAGGCCCGGAATGATGCCGGCCGTGAACAGGTCGGCGATCGACAGACGTCCGCCGGCCGAGATCGAATAGATGATCATGTTGTGTGACGGCGGCAGCATCAGCGCGATGATCGAGGAGACCACGGTGATGTTGACGGCGTAGTCGACGCTGTAGCCCTTCTCTTTCATCTGCGGAATCATCAGGCCGCCGATGGCGGTCGCATCAGCCGCCGCAGATCCGGAGATGCCGCCGAACAGGACGGAAGCGGCGATGTTCACCTGCCCGAGGCCGCCCCGCATGTGGCCGACCACGGCGCCGGCGAGCGCCACCAGCCGCCTGGCAATGTCGCCGCGCACCATGAGTTCGCCGGCAAAGATGAAAAACGGAATGGCCATCAGCGCGAAGACCGAGACCCCGGAATTCAATTGCTGGAACACCACCACCGGCGGCAGGCCGAGATAGAGCACGGTCGCAAAGGAGGCGACGCCCAGACAGAAGGCCACCGGCGTGCCGATCAGCAGAAGAAACACGAATGTTCCGAAAAGGACCCAGACTTCCATGATCAATCTTCCAAGACATCGGTTTCGCCGAAACGGGCGGTGGGCATGCCGGCTGCGCGGCGGGCGAGGCGTTCCATCGAGAACAGCACCACGAGGATGCCTCCGCCGACGATCGGCAGAAAATCGAAAGCGCCGGAAATTCCAAGGGAGGGAAGCTTCACATCCCAGGCCGACAGGGCGAGTTGAGAGCCGAACCAGACCATGCCGATCCCGAAACCGAGCACGACAAGATCGGATATGCTGTAGAGCCAGAGTTTCGCGTTCTCAGGCAGGAAATAAAGCATCACGTCAAAACTCAGGTGATAGCCTTCGCGGATGCCGACGGCAGCGCCCAGGAAGATGAACCAGCCCATCAGAATGACGGCCGCAGGTTCGCTCCAGACGAGAGAATCGTTGAAGATATAGCGGGCGATCACCTGCCCCGTGATGAAGACAGTCATCAGAATGAGCCCGGCGGCGGCCAGCCAGAGCGCCAGACGCGCAACATGGCGCAAGGCCCGTGCGACGGATTTCATGATTGCCTGCACTTTAACCCCCGGAAGAAGCGACCATGGCGGAGGATCCGCCATGGTCGTGACAAAAAGATCAGTCGGTCGCCTTGATGCGGGCAACCAGATCCTTGAGCTTGTCGGAGGTCACGTGCTTTTCATAGACGCTGTCCATCGCAGCCATGAAAGGCGCCTTGTCGATCTCGGAAATGACCTCGACGCCAGCGGCGCGGACCTTCTCCTCGGAGGCCTTTTCACGGGCGGTCCAGAGCTCGCGCATTACCGGGACCGAGTCCTTGGCGGCCTGGCGCACGACAGCCTGGTCCTCGGCCGACAGCTTGTCCCAGGAAGCCTTGGACATCACCAGCACTTCCGGCACGATCAGATGCTCGTTCAGGGTGTAGTAACCGGCGACTTCATAGTGGCCTGACGATTCAAAGGACGGCCAATTGTTCTCGGCGCCGTCGATGACGCCGGTCTGGATGGCCGAATAGACTTCACCATAGGGCAGCGGCGTTGCATTGGCGCCGAGCGCGGTCATCATGTCGACAAAAATGTCGGACTGCATGACGCGGACCTTCATGCCCTTCATGTCTTCAACCGACTTGATCGGCTTGACCTTGTTGTAAAAGCTGCGCGAGCCGCCATCATAAAAGGCGAGACCGACATAACCATGCGGTTCGAAAGCGGTGAGGATTTCCTCGCCGATGGGACCATCCATGACATTGTGCATGTGGTCGACGCCCTTGAAGACGAAGGGCAGCGAGACGACCTTGGTTTCCTCGACCAGATTGTTGAACGGTCCCATGGAGACGCGGTTCAGGTCGATCACGCCGAACTTGGTCTGTTCGATCGTGTCCTTTTCCTGGCCGAGCTGCGCGGAATGAAACACCTCGACGCAGATGCGGCCATTGGTGCGTTCTTCGAGCAGCTTGCCCATGTGCTTGACCGCTTCCACCGTCGGATAGCCGTCCGGATGCGTGTCGGATGATTTGAGCGTCAATTCGCAGGCATTTGCAGTCATCATCATGGCCGCAGTGGCCAGAAGCATGCCGGTGAGTGATTTCATCAGTTTCATGGTCATTTTCCTCCCAGAAATGGCTCTCAGAGCCGGTAAGCTTGCTTGGCAAGCCGATAAGCAAGGTCATTGGCGACCTCGTAGGCCTCCTCTTCGTCAAGTCGCCCTGTGGCGACAAGCGTGGCGAGAAAGCTGCAATCCACCCGCCGGGCCACGTCGTGGCGCGCCGGAATGGAACAGAAGGCGCGGGTGTCGTCGTTGAACCCCACGGTGTTGTAAAATCCTGCGGTTTCCGTCGTCATTTCGCGAAACCGCCGCATCCCTTCGGGACTGTCGTGGAACCACCAGGCGGGTCCCAGCTTCAACGCCGGATAGGCGCCCGCCAGCGGCGCCAGTTCGCGGGCATAGCTGCTCTCGTCGAGCGTGAAGACGATGATCGTCAAATCCGGTTCCAGGCCCACCGCGTCCAGAAGTGGCTTCAGCGCGCGGACATAGTCGGTCCGGGTCGGGATATCGAAGCCCTTGTCGCGGCCGAACGCCGCCATCACCGGACCCGAATGATTGCGGAAGCTGCCAGGATGGATCTGCAGGACGAGACCGTCCTCAAGGCTCATGCGGGCCATCTCGGTCAGCATGTGCCCGCGGAAGGCATCGGCTTCGTCCGCGGAGCACGATCCCTTGAGCGCCTTGGCAAACAGCGCCGCCGCTTCTGCCTGAGACAGGTTTTCCGTGCGCGCGGTCGGATGACCGTGATCCGACGAGGTGGCGCCGAATTCCTTGAACCAGGCCCTGCGCACCCGGTGGGCCTGAAGATAGCCCTGCCATGTCGACGTGGTCTCGCCGGTCAGGGCGCCAAGCTGCGCGACATTGTCGGCAAAACCGGCAAAGTCCGGATCCACCACGGCATCCGGCCGATAGGCCGTCACAACACGGCCTTTCCAGCCGCTGTCCCGGATCATCCGGTGCCAGCGCAGATCATCAAGCGGGCTCTCGGTCGTCGCGATCGCCTCGATGTTGAAGCGCTCGAACAGGGCGCGAGGCCGGAACTCCGGCGTGGCAAGACACTCGGCAATGTGATCATAAGCCGAATCGGCTGTCTCTTTCGACAATCGAGCGGTCAGTCCGAACAGGTCTTCAAAGGCGTGGTCCAGCCAGAGCCGCGACGGGGTGCCGCGAAACACATGATAGTTCTCCGCAAACAGCCGCCAGATCTTGCGCCCGTCGGTCTCGGTGGGACCGCCATCCGCCCGCGGCACGCCAAGACTTTCGAGGCTGATCCCTTGCGAGAAAAGCATCCGGAAGACGTAGTGGTCGGGCGTGATGAACAGCTGCGCCGGATCGGAAAATGGCTGGTTCTCGGCGTACCAGCGCGGGTCGGTATGACCGTGCGGACTGATGATCGGCTTATCGGCAATGCTCTGATAGAGTTCACGGGCGATTCCGCGTGTGTGCGGATCGACCGGAAACAATCTGTCAGGAACCAGCATTGCCACCTTAACCCTCCCCCTCAGGCCCTCTCTCCATGGGCCTTTCAATCAATCTAGTAATGTAATATGCTAGTATGCATATCAAGTCAACGGAGTGAAAGCATGTCCGTATCGTCCCCTTTGCGGACCCTGGAACCGCTCAATCGCCCATCTGTGGCCGACACCGTCTTTGACGAATTGCACAGCCAGATCCTGCTGCTGGAATTGCCGCCCGGAACCAAGATGTCCGAAGTCGAGGTGGCCAGGGCGCTGGGCGTTTCGCGCCAGCCTGTGAGGGACGCGTTCTATCGGCTCTCGAAGCTCGGCTTCCTGTCGATCCGGCCACAGCGGGCCACGCTGGTGTCGCAGATATCATCGACCGGCGTGCTGCAGGCCCGTTTCGTGCGCAACGCGCTGGAAGCGGAAACTGTGCGCACCGCCTGCCGGGTGCTCACCGAGGCGGATCATGCAGCACTTGACGTCATTCTCGAAAAGCAACGGCAGGCGGTCGAGGCCAAGGATCCTGTCAGTTTCCATGGCTTTGATGACCAGTTTCACAAGGAAATCTGTGAACGCTCCGGGCTCAGTTTTGCCTGGGACATCATCCGCGAAAACAAGGCCCACATGGACAGGGTCCGATTCCTCTCGCTGTCCTTCGCCTCGCAGGATGCTTTCGGCGACCACCTCGAAGTCATGGATGCGATCAGGGCGCGCGACGAAGACCGCGCCATGCATCACATGCGCATCCACCTGTCGCGGATCAAGGAACAGATTGTCCGCATCCGGTCCGACCACGAGCGCTATTTTGCCGACGAGCCCGAGACATGAAGCGGAAATTCGTGTCGATCGGCGAATGCATGGTCGAAATGGCGCCGGGCGGCAATGGCGATTACCGCCTCGGCTTCGCCGGGGATACGCTGAACACCGCGTGGTATGCGAAGCGGACCTTCAGCGACGACTGGGAGATCGCCTATCTCACCGCCGTGGGCGACGACGAGATATCCCGCCGGATGACGGAGTTTATCCGGGATGCCGGCATCCGGACCGATTTCATCCAAAAAATCCCCGACAGGACAGTGGGACTGTATCTGATCCAGCTGAACCATGGCGAGCGCAGCTTTGCCTATTGGCGCTCCGACTCGGCCGCCCGCCAGTTGGCCGGCGATCCGGCCCGGCTGGAGGCCGCGATGGTGTCCGCCGGCGTGATCTATTTCTCCGGCATTACGCTCGCCATCCTGTCTGCCCACCACCGCACATCGTTGCTCGAAGCGATCTCCGGGGCCCGCCGCAATGGCGCCATTGTGGCCTTCGACCCCAATCTGCGCCCGCGACTTTGGGAAGATGCCGAAACGATGCGGCAGATGGTGATGTCGGCCGCCGGTGTCAGCGACATCATCCTGCCCTCCCATGAAGACGAGGCCCTGCACTTTGGCGACCCGGCGCCGGACGCCACGGCGTCCCGCTATGGCGATGCCGGCGCGTCCCTGGTGGTCGTCAAGAACGGCCCCGGTGAGATTGTCAGTCTCGATCATGGTGAAATCGGCCGGCATGATCCGGTGCTGGTCGACAGCATCGTCGACACCACCGCCGCAGGCGACAGCTTCAACGCGGGCTTCCTGGCAGCCTATCTTGAGCGCGGCGACCTTTCACTGGCGATCCGGGCCGGCGCTGAACTGGCCGCAAGGGTCATTTCACGGCGCGGAGCCTTGGTGGATTAGTGCATGTCGCGCTCAAATGGGTTCATTTGAGCGATAACGTACATGCACAATTCAAAGACTTGCACTGGGCACGGATCGACCGCGCGCGCCGGTTCGCAACTCGGGAACGGGCTCACCCCAGCTTCTTGGTTATCCGGTCATAGCCTTCATGGATGACCCTCTCCATCGCGACAGATGCCGCGTCGCCGTCCCCGCGCTCGATCGCCTCGACGATCATCCTGTGGCGATTGGCGGTTGCGACATGCCGGTCGGATTCGCCATAGGGAGAGCTCAACTTGAAGCTCGTCACCAGCGCCGCCTCGATCAGGTTGCCGACAGAGAGCATAAAGGGATTGCCCGAAGCACCATGCAGGGCGAGATGGAATTCGAGATCGGCGAGCGCGAAATTCTCGTTTGAATCCGCCTTGCTCATTTTCTCGGCGCAGGCATAGAGATGCTCGATCTCCTCCTTGCCCGCGCGTTGCGCAGCCAGGCGCGCCGCGAAAGGCTCGATGGCGAAACGCATGTCGGTCAGGTGCTTGAGAAAGATCGCGTCAACGCCCGCTTCGATATGCCAGACCAGAACATCGGCATCGAACAGGTTCCAGTTCGAGCGTTCCGTGACACGGGTCCCGATGCGGGCCTTTGGAATGATCATGCCCTTGGCCGTCAGCGTCTTCATCGCTTCCCTGAGCACCGTGCGGGACACGCCGAACCGTTCCACCAGCTCGCCATCGCCGGGCAACAGGGTCCCGCTGGCATAGGCCCCGCTGACGATTTCCTCGCCAAGCTCATTGACCACAAAAGAATGCTGACTGCGATTTGCGCGTCCGGAAAAGGTGGCGTTGAGCAAACAAAATCTCCCTTGCCGGTTTATCCCCCGGCGATGCGTCTCTTGGCTGTTGTCCAGACAAGGCCCTTCTGTAGCACGATGAATGCAAAAAGCAGCATACCAATGAGAATCTTGGTCCACCAGCTCGACAGTGAGCCGTCAAAGATAATGTAGGTCTGAATCAGCCCCATGATAAGAACACCGATCAACGTCCCCGCGACGAAGCCGCTGCCGCCCGTGAGCAGGGTCCCGCCGATGACCACCGCAGCAATGGCGTCAAGTTCGACGCCGACGGTCGCAAGCGAATAGCCCGCCGATGTGTAGATAGAAAACACGATTCCCGCCAAGCCCGCCAGCAGGCCGGAAAGCGCATAGATCGCCATGGTCGTGCGGGCAAGCGGCACCCCCATGAGTGCGGCTGTCTGGGCGCCGCCGCCGATCGCGTAGACATTCATGCCGAACCTTGTGCGATGGGCCAGGATGCTGCCCGCGATGACCACCAGAAGCATCAGCCCTCCGATCAGCGTCAGCCGGCCCTTGCCTGGCATCAGCCAGTACAGGCGCTGCATGTACTCATAGAATTCATGGGTGATCGGCACGGCGTCGATGGACAGCACATAGGCCATGCCGCGCGCCAGGAACATGCCGGCAAGCGTGACGATGAAGGGCGGCATTTCAAGATAATGGATGATCGCCCCCATGCTCGCGCCGAACAGAGTGGTGATCAGCAGCAGCATGGAAAAGACTGCCAGCGGATGCAGGCTTGTGTCGCGCAGCATCACGGCGATGAACACGCCGGCAAACGCGATCACCGATCCGACCGACAGATCGATGCCGCCGGAAATGATGACGAAGGTCATTCCCACCGCAACGATGCCGAGGAAGGCGTTGTCGGTGAGCAGATTGCCGATCACGCGGGTCGACAGCATGGCCGGATACTGGGCGTAGCAGACCGCATAGGCGACCAGGAATATCACCAGCGTTGCCAGGAGCGGAAGAAGACGCGCGTTCATGGGGCCACCGTTTCTTTCTCTTTGTCGCTCGCGCCCACCGGATCCTTCGAGAAGAACACCGCCACGGTCCGCATTGTTGGCGATTGCAGCACCAGGATGATCAGGATGATGACCGCCTTGATGATGAGGTTGAACTCGGGCGGAAAACCCGACAGCAGGATGCCGGTATTGACCGCCTGGATGATCAGCGCCCCGATCAGCGATGCGATCAGCGAGAAACGCCCGCCCAGGAGCGAGGTGCCGCCGATGACCACCGCCAGGATGGCGTCGAGCTCGAGCCAGAGCCCGGCATTGTTGGCGTCCGCGCCGCGAATGTCCGCGGCGGCAATGATGCCGGCCAGCGCCGCGCACAGGCCTGAGGTCATGTAGACCGCGATCAGCAGCACCCGCGTGTTGACACCGGCGAGCGTGCTGGCGCGCAGGTTGATGCCGATGGCTTCGATCAGCATGCCGAGCGCCGAGCGCCGCACGATCAGCGTGATGATCGCGCCGGTCAGCACGCCGATGATCACCGGGGTGGGGATCGTGAACACCGACCCCGAGCCGAAGAAGATCAGGCCTTCGTGATTGAAGGTGAGGATTGCCCCTTCGGTGATCAGCTGGGCAATGCCGCGCCCCGCCACCATAAGGATGAGTGTCGCCACGATCGGCTGGATGCCGAGGATTGCGACCAGCACCCCGTTCCACAGCCCGCAGGCGAGACCCGCCGCCAGCGCCATGGCGAGCGTGGCAAACAGGCCATAGCCTTCGGTGATGCCCCAGGCGGCGACGGCGCCGCAGATCGCCATGACCGCGCCGACCGACAGGTCGATGCCGCGGGTGGCGATGACCAGCGTCATGCCAATGGCCAGCAGCGCCACCGGTGCGCCGCGATTGAGAATGTCGATCGGGCTTCCATAGAGCCGCCCATTGGCGATCGAGATCTGAAAAAACCCGGGAAACATGATCGAAATCAGCCCGACAATCACCGCAAGCGTCAGCAATTGCGGCCAGATCCGGCGCATAAACAGCATGAGCCCGTTCACGAGATGGCCTCCCTTTCCGGCGCGGCGATGGCGCGGACCATGTTGTCGGTGGTGATGTCCCCACCGGTCAGTTCGGCCACATGATGGCGGTCGCGCACGACAATGACTCGATGGCTGTAGGCGACAAGCTCGTCGAGCTCGGACGAGATCACCAGCAGCGACATGCCCTGCTTGCACAGATCCTCGATCAGGCGGATGATCTCGGCGTGCGCCCCGACATCGATGCCGCGTGTCGGCTCGTCGAGAATGAGGAAGGACGGGTTGGTCACCAGCCAGCGCGCCAGCATGACCTTCTGCTGGTTTCCGCCCGACAGAAGCCCCACGGGCTTCTCCGCGTCCGGCGTGCGGATATCGAGCTTGCGGATATAGTCGTTCGCCATCGCCCTTTGTTCGCGGTCGGGAATGCGCCGCATCCAGCCGATGCGCGCCTGCAGCGCAAGGGCTATGTTCTCGCGCACGGTGAGATCGGCAATCACGCCGTCGGTCTTGCGGTCCTCGGGGCAGAAGCCGAATCCCGCCGCAATCGCGTCGCGCGGCGAGGCGAGGTTGAGGACGGTACCGTCGCCGCGCCTGGCTTCGCCGCTGTCATGGGGCGCCACGCCGAACATCACTTCCGCGGTCTCGGTGCGGCCTGATCCCAGCAGGCCTGCAACGCCAACCACTTCACCAGGCTGAATCGACAGGTCAAACGGCTCGATCCTGCCCTTGCGGCCAAAGCCGGTGAATGTCAGGCGCGGCTCACCAGCTGCCGCATGGGTCTTGCCGTGGGAGCGGACCTCCTGTTCGAGCTCGCGGCCGAGCATGAGATTGACCAGGCGCACCCGATCAATGTCGCTTGTCGTTTCAGAGCCCACGAGGCGGCCGTTGCGCAGCACGGTGACGCGGTCGGTGATCTCGAAGATCTGGTCGAGAAAGTGCGAGATGAAGACGATGCCGAGGCCGCGCTGCCTGAGCGAGCGGACCACATCGAACACCAGTTCGACCTCCTTGCTGTCAAGGCTGGCCGTCGGCTCATCAAGGATGAGAACCTTGCCCGAAAGGGTAACCGCGCGGGCAATCGCAATCACCTGCTGCACCGCGACGGAATAGCTTTCGAGACTGCGGGAGACATCGATATCAAGGCCGAACTGCGACAGCACCTCGCGGGCGCCTCTGTTCATGGCACGGGTCGAAATCATGCCGAACCGTGTCGGCTGGTGCCCGAGCGAAAGGTTTTCCGCCACCGTCAGGTTGGGCAGCAGATTGACCTCCTGGTAGACCGTCCCGATCCCGTAGCCCTGGGCGTCGATCGTGCACTTGGGATCAATGATCTCGCCATGGAGCAGAATATCGCCGCCATCGCGCCGGTAGGCGCCCGTCAGGCACTTTATGAGCGTTGATTTGCCTGCGCCGTTTTCACCGAGCAGCGCGTGGACTTCGCCCGCCTCGAGTGAGAAATCGACACCGTCAAGAGCAATGGTGCCCGGAAACACCTTGCTCACACCCCGGGCGCGAAGAAGCGGCTGACTGTCGCTCTGCGGCATCTGGGCCTCCCCCCGAATTTATGAATTGCCGTCTGTTGCTTGAGTGCCCACTATGACACATCAGCTCGGTGGCGCCAGCGGACCGAGCCTGACAGACGGAAACCATCCGTCAGGACCGTAGCGCCGGCCGGCGGCCGGGGATGAACCAGCCGCCGCTCTTCAAATCTCAGTATCCGAGATCTTTTTTCTGCTCGTAAACGGCCTGCGGATCGTCGGCCTGGGTGTAGAGCTTGGATTCGGTCTGGATGAATTTCGGCGGCATGGTGCCGTCCTTCATGAAGGCCTCGAGCGCATCGAAGGCGGGACCAGCCATGTTCGGGGTCAGTTCCACCGTCGCGTTGGCTTCGCCCGCTGCCATGGCCTGGAAGATATCCGGCACGGCGTCGATCGACACGACCAGGATGTCAGAGCCGGGCTTCAGGCCGGCTTCCTTGATCGCCTGGATGGCGCCCACGGCCATGTCGTCATTGTGGGCGTAAAGCGCGCAGATGTTCTTGCCGCCGTCCTCGGCCTTGAGGAAGCTTTCCATGACTTCCTTGCCCTTGGTGCGGGTGAAGTCGCCGGTCTGGCTGCGGATCAGCTTGATGTTGTCCTTGCCTGCAATGGCCTGTTCGAAGCCGTTCTTGCGGTCGATGGCAGGCGACGACCCGGTCGTGCCCTGCAGCTCGACCACGTTGCAGTCCTTGCCGGCAAGCTCGTCAACCAGCCACTGGCCGGCAACGCTGCCCTCATGCACCAGGTCGGACCCGACAGCGGTGAGATACAGATCGTCGGACGAATCGACCATGCGGTCGAGCAGGATCACCGGAATTTCGGCTTCCTTGGCTTCTTCCAGAACCGAATCCCACCCGGTTGCGACAACCGGTGCGATCAGGATGGCGTCAACGCCCTGGGCGATGAACGACCGAAGCGCCTTGATCTGGTTTTCCTGCTTCTGCTGTGCATCGGCGAATTTGAGATCGATGCCGCGCTCCTTGGCCTGCTGAAGCGTCAGCGTGGTTTCCGCGGCGCGCCAGCCGGACTCGGATCCGATCTGCGAAAACCCGACGGTCTGCGCCAGGGCGCTGGACGACATTACGAGCATGGACGCGAGTATACCCGCCCCAAGAATGGCTTTTGTAGATTTCATAGTTTCCTCCCAATATGAAGGGCTCCTGCCCGGGAGTTAAAAAATCATACTATATTATTTTTGTAAACAGCCATCATGGTCGAGTGGCTAAAGCGCGTCGCAGCTTTTGAGATTCGGGATTCCCTGACTGATTGATTTGTGATTCACTTTACCCATGGAAGGAGAACCGCCATGGGCAAGCCGCATCCGGTCGAGTTGCGTGCGCGTGTCGTTGGGTTTGTAGAGGA
>JAHRFE010000007.1 GCA_019084245.1 Hoeflea sp.
TCCTCTACAAACCCAACGACACGCGCACGCAACTCGACCGGATGCGGCTTGCCCATGGCGGTTCTCCTTCCATGGGTAAAGTGAATCACAAATCAATCAGTCAGGGAATCCCGAATCTCAAAAGCTGCGACGCGCTTTAGATTTCGGGTCGGTCGGTCCGACGCAAGCTAGCGGGCTTTGATCCGCTCGATGAACTGTTCGGCAATCGGCAGAATGCCTTCAGCCATCTGATTGATTCCCTTGGCGTTCGGGTGCATGCCGTCACTCAGCACCATGCCCGGGACGCCGGTGACGCCATCGAGAAAAAAAGGATAGAGCAGCAGGTCATATTCGGCCGCGAGCTCGGGATAGATGGCGTTGAACGCGGCTTCGTAGTCTGCGCCGAGATTGGGCGGGGCAAGCATGCCGGCAAGCAACACCTCGATGCCGCGTTCCTGAAGCCGCACGATCATCGCCTCGAGGTTTTCGCGAGTCTGCTGAGGCGGCAGACCGCGCAGCGCATCATTGGCGCCGAGTTCGAGGATCACGCCGTCGGTGCCGTCGGGGATCGACCAGTCGAGCCGCGCCAGCCCACCCGATGTGGTGTCGCCGGACACCCCTGCGTCAGTAATGCTTACATCATGTCCGCGCTCCTTGAGTGCCGCCTCCAGGCGCGCCGGGAAACCCTCGTTGCTCTCAAGCTGGTAGCCCGCCATCAGGCTGTCGCCGAAGCCGATTATGTTCAATGGAGCGTCGGCGAAAGCCGCGCCGGAACCGCCCGCGCCGAACAGCGCGAGAAACAAGGCGATCGCCAAACCTTTAAAATGCATGGGAAGTCTCCTAAGTGCTCGTCATCAAGCGGTTTGCCGCGCCATTGTCTTTCCATATAGGATTCCCAGCCCGTGTCTCAATCCAACGCCAAATCCATTGTCACTCTCAGGCAGGCCAATCTGACGCTTGGGACCGGGGCTTCGTCGGTGCATGTGCTCAAGGGCATCGACATCGACATCGCGGCAGGCGAGTCCGTCGGCATCGTTGGCCCGTCGGGATCGGGCAAGTCAACGCTTCTGATGGTGGTGGCAGGGCTTGAGCGGCTCGATTCGGGCGAAGTGCATGTCGCCGATCACGCGCTGCATACTCTGAGCGAGGATGCGGTCGCCGCCGTGCGTGGCCGCTCGGTCGGCATCGTGTTCCAGTCATTCCATCTCATTCCAAACATGACGGCGCTTGAAAATGTAGCCGTGCCGCTGGAGCTTGCCGGCCGCGCCAACGCCTTCGACCGTGCGCGCGAGGAATTGATTGCCGTGGGCCTTGGCGACCGGCTGACCCATTATCCGGGGCAATTGTCGGGCGGTGAACAGCAGCGGGTGGCGATTGCCCGGGCCTTGGCGCCGGATCCGGTGCTGATCGTCGCGGATGAACCGACAGGCAATCTCGATGGTGAAACCGGACGGCAGATTGCCGACCTGCTGTTTGCCAAGCAATCGGAGCGCGGCGCGACGCTGCTGCTTGTGACCCATGACGTGACGCTTGCCGACCGCTGCAACCGGCAGATCGCGGTGCGGTCGGGCCGAATCGTGCCCGACGAGGCAAGTGTGGCCGGCAAGGTGGTCGCCTGATGGCCGCGGCTCAGGGGGAACCCGCAGCCAACAGCCTGCGGCTCGGACTGGCTGCCCGTCTGGCCTTGCGCGAATTGCGCGGCGGGCTTTCCGGATTCTACATCTTTCTCGCCTGCGTGGCGCTCGGCACCGGCGCGATCGCCGGGGTCAACTCGGTTTCGCAGATGATGACCGGATCGATCGCATCCGAAGGCAAGACCATTCTTGGCGGCGATATCCGCTTCGAGATCGAGAACCGCGATATTGGCGAAGCCGAACGGGCCTATATCGATAGGCTTGGCACGGTTACGGCCGGCGCCAACATGCGCACCATGGCGCGAAAACCCGACGGGTCGGATCAGTCGCTGGTCGAATTGCGCGCCGTCGATGGCGCCTATCCGCTCTATGGCGGGTTCGAAACCGTGCCGGCGATGCCGGTGGATGCGGTATTTGCCGAACAGGACGGGATTTTTGGCGCGGCTGCGGCACAGATCCTGCTTGATCGTCTGGGGATTGCAGTCGGCGACACGTTGCTGGTCGGCCAGGCGGAATTCACCATCCGCGGCGTCATCGCAACCGAACCCGATGCCTTGTCGGAAGGCTTCGGCTTTGCGCCACGGCTGATGGTTTCGCGGCAAGCGCTTGAGCAGGCCGGGTTGATCCGGCCGGGCAGCCTGGTCGAGTACAGCTACCGGGTGCGGCTTGACGAGGCCGCCGGCAGCCGCGATCTCGCCGCCTTGCAGGCGCAGTCCAACGAGCGCTTTCCCGATGCCGGCTGGTCGGTTCGCACCAGCCGCAATGCCGCGCCGGCGCTCACCCGCAACATCGAGCGGTTCTCCCAGTTTCTCACGCTTGTGGGGCTCACGGCGCTGATTGTCGGCGGCGTCGGCATCGCCAATTCGGTCCGCGCCTGGCTCGAAGGCAAGCGCGGCGTCATCGCCACGCTCAAATGCGTGGGCGCCCCTTCGACCCTGGTGGTGGCGATCTATCTGATCCAGGTCATGCTGATCGCCGCCTTCGGCGTTCTCCTGGGCCTGGCCTTCGGCGCGCTCATGCCGTTCGCTGCGGCCAGCGCGCTGGAAGGCGTCATCCCGGTCGCGGTCAGCGCCTCGTTCTACCCGGCCTCGCTGGCGATTGCCGCGGGCTTCGGCCTGACGACGGCGTTTGCGTTTGCGGTGCTGCCGCTCGGCCGCGCCGGCGAAGTGCCGGCAACGGCGCTGTTCCGGCAACAGGGTTTCGAGGCAAGCGGCCTGCCGCGCTGGCCCTATCTCCTGACCGCCGGCCTGACGCTCGCGGCGCTCTGCGCTGCCGCCATCTGGTTTGCTGATGACCGCCGCATTGCCGGCACCTTTGTCGCCGCCGTGATCGTGGCCTTTGCCGTGCTGAGGCTCGTCGGCCACGGCGTGCAATCCATCGCCCGGCGCTGGCCGGCGGTGCGGTCGACGCCGCTTCGCCTCGCCATCGGCAACATCCACCGTCCCGGCGCGCTGACTCCCTCGGTGGTGCTGTCGCTGGGGCTGGGGCTGGCGCTTCTGGTGACGCTGGCGCTGATCGACACCAATCTCAGGCGCGAACTGTCGGGCAATCTACCCGACCGGGCGCCGAATTTCTTCTTTGTCGATATCCAGTCGAGCGAGATCGACGGGTTCGACCGCGTCGTCTCCGAGCTTGCCCCCGACGGCAAGATCATCAAGGTGCCGATGCTGCGCGGGCGGATCACAGGGCTCAACGGCCAGGAGGTCAACGCGGAAAATGTCCCGTCGGAAGCCCGCTGGGTGCTCAGGGGTGACCGCGGCGTCACCTATGCGAGGAACCTGCCTGAAAACTCGCGGCTGTCCGCCGGCGAGTGGTGGGCGCCCGATTATGAAGGCGAGCCGCTGGTGTCGTTCTCCGCCGAAGAGGCGGGCGAGATCGGGCTCGCGGTCGGCGACACCGTCACCGTCTCGGTGCTCGGCCGGTCGATCACGGCGCGGATCGCCAATCTGCGCGATGTCGAGTGGGAATCGCTGTCGATCAACTTCGTCATGGTGTTTTCACCCAACACATTCGCCGGCGCGCCCCATTCCTGGATGGCGACGCTGACCGATCCGGACGCCGATGCAGCGCTTGAGGGCGCCATCCTGCGCGGCGTGACCCAGGCCTACCCGACGATCACCAGCGTTCGGGTCAAGGATGCGCTCGAACTCGCCAACCAGCTGGTGGGACAGATCGGCATAGCCATCCGCGCCGCGGCACTCGTGGCGCTGATCGCCTCGGTGCTGGTGCTGGCCGGCGCCCTGGCTGCCGGCAACCGCTCGCGCATTCATGACGCGGTGGTTCTGAAGACGCTCGGCGCCACGCGGGCAACGCTGATTCGCGCCTATGTCTATGAATACGGCCTGCTCGGTCTTGCCACGGCGATTTTCGCGCTGGCCTTTGGCGGCGTGGCCTCCTGGTTCGTGGTGAGCCGGATCATGACCCTGCCGTCGGAATTTATGCCCGATATCGCGCTCGCCACGCTTGTGGGAGCGCTGGTTCTCACTGTCGGCATCGGATTATTGGGCACCTGGCGGGTGCTTGGTCAAAAAGCCGCACCTGTCTTGCGTGAGCTTTAGGGCCGCTTTTGCGGGATCATTAAGCAATTGCATAGGTTTCCGCTCAATTTGGAGTCCGAAAGGCCTTGTCGTGGCCGCAGTTCATCCTCATATTGCAGGCAGGCATGCTGGAGCCCCGCAGCGGCGCCTGGGATTTATACCCGACACCGTAATCCACACCGGGGCTTATAAAGAGGAAAACATGGCTGACTTTCGCAATTCGAATGTCCGCGTAGCCAATGGCGCCCAGGCGGGCGTCGCGATTGATGAAGGCCTTCGCGCCTACATGCTGCGCGTTTACAATCTCATGGCAATGGGCCTCGGCATCACCGGTGTTGCCGCCTACGCCATCGCAATGTTCGCAACCACCAATGATCCGGCATCCGCCGTCGCGACGCTGGGCAACGGCAAGATGCTGACCGGCCTTGGCGCCGCGCTCTATGGCTCACCGCTCAAATGGGTGGTGATGCTGGCGCCGCTCGGCATGGTGTTCTTCCTGAGCGCCCGCATTGAAAAGATGAGCGTCTCCGCCGCACAGACATCGTTCTGGGCTTTTGCCGCGATGATGGGCGTCTCGCTGTCGTCGATCTTCCTGGTCTACACCGGCGCGTCGATCACGCAGACCTTCTTCATCACTGCTGCGTCCTTTGGCGCGCTGTCGCTTTACGGCTACACCACCAAGAAGGACCTGTCCGGCATGGGCTCGTTCCTGATGATGGGCCTGTTCGGCCTGATCATCGCCATGGTGGTCAACATCTTCCTGCAGTCGAGCGCGCTGCAGTTCGCAGTCTCTGCGATCGGCGTGCTGATCTTTGCCGGCCTGACCGCCTATGACACGCAGCAGATCAAGGAGATGTATTACGAGGGCGATACCGACGCCACCGCCGGCCGCAAGGCGATCATGGGCGCGCTGCGCCTGTATCTCGACTTCATCAACCTGTTCATGTTCCTGCTGCACTTCCTCGGAAACCGCGAATAGCAGCATCTAGCACTGAGACTGAAAAGGCGGCCTTCGGGTCGCCTTTTTTGTTGGCCGGAGTTCAGCTTGGCGTTACACCATCTGCCGAGCTTTCTAGACCTGGACCCCCACGCCGATGATCATCCGCGACGCCACCGCTGCCGACCTCCCAGCCATCACCCGGATCTATGCCGACAGCGTTGAGAACGGCGTGGCAAGCTACGAACTGCTGACGCCCGACGAGGCCGAGATGGGCCGCCGGATGCGGGCCATCACCGGCGACGGCTATCCCTATCTGATCGCCGAAGCAGACGGCGGACCGGACGCTGGCGAGGTGCTGGGCTATGCCTATGCCTCGCCGTTCCGCACAAGGCCGGCCTATCGCTGGCTGGTGGAGGATTCGATCTATCTGGCGCCAGAAGCGCGCGGCAAGGGCGTCGGCGGCGCGCTTCTCGAAATTCTCATCGGCCGCTGTGAAAACCTGGGTTTTCGTCAGATGGTGGCGGTCATTGGCGGCGCCCATCCGGCGTCGATCGCGGTGCACCAGAAGGCCGGATTCGCAAGCGCCGGCATGATCACCGGCTCCGGACACAAGCATGGCCGCTGGCTTGACACGGTCTTCATGCAGCGGCCGCTCGGCCAGGGGACGGCCACGGATCCTGATCCAAATGCCTATCCGGGAACGCTGTTCAAGGGGTAGTTAGGGGACAGTGTACTTTTTCGGGCGTCGCCCGAAAAAGTACACTGTCCTCGACCTTTCGACACCGTTCCCTACCTGACCAGCCGCGGCGCCTTGTCAAAATATTTGAGCACGATGTCGAGCTCGTGGCCGCGCTTGAGCACAAGCCCCGCCGCGGAGATGATGGCGAAAGCACCCTGCTTGCGCGCCCGGGAAGGGTCCTTCTCGATGCGGTAGAGAGGGACTTCGCTGGCGCGGCGGAAGGCGGAGAATACCGCCCGGTCGCGCAAATGGTCGATCGCATAGTCCCGCCAGTGACCTTCGGCCACCATCCGGGAGTAGACTTGGAGAATGCGGTCCAGCTCGCGGCGCTGAAACGTCACCGGCTCGGGCGTGGTGCGGCGGCGCAGCTCGGCTAGGTCAATCGCTGCCGAGTGGGCGCCCGCAACGGCTGCACCCCGGTTCGCGGCGTAATCCGCCCCGTCAGCCATTATTTGAACTGCCAATCATTGCTCATGACGCCAGTGTGCCTGACACAATCTCAAATTCAAGCGGGAATGACATTTTTGTACAGGACCCGCAGGTTTGTACAGCACCCGCAGGCGGTCAGCGCGGGATCAGGCGATTTCGCATTGCACCATCACGAAACGCTTCACGCCGTTGCCGTTGTTGACCCCGGCGCGGCCAGAAACCGGCCCGGGGCATAATTGAGCCGCATTTCAGACAAATCCCCGCCCGATTTCAAACTGAATGTATCCGCGTTGCCTCAGACGGTTCGAACCGGGGACTTCGAATTTTAAGCCCCCCAGCCCCCTCGGGGTCCCCGGGACGGATCCATGACAGTCAGTCCGCATCAGGACGTTCCCGCGTCCTGATGCGCGAGGCAACCCCCAAATCCCCAAGACTGGACCGGCCTCGCGCCGGTCCATTTTTGTTTGGAGCTGATGTCAGTTCGATGTGTTTGGGTCGATCATCGCGGCGCCGAGGATCCGGCCCGGGGCTCCGTCGTTGCCCTCCACCTGCAGCAGGATGGCGCAGCCGCGTCCCGGGTAGGCGGAAATCACCGAGGCGGGCAGCTTGAGCTCCACCGCCTCGCCACTCCACATGCCGACGGTCTCCATGTCCCGCACACTGTGATAATAGGTGATGGAGCGACCGGCATTCTCTCCGCTGTCGATTTGCACCGTGGTGACGTCGTCGAAATAGGCCACCACGAGATTGGCCTTGCCCTGGCCCTTGCCGACCGAAATGGTCAGCCCGTCGGCATCGAGATCCGCGGCCACATCAATCGTCAGTCCCGCGCCCGCGGAGGCCAGCCTGGCCAGCATCGCGTCGATGGCGGCGCCATCGGCGCCATTGACATGGTCCTGGCCATTGATGACCGCTTGCGGCGTATAGACGTTCTTGCGCCCGAGCGTCTTCGCATAGCCATACTGCCTCTCGGTGCTGGCCTGGCTGGACAGCGTGTCGGCCCAGCCGAGATAATTCCAGTAATCGACGTGATAGCTCAGCGCCAGCACCTCGCCGGCCTGGGCAAGACGCGCCAGTTCCGCATCGGCAGGCGGGCAGGACGAGCAGCTCTGGCTGGTGAAAAGCTCGACGACGCCGAGGTAATTTTCCGCCTGCGCCAGACCCGATCCCGCCAGGCACACCGCGCCTGTCAGCGCGGGAAAGGCGAGGGCAAGGCAGCAGGCGCGAAGGGTCATGGATTGGGATCCGTTTCGATCAGCGTGAAACTCGTTCGGAATGGCTTGGGTTTTACCTTGGAGTGACGCACACGACCAAATCACGTTGCGGTGACAGGCTCAAGCCTGAAGCGGTCCTGCCTTAGGGCGAGGCGATGCTGCGCCCGGCGCCTGTCCGGTGGCGAGCCGGAATCCGGCAAAGAAAAACCCGCCGGAACAGGTTCCGGCGGGCCGATTGTTGTGTCTGCAAGGGGTATTTACGCAGCCAGGTCGCGCAGCACGGTCTGCAGAATGCCGCCATTGTTGAGATATTCGAGCTCGTCAAGCGTATCGACACGGCACAGGATCGGCACATCCTTGACCGAACCGTCGGCGAAGGTGATGTGGGCGATCTTCTTCTCGCGCGGCTGCAGATTGGCCAGATCGTCGATCGTGACCATCTCGTCGCCCTTCAGGCCGAGGCTTTCCCAGGTGGTGCCGTCCTCGAAGACGAAGGGGATGACGCCCATGCCGACCAGGTTGGAGCGGTGGATGCGCTCGTAGGACTCGGCGATGACGGCGCGGACGCCAAGCAGGTTGGTGCCCTTGGCGGCCCAGTCGCGCGACGAGCCGTTGCCGTATTCGCCACCGGCGAAGATCACCAGCGGCACGCCTTCGGCCTTGTACTGCATGGCGGCGTCGAAGATCGAGACCTCCTCGCGCGACGGATAGTGGAAGGTGTAGCCGCCTTCGCGTCCGTTCGGCCCCAGCATGTAGTTGCGCAGCCGGATATTGGCGAAGGTGCCGCGCATCATCACTTCGTGGTTGCCGCGGCGTGTGCCGTACTGGTTGAAGTCGGCAACGCCGACGCCATGATCCATCAGGTAGCTGCCCGCAGGCGACTGCGCCTTGATCGATCCGGCCGGCGAGATGTGGTCGGTGGTGATCTTGTCGCCGAACAGGCCCAGCACGCGGGCGCCCTTGATGTCGGAAATGCCTGCGCCGGACTTGCCCATGCCTTCGAAATAGGGCGGGTTCTGCACATAGGTCGACTTGTCGTCCCAGGCATAGGTCTGGCTTTCCGGCGCTTCGACCGCCTGCCAGTTCTCGTCGCCCTTGAACACGTCGGCATATTTGGCCGCGTAGAGTTCGCGGGTGACATATTTCATGATGAATTCCTGGATCTCCTGGCTGGAGGGCCAGATGTCCTTGAGGAACACCGGATTTCCGTCCTGGTCCTCGCCGATCGGCTCGGAGGTCAGGTCCTTCTGCACCGAGCCGGCCAGCGCATAGGCCACCACCAGCGGCGGCGAAGCCAGGTAGTTGGCCTGGACGTCCGGCGAGATGCGGCCTTCGAAGTTGCGGTTGCCGGACAGAACGCCGGCGGCGATCAGGCCCTTGTCGTTGATGGTCTTCGACACCGGCGCGGGCAGCGGGCCGGAATTGCCGATGCAGGTGGTGCAGCCGAAGCCGACCAGGTTGAAGCCGAGCTTGTCGAGATCGTCCTGCAGGCCGGATTTCGACAGATATTCCGCCACCACCTGGCTGCCGGGGGCGAGCGAGGTCTTGACCCAGGGCTTGGTCTTGAGGCCGCGGGCGACCGCGTTGCGGGCCAGGAGGCCGGCGCCGATCAGCACGCTCGGGTTCGAGGTGTTGGTGCAGGAGGTGATGGCCGCGATCGCCACGTCGCCATGGCCGAGATCATAGTCCTCGCCCTCGACCGCGTAGCGGGTGGTGAGCTGGCCGGGCTTCTTGTACTCGTCCTCGAGTGACTTGGCGAAGCCCGCGGCGATGCCTTCGAGCGCAATGCGGCCCTCGGGACGCTTCGGGCCGGCCATCGACGGCACGACGGTGGAGAGATCGAGGTCGAGCGTGTCGGTGAACACCGGATCGGCGGCGCCGGAATCGCGCCACATTCCTTGCGCCTTGGAATAGGCCTCGACCAGCTTGATGCGGCTCTCCTCGCGGCCCGACATGGTGAGATACTTGAGGGTCTCGCCGTCGACGGGGAAGAAGCCGCAGGTCGCGCCATATTCGGGGCCCATGTTGCCGATGGTGGCGCGGTCGGCCAGCGTCATCGAATCGAGGCCGGGGCCGTAGAACTCGACGAATTTGGCGACAACACCCTTCTTGCGCAGCATCTGCACCACGGTCAGCACCAGGTCGGTGGCGGTAACGCCTTCCTTGAGCGCGCCGGTCAGGCGGAAACCGATAACTTCGGGCAGCAGCATGGAGATCGGCTGGCCGAGCATGGCCGCTTCCGCCTCGATGCCGCCGACGCCCCAGCCCAGAACGCCCAGGCCGTTGATCATGGTCGTGTGGCTGTCGGTGCCGACGCAGGTGTCAGGGTAAGCGGTGACTTCGCCGTTTTCTTCCTTGGTCCAGACGGTCTGGCCCAGATATTCGAGGTTGACCTGGTGGCAGATGCCGGTGCCGGGGGGCACGACGCGGAAATTCTTGAACGCCTGCTGGCCCCATTTCAGGAAGCGGTAGCGCTCGCCGTTGCGTTCGTATTCGTGCTCGACATTGCGCGCCAGCGCGGTGGCGGTGCCGAATTCATCGACGATGACCGAGTGGTCGATGACCAGGTCGACCGGCACCAGCGGGTTGATCTTCTGCGGGTCGCCGCCGAGCGCCACCATGGCGTCGCGCATGGCGGCAAGGTCGACCACGGCGGGAACGCCGGTGAAATCCTGCATCAGCACGCGCGCCGGACGGTAGGCGATCTCGGCTTCGGCCTTGCCCTTGTTGGTGAGCCAGGCGACGATCGAGAGGATGTCGTCCTTCTTGACGGTCCGGCCGTCCTCGTTGCGCAGCAGGTTTTCGAGAATCACCTTCATCGAGAAGGGAAGCGTCGAGACGCCGGTCAGACCGTTCTTCTCGGCCTCTACCAGGCTGTAATAGACATAGTCGGTGTCCTCCACTTTGAGGACGGAACGGCAATTGAAGCTGTCGAGTGAATTGGCCACAGGCAACCCGCTTTCATCAGTTCGGCCGAGGTTTCAAGGCGAACACCTTACACGCTCAAGCGTGGAGAAGGATGCGGGTACGGTCATTTCCGCTGTCCGCCCGTGACGCTGAGGGCGTCATGTTCGGCGCTTTAAGGAATTCACGCCGACCGCTGGCGTGGTTGCGGGGGTTATAGATAATTTCGTAAGAACGTGCCAGATCAACCATTGGCTCATTGTTACTTTTTTTGGGCGGCAGGTTTTTGACCGAACCGCCGCCATCGACGGCGCGACGAAGCGGGGACCGAATGCAGGCGGTAGCCACAAAACTCACGGGACGGCGCGGCGACAGCGTGCTGTTCGAGGATGTCTCCTTTGCGCTCGGCCGCGGCCAGGCGCTGGTCGTCACCGGTCCCAACGGCGCGGGCAAATCCACGCTGCTCAGAATGCTGGCAGGATTGCTGCCGGCTGATTCGGGCTCCTTCGCGCTGACCGGCGATGACGGAGCGGCGCTGCCGGTAGCCGAATTTGCCCATTATCTCGGTCATCGCAACGCCATGAAGCGCGAGCTCAGGGTTTCGGAAAATCTCGGCTTCTGGAAAAGTTTCCAGAGATCCGAGGCGGCCGAAGGCCTGTCGATCAATGCGGCGATCGAGGCCGTGGAGCTCAGCGGCGTGGCGCATCTGCCCTTCGGCTATCTCTCGGCCGGGCAGCAGCGGCGAATTGCACTGGCGCGGCTGCTGGTCGCATCCCGGCCCTTGTGGCTGCTCGATGAACCGACCGCAGCACTCGACAAGCGCTCCGACCAGCTGTTCGCCGATCTCGTCCGGGCTCATCTGGCGCAGGGCGGGATGGCGATTGCCGCCACGCACCAGCCGCTGGGGCTCGACGACATCGTCTCGCTGGAACTTTCGGGCAACCACCGGGCAGCGTCCGCATCCGGGGAGTCCTGGTCATGATGGCGCTTTTGAAGCGCGACCTGGCGATTGCCACCCGTTCGGGCGGGGCGGCGATGCTGGGCGTGCTGTTCTTTCTGGCCGTCGTGGCGGTCATTCCCTTCGGCATCGGGCCCGATCTCAACCTGCTCGCGCGGATCGGCCCGGCCATCCTTTGGATCGGTGCGCTGCTTGCCTCGCTGCTCGGCCTCGACCGGCTGTTCCAGGCCGACCGCGAGGACGGCTCGCTCGACATGCTGGTGATGCAGGACTGGTTCGCGCTGGTTGCCACCGTGTTCGTCAAGAGCCTCGCCCATTGGCTCGCCACCGGCTTGCCGCTGGTGCTGGCCGCGCCGCTTCTGGGGCTCTTGATGAACATGAGCGCGCTGTCCACCGGCGCCGTGATGCTGACGCTGCTCGCCGGCACGCCGGCGATTTCCTTCATCGGCGCGGTGGGGGCCGCCATCGCCGTGGCGCTGCCGCGCGGCGGACTGCTGGTGTCGATCCTGGTACTGCCCTTGGCGATCCCGATCCTAATCTTCGGGGTCAGCGCCTCTTATGCTGCGGTCACCGATCCCGATCCATTCTGGCCACCGTTCATGATCCTCTCGGCGATCGCGCTGTTTTTTGCAGCCCTTGGCCCGGTCGCAGCCGCCGCAGCCCTCAGGGGAGCGTCCGATTGACACATCGGTTCCATGCCCCACATTTGATCTGGCGCATTGAAACCGGCTGCATCAGGCATTAGAAAAAAACCATGAGTGACACCACAGCATCCCAGGGCTGGTTTACCAGCCTCGCCAATCCGACCCGGTTTCTCGCCCTGTCCGGGCGGGTGCTGCCATATCTTGCGGCGGCTGCGGTGATCACATCGCTGATCGGCCTCTACATGTCCTTCGCGGCGCCCGAGGATTACCAGCAGGGCATCACGGTCAGGATCATGTTCATCCATGTGCCGGCGGCTTGGCTCGCCATGATGTGCTATTCGGTGATGGCGGTCGCCTCCATCGGGACACTGGTGTGGCGGCACCCGCTGGCTGATGTCGCGGCCAAGTCGGCGCTTCCGATCGGTGCCGCCTTCACCTTCCTGTCGCTGCTGACGGGCTCGCTCTGGGGCCGGCCGATGTGGGGCACATGGTGGGTGTGGGACGCGCGGCTGACGTCGGTGTTCGTGCTCTTGCTGATGTATCTCGGGCTGATGGCGCTGCACAAGGCGATGGATGATCCGGCCCGCGCCGCCCGACCCGCCGCGGTGCTGACGCTGGTCGGCTTCATCAACATCCCGATCATCAAGTTCTCGGTCGACTGGTGGAACACGCTGCACCAGCCGGCCAGCGTGATCCGCCTCGACGGTCCGACGATTCATCCGTCGATGCTCTATCCGCTGCTGGTCATGGCGATCGCCTATACGCTGATCTTCTTCACGCTGCATTTCATGGCGATGCGCAACGAGATCTATCGGCGGCGGGTGAGCGCGATGCGGCGTCAGGCGGCACAATCGATCGGCGGCGGGGAGATGCGGCCATGATGAGCCACGAAGCCTTCGTCTTTCTCTCCTATGCGGCCACTGCCGTCACGCTCATCGGCCTGCTGGTGCTGACGCTCGCTGACGGGCGCGCCCGCAAGCGCGAGCTGGCCGAGCTTGAGGCGCAAGGGGTGCGGCGGCGCTCGCAAGGCTCAGGCGGGCCGCGCTCATGAGTGCACCCAGGGACGAGGGTGCGCCACAGCCTGCCAGCCGCCGTCGGCTCATGATCGCATTCCTGCCGCTGGTGCTGTTCATCGCGCTGTCTGGCGTGTTTCTCTATCAGCTCGGCTCGGGCAAGAACGCCAGTGAAATCCCCTCGGTGCTGATCGGCTCGAAGGCCCCGTCGCTCGACCTCGCCCCGCTCGAGGGACTGGTCGAGAATGGCCAGGCCGTGCCGGCGCTGACCGACGCTGCAATTGCGGGCAAGTTGTCGCTGGTCAATGTCTGGGCCTCCTGGTGCGTGCCCTGCCGGCAGGAGCACCCGATCCTGCTCGAGCTCGCCCGCGACCCGCGGGTCACCCTGGTCGGCATCAACTACAAGGACAAGACCGAGAACGCGCTGAAATTCCTCGATGAACTCGGCAATCCCTTCACTGCTGTCGGTATCGATCCGAATGGCAAGGCGGCGATCGACTGGGGCGTCTACGGCGTGCCCGAAACCTATCTGGTGGCGCCCGACGGCGAGATCCTGTTCAAGCAGATCGGCCCGTTCACCGTGGACGCCCTGCGCGACAAGCTGCTGCCGGCCATTGAAAAGGCGGTTTCGCCCCCGGCCTGAGCGCGTTTTGCGGGCTCGGCCGCAACCGCATCTCGCCCTCAGCCCATCCCGGCCCTATAATCCGTGCATGAGCACACCCAAGCAGTTCGACCGCCAGGTTCCCGCCGGCGACAGCCATGAGCGCGATGTCTGCCGCACCTGCGGCTTCGTCAATTACCAGAACCCGCGCATCGTCGTGGGCTCCGTCGTCCGGCACGAAGGCAAGGTGCTCCTGTGCCGCCGGGCGATTGAGCCCCGCCGCGGCTTCTGGACCGTGCCCGCCGGCTATCTCGAACTCAACGAAACGCCGGAAGACGGCGCCCGGCGCGAGGCGCGCGAGGAGGCTCTGGCCCAGCTCAGGCTCGGCGAGTTGCTCGCGGTCTATTCGGTGCCGCACCTGAGCCAGGTGCAGCTGATCTGGCGCGCCGAACTCATGGACCCGGGTGCGGGCAAGGCCTTGTTCGGGGTCGGCGAGGAAAGCCTCGAGGTCGCGCTGTTCGACTGGGACAATCTGCCAACCGACGAGATCGCCTTCCCGACGGTGCACTGGATGCTGGCGCATGAGCGCGAGGTGATGGACAAGGGGTATTCCGGGCCGTTCGGGAATGTGGGGTGAGACACCCAATGCCCCGACGGCTTGCTTTGAGCCAACGCTTTCCGTGCGGCAAATTCGGCAGGCATCATTAATCAGCGTGGTCTCTTGGGAAGCCCTTTGGCTTCTCTGGCCAATGCGGCAATCTGTTCATCGGCCTCCTGCTGACGTTCAAGCTTCCGCTGTGCATCGAATTTGTCATAGTGATCTTCGGCGCGCCTCCTTGCATCCGAAGCACCGACTTGTCCGCCAGTGCGCAGAACTGTTCGTCCCAACTGCAGCAATTGCCGATCGAGAAGATTCTGTGCATCTTGCATGACCACAAGCCTGCCCAGATCGAGCTGGTCTTCAAAAATGTCGAGCAGTATGCTGGTGAGCCTGTTGAGCTCCTTGATTTCTCCTTCGGCCAGGTAGTTTTTTGAAACAGCAACATCCGCCTTCCGGATGTTGTCCTTAGGCCAGGTCTGCAGTCCCATATTCGCTGCATTGCTGTCAGCTCTCGACGCGACGATTTCCGCAGGTGTGTGGGAGGTGACGGCATAGACAAGCTTGGCTTGCGTCTTTTGGAAAAACTCCCGCGCCACTTCGGCGTTGCCGTCATAATCCTGGCACATGGCGCAGATCTGGCGCAACTCGCGGTAAATATTGGCCTCATCTGAGCGAATGTCACGAATGATCTCGCGAAGTTCGGCAATCCTGTCGGCATTGTCCGGTTGCTTGAGCCGAGGAGAATCGACGACGAATCCCTTCCTGGCGAACTGGACCAAGATCCCCGTGGCCCAGCGGCGGAAGAGCGTAGCCTGCGTGGAGGAAACGCGATAACCGACGGATATCACCATATCGAGATTGTAGTGCTCGATCTGCCGCTGGACATGACGAGAACCTTCTTGCCGAACTTGTGCAATTTTTGCACTCGTTGGGCCGGGTTCCAGTTCGCCCTCGGCATAGACATTCGCGATGTGCTTGGTGATGACGGATCTATCAACACCAAACAGCGCCCCGATCTGCGCCTGCGTCATCCAGAGCGTATCGCCCTCGTACCGGATATCGAGCCTCAACCCCCTGTCCGTGCCATACACCAGAAACAGGTCCCCGGTCTCGGCGTCCTCGCTCACTTGGACGGGCCCATTGTCGTCACTCATGAAAGATCCAGTTCTGTTCCAATGGAGAACATTATAGCAACATCAAGTTGCTTTGCCATCCTTGCAAAGGCGCTATGGGTGCTCGATGCAGTGTCGGCGAGAAGACCCACGAAATCCAACTGCGCGTCTGGGTCAATCTCCCGATGGTCGCCCATGCGCGCGTGGAGATGATGAAGAGCTAATTTGGCGGTTTGGGGCTCCGGCAAGAGCCCGCGCGTGGATCGTCGCCGCGCCCCTCAGGCGACCTTCAATGTTGGAATGCTGGAGACGTCGACCTCGCGCACGGCATGCCAGGCATCATGGGCCGCCTGCATGCGGACCCAGAGCAGCGGGCCGTTTCCAAACAGCTTGCCGAGCCTGACTGCGACGCCGGCGCTCACCGGCCTGTCCTCCCGCAGGATTTCATAAAGATGTTGCCGCGAGATGCCCAGCAGGCTGGCGATTTCCGTCTTCGGCTTTCCCACCGCCGGAAGAATGTCCTCGCGCAGCAGCGCGCCGGGATGAGTGGGGCAGCGATCGGGATTGCGTTGTGCTGTGAATGAACTCATCTGCCACTCCTAATGGTACTGCTCAAAGTCAACATTGTGGACGTTGCCGTTCTCGAACTCGAATGTGATGCACCAGGGACCGTTGACGTGAACGGTGAATCTCGTGGGTTTGTGTCCCGCAAGTTGGTGGAAATCGAAACCCGGCAGGTTCAGGTCTTCAGCTTGCGTGGCAGCATCCAGGGCATCGAGCCTCGCCTCGATGCGGGCATGAAACCGTCGGTCGATCCTGGTCCGCGACCCTTCCCAGAGCTTGGCCAGTTCCTTGCTTCGAAAGCTCTCTATCATGAAAATATGTAACCTTTTACGTGACACATGTCAAGTATCAGGTTACATATCTGGCCAGTCCGGGGCGGGTTGGGTAGCCAGTTCACCAGACCTTTCTCGCGACCACACGTGTTGCGCCGGCTTTCAGCCCCGTCCCGCAAGGACGTATGGCTGATATGGCTGCGCCATCGCCGCTATCCAGCCGCCTTCACGGCAAGATCCGCCATCTGCAGGATCGCCTCGCGCGAGCTGGCAACGGCGATGAAGCGGGCGTTGTGGCAGAATTTTGCGCCTTTGACGCCGCTTGCCTCTTCGAGCGCGGCATCGGTCAGGCCGGCCCAGGCCGCGGGCAGGTCGGCGCGCTGGTCGAACGTGTCGTCCGAGAGCTTGATGCCATTGAGCGTCCAGTCACGCCCACGCGGCATGACCACGAACAGCATGTGATCGGCCCCGGCCTTCTCCAGTGCCGAGCGGTAGGGCATGCCCATCGGTAGTTCGAGGATCGGCGACGCGCCAGCGCGCGCGATGGCGTCGAGCACCATGCCCTCGGCGCGGCCCTTGGCCGCGAGGTTGCCGATGAAGGCCTCGACAAAGCTCCGGGCGATGGGCAAGGCCTTGAAGAAGGCGTCGTCGTCGGCCGTTGGCGAGGGGTCGTCGAAGACCGGTTTCAGGCTTTCAAACAGCGCGGGCAGGGTCAGGACCGACAGCAGGCCGGCCACCGACGGCTGCATCGCGCCATTGTCCAACAGATCGATGGGCAGCACGAAGCTCGTGTCAAAAGCCGAATGGATGTCCTCGATGCCCCGCGCGGGCACGTCAAGCGCCTCAAGATAGGCCCGTCCGTAATGGGCCCAGATCAAGCCGAAGGAACTCAGCGGCTGGCCATCGTCGCGCAGCGGGCTCGGGCGCTGATGGTGGTCGAAAATCTGGCGGGCCGGATCATGGTCTCCGCCGACATCGAAGATGATCCTGTCTGCCGCCGGCGCGAGCCATCGCGGGTCGCGGCTGCGCTTCAGCTCGGCGTGAGGGAACAGGCCCGTAAGCACGACGGAAGATAGCAATTCATCAGCATGGAAGCCGCCGGAATGGGTGACAAGATGAGTGATGGTCATGGCGGTGTCCGGGAAAGGTCTCACACATCCAAACCGGACAAACGCGTCTGGTCCGATCGGGCTACACATGCCGTCCTCTCAGCTAATCCCGGCGAGATCAACAGTTTTGTTGTGATCGCCATTGGCGTCGGCACCGCTTGGACAGGATCTGCTGCATCCTTATGGCCGGCACGGCGGTCAATCGCGCGCTGGCGAACACTTAGCAATGTTGCGAACTATCACTTGACGGCGCCGTCAACTCGAGATAGTTAGACACATGGCTAAGCATGACACCCAACTCTCCGACCTGTTCCACGCGCTGGCGGACCCGACGCGACGGCAGATCCTGACGCGGCTGGCGCAGGGACCCGCGCCGGTGACCGAGCTCGCCGGCCCGACAGGGCTGCGCCTGCCTACGGTCATGCGGCACCTTTCGGTTCTTCAGGAGGCGGGGCTGATCGCGACATCCAAGGATGGACGGGTGCGCACCTGCGCCATCGTGCCCGAGGCGCTCACGCCGATGCAGGCATGGCTCGAGGAACAACGCAGCATCTGGGAAGCCCGGCTCGACCGGCTGGACGACTATGTGATGAACTTGATGAAGGAGCGAGACAAATGACACTGGAGCTGGATCCGGCGACGGATTTGAGTTTTACCCGAACGCTGGCGGTGCCGCGGGGTCTGGTATGGGAATGCTGGACGCGGCCCGAGCACATCCCGCATTTCTTCATTCCGGCGCCGCACAAGGTCACCTCCGTGGACATCGACCTGAGGGTCGGCGGCCGCTTCAACACCACCTTCGACGTCGAAGGCAATATCATGGACAATCACGGCGTCTATCTCGAGGTGGTGCCCGAGGAGAAGCTGGTGTTCACCGACGCCTACAGCGAAGGCTGGAAGCCCGCGCCCGATCCGTTCATGACCGCCATCCTCCTCCTGGCGGATGCGCCCGGGGGCGGCACCCTCTACACGGCGATCGCCCGGCACCGCAGTCCCGAGAGTCGGACCTCGCATGAGGAAATGGGATTTTTCGACGGCTGGGGCACGGTGGTCACCCAGCTCGAGGCCTATGCGAAAGGACTGGCAAAATGAGCGACAGTTTCGCAACGCTGACCTTCGAACGCCGCGTGGCCGCACCCGTGGCGACCTTGTGGGAAGTCTGGACCGCGCCCGCCGCGCGCGCCGTCTGGGCATCGCCCGCGCCCTCGGTCACGGTCGAATTTCTCGAAGCCGACACAAGGGTCGGCGGCCGCGAGATCTCGCTGTGCAAGGTGGAGGGCCAACCCGACACAAGCTGCGAGGCTGGATGGCTTGCCTTGCAGCCGGGCCGGCGCAGCGTCAATTACGAGGTGATCTCGTCGCAGGGCGTCACGCAGTCGGCGGCCTTGGTCACGGCCGAATTTTCCGGCACGGGCAACGAAAGCCGGATCGGGGTGACCGTGCAGCTGTCGTCGCTGTCTGAAAACATGGAGGACGGCTACCGCCAGGGATTTTCCGCGGGGCTCGCCAATCTTGCCGGCGTTGCCGAGCGGACCATGGTGATAAGCCGCGTCATCGCCGCGCCGCGCGACGTTGTCTGGGGCGCCTGGCTCAATCCCGAGACCCTGCCGCAATGGTGGGGACCCGACGGGTTTTCCTGCCGCACCCAGCGGATCGACCTGCGCGCCGGCGGCGAATGGGTGTTCGACATGATAGGCCCCGATGGCACGGTGTATCCGAACCATCATCTCTATGGCGAGGTGAGGACCGGGGACAGGATCGGCTACACGCTGCTCTGGGGCGAGAACGGACCGAAACACGCCGATGCCTGGGTGCAGTTCGAGGACGAGGACGGCGCAACCAGGATTACGCTCGGCATGGCGCTGAGCACTGCGGAAGAATACCGGACAGCCAGGGGCTTCGGCGCCGTGGAACTGGGGCTTCAGACGCTGGGCAAGCTCGCCCGCTTCCTCGGCGCGCCGTGACGCCTATCCCTTCGCCGCGTCTTCCTCCACCGGCAGCGCATGCCGCTGCATCAGCGGCAGTTGCATGATCGTGAAGATGATCGACAGCGGCATGTTGCCCCAGACCTTGAAGGCGATCCAGAAGTCGGTGGAGAAATTGCGCCAGATCACCTCGTTGACCACCGCCATCAGCAGGAAATAGAGGCCCCAGCGCAGGGTCAGGATGCGCCAGCCCTCGGCGTCGAGCCGGAAGGCGGAGTCAAACACATAGCCCAGGAAGGACTTCTTGAAGAGCAGCCCGCCGAGCAGGATCACACCGAACATGGTGTTGATGATGGTGGGCTTCACCTTGATGAAGATCTCGTCCTGCAGCCACAGGGTGAGGGCCCCGAACACCAGCACGATGACGCCCGACAAGAGCGGCATGATCGGCAGCGTGCGGGTCAGCATCCACGACACCGAAAGCGCAATCGCCGTGGCGATCATGAAGCAGGCGGTGCCGACGAAGATCGGCCCGCCGATATCGGCCAGGAACGGCACCCGTTCGGCAATCCAGGCGCCGCGCGAATTGGCAAAGAAGAACACGATCAGCGGGCCAAGCTCGAGCACCAGCTTGAGCAGCGGGTTCATGCGCTTGCGCGCGGGATCGTTGGGGTCGGGCTCGAAGATGTGCAGCTCGGGCTCGGCGGGGGCGGCATCGGTCGGCTTGTGGTCGCTCATTTGGGCTCTCCAGCGATTGCCAAGGCGAAATCGGCCGCCTCAAAGGGTTCGAGATCGTCGATGCCTTCGCCGACGCCGACGAAGTAGACCGGCAATTTGTGCCTGGCGGCGATGGCGACAAGGATGCCGCCGCGCGCGGTGCCATCGAGCTTGGTCATCACCAGCCCGTTGACGCCGGCGACATTCCGGAAGATCTCGACCTGGTTCAGCGCATTCTGGCCGGTGGTGGCGTCCAGCGTCTGCAGCACCGTGTGCGGCGCGTCCGGGTCGAGCTTGGTGATGACGCGCACCACCTTGGCGAGTTCGTCCATCAGCTCGGTGCGGTTCTGCAGCCGCCCGGCGGTGTCGATGATCAGCACGTCGGCGCCGTCGGCGCGGGCGGTCTCGAAGGCCTCGTAGGCCAGTCCCGCCGCATCGGCGCCGAGCTTGGTCGAGACCACCTTCGAGCCGGTGCGTTCGCCCCAGATCTTCAATTGCTCGATGGCCGCGGCCCGGAACGTGTCGCCCGCGGCGAGCGTCACCTTGAGCCCGCCGGCGGAGAGCTTGGCGGCAAGCTTGCCGATGGTGGTGGTCTTGCCGGTGCCGTTGACGCCGACGACGAGGATCACATGCGGCTTGTGGCTGAGGTCCAGCTCCAGCGGCCTGGCCACGGGCGCCAGCACTTTTGCGATCTCGTCGGCCATCACCTTCTGAACGTCGGCAGGCGAAATGTCCTTGCCGTAGCGGCTGGCCGACAGCGCATCGGTGATCCGCATCGCGGTCTCGACGCCGAGATCGGCCTGCAGCAGCACGTCCTCGAGATCCTGAAGCGTATCCTCATCGAGCTTGCGCTTGGTGAAGATGCCCGAGATCTGGCCCGTAAGCTGGCCCGAAGTGCGCGACAGGCCCTGACGCAGGCGGCTCCACCAGTTGCCGCGTTCCTCCTGCGCCGGCGGGGCCGGTTGCGCGGGCTCGGCCCTTGACACCGTGTCGCGCACAATCAGCCTTCGAGGCTCAGGCTCAGGCTCAGGCTCAGGCTCAGGCTCAGGCGCTCGGTCCGGCTTCGGCGTGATGACGGGATCGGCGGCGAGGTCTTCCGGCGCTACCCCTTCATCCGCTGCAGCACCCGTGTCGCCAGGTATGTCGGGGATCGGCGGCTCGCCGCCATGGGCCTCGTCGGCCGGTTCGGGTGTCGACAGCGCCTGGCTTTCGGCCTTTTCAGGCGTGAACTGCATGACGCCGTCGCGCGAAAATGCCTGGATCGGCTGTTCCGGCTCAGGGGCGGGTGCCGGGGCATCAACCGGGCCCGGGTCTATGCCCGGATCGGCGGAAAGCTCGTCCGGGTCGGCTCCCTCGTCCCGTGTGCCGGGCCGTGGGGCGGGTTGAGGCGCAGGCTCCGGGCGAATGCCGTCCTGTGCAGCGGCCTCCGGCGTCGCCGGTGCGTCGGCTTCGCGCTCGGGTTCCGTCCCGGACTCGGGCGCTGCTTCCTTGTTCCGCCCGAAGGAGAAAACCTTTTTGATGAAGTTGAGCGCCATGCCTGCCTGCCGTTCTTTCTGGGATCAACCCGTGGCGAATGCGGGCCGGATGTCGTCCGCCGCCTGTTCGACGAGATCGCCGGTCAGGTGATTCGTCTCGCGTCCGGTGATCCGGATCAAAGCCATCTGGCCCCTTGGCGCATCTTGCGCAACCACCGGGGTGAAATTTTCCGTCCGCGACATGCCGGAGAACTCGACGAGCACCTGATGCGTGTCCCTCTCCTGCGCCATCCGGGCGAGATGCGCGTCCTGGGCTTGCGCAGCCTTTTCCCTCAGGCGCGCGGCGCGGGCCTTGACGAGGCTCCGGTCGAGCTGCGGCATCCGTGCGGCCGGCGTCCCGGCTCGCGGCGAATAGGGAAACACATGCGCAAACGCGATCCCGCATTCGTCGATGATGTCGAGCGAGCGGGCGAACATCTCTTCCGTCTCGGTCGGGAATCCGGCAATCAGGTCGGCGCCGAAGGCAAAGCCTGGCCGCAGGCTGCGCACGGTCTCGCAAAACCGGATCGCGTCGTTGCGGCCATGACGGCGCTTCATCCGCTTGAGAATCAAATCGTCGCCATGCTGCAGCGACAGGTGCAGATGCGGCATGAAGCGCGGCTCATTTGCGATCAGGTCCATCAGCTGGTCATCGACCTCGATCGAATCGATCGACGACAGCCGCAGCCGCGCAAGCTCGGGCACCTGCCTGAGAATGGTCGCGGTCAGCGTTCCAAGCGAAGGCTTGCCCGGCAGGTCGGCGCCGTAGCTGGTGGCGTCGACGCCGGTGATCACGACCTCGTGGTAGCCATTGTCGACCAGACGCGCGATCTGGTCGACCACGGCGCCCATCGGCACCGAGCGCGAATTGCCACGGCCAAAGGGGATGACGCAGAAGGTGCAGCGGTGGTCGCAGCCGTTCTGCACCTGGACGAAGGCGCGGGCATGGCCTTCCACCGCGTCGATCATCTGCGGCGCAGTCTCGCGCACCGCCATGATGTCGTTGACGCGGATCTTCTCGCTTTCGGCCACGCCGAAATCCAGCAGCTTGCTGTATGTGGAGACGCGGCCCTTCAAGTCATTGCCGATCACCGCGTCAACCTCCGCCATCTCGGCGAAACTTTCCGGTTCGGTCTGCGCCGCACAGCCCGACACCACGATGCGGGCGTGCGGATGCTCGCGCCGGGCGCGGCGGATGGCCTGGCGCGCCTGGCGCACCGCATCCGCCGTCACCGCGCAGGTGTTGACCAGCACCGCATTGTTGAGCCCCGCGGTCTCGGCCGCGGTGCGCATGGTCTCGGATTCGAAGGTATTGAGCCGGCATCCGAAGGTGAGAACGCGGACGCCGCTCACGCCGCCGCCTCGTCGGCCCGCCAGTCGCCGGTAAGCGGATCGACGGAGCCGGAAAATTCCCATTCCGCGGGTCCGGTCATGATCACGTGATCGTCGTCGCGCCATTCGATCTCGAGCGGTCCGCCGGGCACATTGACCGTGACGGTCCGCCCGGTGCGTCCGGTGCGCGCCGCCGAAACCGCCGCCGCACAGGCGCCCGAGCCGCAGGCGCGGGTCAGGCCGGTGCCGCGCTCCCAGGTCCTCAGGTCAAGCGTATGGTCGTCGATCACCCGGGCGATCGAGATATTGGCACGCTCGGGGAAGATCGGGTGGTTCTCGAGCAACGGCCCGAAACGCTCCAGATCATGTGACCAGACATCGTGCTTGACCCAGAAGATCGCGTGCGGATTGCCCATCGAGACCACCGAGGGCGAATGCAGCAGCGGCGCGTCGATCGGGCCGATCTGCAGCTCGATGCGCGAGGTGTCGTGGAATTCCTCGGCCAGCGGGATCCGGTCCCAGCGGAACTCCGGACGGCCCATGTCGACAGAGATCAGTCCGTTCTCGTGCTCCTGGGCCGTGAGAATTCCGGCCAGGGTCTTGAAGGTGAAAGTTTTCTGCCCGGTTTCGGACGCTAAGGCCTGCACCACGCAGCGCGTGCCGTTACCGCAGGCCTGGGCGCGGGATCCGTCGCGGTTGAGGATATCGATGCGGAAATCGACGCCGTCGATGTCTGTGTCATGAATCGCCATGATCTGGTCAAAGCCGGTCCTGCCGCCGCCAGCGAGCTTGATCGCTGCCTCAGGCGTCACGGCGTCCGGGCGGCCACGCATGTCGATCACGACAATGTCGTTGCCGAGCCCGTTCATCTTGGCGAAAGGAACCATCGATCCCATTGTATAAACCCGTCTTGTTTCAGGGCCTATATGGCGGAAAACCGGTCCAATTACCAGTGGCGGCGCATCAAGCCGGCGCCTGCCAGACCTCGCCCGCATGCAAAGGCCGGAACCGCTCGGGTGCAACGCCCTTCTTGGCGAGTTCTGCCTCAAGCACTTCCCTGGGCGCGTCGCGGCCCTCATTGGTGAGGCGGAACGTGCCCCAGTGATGCCCCAGCGCATGGTCGGCGCCCGAGAGCAGGAAACCCTCGATGGCTTCGGCCGGGTTCTGGTGCTGGTCCTTCATGAACCAGCGTGGCTCATAGGCGCCGACCGGCAGGGTGGCTGCGCGGAACTTGCCGTGGCGCTCGCGGGCATTGCGGTAGGGCCGGCCTTGGTCGAAGCCGGTGTCGCCAATATGCAGGATCTTGCCGCCCGGGGTCTCGATCACGAAGGCCGCCCACAGCGCCATCGAGCGGTCGTTCATGCCGCGCGCCGACCAGTGGTGGCAGGGCTCGAAATGGATGGTGGCCGCACCCGAGCGGATCGCCTGGCCCCAGTCGCCGGTCATCATCCGCATGGTGGCCACGTGATCCTTGATGATCGCGTCATTGCCAAGCGGCGTGATCACCAGCGGGTCATGCGCCTGGCGGAGCCGCGCCAGCGTCACCAGGTCGAGATGGTCGTAGTGATTGTGGCTGACCAGCACCAGGTCGATCTTCGGCAGATCCTCGAACTTGACGCCGGGATCGGTGTATCGCTTCGGTCCCGCAAAGCCCACGGGGCTCGCGCGCTCCGACCAGACGGGATCGGTCAGGATGTTAAGCCCGGCGGTCTGGATCAGCAGCGTGGCGTGACCGACCATGGTGATCCTGAGCGCGTCGCCCTCGACCCGCGCATCGGGCCTGGCCGGCCCATGCGGGCTGGTCACCGAGGTCGGCCAGGGTTCGCGGTCGCCGCCCATCTGCCATTTCAAGAAATCCGAAAAGCCCTTGGGCGCGGAGCCGTCCGGGTTGAAGAACCGTGTTCCGTCGAAATGGTCGCTGACGGGGCCGGAATGATAAGGGTTGTTGGCGCGTGCCAAGGCCATGGCGCTCCCTGTTGCGCCGATACCTGCCAAGGCGGCCAGCGCTGAAAACTTGAGAAAGGATCGGCGTTTCATGCCGGTAGATATGGTGGGGCCGGATAGAGGATCAAGTCAAAAGGCTTGACGGACGGTATCGCAGGGCAGCGGCCTTCACCGCAGCCTTGCCGCCGTCTGCGGCCATTGTTGCAGAATGCCTTCCTTGTCCCGAGTGGTAGCACAGTCTTCACTGGGGTTGGGCACAGGATTGGCGATGATGAGGGTCGGTCCCTATCGCGCGGTTTCCCGGGCCGAACTCGATGGCCAGCAAGATGTTGCGGCGGAATGCAAAGCTTCATTAGGAAAACTTGCGTATTGCTGCATCGGACAGGCTTGGACCGCGGGCTGTAAGCCCGCGCTGCCGGATTGCATGAAGGACTGCCGATGAGTTTTTCCACCCCGATCCTCCTTGTGATCGCGCTGCTCGCGGTTCTTGTGGTCGGACGAATCGTCACGTCGCCGCAAGCGCCGGGGCGTATAGCCTTCGGGTTGGCAGCCGTGGCATCGATCTGGTGGATCGCCATGGTCGTGCTTCGCCTCAACAGCGAGGACCTTTCGGACAAGATCCTGTTCAGCAGGCTCGCCTGGTTCGGCATCATTGCCACACCGCTTTTCTGGTCGGCAGGCTTTCTTGACCATGCAGGCTTCAACCAGGTCACCAGGCGCCTGCCGATCGCCATCATTCTAACGATCAGTGCGCTCGCGGGCTTCGCCGCCCTGACGGATGGCTATCATCAATGGATATATACCGGAATCATCAACGAAGAACGGCCGACCTTCTCCCACGGATGGCTGTTTTATGCGCTGTTGGGGGGGATGTATCTGTGCATGCTGCTTGCCTGCCTGATGTCGATTTCCCAATTGAAGCACGCCTCCCGTCTGCACAGACGTCAAATGGTGGCACTCCTGATCGCCACATGTGTCCCGTGGGGATGCAACGCGGCGTTTGTCCTGTTCGAGTTCCGGCTCTTCAACGATGACCCGACGCCCTTCGCCTTCAGCGCGACCGTGCTGGCCGTGCTGTTCGCGCAACATCGCGGAAAGCTGTTCATCGCACCGCCCATCGCCCGGGACGTCATTTTCTCGATCCTGCCGGACCCGATCGTGGTGCTTGAGCCGAGCGGTCTGGTCCTCGAGACCAATCCCGCGGCAGCGAAGCTGACAGGGTTCAGCGCCGAAACGGTGGGGACGAAACTCCCGCCTTCCCACCCGTTGATGGCTTTCGTCGCAAGAGATATGACGAGCGAAACCGGGAAGCCGATCGTTCACTTCGACGCCATGGGGAAGACTTTCGAAGTGTCCGTTCAGCCACTGGAGCACTGGGGCCGGCAAGGCAATGTGATGATCGTGCTCCGCGACGTCACGGCCCGGGAAGCCGCGCAGAAAAGCCTCTCGGATGCCGGGCAAGCGCTGAAACTGCGGCTTGAGGAAAACCTGCGTCTGCAGGAGCAGCTGGAACAGCAGGCCTTTCACGATCACCTGACCGGGCTTTTCAATCGCCGCCACGCCAGCACCGTCATCCCGCCGGTGATTGCGAACGCCAGCGAAGACGCGCCGGTAGCGCTGATCATCGTGGATCTCGATTACTTCAAGCAGGTCAACGACCTGTACGGGCACGATGTCGGAGACAAGGTGCTGTCGACGTTCGCCTTGATCCTCCGCGACAGCCTGCGAGACACAGAAATGGCGTTCCGTCATGGCGGCGAGGAATTCCTCGTCGTCTTGCCGGCCACGTCCCGCGCCCAGGCGCTTGACCGTTGCGCCAGGTGGCGGCACGGCCTCGCCACCCACGCCATTGCCGAACTGAAGGATTTCGCATTGTCCTTCTCGGCCGGCATTGCACTCGCTCCCCAGGCCGGAACCTCGCTCACGGCGTGCACGAAGGCGGCGGACATTGCGCTTTACCGGGCCAAGATTTCCGGGCGCAACACGGACATCGTCTGGGGCGAGCATCTTGACGGACTGGTCCGGGAAGGCCCTGCCCCCCAGGGCAATGCAGCCGACCACAGCGACCGCAAGGCCAGCCCAGCCCATAGGGCCGTGTCGCCCTGATCCGGACGTTTGCGCTGAACCTGAAAAGGCTGGCGATCATGCCAAGGCTCGCGATGAAGCGCTGGCATCGCCGTTTTCAAGGCGGCTGAAGAACCACACCGCGCGCCAAGAAAAGCCCTTGCATTTGCATCTAAATCCTGTTGAATGCGCCTCACCACAGGGGTGCCGCGTAGAGCCGCGGCTGAGATGTGGGCGCCAAGCCCACGTACCCTCGAAGCTGATCTGGATAATGCCAGCGTAGCAAGGAGGAACCAATATGTTCGCAGGCGCGCAAGTCTCCCTTTATCCCATGACCGACGGGTTCGTGGACGTCATCCTGTCGTCGCTCTCGGCGCTCGATCCCTACCGTGAACGGCTCAGGATCGAGACCGACGACATCTCCACGCTGATTGTCGGGCCGCCGGAAGTGCTCTTCCCGGCATTGCGCGATCTCTATGTCGCAGCCGCCGCGTCCCGGCAGCATGTGGTGCTGCGCGCGACGCTGTCACGGGGCTGTCCCGGCGAGCCGGACGATCCGATCTGCCAGACCGGCGCACTCGCCAATCCGTCCGAACCGCTTGAAAGCCGCCAGGCCGGGGCGCTTGCCGCGCTGGCCGAAGCGGCTGTGACAGGCGAAGAGGCGCGGGCACAGTTCTCGCTTTACGTGATGGGCGCGGGCGATCACATGGCCGAGATCATGGGCTGCATCGATTTTCTCAAATCAGGCGGCACGTTCGATCGGTCAAAGAATTTCTGCACCCGGCTCAAGGGCGATTCGGGCGCCGTGTTCGCCACCCTGCAGGCGGCGTTCTGCCGGTTCGGCCCGCCCGAAGGCCATGTCACGATCGACCTGACGGTCTCCGCCAACAGCCCCTCGATCCGCTGAACCCATGGCGCATTCTCCGTCCGGTTCGCCGGCGGCAAGGCTTGTCCAGGGCCTGCCGGCTGTTTTCAGTGTCATCGCGGCTCTTGCCGCCTGGGAAGTCTATGTCCTGGTCTCCGGCATCTCGCCGCTGGTGCTGCCAGCACCCTCACGTGTGGCGGAGCAGATCGTGGTCAACCGCGATCTGCTTTGGGCCAACACGGTGCCGACGCTTCAGGCAACGCTTTCCGGCTTTGCCTTTTCGCTCAGCGTCGCCTTCGCGCTGTCGCTGCTGATCGATTTCATCCCGAAGCTCAGGCGGGCGCTGTTTCCGGTGTTCGTCATCAGCCAGACCCTGCCGCTGGTGGCGATCGCGCCGCTGGTGGTGCTGTGGTTCGGCTTCGGGCTGACGCCAAAGATCCTGCTGGTGGCGCTGGTCACGTTCTTTCCCATGCTGGTGGCGCTGGTCGATGGCTATGAGTCCACCGACCCCGACATCTCCGCGCTGCTCAAATCTATGGGGGCATCGCGCGCGGCAATCTTCCGGCGTGCCCGGCTGCCCTCGGCCATGCCCTATTTCTTCGCGGGGCTTCGGATCTCGATCACCTATGCGGTGGTGGCGGCGATCTTCGCCGAATATGTCGGCGCCCGCGCAGGCCTCGGCATCGTCATCCTCAACGCCAAGAACAGTTTCCGCCCCGACCTGATGCTCGCCGCCGTGGTCATCAGCTCGGCCCTGACGCTGGCGCTGTTCGGCGCGAGCGCGCTGCTGCAGCATCTGGTGCTCGGCTGGCGCCGTGCGGGGGTTGCGCCATGACCGTGCTGGCGATGGACAATGTCAGCCTGACGCTTGGCGGCACCAGGGTGCTCGACGACATCTCGCTGCATGTCGCCAGGGGAGAATTCGTCTCGATCCTCGGCCCCTCCGGATCGGGCAAATCCAGCCTGTTCCGGCTCTTGACCGGAGCGCTCACCCCGGACCGGGGCAGCATCCGCGTCGACGGCGCGCCGCTGTCGTCACGATCGCGGGCCTTCGCCTTCATGCCGCAGCGCGACGCGCTGATGCCGTGGCGGCGGATCATCGACAATGTCATCCTCGGGCTGGAAGTGCAGGGGATGGACCGGGCCGAGGCGCGGGCCAGGGTGCTGCCGCTGTTCGCCACCTTCGGTCTCGAAGGCTTCGAGCGCCATTATCCCGCGCAACTTTCGGGCGGCATGCGTCAGCGCGCGGCGCTGCTGCGCACCATCGTGCAGGACCGGCCGATCCAGCTTCTCGACGAACCGTTCGGCGCGCTCGATGCGCTGACCCGCGCCGGGATGCAGGGCTGGCTCGAACAGCGCTGGCAGGCCGCGCACTGGACCACGCTTCTGGTCACCCATGACGTGCGCGAGGCGGTGGCGCTGTCGGACCGGATCTACGTGTTTTCACGGCGACCGGCGCGGATCATCGCCGAATTCGAGGTGGCCGAACCGCGCCCGCGCCTGGGCCGCCCCCTGTCCGCGAACGCTGTCCGTCTCGAAGCCGAGCTTTTCGACGCCCTTCTCACCCAAACCGGAGATTGATCATGAAACATATCCTCACAGCCCTCGCACTCTTGGCAGTACTGCCGGCGCAGGCGGCGGAAAAACTCACCGTGGCGCTCGACTGGACACCCAACACCAATCATGTCGGTCTCTATGTCGCCCAGGCAAAAGGCTGGTTCAACGACGCCGGCCTTGATGTCGAGATCCTGCCCTATACCGACACCTCGTCGGGCACGCTCGTGTCCACCGGCGTTGCCCAGTTCGGCATCCTGAGCGCCGTCGGCTTCCACAGCCAGCGTTCGATGGGCGCCGACATGACCGCGGTGATGGCCGTGGTCCAGCACGAGACCGGGCGGCTGGTCTTCAACGGCGAGCGCGAGGACATCCAGCGCCCCGCCGATCTCGACGGGAAGATCTATGCCGGCTTCGGCAGCGCCTGGGAAAAAGCGCTGATCTCGTCGATCATCCGGCACGATGGCGGCGAGGGTACATTCGACACGGTGACGCTCGGAACCTCCGCCTATGAGGCGCTGGCCAATGGCTCGGTCGATTTCACCCTGGAAGTCAGCACCTGGGAGGGCGTCAATTCCGAGCTTCTGGGCCGCCCGCAACGCGCCTTCAACTATGCCGATTACGGCGTGCCGGACCAGCACACGACTTTCCTGGGCGGCAATGGCGGCTGGCTTGCGGCAAACAAGGACACCGCCGCCGCTTTCGTCAAGGCCGCCCAGCGCGGCTATGAATTCGCGGCAGACAATCCGGAGGAAGCCGCCGATATGCTGATTGCCGGGACCGCGGGCATGCTCTCCAATCCCGAACTGGTCCATGCCTCGATGAAAGCGCTGGTCGAAGGCGGCTATCTCAGGGATCCGGGCGAAGAAGTCGGCTTGATCGACCCTCAGCTGATCAACGGCATCGCCGGGTTCCTGTTCGAGGCCGGGATCCTGCGTGACGCCAATGGCGACCCGCTCGCCGAATTGCCGGATGTGTCCGACTGGTACACCAACGCCTATCTCGCGCAATAGGCCGGGTCCCGGCCGGAGCCGCATGCGTTGCTCCGGTCAGCTCCTGGTGCCCTCTGAGGAAAAGGGTTGACCACGGATTTCGGTCATGCAACCCAAGTTGCGCGCGTGCAGACGGCGCGTCGGGCAACGGGACGGGAAGATGTCGACTGACCAGATCCTGCTATTCGGAATCCTGATCGCCCTGTTCGGCATGCTGGTCTGGGGCCGCGTCCGCTACGATCTCGTGGCTTTCGTCGCGCTGATGGTGACGGTGCTGGCGGGACTGATCGAACCGAGCGAGGCGTTTCACGGCTTTGGACACCCCGCCGTGGTCATCATCGCGCTGGTGCTGATCGTCTCCCGCGGCCTGATGAATTCGGGCGCGGTCGAATACATTGCCCGGTTCGTCACCCGCCCCGACCGGACGCTCTCCACCCATATCGGCATCATGGCGGTGGTCGGTGCGGCCCTGTCAGCAATCATCAACAATGTGGCGGCGCTTGCGCTCCTGATGTCGCTCGACATGGATGCTGCGCGCAAGGCCAAGCGCGCGGTGTCGCTGACGCTGATGCCCTTGTCCTTCGGCACCATCCTTGGCGGCATGATCACGCTCATCGGCACGCCGCCCAACATCGTCATCGCGCAATACCGTCAGGACGTGCTGGGCGCGCCGTTCTCGATGTTCGATTTCGCACCGGTCGGCATCGCGGTGTCGATCGCCGGCATTGCCTATGTAACCTTCCTCGGCTGGCGGCTGATCCCGGCGCGGGCTGATACGATCTCGCTTGAAGGGGACGCCGGTCTTTACATTGCCGAGGCCCGGGTCAAGGAGGACTCGAAATCAATCGGCATGACCATCTCCGAACTGCATCCGCTGGCCGAGGAGAACGATGTCACCATTCTGGGTCTCGCCCGCCAGGGCAAGCGCCTGCCGGGTTTCTCGCAGAGCCGCGAGATCCGCGAAGGCGATTTCCTGATCCTGGAGGGCGATCCCAAGCAGATCGAGGCGCTGATGGGTGCCGCCGAACTCGACACTGTGGGCACCGAGGAACATGAAAGCCTGATGGGCAAGTCGCTGAGCCTGGTCGAGGCCATCGTGCCGGAGGATGCCCATGTCGTCGGTCGCAACGTGATCGGGCTGCGGCTGGTCCAGCGTCATGGGGTCACTCTGCTCGGCGTCTCCCGGCAGGGCAGGCGGTTCCGCGAGCGGGTGGGCCGGTTGACCATCAAGGCGGGCGACCTGCTGCTGCTGATCGGGTCCGACGAGAATGTCGCCGCCGCCAGCCGCTGGCTTGGCGTGCTGCCGCTCGAAAACCGCCGGCTCGAGGTGATGCAGCGGACCAAGGCGCTTCTGGCCATCGGCATCTTTGCCGCGGCAATCGGGCTGTCGGTGATGGGGATCACCTCGCTTGCCATCGCGCTCGGGCTCTGCGTCGTGGCCTATCTGGGGCTGGGCATCATCGGCGGGCGCGATTTCTACGCGCTGATCGAGTGGAAGGTGATCGTGCTGCTGGCCTGCCTCATTCCCGTCGCCGGCGCGCTGGAGGAGACCGGCGGAAGCCAGATGATCGCCAATCTCATCGTCACCCAGACCGACAATCTGCCGGCCTGGGGGGTGCTCACGGTGCTGATGATCATCACCATGACGCTGTCCGATTTCCTCAACAATGTCGCCACCGCACTGATCGCAGCCCCCATCGGCGTCAGCGTCGCCAACTCGATCGGCGCGAGCCCCGACCCGTTCCTGATGGGCGTCGCGGTGGCCGCCTCCTGCGCCTTCCTCACCCCCATCGGCCACAAGAACAACACCATCATCATGGGCCCCGGCAACTACAAGTTCGGCGACTACTGGCGCATGGGCCTGATCCTCGAAGTGCTGGTCATCGCCGTGGCGGTGCCGATGATCGTATGGGTCTGGCCGTTTTGAGGGGCGAAAACAAAACCTTGAGAGGCTTTAGACGCCATCCTGTTCCGGCAACGATGTATCCGGGTTCTCACGGCCAAGAATACGGACGATGAGGACGAAATCCCCCTCAATCCTGTCGTATATGGAATGGGCTTGGTAGACGCAGCGCCGGAAACCCTGGCGGATGTGGTCAACGGGCTGATAGAGTTTGGGTTGTGCCGCCAGTTCAATGAGGCGTTACTTCATCCCAATCTGGTATTCTGGCGCTTGCGCAAGCCCGAACTGGTCGATGCCAAACTCAAGAATCCGCTCGAAATCCTGGTCGGCGGCGCGGGTGAGTCTAAAGGGTGCCATTCCTGCGCCGTTTCGCGATCACGGCGGCGATGATCTCATCCGGGCTGCGGGCGCTGATGCCGCTTTTCTCTCCGTCAATAAGCGCGGCCTGCAACGTGTTCAATGCAATCTCGCGTTCTTCCAGAAGCCTCAGTCCAGCCCGGATGACTTCACTTGTCGAGCCGTATTTTCCACTTCCGACTTGTGTTCCAACAAAGGTTTCGTAGTGGTCGCCGAGGTGCGTCAGCCCCGTCTCCAATCGGTACGCGTCACCTCATACCAGGCCTCGCCGTGTTCACTGCCCGGTATCGGCTCCGGCCAATCCACATGGACCGTGCGGGCGTGGTGCAGCCCAAGTTTTTCCATCACCCGGCGCGAGGCGTGATTCACCGCCATCGTGCTTGCCACGATCTGTTCGTAGCCGGCGCTTTCGAACCCCCAGGCGACGAGAACCGCAGCTCCTTCGGAGGCGAGGCCCTGACCCCATTCCTGCCGGCGCAGCCGGTATCCGAGTTCGGCTGATCCGTCGCCTTCCGGCCACAGGCAGAACCATCCGACAAAACCCCCGGTGTGGGTGCGCCGCGCCGTCCAGACATGGGGCTCCGTCCCCCGCGGCTTCAGAAAATCCGCATCCGGATCGCTCTCCTCATTCTCGGCGATGCGCCCGCCGCTGAGAAAGCGCATGACCTCGGGATCCCGCTCAAGCGCGATGAAATCCTCCCGGTCCGCCGGACAGCAGGGGCTCAGCGTCATCCGATTCGTCTTCAGCACGGCCATTGCCGCCTCTCCGTTCATCCCCGCCAGATCAACAGCCTGCCGGCCGAATTCTCGAAGCAGCCCGGCGCCGCCTGTTTGGATCCGGCTGCATGCGCCGGGCGCTGATGTCATCCTATCGCACGGCAGGCAATGCGCCGCCAAGCATCTGCCCCAAACACCCGCGCCATGCATCACGATGCCTTGTAAACAAACCAACCGCGCGGTATGTTTTACGCATCAAGCCCCGTTAATAGAGGTCGCCCCCATGACTCCGCTTCTCGCCTATGGCGCTCTCGCCATCGCCATTGTGTCCGAAGTCTGCGGCACGTCGCTGCTGCAGAAGTCAGCCCAGTTCACCAGGCTGTGGCCGACGCTGGGCATGGCGATCTGCTTCGTCGTCTCCATGTTCTTCCTGTCCCAGGCGCTGAAACTGATCCCGCTCGGCATCGCCTATGCGATCTGGGCCGGTCTGGGCATCGTGCTCACGGCAGCCATCAGCGTCTTCGTGTTTCGCATGACCCTCGATCTCTGGGCGCTCTTCGGCATCGCCCTGATTATCGCCGGCGTGCTGGTCATCAACCTTCTCTCCCACAGCGTGGCGCACGGATGACGGAGAATCATCAGCGCAGGAAGCAACCCGACCTTGTCCGGCGCAATCTGCTTGAGCATGCCATGCGCCTTGCCGAAAGCGAGGGGCTTTCCGGCGTCACGGTCCAGGCGGTCGCGGCCGCGGCCGGCGTGACCAAGGGCGGATTGTTTCATCATTTCCCCTCCAAGCAGGCCCTCATCGAGGCCATGTTCGCCGATGTGATGGCGCGACTCGATGCCGACATAGAAGCCCACATCGCCGCCGACGGGAACCCGAAAGGCTGCTTCACCCGGGCCTACGTGGAAACCATGCTGGCCGGCAAGACCTTCGGCCTCGGCACCCCGTGGTCCAGCTTGGCCGTCTCGATGATCATGGAGCCGTCGCTGGGGCTGTTATGGACCGACTGGCTGCAAGACCGCCTCGACCGTCACCACGACACCGACGCCGCCCCCCATCTCGAAATCATCCGCCTCGCCGCCGACGGCGCCTGGCTTGCTCATCTCGGCCTGGGCGAGAAGGCTCTCGATATCGATGCGCTCCGGCGGCGGCTGCTGGCGATGGCTGCGGGGAGATGAGGCGGGGTTGGCGGAGTTAAGGTCTCCGGCTCGCGCCACAAGTTCCATAAATGCCCTTCGGCCTGCCCGAGGATACCCCGCTTCGATTATCCCGTCGGCTCAAGAGAAATCGTGAGCCTTGTGCCGGTGGCTTCGGCGTAGCGGTGCAGCGCCTCGACTGACACATTGATCCCACCTTCCATCTTGGCCACGCGGGACTGAGTGACCTGCATTTTTTCGGCCACTTGCGCCTGCGTCATTCCCGCTTGCGTTCGCGCACGGATCAGTTGCCCCGCCACGGCGAACTCCGGCGCAAGAGCGTCATATTCCCTGACGAAGTCCGGATTTCTCATCCACTGCTTCTTGATATCCCTGAAATCGATCATCTGATCTCCTTTGCCCTTTCCAGCGCCAGCAGGATTTCCCGGCGCGGCGTCTTTTGCGTCTTCTTTCGGAAGATTCGGACGACAACAACGCGCCTTGGTCTTGCGATCACATAAAAGGCCCGGGATATGCCGTCCCTGCCCTTCATGCGGATTTCCCACAGGCCCTGCTCGAGATGCTTCACATAGGGTTCCCGAACATTCTCCAGCCCATGGTTCTGAATGATGTCGGCAATACGGGTGAACTTTGCTCGCTGGTCTGCAGGCAAAGTGTTGAGTTCCCGAAGAACTTCATCGTCAAGCAGCTCGATCTTCCACATAGTTATTCCATATATGGCATACTGCGACAGAATCCACAATCCTATTCACGCCTGCTATAATGAAAAACACGCCAGCTGGATCGCGCTGACGCCCAAAACCTTGACTCCCGCGCGCTTTTCCTGTTTATCCCCCTCAAATCTGCGACGAGCATGACTCCGAGCCGCCGACCGGGAAACTCTTGACGGTCGCTTGATACCTTTCTTCAAACCCGACGGTTTGAAGGGTCAAGCGACAGACCAGGACCCGGAGGTCAACACCCGACAGCGCGATGCGCCCTCGGGTGCTGTTTGGCTTTGCGTGATGCTCTTCCCATATGGGCTGGAGACCTCTTCAGCAAAGACAGGACGACCCGATGTTTGACACTCTCCAGGACCGGCTTGGCTCCATCCTCAACACCCTCACCGGGCGCGGCGCGCTGTCGGAAAAGGATGTGTCGGAAGCCATGCGCGAGGTTCGCCGCGCGCTTCTGGAAGCCGACGTGGCGCTGGAAGTGGTGCGCGGCTTCACCGACCGGGTGCGCGAAAAGGCTGTCGGCGCCGAGATCGTCAAGTCGATCAAGCCGGGCCAGATGGTGGTCAAGCTGGTTCATGACGAGCTGGTGGCGCTGCTTGGCGACGAAGGCGTGCCGATCGATCTGAACGCCGCGGCCCCCGTCGTCATCATGATGGTCGGCCTGCAGGGCTCGGGCAAGACCACGACAACCGGCAAGATCGCAGCAAGGCTCGAGAAGCGCGACCGCAAGAAGGTGCTGATGGCCTCGCTCGACACGCGGCGCCCGGCCGCGCAAGAGCAATTGAAACAACTGGGCGAGCAGACCGGTGTCGCCACCCTGCCGATCATCGCCGGCCAGTCGCCCACCGACATCGCCGCGCGCGCCGTGCAGGCAGCCAGGCTCGGCGGCCATGACGTGGTCATTCTCGACACCGCCGGCCGCACCCATATCGACGAGCCGCTGATGGCCGAAATGGCCGAGATCAAGAAGCGCACCAATCCGCACGAGATCCTGCTGGTGGCCGATGCGCTGACCGGCCAGGACGCGGTCAATCTGGCGCGCAGTTTCGACGAGCGCGTCGGCATCACCGGCCTGGTGCTGACCCGCATGGACGGCGACGGCCGCGGCGGCGCGGCGCTGTCGATGCGGGCTGTCACCGGCAAGCCGATTAAGCTGATCGGCACCGGCGAGAAGATGGACGCGCTCGAGGAATTCCATCCCCGCCGCGTCGCCGACCGCATTCTCGGTATGGGCGACATTGTCAGCCTGGTGGAGAAGGCGGCCGAAAATTTCGACGCCGAAAAGGCGCAAACCATGGCCGCCCGGATGAAATCCGGCAAATTCGACCTCAACGACATGGCCGAACAGCTCAAGCAGATGCAGAATCTCGGCGGCATGGGCGGCATCATGGGCATGATGCCCGGCATGGGCAAGATGAAGGAGCAGATGTCGGCGGCCGGCATGGACGACAAGACCTTCGCCCGCCAGCTCGCCATCATCGGCTCGATGACCAAGGCCGAGCGCGCCAATCCGGACCTGCTCAAGCACAGCCGCAAGAAGCGCATCGCGGCCGGTTCGGGCACCGATGCGGCGGCGATCAACAAGCTCCTGAAGCAGCACCGGCAGATGGCCGACATGATGAAGGCCATGGGCGGCAAGGGCAAGGGTGGCGGCATGATGCGCGCAGCCATGGGCGGGCTGGCCTCGAAGATGGGCCTGCCCGGTGGCATGGGCGGCATGATGGGCGGCGGCATGCCGGATCTGTCGAAGATGGACCCGAAACAGCTCGAGGCGCTGGCCAAGCAGGCCGAGGCCGCGGGCCTGGGCAAGGGCATGGCCAGCCTGCCCGGCGCGTTCCCCGGCATGGGAGGCAATCTGCCCGGTGGTCCGTCCGGTTTGGGCGGCCCGAAACTGCCCGGTCTTGGTGGCGGCCTTCCCGGCCTGCCGAAGAAGAAGTGAGCGGCGGATCATGACGAGCAATAGGGACGCCATCGCGCAACTGGGCGAATACCGTCGCTCCATCGACAATTTCGACGCGGCGCTGATCCATATCCTGGCCGAACGCTTCCGGGTCACCAAGGCGGTCGGCGCGCTGAAAGCCTCGGCAGACCTGCCGCCGTCCGATCCGAACCGCGAGGCCGAGCAGGTTGCCCGGCTCAGGGAACTGGCCAAATCTGCCGATCTCGATCCGGATTTCGCCGAAAAGTTCCTTGAATTCGTCATTCGCGAAGTCATCCAGCATCACAAGCAGGCGGCTTCGAAATAATCACCCCATCTGGCGCTGCCCGGCGCCCGACAAAGACCAACCAAACAGTCAACAAACTTGTTAAACGAAGGAAAAGAAAATGGGATTGAAAATTCGTCTGGCCCGTGGCGGCTCCAAGAAGCGTCCTTACTACCACCTGGTTGTCGCTGACGTGCGCAGCCCGCGCGATGGCCGCTTCATCGAGCGCCTGGGCTACTGGAACCCGATGCTGGCCAAGGACGACGCCACCCGCGTCAGCCTCAACCAGGAGCGCATCCAGCATTGGCTCGACCACGGCGCGCTGCCGACCGACCGCGTTGCCCGCTTCATGGCTGAAGCCGGCATGATGACCCGCGAAGCCCGCTCCAACCCCAACAAGGGCCTGCCCGGCAAGAAGGCGCAGGAACGCGTCGCCGAGAAGAAGCAGAAGGAAGAGGATGCCGCAGCCGCAGCCGAACAGGCCAAGGCCGACGCCGCAGCCGCAGCTGCCGCACCCGCCGAAGCGCCTGCAGAAGAAGCCGCAGCGGAATAAGTGTGTCCGGCTAAGGGCGGTGTGGTCTTGACCAAATCCAGCCGTTAGCCCATATATCAGGTCTATCCGCTACACCCGTAGGCGGGCATTCTATGCAGCCTTCGCACTTCGGTGCGGAGGCTTTATTGTTTGCGGTGGATCAGATGAAGGTCGCGGTTCTGATAGATGGAGGGCATTTGCGGGTCGTTTCCCGCATCGCCGGACATCACTATGATCCGGATTTCATCGAGAAAATCGCGCATGCCTGTGTCGACGGAAGTGAAACCCTTCTGCGGGCGCTTTATTACGATTGTGCGCCCTACAACGGCAAAGTGAAGAAGCCCGTATCGGGGGAAGAGCTTGAGTTCAAAGGTTCCGACAGCTGGCTCAGGGAGCTTGCGCAAAGGAATCTGTTTGCAGTCCGGCAGGGTGTCTTGAAATTTCGCGGCTTCAAGCCAAAGAAAATACCGGTCACCGGCAAGGATCTGACCGACGATGATTTCAAGCCCGATTTCGAACAAAAGGGCGTTGATATGAGAATCGGTCTGGATATTGCCAATTTCGCCCATGAGAAATCCGTGGATCGCATCATCCTTGTCAGCGGCGATACGGATTGCATTCCCGCGATGAAGCACGCGCGTATCGCCGGACTGCAGATTGTCCTGGTTGATTTTGAAAACCATAAACCTGCCCCAGAGCTTCTGTGGCATACGGATTTGAGGCGTCATGCCGGCTGGCCAAGCTAAACTGTCCCACCCCATTCTCGTCGGCGTTATCGGCGCGGCCCAGGGCCTGCGCGGCGAGGTGCGGGTCAAGCCGTTCACCGAGGATCCGATGGCGCTTGGCGATTACGGCACTCTGTTTGCAAGCGACGGCCGCCGCTTCGAGATCCTCGATCACCGCCTTGCCAAGACCGTCATTGTGGTGCGCTTCCGCGGCGTCAATGACCGCAACGCCGCCGAGGCGCTGAAGGGCGTGGAACTGTTCATCGACCGCTCCAGCCTGCCCGATGACGAACTGGAGGAGGACGAGTATTTCCACGCCGATCTCGAGGGGCTGGAAGCCTGGGATGCCGATGGCAAATTCTGGGGCCGGGTCTCGGGCGTGCTCGATTTCGGCGGCGGCGACCTGCTGGAATTGCGCGACGAAGGCAGGAAACCGGTGGTGATCCCGTTCACGCTGACGGCCGTGCCCAAGGTCGATCTCGCGGCCGGGCGTATCCTGGTCGATCCGCTGGCTGCGGGTCTGATCGACACCGGCAGTGCGGATGAGGACGGGGAAGCGGGCGACGATCATGGCAGGGACGGCGAATGAGCTTCCGCGCCACCGTGCTGACGCTCTACCCCGAGATGTTTCCGGGCCATCTCGGCCAGTCGCTCGCCGGCCGGGCGATCGAGCGCGGCGATGCGATCATCGAGGCCGTCAATATCCGTGACTACGCGCATGACAGGCACCGCTCAGTCGATGACACGCCGGCCGGCGGCGGCGCCGGCATGGTGCTCAGGCCCGATGTGCTCGCATCGGCGATTGATGCGGTCAGCCCCGAGGACGATACGCGCCCTCGGCTGCTGATGAGCCCCAGGGGCACGCCGCTGACGCAAGCCCGGGTGCGCGAACTGGCGTCAGGCCCGGGCGCGGTGATCGTCTGCGGCCGGTTCGAGGGTGTCGACCAGCGGGTGATCGAGGCACGAAACCTCGAGGAGATCTCGATCGGCGACTACGTGCTCTCGGGCGGCGAACCTGCGGCGCTGATCCTGCTCGATGCGGTGATCCGCGTGCTGCCCGGCGTCATGGGCAATGCCCAGTCCGGAACCCATGAAAGCTTCGAGACCGGCCTGCTCGAACATCCGCATTACACACGGCCGCAAGAGTTCGAAGGCCGCGAGATTCCCGATGTGCTGATCTCGGGCAATCACAAGGCGATCGAGGCCTGGCGGCAGGCGCAATCGCTGGAACTGACACGGGAAAGACGGCCGGATCTGATGGATCGGCTGGATCAGAAAGCAAAATAATACCAGCTCAGCAGCAGCCCGACTGCCACCACGACGCCCCTGATCACCGCCTGCGGCACCCGCCGCGCAGCCCAGACGCCGAAATGGCCGCCCAGAGCGCCGGCCGGGATCATGATCACCGCCGGCAGCCAGGCCACCACGCCGCCCGAGGAAAACACCAGGATGGCGACGAAGGCGATGACCACGGCGATCAAGTTCTTCAGCGCATTGAGCTTGTGGTAATCGCCGCCCTTGGTCAGCCCGAGAACGGCCAACATCATGATGCCCATGCCGGCGCCAAAGAACCCGCCATAGATCGAGGTCACGCCCTGCGCCAAGAGGCCGAGCCGGGAGATGGGCTGTTCCGGATGCAGCGATTTGGGTTTCAGGTAAGGCCCGGCGGCGAAGATCAGCGTTGCCGCGAGCAGCAGCCAGGGCACCAGCGTGCGAAACGAGGGATTGGACATCGACACCAGGATAAGCGCGCCCGCGAGACTGCCCGCGAACGACACCCCGGCCAGCACCCAGACCTCGCGCCCGGCCTGCCGGATCTCCTTGCGATAGGCCAGCGCCGAGGTGACATAGCCCGGAAACTGGGTGACCGACGACGTGGCATTGGCCATGATCGGCGGCACGCCCACAAGCGTCATGGCGCCAAAAGTAAGGAAGGTACCGCCCCCGGCAATGGCGTTGACGACGCTCGACAGGAAGCCCGCGGAAAACAGAAGCACGATATCGAAGAAGGACATGAAAGAGGAACCGTCAGAGGCCATTAGAGCGTGCGTCAGGTCCACTTGGACGCACAAAGGACGCTCTAACACGAAAAATGGTGAGCATCTTATCTGCACTCCGGCGGTTTCGTCCGAGTGCAGATAAGATGCTCCAGGGAATGGTTTTAGAGCATCGCCAGCAGTTCGCCGCAAGGCCGGCAACAAATTTGCCCGAGCGGGCGTGACAAATCCCTGCCGATGGTGTATCGCACCGCCCATTCGGCAATGTCCGAGAGCCGTTAACCGGCGCCTGCCAAACAATGAATGGTGAACCCGCTCCTGCCTTCACCGGCATAGCCCAGAGGATGATCCCAAAAGGGACATACCAAACCGGCGACCGCGAGCGCTCTGACCGTTTGAGAAAAACGAAAGGTCAAGGACCCATGAACATTATTGCCCAGCTGGATGCCGAACAGGTAGCCAAGATCGAAGCCACCCGCAAGCTTCCCGATTTCTCCGCCGGCGACACATTGCGCGTCCAGGTGCGCGTGACGGAAGGCAAGCGGACCCGTCTGCAGGCCTTTGAAGGCGTCTGCATTGCCCGTTCCGGCGCTGGCCTGAACGAAAGCTTCACCGTTCGCAAGATCTCCTATGGCGAAGGCGTGGAGCGCGTGTTCCCGATGTACTCGCCGATCGTTGAAGCCGTTGAAGTGGTCCGCCGCGGACGCGTCCGCCGCGCCAAGCTCTACTACATGCGCGACCGTCGCGGTAAGTCCGCGCGTATCGTCGAGAACACCGGCACCCGCGCCCGCAAGCTCAACGACGCCGAGCGCGCCGCACTCGCCGAGGAAAAGGTCCGGATCGAGGCCGAGAAGGTCGCAGCAGCCCAGGCTCTGGCCGCCGAGAAGGCCGCAACGGAAGCCGCCGAAGCAGCAGCCGCAAAGGCCGCTGCCGACGAAGCCGCTGCAGCCGAAGCCGCGGCACCGGCTGAAGACGCCAAGAGCGAATAAGCCGCTCCATCCGACTTCGACGTTCCCTCGGGATCGTCCCTCAAGGCGCCGGGCAACCGGCGCTTTTTGCGTTTTGGGGCAAGCGCAGCAGTCGATCCGGGTGACGGGCCTCGGCTCGCCGGCCTCTTCCTCTCCGCCGTCATCCTCAGTGGCAAGGATCTGCAGTCAGCCTGCCGCAGTATGACAAGAGTTCGCCGGGGGTATTGGTGGCGGATTGAGGGGCTCTCGCCTTACGGCAAGTGAGAGGGATTTTCGGACCGTGCAGCTTGCTCCGATCTCCCCCCTTGCGGGGGAGATGTCACGAAGTGACAGAGGGGGGTGTGTTTCGGCTTGTACGGACAGTACGGTGTGTGCGTAGGGCGCGCCCCCCTCTGTCGGCTCCGCCGACATCTCCCCCGCAAGGGGGGAGATTGGGCTCCGCGCTCCGCGGTCCCCAAAACGTGGACAAAATCCCACCCCACCCTCAACCATTCCAATACCTTACCCGAAAATCCCTCTCGTTTTATCCCCGCCTTCCGCACCCATGCCATACTCCTTGCACTCCCGCCGCCGGATGGCTCGCTAGCGTGGCGGTCCAGGCGGGAGGAAGGCCCCCTGGCCTCGTCGTAACGTGCGGCGGGATCCAGGGGGAGGCGGAGGCCGGCGTGCTCCGCTGGCAGTCGGTCCTTCGGGGCCGGCCAAGCCAGCCACCGGACTCGCCCTCGCCTACGGGTTCCGCCATCTGGCGGGATCAGCGTATGGACGGCGAGACGGGCCTGTGGCGGATTGTGGGGTCTTTGGCCCCGGTATTCGTGCCGGACGCGCTCAACTCCTTGTCCTACTGGCCTCGTCCGGGCCGGAGCGGCAAGGCAACGGCAGACGCCTGTCGGATGCGGACATCATCCGGCAAATTTCGGGCCGCGCGCGCGTTGCGCCACCCCGGTGCATGGCACCCATGCACCACCCAACCCAATTTCCGAAGGCAAAGCCCGCGTGCGGCCCTCCGGACTGTTCTCTCGCTCCATCACCCCGGCGGGTCCCGCGCGGGGGCAAAGGCGCATGCGAAACACCTTCGGCCGTGGTCGCAGACCCACGATTTCCGTCATCCTCGGGCCTGTCCCGAGGATCTGCCGTCGAGCGCCCCGCAACCGCCTGTGCAGTGGGAAAACCGAGGGGCCGGTAGATCCTCGGGACAGGCCCGAGGATGACGAATCGGCGGGGTCCGATGACGAACAGGTGAGATCCGGCGCGCGGGGTTTGTCCCCTTTTTAACGTCACGCGCCCGGCTTTCACCACAGCACATCGCCGCGAGCCGGGCTGTTCCCCCTTGCGGCGCGTCATCCCGCATTGCAAAGTGCCGGCTTCGCATGGCCCCGTTTGCGGCGCGCCTGCCGGAAGAATTCAATCCCGAGACCTCATGAGGGAGACTGTCATGTCCTTGTTCAAATTCACCATGGCCGCGGCCGCCATGTCCGTCGGGCTGGGGCTTGCCACCGCAAGCGCGCAGGACCTGCCGGATCTCGGCGGCCAGGCCGTCGTCGTCGTCACCGAAAACGCCTATCCGCCGCTGCAGTTCATCGATCCCAAGACCGGCGCGCAGATCGGCTGGGAATATGACGCGATGAACGAAATCGCCAGGCGATTGAATTTCACAGTCACCTACCAGAACACCTCCTGGGACGCGATGATCCAGGCGGTGTCGGACGGCCAGTACGAGATCGGCATGACCGGCATCTCGATCAAGGAGGACCGCAAGGAGAAGGTGGATTTCTCCGACCCCTACCTGCGCTCGGAAATGTTCATGCTGGTGCGCGCCGACGAGACCCGCTTCGACGACGCGGCCTCCTTCGCAGCCTTTGAGGACGGCCTCGTCGGCGCCCAGCCCGGCACCACACCATTCTATGTCGCCGTCTACGACGTGCTTGACGGCGATGAGCAGAACACGCGCATCAAGCTGATGGAGACCTTCGGCGCCACCGTTCAGGCGCTCAAGACTGGCGATGTCGACATGGTGCTGACCGATGGCGTGGCCGGCAAGGGCTATGTCGAGGCCTCCGATGGCGGGCTGAAGCTCGTCGGTGGCCCGCTCGGCGCCGATGATTTCGGCTTCATCTTCCCCAAGGGCTCGGAGCTGGTCGCCCCGGTCAATGCGGCGATCGCCGCGATGAAGGCCGACGGCACCATCGATGCGCTCAACACCAAATGGTTCCTCGACTACAAGCTCGGCGGCTGAGCCCGCCGTGCCGGTTGTCTTCGAGGGCTACAGGCCCGGCGCGCTGGCCGGCGTGCTCGGCCTGCACATGGACTATTACGCCCGGGAATGGGGGTTCGGTCTCGCCTTCGAGACCAAGCTGGCCGCCGAACTCGCCCAGTTCCTTGGCCGGTTTGATCCGGGGCGCGACCTGTTCCTGACCGCCTGGCGCGACGGCGCACTTGCCGGATCGATCTCGATGGATGTGTCGGGCGGCGGGATCGAGGGCGCGCATCTGCGCTGGTTCGTCGTGGCAGACAGCGCCCGCGGCGCCGGGCTTGGCAAACAGTTGCTGGCCCGCGCCATCCACCATGCCGACAGCGTCTCGGCGGGTCCGGTCTGGCTCACCACCTTTGCCGGGCTCGATGCGGCGCGGGCGCTTTACGAGAGCTTCGGCTTCCGGCTGCAGGCGGAAAGCGACGCGGACCAGTGGCAGGGCGGGGTGCGCGAGCAGTCCTTCCTGCGTCCCGGGCCATCACCTGCCTCGCCGGCGGGTTTCGAGCCGTGACGGCGGCGCCCAGATCCACGGACAAGCCCGATTTCCCCTGGTGGCTCGTTGCCGCCGGGGCGATCGCGCTGTTTCTCGCCATCCAGATCGTGCTGAACGATCTCTACAGCCAGATCTTCACCATCGTCTCCAAGGGCGTCGGCATCACCGTCTTTGTCACGCTCGTGGGCTTTGCGCTTGCCACAGCGATCGGCCTGCTGCTCGCAATCATGGGGTTGTCGCGGTTCCTGGTGCTCAGGCAGATCGCCCGGTTCTATGTCGAGATCATCCGCGGCATCCCGATCCTGGTGCTTTTGTTCTACATCGCCTTCGTCGGCGCGCCGGGCTTCGTCGTGGCCTGGAATTTCGTGGCGGCGCCGCTGATCGACGCGGGCCTGGTCGAGCCCATGTCAGTGCGCGATTTCTCGCTGCTGTGGCGGGCGATCATCGCGCTCACCATCGGCTATTCGGCCTTCATCGCCGAAGTGTTCCGCGCCGGCATCCTGTCGGTCGACGCGGGCCAGGTCGAAGCCGCCAAGGCGCTGGGGCTTAGTCCCGTGCAGCGCTTCCGCTTCATCGTGCTGCCGCAGGCGATCCGCACCATATTGCCGCCGCTCGGCAATGATTTCATCGCCATGATCAAGGATTCCTCGCTGGTCTCGGTGCTGGGCGTCGCCGACCTCACCCAGATGGGCAAGGTCTATGCCTCGGGCTCGTTCCGCTTCTTCGAGACCTATTCTATCGTGGCCTATGTCTATCTGCTGCTGACGGTCGGCCTGTCGCTGGGGTTGAGGGCGCTCGAAAAACGCCTGCGCCGATCGGACGAGGAACGCTCGGGCGGAGGCGATTGATCCGCGGCAAGGGAGACAAGCATGACGGAACGGAAACATGACGCGCTGGAACAGGTCTATGCGGCCCGAACCGCCGACGAACTGGCTGCTGCCTATGCCGCCTGGGCCGCAGGCTACGACCGGGATACCTTGGCCGCGGGCTATTGCCTGCCGTTCCAGGTGCTCTCCTGGGTGGCGCGCCACGTCAGGCCGGACGCCGGGCCTGTGCTTGACGCCGGCTGCGGCACTGGCCTGTCCGGCCCCTATCTCAAGGCGCTGGGCTATGGTCGCATCGAGGGGCTGGACCTGTCCGAGGACATGCTGCGGGTGGCGGGTTCACGCGGCGTCTATGACAATCTGAAGCGCGCCACGCTGGGCGAGACCCTGCCCTGGACGGACAATCATTTCGCCGCCTTCCTGTCGACCGGCGTGTTTACCGAAGGCCATGCCCCGGCCTCGAGCCTCGCTGAATTGTGCAGAATCACAAGGCCGGGCGGCATCGCGGTGTTCACCGTGCGCGACAAGATCTTCGAGACCGGCGGTTTTACGGCGGTGATCGAGGATCTCACCACCCGCGGCATCTGGCGGAAAATCGAGCAGAGCTCGCCGTTCCGCGCCTTTGCGCTCGACGAACCCGATGTGCTGGTCACGGCCTTTGTGTTTGAAGTGCTGGCCTGAGCGGGCGAGACGCCCGGGATCACGCGGGCGCCTGCGGCTCGGTTCTTGCCATGTCGGCAGCGACTGCGGCTGTGATCCACTCGCGGAACGCCTTGATTTTCGGCGTGTTGCGGCGGCTTGAGGGAAACACCAGCCACACCCCGATATCATCGGTGCAGGGGTGATTGAACGGCGCGATCAACCGGCCCGAGGCCAGATCGTCGGCAAAGAAAATGTGATTGAGCTTGGCGACGCCGTGGCCGGCCAGCGCCGCGTTTCCGCACAGATCCTGCTCGACGTAATTGTGCCGCGTGTGGGCCGAGAGATCGGGTGAGGCAACCCCTGCGGAGGCGAACCAGGTGAGCCAGGACGATTGCCCGGCGCCGATGATCGGCAGCCGCAACAGGTCTTCCGGCCTTGTAACCCCGCCGATGCTTTCAGCAAGCGCCGGGCTCAGCATCGGCGCGAAGGTGAATCTTCCCAGCAGGTGGCACTCCTCGTCCGGCCACGGGCCGACGCCCCAGCGGATCGAGATATCGGCCGGATCGCGGTTGAAATCGGTGATCTTGCTCACCCGGAGCAGCCGCACCGCGATCGACGGCCAGGCCAGCTGGAAGCTGCCGAGATTGCGCGCCAGCCAGTGGGAGGCGAAGGTTGGCGAGGAGTGGATTTCCAGGGTTTCATTGGAGGCCTGGCGGGCGGCGAGCATCGCTTCGTTGAGAAGATCAAAGCCTTTGCCGACAGCGGGCAGCATGCGCTCGGCGGTCGCGGTCATGACGATCTGGCGCGGCTGGCGCAGGAACAGCTGTTGGCCCAGATGATCTTCCAGAAGCTTGATCTGGTAGCTCACCGCCGTCTGGGTCATGCCGAGCTCGTCGCCGGCGCGGGAAAAACTCGCGTGCCGGGCCACCGCCTCGAAGACGCGCAGGGCATTGAGCGGAAATCTGCGCGACAGTTTCATGCATAAGCTCTCTTGATGGGCACAGCCGGTAATTCCGTTGGATCTGCAGGCTTCCTGTCCGCTATCTAGCCCCACAGGACATCAAAAGGAAACAGCGATGCGCGACCAAACTCGCGCCGCACCGGGCCGGTTTCAGCGGCTTTCCGGCGCGGTGAAGCTTTGCCGGCTGTTCTGCCGGCGGCTGCTTGCCGGCCGGCCCCGAGCCCCCGCCGGACTGGATGCCCGCACCCGGTGTGACATCGGATATCCGGGCGATGGCCTGATCGGGGTGAGCGACGTCCGGGCGGCGTTTGACCGCAAGCTGCTCGAAAGCGGCCAGCCCTGGCCTTGAACCCTCGCCGCCCCAATCTGGTGGACCTGAATAGGCAAACCTGCGGCGTGCCAATGCCCGTAAGCCGAGGGAATGATTGAGGGAACTTGCAGCCAGCCTCTGCGTTGAGCAGGATGGACATTCTGCTCGAGGAATTCACCCAGTCGCCGAGCCTGCCCTGGCAGGTGATCGCCGTGCGGCTGCTGCTCGCCACCTGCATTGGCGGCGTGCTCGGCCTTGAGCGCGAGATCGCCGAGCGGCCGGCGGGCCTTCGCACCCACATGATGATCGCGCTGGCAGCCGCCGTGTTCGCCGTGATCACGATCGAGATCACCGCCATGCAGGCCTTCTCCGACGAGCAGATCCGCACCGATCCGCTGCGGCTGGTCGAGGCGATCACCGCCGGCGTGGCCTTCCTCGCCGCCGGCACGATCCTGCTCCGGCGCGGCGAGGTCCAGGGCCTGACCACCGGCGCAGGCATGTGGCTGGCCGGCGCCGCAGGCCTTTCGGCGGGGCTCGGTCTCTGGCTGGTGGCGCTCATGTCCTGCCTGCTGGGCGCCATCGTGCTGGCGCTGGCGCGGGGGCTTGAAACACGGATGGACCTGAAAAAGCCCAGGCAGACAGTGTGGGAGTCCGGGGATCAATCCGCGGATGACGGCGACCACGGCGAGAGCCGCGGCTGAGCTGCCTCAGATTGCCAAATCCGCCGGATGCTGGTATGAGCCAAACCATGCAAATGCCGTATCAAATCCGGGCCGCCAGAACCTTCGTGCTGCAGGACGCCAAGCGTCTGCCGGCGCGGTTTTTCGCCTGGATTTGCGGCGTCAGATCCGGTCTCGCCCGCCTCCCGGCCTGATGCGCCCGCATCCGGCCTGAGCCGCTTTTGCGGCAACCACTTCCCCATTTCAGCCTATCGCCAAGGACACCATCATGACCGCACCGCGCACAACCTACGACAAGATCTGGGACGACCATATCGTCAACCAGCAGGATGACGGCACAGCGCTTCTCTATATCGACCGCCATCTGGTGCATGAAGTCACCAGCCCGCAGGCGTTTGAAGGCCTGCGCACGGCGCACCGAACCGTGCGCGCGCCGGAAAAGACGCTGGCCGTCGTCGATCACAATGTACCGACCACGCCTGACCGGCACGAAGGCATCAAGAACGAGGAAAGCCGGATCCAGGTCGAGGCGCTGGCCACCAATGCCGCCGAGTTCAAGGTCGAGTATTTCAACGAGAGCGACAAGCGCCAAGGCATCGTCCACATCGTCGGCCCCGAGCAGGGCTTCACCCTGCCCGGCACGACCATCGTCTGCGGCGACAGCCACACCTCGACGCATGGCGCCTTCGGCGCGCTGGCGCATGGCATCGGCACGTCCGAGGTCGAGCATGTGCTGGCGACCCAGACGCTGATCCAGAAGAAGGCCAAGAACATGCTGGTCGAGGTCAATGGCGAACTGCCCGAGGGCGTTACCGCGAAGGACATCATCCTCGCCATCATCGGCGAGATCGGCACCGCCGGCGGCACCGGTCATGTCATCGAATTCGCCGGCGAAGCGATTCGCGCGCTGTCGATGGAAGGCCGCATGACGGTCTGCAACATGACCATCGAAGGCGGGGCGCGGGCCGGCCTGATCGCGCCCGACGAGAAGACTTTCGAGTACATCAAGGACACGCCCCGCGCGCCAAAAGGCAAGGCCTGGGACATGGCGGTCGAGTACTGGAAATCGCTGGTTTCCGACGAGGGCGCCCATTACGACAAGATCGTCCGGCTCGACGCTGCCGCCCTGCCGCCGATCGTCTCCTGGGGTTCTTCGCCCGAAGACGTGATCGCGGTGACCGGCGTGGTGCCCAACCCCGATGATATCCAGGACGAAGCCAAGCGGACGTCGAAATGGCGGGCGCTCGACTACATGGGTTTGAAGCCGGGCACGAAGATCACCGACATTGCGATCGACCGCGTCTTCATCGGCTCCTGCACCAACGGCCGCATCGAGGATCTGCGCGCCGCAGCCAAGGTGGTCGAGGGCAAGACGGTGGCGTCCACCGTCAACGCCATGATCGTTCCGGGCTCGGGCCTGGTCAAGCAGCAGGCCGAGGACGAGGGGCTCGACAAGATCTTCCTCGCGGCCGGCTTCGAGTGGCGCGAACCGGGCTGCTCGATGTGCCTGGCCATGAACGACGACCGCTTGGCACCGGGCGAGCGCTGCGCCTCGACCTCGAACCGCAACTTCGAAGGCCGCCAGGGCTTCAAGGGCCGCACCCATTTGGTCTCGCCGGCCATGGCGGCGGCTGCGGCGATTGCCGGTCATTTCGTTGATATCCGGGAATGGAAGTGAGCGGCAGGCACTCCACCCCGGCGACCCGCCTCCCTGGTTGAATTCGCAGACGGACCCCGGATTTTTTCGGGGCCGGCAGCCATTCAGGCATTGTAAACCCTGTTCCTGGTCTTGGCGCGATACGCCCAAGTCAAACGCGGTCGCGTGCCAACTGCTCCGTTTTCCTTAAGTAGATTTGTGCTTGATGCTCGTCACTCAGGGATCACGGAAGGACGCATCATGATTGGGACCAATCCCAGGTTTATCTTCGGATACCTGCTCTTGCTGGGCATCGTTGCCGTGGGCGTGATCTTGAGTAGCGTGTTCTGGCTGACGTCCCGTCTCGACAAGCTGGAGCAGCAAGGCGTCGAGAACGTCGTCGAGTTGATGGTGACCGAGAAAGTGGAACGCGTGAAGGTTTCCACGGCCGACTATGCGCATTGGAACCTTGCCTATGAGCTGGTCATCGCCAATGACAAAGATGGGCTTTATGATAATCTGGGATCGGGTGCGACGGAAAGTGATCTGTTTGACCAGATCGTCATTCTGAACAGCAAGGGCAAGGTGGTGCATGTCTATGACAGCACCGGCTCCCTCGGTTCGCCCGAAGATTTTGACTTGGAGGGGATCCTGCCGTTTCTGGCGCGCCTCAAGGAAACCATCCCCGCCGACTATGTCACCGTCTCCGGGATCGGCACGGTCGACGGGGTCTATGGCGCGATCGCGGCCACAAGAATCACCCCTGACTATCTTGAAAACTCCGAAAGCGCACCACTTCCGGTCATGCTCGGTATCAAACTGTTCAACGAGGATGCATTGCAGGCCATTGCCAGGTTAACCCAGGGAACCGGCTATGCGATCACGCCGGTGGGCGATCCGCCAGCGGACCCCGCGATTGAGCTTGCCGGTCCGGATGGTACTCCGGTCGCTCAGCTTATCTGGACACACAATCAGGTCGGAACCGCGCTGCGCACGGAAATCATGCCGGCTCTCCTGCTGGTCTGTGTCAGTATCTTCGGAATTTGTCTGTTTGCGGCACGCTACTTCCACCAGCAGAGCAAGGCGCTCGACCGCGCCATGATGGTGGCGTCGACCGACAAGCTAACGGGGCTTCTCAACCGGTCGGGGCTCGATGAAGCGCTCAGAGCGCCGAAGGTTAAGGCACGGATCGATGCCGGGCATGTGGCGATCATCTACCTCGACCTGAATGGTTTCAAACAGCTCAATGACGAGCACGGTCACGATGACGGCGATCAGGCGTTGAGGATAACGGCGGAACGGCTGCGCGATGCGGTGCGTCCGCAAGATCTCGTTGTCCGGCTGGGTGGAGACGAGTTCATCTGCATGGTGTTCGACCGGGCCCCGGGCGCTGCCGCGAGAGCGGTTTCGGACAGGATTCTGATCAACCACGTCGGACCGATACGGTTTGCGCATCACGAAAAGGTTGTCACCTCCTCGCTCGGGGTAGCCCTGGGTGAACCCGGTCTGGCATGGGAAGTGCTCATGTCGCGGGCGGATCAGGCAATGTACCAGGCAAAACGCGGGAAGCTGACCGTTGCCGTGTTTCATGAGGCGGATGACATGGCAAATGCGCAGGCCGGGAAGCACGGCGCTCCAATCGCCGCCTAGGTCCTGCCTCGATGAGTAGAACGCCTGGCAAATTTACAGTCAGGCATGCTTGTCAAACCGGGCCTCGGTCTCCAGTCCGTCGGCGCTGCAGCGGACCCGGATTGTCGGATCGCCTCGAGAGAGAATTCGACTCCATTCAGCCCAGGTGCAGATGCGCCTCGATCGCCGCGGCGATGAAGGCCTTGCGCGCTTCCCGCGACGGGGTGCTGCCATGCACCACGCTCTCGCAAATCTGTTCGGCGTCGCGGTAGCGGCTGCCCGCAGTGTCGGGCCACTTCCGGTGCAGCAGCGCTTGCGCCTCGCGGGCGGTTTTCACCTTCCGCAGGCGACCGGTTTCGGGGTCTTCGATGGTGACCGGGTTCTTCCAGGCTGTTGATCGCATCGGATTGTCTCCTTGCAAGTGGGAGATCATTGTCCGCCCATCCGCGGCAGAGGTCACGGGCGTTTGACAACCTTGGTTACCGGCCGGTGGCCGTCGCAAGGCAGAGAACCGGAGAGTGTGCCGTTTTGCGACAAGTCGATGGATATTGCGGGTGGAGCGACCGCGCTGGCCGGAAATCGGGCGTCCGCAGGATCCGGCAATGGGCGACCGGGTGAGGCTGTGACAAGGCGGTATCCGCCTTGCAGTTGACCACGCCTGAATCCTACGGCCGGATCACGCAGACGCCCGAGCCGCTGCAGCTTGCGCCGCGGTTCTTGTCGACGATGATCACCTTCGGGCCCGAGCGATTGCCCGTATGGCTGCCGCCGGACTTGCGCTTGATGTAGACCGTGTCACTGTCGCGGCGGATCTTGCTGCTCGGCTGCTTCAGGCCCGAGTCCGTGTCGACCCGTCCTGGCGAGGTCGAGCTCGAACGGCGGCGGTCGTCGTCCTTGTTGATGATGATGATGGTGACATTGTCGCGGTCGCGGAGCAGTTTCGATTTGGCTGACGGCATCTTGAGCTCGGTTGCCGCTGCCGGCGCTGCAATGGTCGCACCCAGGGCAACACTTGCGCCGACAAGCAGCGCCATCGAGATCCGGCCCGCGTAAGCGCCGGCTGCCATGCGGCCGGTCTTGTGGGAGGCAGACTTGGTGATCATGGTCGGTATCCTTCTGGTTGCCGCGCGCCCCGCAGTGTGAGATGGCAGGTTTCGCAGGCGAAATTGGCTCCATTGTGTCGCAGGGTGGCCTCGAAGTCACCCGCGGCGCCCGTCAATCGTCTGTTAACCTTAAGACCGGGCCGCCCAATCGAGGCGCGTCCCACCCGCGGCCTCTGCCCGGCCCGGGTGCGGCCATCGTGCGGCCAGGGCGCGGCCAGAGCGCGGTCAGACTATCGGCAGGCTTGACCGTGACCGAAGTTTGGACGAAACATGGCCGCCATGGACACACCGGACAAGATCGACATCTCGCTGTTGCGCCTCAATGACGCGCATCATTTCTCGCCGCTGCTGGCGGCCTATGTGCAGTCGCTCAAGCGCGGCGCGCCGCGCAGGCCGGATGATTTTTACGCCGAAACCCTGCTGCAGGACCGGGTAGCGCAGATTTTCGGGGCGCGGCTCGATGGAGAGCTGGTCGGATTCGTCGTGTCTTACGATCTGCCCGATCCGGTCACCGGCATGCGCATCGGCCAGGTCGATCACCTCTATGTCAGTCACCTGCACCGCAACTTGGGCATTGCCCAGGCGATGATCGACATGCTGGTGGAGGAAAGCGACGCCCACGGCTGGGAGCGAATCGTTCTCAACGCGCCGCGCCTGCCCGAGGACGGCCGAAAACTTTACGAAAAAATAGCCACGAAGGCGGATTTTTCCAGCTGGGAAATACGCTTCGATCAGTCGGCCTGAGTGTTTTGATCGCAGCCTGAGGTTTCGGCTGCCGCGTTTGCGCGGTTTGAACCGATTGAAGCGCCACCCCGGCCGGGCGCGGTTACGACGTTTCAACCAAAGGCTTGTCATGAAAGACAAACCGGGCTTTGACGCGGTGCACATAAGACACTAAAACCCTGTCACGGCTACCGGCCCGCGCGGTTCGCGGACTCGATCCGTGGCATCCTTGAGGGAACAAAGGACAAGGTCCCGATGAGCAATGTGACGCAGAACCGGCCATTGTCGCCGCATCTGAGCATCTACAAGCAAATTCCGACCATGATGATGTCGATCATGCATCGGTTTACCGGCATGGCGCTGTATGCGGGCACACTGCTGGTCGCCTGGTGGCTGGTGGCGGCAGCGTCGGGCGAGGCCTATTTCGACTGGGTGAACTCCATCTTCGGTTCGCTGCTCGGACGGCTGGTGCTGTTGGGCTACACCTGGGCGCTGATCCATCACATGCTTGGCGGAATCAAGCATCTTGCCTGGGATATGGGCTACGGCTTCGAGAAGGAATTCTCGACCAAGGTCGCCAGATTGCAGGTCGTCGCCTCGGTGGTGCTGACGCTGGCGCTCTGGATCATCGGCTACATGGCGCGTTGAGGGAGACTATCATGACAGACATGCGCACACCGCTCGCCAGGGTTCGCGGACTTGGATCCGCCAAGGACGGAACGGAGCATTTCTGGCGACAGCGGCTCACCGCGGTTGCCAATGTGCCGCTGTTCCTGTTCTTCGTCCTGTTCATCATCGCCTATAGTGGCGAACCCTATGCCGTGGTCGCGGGCGCCCTGTCCAATCCTCTGGTGGCGGTGCTGATGGGCCTGATGGTGATTTCCGGCATCATTCACATGAAGCTCGGTATGCAAGTGATCATCGAGGACTATATCCATGCCGAGGGCATGAAGATGAGCCTTTTGATCCTCAACACCTTCTTTTCAATCGCAGTCGGCGCGGTGTCGCTGTTCGCGGTTCTCAAACTCGGCTTCGGAGGCTGACAAACCATGGTAATGACGTCGAGCGTCAACATTGGCGGACGCGCCTATTCGATTGTCGATCACGCCTATGACGTGGTCGTGGTCGGTGCCGGCGGCGCCGGACTGCGCGCCACCCTGGGCATGGCCGAGCAGGGCTTCAAGACCGCCTGCATCTCCAAGGTGTTCCCGACCCGGTCGCACACGGTTGCCGCCCAGGGCGGCATCGCCGCGTCGCTGACCAACATGACGCCCGACAGCTGGCAGTGGCACATGTATGACACCGTCAAGGGCTCGGACTGGCTCGGCGATGTCGATGCCATGCAGTACCTGACCATGGAAGCGCCGAAGGCCGTCTACGAGCTCGAGCATTACGGCGTGCCGTTCTCGCGCACCGAGGACGGGCGCATCTACCAGCGCCCCTTCGGCGGCCACATGCAGAATTACGGCGAGGGCCCGCCGGTGCAGCGCACCTGTGCGGCCGCCGACCGCACCGGCCACGCCATCCTGCACACGCTCTATGGCCAGTCGCTGAAGAACAATGCCGAATTCTTCATCGAGTATTTCGCGCTTGACCTGCTGATGGAAGAGGACGGCCGCTGCACCGGCGTGGTGGCCTGGAACCTCGACGACGGCACCATTCACCGGTTTTCCGCCAAGATGGTGGTGCTGGCCACCGGCGGCTATGGCCGGGCCTATTTCTCCGCCACCAGCGCACACACCTGCACCGGCGACGGCAACGCCATGATCGCCCGCGCCGGGCTGCCGCTGCAGGACATGGAGTTCGTGCAGTTCCACCCGACCGGCATCTACGGCGCCGGCTGCCTGATCACCGAGGGCGCGCGCGGCGAGGGCGGCTATCTGGTCAATTCCGAGGGCGAGCGCTTCATGGAGCGCTATGCGCCGTCGGCCAAGGACCTGGCCTCGCGCGACGTCGTCTCGCGCTGCATGACGCTCGAAATCCGCGAGGGCCGCGGCGTCGGCAAGGAGAAGGACCACATCTACCTGCATCTGGATCATCTCGATCCCGCGGTGCTGCACGAGCGGCTGCCGGGCATTTCCGAAAGCGCCAAGATCTTCGCCGGCGTCGACGTGACCCGCGAGCCGATCCCGGTGCTGCCGACGGTGCATTACAACATGGGCGGCATTCCCACCAATTACTGGGGCGAAGTTCTGAGCCCGACGCCCGAGGCGCCGGACCGGGTGACGCCGGGCCTGATGGCGGTCGGCGAGGCTGGCTGCGCCAGCGTTCACGGCGCCAACCGGCTTGGCTCCAACTCGCTCATCGACCTTGTGGTGTTCGGACGCGCCGCCGCGATCCGCGCCGGCGAGGTGATCGACCGTACCTCGAGTATCCCGGGCGTCAACGAGGCCTCGTTTACGAAGATCATGACCCGCTTCGACCGTCTGCGCCATGCCAATGGGTCGACGCCGACGGCTGACCTGCGCGAGAAGATGCAGCGCGCCATGCAGGAAGACGCCGCCGTGTTCCGCACCCAGGAATCGCTCGAATCCGGCTGCCGGCGGATCTCGGAGATCTGGGGCGAGCTTTCCGACGTCAAGGTCACCGACCGTTCGTTGATCTGGAACTCGGACCTGATGGAGACGCTGGAACTCGAGAACCTGATGGCCAACGCGATTGCCACTGTCTATGGCGCCGAGGCCCGCAAGGAAAGCCGCGGCAGCCACGCGCGCGAGGACTATGTCGACGGTCCCTTCGGCGGCCGCGACGACGAGAACTGGCGCAAGCACACGCTGGCCTGGGTGAACGACAGGGGCGACGTCAGGCTCGACTACCGCCCGGTCCACACCGAGCTGATCGCCGAAGGCATCGATCTCGCCAAGATCGCGCCTAAAGCCCGCGTGTACTGAGAGGGAACAGAGACCATGGTTGAACTCACACTCCCCAAAAATTCGCAGCCGAAGCCGGGCAAGTCCTGGCCGAAGCCTGAGGGCGCCAAAAACACCCGCGAATTCAAGATCTACCGCTGGTCGCCGGATGACGCGGAAAACCCGCGCATCGACACGTTCCACATCGACCTTGACGATTGCGGACCGATGGTGCTCGACGGGCTGTTGTGGATCAAGAACAAGATCGACGCGACGCTGACGCTGCGCCGCTCCTGCCGCGAGGGGATCTGCGGCTCCTGCGCGATGAACATCGACGGCACCAACACGCTCGCCTGCACCAAGGGTCTCGACGAGATCGACGGCGCAGTGAAGGTCTATCCGCTGCCGCATCTGCCGGTGGTCAAGGACCTGGTTCCGGACCTGACCAATTTCTACGCCCAGCATCGCTCGATCGAGCCGTGGCTCAAGACCGTGTCGCCGACCCCGGCCAAGGAATGGAAGCAGAGCCACGAGGACCGGGCCAAGTTGGACGGGCTCTACGAGTGCATCCTGTGCGCCTGCTGCTCGGCCTCCTGCCCGAGCTACTGGTGGAACGGCGACCGCTATCTCGGCCCCGCCGTGCTGCTGCAGGCCTATCGCTGGCTCATCGACAGCCGCGACGAATCCACTGGCGAACGGCTCGACAATCTCGAGGATCCGTTCCGGCTCTATCGCTGCCACACGATCATGAACTGCGCCCAGACCTGCCCCAAGGGGCTGAACCCGGCCAAGGCGATCGCCGAGATCAAGAAGATGATGGTCGAGCGCCGGATGTAGGCCAGGCAAGACACCAATTCGAGAAGGGGCGTCCAAGCGCCCCTTTTTTATGTCCGAGTGTGACGGAGGTCTTGCGTCTCGTGATCTCCCCCGTTGCGGGGGAGATGTCACGAAGTGACAGAGGGGGGTAAAGGCAGCAAATTCGGTGCTGGCGACGCCGCCCCCCTCTGTCGGCTACGCCGACATCTCCCCCGCAAGGGGGGAGATCAGGGACCCGCCGCGCTTCTTCTCAACCCAGCGCCTGCTCGAGATCCGCGATCAGGTCGCCGGCGTCCTCGATGCCGACGGAGACGCGGATCAGGCTGGGCGGGATGCCGGTGTGCGGCTCGATGGTGTGGCGGTGCTCGACCAGGCTTTCCACCCCGCCTAAGGAGGTGGCGCGGTGGAACAGCTTGAGCTTTCCGACAACTTTCAGCGCTTCGGCTGCGCCGCCCTCGACAAGAAAGGACATCAGGCAGCCGAAGCCGCCCTGCATCTGGCGGGCGGCGATATCGTGGCCGGGATGGCTTTCAAGGCCGGGATAATAGACGTCGGTCACCTTGGGATGGGCGCTCAGATACTCGGCGATCGCTTGCGCCGAGCGGCTCATGCGCTCGACTCTTAAGGGCAGAGTGCGCATGCCGCGCAACAGCAGCCAGGCCTCGAACGGACCGATCACGGCGCCGGCGTCGTGGCGGTCGGCCTTGATGTCGGTCCAGGTTTTCGCGGCCGGCGCAGACGTGGCGAGCACGCCGGCCAGCACGTCGGAATGGCCGTTGATGCCCTTGGTGGCCGAGTGCATGACGACGTCACAGCCCAGCTCCAGCGGCCGCTGCAGCACCGGCGTGGCGGCGGTGGAATCGACCGCCAGCAGCCCGCCGGCCTTGTGCGCGCAATTCGCCGCATGGGCGATGTCGACGGTCTTGAGCCAGGGGTTGGACGGCGTCTCGATGAACAGAAGATCGGGCTTGTGCGCGGCGCAGGCCGCTTCAAGTGCACCCGCATCGCTGGCGTCGACCTCGTGCAGGCCGATCTTGCGGCGGGCGCAGAAATCCCTGAGCCATTTGGTGGTGCCCCAGTAGATGCCCGATTGCACCACGATCGTCGCCCCGTTTGGCAATGTCCGGACCAGCGCCGCGATCGCCGCCATGCCCGACGGGAACAAGAGCGCCTCCTCGGCGCCCTCGAGCCGCGCCAGCACATTCTCGGTGATGCGGACGATGTCGGAATTGTCGCGCGAATAGATGTTGTCCGGATTGACCAGCGCGTAATCCTCGTCGCGGACAAAGGTGGTCGAGGGCTGCATCGGCGGCACCACACCGCCCGAGGGCCAGTCGATGACGCCGCCGGCCTGGGCGGCGATGGTGGAGGGCTTGAGATCGTTGGGGAGCGTCATGCGAAAACCGTCTTTCCCTGGCTGGCCGCCAGAATGTGGCGCATCTGCGCCCTGCCTTCGCTGACGTGTTTAGGCACATCGTGATGTCTTTTCAACGGTCGCCCGGGAGATTGCCAGAACTGCGCCAGCCGCCCGTGAAGCTTTCCTGCCTGCGGCTTGACCGCAATCAAATCCAACCCTCTTTCATGCTGCTACACGGGAGGTCCGAGTTCAGCCGAAAAGGGACAGACGCATGGCCGAGACCAACTGGAACAGTTTTATCGATCAGACCAACGACCGCATGGCGGCGCTGCGCAAGGCGATGCCCGAGCAGTCCAGGGGGTTTGCGCAACTGGCGCAGGCGGCGATCGCGCCTGGTGCTCTCGATTCCAAGACCAAGGAACTGATCGCGCTCGCCATAGGCATCACCGCGCGCTGCGACGGCTGCCTGGCGTTCCATGCCAAGGCGGCGCGCAAATATGGCGCCACCCGCGAGGAGATCATCGAGACCATCGGCGTCGCGGTCTATATGGGCGGCGGCCCGTCGATGATCTACGGCGCCGAGGCGCTGGATGCGTTTGACGCGACCGCATGATCGAAGCGGTCTCACGGATTTGTGCTGAAGCGTGAGTTGCGAAACGCCGGGCCTGAGCTAGTTATCCCGTGACAGAGGAGACCACCATGCTCAGATTGCTGCTTTCATCCGCCGTGATAACCCTCGCCCTGACGGCAGTTCCGGCAAGATCCCAGGACACCGGCGTGGCGATCTTCGCCGGCGGCTGCTTCTGGTGCGTGGAATCGGATTTCGACAAGGTCGAGGGCGTCAGCGAAACGATCTCGGGCTATATCGGCGGCAAGGCGGACAATCCCACCTATGAGACCCACACCGCCAATGGCGACCGGGAAGCTGTCCGGATCACCTATGATCCGGCGGTGGTGAGCTATGCGGAGCTGCTCAAGACATTTTTCCGGACCGTCGATCCGACCGATGACGGCGGCCAGTTCTGCGACCGCGGCTACAGCTACACCACCGCCGTCTATGCGCTCAATGATGATCAGGCGGCGGCGGCCGAGGCGGCCAGAAAAGAGGCTGAAACGGTGCTGGGCAAGACCGTGGTGACCCCGATCGAACCATCCGCCACATTCTGGCCGGCGGAAGACTATCATCAGGATTTCTATGAAAAGAGCGCGGTGCGCTACACCTACTATCGCCGCGCCTGCGGCCGCGACAACGCGGTCAAGGCGCTGTGGGGCGACGAGGCGTTTTACAGCATCGAGAAATAGCCCGCCATTCCTGCCGGCATCGAGATCGCCTCAACCCGCGGCAAATGCCGGATCTTTCCGCCAGGACTGGACGAATTGCGCAAATCCCTGCGGACCCCCGGCAAGGCCGCATCCGGGTCCCGGCAGCCAAATCCGCGGGTGACAAAGGCGGGAAGACTGGTGTATGGCGGGGATAATGTTGAATTATCGTCCCGCTAATATGCGTCAGAGGCCGGTTTGCCTTGCAATTTCCATGCTATGGTCATTTTATGCGGATTAGTGGGGCGAACAGCGAAGCAGATGTTTCGCGAAACCGGAGCTTGTCTATGAAGATGCACACCTTGCTGGTCGCCGTGGCGGTTGCCGCAGTCCTTGGCGGATGTCAGCGCACGTCCTATAACGGCCTGAACACCCAGCAGCAGCCGGCTCCCCTGATGCCTGCCCCGGTTGGCGGCGTTGAATCCGGCCAGCTTGCGCCGCCGATGACGCCGCAGCCCGGCGAGTTTCCCGCTGCGCCCACCGCCCAGGCCCCGTCGGTGGCGCCGGAGGTGGCCGCCGCCAATGCGCCCGAAGTGACCCGGGAAGCGCTGATCGGCCGCTGGTCGGCAAGCTCCGGCGGCTCGACCTGCGACGTGTTCCTGTCGCTGACCAAGTGGACCGGCGGCTATCGCGCCGCCTCGCGCGGCTGTGTCGGCAATGCCGCGGCCATCTCGGCCTGGGACGTGCAGGGCAAGCAGGTGATCCTGTCCGATTCGAGCGGCAACCAGGTTGCGCGGCTCTACCAGTCGGCCAATGAGCGCTATGACGGGTCGACCTCCGCGGGTCAGCCGATCTCATTGTCGCGCTGAGAACGGGGCGCGGCGCGATAGGCTCCACGCATGAGCTGGAAAAAACTCGACACCGTTGAGAGCGCCTATGTGGCGCGCGTCGCCAGCGGCGAATTCACCGAGGACCCGGCGCAGGCGCGCCTGGCCCGGCGTCTCGATGTCCTGCTCGACGAGGTCTCCAGCAAGCGGCTCGCCACCAAGTCGAGCGCGCTCGGCTGGTTGTTCGCGCGCAAGGGGAATTCCAGCAAACCGCCGCGCGGGCTCTATGTCCACGGCGATGTCGGGCGCGGCAAGACCGTGCTGATGGACATGTTCTATGAAATGGTGCCGGCGCGGCGCAAGCGCCGGGCGCATTTCCACGATTTCATGGCCGATGCCCATGCCCGGATCCACGCCCATCGCCAGAAGCTCAAGAGCGGCGAGACCAGCGAGGCCGATCCGGTGCCGCCGGTGGCGGAAGAGCTGATCAAGGAAGCCTGGGTGCTGTGCTTTGACGAGTTCTCGGTCACCGACATTGCCGATGCGATGCTCTTGTCGCGGCTGTTCGAGCAATTGTTCAAACGCGGCTGCGTGCTGGTGGCGACCTCCAATGTCGAGCCGTCCGATCTCTACCGCGACGGGCTGAACCGGCAATTGTTCCTGCCCTTCATTGCGCTCTTGAAGAACCATGTCAACATCCTGAGCCTCGACGCGCGGACGGATTACCGGATGGAGACAACAGCGCGGCTGCCGGTCTATCATCTCTTGGGCGGAGCTGAGGACGAGGGCGAGGACGCCATGGACCGGGCCTGGGAACGGGTGACCGCGGGCAAGCTTTCAGCGCCTGAGCAACTTCGCGTGCGCGGTCGCGACGTGGCCGTGCCGCTGGCCGGCGCCGGCGCCGCAAGGTTTTCCTTTGCTGACTTGTGCGAGGCGCCGCTGGGGGCGGCCGATTACGCGGCGATCGCCGCGCGCTATCACACGGTGTTTGTCGACCGGGCGCCGGTGATGGGCCAGGCCGGCCGCAATGCCGCCAAGCGCTTCATCATCCTGATCGACACGCTGTATGATCGCAAGACCCGGCTGTTCATCTCGGCGGCGGCCGAACCGGACGCGCTTTATCAGGGGTCGAGCGGGACCGAGAGTTTCGAATTCGCCCGCACCGCCTCGCGGCTCAACGAGATGCAAGGCGCCGCCTATCTCGAGGCAAGCCGCGCCGGCCAGGCTTCGACTGTGTCGGAAACGCGTCAGGAACTTTGACGTTTACGTAAGAATTTCAAAACCTAACCGATTGAAAATACTGGTATCGAAAGTTTGAGTTGCCAGTTTCCGTGATAACGTCTATGCGAAGTCCCGAAATCGGGGCCGGGCCGCGAGCTTGGGTTCCTCAGCACACTGACCTGCGGAGAGAGTTGATATGGCGCGCAACAAGATTGCTTTGATTGGTTCGGGAATGATCGGCGGCACGCTGGCCCACCTGGCCGGCCTGAAGGAACTGGGCGACATCGTCCTGTTCGACATCGCCGAGGGCACGCCGCAGGGCAAGGGCCTCGACATTGCCCAGTCCGCTCCGGTCGAGGGCTTTGACGCCCGCATGACCGGCGCCAATGATTATTCCGCCATCGAAGGCGCCGATGTCTGCATCGTCACCGCTGGCATTGCCCGCAAGCCGGGCATGAGCCGCGACGATCTTCTGGGCATCAATCTCAAGGTGATGGAACAGGTTGGCGCCGGCATCAAGAAATACGCCCCGAACGCCTTCGTCATCTGCATCACCAACCCGCTCGACGCGATGGTCTGGGCGCTGCAGAAATTCTCAGGCCTGCCCAAGAACAAGGTGGTCGGCATGGCCGGCGTGCTCGATTCAAGCCGCTTCCGGCATTTCCTGGCCGAGGAATTCAATGTCTCGGTCGAGGATGTCACCGCCTTCGTGCTCGGCGGCCACGGCGATACCATGGTTCCCTTAGCGCGCTATTCGACGGTTGCCGGCATTCCGCTGCCCGACCTGATCAAGATGGGCTGGACGTCCAAGGAAAAGCTCGAGGAAATCATCCAGCGCACCCGTGACGGCGGCGCCGAGATCGTCAAGCTGCTCAAGACCGGTTCGGCCTATTACGCCCCGGCCGCGTCGGCGATCCTGATGGCTGAATCCTACCTCAAGGACAAGAAGCGGGTCCTGCCGTGCGCCGCGCATCTGTCGGGCCAGTATGGTGTCAAGGACATGTATGTCGGCGTGCCTTGCGTCATCGGCGAAGGCGGCATCGAGCGCGTCATCGAGATCGAGCTCAACAAGACCGAACAGAAGGCCTTCGACAAGTCGGTGGAAGCCGTTGCCGGGCTCTGCGAAGCCTGCATCGCGATCGCCCCGAACCTGAAGTAGGCGGCCAGGGTTATCGAACGGAAGACAAACCGGCTTTCCGTTCAGACTTGCGTAAGAACATCGGGTTAGAGCGTTATCAGGCTTAACGAAACGTCAAGATGCTCTCGACCGTTCAACCAATCCAGGAGTTCCCATGAACATCCATGAATACCAGGCCAAGGCACTTCTGAAGTCCTATGGCGCGCCGGTGGCCGACGGGGTCGCCATCTTCTCCGCCGACGAGGCGGAAGCGGCAGCGAAGACGTTGCCCGGTCCGCTTTATGTGGTCAAGAGCCAGATCCATGCCGGCGGCCGTGGCAAGGGCAAGTTCAAGGAACTCGGTCCCGACGCCAAGGGCGGCGTGCGGCTGGCGTTTTCGATCGACGAGGCCAAGGCGCATGCCAAGGACATGCTCGGCAACACGCTGGTGACCAAGCAGACCGGCGATGCCGGCAAGGTGGTCAACCGGCTTTATATCGAGGACGGCGCCGACATCGAGCGCGAACTCTATCTGTCGATCCTGGTCGACCGCACCGTCGGCCAGGTGGCCTTCGTGGTCTCCACCGAAGGCGGCATGGACATCGAGGCGGTCGCCCATGACACGCCCGAGAAGATCATCACGGTGGCCATCGATCCGATGGAAGGCGTCACGAGCGCCGATCTCGCCAAGCTCAACGGCGCGCTGGAACTCAAGGGCGATGCCGCCAAGGATGGCGAGACGCTGTTTCCGATCCTCTACAAGGCCTTCGTCGAAAAGGACATGGCGCTTCTGGAGGTCAACCCGCTGATCGTCATGAAGACCGGCCGTCTCCGCGTGCTCGACGCCAAGGTGTCGTTCGACAACAACGCGCTGTTCCGCCACGCCGACATCGTCGAGCTTCGTGATCTCTCCGAAGAAGACGAGAAGGAAATCGAGGCCTCCAAGCATGACCTCGCCTATGTCGCGCTCGACGGCAATATCGGCTGCATGGTCAATGGCGCGGGCCTGGCGATGGCGACCATGGACATCATCAAGCTCTATGGCGAGGAGCCGGCGAACTTTCTCGATGTCGGCGGCGGCGCATCCAAGGAAAAGGTCACCGCAGCGTTCAAGATCATCACCGCCGACCCGGCCGTCAAGGGCATCCTGGTCAACATCTTCGGCGGCATCATGAAATGCGATGTCATTGCCGAGGGCGTGGTCGCGGCTGTGAAAGAGGTGGGACTGAAGGTTCCGCTGGTGGTCCGGCTCGAAGGCACCAATGTGGCGCTCGGCAAGAAGATCATCAACGAAAGCGGCCTCGACGTGATCGCCGCCGACGATCTCGACGACGCGGCGCAGAAGATCGTCAAGGCAATCAGGGGATAGGGTTTGTATCGTGGCCTAACTGTTGCCGTTCTTCTCGCGGTTCTATCAGGTCTCATAGGGCTCCAATTGGCCTTGCCCAATTGCTCCGGCTTGAATGAAACTGACTGGATTTATTGTCAGGAGAGCGGGATGTTCATCGGACTGCTTCAGATAGGGCTTGTGATGGTTGGCGCGCTCCTGATTGTTTCAGCAATGGTCTGGCGTCGATTAGCGAATCACAACGTTGAACCGAAAGGATAGTCATTTTCGATGTCCATTCTCATCGACAAGTACACCAAGGTCGGTTCAGGCTTGGCCGGCAACTTTCACACCCGTGGTGACAAGGGGTTTATTTTGACTTTTTCGCCTCCACATAATATGTGTAGCACATAACCCGTGTAAGGCCATGACCAAGAACATCACGCTCGCCATCGACGACGACCTGCTCGACAAGGCCCGGGTGCTTGCCGCCATGCGGCGGACAAGCGTCAACGAGATGGTGCGCGGATACCTGGAGCGGGTTGTTCGTGAAGAGGCCGAGAAGGATGAGGCGCGCGAAGAGCTTTTGAAGCTCATCGACGAGTCCGATGCAGATCTGGGTGACTGGCGCCCATCGCGCGCGGAGACCTATTCCGGAGAACCGCGATTTGACCGTTGGCGCTGATGTCCTGCTTGACACGAACATACTCATCTACGCCGCGCAGGGCGCCAAGGCCGAGCCGGAGAAGCGTGGCCGCGCCCGCCAGATCGTGGTCGAGGAAAACTACGCCACGTCCGCGCAAATCCTGGCTGAGTTCTATGCCAATGTCGTCAAGAAGGGTCTGCGCCCACTCGATCCGGAGCGCGCCGCGCACTGGGTCCGGGTGCTGGCCAAGAAGCCGTGTCAGGCGGTTGATTCCGCATTGGTGCGGGCCGGAATCGAAATTGCACAGCGCTACAGGATTTCCTACTGGGACGGAGCGGTCATCGCTGCGGCCGAGCGCCTGGGATGCAAGACGCTCTATTCCGAAGATCTCAATCATGGACAGATATATGGGTCTGTCAAAGTCATAAATCCTTTCCTTTGAATACCGAGTAGCTGGAGGCAAAAGCCCTAAATGTCCATTCTCATCGACAAGAACACCAGGATCCTGGTCCAGGGCCTGACCGGCAAGACCGGCACCTTCCACACCGAGCAGGCGCTGGCCTATCACGGCACCAAGATGGTTGGCGGCATTCACCCCAAGAAGGGCGGCTCCACCTGGGAAGGCTCGGGCGGCGAGAAGCTGCCGATCTTCGCGACCGTCGCCGAAGGCCGGGCCGAGACCGGCGCCAACGCCTCGGTGATCTATGTGCCGCCGGCGGGCGCTGCAGAAGCGATCATCGAGGCCATCGAGGCCGAGATCGAGCTGATCGTCTGCATCACCGAAGGCATTCCGGTCCAGGACATGATCCGCGCCAAGGCGATCCTCGACAAATCGAAGTCGCGGCTGATCGGCCCCAACTGCCCCGGCGTGATGACGCCGGACGAATGCAAGATCGGCATCATGCCGGGCAATATCTTCAAGAAGGGCTCGGTGGGCATCCTGTCGCGCTCGGGTACATTGACCTATGAAGCCGTGTTCCAGACCACCAACGAAGGCCTGGGCCAGTCGAGCGCGGTGGGCATCGGCGGCGACCCTGTGAAGGGCACCGAGTTCATCGACATCCTCGATCTCTATCTCGACGACCCGGAAACCGAATCGATCATCATGATCGGCGAGATCGGCGGATCGGCCGAGGAAGATGCGGCCGAGTGGCTGATCGAACAGGCCAAGAAGGGCCGCTCCAAGCCGATGGCGGGCTTCATCGCCGGTCGCACCGCACCGGAAGGCCGGACCATGGGCCATGCCGGCGCCGTGATTTCGGGCGGCAAGGGCGGCGCCGAGGACAAGATCACGGCCATGGAAGCCGCGGGCATCCGCGTCTCGCCGTCGCCGGCGCGTCTTGGCAAGACGCTGGTCGAAGTCCTGAAGGGCTGAAATCAGGGGCTGGAAGAATGAGCGACGCCGTGCGCGAGATCCTGGACCGCTATTACGCCGCGCTGAAAGCGGGCGACGAGGCGGGCCTGCGCGGCGTCGTGTCGGACGATATTGAGGTCCATTACCCGGCGCCCGAGGGGCTTCTGCCCTGGGCCGGGGACTGGTCCGGAATTGAAGGCTTTCTCAAGTTCCTCAAGACCCTGGGCGATCATCTGGCGATCGACAGGGTCGAGCCGCTTGCAGTCCATGTCGCCGGCGACACCGTGATCACGGTGCTCAGGGGCGAATGGACGGTGAAGGCCAGCGGGCGCACCGTGCGCACCGAGACAGTCAACATGTTCACGCTGCGCGACGGCAGAATCGCGCGATACCAGGTCTTCAGCGACACTGCAGCGCTGGCTATCGGGTTGGGAAGGCTTGCTGCGGCGTAAAGGTCGCACAAGCCTTAAAGTCTAGGGAGAGGGCCACAAAGGCCCGCAAAAAGGTGAGATCCATGGCACGCAACGACGAAGCCAACGACATCATGGCAAAGACCTCGTTCCTGTATGGCGGCAACGCCCAGTATATCGAGGAGATGTATGCCCGGTTCCAGGACAATCCGGGCAGCGTGCCGGCCGAATGGCAGTCGTTTTTCGCCGAGTTGAAGGACGATCCGGAGCAGGTGCGCAAATCCGCCGCCGGCGCCTCCTGGAAGCAGGCCAACTGGCCGGTACAGGCCAATGGCGAGCTGGTCTCGGCGCTCGACGGCGACTGGGGCAAGGTCGAGAAGATCGTCACCGACAAGCTTACCGGCAAGGCCCAGGCCAAGGGACAGCCCGCAAGCACTGCCGACGTGACGCAGGCCGCGCGCGATTCGGTGCGCGCCATCATGATGATCCGGGCCTTCCGCATGCGCGGCCATCTGCACGCCAAGCTCGATCCGCTGGGCATCGCCACCCCGGTGGAGGACTACAACGAGCTTTCGCCCGAGGCCTATGGCTTCACCGAGGCCGATTACGACCGCAAGATCTTCATCGACCACGTGCTCGGCCTTGAATATGCGACGATCCGCGAGATGATCGACATTCTCAAGCGGACCTACTGCTCGACGCTCGGCGTCGAGTTCATGCACATCTCCCATCCGGAAGAGAAGGCCTGGATCCAGGAACGCATCGAGGGCCCGGACAAGGGCGTCGAGTTCTCCACGCGCGGCAAGATCGCCATCCTGCAGAAGCTGATCGAGGCCGAAGGCTTCGAGCAGTTCATCGACGTCAAGTACAAGGGCACCAAGCGGTTTGGCCTGGATGGTGGCGAATCGCTGATCCCGGCGCTCGAGCAGATCATCAAGCGCGGCGGCACCATGGGGCTCAAGGAGATCGTCTTCGGCATGGCGCACCGCGGCCGGCTCAACGTGCTGACCCAGGTGATGGCCAAGCCGCACCGGGCGGTGTTTCACGAGTTCAAGGGCGGTTCGTTCAAGCCGGACGAGGTCGAAGGTTCGGGCGACGTCAAGTATCACCTCGGCGCCTCGTCCGACCGCGAGTTCGACAACAACAAGGTGCACCTGTCGCTGACCGCCAACCCGTCGCATCTGGAAATCGTCAATCCGGTGGTGATGGGCAAGTGCCGCGCCAAGCAGGACATGATGGCCACCTATCTGGAGGGCGACATCGTGCCGCTCAAGGAGCGGGTCAAGGTGATGCCCTTGCTGCTGCATGGCGACGCGGCCTTTGCCGGCCAGGGAGTCGTGGCGGAAATCCTCGGCCTGTCGGGCCTGCGCGGCCATCGCGTCGCCGGCACCGTGCATTTCATCATCAACAACCAGATCGGATTCACCACCAATCCCGGCTTCTCGCGCTCGTCGCCCTATCCCTCGGATGTGGCCAAGATGATCGAGGCGCCGATCTTCCACGTCAATGGCGACGATCCGGAAGCTGTGGTCTACGCCGCCAAGGTCGCCACCGAATTCCGCATGACCTTCCACAAGCCGGTGGTCATCGACATGTTCTGCTACCGTCGCTTCGGCCACAATGAAGGTGACGAGCCGGCGTTCACCCAGCCGAAAATGTACAAGAGCATCCGCAGCCACGAGACCGTGGTGACGCTCTATTCGCGCCGGCTGATCGAGGAAGGTGTCATCACCGAAGGCGAATTCGAGAAGATGAAGGCCGACTGGCGCGCCCATCTCGAAGGCGAATTCGACATCGGCCAGAGCTACAAGCCGAACAAGGCCGATTGGCTCGACGGGCAATGGTCGGGGCTCAGGACTGCCGACAACCAGGATGAGCAGCGCCGCGGCAAGACCGCCGTGCCGCTCAAGCAATTGCGCGAAATCGGCAAGAAGCTTTCGGAGGTGCCGGAAGGCTTCAACGCCCACCGCACCATCCAGCGCTTCATGGACAACCGGGCGAAGATGATCGAAACCGGCGAGGGGATCGACTGGGCCTTCGCCGAGGCGCTGGCCTTTGGAACGCTGGTCCAGGAAGGCACCAAGATCCGGTTTTCCGGACAGGATGTGGAGCGCGGCACCTTCAGCCAGCGTCATTCGGTGCTCTACGACCAGGAAACCGAGGAGCGCTACATTCCGCTCGCCAATGTGGCGCCCAACCAGGCGCGCTACGAGGTGATCAACTCGATGCTGTCGGAAGAGGCGGTGCTGGGCTTTGAATATGGCTACTCGCTGGCGCGGCCGAATGCGCTGACGCTGTGGGAAGCCCAGTTCGGCGATTTCGCCAATGGCGCGCAGGTGCTGTTCGACCAGTTCATCTCATCGGGCGAACGCAAGTGGCTTCGCATGTCCGGTCTGGTCTGCCTGCTGCCGCATGGCTATGAGGGCCAGGGCCCGGAGCATTCTTCGGCCCGGCTCGAGCGCTTCCTGCAGATGTGCGCCGAGGACAACATGCAGGTCGCCAATTGCACCACGCCGTCCAACTACTTCCATATCCTGCGGCGTCAGGTGAAGCGCGACTTCCGCAAGCCGCTGATCATGATGACGCCGAAATCGCTGCTCCGCCACAAGCGCGCGGTGTCGACGCTGGCGGAGATGTCGGGCGAAAGCTCGTTCCACAGGCTGCTTTGGGACGACGCCGAACTGCTCAAGAACGAGCCGATCAAGCTCGTCAAGGACAACAAGATCCGCCGTGTGGTGATGTGCTCGGGCAAGGTCTATTTCGACCTCTATGAAGAGCGCGAGAAGCGCGGCATCAACGACATCTACCTGCTGAGGCTGGAACAGCTCTACCCGTTCCCGGCCAAGGCGCTGATCAACGAATTGTCGCGCTTCCGCAACGCCGAGATGGTGTGGTGCCAGGAGGAGCCTAAGAACATGGGCGCCTGGTCCTTCATCGATCCCTATCTGGAATGGGTACTGGCGCATATCGACGCCAAGTACCAGCGCGTGCGCTACACCGGCCGCTCGGCCTCGGCGTCGACGGCAACCGGTTTGATGTCGCGCCACCTTGCGCAGCTTGAAGCCTTCCTTGAGGATGCGCTGGGCGGCTGACGCCGCCCATGACGCCCGCCCTGCGACCTGTTTGAGAGACAAAGAACGGAAAGAAACATCATGGCCACTGAAGTCCGCGTTCCCACACTTGGCGAATCCGTCAGCGAAGCCACCATCGGCACATGGCTCAAGAAGGTCGGCGACACCGTCAAGGTCGACGAGCCGCTGGTCGAGCTTGAAACCGACAAGGTCTCGATCGAGGTGCCGTCCCCGGTCTCGGGTGTCTTGAGCGAAATTCTCGCCGCCGACGGCGAGACCGTCGAGGTCAATGCGCTGTTGGCGCAGATCACCGAGGGCAAGGGCGAGGCAGCTCCGGCCAAGGCCGACAAGGCCCCGGCCAAGGCCGAGAAGCCGGAAGCGGTTGCCCAGGCCTCGGACAGCGCCGGCGCCAAGTCGACCGGCGAAGCAGCGGAAAAGACCGCCAAGATCGCCGGCGGCAGCGAGATCAGCGAAACCAAGATGCCGGCCTCGCCATCGGCGCAGAAGATGATGACCGAAAAGAACATCGACGCCGGCGACGTGTCTGGCTCGGGCAAGCGCGGCCAGGTGCTCAAGGGCGACGTGCTTGACGCCATCGGCAAGTCGTCAGCTCCGGCTGCGGAAGCACCGAAGGCGGCGCGTCCGGCCTCCAGCGGCGATGATGCGTCGCGCGAGGAGCGGGTGAAGATGACGCGCCTGCGGCAGACCATCGCCCGTCGCCTCAAGGAAGCCCAGAACACGGCCGCGATGCTGACCACCTATAACGAGGTGGACATGAGCGCGGTGATGGATCTGCGCACACGCTACAAGGACCTGTTCGAGAAGAAGCATGGCGTCAAGCTCGGCTTCATGGGCTTCTTCACCAAGGCGGTGACCCATGCGCTCAAGGAAATCCCGGCGGTCAATGCCGAGATCGACGGCACCGACCTGATCTACAAGAACTACTGCCATGTCGGCGTCGCCGTCGGCACGGACAAGGGCCTGGTCGTGCCGGTGGTGCGCGACGCCGACCAGATGACAATCGCTGAGATCGAGAAGGAAATCGGCCGTCTGGGTCGTGCCGCACGCGATGGCGAGCTGACGATGGCCGACATGCAGGGCGGCACCTTCACCATTTCCAATGGCGGCGTCTACGGCTCGCTGATGTCCTCGCCGATCCTCAATTCGCCGCAGTCGGGGATCCTCGGCATGCACAAGATCCAGGACCGCCCGGTGGCTGTCGGCGGCCAGGTGGTGATCCGGCCGATGATGTATCTGGCGCTTTCCTATGACCACCGGATCGTTGACGGCAAGGACGCCGTCACCTTCCTGGTGCGGGTCAAGGACAGCCTGGAGGATCCCGAGCGGCTGGTGCTCGATCTCTGAGTGTGCCAGCATGGCGCCACATTTGCGCAGATCGCGTGCGGCGCACCAGGCAAGCTGACCAAAGGAGGGCGTGATGACAGGCTCGATTGAATGGATTGCCGTCAAAAGCTTCAAACCCGCTCCGCTCGGCGCGGTCGGGTTTCTGGACAACAAGGCCGTGGTCATCGCCGCGTTCTATGATGACGCGGATGCCAATCAGGATGGCAAGATCGAAGGTTTTGGAGAGAGAGTTGCGGCAATGATCGGCCTGAAGGGCAGGGTCATTGCCGACATCGCCATGGAAGCCAGGGTTAATCCGGACATTGTCAGGCGGGACGCCAATTTTGCACAGGAAGCTCCACGAATCTGGCTCAGCTTCGCCAAGGGGCTTTTGATTCAGGGCGTGTATCAGGCCTATTTCGCCCGCGGCGTCGGCATGGTCGGCAATGGCGTTGCCAAAAAGATCACTGGCGGGATGGTCAAGCAGCTCGTCGTGCGCAAGGGGTTTGAGACGGTTGTCAGGAACGCCTTCATGGCTGCGGTCAGATGAAGACGCGCGCGGCTGCGATTGTCACCGCAATGTCCGTGCTGGCGGCGTGCCCGGTTGAAGCCGCCTGCTTCCAGGAACTCGCCATCTATGGCGAGGCGCAGGCGGGCGCCGAGATCACGTTTCAGAGCGAGCTGCATCCCGCCGAGCCGTCGCTCAACCGCTTTTCGGTGACATTCCCCGAGCATGCGGTCAGAATGGACGGCATCGTGATGCTGGCCGGCGAGCCGTCGCGGCCCTGGGCCATGGTCATGCACAACTGCCCCGAGGGCGATGCGACAGGCGCCGAAATCGACGCCTGCATGATCTGGGAAGGGCCGATCTACGGGATTGATGCGCTGGGCAATGTCAGCGCCGTGCCCGAGGCCGGTTTGGGCGAAGACGCGATGGCAACCATCCTTCTGCCGGATTTCGGCCCGTCGGTCAGGATGTCCTCGGTCTGGGGGGCTGAGGGACTGTCCGTCGCGCCCAGGGACGATTTTCGCCTCAAGGCGTGCCAGGAATGAATTTCTGATCATAAGGACAAGACCATGAGCTACGACGTCATCATCATCGGTTCGGGACCCGGCGGCTATGTCTGCGCCATCAAGGCGGCGCAGCTCGGCCTCAAGGTCGCCGTGGTCGAGAAGCGCGCGACCTTTGGCGGAACCTGCCTCAACATCGGCTGCATCCCGTCCAAGGCGCTGCTGCATGCGTCGGAGATGTTCCATCATGCCGGGCATGGCATGGAGACGCTGGGCGTCGAGGTCGGCAAGCCAAAGCTCAATCTCGAAAAGATGATGGCGCACAAGGACGCCACGGTGAAATCCAATGTCGAGGGCGTCGCCTTCCTGTTCAAGAAAAACAAGATCGACAGCTTCATCGGCCACGGCAAGGTGCTGGGCGAGGGCAAGATCTCGGTGACGGACAATGACGGCAAGGAGACCGAGCTCGAGGCCAAGAACGTGGTGATCGCCACCGGCTCGGATGTCGCGGGCATTCCCGGCGTCAAGGTCGATATCGACGAGAAGGTGATCGTCTCGTCGACCGGCGCCATCGCGCTCGACAAGGTGCCGGAGCATATCGTGGTGGTCGGCGGCGGCGTGATCGGGCTGGAGATGGGATCGGTCTGGGGCCGGCTCGGGGCCAAGGTCACCGTGGTCGAGTATCTCGACAAGATCCTCGGCGGCATGGATGGGGAAGTCTCCAAGCAGTTCCAGCGGATTCTCGGCAAGCAGGGCATGGAGTTCAAGCTCGGCGCCAAGGTCACCGGCGTGGAGAAATCCGGCAAAGGGGCGAAAGTCACGTTCGAACCGGTCAAGGGCGGCGATGCCGAAACCATCGACGCCGATGTGGTGCTGATCGCTACCGGTCGCAAGCCTTTCACCGAGGGCCTGGGGCTCGAGGATGCCGGCGTGGTGCTCGACGAGCGCGGCCGGGTGCGTACCGACAAGCACTACCAGACCAATGTTCCGGGCGTCTACGCCATCGGCGACGTGATTGCCGGCCCCATGCTTGCCCACAAGGCCGAGGACGAGGGCGTGGCGCTGGCCGAGATCATGGCCGGCCAGGCGGGGCATGTGAATTACGATGTCATCCCGGGCGTGGTCTACACCCAGCCGGAGGTCGCCGCTGTCGGCAAGACCGAGGAAGAACTCAAGGCCGAGGGCGTCAAGTACAAGTCCGGCAAGTTTCCGTTCTCGGCCAATGGCCGGGCGCGGGCGATGGCCGCTTCGGACGGCTTCGTCAAGGTGCTGGCCGATGCCGAGACCGACCGGGTGCTGGGCGTCCACATCATCGGCTTCGGCGCGGGCGAGATGATTCACGAGGCAGCCGTGCTGATGGAATTCGGCGGCAGTTCCGAAGATCTCGGCCGCACCTGCCACGCGCACCCGACCATGTCGGAAGCGGTTAAGGAAGCAGCGCTGGCGACTTTTGCCAAGCCGATCCACATTTGACCCGATCCCCAACCGGCAGGGAGTTCCGGCGCGATGAAGGCTCGGGAGATCACGGTCCTGTTGCCGCATCCGGCGCTGCCTGATGCGGATTGGGGCGATTGCTTCGAAGTGGTGACGGATCAGGCCGGACTGACGGCGGAGCAGGCGGCACGGCTGGCGTTTGGCAAATTGCCCGCCTGGACCGGCGCGCTGATGGCCGTGCGCAATCTCGTTGTCCTGCCGTTCGGCCTCAAAGGCGACCCGGAGGCGGCAGCGGCCAAAGACCGGCGTATCGGCATGTTTCCGATCGTGGCTCAAGGCGAGCGCGAGTTGGTTCTGGGGTTTGACGACCGGCATCTCGATTTCCGGATCGTGGTTCAGACGGAGCCTGCGGGCAGTCTCACAGGGGTGCGGTTGATGACGCTGGTCCAGCGCCACAACCGGCTGGGCCGCGTCTACCTGGCCGTGATCATGCCGTTTCACAAGCTGATCGTGGCGAGCACGCTGTCGCGGGTGGCAGGCTGATCCTTGCCGGGCCGGGAATCGGGCGGCCGGGCGGGCTGGGGAAAAAGCGTAACCGCCCGGTATGGGGCCGGGCGGTTCGCGTGCTTCCATCAGGGAGGGTGATGGGAAGCCCGGGCCTTAGCCGTCGGTGGCAGGCGCCGTGGGAGCAGGCGTTACCGGAGCCGGCGTTGCGGGAGCAGGGCTGTTCGGGTCAACCGGAACTGTTTCGGTCCCTGAGGACGGAGCCAGTTCAACGGGCTGTTCCGCGGTTGGGGCCACTGGGGTGGGCTGGTCTGCCGCCGGTGCGGTGTCAATGTTGTTTTCGATGGCCGGGGCCGTGGTTTGAGCCACATCATCGCCACCGGTCAGGAAGAAGTAGCCCGCGATGGCCAGAAGAACGACCAGCACGACGCCGGCAATCATCCCATTGGAACTGCCGGATTTGACAATCGTTGTGTCGCGGGTGGTTTCGCGAACATGATCACTCTGGCGGGCCGCGGGATCAACCGGGGTGGTGTAGGGCGCGTTTTCAACGGGGCGCTTATATGGGGTGTTTTCAACCATGAGACATCTCCTTTTCAGTCAGTCATGTGGTCGAAACGCCTGAGGTGGCCATAGGTTCCGGCGCTGGCGGTTGCCGGAGGTCACGTTGTGTTACCGGACGGGACTCACCGTGTAGCCAGCGTCGCTGAGCAATGAGACCAGGCCCTTTTCGCCGGGCAGGTGCAGCGCGCCGACGGCGATGAAGGCGTTGCCCTTTTCAAGGATCGGACCGGCGCGGTCCGCCATGACGTGATTGCGCAGGGTCACGATGCGCTCCTCGAACTCGGCGTAGCCGTCGAGATCGTCGCCCGTAACCGCTCCGGCGTCCTCAGGCCCGGCCGCCAGGATGACCGGCATGATCAGCGCGATCTCGCCGTCAAGGTAAAGTTCGGTCATGGTGGCCATGATGTCGGGCATCAGGTCGGCGAGCTTGATGGTTTCGACCAGGCCACGCATGTGGAACTCGATTGGCAGGTCGGCCATGGCGGTCATCTGCTCGCCGATGCTTTCGAGCCCGAGCAGCTGTTTGCCCTGAGCCTTGGCGTCACTGGCGATCTTGATGTCGAGAAACTCGACGCCATCGGCCTTGCGGGCAAGCTCGCAGGCGGGCATCGCCACCATGCCGGCTATCATCCAGGGCTTCATGCGCGAGACCAGCGCCAGGGGAATGCCGCGGCGGGAGAGCTCGGCTTCGACCAGGCTCGCATCTTCCGGGCTCAGACGCGAGGTCAGGGTGCTGCCGTCGGTGAACATTGTCAGTTCCGGATTGGTCAGCAGTGCGGCCTGCGCCTTGACCGGGTCGAGAATGTCGATGGTCTCGATCACCACCGTATCCGCCGTGTCGAAGGCGGTGCGGGCGGCGTCGGGCATCCGGGTGACGCGCGGATCGGTGACGTGCATCGTGCCGAAGAGCCACGAGGGCTCACGGCCGTCCTTCTCGATCTTCCACAGCCTGCCCTGGCCGTTCGGGGTGGCTGCGGCCTCGTCACGCGCGCTTGCCAGCTTTTCAGGTGCAGTGGCCGAGAGCTTGCCCACAAGGCTGACGCCGTCGCAAACGGCGGGCTCTTCGGCGCGCGCGGCGCCTGCATAGACAAGACCCGCGGCCAGCAGGATCAGCAGCGCCCAGGGCAGGCCCGCAGCGATGGCGAACACCAGGTTCGGCAGCCGGGCGAGCCGGAGCCGGAGGTGGGAGAGTTCGGGATGATGGTGCATGCGCGGCCATTCCTCTTGCAGCGCCTCCCGTCACACGAGGTGAGGGACGCTGCCTCTGTATAGGGGTGCACGTCGGCTCTCGCCACGACAGCGGCTGAAGCCGGCACGCACTCGGTCTGATTCGGCAAACTAACCCGACAGATCACACAATCGGGTTAATTTGGACGGGCGGTTTCAGCCATGGTGAACAAGACGCTAATCACCCTGTCCCAGGCGTGCATCCGGCCGGTCTTGTGGGCTCAGGCCCTGGGGTGGGCGCGGTCGTAGATCTCGATCAGGCGGCGCGAATCCACGCCGGTATAGACCTGGGTTGTCGACAGGCTGGCATGGCCGAGCAGTTCCTGGATGGTCCTGAGGTCGCCGCCGCCGGCCAGCAGGTGGGTGGCGAAGGAGTGGCGGAGCGCATGCGGGGTGGCGCTTTCGGGCAGGTCGAGGGCCGAGCGCAGACGCCGCATTTCCTTCTGCACGATGGCCGGCTGCAGCACGCCGCCGCGCGCGCCGCGGAACATCGGCTCATTGGGGCCGGGCGAGAACGGGCAGAGCTTGCGGTAGGCCTCGATCGCCGCGCTTGCGATGGGCAGCAGCGGCACGATCCGTGTCTTGCCGCCCTTGCCGGTGACGCGCAGGGTCTCGCCGTCGCGCGGCAGGTCGCCCGCTGTCAGCGACAGGGCTTCGGAAATGCGCAGGCCGCAGCCATAGAGGAGCGTCAGCACGGCTGCGGTGCGGGCGGCGATCCAGGGCTCGTCTGCGAGCTGCAGATCGCAATCGACCACGCGCAGGGCGTCGCGCGCGCTCAAGGGTTTGGGCAGGGATTTGGGCTGGCGCGGAGCGCGGGTGGCAGAGGCGCCGGCGGCATTGGCCATGCCCTTGCGCTCGAGATGCCGGAGGAACGACCTTATGCCCGCGAGGCCCCGTCCCAGCGTGCGGGCGCCGGCGCCGCCGCGCCTGCGCTCGGCCATGAAGGCGCGCAGGTCCAGCGGCCTGAGATCGGCGAGATCGGCGATCTTGGGCGGCCCGCCCAGATGCATGGTGAGAAAACCGAGGAACTGGCGCAGATCGCGCTCATAGGCGTCGGCGGTCTTGGGCGACAGGCGGCGCTCGTCGATCAGTTGCCTGAGCCAGTTCTGCTGCTCGTGAATCACATCAGGTGCTGCAATGACAAGCGGTTGCTGCATGATGGTTCCGTTCATCGAGGCCGCCTTTGGCTGGCGGAAACAAGTGCCGCATCGTGAAAATTCCCGCGAAACGCACGTGATTGAGCCCGCAGTGATTCGGGTTTTCGAGGGCTTGTGCCGGCACACACTATTGCATTCATGCCTTAGCGGGGAGTAAACGGGGGGGTGGAACGGCGTGGTTTTGGCTCGCCCTCCGCAGTTTTTCACGATGTCATCATGACATCATATTCTGTTGCCATAGGTTTGTGACAACGCGAGACCAAAGGGGTCGAGTCCATGGCATATGTGGCGGAGATTTCAGATCGATTGCACGTTCTTGCCCATGGCCGGCCGGGGCATATCATCGACCGGCTGATTGCCGAGCGCGGCGGCCGGCTCGTCGATCATCCGGCCTGGCCGATGATCCGCCCTGTCGTCTATGCGACGCTGAAATATGGCGCCGCAGTGCGCATGGCCGATGACATCGCAGCGATGTCGGGGCACGAGGCCTTTCAGTATATCAGCAAGATCCTCAAGCTCGACATCCAATCCCGTGGTGCGGAGCGGATCCCGCGCAAGGGCGGGTTCCTGCTTGTCGCCAACCACCCGACCGGAATGGCGGACGGCGTGGCGATGTTCGATTTTCTGGCGCAGTCGCGGCCGGACATGATGTTCTTCGCCAATCGCGACGCGGTGCGAATCAGCCAGCGATTTGACGAAATCATCATTCCGGTGGAATGGCGCGAGGAATTCAAGAGCCGGGACAAGACGCGCCAGACCCTGCAGCTGACCAACCGCGCGGTCCAGGACGGCAAGGCCACGGTGCTGTTTCCCTCGGGCCGGATCGCCTTCTGGAACGAGGGCCGGCTGACCGAACGGCCGTGGAAGGCCTCAGCCATCACGCTGGCGCGTCGCCACGACCTGCCGGTGGTTCCGGTCAATATCTCGGCGCGCAATTCCGGCCTGTTCTACTGGCTGTCAAAGCACTCGACGGAATTGCGCGACATGACGGTGTTCCACGAGCTCCTGAACAAGAAGCACCACACCTTCCGCTTCACCGTCGGCCAGCCGATCCTGCCCGAGGCGCTCGACGGCGATCCGGCCGAAGCCGTCAAGGCGCTCGAGTATCACACCGTGCACGGCCTGGCCGCGAACCCCGACCGGGCGTTCGAGCCGGCGCCGAAGGGCTGGAGCCAGGCTGCCTGAGGCGAACCTGTCGTGATCCAAGTCAAGCCCAAAGAAGACAGCCCGGGCATTGCCGAGCCTAACCGATGACAAAACCCCTTAAGGACAGCTTCCTGTCGTTTTTTGGTGGCAATCCATCAGTAGCCGTCATGCCAGCGAAGGCTGGCATCCAGCGCGATCAAGTCCTTGATCGTGAAAGACTCTTTCACGGCGCGGACGCGCCGTGGCTGGATGCCGGATCAAGTCCGGCATGACGGGGCATCGTCCATCCCTTGCATGACTTTGTAAACACGCCAACGGCCCGGGATGACCGGGCCGTTGGCGTCTTGTGAGCTTAGATGTTCCGGTTCAGGCGCCCCGATCAGGAACCGCTGGTCAGGCGATGGTCTGGCCGGTCTTTTTCCAGTCGGCCAGAAACGCGTCCAGGCCCTTGTCGGTGAGCGGGTGCTTGACCAGCGCCTTGATGGTGGAGGCGGGGATGGTCGCCACGTCGGCGCCGATGAGGGCCGCTTCCTTGACATGGCCCACTGTGCGGATCGAGGCGGCGAGGATTTCGGTATCAAAGCCGTAATTGTCGTAGATCTGGCGGATCTCGCGGATCAGGTCCATGCCGTCAAGGCCCATGTCGTCGAGACGGCCGATGAAGGGAGAGATGAAGGACGCGCCGGCCTTGGCGGCGAGCAGCGCCTGGTTGGCGGAGAAGCACAGCGTCACATTGGTCATGTGGCCATCGGAGGTGAGCGCCCGGCAGGCCTTGAGGCCGTCGAGTGTCAGCGGCAGCTTGATGCAGATATTGTCGGCGATCTTGGCCAGCACCGCGGCTTCCTTCATGATCGTCTCGTAATCGGTGGCGGCCACCTCGGCGGAGACCGGCCCGTCGACGATTGAGCAGATCTCCTTGGTGACTTCGCGGATGTCGCGGCCGGACTTCATGATCAGCGACGGATTGGTGGTGACCCCGTCGATCAGGCCCAGATCGTTGAGTTCGCGAATTTCGCTTACATCGGCGGTGTCGACAAAGAACTTCATGTGAGCCTCCAAATTCGCGCCAGCCGGGATGCCCCGGCGCGCTCTAGAACAAATCCGGGTTCCCTTTAGCCCAATCCGGGGGCAAGGTCACGCCAAATGGAAAAAGATTCGCGAGCAAGACAAGACCGGGGACTTAACGCGGGAGGGGCCCGGGAGCAGGAAGGTCTGTTCCCGCGCAAGGTCGTGCCTGTGCTGATCCCGATGCCGGCCGAGCGGGCCTATTCCTATGCGCTGCCGCAAGGCACGGATGCAAAGCCAGGCCAAATCGTGCAGGTGCCGCTGGGGCCCAGGCTGGTGCCGGGCATTGTCTGGGACGGCGAGGCCGACCAGGTGGATCCGAAGAAACTGCGCGAGATCGCCCAGGTGTTCGATTGTCCGCTGGTCAATGAGCCGATGCGCCGCTTTATTGATTGGGTCGCGGCCTACACGCTGTCGCCGCCGGGGCTGGTGGCGCGGATGGCGCTGAGGGCGCCCGCCGCGTTCGATCCCGAGCCGATGATCGATGCGCTGAGGCTGAGCGGTGTGCAACCCGAACGGCTGACTTCGGCGCGCGAGCGGGTGCTCGAGCAGGCGGGCGACGGGCTGGCCTGGACCCGCAGCGGGCTCGCCCATGCGGCAGGCGTGACCGCCAGCGTCATCGACGGGCTGTCGGCCCAGGGTGTGTTCGAACCGGTGCGGCTCCGGCCGCCGCCGGTGGTGGCCGCCCCCGATCCGGACTACCAGCCGGCTCAGCTCGAGCCCGGTCAGGCGGAGGCGGCGGACGCGCTGCGCAAATCCGTGTCCGAAGCCGGGTTCAGCGTCACGCTGCTCGACGGCGTTACCGGCTCGGGCAAGACCGAGGTCTATTTCGAGGCGATCGCCGAGACCGTGCGGCAGGGCCGGCAGGTGCTGATCCTGCTGCCCGAGATCGCGCTGACGGCAGCCTTTCTCGACCGCTTTCATGAGCGGTTTGGCGCGCGGCCGGCGGAATGGCATTCGGAAGTCACGCCGAAGATGCGCGAGAAGGTCTGGCGGCAGACCGCGGAAGCCGGTGTTTCAGTGGTGGCCGGCGCGCGCTCGGCGCTGTTCCTGCCGTTCGCCGATCTCGGCCTGATCATCGTCGACGAGGAGCACGACCCGGCCTACAAGCAGGAGGACCGGGTGTTCTACAATGCCCGCGACATGGCGGTGGTGCGCGCAAGGCTCGCGAACATCCCGGTGGTGCTGGCCTCGGCCACGCCGTCGATCGAGAGCCGCGTCAACGCCCAGCAGGGCCGCTACCGGCATCTCAAGCTCGAAAGCCGCTATGCCGAGGCGGTGCTGCCGGACCTGAAGCTCGTCGACATGCGCCGCCATGCGCCGGCGCGCGGCGGCTTCCTGTCGCCGGTGCTGCTCCATGCGATGGCTCAGACGCTCGAACGCAAGGAACAGTCGCTGCTGTTTTTGAACCGCCGCGGCTATGCGCCGCTGACGCTGTGCCGGGTCTGCGGCCACCGCTTCGAATGCCCGGATTGCTCAAGCTGGCTGGTCGAGCACCGCTTCCGCGGGCAGCTGCAGTGCCACCATTGCGGGCACAACGAGCCCACGCCGCAGGCCTGCCCCTCCTGCGGCACGCTCGATCATCTCACCGCCTGCGGGCCGGGGATCGAGCGGATCGCCGAGGAGGCGGACAAGCATTTCCCCGACGCGCGCGTGATCGTGCTGTCGTCCGACATGATGGGCGGCACGCGGCGCTTGAGGATCGAGCTCGAGGCGATCGCCAAGGGCGAAGCCGACATCGTCATCGGCACGCAGCTGGTGGCCAAGGGGCACAATTTTCCGCTGATGACGCTGGTGGGGGTGGTCGACGCCGATCTGGGGCTCGCGAACGGCGACCCGCGCGCCGCCGAGCGGACCTATCAGCTCTTGTCGCAGGTGACCGGCCGGGCCGGGCGCTCGGGCCACAAGAGCCTGGGCCTGATCCAGACCTACCAGCCGCAGCACCCGGTGATGCAGGCGCTCGCCTCGGGCGACGCGGAGGCGTTCTACGAGCGCGAGACCGACGAACGCAGCCGCGCGTTGCTCCCCCCCTTCGGCCGCCTCGCCTCGGTGATCATCTCGGCGGCCACCCGGCTCGAGGCAGAAGGCCATGCCCGCGCGCTTCGCGCGGCCGCGCTGCCCACGCCCGGCATCATGGTGCTCGGCCCCGCCGAAGCGGCGCTGGCCCTGATCCGCGGCCGCCACCGCTTCCGGCTGCTCATCCACGGCGAACGCGGGCGCGACATGCAGGGGTTCGTGCGCGAAATGCTCGCCAAGGGACCCAAGGCGCGGGGCTCGGTGCAGGTGCAGGTGGATATCGATCCGCAGAGTTTTCTATGAGGGGGGTGGGCTGAAAGGGGGTCGGTTGCAGACTGGCAAGTTTTGGCGGACGGCGTGAGTCAGGCAGATTTGGCAGAGGTGATGGAACTGCAACGAAGGCGAAGCGGACATGCACCGGGAACTCACAGGCGTCTGAAAGCGCCGAGGCGACACGATCGCCGCGAACTAACCCAAAACCCAGCCGCTGACCTGCGCCTGAACACGGCTGCCCGAATTCTCGCTGTTGGACGACACGGCCAGCGCCACCAGATTGCGCATTTCGACCCCGAACACGCGCGGGAAATCGCGGGTCAGGTCAACGCTTTCGCGGAACTCGCCCGTCGCGGGGCGGCGCTGCACGATGTTGCGCAGACGGTCAGGCGCGTGCGGGCTGGGGATGACTGTACCCTGCGGATTGTCCCCGCCCCATGTATACATCAGCACCTGCACATTGCGGTTGCGCAACAGGCTGGAAATTGACGTGCCGGGGCGGACGCGCGCGGCGACATCATCGGTCGCGTTCACAAAGAACACACCCAGGTTGCGGTCGTCATTGCCAATGGTCGTCAGGTCGGACGGGGGCACGGAACTGTCCACGCGCCATGTCCACTCGGCGCGGCGGCTGGCAAACAGGTCACTGGGCAAGATGCGATACAGGATCGAGGATGTCCCTTCGGCAACAACTGTCAGGCGGTTGGGTCCGGTGCCGAAGGTGTTGGGCTTCAGGCGGCGAAAGGTCAGATGCTCCCACCCTTGATCGAAGGTGATCGTATTGGCGCGGGTTGCGCGCGGCAGGGCAGCAGCGGCCAGAGTCCCAAGGCCAAGTGACAGTGCATTTCGGCGGGTCAGGTGAGCAGGCATGAAAACTCCGTGAAGCAGGGATGTCAGGCAGCGGTGTCTGGTCTGCGATAAACCTCAGATAGGCGAGATGTTTCATCTGTCCATGCACTCTCCGGTGACGGCATGAAAAAGCCCTCCCCGCCCTGTCAGGCCCTTGGGACGAAGGCTCGAATGGCTGCATTCGGGACTTGCAGCCAGGACTGTGAACGTTCGCAATGGAGGCGCAAAGCCGCCACTGTCAGCCATGGCTTCGGCGCAGCGCAGACGGCGATTCGCCGCCCGCCGTCATTCCCCGCTCTTGTCCGGGGCTTTCCCGGACGCTGCGCCGACCTGCTCCATCCTCACCGGAAACTCATCCGTCCGCCCCTCCTTGTCCCGGCCCAGATACAGCGTCGTGTGCGGGAACGGGATCTCGATGCCCTTTTCGTCCATCACTTCCTTGACCAGTTCGGTGTAGGCGCGGCCGACGCTCCATTGCTGGCCGGGGGCGGTCTTGATGCGGGCGCGGATCAGCACGGCTGAGTCGCCCAGGCCGGTGACGCCGTGCATTTCGAGGGGCGCCAGGATGTCGGGGTTGTGCTCGGTCTGCTTGAGGCGGTCGAAGGCCTCCTGCATGGCGGCCTTGCCGTCGCTGACGTTTTCCTTGTAGGCGATGCCGACTTCCTCGACATGGTAGGAGAAGGTGCGCATGTAGTTCGACACCGCATCCACCGAGCTGAACGGGATGATGTGGTAGACGCCCGAGAGATCGCGCAGCGACACCGAGCGGAGCGTCAGCCGCTCGACCACGCCGGTGATGCCGCCGGCGCCGACGACGTCGCCGACATTCATGGCGTTTTCGAGCTGGATGAAGACACCCGAGATGATGTCCTGGACGAGCTTTTGCGCGCCAAAGCCGATGGCGAGGCCGAGCACGCCGGCGCCCGCCAGCAGCGGGCCGATGTCGAGCCCGAGCTCGGACAGCGCGATCATGCCGCCAAACACCACCAGCGCCACGGTGAGCGCGTTCTTGGCGAGCGAATAGAGCGTGCGGTAGCGGGCATTGGCCAGTCCCGTGCCGTTGCCGCCGTCCATGCGGTAATCGATCCAGGAGGATGCGGCGGCCCAGACCACGAAGCTGACGATCAGCACGACGAGGGCGCTCACCAGCCCGGCAATGATGGCGCTGCCGCGCTCGCCCTCGATCCAGGCGCCGATATCGAGGATCGCCCAGGCGTCGAGCACCACGGCGAGGATGGCGAGGCTCAGCAGGAACCACACCAGCCGGAGCAGGACCGGCACGAAGGAGGTCAGCCGCGCCGACAGCGCCTTGTCGTCAAGCGGCAGGAAGGCGGGCGCCCGGATGCTGAGCGTCGCGAGATAGCCGCAGCCGCGCAGCACCAGCCCGCCGACAATCAGCGCCAGAGCGGTCTTGAGCGTCGCGCCGCCGACGAAATCGACAAAGAACGCGGGCTGCGACAGGGCTATGACATAGCTCACGCCGACATAGGCATAGGCGATCAGCGGCCAGATCTGCATGAAGGCCGACTGCACCGGTTCGGGCAAAGCCTCGTCGACGGCGGCGTCGCCCTCTTCCTGCGGCTCGTCCTCGGGCAGTTCGGCGGTGGCCTGCTGCAGGCCGGAGATGGCGCGGATGGCCTTGACCGCATAGATCGCGGCGATGGTGTAGATAACGACCCTCAGGCTTCGCCCGACGGTGAACGAGATCAGCGAGTTGGCCGCGGGCACGACGAAGGCGATGCCGAAGATCAGGATGCCGGACAGCCGGATGCCGCGCTCACGCATCATCTGCCGCACGGGGGGCGCGAGCCTGAGGACGGCATAGTCGCCATTCACGATGCCGGTGACGACGCGGATGATGATCGCGGTGACGCCGAGGATCAGGAATGCATTGAGATAGAGCGTCTGGTAGATCGAGACGCCTTCCGTGCCGAACAGCATGGCGGCAAGCGCGCTGGTGGAGAAATAGGCGAGCGCCAGCGCGAGGATCTCGGCCAGGAAATAGAGGCCCACCAGCGCCATGGCCGCGAAGGGGCCGCGATCGTGCAGGCGCCTGGAGACATTGCCCAGCCCGCCGCGCAGCACCCGCTTGGCAAGAAAATACACCGCCAGCGAGATCGCCACGGTCGCCAGAAGCGGCGCCAGCATGGTTGCAAGATTGCCCCAGTCGAGATTGGTCCGGCCGTTGAACAGGGTGGTGAGCCCCGATATGTCGGTGACGAACTTGCGGCCGATGGCCAGGGTTTCGTTGATGGTGGTCCGCGTGATCGCGGCCAGCCGGGCGGCCAGCGTGGTCGGGCCGGCTTCGGTCTCGGCGGCGTCCGGTTCGCCATCTGGCGTGCTCTGCTCAAGCGACCGGATGAGCCTTTCCCGCCCCGCGTCATCCCTGAGCACGTCGAGCAAAGGCCTGATCACCGCGTCGGTGGATTCTGATTCGGCTGGTTCGGCGTTTTCGGCCGGGGCGGCGGTCAGCGCCGACTGCGCCCAGGCGGGGCTGGTCAATGGCGTGGCGGCAAGCAGGAGGGTGAAGACAAGCAGGAGGGCGCTGTTCAGCAGCGGACGGCAGGCGGCGGGCATGAAGCTTCCAGTTCAGATACACTCAGTCTGGCCGCGCTGTTGCGATGGCCAATCCGGGTTACCATAGGGCGTTGAGAGGCAGCATCAACCCGAAGAGGCGTTGACGGGAAGGGAAGGAGGCCCAGGTTCCGTCAGCCCTGGGGCCGGCGAAGGCCCCAGTTGACCCGCGCCCAGATGCGCTCGTGCACCACGAAGAAGGCGAGACCCGTGGCAGACGTCGAGAGTGCGAAGCCGAGCGCGCCCAGCACCGAGCCGGTATAGATCCAGGCGAGCAGGCTGGTCGACGCCAGGCCGAGCGCCTGCCAGGTCACGGCCTTCACGATGGTTCTGAGGTTGGAGTCCATGGTCTGCGATTGTGTCCGGCTGGAGTTGCGGTCTGATGTGGCGATAAGGTCTTTCTAGGCGCTTTGGCTCCCTGCGGGAATTTGGTGTCTTCGCTGCAGAAAGCCCCTTATGTTGATAAAAATCACCAAATGTGCGATTAATCACCGATGCACAAGAATGACCGCGCCGACTTGTTCCGCACCCGGCTGGCCGCCCGCATGGCGCTTGCCGGCCTGAGCCGCAGCGCGCTGGCGCGGATTGCCGGCGTGGACCGGTCGACGATTGCGCAATTGCTGGCGCCCGACGAGGTGCGGCTGCCCAATGCCCATCTCGCCGCCGAATGCGCCGCGGCGCTCGGCGTCAGCGCCGACTGGCTGCTCGGCCTGTCGGACCGGCCGGAACCGGCGGCCGAGGTGCTGTCGGCAAATTTCCGGATGGCCACCGCGCATCGCACGCCGGCCGACGAGCAGATCATCGCCTGGCACCGGGAGGCAGCCGGCTACAAGATCCGCCATGTACCGGCGACGCTGCCGGACATTCTCAAGACCGAAGCGGTGCTTGAATGGGAATATGCCGCGTTTCTCGACAAGACGCCGGAGCAGGCGCGCGGCGCCATGCGCGAGACCGTCGACTGGCTCAGGGCGCCGGGATCCGATTATGAAATCTGCGTGTCGATCGACAAGGTCCGCTCGCTGGCCCGGGGCGAGGGCTACTGGGAAGGGCTCGGCCGCGATGTCCGCGCCGCGCAGATCGCGTTCATGGCCGACAGCTGCGCCCGGCTCTACCCGTCGCTGCGGCTTTACCTGTACGATTCGAAAAAGCTGTTCTCAGCCCCGGTGTCGATCTTCGGACGATTGCTGGCGGCGGTCTATGTCGGTCAGTTCTACCTGGTCTATCGCGACAGCCGCCAGGTCAGCGCCCTGACCGAGCATTTTGACGCGCTGGTGCGCGATTCGGAGGTGGATGCACGCAGCGCCGCCACAGTGATTCGCGCCATGCTGGACGAGACCGGCTGAGCCTCCCGCGCCTGTAGCCTGCATGTTCAGGAAGCGGTTGTGGCGCCTGAGGCTTTGACATGGGCGAGTGTGCGGTGCATGAAACTGCTGTCCATGCCGCTAACGCCGCGCGAAGCTTCACAGGAACCTTGCCTTGGATTTGAAACCAGACCGGCCCGTGCGGCATGACGTTGACCGTGAAGCCATGCCGCCTTTGGCGATGGTGCTGGCGCTTGGCACCTTCATGGGGTTTGCGGCTCTCGACACCACGGCCAAATATCTTGTCACCATGGGGTATGCGGCCGTGTTCGTGGTCTGGTGCCGCTTTCTCAGCCATGCGGTGATCTCGTTCGTCATCTTTCAGGGCTGGCGCCGGGCCGACATGTACCGGATGAAGAACATGCCGCTTCAGGTCGTGCGCGGTTTGTTGCTGCCGGCCACGACGTTGTTCAATTTCCTGGCCTTGCGCGACCTGCAGCTGGCGTTGACAGTCAGCATCTTCCTGTCGACGCCGATGCTGGTGACGGCGCTGGCGGGGCCGATGCTGGGCGAATGGGCCGGGCGGCGGCGCTGGGCGGCGATCATGGTCGGCTTCATCGGCGTGCTGATTGTGGTGCGGCCGGGCACGGACATGTTTTCGCCCTCCGTCATCTGGTCGATTCTCGCGGTCATCACCCATTCGCTCTATTCGATCCTGACGCGCAAGCTGGTGCAGCACGAGAGCCAGAGCAGCCTGATCTTCTATTCCTGCATCTTCGCCACCGTGCTGATGGCGCCGCCGGCGATGATCTACGGCCAGATGCCGCAATCGATCATCGAGGTGGCGCTGCTCGCGGGCCTCGGCTTCTTCGGCATTGCCGGCCATGCGATGCTGGTGCGCGCCAGCAGCCTGGCCAGCGCCTCCAAGGTGGCGCCCTTCATCTACAGCCAGTTGCTGTGGATGACGCTGCTGGGCTTCATCGTGTTTGGCGACATTCCCGACCTCTGGACGCTTGTCGGCGCCGCAATCATCTGCATGAGCGGCTTCTACATCATGAACCGCGAACGCCAGCTTGGCCGCAAGCCGTCGGCGCCGGTCTGACCGGCCCGAGAAAACGTAACACGGTTTGACGCCGTGGCGCCCTTGCCCGCTTTGGCGCGGCAGGCGCGCATGGTATTGGCGGAGCGCGGGATGATTTGCAGCAGGCAAACCGGAGCGGAGATGCGGGAATGATCGAATTCTACTGGCCATCAACACAGGGCGAATGGCTGGCCTGGTCCTCGGCAGCCGTCACGGTGGTGTTCGGCCTGATGCTGCTGTTTGCGCCGCGGACGTCGCTTCGTATTCTGAGATTGCAGACCGCGCCGGATCATCCCGAAGCGCTGTCGGAGGCGCGGGGCACGATGGCAGGGTTCTATCTCGGCGTGGGCATCTGCGCGCTTCTGTTCGCGCAGCCGCTGATCTATCTGGCGCTGGGCGCCGGCTGGGCCTTCACCGCCTTCGGGCGGATCGTTTCGATGCTGTCGGATCGCGGCGTGACCGGATTCAATCTCGTCTCGGTGGCGATCGAGATCGTTCTGGCGGCGCTGCCGCTCCTGTATGGGCTGGGGCTGGTCTAACCTTTGTCCGGAGGCGCACGGCTGCGAATGCATTATTGCCCAACTCATCCTAAAGCAGGTGCTTTAGCCGGGCCGGGCGTGTTGCGAGTCCCCGCGCTCTATGCTAGACGGACCGCGCATTTGGGGAAAAACAAGCTTTCGGGCTTTGACGCCTCAAATGTTACCGCAACAAAATCAAAGGCTTGCCTTTCCGGCTTTCGGTCAAGTGCAGGCTCTTGGATGCCAATGAGAGATAATCCCGCCCGTGGCAGATAACTCCCATCTTATTTCCGGTGTCGCCGAGCGCTATGCGTCCTCGCTGTATGAACTGGCGGCCGAGGCCAAGGCGGTCGATGCCGTGGCGAAGGATCTCAACCGTTTCCAGGCGATGATCGACGACAGCACCGATTTGCGGCGTCTGGTCGAAAGCCCTGTTTTTTCCGCCGAGGATCAGTCCCGTTCGATCGTGGCGCTGATCGCGAAGGCGAACATTACCGGCCTGGTCGGCAACTTCCTCAAGGTCGTTGCCCGTAACCGCCGGCTTTTCGCCATGCCCGCAATCATCCGGTCCTATCATGAGACCGTCGCCCGCGAACGCGGCGAGGTGAGCGCTGACGTGACCTCCGCCCATGCGCTGTCGGCAGCGCAGGAAAAAGAATTGATGGCCTCGCTTTCGAGCGTGACCGGCAAGACCGTGACGCTCAACGTCTCGGTGGATGCGTCGCTGCTGGGCGGCCTGATCGTCAAGATCGGCTCGCGTCAGGTAGACACATCGCTTCGCACTAAACTTTCCACCCTTAAGCATACACTGAAAGAGGTTGGCTGATGGATATCCGCGCCGCGGAAATTTCCGCAATTCTCAAGGACCAAATCAAGAATTTCGGCAAGGAAGCCGAAGTCTCCGAGGTTGGTCAGGTTCTGTCCGTCGGTGACGGTATTGCCCGCGTCTACGGCCTCGACAATGTCCAGGCTGGCGAAATGGTCGAGTTCCCCGGCGGGATCCGCGGCATGGCGCTCAACCTTGAAGCCGACAATGTCGGCGTCGTGATTTTCGGTTCCGACCGGGACATCAAGGAAGGCGACATCGTCAAGCGGACCGGCTCTATCGTCGACGTGCCGGTTGGCCCTGAACTGCTCGGCCGCGTGGTCGACGGTCTTGGCAACCCGATCGACGGCAAGGGCCCGATCAAGGCCAAGCTTCGCGCCCGCGTTGACGTCAAGGCGCCCGGCATCATGCCGCGCAAGTCGGTGCATGAGCCGATGTCGACCGGCCTCAAGGCCATCGATGCGCTGATCCCGATCGGCCGCGGCCAGCGCGAGCTGGTCATCGGCGACCGCCAGACCGGCAAGACCGCGATCATTCTCGACACGATCCTCAACCAGAAGGCCATTCACGACAATGGTCCGGAAGCCGAGAAGCTGTTCTGCGTTTATGTGGCGGTTGGCCAGAAGCGTTCGACTGTTGCCCAGTTCGTCAAGGTGCTCGAAGACCGCGGCGCGATGAAATACTCGATCGTGATTGCTGCGACTGCATCCGATCCTGCTCCGATGCAGTTTCTGGCGCCGTTTGCCGGTTGCGCGATGGGTGAATATTTCCGCGACAACGGCAAGCATGCGCTGATCGCCTACGACGATCTGTCCAAGCAGGCCGTCGCCTACCGCCAGATGTCGCTGCTGCTTCGCCGTCCTCCGGGCCGCGAAGCCTATCCGGGCGACGTTTTCTACCTGCACTCGCGCCTTCTCGAGCGCGCCGCGAAGCTCAACGAAGACAATGGTTCGGGTTCGTTGACCGCTCTGCCGGTGATCGAGACACAGGCCAACGACGTGTCGGCCTATATTCCGACCAACGTGATCTCGATCACCGACGGCCAGATCTTCCTTGAAACGGATCTGTTCTTCCAGGGCATCCGCCCGGCCGTGAACGTCGGCCTGTCTGTGTCCCGCGTTGGATCGTCGGCGCAGGTGAAGGCGATGAAGCAGGTTGCAGGCTCCATCAAGGGCGAGCTCGCGCAGTATCGCGAAATGGCGGCTTTCGCCCAGTTCGGCTCCGACCTTGATGCGTCAACGCAGCGGCTTCTGAACCGCGGTGCACGCCTGACCGAATTGCTCAAGCAGCCGCAATTCTCGCCGCTCAAGACCGAAGAACAGGTTGCGGTGATCTTCGCCGGCGTGAACGGCTATCTCGACAAGATCGCCGTGCGCCAGGTCGGCAAGTTCGAGCAGGGTCTGCTGGCTTACATGCGCAGCGAAGGCAAGGATGTGCTCGAAACCATCCGCAAGGAGAAGGCTATCAGCGACGACACCAAGTCGCAGTTGAAGTCGGCTATCGATACTTACGCCAAAACCTTTGCCTAACGGCAGCAGACCGAGGACGGATAACGGATGCCTTCACTCAAGGATCTGAAAAACCGGATCGCCTCCGTCAAGGCGACGCAGAAGATCACCAAGGCGATGCAGATGGTCGCCGCGGCGAAGCTTCGGCGTGCGCAGGAGGCGGCCGAGGCCGCACGGCCCTATTCGCAGCGCATGGCGGCGGTGATGACAAACATCGCCAATGCCGTGGGCAGCGGCGATGATGCGCCGAAGCTGATGACCGGCACCGGCAAGGATACTACGCATCTCCTGGTGGTCTGCACCGCCGAACGTGGCATGTGCGGCGGTTTCAACAGCCAGATCGCGCGTTTTGCGCGCGAACATGCGCGCCGGCTTCTGGCTGACGGCAAGAGCGTCAAGATCTTGTGCGTCGGCAAGAAGGGCTACGATATTCTGCGCCGCGATTACGCGTCGTTGATCGTTGAGCGTGTCGATTTCCGCGAAGTCAAGAGAATGAGCTTCGCGCAGGCCGAGACGGTTGCCGACAAGGTCATGCAGCTGTTCGAAGAAGGCCAGTTTGACGTTTGCACCCTGTTCTACTCGGAGTTCAAATCAGTCATCAGCCAGGTTCCGACCGCGCAGCAGCTGATCCCGGCATCGACCGGCGCTGCGGATGCGGAGGCGAGCGCTTCGGCGATCTACGACTATGAGCCGAGCGCCGAGGAAATCCTCGAGGATTTGCTGCCGCGCTCGATCAAGGTGCAGATCTTCAGGGCGCTGCTCGAGAATGTTGCAGGTGAAATGGGAGCGAAGATGTCCGCGATGGACAACGCAACCCGCAATGCTGGCGAGATGATCGACAAGCTGTCGATGAGCTACAACCGCCAGCGGCAGGCCCAGATCACCAAGGAACTCATTGAAATCATTTCGGGCGCAGAAGCGCTCTAAGGTACACGGAAGAGGGTAAGATACATGGCTAAGGCAGCTACCCCGGCAAGCAAGCCCGCAGCGGCGACCAAAACTGCAGCGGCGACAAAGGCCGCAGCGGCGAAAAAACCCGCAGCGGCAAAGAAGCCCGCAGCGGCATCCGCCGCGAAGGCAGCGACCACCGCGAAAACCGAAGCCGTGAAGGCTGGCGGCGCGGTCGGCCGCGTCACCCAGGTCATCGGCGCGGTTGTCGACGTGACGTTCGACGAGGGCAAGCTGCCCTCGATCCTGAACGCGCTCGAAACGGACAACATGGGCGGCCGCCTGGTGCTCGAAGTCGCGCAGCATCTGGGCGAGAATACGGTTCGCACCATCGCCATGGACTCGACCGAAGGTCTGGTTCGCGGTCAGAAAGTGGTCGATACCGGCGATTCGATCTCTGTGCCTGTCGGCGTGGAGACTCTCGGCCGCATCTTGAACGTGATCGGCGAACCCGTGGATGATGCCGGCCCGGTCAAGACCAAGGCGCGGCGCTCCATTCACCAGGATGCTCCGGAATTCAGCGAGCAGTCCACGGAAGCCGAAATTCTGGTCACCGGCATCAAGGTCGTCGACCTGCTCGCACCTTACGCCCGAGGCGGCAAGATCGGCCTGTTCGGCGGCGCCGGCGTCGGCAAGACCGTTCTCATTCAGGAACTGATCAACAATATCGCGAAAGCACACGGCGGCTATTCGGTGTTTGCAGGCGTTGGCGAGCGTACCCGCGAAGGAAACGATCTCTATCACGAGATGATCGAATCCGGCGTCAACAAGGAAGGCGGCGGCGAAGGATCCAAATGCGCTCTCGTCTTCGGTCAGATGAACGAGCCTCCGGGTGCGCGTGCCCGTGTCGCCCTGACCGGTCTGACGATTGCCGAGAACTTCCGCGACGAAGGCCAGGATGTGTTGTTCTTCGTCGACAACATCTTCCGCTTCACGCAGGCCGGTTCGGAAATGTCGGCGCTTCTGGGCCGTATTCCTTCCGCCGTGGGCTATCAGCCGACCTTGAGCACCGACATGGGTGCGATGCAGGAGCGGATCACCACCACGAACAAGGGATCGATCACGTCCGTGCAGGCCGTTTACGTGCCGGCCGATGACTTGACCGACCCGGCGCCTGCTTCGACCTTCGCCCACCTTGACGCGACGACAGTGTTGAACCGTTCGATTGCCGAGAAGGGCATCTACCCGGCGGTTGACCCGCTCGACTCCAACTCGCGCATGCTCGACCCGCTGATCATCGGTGAAGAGCACTACGAGGTTGCCCGTGACGTGCAGGTCATCCTGCAGCGCTACAAGTCGCTTCAGGACATCATCGCCATTCTCGGCATGGATGAACTGTCCGAAGAGGACAAGGTTACCGTGGCGCGCGCCCGCAAGGTCGAGCGCTTCCTGTCACAGCCGTTCTTTGTGGCCGAAGTGTTCACCGGCGCGCCGGGCAAGCTGGTCGACCTGGCTGACACGATCAAGGGCTTCAAGGGTCTGGTCAATGGCGACTATGACCACCTCCCCGAGCCGGCTTTCTACATGGTCGGAACCATCGAGGAAGCCGTCGAAAAGGCCCAGCGCCTTGCCGCTGAAGTCGCCTGAACATGAAATTGCCCGCGCGGACAGGCCAGGGCCTGTCTGCGCGGCGCACGGAAACAGCACTGCGATAAAGTGAACGTCATGGCTGACAGCTTCAATTTTGAACTCGTATCTCCGGAACGGCTGCTCCTATCGGCAACCGTGAACGAAGTCGTCATTCCCGGCATGGACGGTGAAATGACGGTGATGGCGCATCATGCCCCGACGATGACCACCATCAAGCCGGGCGTGGTCACCGTGGTGACGACGGACGGCAGGACCGAGCGCTTTGTGGTGTTTGGCGGCTTTGCCGACATCGTTCCGGACGGCTGCACGCTTCTCGCCGAATCTGCCGTTGCGGTGGCCGATATCGACCGCGCCGACCTTTCCCAGCGTCTGCAGAATGCGCGGGAAGACTATGCCGACGCCACCAGCGACAACGCCAAGCAGAAGGCGCAGCAGTATCTCGACCAACTGACCACGCTGGAAGCGGCGCTCTGATCCGGGCTGGTGACAGCAAGATTATAAAAGGCGGTCCATGGGCCGCCTTTTTCATGTCTGGAAGATGTCCTGACAGCTCAAGCGCGGTTTCAGCGCGCGATGAGAATCAGTTCTTGGCCCTGGCGACGGCCAGATAGGCCTCGGGATAATCGAGCGGCCCGCTCCACCGGGCCAGCGCGCCCGCTTCAAGTTCCAGCGCCAGAAACCGCGGTCCCTGCCAGGAAACGTCGGCGCAGTCGGCGGTACGGGACCTGAAGCCGAAGCGGCGATAATAATCTGGCTGACCGTAGACAAAGACCGAGCGCCAGCCCCGGTCCCGGGCCAGCTTCAAAGCATGGCGAACCAATTCGGTGCCGATCTGCATGTCGCGCCAGGCGGGAAGGACCGCATGCGGCGCGAGCGCAAGGGTGCGATCCGGGCCTGTGACCGGGGTGAGGAGGATGTGGCCGATGACCTCCCCGTCGAGCTCGGCCACCAGCGACAGCGTCTCCGCCGGTGAGGAGATCAGGGCTTCGCAAACCCCGGCCATGGCGCTGTCGTAGACCGAGGCCTGCAGCGCCCGGACATGGGCCCGGTCCGATGCGCCGGTCTCGCGGTAGGTGACCTTCGCCGCGATGCTCTTGTGTTCAGCCATGGTCTTCCCCGGTGTTCGTCATTCCGCGCTTCTCCCGAGATGGGCGAAGGCGGCGACGACCTGATCATAGGCCTTGCGCTTGAAGGGGACGATCAGGCCGGGCAGATCTGCCATCGGCTTCCATTCCCAGGCGTCGAATTCCGCGCTGTGACCTCCCGGGGGCGGATTTATCCGGATCTCGGTCTCATCCCCGGTGAAGCGCAACGCAAACCAGCGCTGCCGCTGGCCGCAATACTTACCCTTGAGGCCAATGCCGATCATGTGATCGGGCAGATCGTAATCGATCCAGTCCGGGGCTTCGGCCAGCACTTCGACCGAGCTAATGCCGGTCTCCTCATAGAGTTCGCGCAAGGCCGCCCGGTAGGGATCCTCATCGGCGTCGATGCCGCCCTGCGGCATCTGCCAGAGTTGCGGCGAGCCGTCATACTCGGTGTTGCCTTCCGAGATGCGGCGGCCGGCCCAGACAAGACCGTCCTTGTTGAGCACCATGATGCCGACACAGAGCCGGTAGGGAAGATCCAGGGGAGGTGCGGCGGTCTGCTTGTTCTTGGTCATGGCCATCCTGCTTATTTTCTTTCCGGATCGTCGGCGGTTGCCGATACCGAAACAATCTCGATACCCCGCGCCCTGGCCTCCTCGGCCCAGGTGGCGATGGCGTCCACGCTCACCTCAAAGGCGGAGGCGACGCCGACGGCCACGCCGTTGCGCCGCGCGATCCGCTCAAGATCATCAAGCTTCGAGAGAATGTAGCCGCGCTCCTGGGTGGCGTCGAGCACCATGTCGGAGGCCGCGAAGGGAATGGCAAGCGTCCTGGCGAACTGGCCGGTCAGGGATCGCGCCGAGGTGCCGTCATCGACGAACATGATGCCGCGGGCGGCGATATCCCGCATGATAGGCTCCAGCGCCTCGGGATCTGCCAGAAACCGGCCGCCCATGAAATTGGTGATGCCGGTGTAATTGGTGATGCGGGCCATCGCCGTGTGCAGGTCGTCAAGGTTGCTTTGCGGACCGGCGGCAACGGTGAGCGTGCCCACGCCTGGATCGTTAGCCGGGTAATCAAAAGGCTCGAACGGGATCTGCAGCAGGATTTCATGGCCTGCGCGCCGCGCCTCCTGCATCCAGCGCTGCAGGCTGTTGCCGTTTGCGGCAAAGGCCAGTGTGATGTCCTCGGGGAGCGTCTGGATGGCATATTGCGTTCCGGTCTGGCTGAGACCCAGGCCGCCGACAATGATCGCCACCCGGGCGCCGCGGGCTCCCGACCAGGGCCGCGCATAAATGTCGAAGGCCCGCTCGCCATCGGGTCCGCGCACCGGCAGTGCGCCTTGCGGCGTGTCCTGGATGACCGCGGGATCGGGCAGATGCGCAAGCCGCGCATCCTGGCCGACACGGCCGGGCGGTGTGAGCAGGACCGGCCGGTTATCAGGACGCTGCACCGGCGCAATCTTGGAGATCTCCTCGCCGTTTTCGCCCAGCGTGGTGGTGATCTCGGCGCCGGACTGGCCATGCAGGCTGTTGACAGTGTCGGGCGTGTTGTCCTGAAGACTGGCGGTATCCTCGGCACCGTCCGGCCCCGACGGACCCTCAGTATTTGCAGCCTCGGTTTCGGCTTCCGCAGGTGCTTCCAGAACAATGGCGGTTTCGCTGGTCGCAATATGGGCGCCTGAATACGCCATCCAGCCTGCGCCGCCGAGCACGGCGCAGAGAGCAGCCAGCGTCAGCAGTGGCACGGTCCAGCCGCGCTTCGCCGCCGGGGGCGTGCCCGGTCGGCGGTCCTGCCCCAGAGGCTTATGAATATTGTCGCCCACGATCTATTGCCCGAATCCGATGCGGCCCATTGAATCAGGACGCCGCCCCGCTGGCAAGCCGGATGGCCTGGCAGCGGGGCGGCGTATCAATGGGTTTGACATGTATGTTGCGCTCAATGGATTTGGAGCGCGGCATGCATCAGTTCTTGATCGCGGCCTGATCAGGGTTGGGCGGGAATGCCGGATCGGTCCTGATGCCGCGCAGCAGATCCATGGCATAGCCGAGCTGGACGTCGTCCTTGGGGTCCGGCGGCACATAGGCGATGGAACCCGAGCCTTCGTCGCTCTCGTTCTCGCCCTGGATATGGCCGCGCAACTCGCTTTCGCCGGCGGGCTTCACGCGTCCGCGCAGTTCTTCCGGCACCGGTTCCTCGACACGGATGTCGGGCTTGATGCCGGTGCCCTGGATCGAGGTGCCGGACGGCGTGTAGTAGAGCGCCGTGGTCAGCCTCAGCGCCGTCTTGGCGTCGAGCGGGATGATGGTCTGCACCGAGCCCTTGCCGAACGAGGTGGTGCCCAGGACGGTGGCGCGGCGGTGATCCTGCAGCGCGCCGGCGACGATTTCCGATGCCGAAGCCGAGCCGCCATTGATCAGCACGACGACAGGCTTGCCGCCGGTGAGATCGCCGGGACGCGAATTGAAGCGCCGGGTTTCCTCGGGATTGCGGCCACGGGTGGACACGATTTCGCCGCGATCCAGGAACGCGTCGGACACGCTGATGGCCTGGTCGAGCAGACCACCCGGGTTCAGCCGCAGATCCAACACATAGCCCTTGAGCTTGTCCTTGCCGATTTCCTTGGCGATTGTTTCGATCGCGTCGGAGAGGTCATCATAGGTTTTCTCGGTGAACGAGATGACGCGCAGATAACCGACATCTTCCTCGACCCGGAAGCGCACGGCCTTGACCGCGATGATGTCGCGCACAACCTTGATCTTGATCGGCTGGTCGGCGCCTTCGCGCAGCACCGTGAGTTCGATGGCGGTGTTGACCGGGCCACGCATCTTGTCGACCGCTTCGCCAAGCGACAGGCCGCGGACTGGCTCGCCGTCGATCTCCGTGATGAAATCACCTGCGAGAACGCCCGCGCGGGCCGCCGGTGTTTCGTCGATCGGGGTGATCACCTTGACCAGTTCGTCTTCCATGGTGACCTCGATGCCGAGACCGCCGAATTCGCCGCGGGTCTGGGTTCGCATGTCATCGGCGGCTTCCTGGTTGAGGTAGCTCGAATGCGGATCAAGCGAGGTCAACATGCCGTTGATCGCGCTTTCGATCAGCTTCTCTTCCTCAGGCGGCGTGACATATTGCGCGCGCACGCGCTCGAACACATTGCCGAAAATGGCAAGCTGCCGGTAGGTCGCAGTGCCCGCCGCTTCGGCCGAACCGCCAAAGGAATTGATTGCGCTTACCGATGTCGCGCCCATCAAGGCGCCGACTGCCAGAAGTGTGACCTTACGTATCATCTCTTGCCTTTCTCGAAGACATCTCGTCTTTCCACCATGGGCGTGGATCGACCGGTTGACCGTCTTTCCTGATTTCAATGTAGAGCGTTGGACGCTCCGAGGCCAGTGTCAAAGCCGCAGAACCTGCAAATCTCGTCTGCCCCATCGTCGCCAAAGGCTCTCCGGAGACCACGAACTGCCCGGCGGAGACCTTGATCTTTTCCATGCCGGCAAGAACCACGTGGTGTTTTTCTCCCGTATCCAGAATGACCACTTCGCCATAGCTGCGAAAAGGCCCGGCATAGGCGACCCAACCATCGGCTGGCGCATGGACCGGCGCACCCGCCTCGGTGGCCACAACCTCGCCTGCCAAAAGATGCCCGGTTCCATCATCATCGCCAAAAAAGCGGATGGTTTCGCCTGCAGCGGGCCGGGCCAGCGCTCCCGTCAATTTCGAGAAAACATATGCGGGCATAATGCGGTTTTTGTCGGGCAGGCTCACCGCCGCGAAGGCGCGGGCGCGCTCGAGTTGCTCGGCGAGTTCGCGCTGGCGCTCTTCCTCGGCCAGGCGCGCCTCTTCGGCGGCATCGCGCAGCGACGTGATCTCTTCAGCGAGCGAGCCGATCACGGTTTCGAGTTCGCCGGAGCGGACCGACAAGGCCTCGGCGCGCGCCCTTTCCCGTTCAAAGCGGCGCTGGCTTTCTGCCTGAAGGGCGACCTTTTCGGATGCCAGATTGGCGAGCCGCTGTTCCTCCGCAGCGTTCTGCTCAAGTGCTGTGGCGAGCGATCGACGTTCGATCGCTATCGCCTCGCGCAGGGCGGCCAGTTCCTTGAGATCGGCGGCGAGCGCTTCGGTTTCGGCGCGGATTTCCGGCACCACCGCACCCAGCAGAATGGCGCTGCGCACCGAAGACAGGGCGTCCTCGGGACTGACAAGCAGCGCCGGCGGCGGGTCGCGGCCGATCCGCTGCAGGGCCGCCAGCACTTCGGCCAGCACCGAGCGGCGCGACATCAGCGACAGCCGAACCGCTTCCTGGCGCTCCGACAGATCGGTCATGGCACGCTCGCCATCGGCGATCTTCTGGTCGAGGCTCGCCCGCCTTGATGCGGTTTCGGCGATCTTGTCGTCCAGCGCCTGCTGATCGGCCCGGAGTGCTGCGATGTCGTTTTCGAGCGCCGACAGCGCCTGGGCCGCGAGCGCCGCCTGATCGGCGACCGACTGCAGCTCGAGACGACTGGCCTGCTCCTGCTGTTCGAGTTCCCTGGCCGCAGCTGTGGACTCCGGATCGGCCGGACCGGTGGCGTGGGCCGGGCTGACCATCATCAGAAAAGACAACAGAACAAGCGAAAGCATACCCGACGCAGCCCGATCGGGCGCGGGCCGGGCAAACGAGGTCCGGGTCAGGCCGGACCGGACCGATTCGGGCCGAAGGCTCCACATCGCAATATTGTACCCAATCCGGCGTTAAAGCGCCATGAAGCTTGAGGAGGGCGGCATCACATCTCTGCGAGACCGGTTCTTGTCCAGCCGGGCTGGTCCTGACAGGCAGACTGCCGGGGAGGCGTTCGGTTCAAGCGCAGTGCTTGAATGGCGGGGATCAGGACCGGTGATAGGGATGGCCTGACAGAATGGTCACGGCGCGGTAGAGCTGCTCGGCGGCCATGATGCGCACCAGCTGGTGCGGCCAGGTCATGCGGCCAAAGCAGATCACGGCGTCGGCCTTCGCGTGCAGGTCGGGATCCAGCCCGTCCGCTCCGCCGATGGCCAGCACCAGGTCGCGGCGGCCCTCGTCGCGCAGCCGCGCCAGCAGATCGGCGAAGCCGGGCGAATCAGGCGTCTTGCCGCGCTCGTCAAGCAGGATCAGCGCCGCGCCATCGGGCAGATTGCGGGCAAGCTGCGCCGCTTCGTCCTTCTTGCGCAGCTCCGCGGTGGCGGCCCGGCTTTCCACGACTTCGATGGTGCGGGTGAAATCCAGCCCCAAAGCGCCGCCGGCCTTGGCGAAACGGTCCAGATAGCGGCTGGTGAGCTCGCTTTCGGGCCCGGCCTTGAGCCGTCCGACGGCAAAGAGCGTGATGCGCATGGTGTCCATATCCGGTCGTCAGATCAGCGCAAGATCTTCCTGCCGCCCTGTCAGTCCTGACCGGGCGGCCTTGCCAAACTGATCTCTTCAACCGGACCGGCCCGTCAGGCCGTGCCGGTCAGTGCAGCTTTCCGTCCTCGATCTCGGGGGTCTGCCACATCTTCTCGATGTTGTAGAACTCCCGGATTTCCGGCCGGAAAACATGGATGATGACATCGCCTGCATCGATCAGCACCCAATCCCCGGTCGCCAGACCCTCGACCCGCGGATTGCCGAAGCCGGCATCCTTGAGTTCGGTGATCAGGTGATCGCAGATTGCCGCCACATGGCGGTTCGACCGGCCCGAGGCCACGACCATGTGGTCGCCCAGCGCCGATTTGCCCGCGATGTCGATAATAACGATGTCTTCTGCCTTGGAGTCCGCCAGACTTTCGCGGACCTGTTCGAGCTGGCGCAGAGCGGCTTGATCGCCACTGCCCGCCGCTTGTGAGAAGTCGCTTGCGGCGATTCTCTTTGCGTGTGCTGTTCTCAGGGTGGTTCCTTTCCTCTTCCTGAACAGTCCAACTTTCGCCGCGATCTTCAACGCAACCGCAACGTACGCCCAAGATAGTCATGGACAGAGGTGTTTTTCAAGATGCGGAGTGTCAGATGCCGGCGCGTTCGCTGCGGATTGCGCTGGAGGACAGCGATGAGCGCGGACCGTGGATGAAAGTCCATGCCGGCGCCGGAAGAAACGGCAGCACCGCCGCATCCTCCTCGTCGATGCGCGCGTGGGCGTAGGTCTTGGCCATTTTCGACGACAGATAGGCAAGCGTCGAGCCCGGCCGGTCGATGACGGCGATCGGGAAGGTCTCGGCGATGCCGCGCCAGTCCTGCCAGAGATGGAAGTGCTTGAGATTGTCGGCGCCCATGATCCAGACGAAGTGGATGCCGGGGTTGCGCGCCTTGACGAAATCCAGCGTCTTTGCGGTGTAGTGCAGATTGTGCGCGGCCTCGAAGGCGGTGACCTTGACCTTCGGGCCAGGCGCCAGTTGGCGGCTCAATTCCACGCGCTCTTCGAGACTTGCGAGATCGGTGCGGTTCTTGAGCGGATTGCCGGGTGTCACCATCCACCACAACTGGTCCAGGCCCAGGCGTCTCAGCGCGATTTCGGCGACCAGTTCATGGCCCCGATGCGGCGGATTGAACGATCCGCCGAACAGGCCGACGCTCATGCCGCGCTCGACATAAGGCATCTTCAGAAAGGCTGGCGTGTGGGCGCGTAACACCATCAAGGCCGGATCTGGCCGGTGCCATGCACACGATAGTTGAACGAGGTCAGTTGCTCGACGCCGACGGGTCCGCGTGCATGCATCTTGCCGGTGGCGATGCCGATTTCGGCGCCCATGCCGAATTCGCCGCCATCAGCGAACTGGGTGGAGGCATTGTGCAGCAGGATGGCCGAATCAAGTTCCGCGAAAAACCGCTCGACGACGCTCGGATCTTCCGCAATCACCGCCTCGGTGTGGTTGGACGACCATTGCGCGATGTGCTCGATGGCGCCACCAATGCCGTCGACAAAGCGCGCCGCGATGATGGCGTCGAGATATTCGGTGCGCCAGTCCTCCTCGGTCGCAGCGATCGCCGCGGGCAGAAGCTCCCTGACGGTCTCGTCGCCGCGAATCTCGCAGCCGGCCGTGGCGAGATCAGCGAGGATTTCGGCGGCCAGCGCGCGATCCATGGACGTGTCGAGCAGCAGGGTCTCGGCGGATCCGCAGATGCCGGTGCGGCGCATCTTCGCATTGACGACGATGGAGCGGGCCATCGCGGGACCCGCGGACTTATCGACATAAACGTGGCAGAGGCCCTCAAGATGGGCAAAGACCGGCACGCGGGCATCCGACTGCACCCGGGCGACCAGGCTCTTGCCGCCGCGCGGGACGATGACATCGACCGTGCCGCCAAGACCGGTGAGCAATTCGCCGACGGCCGCGCGGTCGCTGACCGGAACCATCTGGATGGCGTCCGCGGGCAGGCCGGCGGCTTCGAGCCCCTCGACCAGGCACTGGTGGATGGCGCGGGAGGAATGGAAGGAATCCGAGCCGCCGCGCAGGATCACCGCATTGCCGGCCTTGAGGCACAAGGCGCCGGCGTCGGCAGTGACATTGGGGCGGCTTTCATAGATCACGCCGATGACCCCAAGCGGCGTGCGGACCCGCTCGATCTTCAGCCCGTTCGGCCGCTCCCAGGCGGCAATGACGCCGCCGACGGGATCGGGCAGGCCGGCGATGGCGCGGATGCCCTCGACCATGCCCTCGATGCGGCCGTCGTCCAGCCTGAGCCGGTCAATGAAGGATGCGGCCATGCCGCTGGCCACGGCGGCTTCCAGATCAATTGCGTTGGCGGCGAGAATCCCGGCCTTGTGATCGAGGATGGCCTGGGCCATGGCGTCAAGTGCCTGGTTCTTCTGATCGGTCCCGGCAATCGCCAGGGGTCGCGCCGCAGCCTTCGCGCGACGGCCGATCTCGGCCATCAGGGCGGTGATGTCGGTCTGGGTCCTGGTCTTTTCCAGCATGGCGGCTCTCCGGGCATACGATCAGTCGGTTTTCTTACGCAATCGGTGCGACGGCGTAAAGCCGGGTTGCGGGAGGCCCGAGACCCAGGCCTATCTCAGACGCCCGCGCCTTGGCCCGAAGTGATCACCATGTCGTCGCGATGGATCATCGCGGCACGGCCCGAATAGCCGAGGATGGCTTCGATATCAGCTGATTTGCGCCCGGCGATGCGCCGCGCCTCGACGGCATCATAGGCCGACAGGCCACGGGCGATCTCACGGCCGTTTTCATCGCACACGGCGACCGGGTCGCCGCGATGAAACTCGCCGGCGACCGCGCGGACGCCGGCCGGCAACAGGCTCTTGCCCGAGCGAAGCGCGGTCTCCGCGCCCGCATCGATGGCGAGCCGGCCTGCCGGTTCGAGCTGGCCCGCGATCCAGGTCTTGCGCGCGGTCTGCGGCGTGCCCGAGGGCTGGAACCAACTAGACCGGGCGCCCTTGTCGATGGCGGCCAGCGGGTGGTCGGTCTTGCCCGAGGCGATGATCATGGCGCAGCCGGCGCCGGTGGCGATCTTGCCGGCGTCGATCTTGGTCTTCATGCCGCCGCGCGAGAGCTCCGAGCCCGCGTCGCCCGCCATCGCCTCGATCTCGGGCGTGATGGCGTCGATGAAATCAAGGAACCGAGCGTCCAGGTCCAGATGCGGCGGCGCGGTGTAGAGCCCGTCGATGTCGGACATCAGCACCAGCAGGTCGGCGCTGACCATGGTGGCGACGCGGGCGGCGAGCCGGTCATTGTCGCCATAGCGGATCTCGCTGGTGGCCACCGTGTCGTTCTCGTTGATGATCGGCACCGCCCCGTGCCGCATAAGTTCGGCGATCGTTGCGCGCGCATTGAGATAACGCCGCCGTTCCTCGGTGTCGCCGAGCGTCAGCAGGATCTGGCCGGCGACGATCGAATGGGTCGACAGGCTCGACGACCAGGCCCGGGCGAGCGCGATCTGGCCGACGGCGGCGGCCGCCTGGCTTTCCTCGAGCCGCAGGCTCCCTTTGGCAAGGCCGAGCACGGTGCGGCCCATGGCGATGGCGCCTGACGAGACCACAAGGACCTCGGCGCCGGAGCGTTTGAGTTGGGCGATATCGGCGCAGAGCGATTCGAGCCATGCGGTCTTCAGGCCATGATCGCGGTCGACGAGCAGCGCCGAGCCGATCTTGATGACGATCCGCCTGTGGGCGGACACCGGTTTGCGCGACGCTGTCATGGTCAGTCTTTCGGACCCGCGGCGCCGCCGGGTTTCGCCGCCTCGACTTCGGCCTCCTCGGCCTTGGCGCCGACAATGATGTCGCGCAGCGCCCTGAGCGCACCGGTCATGCCTTCATTTGTAATGGCGGAAATCTCGTAGGGCGCTCGGCCGGCCGCCTTCTTCAGCGCCCGGACCTTTTCCGCGCGCGCCTTGGCGTCGACAACGTCGACCTGGCTCAAAGCCACGATTTCAGCTTTCTCGGCGATTCCGTGACCATAGGCCTCAAGTTCGTGACGGACGGTGCGATAGGCCTTGGCGACGTCTTCCTCGAGCGCGGAGACCAGATGCAGCAGCACCCGCGTGCGCTCGACATGGCCGAGGAACCGGTCGCCGATGCCCACGCCCTCATGGGCGCCCTCGATCAGGCCCGGAATGTCGGCCAGCACGAATTCGCGGCCGTCGATGGTGGCGACGCCGAGATTGGGGTGGAGCGTGGTGAAGGGATAGTTGGCGATCTTCGGCCGTGCCCTGGTGACAGAGGCCAGGAAGGTCGACTTGCCGGCATTGGGCAGGCCGATGAGGCCCGCGTCGGCGATCAGCTTGAGCCGGAGCCAGACGGTCTTCTCCTGGCCTTCGAGCCCCGGATTGGCGTGGCGCGGCGCCTGGTTGGTGGCGGATTTGAAATGGGCGTTGCCGAAGCCGCCATTGCCGCCCGCGGCAAGCCGGTAACGCTCGCCGACCGTGGTCAGGTCGCAGATCAGCGTCTCGCCGTCCTCCTCGAAGATCTGGGTGCCGGCGGGGACCTTCATGGTAACACTGTCGCCGCCCGCGCCGGTGCGGTTGCGGCCCATGCCGTGGCCGCCGGTCTGGGCCTTGAAATGCTGCTGGAAACGGTAGTCGATCAGCGTGTTCAGCCCGTCGACGGCTTCCACCCAGACATCTCCGCCGCGACCGCCGTCGCCGCCGTCGGGTCCGCCGAATTCGATGTATTTCTCGCGCCGGAACGAGACGCTGCCGGCGCCCCCGTCGCCGGAGCGGATATAGACCTTGGTTTCATCGAGGAACTTCATCTGGCTGACCGATCGGAGCTGTAAACGCGATTTGGCCGGTCTGGCGCGCGCCACCGGCTTTGCGCGCATCGATAAACCGCTCTGGCGGCGAGGTCAAAGCCTATTGCAGCGGAGAATGGCGCGTATCAGGGCCTGATTGCGTCCGCGCCTGCCAGCGTGCGGGCGAAATTGACCTTCACCCGCGCAATCGGGAGCGCGAACTTGGTCACCAGCGCCGTGTTGCGCAGGGTGCCGTCGGGCCTGAGTTCCAGCTTGTCGAAGAACCGCACGACATTGGGCTTGCCGGACGGATTGAGATCGACGCGGTAGCTGAAACGGGCGATGTTGCCCGACACCCGGACGGTGGTGGCGCCCAGCACATCCTCGCGGGTGCCGGAATAGGTGTTGGGTCCGGTGCGGGTGAAGATCCAGGTCTTGGTGTCGCGCTCGCCATCGTCGTAGCGGAAATCCTCGCGCAGCGTCAGCACTTCGCCACGGACCGTGCCGGTGAGGTCGACCCGGAAGGAGCGCTTGAGCCCGGTGATCGCGCCAAAGGAGCCATTGGCATAGGTCTTGCCCTTGAAGAAATCCTCGAGCCGCAGGTCGCCGGCCTGAACCGGAACCGCGGCCAGGAGGGCAAACAACGGCAGGGTGGCGACGAGATGGAAGAGGCGGCGCAGACGGATCATGGTCATTCCTTTCGGGTCATGATGCTTCTACGCGCCCAGGCCCGCGCCGGATTAAGCCAGCGGGCCGGTCTGCCGGCCCGCCGTCTTTGCACGCGCCCTGCCTGGGCATCCTTCGTTCAGGCGGCGCCGCCTGTCGACGTTTGCCCTAGGAGGCGCGCGCCCTGGTGTCGTTCGACCAGCCGATCAGCGAGATCCAGGTCTTGCGGTCGAGCCGGAACCATTCGACCGCGACGCTGGCGTTGATCGACAGGATGTCGATCATGCCCGAGCCCTGGAACTGGAAGCCGCTCTTCTGCAACACCCTTCGGGAAGCGGGGTTGATTACCCGGCAGCGGGCGTCGATGTGCTCGATCTCTCGGGTGCGGAAGGCCATGTCGACCAGCGCGTGCACGGCCTGGGTGGCGATGCCGCGCCGCCAGAAAGGCTCGCCGATCCAGTAGCCGAGTTCGAGCGAGCGTCCATCCTTGCCGGTTTCGAGCGAGCAACAGCCATAGAGCTGTCCGGTCTCGGCATCGGTGATCGCGTAGACGCAATTGCCATTCCCGCGTTTGGCGGAGGCGCGCACGAAGGTTTCGGCGTCACCGCGGCCATAGGGGTGCGGGATGCGCGACACCATGGTGGCGATGGCCGGATTGTCGGCGAGAATGGCAATTGCGTCGATGTCTTCGGCATGGGGCGGGCGAAGAACCAGGGATTCGGTCAGCAGGATCGGACAGTCGAAAGCGGGCGGCCGCTCAAGACTGTCGGCGCTGCTACAGGGCTCGCTCTTCGGTTCGCTTTCGGGGTCGTGTCTCATGGTCATTCTCCGGTTTTGGACAAAAAGAAAGGGGAGATGGCGTTCCATCTCCCCTGCCTTTATCCGGTGTTCCGGAGGATGCCTGTCGCGGCCGGGTCGATGAGACGCCGGCCTGCAAAAATGCGATCCGGCTTTATTCCGCTGCTTCCGCTTTCGCGACAACGGACACATAGGTTCGGCCGTTGGCTTTCTTGCGGAAGTCAACATTGCCCGGCTGCACGGCAAAAATGGTGTGATCCTTGCCGAGGCCTACGCCGGTGCCGGGATGCCACTTGGTGCCGCGCTGACGCAGAATGATGTTGCCGGCAATGACGTTCTCGCCGCCGAACTTCTTCACGCCGAGGCGCTTGGATTCCGAATCGCGGCCGTTGCGCGATGAACCGCCAGCTTTTTTGTGTGCCATGGGTCTGCTCCTGTTTTCGCCTTGAGGGCGATTGTCTCACGTGCGGCTTTCGCCGCCAGGGCCCGAACGGGCGGTTGAATTACTCGGCGAGGGCCTTGGCCTGATCGCGCCAATCGGAAATCTGATCGGCACTGAACGGCATGGCTTCGTCGATGCGGGCGATGTCGGCGTCGGAAAGAGCCGCCACCTGGGCGAATGTGGTGATGCCCTGCTCATTGAGCTGGCCGGCCGCGACCGGGCCGATGCCCTTGATCTTGGTCAGGTTGTCAGGCTCGCCCGCCGGAGCGGTGAACAGCGGCGCTGCGGTCGAGGCGGTGGCTTCGGTCTTTGCCGGAGCGTCAGCCTTCGGTGCGGCTTCCTTTTTCGCGGCAGCCTTCTTGGCGGGCTTGGCGCCGCCGGTCAGGATATCGGTGATCCTGACGACCGTCTGATGCTGACGGTGGCCGCGGATGCGCTTGGAGTTTTGCCGGCGGCGCTTCTTGAAGGCGATGACCTTGCGGGCGCGGCCCTGCTCGACAACTTCGGCGACGACCATGGCGCCTTCGACGAAGGGCACGCCAAAGGTTGCGCCGGCGCCTTCTCCAACCATCAGGATTTCGTTGAACTCGACGGTATCGCCGGCGGCGCCCTCGAGTTTCTCGATTGTCAGAACGTCATTGGCGGCGACGCGGTACTGCTTGCCACCAGTTTTAATGACTGCGAACATCTTTTGTCCTTTCGTGTTCGTCCGGCTCTCGCCTTGCGGCGGGCCGTCTTTTTGCCAGTCGGAACGGATCGGCCGATCCTTTGAGGGAGCGGCCGGGTGAAGCCCGGGCAGGATCCCGTCAATGGGAGCGTCCAGCCAAAGGCCAACGGCGCAGGAAGCCCCACGCCGCATTCGGGTCGCGAGATACGTGAGGCGGGGGCAAGAGTCAAGCCAAATAGGCTTTTGCGGGTCTGGGTGGCGAACCCTGTTCCAAACTTATCTCTTGTGCAACAAGCCCGCTCCGGTTATGGAAGCGCCCGCGCACTGACTTGCGCCGACCAAAGACGCGGAGAGGTGGCTGAGTGGTCGAAAGTACCGCACTCGAAATGCGGCGTGGGGGCAACTCCACCGTGGGTTCGAATCCCACCCTCTCCGCCATTGCCCCAACCCGCCTGAGCCTTGGCGCCCTTCGGAATGGTCGGGTCTTGCGTCAACTCGTGCGGCATTAATTCCGGACGCTCAGCTATTTCAAGCCCAGAATGGCGCCTGCTACAAAGGCTTTGCACGGGCTGAGGATACGAGGCGTTATCGTTGAGGGTATCATGCTGAAAAACAGTCTTGCCGGGCTCGGCATTGCCCTCCTTCTGCCGATCCTGCCCGTCTTCGCAGACGAGACCTGGCTTCTGCCGAATGGCGAGGAAGTCACCTGGGATCAGGATATCGACGGGATCTCGGTGCTGAGTTATCCGGTCGGCCGCTCCCGGGAGAGGGTGCGGCTTTATGTACGCGGACTGGCAGAGGCGATCGACAGCCGCGGCACTTTCCATGCCTACTGGATCGGCCCGAGCAGCGAGTCCTATTGTGATGCGTCGCTGACAGGCCCGGACGGAACGACATCCGACAGTTTCGGCCAGGCGATCATCACCTTCGATAAACCGACATTTCCGTCGGGGTGGTCGGCGCTTCTCGGGCAGTGCTTCGATGCGCCTTCCGATGAGTTGCGGGCCAATGCGCTGTATGGCGATCAAGTTGTCGTGCCGCGCGATTAGGCAGGACATCGGACGATCGGTCGAAAGTTCCGGACGCCTGGATATGGCGCCCGGAGAGTGACGGGCTTATCTTGCCTGCCCGACGGTCGATGCAGAACTCCGGGCGGGTCGCCAGATCACCCCGGTACAGCCGGATCTGCGATCGGGCAAGCTTGCTGCCGGATAGGGTTTTTCACTGCCCTGGCAGGCCAGGCGAAACGTCATCATTCATCTCAAGCGAAAGTCCGATTCAATGAAATCACAACTCGCCATCGCCGCCATTGCCTTCTCGGTGGTCGCTGGACCTCTTCTTTCTGCAGCTCCCGCGTCGGCGCAGAGCATCGTGGATGAATACTGCACCCGGATCAGCGAGAACGACAAGTTTGCCTCCGACGGCTACCAATTGTCGGACGCCGCATCCATCCTGAGACAGGACCGCGCCAATTTTCACAAGTTCGCCATGGCCGATGATGAAGACCAGGGAGACAATAGCTTCGCCAGCACCCAGGCCCGCGCGCGCATTCCGGCGCTGCTTGACAATGGCGACTCCGATCAGGGCATTCTGAACAGCATCGTCAATCGCACGCCATTTGTCTGCGTCGAAATCTACAGGGACTACATGTACGTCTACGGAGGCTGACCTGCCGCTGCGAGGGAACCCGAGACCGACTTCGGCGTCAAAGGCCCGCGCGGCGCCATCCGGGTCGTTTCGGCGTGACCGGCCGCTGCCTTGTCGACACTGTCCGAATTCGGCTCGATCCCGGGTTTTTTCGCATCGTGCCCTGTCCCCGAGGCGGGGCTGACCAGTGTGGTTCTCGCATCCTCAGGCAGACCCCGCCTGATCTTGAGCGGTCTTGTTCATCGATACGGCAGCCTGGCGGGCGCCAGCGTGCTGGTCGCGGCACCCTGGCGGCACCCTGGCGGCATCGGATGAAGGCGGCATAGGGGGCTGTGGACGGCGCGGGGGCGGAACCATCTGCGATCAATTCTCTCCGATCCATTTGCACATGATGCGCACCATCGGTTTTGCGGCAAGGCGCGGGGACGCACGGGAGCTTGTGTTCATCTAGGCTTCGCCCCGGTGAGGCTTGGACTGCGCTTGTTGATTTAAACTGCTGCAAACTTCTGCTCTCAATCGATTCCGATATCGAGACCTATGCAGCAGCTTACAGATTGGCCCGTTCTCTTTCAAATCCCCCCGTTGCCGGGACATGCCCTACGGTCTGGAATTTCGGTCCCAGCGTCCTGACATGACACACGGGTTCGCGTGTGGGCGACGGCCTTGCTGCAACGGTGGGCTGGTGAATGGGAACTGTCGGGCAAAATCCAATAACATTCTGATTTCCGTTTTCTTTTTTTGGTACTCAGCCTATCTAGTAGTGCGCGGCTGCGACGGGAGAGGCAGATCTTGGAGACGAACGAGGTTGCCTTGAAGGAGAGCGAACGCCCGTTCATGCGGTTCTCGACTGCGGCCTTTGCTCCCGGAGATGGCTTTGACGCATACAGGACCCTTTATGCGGGAGGCAGCGACGTATCGCGCCTGGGCTCAGGTTTTGGCGCACAGCTGGAAGTCAGGCCGCTTGGCGATGTCGTGATCTTCCAGCGCTGGCTCAATGATGTCGCTCATGAGCGGTCATCGCAGCGTATCCGGCAGGACGGTTTCGAGCATTTTGTCCTGCAGATCCCGTTGGCCGGATCCCTTGTCACGCAGACGCCAGACGGCGTCCAGGTGGTCAAGTCCGGTGAAATCATTATCTTCGATGCGCGCAGGCCCTATCAAACCCGATCTCAAGGCGTGCACCTCCTTACCTTTTCGGTTGCGCGCTTTATTGTGGAGAGGGCATTTGCCGGTTCGGAAGAGCTGCACGGTAGGATACTGGCTGCCGAACGATCCGCGCTTCTTGGCGATTTCATGGGGTCCCTGACCCGTCACGCAGCGTCGCTTGCCGGAACGGCCCTGACAGACTCCCTGAACGTGTTCTCCGACCTTCTCGCCATGACGTTGCGGCAGTCCGGGACACTGAGTGATGTCAGCGAAAGCATGCGCGGCAAACTCGATCTCGCCCGCAGGGTTGTCGAGAATGAACTGCACCAGCCCGGCCTCAATCCGGATCTGATTGCTGCACGCGTCGGGATGTCCCGCTCGCGGCTCTATGAACTGTTCAGACAATTTGGCGGTGTCGCGAGCTATATTCAGCTCCGGCGTGTGCAGCGGTTTCGGGCCTTGCTGAGCCAGGCGCGGGATGAACGCAGCATGGCGGAGCTTGCATTCGTCTGCGGCTTTACCAGCGAAAGTCACGCGAGCCGGACATTTCGCGACACATTCGGCATTCCGCCCGGGCAGTTTCGCAGGCGCCAGACCCTGGTTCTGAAGCCATCGGACCCGACAGGTTTCGAACAGGTTGGCGGCTTCAATGCGTGGATCGCTTCGCTTGGCCTACGGCCGCGCGCCGGCCGCGCGTGACATTTCAGGCAACGGCGTCAGGCCGCGCGTCCTGGTGCCTCGCGCTGTCATTGGCCTCCGTGCACCTGGTCTCCTCCGTTGATCGCCATATCCCGACGCTGGTCCTGAGCGCAATACAGCTCGAATTTTCGCTGACCGACACGGATCTCGGCTTCCTCCATGGCACCGCCTATGTGTTGTTCTATGCGATCGCCATCGTTCCTGTCGGCATCCTTGCGGACCGCTACGATCGACGGCGAATCGTCATGGGCGGATTGATCATCTGGACCATCGGGACGGCCGCATGCGGCCTGTCACAATCCTATACGCAGCTGGTCGCTGCGCGCATGGTGGTCGGGTTGGGGCAGGCGGCGTTGGTTCCCACCGCCATATCGCTGATCGCCGAAAGCTTCGGCTCACGCCGGATGGGCCGCCCGATCGCGATCTTCACCGCCGCAGCGACGCTTGGCCGCGGTGTTGCGCTCTTCGGCGGAGGCGTGTTGCTGGCCTGGATCATCAATCGCGGCATACCGTCGGCGCTGGCGCCGTGGCGTGCGCTGTTTCTGCTTTCCCTGGTGCTCAATCTTATTGCGCTGGCCTGGTATTTTACCACCAGGGCTGGTCCCCGGGCGCCAGGCGAGGTCGCCCCGACGCGGGATCTGGCGAGAGCCGTGGCCGCCCGGTGGCCGGTCTATCTGGCCTATTTTGGCGGTGCAGCCGCAAGCATCACGCTGGTCCAGATCATTGCGGCCTGGACCCCGACAATTCTCGTCCGCTCATTTGGCCTCACGGCTTCGGAGAGCGGCCTGCTATTCGGGCCCATCGTTCTGAGTTTCGGCCCGGCCGGAAACCTTGTCGGCGGGTGGGTCGTCGACAGCCTTGAGCGGCGTGGCGTAACAGGGGCGCCTGCCCTGGCCAATGCGCTGTCCCTGATCGCCGCCATAGGGGCGGGGTCAATCCTGTGCAGCGCCCAAACCCTGCCGATTGCCGTGACGGGACTGATGGCAACAACCTTTTTCCTTGGCATGACGACACCCACGGGACTTGTCGGCATCCAGAACCTGACGCCGCCAGCCATCCGCGGGCGTGTGACCGCCCTGTTTGTCCTTTGCGTCACGCTGGTTTCGCTGGGCGCGGGACCGGTGGTCGTGGGTTGGCTGAGCGATCAATTCCATGATGGCGTCAACGGACTTCGACTGGCGGTCCTCGTCGCGTTCTGGGGCGTCGGTTGCCTCGGCGTCCTCTCGTCGGCCGCTGCAAATCGCCTTGATAGGACCGCGGTTTGAGCAAGACCATTCCTGGTGGTCTGAGCGAAACAGATGGGAACCATCTGTCAGGATCGCACCACTCGTCCGGCTTTTGGCAAGGTCGGCGGGTCCGAAGCCGGACGCAGCTTTTGCCCCTGAATTGTCTCAGCGTCCTGTTTCTTGCGCCCAGCATCCATTTGAATATCGCAGGCAGCGTCTTGGCATTGATAAACGCTCACCGCGATTTTAGCGGTATTCACCTGTCGCGATGAACTGGAGCTGCCATGAACCGCCTGTTTTTTATTGCATTTTCAATCACTCTGATGGTCGCATCAGTGTCCGCCCGGGCAGACAATCTTCGCGACGATGACTGGAGTTTCAATTTCTTCAACGACTCGCGGCTTGCGGTCACGCAGATCAACACGATGAACCGGAACGGAAAATGGAGCCGCAACTGGTTGCGCACCCGCATGGACCGCGGCACCGGGCTGACCCTGAGCTTTTACGACAAGAGCGACAATCGCTGTGAAGTCCGGACCTATGTCAAATTCACCGATGGTTCATTTTACGATGAGGTCATCGATTACTGCGGCATCGCGATTGTCCGGGTGACCAACCGGGAACTGACCACCGAGTGACCGGCAGCGCTCCTGGGGCAAACAATCACGCATCTGCGTTGCGCCATCGAGCCCGCCGAATTCTCTCACCTTGGAGTCAAGACATGATGATATGGCGCGCCCTGACAGTTTTGAGCGTGATGCTCGGTGCAGGTTCCGTGAACCCGGCCTCGGCGCAGGGGTTTGAGCCCGAATGCATGGCCAAGGTCGAGCAATTGTGCGGACGGGTGTCGCCGGGCCGGTGCTTTCAGGACGAGACGCTTTGGGATTCGGTCTCCGCCCGGTGCTCGGGTGATATCCAGACGATGATCGAGATGGAACGCGAGGCCGGAGAGCAGCAGGCGCAAACTTCACGCAGCAAGACGCGCCGCGCCGATATCACTGATATGCGCGGCCAGTCCTATGGCGGCGTGCTGCGGAGCGGCCCGAGCATGAATTCGCGCAAGCTCGGCAGCCTGTATGAAGGCGACAACATCAACATTCTCGAAGACACCGGCGTCTGGTTCAATGATTACAAATGGTTCAGGATCGATTCTCCCATCGGGGTCGGCTTCCATTGGGGCGGGATCTTCTGCACCGAAAGCGACCAGCGGCCCGAAGGTGTGTTGTCGACTTGCGGCGGTCAGCCCGACAATGAACCGGATCTTGTCGACGAAACCGTCGATGCCTCGGATTATGTTCGCATCTTTTACACCGAACCGTCTCTCTCGGAGGGGGTGAGCCGCGAGAACGAAATCTTCTTCACCAATCCGGCGATCGACGCGATCCGCTCCAACAATGCCGCTTCCGGTGGCTGCATCGACACCAACCCCTTCGTCAATGCCCAGGATTACGACATCGACGAGATCACCCGCACCTTGACCGTGACGGCCAATAGGGCGGCAAACGGCCAGATGCTTGTCGAAGTCAATTTCGACAGTTTCGGGGAGACGAAATACATCGTCTGGACCCTTGTCGGATCATCGGGCTACTGGCAGGTCTCTGATATCGAGGGATCCGACCCCGGCTCCCGCCTCGGCGCGATCCGCTGCAACTAGCAGGCTTGTCGCCGCCTTTGGGGAAAAGTGGCGGGGGCTGAAATGCCCTGGGGTGCCGGACTCCGGATCATCGATGCAGCGCGCGACCGATGCTGCGCCGGGCCGGCAATGCGCCCCGAGGCCAGCCATAAGAGACAACGCCCGCCGTGCAAGGGCGGGCGAGGTCGGGTCTCAAGCAGGTCCCAGGCCGGTCCAGGTGACGAAGACCCGGTCCCGGTTCCGATCAGGCTTCGGAGGGCGCCTTGATGGTCTCTGGCTTGGGCTTGCGCTTGCGGGTGACCAGAACAAAGAACAGCGGCACGAACAGGATGCCCAGAACGGTGCCGGTGATGGTGCCGCCGAGTACGCTGGTGCCGATGGCGTTGCGGCCGCCCGAACCTGCGCCTGTGCTGATGACCAGAGGCAACACGCCAAGAGAGAAAGCCATCGAGGTCATGATGATCGGGCGGAAACGCTGGCGTGCTGCCTCGCGGACGGCATCGAACAGGTTCTCCCCGGCCTCGTAGCGGTCCCGGGCGAACTCCACGATCAGGATCGCGTTCTTGCCGGTGAGGCCAACCACCGTGAGCAGGCCCACCTGGAAGAACACACCGTTCTGATAGCCGCCGTAGAGAGTCCATAAAACCGCGCCAAGGATGCCGACCGGCATGACCAGCATGACGGCGAACGGGATCGACCAGCTTTCGTAAAGGGCGGCAAGGCAGAGGAACACGGCCGCCAGCGACAGGGCATAGAGCAGCGGCGCCTGGTTGCCGGATTCACGCTCTTCCAGCGACAGACCCGTCCAGGACACGGCATAGCCGGGCAACTGGGAAGCCAGCCGCTCGATCTCCGCCATGGCTTCGCCCGTGGTCACGCCCGCGGCGGGAGATCCCTGGATCTGCATGGCGCTGACCGCGTTGTAGCGGGTGAGGCCCTGCGGACCGAAGGTCCAGCTGCCTTCGGCAAAATTGGCAAAGGGAACCAGTCCGCCGCTGGAATTGCGCACCTTCCATTTCGAAATATCGGAGGGAAGGGCGCGGGAATCGGCTTCTCCCTGGATGTAGACGCGCTTGATGCGATCGCGGTCGATGAAGTCGTTGAGGTAACTCCCGGCCCAGGCGACCTGCAGCAATTGCGCGACATCGGAGGCGGTGACGCCCATCGCACCCGCCGCACGCCAGTCGATATCGAGATGGTACTGTGCAGCATCCTCGAGGCCGGAGGGGCGCGCCGAACCGATCAGCGGGCTCTGCGCGGCCATGCCGAGCAACTGGTTGCGGGCGGTGAGCAGTTGCTCATGGGTCTGGCCATCCCGGGCTTCGAGATAGAAATCGAAGCCGCTCATGATGCCGAGTTCGGGAACCGACGGCGGAACGATCGGAAAGACCATGGCGTCCTTGATGCCCAGAAGGGCGGGATAGGCGCGGCCGGCGATCGCCTGGGCGCTCTGTCCCGGCAATTGCCGTTCCGACCAGTCCTTCAGGCGAATGAAGGCGAGGCCCATGTTCTGACCCTGACCCGAAAACGAGAACCCGACCACGCCGAACATGCTGTCGACATTGTCCTTCTCGTTTTCGAGGAAGTGCTTCTCCACCTGTTCGAGAACCTTCTGGGTCCGCTCGGCCGTGGCGCCGGTCGGCGCCTGGATGAGGGCCAGGAGAATGCCCTGGTCTTCATCGGGCAGGAAGGCCGTCGGGGTCTGCACGAAGCTCCACGCCAACAGGCCAAAGAGTGCCAGATAGATGACGCCGACGCGCAACGGACGTCGAATGATCCAGCCGACTGTGCTGCCGTAGCCGTTGCTGAGCCGTTCAAATCCACGGTTGAACCAGCCGGCAGGACCGCGCTTGGCATGCTGCGCGGCCTTGGAGGTCAGCAGCGTGGCGCAGAGTGCCGGCGTCAGCGTCAGCGCCACCAGGACGGAGAGGCCCATGGCCGAGACGATGGTGACCGAGAACTGCTGGTAGATAATGCCGGTCGAGCCGCCGAAAAAGGCCATCGGCACGAAGACCGCCGACAGCACCAGGGCGATGCCGATCAGGGCGCCGGTGATCTGGCCCATCGATTTGCGTGTGGCCTCAAGCGGACTGAGCCCTTCCTCCTCCATGATGCGCTCGACGTTTTCGACCACGACGATCGCGTCATCGACCAGAAGACCGATGGCGAGCACCATGGCGAGCATTGTCAGCGTGTTGATGGAATAGCCGGCTGCGGCAAGGATGCCAAAGGTGCCGAGCAGGACCACCGGCACGGCAAGCGTCGGAATGAGGGTGGCGCGAAAGTTCTGCAGGAACAAAAGCATGACGAGGAAGACCAGCACAATGGCTTCGATGAGCGTCTTGACCACTTCCCCGATGGAGATTTCGATGAACGGCGTCGTGTCATAGGGAACGACGTAGCTCACGCCTTCGGGGAAGAAGGCCGAGGCCTCCTCGATCTTCGCCTTGACGAGTTCTGCCGTATCGAGCGCGTTTGCGCCCGCGGCCAGACGGATCGCCATGCCGGTTGACGGCTTGCCGTTGAAACGGGCGATGGTCGAATAGTTCTCCGCGCCGATTTCGACCCGGGCCACGTCCTTGAGCAGCACTAGGCCGCCATCAGTGGCCGCCCGAATGACGATCGCCTCGAAGTCCTCGGGTGTCGTCAACAGCGACTGCGCGGTGATCGTCGCGTTGAGCTGCTGGCCTTCGACCGTCGGCAAGGTGCCGAACGCGCCGGCCGAGATCTGGGCATTCTGAGCCGATACCGCGCCGACAACATCTTGCGGCGCGAGTTCGTAGGCGGCAAGCTTCACCGGGTCGAGCCAGATGCGCATGGCATATTTGGCGCCGAACACCTGCACTTCGCCAACGCCTTCAAGGCGGCTGAATTCGTCGACGAGATTGGTGTTGAGATAGTCGGAAAGGTCGGTCTGATCGAGCGCGCCATCATCGGAAATGAGCGCAATGACCATCAGGAAGCTGGCAGAGGATTTCTGCACCGTGACGCCCAGACGCTGGACCGTTTCCGGCAGCAGCGTGGTGGCCTGCGACAGCTTGTTCTGGACCTGGACCTGGGCAATGTCCGGATCGACCCCTGTCTCGAAGGTCAGCGTGATCGAGGCTGTGCCCGCAGAGGTGGAGCTTGACGAGAAATAGCGCAGGCCGTCGAGGCCGGTCAGCCGCTGCTCGATGACCTGGGTCACCGTATTGGCAATGGTCTGCGCCGACGCTCCCGGATACATCGCCGAGATCGAAATGGTCGGAGGCGCGATCTGCGGGTATTGCGAGATCGGCAGGGTGAGGATGGACAGTACCCCGGCGCCCATGATGATGATGGAAATCACCCAGGCAAAGATCGGCCGGTCGATAAAGAAGCGTGCCATGTTCGTCTCCGCGGGGTCAGTTCTGTGCCGGTTGTTCGGCGCGCTCTTCGGGGGCAACCGTGGCTCCGGCCGCGATCTTCTGCAGTCCTGCGACGATCACTTTTTCGCCGGCCTTTACGCCGTCCGTGACGATCCAGTCCGAACCGCGGTCGCTGACGATCGTCAGCGTGCGCTGCTCGACTATATTGTCGGGTCCGACGACCATGGCCGTGGGCGCGCCGCGACGGTCACGCGAAACGCCTTCCTGGGGGACGAGAATGGCGTTCTCGATGACGCCCTGGGGCATCTCGACCTGGACATACATGCCTGGCAGCAGCATTTCGTCCGGATTGGGAAACTGCAGGCGCAGGGTTATGACGCCGGTCTGCTCATCGACATGCGGTTCCGCCGCGGTGAGTTCGCCGGTATGGTCGAAGATCGTGCGATCGGCGAGCATCAGTTCGACCTTGGTGTCGATATTCTCGCCTGCCGCCTGCGGGCCCTGGCGCTTCCAGCGCACCAGATCTGCGGCCGACTGGGCGACGTCGACATAGACGGGATCCAGCTTGCGGATCACTGCCAGGGGGGCTGACTGGCCCGAGATGATGAGCGCGCCCTGAGTGGTGAGTGACCGTCCGATGGCGCCAGACAATTGCGCGCGGATCGTGGTCCTCTCGAGGTCGATATTGGCGGCAAGGAGTTGCGCCTTGGCGACCTGCAGGGCGGCATCGGCAATGTCGCGGGTGGTGACGGCGGCATCGAGCGCCTGCTCGCTGGCGACATTGCTCTTGCGCAGGCTTTCCATGCGGGTGAGTTCGCGGTTGGCCGACTTGAGGCTGACCTCAGCCTGGTTGACGGCGGCCTGCGCCGCCACGACCTGCGCCCGGTAGGTTGCCGGATCAATGCGATAGAGAATGTCGCCTTCGTTGACGGCCGAGCCTTCCTCGAACAGGCGTTCGATGATGATGCCGTTCACCTGGGGGCGAACTTCGGCGACCCCGGAGGCGACGACGCGCCCTGGAAGCGTCGATGTGACGGTGACGGTCTGTGCCTTCAGCGTGACGACGGTCACGGCTGCCGGCGGGCGTTCCTGCTGCTGCGCCGGAGCCGCAGACGGCGTCAGGGCGACAAGCATGGAACAAAAGAGGGCGTAACGCGCTAACCTCATTGAATATCTCCGTCAATTTTGGAGTAGCCGCTTGGCGGATGGACGCATTGCGACTAATATGGAAACCAAATGGTTTTATAATTGCTTTTTTGCAATGCGCAAGCGAAACGCTGCACCTGCGAACAGAGAGGGTTAACTTGTTGCCAAAAAGCCTCAATACGTGCCGCGGCCCCGGCCGGCCACGACAGCTGGATACCTCCGAACGCGAGGCGATCATCATCGACGCGGCCGAACGGGTGATCCTCTCCCATGGCCTGGGCGGCGCCTCGATGGCGGCGATCGCGCTGGAGGCAGGGATGTCCAAGCGCACGCTTTATGAGATCTTCGAATCCCGCGCAGCCCTATTCGCGGCCGTGGTCAGGCGTATTCGCAACAAGGTATCGCGGCCATTGAACGACAGTGAGCTCGAACTGCCGCTCGCAGAACGGCTGCGGCTGCTGCTGACGCCGGCGCGCGAGAAGTTCACGGACCTGCTTCCGCTCGCGATCCTGCGCGCGGTCATTGTCGAGGCAGACCGGCAGCCGGATCTGGCGAGGGAATTCCTGCAGGAAGGGCCGCACGCGCTTTACGACATGGTTCGCCTGGAACTCGACCGGTCCGTTGCCCGGGGCGAGATTCGGATCAGCGATACGAAAAGCGCGGCACGGCTGATGGCTGACATGGCGCATGAAAACGTGTTTGAACATCTCGTCTCCCCGAAGCCGGCCTGCGAGCGCCAGCAGGCCCATGACCGCAGGCTCGATCTCGCCATTCGGGTGTTTCTCAGTGGAATCGGAGAAGCCGGTTGATCCGCCCCGCCGCAATCCAGATGTCCAGGCTCACCGCCCGTCTTGCCGACGGCATAATTCCGTCAAACTGACATGTTCCAGGGTTATGAACGGTCAGCCGATTCAGACTGAGAGACATCGTTCGCGCTTGGGGTTCCGTACGCCTGATGCGTCAGGATCCGTGATCCCGCGTCCGCGGCTGTGTTCAAATCCATTCCGTATCCCGGAATTTTGCTGTAGGACCTCATCCAACGCCCTCCCGCCAGGAAAACGCCATGAAATTTCGCTTCCCCATCGTCATCATCGACGAGGATTTCCGATCGGAGAATTCCTCGGGCCTGGGTATCCGCGCCATGGCCGAGGCCATTGAGAACGAGGGGTTCGAAGTGCTCGGCGTGACGGGCTATGGCGACCTGTCGCAATTCGCCCAGCAGCAGTCGCGCGCCAGCGCCTTCGTCCTGTCGATTGACGACGAGGAATTCAGCCCCGGGCCGGACGTCGATCCGGCGGTCGTCAATTTGCGCAATTTCATCGAGGAAGTGCGCTGGAAGAACGCCGATGTGCCGATCTACATCTATGGTGAGACCAAGACCAGCCGGCACCTGCCCAACGACATCCTGCGCGAGCTGCACGGCTTCATCCACATGTTCGAGGACACGCCGGAATTCGTGGCGCGCCACATCATCCGCGAGGCCAAGAGCTATCTCGAAGGCATCAAGCCGCCATTCTTCAAGGCTTTGCTCAATTATGCCGAGGATGGGTCCTATTCCTGGCACTGCCCCGGCCACTCCGGTGGCGTGGCGTTCCTGAAAAGCCCGATCGGCCAGATGTATCACCAGTTCTACGGTGAAAACATGTTGCGCGCAGACGTCTGCAACTCGGTGGAGGAACTGGGCCAGCTGCTCGATCACAACGGCGCCATCGGCGCATCCGAGCGCAATGCCGCGCGGATCTTCAATGCCGACCATTGCTTCTTCGTCACCAACGGCACCTCGACATCCAACAAGATGGTCTGGCACCATACCGTGGCGCCGGGCGACGTGGTGGTGGTGGACCGCAATTGCCACAAGTCGATCCTGCACTCGATCATCATGACCGGGTCGATCCCGGTGTTCTTGAAGCCGACGCGCAACCATTACGGCATCATCGGCCCGATCCCGCAGAGCGAGTTCGAGATCGAGTCCATCAAGGCCAAGATCCGCGCCAATCCTCTGCTCGAAGGCGTCGACGCCGACACAGTCAAGCCGCGCATCATGACGCTGACGCAATCCACCTATGACGGCGTTCTCTACAACACCGAGACCATCAAGACCCTGCTGGACGGCTATGTCGACAATCTGCATTTCGACGAGGCCTGGCTGCCGCATGCGGCGTTCCACCCGTTCTATGGCAGCTACCACTCGATGGGGCGCAAGCGCGAGCGGCCGATGCATTCTGTCACCTACGCCACGCAGTCCATTCACAAGCTGCTTGCCGGCATCAGCCAGGCAAGCCATGTGCTGGTGCAGGACAGCCAGGACACCAAGCTCGACCGGCACCTCTTCAACGAGGCCTATCTGATGCACACCTCGACCAGCCCGCAATACTCGATCATCGCCAGCTGCGATGTGGCGGCGGCGATGATGGAGCCGCCCGGCGGCACAGCGCTGGTGGAGGAAAGCATCGCCGAGGCGCTCGATTTCCGCCGCGCCATGCGCAAGGTCGATGACGAATTCGGCGAGGATGACTGGTGGTTCCAGGTTTGGGGCCCGGCCAAGCTGGAGGAGGAAGGCATCGGCCACACCAAGGACTGGGTGCTGAAACGGACCGATGCCGAAGGCGTGCAGAAATCAGATGGCGAGGATTCCTGGCACGGCTTTGGCGACATGGCGCCGGGCTTCAACATGCTCGATCCGATCAAGGCCACGATCATCACCCCCGGTCTCAATCTTGACGGGCGATTCGAGGACACCGGCATTCCGGCCTCTATCGTCACCAAATACCTCGCCGAACACGGCGTCGTGGTGGAGAAGACCGGGCTCTACAGCTTCTTCATCATGTTCACCATCGGCATCACCAAGGGCCGCTGGAACTCGCTCCTGACCGAGTTGCAGCAGTTCAAGGACGATTACGACCAGAACCAGCCGATGTGGCGCATCATGCCGGAATTCTGCGCCAAGCAGCCGCGCTACGAGCAGATGGGTCTGCGCGATCTGTGCCAGCACGTGCATTCGCTCTACGCCAAGTATGACGTGGCGATCCTGTCGACCGACATGTATCTGAGCGATCACACACCGGCGATGAAGCCCAGCGACGCGTTTGCGCACATCGCGCACCGGACGACGCAGCGCGTGGCAATCGACGATCTCGAAGGCCGCATCACCACGAGCCTGGTGACGCCCTATCCGCCCGGCATACCGCTCTTGATTCCGGGCGAAGTGTTCAACAGGAAGATCGTGGAATATCTGAAATTCAACCGCGAGTTCGCGCGCGAATGCCCCGGATTCGAGACCGATATCCATGGCCTGGTGCAGGAAACCGGCAGCGATGGCGTGGTGCGCTATTTTGCCGATTGTGTGGCCGGGTGAGCCTGGCCCGCGCAATGTTGTAGGGACCGCCGATGCCGCGCTTTGCCGCCAACCTGTCGATGATGTTCACAGAACATGCGTTCCTGGACCGGTTCGAGGCCGCGGCAGAAGCGGGCTTTGGCGCGGTCGAGTTTCTTTTTCCCTATGATTATCCGGCTCAGGAGATTGCCCTGCGATTGACTGCAGCGAGCGTCGAGCAGGTGTTGTTCAACCTGCCGCCGGGCGATTGGGCGAAAGGCGAGCGCGGACTGGCGGCCCTGCCGGAACGCAAGGCCGAATTCCAGCAATCCGTCCGCAGCGCACTCGAGTATGCCACGGTCATCGGGGCGTCGCGGCTGCACATGATGGCAGGCCTTGCCGATCCGGGCAGCCAACGGCATCGCGCCGCCTACCGGGACTCCCTGGCGTTTGCGGCAGATGCGGCCGCGGAGCAGGGGATCGACGTGCTGATCGAACCCCTCAACGGTCGCGACATGCCGGGTTATTTTCTCAGGAATTTCGATGACGCCGCCGATCTGATCGCTGATCTTGGCCGCGAGAACATCAAGCTTCAATTTGACATCTATCATCGGCAGATCCTGCATGGCGATGTGATCCGGGGACTTGAAAGCCTGCTGCCCGTTATCGGCCATGTCCAGATCGCCTCCGTGCCTCACCGAAATGAGCCGGGATCGGGTGAACTCGATGATTTCCGGATTCTCGAGGTGCTGGATGAACTGGGGTACAAGGGGTTTGTCGGATGTGAATACCGGCCAAGGGGCGCGACGTTGGACAGTCTGGCCTGGATGACCAAGGCGGGGTCGGGCTGACATCGCCCTGGCGCGTCAGCTTGCCACCCGGTCGGCATGGCGCATCAGGCCTGAGAACGCCAGCGCAATGGCAATGAAGACCGGGATTGCAAGATAGATCGGCGCGAAGCCCGTATGCTCGGCGATGAAGCCGATCACCGACGGTGCGAACAGAAGGCCGGAATAGCCCATGAAGGTGACGATCGAGATCGCCATGCCTTGAGGCAGGCCAGGCAGGTTGCCTGCGGCCGAAAAAGCGATCGGGACGGTGTTGGCAAGTCCCAGACCGGCGACCGCAAATCCTGCCACAGCCCATTCTGCGGAAGGCGCGAGGCCTGCGGCGCCAAGCCCGATCATCGCAAGGGTTGCGGAAATCTGGAAGGTTCTCACCGCACCGAGCCGGTCGCGCACCAGGTCGCCGAGGAACCGCATCAGCGCCATGGCGGCGGAAAAGGCGCCGAATGCCAGCCCCGAGAGCGCCGGGCTGGCCGCCAGTTCCTGGCGCAGGTAGAGAGCACCCCAATCGAGAACGGCTCCTTCCGGGGTCATCATGATCAGACAGATGATGCCGGTCAGCCATACCGTGGCGCCGGCGGTCAGCAAACCGGGCCGGGGAGCCGCGGTCATGTTCGGGGAAGTATGATCAGGATGCACCGGCGGCGGATCCGCAAGCAAACGCGGCCAGGCTAATGCGAGTGCGAGCACGACCAGAAGGGAGGCCAGCAGGGCATGAACATGGACCCCGAAATAGGCGATCAGCAGTCCCCCCAAGGTTGCGCCGGCGACGCCGCCAAGGCTCCAGAATCCATGACAGGAGGACATGATGGCCCGGTCGAGGCGTTTTTCCACCTCGACGGCGTTGGCGTTCATGGCGACATCCATGCCGCCGATCATTCCGCCGAACAGGAACAACGCAATCGCCGCCGTCCAGATCGAGGGCGCGAGCGTGACCAGCGGCAGGCTGGTCACCGTCATGGCCGCAAGCCACAGCACCGGCATGCGCGACCCGCTTCTCGATATCAGCAGCCCGACCAGCGGCATGGCGCAAAGCGATCCGATGCCGAAACACATGATCATCAGGCCCAGAGCGCCCTCATCGAGATCGAGCCTGATGGCGAATTCGGGGATTTTCGGCGCCCAGCTGCCGATCAGAAAGCCGTTGGCCAGAAACATCAGGGAGACGGCAAAGCGTTCGGGGGACAGAAAGGGGCGCGCTGCAAGACTCGGGGATGACATGATGTTTCCGTTTAAATCGATTAAAAATTACCGTTACAGAGATTTCCGATTGGGGTAAATTACCATGCGCTTCACATTCACAGTGACGATGTGACACATCGTGAAGTGTTAGAGCCAGGCAGAAAAGGGTGCCGTTTCGACCGACAACGTGTTAAGCCCGCCCATCCACTTGCAAAAGGCAAGGCCACGGGCCACGCCTGACACTACAAAAAGATCGGGAGAAGTACGCATGACGACAGGATCGGCGCGGGAATGGGTGCGACGTTTGCAGCCTTACAGGCTGCCCAGCAACCGGCGCAGCGCGTTTGAAACAGTCCTTACCTTCGGGCTTCTGGTTTCGTTGTGGGTTCTGATGTGGTTTGCGCTGTCCTACAGCATCCTCCTGACATTGTTGTTGTCCATCCCGGCCGCTTTGATGATGGTGCGGCTTTTCATCATTCAGCATGATTGCGGCCATCAGTCGATGTTCACGACGGCCAAATGGAATGACCGGGTCGGCCGCGCGCTCGGTGTGCTGACCCTCACCCCCTATGATTATTGGCGCCGTTCGCATGCGATCCATCATGCCGGATCGGGAAATCTCGACCGGCGCGGCGTTGGCGACATCGATACGCTGACCGTGAAGGAATATCTGGCGTTGTCGCGGATCGGGCGGCTCAAATACCGGCTCTACCGTCACCCGCTGGTGATGTTCGGCATCGGGCCTGCCTTCATCTTCATGCTGCAGCACCGTTTGCCGGTCGCGGCCCTGAAGGACGGGGTCATGTCCTGGACCAGCGTGATGGTGACCAATCTGGCGATCGCGGCGATGTGGATCGGACTGGGGATGCTTGTCGGCTTCAAGGCCTTCCTGATCATTCACCTGCCGATCATGCTGATCGGCGCGTCGTTGGGCGTGTGGATGTTCTATGTCCAGCATCAGTTCAATCCGACCCATTGGGATCACGCTCCGGAGTGGGAGCGTGAACAGGCCGCCCTGCACGGAAGCTCGTTTTACGATCTGCCCAGGCCGCTGATGTGGGTGACCGGCAATATCGGCATCCACCATGTGCACCATCTTTCAAGCCGGATTCCGTTTTACCGGCTGCCGCAAGTGCTCAAGGACTTCCCCGAGCTCGGCCAGATCGGCCGGCTGACATTGTGGGAGAGTTTCAAGTGCGTGCCGCTTGCCCTGTGGGACGAAGATCGCCGCCGGCTGGTGCCGTTCCGTGCGGTCCGCGGCCGGTCGGCAGGAGCCGCGGCGGCCGCTTGACCCGGGCTTATACGATGCCGTCCTGACGGGGCACGCCTGCCCGGGCCCCCGTCTCCTGCGGTGTGTTTTTGCCTGCTATCGCTTTTGCTTGTGCAGAGCGAAAAAACAGTGTATAGATGACCCATCGATTTTTGACCGGACGACTTGGTTGCTCACCGCCAGAGGCGGAGACAGGCTCAACACTTCACTTAAATTCGATGACGAACGCCTGCGCCGAGCGCTTTAAAGAGCGCTTGCGCCGGAAAATGCATTCATGGACATAAAGGACTCCCCCCATGAAAACCGGTACTGTCAAATTCTACAACGACCAAAAGGGCTTCGGCTTCATCGCACCTGACGACGGCAGCAAGGACGTGTTCGTACACGCCACTGCACTTGAGCGCGCTGGCATGCGCGGTCTGGCCGAAGGCCAGAAGGTGTCTTTCGACACCGCTGAAGACCGTCGCACCGGCAAGACTGCCGTTTCGACCATCCAGGCTGACTGAAAAGTCAAACCTGAGACCGGCTGGCTAGGCTGGTCGCTGTGATTTGATCGCGCCCGGAAGCTTCGGCTTCCGGGCGTTTTCGTGTGGCGTTCCGGCAGAGTGGATCGGATCAGCTGTTTGCTTGCGCGTTGCGCACAAACGCAAAAAGCCGGTCCGCGATGGACCGGCTTTCAAGCCTCGACAAGCTTAGAGAAAGCTTATGCGGTTTCCTTCGGCGTCAGAACCTGGCGGCCGCGGTACATGCCTGTCTTCAGGTCGATGTGGTGCGGGCGGCGCAGTTCGCCGGAATTCTTGTCCTCGACATAGGTCGGGGCCTTGAGGGCGTCAGCCGAGCGGCGCATGCCGCGCTTGGACGGGGAGGTTTTACGCTTCGGAACAGCCATGACGAACTCCAGTTCAACATTTAGACATGATCGACGGCCGACCCGGGGGCCGAAACTGACGCATGCCGATTTCGGAAATTTGACGGGCTTATACATGGCAATTGCGGGTTTGACCAGCGTTGGCGCGCATTTTTTTGCCACCGGAAACCCGCTCGGGCTCTGCCGCATCAGCCACTCCCTCAGGCCTCGTCTTCCTCGACGACCCATGGTTCGGCGCGGCCGGCCGCTTCCCACTCGCGCCACGCCGGCAGCTGCTTCATCCGGGACATGTAGCCCGCCACATCGGGCCGGGTTTCGAAGGCATAGACGTCAAGACGGTTGACCACCGGCGCAAACATGGCGTCGGCGATCGAAAACCCGCCCAGCAGGAACGGTCCGCCATGCTGCTCGAGGCACTCGCTCCACAGGGCCTGGATGCGAGCGACGTCGGCGAGAATGGCGGGTGTCAGGGCGATTGGCCGGCGCTCGCGCCGCATGTTCATCGGGCAGGCGGACCGCAAGGCCTGAAACGAGGACACCATCTCGGAACTCATCGCCATGGCCTTGCTGCGCGTTACTGGATCCTCGGGCCACAGGCCCGAGCCCGGATGCTTGCGGGCGACATGATCAAGGATGGCCAGGGATTCCCAGATGGTGGCGCCATCGTCGACCAGGACCGGGACCTTGCCGGTGGGCGAGAATGCCTTGAACGCGGGATTGCCTCGGGCCATGTCGAAAGGGACCAGACTTTCCTCGAACGCAATGCCGGTCACGCGCATGCCGATCCAGGGCCGGAACGACCAGGAGGAATAATTCTTGTTGCCAATGTAAAGGACCGGGCCGGCCATGGGCGCACCTCACGATGATGGGAGTTCAATCCCTTGCATGCGCAGCAAGGCGGGAAAAGCCAATTCCCTTGAACTCAATCATAAAGGCATTTGATGTAGGCGCCGGACTGGGCGGCTCTCTTTTCAATGATGCCGGCCAGGCGTGTCATGCCGCGCGAGGGGTTGGCGGCATTGCGCTTGATCGGGTTGGGCAGGGTGACGGCAAGGAGCGCGGACTGGCGGGCCGAGAGTTTGGCGGCCGGCACGCCGAAATAGGCCTGAGCGGCGGCTTCGACGCCATAGACCCCCGGCGCCCATTCGGCGATATTGAGATAGATTTCCATCGTACGCCGCTTGGTCCAGAGCATATCCATCCACATGGCCAGCGGGATCTCCAGCGCCTTGCGCACCACTGAACGGGTTGATGGGAGAAACAGGTTCTTCGCGGTCTGCATCGGTATCGTGCTGGCGCCGCGGGTGGCTTCGCCGACCAGCGCGTCATCGATCACCAGATTGAGCTCCTTCCAGTCGATGCCGGAATGGGTGCAAAACTGACCGTCTTCCGACATCATCACCGACTGCACCAGAACAGGGGCGATGGCATCGAAATCGACCCACTGGCGCTCATAGGCCCGGCCCGACATCATCTCGCCCAGCATCAGGGTGGAGACCGGACGGATCTGCGGCATGGCATAGAGCGGAATCAGCAGATAGGGCAGGCCGACCGCCAGGACCACGAGGACGAAGGCCCATGACAGAACGCGCCGGAAAATCGACCGGCGGCGGGGCGGTCGGCCTGTGTCCCGCCTCTCTCCGACAATATCGCTGGAATCCTGTCTGGTCACCTGACTTTCCCTGGATGAAAGATGCCGCCTGCCGAGGCCTGGCTCATGTCCTTATCTAGCTTGCGCGCGGATGGCCAGTCCAAAGCCGCGCTCCCCGCGCCATTCCCGCCGTGGCTCATTCATCCCGACGGACGCTGGTCCGCCCATCGCGCCGGGGATTTCTTCGGGGCAAACAAGCCATTGCCGCGCGCTGCACGGCATGGCAAGAAACCGGCATGGACCGGGTTCACACAGACAGCTTCGCCGCGCGGCTCGACGCTGCGGCACAGGATGTGGCGGCGCTGCTTGCGGCACTGCTTTCAGACATGCCGCTCGACGGCGAGATCGCCCGTCCCCAGCAGCTGATGAGCGCGATGCGCCACGGGGTGCTCAATGGCGGCAAGCGGCTGCGCCCGTTTCTGGTGCTGGAGACCGCGCGGCTTCTGGGCGGGCCGGAGGCTGCGGCACTGCGCGTTGCCGCTGCACTGGAATGCATTCACTGCTATTCGCTGATTCACGATGACCTTCCTGCAATGGATGATGACGACCTCAGGCGCGGCCAGCCGACGGTCCACATCGCCTTTGACGAGGCGACGGCGATTCTGGCCGGCGATGCGCTTCTGACCCTGGCCTTTGATATTCTTTCCGCACCCGAAACGGTTTTGCCGGACTGTACCAGACTGGCGTTGATCAACCAGCTTGCCCGGGCTTCCGGCGCCGGCGGCATGGTCGGAGGTCAGGCGCTGGACCTTCAGGCCGAGCGGGTATCGCCGGATGAGGCTGGAGTGGTGCGGCTTCAGGCGATGAAGACCGGCGCATTGCTGCGCTATGCCTGCGCGGCAGGCGCCATTGCTTCCGGGGCAGACGCCGAAACCCTCGCCCGGATGACCAGGTTCGGCGACGTCATCGGGCTTGCCTTTCAATTGGCGGATGATCTGCTGGATGTGACCTCGGATGCCGCCACCCTGGGCAAGGCCGCGGGCAAGGATGCCGGACGCGGCAAGGCGACATTGGTGTCGCTTCACGGCGTCGATGCGGCACGGCGCAAGCTCGATGGCCTGGTCGAGGAAGCGGCGCTGCTGCTTGAACCGTTTGGAGCGGGGGCCGGCCCCTTGATCGAAGCCGCCGGGTTCATTGCCAGCCGCGACCGGTAAGAGCCGGCCCTGCCCGGGCCGAATTTTGATGGCGTGAAGCGCCCCATACAGGCCTCTTTATACGAGTTTATTAACCAACTCGCGGCATTATCCTGAAAAACAGGTGCTGCCAGAAACATGACCGAGATACGCAAAGATCAGGCTGAAACCGCGGTTGCGCGCCGATCAGTCATCTCGTTACGCATAGGCTTTGTCGTGTCGTTGACGGCGATCGCGATCATCTGCACATTCTTCTTCCTCGAGCAGAGTAAGCGCAACGACGTCATTCAGCAGATCAGCAATTTGTCCGAGCGTTTCGCCGAGCTTGACCAGGACATGGCCGCCATCGCCGACCAAAGCAACCGGCTGTCGCTGACCTACACTGCCTACCAGGCCAATGTTGACCCACGGCTTGTCAATGCGACCCTGGCGGAGAAGCAGAGGATCCGTGCCGAAATGGCTGTCGATCCCGACATCATCTCGGCGATATCGAGCTTGCGGTTCCGGTTTGAGCGGGCCCGATGGAAGATCGCCCATCTCAGGAAGGAATGGGAACGCGCGCCGGCCCAGATGGTCCATCAAATCCAGTCCCGGTCGCGCTATATGACGAATGCCGATCCGTTCCTGCATTACCTTCAGATGCTCGGTGCGGAACGCATCGACGCTGCGCGGACCAAGCAGGACATGTACTGGGCCGGCCGCGAAATCCATGCGCTGTACGAAGAAGTCATTCGGCCTTCAAACACCTATGTTCAGCAGCAGTTCCGCGACCACCTCGCCCAGCTTTCCTTGATCCAGGGCGCGCTGCTGCAGCGCTATCTCCTGGCGACCATGGGAATCCTGGTGGTGCTGGGTCTTGGCGTGTTCGTGCCGATCGACATCATCATCCGGCAGATGATCAAGCGGCTGCAGGGCAAGACCCGCGAGCTTGATCTGGCGCTGACGAAGGCGCAAACGGGAGATCGGGCGAAGTCTGAATTCCTGGCCACCATGAGTCACGAAATCCGCACGCCGATGAACGGCGTGCTGGGGATGGCCGAACTCCTGACCCGGACCGACCTTGATACGCGGCAGCGCACTTTCACCGATGTGATCCTCAAGTCAGGCAATGCGCTGCTGGAAATCATCAACGACATTCTCGACTTCTCGAAGATTGACGCCGGTCAACTGGTGCTGAGCCCGAAGCCGTTCAATCTCATCGACACCACCGAAGATGTGGCGACTTTGATGTCATCGCGAGTTGTCGAGAAGGACATCGAACTGGTTGTCCGCATCGCTCCGGGTTTGCCGGACAAGCTGATCGGCGATCCGGGCCGGTTGAGGCAGATTCTGACCAATCTCGTCGGCAATGCGGTCAAGTTCACCGAGCAGGGCCATGTCATGGTCGATATCAACTGGCGCAAGATCAATACGGGCGATCAGGCTGAGCGGCTGGCGATTTCGGTTGCTGTGCGCGATACCGGCATCGGCATTCCTCCCGAGAAACTCGACAGTATTTTCGACAAGTTCAGCCAGGTGGACGGCTCCTCCACCCGGAAGCATGAAGGCACCGGCCTGGGCCTCGCCATCGCCACAAGGCTGGTGGAGCTGATGGGCGGCAAGATCGAGGTTGAAAGCGAGGTCGGTGTCGGCTCGACCTTCAGCTTCACCATTGAAATGGATGTGCATGGAGAACCGGTTGCGGAGAAGGATCCGTCGACCAACCTGCCCGGCCGGCGGGTCCTGGTCATCGACGACAACGCAATCAACCGCATGATCCTGACCGAGCAGATCCGCGACTGGGGATTTGACTGTGTCGCGGTGGAAGGCGGAGAAATCGGGCTTGACCTTTTGCGGCATGCCCGTTCGAGCTTGGGGATAGGCATTGATCTGGTGGTTCTCGATTTCCAGATGCCCGGAATGTCTGGTGCCGAAGTGGCGCAGGAGATCCGCTCCGACCCGCTGATCGCCGATACGCCTATCCTGATCCTGTCGTCTGTTGACCAGGCCGATCAACTTCAGGCGCTCAATGACCTCGAAATCTTCGCTCAACTGACCAAACCGGTTCGCACCGCTCAGTTGCGCAAGACCGTTCAGTCGGCGCTCAATCAGCCGCATGCCGTTAACCTGCCAGCGGAAAAGCGAGCGGCCAACTCCCATCAACCTGCCAGCTCTCCTCTGGCGGACGTGAAATCGACCTCGCCGAAAGAAGCCCCAGATCTGTCTCATGATGTTGAGGCAGCGCATGTTCCCGTGGATCGGACCCAGCCTTTGGTGCTGGTGGCTGAAGACAACCAGATCAACCAGATCGTGTTTCAGCAGACGCTGGATGGCATGGGGTATGAGCACAGGCTTGCCGTCAACGGACGCGAAGCCGTGCGCCTGTGGGCAGAGCTGCGGCCAACTTTGGTGCTGATGGATGTGTCGATGCCGGAGCTCAACGGTCTGGAAGCGACGGCGGAGATTCGCTCCATTGAAGCCCGCGACGGGCTTTCGCCTACGCCGATCATCGCGGTCACCGCCCATTCCCTGAAGGGTGACGAAGATCGCTGCCTTGCGGCAGGAATGGATGATTATCTCTCCAAACCGATATCGCCTGAGAAACTCGGCGCGATGATTGACCGCTGGATGCCCGAGACCTCCGAAAAAAGCGGATATCGGCTGATGCAGGCAGGGTCGTAATCGTCGCCCCTTGCGAAGTGACCTGCGGGACGACTGCGCCCCCCGGGCGAAGGGTCATTCCAGACAAGGCTGTTTTGGCTTGGGTCAGACCTGTCGGCACAACCGGGCAACACAATACACATGCGCCCCGGCCTCCGTGAGGATCACAAGGATGCTGACGCATGCGCGCCCTTGTCCCTTCTTTTCATGGGGGGGTAAGCGCGGTGTTCCGTCTGTCAGGATTTGCGGAGATTGCTCCCGTATCACCGCAGTGCCGCCCCTTTACCTTGGCCATTCGCACTTGGGTTTGGTCCGGGTGCCTGGCCTGTTGCAGGGTGTCGATGCAGGTCTGTGCGTGCCGGAGCCAAGTATGCAATACTCGGGCCTGTCCCGAGTATCTGCCGCCGCCCGCCGCGCCACAGTTGGTCCAGCGGGAAAACCCGAGGGGCCAGCAGATCCTCGGCACGACGGCCGAGGATGACGACGGAGAGGCGGGCCGGGCGTGATGATGGCGAGGGCGGGGGGACGACGCAGGGGGCGTGCCAAGCCGCCGCGCACCTGTCACGACGTGCAGGAACCGTCCCGAAAACGTGGATAGACCCGCTCAGCCGTTCCAACAAGTCCAGTCACTTAACCGAAAATCCGCCCGATCTTTTCCCCACCTTCCACCCGCATGCGATCATCGTTGCACTTCCGCTGCCGGATGGTCTCGCGAGCGTATCGGGCCAGGCGGAAGGGAATGCCCCGGTGCGCCGCGTCTCGACGCAAGGCGCGCACTCCGGGGAGGCGATGGCCAACGCGGTTCCGCTGGCGGGCGGCGCTCTTGAGCGCCGTGCAAAGCCAGCCACCGGGCCGGGTCCCGATCCGTCCGCGACATGCGGGCGAGGGCGGGGGCCAGCGGTCCGGGCCTGTGGCGGACATGCCGCGCTCGATGCGAACTCCCCGGGCGATCCCGCCTCAGGGGGCCGGCATCACCCAAGAGCGCGCGCAGGGTCCGTGCCGGAATTCGCGCCCAAAGCATCTCTCGCGGATCGAGTCCCGACCCGCGGCCGGGGCAACCCGGGCGGAGAGCCCCGATGAGGGGCCGGTGGATAAGCCAGCTCCGTGTGCGTGCGAGGCCGACGCCTGTCGGGTGGGGACGCCATCCGGCGAGTTCCGGGCCGCGCGCTGTCAGCGCCACCCCCTTGCCCATGCCGGCTGACACCCGGCATGGGCAAAACACATACCTCCGAAGGCACTGCCCCGCGCGGCCCTCCGGACTGCCTTCCTGACCACACCCCGGCGGCATTTGTCGCGCGGCAGTGCGCCCGGCTGCCTCGCTGGGCACGGTTGACTTTCGGGCGAAGCAAAGCCGAAGCCCCGACCGCCGGCCCCTCGTTTCGTCATCCTTGGCCCCGGGCATCCGCCCCCTCCGCCGTCATACTCGGGCCTGTCCCGAGTATCTGCCGCAGCCCGCCGCGCCACAGTTGGTCCAGCCGAAAACCCGAGGGGCCGGCAGATCCTCGGCACGACGGCCGAGGATGACGATGGCGGGGCGGCGGCCTCACGATGGCCCTGGCGGGGAAGAGGGTGGCGAGGCGTCCTACGGTGCCGACGGCGAGGGCGGCGACGGCGCGGCGCCCCCACATTGACGCCCAGGCCGGTGACACCTCGGCCATCGCCCGCAAGGCGGCCGCGCAATCCAGTCCCCGGCATGCTGCACTCCGCCTTTGCCCTTGCATCGCGCCCTTCGCCTGTGGCACCTGTGCGCCACCACCTTCACAAAGGAGCCCCGCCATGAGCCGAGACGACACCACAGCCCTGATCCGCCGCTATCTCGAGGCCTTCAACGCCAAGGACTCCGACGGCATGCTCGATTGCCTCACCGATGACGTGGCCCACGACATCAACCAGGGCGGGCGCGAGATCGGCAAGGAGAAATTCCGCTGGTTCAACGCCAAGATGAACCGGCATTATGACGAGGAACTCGGCGACATCGCCATCATGGTGGACGAGAGCGGAGGCCGCGCGGCGGCCGAATTCACCGTGCGCGGCACCTATCTGGCGACCGACGAGGGCCTGCCCGAAGCCAATGGCCAGCGCTACTCGCTGCCCGCGGGCATCTTCTTCGAGATCGACGACGGGCTCATCAGCCGGGTGACAATGAGCTACAACCTTCCGGGCTGGATCGCCCAGGTCAAGGCCGGCTGAGGCGCAAGCGCTTGACGGCCACGCCGCCGCTCACCTTCTCGGTGCTGGGCGCGGACGAGATCGGCGCCGCGCTCGAGGATCTGGCGCGGCTCAGGATCGCCGTCTTTGCCGCCTGGCCCTATCTCTACGAGGGCGATGCGGCCTATGAACGGCGCTATCTCGCCCGATTCGCCGCCTCCCCGGGCGCCGTGATCATCGCTGCGCGCGATGGCGCGGGGCGCATGGCCGGCGCGGCGACGGCGGCGCCGCTTGCCGATCACGCCGACGAATTCGCAAGCCCCTTTGCGAAGGCCGGGCTCGATCCACGCGACTTCTTCTACCTGGCCGAATCGGTGCTGCTGCCAGACTACCGGGGGCAGGGCGCGGGACGACGCTTCTTCGAGCTGCGCGAGGCGGCCGCCCGCGCCCAGGGCTTTTCGCGCAGCGTCTTCGCCTCGGTCATGCGGCCCGCCGATCATCCGGCCCGTCCGTCCGACTACGTGCCGCTCGACGCCTTCTGGCGGCGGCTCGGCTACCGGCCGATCGAGGGCCTTGTGGCGGACTTCTCCTGGCGCGACCTCGGCGCGACGGCGGAAACCGTCAAGTCCTTGCAGGTCTGGGGGAAGACGCTGTGAGGTGCGGGGAGCGCGCGGGACGCGCCAAGTGCTGACGCCGGCGAATTCTGTTGCGCAATGGTGCGGCGGCTGATTACCTCCGATCATCGCAATCAAGAGGATCGGTCATGGCGTCGATGAAGTTCACTGCACTCGCAATCCTGATGCTGTTTTCAGTGGCGCAAGCGGCAAGGGCCAATGACACCACCGCCGAGATGAAGACCGGCGGCCTGGTTTTCGTGCAGACCGACGCGATCTCCATGGTGGAGGAGAAGCTCTATATTTCGCCCCGCGAGGTTCGTGTCGAATACCGGTTCCGCAACATCACAGACAGGGACGTCGAGGCGCTGGTTGCCTTCCCGGTTCCCGACATTGAAGGCGGCTACGACAGGATGGTCGCGGTCGATCCCGATGCAGGCGACAATTTCCTCGGCTTCGAGGCGAGCCAGGATGGAGTGCCGATCAAGGCGGAACTGCAGCAGCAGGCTGTCGTCCACGATGTCGACCTGAGCGCGGAGCTCAAAGCTGAAAACATTCCGCTGATGCCGGGTGCGGAGGCGACCGCTGCCGCGCTGTCGAGGCTCGGCCCGCAAGCGGTCGAGCGGTTCAGGGGGCTTGGCCTCATCGGCATCGAGCAATGGGACGACGGCAGCGGCATGAAGGACCATCTGGTGCCGCTCTGGACGCTGAAATCGGTCTACTGGTGGAAGACCGTCTACCCGGCCAACAGCGAGGTGACCGTGAGCCACCGCTACACGACCAGCGTCGGCGGCACGGTCGATGTCACCTATCTCGACGAGAACGGCGAGCCGCGCGGCGAGCGCTTCGCTGAATACGAGAAGCGATACTGTCTCGATGACGCCATGGTGCGGATCGCGCAGAAAAACCGCAAGGCGACGCTGGAGACGGGAATGCCGCTCTATGTCGAGAACTGGATTTCCTACATCCTGATGACCGGCAACAACTGGGCCGGGCCGATCGGCTCGTTCACGCTGACCATCGACAAGGGCGATACCAGAAACGTGGTCAGCTTCTGCGGCGAAGGCGTGACCAAGACCGGGCCCACGACCTTCGAGATGAAGAAGACGGATTTCTATCCCGAACGCGATCTGGAGATCCTGCTCCTGGTCCCGGCAGGCTTCTGAAGCCAGTCGCGTTCAAACGGATTCGCTTGAACGATAACGACGTGCATTCATTCAAGATGTTGCAGCGCGGCGCGTCCAGTCGGATGCGCGGCGCTTGTCTTGTGACCATTCCTGTTTCTTGTGAGGAAAAGAAACGCCGGCGAGGGTAGCCGCCCTCGGCCAGCGATGGGGCACAGGATCGCGGCGCTGTCTGCTCCTGCAAGCTGAATGCATCATGAACGGGCGGTTCCGGTTCGGTTCAGACTGGCGGGACTAGTGTGGGGTCAATCGATCGGGACACCGGTTGAGACAGGATCGAAACCCGGGACACCCCCAAGGCGCAAGCGCCCTCACACCAGGAGAACAGTCATGAACGCTTTCATCCGCAATGCCCTCGCCGCCCTCGTTGTCGCCACTGCCGGCATCGCTGCTTCCGCACCTGCCGCAAATGCCGGCGGCATCGGCTTCGAACTGTCCATCGGCGGCCCCGGCGGCAGCATCGTCGTCCGCGACCATGACCGCCGCGGCGGCTGGGACCGTGGCCGCGGCCCTGGCCGGGACCGGGGCCACGGCTGGGACCGCGGCCGCAGCTTCTGCAGCCCGCACCAGGCCGTCGACAAGGCCCGCCACATGGGCGTTCGCCGCGCCGAAATCGTCGGCGCCGGTCCGCGCCGGGTCGTTGTCGAGGGCTTCCGCCATCACCGTCCGGCCCGCGTGATCTTCGCCAATGAGCGCCATTGCCCGGTCATCGGCTTCCGCCGCTAAGCAGGCATGGTTCAGGCCGCTGCTTCGACCCCGCACGACAAGACCCCGGGAACCTCTTCCCGGGGTCTTGTGCTGTCCGGTCCTGTCTTAAGGATTGGGCGGCGAGCCCTGCGCCTGCCGCACGAGGCGCGCCGCGAGATTCACTACTGCTGAATTTCCCAGCTGACGCTGACGGTGACGCGGTACTCGTTCTCGCCCGAGGCCACCGGCACCGCCGAATCGGCCTTGGCGGAGGCGCCCGCCATTTCGGCGCGCATCATCGGCATCGGCGGCGCTGAATAGGCGTTCTCGGAAACTTGCGTGATGCGGCCGAGCGACACGCCGAGCGCCTCGACCATTGCTTCCGCCTTGGCTTTTGCCTTGGCGATGGCGTTGAGCCGGGCGGTTTCGCGCACGGTGTCCTGGTCGTCATTGGTGAAGATCACGTCGCCGCCCTGGTTGACGCCGAGGCTGACGGAGCTGTCGAGAATGGCGCCGAGCCGGTCGAGATCGCGGATGCGCACGGTCAGCGTGTTGTTGACGCTGTAGCCGGTGATCCTGGGCTGCTCGGTGGTGCCGTTCTGGTTCTGCGGATAGACCCAGCGCGGCTGGATCGAGAAGCCGCCGGTCTGCAGATCGCGCTCGGCGATGCCTTCTTCCTTCATCGCGGCCAGCACCGCGGCCATCGCCTCGTTGTTGGCGTCAAGCGCCGCGCGCGCGGTCTCGGCCTCGCGCAACACCGTGAGCGCCACGACCGCCATGTCCGGCGCGACGGCGGCCACACCTTCGCCGGACACCGAGATCACCCCCGGCGCGGGCGTCCTGGCGTCCTGGGCGTAGGCCCGCGGAGCGGCGGAAAGCAGTGTGGCGGCGAGCGCGGCCGCGAGCACGATCCGGTTGCCTGTTGTGGGAGAAAGTGAGGTCATGAAAAGTCTCCGATCTGATGCAATTGTCCCGTCGTCCATCTGTTTGGCGGGGGATTGTGGACGCATTGCGGCGATGGCCTCCGGTCTGCCGCAGCCCCACGGCGATCTCATGCCAATGCCCGGATTCACGGCGTCCGGCAAGGCCCGGCCTTCGCAGCGCCGCACATCCAACCGGATGCCAAAGGTCGCTCTGCCATCTTGAATGAATGCATGTCGTTATCGTTCAAAGACACCCGTTTGAACGCGACAGGCCTTGGCGTGCAGTCTATTGGCCGAACGTCCGCGCGCGCCTGTCGGCCGCAGCCGGGACGAATGCCGGCATGGCGCCGCAAACTCTTGTGATGGCTTTCATTTTGGTCTAAACCGCGTCGATCCGGACAGACCGTCCGGCCGGGGATCTTGCCCGCAGCCTGCGCGCCGCGGCTTTCAGGCGGCGGTCGCCGCATCGGGAAACTCCGGGCCTGTAGCTCAATGGTAGAGCCGGCGGCTCATAACCGCTTGGTTGCAGGTTCGAATCCTGCCGGGCCCACCATCTTTCCTTGTAGCGCGCGCCGCCGCGGCACTCCTGTCCGCGTGGTTCGGCTCAGACGAGCCGCCTGGCATCACACCTCGCAGGTTCCAAAGCCTGTCGCCCGCCTCCGGATGATCGCGGTATGGCTCAGGGCAGGGCCTTGAGGAGCTTCGGGTCCGAACGCGTGTGGACGCAGATGCGGTTTCGCCCCTGTTTCTTGGCTTCATAGAGGGCCGCGTCGGCCGCGGCGAGCATCTCTTCCCGGCTTGTCGCCGAACCGGGCGGGCAGGAGACCAAGCCGATGCTGACCGTCTGGCGCGGCGGCGCGTTGGGCAGGGTGTCGAGCGCGGTGAGCCGCACGGCCACGCGGATGCGCTCGGCCATCGCCAGCGCGGCCGTCTCGTTCTCGCCGGGCAGGATCACCACGAATTCCTCGCCGCCGTAGCGGGCAACAAGCGCGCCGTCGAACCCCGAGACAACGTCGTTGATCGCCCTCGAGAGCAATTGCAGGCATTCGTCGCCGGACTGATGGCCATAGGTGTCGTTGAACGGCTTGAAGTGATCCACGTCGATCATCATCAACGAGATGGCGGAGCGATCCTGCCGGGCGGCGGTGACGGTCTCGGCCAGGACGAGGTCGAACTTGCGCCGGTTCGCCAGGCCGGTCAGCGGGTCCTCATAGGCCTTGGTGGCCAGGGTCTCGTTGGCAATCCGCAGCAGTTCGTTCTTCTCGATGATTTCGGAAAGCAGCCGGTCGGCCGTCTGTTCGGCGCGCAACTGACGGATCCGGTTGTTGACCATCTGCATGATGAAGGAGGCCAGGAAGGCGGAATAGAGAAGGCCGGCGGGAAGAAACACATAATTGCCGTCGGCAAAGGCCGCGACGCTCATCTGGCCGATGACCAGCGCGATGTTGATGAAGGCCGTGCCGGGGATCATGTAGGCCCGGCCGGCAGCGCCCTGCATGATCGCGCAGGCGACCGCCACGGTGATGATCTGGGTGCCCGGCGAGGTGTCGTACATCAGCATTGCGGCGGACAGGCCCCAGCCGAAGCCGGAGAGCAACGATCCGAACACGAAAAGACGGATCCACCGGGGATCCAGCGCCCCCGGGCCCCGTGCGAGGAAGAGCTGTTCGATGTAGATCCGGTAACCCAGGCATGCCAGCACCACAAGCGCCGACAGCAGGCCTGCCGTCACCGAACCGGACAAGCCGGCGGTCAGGGAGGCCAGCCCGACCCCGAAAGCGGCAAGGATATGGGGTTTTGAGCTGAAGAGTTCCCGAAGCGTGTCCTCAATCTGTCGTTCGGACGCAATCTCGCGGCCGACGATCGTGAAAGGGTTCCACATGGCAAGAAAGCGCATCGGGATGTCCTGTTGGGCGCCCTGCAAGCGCGTTCAGCCTCGAAAAGCCGAAGCGGGATGCTCGGTTTTTCCAGGCTGGCACGTTCGGGCCATTGCGCGCAGTGTAAAAGACATTCGTAAACAATGCCTTGCACGTCCGACGCATTGACCTCGACGGCGTGTTCTGCCGATTCACTCGATCCCGTTGGCCTTGGCGATGAAGTCTGCCAGATGCGGGACGTAGTCCTCGGCGCCGCTGCCGCCGGTTGAGACCGCGAGAGCGAAGCTGTTCTTGACCGCGCTTGACATGGAGGTGGTCACGGAAGCGGCGTTGGCCATGGATTCGACGTAGCGCATGTCCTTGTAGGCATTGCCGAGGGTGAACTTGTGGGCCTCGCGATTGCCTTCCAGCGCGTAGCCCATGAAGGTCTGGTAGAAGCCGCAATCCATGCGGCCGCCGCGGATCACCTTGTCGAATTCCGTGACCGGAATGCCGACCTTGCGCGACAGCGCCAGCGCCTCGGAATAGAGCGCGGCATAGCCGAGCGAAATGAAATTGTTGAGCAGCTTCATCTTGTGGCCGTCGCCAATGCCGCCGACATGGACGATCTTGGCGGCCCAGGTGGCGATCACCGGCTCGATGCGGGCAAAGAGGTCATTCGTGGCGCCGACCATGCAGTCGAGCTTGCCCTCCCAGGCCTCCTTCGGCGTCCGGCTCAGGGGCGCATCGGCGAAATCGACGCCGATATCGGCAAGTTCACCGGCCAGACGCTCGGTGACGGTGGGGTCGCTTGTCGAGCAATCGACGATGACGCTGCCCTTCTTGAGCCCCGGCTTCAGCGCGGCGACGGCGGCCTCCACCTCGGGCGACCCGGTCAGGCACAGGAAGATCAGCGAAGAGGCGCCTGCCAGTTCCTGCATCGACTGTGCCTCGGTGGCGCCGCGCCCCACCAGATCGTCGATGGGGGTGCGGTTGCGATGGGCGATCACCGTCAGGGAATACCCCTTTTCGACGATGTTTTTGGCCATGCCATGGCCCATCAGGCCGGCGCCGACAAAGCCGATGGTTTCAGGTGCTTGCGTCATGTCTGGTCTCCGAAAAGGGCTGGTCCGGGCACAATGCCCACCGAAAAATCTCGATCCTTGCTGGAGGTGCGGGTCACGAGCGATTGGGAAGGTCTTACAGTAGCTGAGAGCGGACAAGAATATCAAACTTCCGACAGGCTCCAAAAAATAGTCCTCAAACGCGGCCGGAGATGGTTTTCGCTGTCGAACACGTCACCGGTCCCGTCGCGATCGCGAAAAAATACCTTCTGAGAAAACTCATCTTATTGCGCTTGCGGCGGTTGACAGAAAAACTCCCGATTTATAAACATGACATCGAAATTCAAGTTTACATCCACCCAGAGGAACCCCATGACCAATCCCGCATCGCGCCTGCTCGCGCTTTTCGCTTCCGTCGCGGCCTTTGCCGCCCTTGCTGCACCGGCTCATGCCGAGGGCGAGGTCAATATCTATTCGTCGCGGCATTACGACACCGACGCACGGCTCTACAGCGATTTCACCGAAGCCACCGGAATCAAGATCAATCTGATCGAGGGCAAGGAAGAGGAACTGATGGAGCGGATGAAGGCTGAAGGCGCCAACAGCCCCGCCGACGTGTTCATCACCGCCGACGCCGGCCGCCTGTGGCGCGCCGATCAGATGGGCCTGCTGTCGCCGGTGGACTCCGAGGTTCTCAATGAGCGTCTTCCCGAAAGCCTGCGTCATCCCGACGGCCACTGGTTCGGCATTTCCAAGCGCGCCCGCGTGATCTTTTACGACAAGGAAAAGGTGACCGAGCCGCCGCAGACCTACGCGGCGCTGGCCGATCCGAAATACAAGGGCCTGGTCTGCACCCGCACCGGCTCCAACATCTACATGCTGTCACTGCTGGGCGCCTATATCGCCAACAATGGCGACGAGGCGGCGAAGACCTGGGCGCAGGGTCTCAAGGACAATCTGGCGCGGGAACCGCAGGGTGGCGACACCGACCAGCTCAAGGGCATTGTCTCGGGTGAATGCGCCATCGCGGTCGCCAACACCTATTATTTCGCCCGCGGCATTGCCAGCCAGGTCGATGGCCTGAGCGAAGGCGTTGACAAGATCGGCATCGTCTTCCCCGATCAGGACGGCAACGGCACCCATGTCAACATCTCCGGCGCCGGCGTTGCGGCACATGCGCCAAATCGCGACAATGCGGTCAAGCTGCTCGAATACTTCACCTCGGACTCGGCGCAGTCCTATTTCGCCAACGGCAACAATGAGTATCCTGTGGTCGAAGGCATCGCCGCCTCTTCGGTGGTCGAGGGTCTCGGCAGCTTCACCGCCGACACGCTCAACCTCAACGAGCTTGGCAAGAACCAGGCCCGCGCCCAGGAAATCTACAACGAGATCGGCTACAAGTAGGCGGCCCACAATCCCCTTACCGCCGGGGAAATGACCGCTTTCCCGGCGGACGAGAAGGCCCGGACAATTGGCGTCCGGGCCTTTTTGGCTTTGGGAACGGGTGATTGTGAACCATTCAGGGGTGGTTTCATCACCTTGCGGTCCTGTCGTGCAGGGCTTGGTTGCCAACGTTTGAATGCAACCGCCTGCGCGGTCACATCGTTGCAGAGGCAAGATTTGCAAGGAAGCCCTTTTCACGGGCCGTCAAATGCGCTCAGTTGCGGGCCTGTCAAACACCGTGCACAAGCGGATATCGTTTTTCCGTCCGGAATTGCACAAGTCCCATGACACAGATCATTTTCACGGCTCGGAAAAATGGGAAAATTCTTCATGTAGCCAAGGACTTGAGAACACTGGAAAGCAGATTGACCATGGAACACTCTCACCACGCGATCGACACGGACGCGTCGCTCAAGGCCATGCAGGCGAGTGCCGGTGGCCTGAGCCAGGACGAGGTCGCGGCCCGCCGTGAAATCCATGGGCCGAACCGGTTGCCGCAGGCTCCCAAGCGAAGCGTGATCCTCCGGTTCCTCTCACATTTTCACAACATCCTGATCTATGTGCTGATCGGCTCGGCCGTCATGACGCTGTTCATGCAGCATTACGTCGATACGGCGGTCATTCTCGCTGTCGTGATCGCCAATGCGATTATCGGGTTCATTCAGGAGGGCAAGGCCGAGAAGGCGATGGATTCCATTCGCCAGATGCTCGCGCCACACGCGTCCGTGTTGCGCGATGGCGAGCGCCGCACTGTCGAAGGTGAGGATCTGGTTCCCGGCGACATCGTTCTGCTGGAGGCTGGCGACAAGGTGCCGGCCGATCTGCGGCTCATCCGCGTGCACGGATTGCAGGTCCAGGAAGCGATCCTGACGGGCGAATCCGTGCCGGTTGACAAATCCACCGGTCCCGTTGCCGCGGAGTCCGCACTGGGCGACCGGTCCTGCATGGCGTTCAGCGGAACGCTGGTGACAGGCGGGCAAGGCCGCGGCCTTGTTGTCGCGACAGGCGCCAGCTCCGAGATCGGCCGCATCAGCGGACTGCTCTCGGAGGTGGAGACGCTGACAACGCCGCTTGTCCAGCAGATGGATGTTTTCGCCAGATGGCTGACATTGCTGATCCTCCTGGTCGCAGGCGCCTTGCTGGTCTACGCCTATTTCGTCGAGCATCAGGATTTCGCCGACATGTTCATGGCGGTTGTCGGCCTCTCGGTCGCCGCCATTCCCGAGGGGTTGCCGGCGGTGTTGACGATCACGCTTGCCGTCGGCGTGCAGGCCATGGCCAGGCGCAACACCATCGTGCGCAGGCTTCCCGCCATCGAGACGCTGGGCTCGGTGTCGGTGATCTGCACCGACAAGACCGGGACGCTCACACGCAACGAGATGATGGTCGCCTCGGTCGCCTTGCCCGGCCATGTGTATTCGCTTGAGGGAAACGGCTACGCACCCGAGGGCGCCATTCTGCTGGCGGACGCACCGGTCAAGGGTCACGACCATCACCAGCTCGTCGAACTGGCCGGCGCCGCCGCTGCCTGCAATGATTCCTCCCTGCACCGGCGGGAGGGCTTCTGGGCGGTCGAGGGCGATCCGATGGAGGGGGCCCTGCTGGCGCTCGCCGGCAAGGTGGGCATCGACGTCCAGAATGGGTTTTCAGCCCGAAACCGCACCGATGCGATCGCGTTTGACGCCCGCCACCGCTTCATGGCGACCTTGCACCATGACCATCCCGACCACGCGGATATTTTCGTCAAGGGCGCGCCGGAACGGGTGCTGGAGATGTGCGCGCAACAGCGCGGCGCGTCTTCGGACGAAACGCTCGACGAAACCTACTGGATTGAAACCTCGGAAAAACTGGCGGCTCAAGGGCAGCGGGTTCTCGCGATCGCGGCGCGCCGGGTCAGGCCCGAGCTGACATCGATCGGATTTGCCGATGTGGAAGGCGGCCTGGTCCTGCTCGGCCTGGTGGGCCTGATGGATCCGCCTCGCCCTGAAGCGATCACAGCGGTGGCGGAGTGCCGTGACGCAGGGATCCGGGTCAAGATGATCACCGGCGATCATGCCGGAACCGCCGCCGCGATCGGCCGGATGATCGGCCTTCAAAACCCGGACCAGGTCCTGACCGGTGCCGCCATCGACCAGATGGACGATGCCCATCTGGCGGCAGCGGTGCTCGACACCGACATCTTCGCCCGCACCAATCCCGAGCACAAGCTGCGCCTGGTGACAGCGCTTCAGGCCCAGGGACTGACGGTGGCAATGACCGGCGACGGGGTCAACGATGCTCCGGCTCTCAAGCGCGCGGACGCAGGCATCGCCATGGGGCTCAAGGGCAGCGAAGCCGCCAAGGAAGCAGCCGAACTGGTGCTGGCGGATGACAATTTCGCCTCCATCGTCGCCGCCGTCCGCGAGGGGCGAACGGTCTATGACAACATCAAGAAGGTCATCAGCTGGACCTTGCCGACCAATGCCGGCGAGGCGATGACCATCATCGTCGCCCTGCTGTTCGGCATGGTGCTGCCGATCACGCCGGTGCAGATCCTGTGGATCAACCTGGTGACGGCGGTGACGCTGGGCCTGGCGCTGGCCTTCGAGCCGACCGAAGAAGATACCATGCGCCGCCCGCCGCGCCCGCGCCATGAGCCGATCCTGACCAGCCGTCTCGCCTGGCAGATTGTGCTGGTCTCGCTGCTGTTCTTTGCCGGCGTGTTCGGCGTCTATGCCTATGCGACCGATCGCGGCTATTCGGTTGAGCTCGCCCGCACCATGGCGATGAACACGCTGGTGGTGATGGAGATCTTCTACCTGTTCTTCATCCGCAACATCTACGGCACATCGCTGACCTGGAAGGCTGCGCGCGCCACCCGCATTGTCTGGATCACGGTCATTGCCGTGACCGCGGCGCAATTCGCGGTCACCTACGCGCCGCCGCTGCAATATGTGTTTGGAACAGAGGCGGTTCCGCTGTTTGACGGCATGATCATTGTCGGCATCGGCGTGCTGCTGTTTGCGATAACCGAGGTCGAAAAGCAGGTGCGGTTGAGTATCGCGCGGCGCGCGGGCTGAAGGTTTTGGACCTATCCGCCGCCGGCCATCTGACCGGCGGCGGCCAAGGTATTGCTCCCGACGCCGGACCTGGCGATGCCGGTTTGAAAGCAATATTGCAAAGACAGGCAGTTCAAGCCAAAAATAGCCTATTGGATTCTCCGGATTGCCGGCAGAGTAGGGGATCCCGGGGCAAGATGCAGGACACGCTGAGACATTCGGATCGATTGTTGAACCTTCTCGACAAGGCCTATGACGCGCCTTTTCGTCCCGACAGCTTTCATGAACTCATGACCGCCGCGCATGATTTCTATTTCACCGAGCCTGATGATTTTTCCTCGCATGCGCTCAAGCAGGCCGACTACGAGAACAATGCCACCATTTTGAGCCATCTGAGCCGGATAGAGCGGCTGCTCAACGAGCGGGAACTGGAGAACCGTTCGCATCCCATCAATATCAGCAGCCCGGCGCTCAGCACCCTGCTGGTTGATCCGGAAACCGGAATGGTGGAAGGAAACGCCCGGGCCAGTGAATTCTTCAAGCATGGCTTCCCGATCCACATCAAGCATCTCAATCTTAACGCGTCTTCCCGGAACCAGCTTCTGAAGATGGCGAAGGACGCCGTTGCAGCCGGCGAGTTTGACAGTGACATCTGTCTCATCAAGCGAAAGGACGATGCGGCGGCGCATCTGGCCAAATGCGGCAGATGGGTCAGTTCCGAATACACCAGCGGCGCCAGAGCCCGCGGCCTGGCGGTGTCCATCGTGCATTTCGAATGGACCGCCGAGGCGCTTCAATTCTGCCAGTCGATGTTTGACCTGTCGGTGTCGGAAACCGAGGTCCTGGCGGCGCTGCTCAACGGGAAGTCACAGCCCGAGATCGCGGAAGCCCGGTTTCGCAGCGTCGAGACGATCAAGTCGCAATCCAAGGCGATCCTGCGCAAGTCGGGGTGCCGCAAGATCTCAGATCTGCTGGTGCTGGCCACAACCTATGGGTTGCTTGTCGACCCGGGAAGAACCCATTCGGGCATGTCAAGAACCGAGGTTCCGTTCTTCGCGCGACCTGACCGGATCTTCACCCGACCGGATGGCCGGAAGATCAGCTACGGCGTGTTTGGCGACCCGGCCGGCAAGCCGGTGCTTTTTGTTCATGGCATGGTTCAGGGACCGTTCTTTCCGGCTGACATGATCGAGAACTTCAAGCGCGACGGCATCCGGATCATAGCCCCCTCACGGCCGAGCTTCGGACAGACCGATGCGCCGGAAAACTGGCACGAGTTCGATTCCGTCGTCATTGACGATATGATGCTGTTGCTGCCGGAGCTGGCCCGCGAGCCGGTGACCGTGATCGCGCACCAGGGCGGCGTCAGCCATGCCTGCCGGATCGCCCATGCGCTCGGCACGCAGACCCGGAACATGGTGATGGTGAGCGCCGGAATTCCCATCGACGAGAAGAAGCATCTTCCGCACATGGGGGTGCAGACCCGGATTGCCGCGCTGGGGGTCAAGTACACGCCCCGCATCCTGGAGACGATGATCCATATCGGAATCGTCAACTGGCTCCGCAAGGGTCTCAAGCCCTATGCCGAGCACCTGTTCTCGAACTCGCCCACGGATCTCGCCCATCTCGAGGACCCGCGCATCTACCCGATCTGCGAGGCGGGGATCCTGCACATGATCGAGCAGGGGGCGAAGGCCATCATCTATGACGGCAAGGCCGCCATGGCCGACTGGGAGAGCGATTTCCTGAAGCTCAAATGCCCGGTCAAGTGGCTGCACGGCACCAGGGATCCGGTCATGCGCTATGACTTCGTGCAGGAATTTGTCGCGGCCCATGGCGGCGCGCCTGTCGAGCTGATCGAGAATGGCGGCAATACCATGCACCTGTCGCACAGCGATGTTTTCCATCGGGTCATCGCCGAGGCGGTTTCTGGCTGAAGCGTGCCGCGTTCGAGGACCAGTTCGAACGCGACACGCTTGCCAATCATCCTTTCCAGGATGAGCTTGGATGCAGCCGGGGCTGCGGGTTCGAAATCAGCCGCCGCGGCGCCACATGGTCACCGGCGTTCCATCGGCCAGCGCGCCGGAGAAATAGTTGATGCCGTCGCGCTTCAGTTCGGCCACGGGCTGACCATTGCCGCTTTCGATGGCCAGCACTGCGTCATAGCCGGTGAAACTGTATCCCAGGGCAAATCTTCCGGCATTGGCGAGATACGGATTGGTGCAGGAGATGTTGTTCATGTTGCCGCCCTTGGCGTCTTTCAGCTTGTAGCCGCTGGTGGTGCCAAAACCTCGGGCGATGACGCCAGCGCCGGTCCGGATCTGAAGCTCGCAGCCGCAGTTCGACGATCCGTCGGTCATCATCCACTTGCCGCCAAGGTCCTGCTCGGTGCGGACCACCTGGCTTGCGACCGTTGCGCCAATGACGCCGCCGCCGATCACGTTGCCCAGAACATTGCGCCCGACATTGCGAACAAGATTCTTGCCGACCGCGTTCTTGGCGAAATCGGCGCCCTTGGCCGGCTTCGGCGGCGGCCCGCCGGCGAGCGTCATGGCGCAAACGCCCGGATTGGCTTGCGTGGCCGCGAAGGCGGTGACGGTGGGCGTCGCCGTATCTACCGTTTCTGCTGCGGCGGTTTGCGTCGCTTCACTTGTGCCGGGGGCTTCGGTCTTCGCCGTCTGGGAAGGCGTCTGGCAGGCCGCAATCAGGGTGAGGGCCCCCATCAGGCCGATGGTCTTGAGTTTCATTGCTTGTCCCCGTTGCTTCATCGCCGTGCGACGAGGACGGACCACCTGGAGGAGTTCAGGTGGACAATTCGCGCGCTCAGCCCCCGACGTGCATCCATCTTGTTGTTTTGATGCAGCAATCAGTAAGCCGCGCATGGTCGCGGCATGCAATAACCCTGTCGGGTGATAAGCATAGAGAACTGCCACTGGACCGTGATTCAGCCTGCTGGGATTCAAGGGCTGCCGGCCGGCTCGCTCAGACCTTGCCGCTCGCCGAAAGCAGGACCGCGACCGGGCGCGTCGTCCTGATTTCAGCCAGAACGAGAATAAGGCTCGCCGTCATCGGAACCGCCAGAAGCGCGCCCGGCAGTCCCCAGAGCGTGCTCCAGACCGCCAGAGCCAGGAGCACGACAAGCGGGCTCAGGTTGAAGGCGCGGCCCATCATGCGCGGCTCCAGAACCGCGCCGACGAAGATTTGCGCTGCGGACAAGGACAAAAGCACGACCCCCGCCATCCAGAGCGTGCCGAATTGGGCGAGGCTGAGCAGGACAGGAAAGATCACGCCAACCAGCGAGCCGATATAGGGGATGTAGTTCAGGAATGCGATCAGGACCGCCCAGAACAGGGCGAACTCGATCCCGAGCACCAGCATGATGACGAAGGACACCGAACCGAGGATCAGGTTGACGACGGTCTTGACGAACAAATACTGGCCGATCCGCTCGTTGATCCGCGACAGAAGCGTAAGCGCACGGCCGCCGGCTTCTTCGCCACCCAGCGCAATCACCACTTTCCGGGTCATCATCCCGCGCTCGGCCATGAAGAAGCTGGCATAGAGCACGACAAGGAACAGAGTGGCGCCGAAGCCGCGCAGGGACAGCAGCGCCGGCGCTATCCATGACCGGATATCCATCTGATCGAGCGTGACGCGCCGAAGGTTTTCCCATGTCGGCTCGTCTTCGATCCCCAGCAGGCTGGCGCTGCGTGTCACAAGTATCTGAAGGTTTGTTTCATATCGCGGCAGCACCGCCGCCACCTGGGCCAGGTTGTTGATGACAAGAATAAACAGAAGCACCACCGCGAAGACGAAGGCGATCAGGATGAGGGTCCGCCGCGCCCAGGCCGGCAGGCGGCCGACGACCGGCAGGGCCTGCATGCTCTCCGCCGCGGTCGACAGCACATAGACGGAAATCGCCGCGGCGATCACCGGGATCAGCACCGGCTTTCCGATCCAGATCAGCCAGCCGATCATCAGGGTCAGCGCAAGTCCGTAGGTCGCGTTCCGCATGCTTTTCCCGTTCCCCGGCGTGGATGTGGCGTCGTCGTTCCTACCCTACTTCCGCGAGCTTTCAATACAAGCGGGGGGCAGGCGCCAACTTCACACTGATGGCAGCAGCGCATCGATTCTTGGCCGGACCACCTTTTGCGGACGGCTCGACTTGCCGATGGTGTGGCAGAGCAGGACCACCGGCAACAGCCCGAAGCCGACGATCATCAGCGAGGGCAGGGCCGCCTGCTGCAGCCGCTCGTCAGATGCCAGCCGGTAGGCCTGGACGGCGAGCGTGTCGAAGTTGAATGGCCGCATGATCAGCGTCGCGGGCAGTTCCTTCATCACGTCGACAAAGACGATGAGCAGGGCGGTGAGCAGGCTGGGTCTGAGCAGCGGCAGATGCACGTCAAACAGCATCCGCCCGGAGGTGCGGCCAAGCGTGCGGGCGGCGGCGTCGATATTGGGCTTGATCGCCGAAATGCCGGTGTCGAAGGCGCCGAGCGCTGCGGCGATGAAGCGCACCATGTAGGCCACCACCAGAAGCCCGATGGAGCCGGTGAAGAACAGCCCCGTGGAATAGTCGAAATTGGTCCTTGCCCAGGCGTCGACCATGTTGTCGAGCGCCGCGAAGGGGACCAGCAGGCCGACTGCGATGACGCCGCCCGGAACCGCGTAACCGATGCCGGCGGCGGCGGCGGAAAACCGGGCGGCGAGGCTCGGCGCGATGCGGGCGCAAAAGCCGATGATGACGGCGCAGGCGACGGTGACAAAGGCGGTGATGGAGGCGAGCGTCAGCGAGTTCTGCACATAGCCGAGATAACGCGGCGAGAACGGGGACGCGCCGGCCCTGATCGCCATGTCGGTGAGGACAACGAGCGGAATGGCGAAGCCGATGGCGACCGGCAACGCGCAGGCGGCAAACGCCAGGCCGGCGCGCCAACCGCGCAAAGGATGCCGCTCCATGGCCTCGATGCGATTGCCGGCGGGAAAGCGCTTGGCGGCCCCGCGCTGGGCCCGTTCCAACAGCGCGAAGGTGAGCGCCACGATGAGCAGGCAGAGCGCCAGCTGCGAGGCCGCCATCCGGTCGCCCATCGAGAACCATGCGGCATAGATGCCGGTGGAGAAGGTCTGTACTCCGAAATGGGCCACGGTGCCGAAATCGGCGATGGTCTCCATCAGCGCGAGAATCACGCCGCCGGCGATGGCCGGGCGCGCCATCGGCAGGCTCACGCGCCAGAAGGCGGACCAGGGCGTGTGGCCGAGCGTCCGGGCGGCGAAATAGGCGGTCGGCGACTGCTTGAGGAAAGCCGCGCGGGCGAGCAGATAGACGTATGGGTAAAGCACGAAAATCAGCATCGCCGCGGCGCCGCCCAGCGAGCGGACTTCGGGAAACCAGTAGTCCCGCGGACCCCAGCCGGTGACGTTGCGAAGCGCTGTCTGCACCGCGCCGGGATGATCGAGCAGGTCGGTATAGGCATAGGCCAGCACATAGGCCGGAAAGGCCATCGGCAGCGCCAGCACGATCTCGAAGGTGCGGCGGAAGGGGAAGCTGCAGGTGGTCACCAGCCAGGCCGTGCTGGTGCCGACGATTGCGGTGCCAATGCCCACCAGCACCACCAGTTCGATTGTGGTCCAGGCATAGCGCGGCAGCACCGTCGCCATCAGGCTGTTCCAGGTGTCGAGCGTGCCCGAGGCCGCCGCAAACCCCACCGCCAGGATAGGCGCGAGGCACAGAAGCGATACGATCCAGGCGGCAATTTTGAGTGCGCGTTCGCCCACGGTGCGGCTCATTCCTCAAGTTCGGCGCCGTCCCGGTCAAACCGGCGGCATCATCGGTCCGGTGTTCGGCTCAACCCCGATTTCCGGGTTTGACAGCGCCACACGCCTCGGACAAAGATTGTGGAGTAAATCATACAGGTTTTAGCGTCAACCTGGCGCACGCAACCGGACCCGAGCATGATTGTCTGCCAGTGCAACATCCTGTCAAAAGCCGAGATCGAGACGGCGGTGGAACAGCTGCTCTTGCAGGATCCATGGCGGCTGATCGTGCCCTCCACTGTCTACCACGCCATGCGGATGCGCGGTCGCTGTTGCGGCTGTTTCCCCGATGTTGTCGAGATCATCGGCGAAGTGACGGCGCGGATACGGCCGGAGCAGGCGCGGGATGCCTCATGATGCGAAGTCATGCCGCTTGCCGATTGACGTCATCGCGGCCAATGCCTAAATCATGGGTAAACCAATTCAACACCCGGCGCAGCCGCATGGTTTTGCGCCCGACTGCAAAGGCAGACGAACCCATGGACCTTCGCTCCGTAACGCCGACCTATTCCGTCACAGGCCAGATCGAGGTCGAAGATCTGGCCGCCATCAAGGCCGCCGGCTTTCAATCCATCGTCTGCCACCGTCCCGACGACGAGGTGGCAGACCAACCGAGTTTCGAGAGCATCAGGCAGGCCGCCGCCGCCCTTGGCATCGAAACACGCCACATCCCGGTCGGTCCGACGGGCGTAACTGCTGATGCGGTGCGCGAGATGGTCGATGCCATCGAGGAAATGCCCAAGCCCATGCTCGGCTATTGCCGCTCGGGCGCCCGCTCGACGGCGATCTACCAGCATACGGAACATATGCGCGGCTGAAATATTCCTGGGTTAAAGCTCGGCCTGCTTGACGGCGACTGCGGCCGCCAGGCGTGACTTTGGTCGCCAACATGCGCTCTTTCTGTCTGAGCGCCTGTGTCAGCGATGCGCCGCTTGCCGCCGTTTAAATGCCACGGCGCTCATCCGCGCCCGACCATCTCCCTCATTCTCCAGTTCGCACACGCCTGGCGGAACCTTACCGCCGCAGCGGCGTTAACCTCGCGTCTGCCGAGACGAATGAGATGTCTCGGACCAACCAAGTGACGAAAGGGTCTCAAATGCGTGCGATCGGACTTTGGCTGCTCGGCATTCCCATCTGGATCATCATCATTCTCGCCATTTTCACCAGCTGGGTGTGAAGGCAGATATCCGGGCGTCCCCTCAACCCAAACAGGAGCCGAAACAATGAACGGTATTATCTATCTCGTCGGACTGGTCGTGGTCGTCCTGGCCATCTTGTCTTTCCTCGGACTAAGCTAGGATCATCTTGATGGCCAATATTGACGAAACACTCATTGTCGCGTCTGCTGCTCCGCAGGAGCATGCATCCTATGTCGATTGGCCGGCCATTTTCGGCGGCATCGTGCTCGCCTCCGGCGTTTCGGTGGTGCTGATGAGCTTCGGCGCCGCCATGGGTCTCACCTTCACCGCCGTCGCCGACCGGCCGGGCGCACATGTGGTCGGCATGAGCATCGGTGTCGCGCTGTGGTTCATCTGGGTGCAGGTCTCGAGCTTCATGGCCGGGGCCTATCTCACCGGACGGATGCGCAAGCGTTTCCACGACAGCACCGCCCATGAGGTCGAAGTCCGCGACGGCGCGCACGGCCTGCTCGTCTGGGGCGGCGCCATCATCCTCGGCGCGCTGATCGCCGCAAGCGGCCTTGGCGCGGTCACATCCGCCGTCAGCACGACCGTGGGCGCTACAGCCGGCGCTGTCGGCCAGGCGGTCTCATCGGACGCCCTGACAGACGAATATGGCTATTTCGCCGATTCGCTGCTGCGTCCGGCGCCGGGTGGCGCCGGGACGACAGGCGCAGACGACCGCGGTCCGGTGACTGCGGAAGTGTTGCGCATCCTGTCCAATGCCGGATCGGACGAGGTTTCCGAAGACGACAGGGCCTATCTCGGCTCGGTCGTGGCGGCCCGCACCGGACTTGGCCAGGAGGAAGCCACGGCGCGCGTCGACAGCGTGCTGACCGGCTATTACGAAGCTCGCACGGAGGCCGCCGAAGCCGCTGAAACGGCCCGCCGTGTCGGCATCATCTCGGCCTTCCTGATCGCCGCTTCGCTCCTGGTCAGCGGCGCCGGTTCCTACTGGGCCGCGACTGCGGGCGGTGCGCATCGCGACGAGCGCGTCGAGTTCGACCACATGTTCCGCCGCGTCGGCTGAACGACAAAACGACATGCGACATTGACAGGCGCGGGATGAAAGTCCCGCGCCTCTTGACGTTCAGGGCCGGGGCGTGTGCGGGGTTTCCCCGGGACCGCCGTGGCCGCGCCGGGCGCGGTAGCTGCGCTGCCATTTGAGAAATGCCAGATAGGCCAGTTGGGCTGCCTGGCGGATCAGCGGCGTACGAAACAGGAAGGCGCCCCATCGCAGACCGGGCAGCTTGCCCCAGATGGCCGCGAAGGCATCGACGCCGATCTGCCAGGGACCGTCGCCATCGCGCGCATGAAACTTTCCGAGCAGATCCGCGCGGCTCTTGCCCGCGGGCAATTGCCGGTCGGTGAGCGCAACGATGTCGATCCAGTCGATCCTGCCCTGCCGGTCGATGCGGCTGTAGAGCGCCACCTCCTGGCGGCAGACGGGACAATCGCCGTCGTACCAGACGGACAGGGCGGAACCTGGTTGGGTGCTGTTCATTGCCTCAAACTGGGGCTGTCGGCGCAAACAACAAGGGCAGCGAGCTTCAGTCCGCTTTCTTCACCCCCGTCCCCGAGATCTGGTCCAATGTCCGCGTCGGGGTGATCGCCTGCTGATCGAGCTTGATCTCGATGATCGAGGCTATACCGCTTGCCCTGGCGCGCTCGAAGGCCGGGACGAAATCCTCGGTCTTTTCCACTGTCTCGCCATGGCCGCCATAGGCGCGGGCAAGGGCCGCGAAATCCGGGTTGACAAGGTCGGTGGCGCTGACCCGGCCGGGATAGTCGCGCTCCTGGTGCATGCGGATGGTGCCGTACATCGAATTGTTGACCACGATGACGATGATCGGCAGCTTGTGCTGGATGGCGGTGGCGAATTCCTGGCCGTGCATCATGAAGCAGCCGTCGCCGGCAAAGGCCACCACCAGCCGCTCGGGAAACGCCTGCTGGGCGGCGACCGCTGCGGGCACGCCATAGCCCATCGAGCCCGATGCAGGGGCCGCCTGGGTCGCGAATTTGCGGAAGCGGATGTAGCGGTGCACCCAGGTGGCGTAATTGCCCGCGCCGTTGGTGAGGATCGCGTCCTCGGGCAGGTTGTCGCGCAGCCAGGTGATGATCGGGCCCATGTGGACGTCGCCGGGTCCGGTTTCAGGCGGCATCGACCAACTCAGGTATTCCTCATGCATGCGCGCCACCCGACCGGCGCGCGCGGGCGTGACCTCGACATCAAGCTCGGACAGCGCCTCGGCGAAGGAGGCGGGGTCGGCGTTGATGGCGAGCGCCGGACGGTAGACCCGGCCGAGTTCGCCGCTGTCCGCGTGGACATGAACCAGCGGCTGGGATGGAAACGGCACGCTAAGCAGCGTGTAGCCCGAGGACGGCATTTCGGAAAAACGGCCGCCGACCAGCATCACCAGGTCCGAGCTCGAGATTTCATGGGCGAGCGCCGGATTGATGCCGATGCCGACATCGCCGGCATAGCAGGGATGGAGATGGTCAAACAGCATCTGGCGGCGGAACGAGCAGCCGACGGGGATCTGGGCGCGCTCGGCGAAGTGCCGCACCTGGTGCACGGCCGCTTCGGTCCAGCGGGTGCCGCCGAGGATGATGATCGGCCGCTCGGCCTTCGAGATCCGTTCGGCGAGATCGGTCATCTCGGCCTTGCCGGGATGGTTGGCGGGGACCGGGTTGGGCAGGATCCGGACCGGGGGCTTGGCGACGGTTTCGCGCAGCACATCCTCGGGCAGCGACAGCACCACCGGACCGGGGCGCCCGGAGAGCGCTACCGAGAAGGCGCGGTTGACGAATTCCGGGATGCGCGCCGGATCGTCGATCTCCCCCACCCATTTGGCGAATTCGGTGAACGCCCGGCGGTATTCGACCTCCTGGAAAGCCTCGCGCTCGCGGGCGTCGCGCTGGACCTGGCCGATGAACAGGATCATCGGAATCGAATCCTGACGCGCGATGTGCAGCCCCGCAGCGGCATTGGTGGCGCCGGGGCCGCGGGTGACGAAGCAGATGCCGGGCTTGCCGGTCAAGCGGCCCCAGCTGTCTGCCATCATCGCCGCCCCGCCTTCCTGCCGGCAGACGGTGACGCCGACGCCCGAATCGACCAGCGCATCGAGCACCGCGAGATAGCTTTCGCCGGGCACGCAGAACAGGCGCTCGACACCATTGGCCTTGAGCGTGTCGACAATCAGTTGGCCGCCGGTTTTCATGGTTCAGTCCTTTTGGTCTTGATGGATGCAAGTTCGCTGAGCACTTCATCGGTGTGCTCGCCCAGGCGCGGGCTTGGCCTGTCGTAACGCAGCGGCGAGGCGGGAAGCTGGATCGGCGCGCGCACCGAGGGGATATGGGTTCCGGCGCGATCGACCAGATCCATCCGCAGTCCGCGGGCAATCGCCTGCGGATCGTCGAACATCTCGGCGATGGTGTTGATCGGCCCGGCAGGCACGGCATTGGCCTCGCAGGCGGCGAGCATGTCGGCCTTGGTCCATTTGGCCATCTCGGCGATGATCGCCGCGCGCAGCCGCTCGCGATGGGCGACGCGCAACGGGTTGGTCTGGAACTCCGGATCGGCGCCGAGCGCGACGGCGCCCAAAAGCTTGCAGAAGCGCTGGAACTGGCCGTCATTGCCGACCGCGATGATGACATGGCCATCAGAGACCGGGAACACCTCGTAGGGCGCGATGTTCATGTGGGCATTGCCCATCTGCACCGGGGCTGTGCCCGAGACCAGGTAATTCAAGTTCTGGTTGCCCAAGATGCCGGCCTGGGTGTCAAACAGCGCCATGTCGATCATCTGGCCCTCGCCGGTCCTCTCGGCATGGCGGAGCGCCGCCTGGATGGCGATGACCGAATAGAGCCCGGTGAAGATGTCGGAGATGGCGACGCCGGCCTTCTGCGGCTCGCGTCCCGCTTCGCCGGTGATCGACATCATGCCGGCCATGGCCTGGATGATGAAATCATAGCCGGCGCGCGGCGCGTAGGGCCCGGTCTGGCCAAAGCCGGTGATCGAGCAATAGACGAGCGCCGGATTGGCCTCCTTGAGGCTGTCGTAATCGAGGCCGTATTTTCTGAGCCCTCCCACCTTGAAGTTCTCGATCACCACGTCGGCGGTGGCGATCAGATCGCGTGCTGTCTCCGCGCCTTCGGGGCTCGCGATATCGAGCGTGATCGAACGCTTGCCGCGGTTGGCGGCATGGTAATAGGCCGCCGAAAGGTTCTCGCCATCGGCGCCGGTGACGAAGGGCGGGCCCCAGCGGCGCGTGTCGTCGCCGCCGTCGGGATGCTCGATCTTGATCACGTCGGCGCCGAGATCGGCGAGCAATTGACCGGCCCAGGGACCGGCCAGGATGCGGGCCAGTTCGATCACCCGGACACCCTTGAGCGGCGCGTCAGCCATGATCCGCCACCTCGCCGGTCGGTGCGGCACGGACGGACGGTGACAGGTGTTGGAGCGAGAGGGGATGAGCAATCATGGGCGGGATTCCGGTTTGGACTGCTGATAGCAGAAACGCCTCGGACCTGTCACGTCGGGCGCGCTGTCGCAGGATTTTTATTGCGGCTCCGGCTCATGCCCGTGCGGCTGAAGGCAGGGCGGTGTCGAGCCAGACGGCGAAATTGGCCATCGACTGCTCCCGGTTGATCTCGTTCAGCGTCTCGTGCCGGGTCTCGGCGAGGACCTGCAGAGTGACATGGGCAAGGCCCGCTGCCCGCATCTTCGCCTCGAGCCACTTGACCGCCTCGCCCTTGTCGGTCGCGGGATCCTGCGCGCCGCCAATCAGGTGCACCGGCAACGATTTTGGCAGTTTCGCCAGGTTTTCCGTGGCTCCGCCGGCGTAGATCAGCTCGAACACGTCGCGCCACATGCTCACCGTGGCGTCCCAGCCGCAGAGCGGGTCGGCGATGTAGAGGTCGACCTCGTTCGCTTCCCGGCTGAGCCAGTCAAAGTCGGTGCGGCGGTTGGGCATGGCCTTGGCCCAGGCCTGGAAGGTGAGTTTGGGCAGCATTGCGCTCGGCGTGTCGGAACCCTTGAAAAAGGCCTCGACGGCGAGAATCGCCTGGCCGGCGCGGCCTGCAATGCCAGCGTTGAAATTGGAGTTCCACACCGCCAGCGCGGCACTGGCGCCCGGATGAGCCTCGGCGAAATTCAGTGCGATCAGGCCGCCCATGGAGTGCCCGAAGGTGACGACCGGCAGGCCGGGATGGCGCTCGGCGATCAGCGCATGCACGGCAGCAACATCGGCGATCACCTTGGTCGCCCCTTCCTTGCTGGCGAAGGCGCCGGGGATCGAGTCCGGCGCGCGGGTCAGGCCATGGCCGCGGTGATCATGGGCATAGACATGAAACCGGCGCCTGGCCAGGAAGGTGGCGAAGCGCGCGTAACGGGCGGCGTGTTCGGCCAGTCCGTGATTGATCTGAACCACGCCACGGGCAGGGCCTTCCGCCGGCACGTGGCGGACGGCGAGATCTGCGCCGGTGGGGCTCGACAGGGTGAAGGGAGAAAAATCGCTCATGCGCCATAGGTCACGGCTCATGGGCGAAAATCAAGCGGATTTGGGGCTCGTTTTGCGGATGATAGCGACCAGGCCCTGCAATCGGCGGGTTGCCCTTGCTCAAAAAATCGTTAGGTGAAGGCCAACAAGCCAAGGAGTGCCGGATTTGAGCGACCTGACCCTGACCCAAGCCATCGACAACATCTATCTGTCGATCAAGAACGACAACGAAGAGCTGGACGCCCACATTGCGGCGCTCAAGGCTGTGATGAAGCGCGAAGGCGTCAAGGAAGCGGTGTTCGATCCCTCAAAGCTGGCGCAGTCCAATCGGCAGGGGCGCAAGATCATGCAGTCCTATTTCCGCCAGAAGGGCGTGGCAGTCGGTTTTTCGGCCTGACCGCAAGCTTGCTTCCCACCCAGCGACCCTGTCGCCGGCGCGGTCGCGGCAGGCTTTCTTTTTGTCCCGCATTGGCTAATGTTGCCTGATCCGGGGTGAGGGATGCTCCCCGGACGGGGACACGGGGACAGCGCCAGGTGAGTCATGAAGATCCGATGGATGCCGGTGATCTGGACGCAGCGCTCGGCGATGACGCGCGCGGATCGGCGGCGCTGAACAGCAGACCTCCGCGGGATTGGCGCTATCGCGGCGGATCGGCGATGCTGGTGTTCATCATCGGCGTTGCCTGCGGCATTCCGGTGGCGATCTTCATGCCCGGATTCTTGACCGACCATGGCTCGGTGGTGCTCGGCATCGTGCTCGGGGCATTTTTCTTCGTCACCGTCGTGCTGTCGATGATGTTCGTGTTCCGGCAACCCCTGTGGCGCTGGGTGTTCCAGCGGACCGAGGTCGAGGTCACCCGCTTTGCCGGGCCGCTTGCCGATGTCGCCCGTTTCGCCGCCACCCAGAAGGTCGATGAAGCCACCAACGCCGCGCGGGATTTCGCCGAGATCGTGCTGGCGCGCTACGCCTGGATCACCACGCGGCGCTGGCTGGTGGCCTCGATCACCGGGCTGATCGCGGCGATGGCGGCGCTGGCGGGCTCGGCGCTGCTGTTCGAGCAGAACAAGCTCTTGAGGGCGCAGTCGGAGCTGCTGGCCGAGCAGAACACGCGCATTGATGAGCAGACCGGCCTGCTCCGGACCCAGATCGCGCTGGGGGAAGCGGAGCGCAGCGTGTCGATCGTGCCTGAGCTGCTGACCATTTCAAGTCTGCTCGGCGAGGAGACCACGCGGCTGTCGGGCGACGGCCGAACCGGATCGGTGTTTTTCCTCGACGAATTGTCCGAGCCGCTGCGCAACCGCATCGTGGCCGCGACCAATGTCGCCCGGCCCTACCGCTATCTTGCCGCCACCGGGGTTGAATCGCGCGACGGCGAGGCGGTCACCGTGGCGGCGCTGTCGCGGCGCACGGATCTTGCAGCGCGCCTGAGTTCGCTGCCGGGATGGTCGGCCGCGCCGGTCGACACCACCGCTCTCATCGACCGGCCGCTCAGCCCCGAACGCGGGCAGATCATCACCATGCTGTTCAATGCCGGCATCTACCAGACGGAGCTGCTCAGTTTCCGCGGCGCGGATTTCTCCCATGCCGAAATCCGGCTGCCGACGCTCGGCCTGATGAGCCTGCGTCATGCCACATTCAGATTTGCCGATTTCACCTGGCTCAGGATTGTCGAGTCGAGATTCGGCGCGGCCTGGCTCGAGCATGCAAGGTTCCGAAACGCCATCATCACCAAGTCCGATTTTTCGGGCATCGCCGCGGATGACCTCGAGCCGCCCTTTGCCGATGACGACGCGCCCGAGATCATGCGCACCCAACTGGCCGGGACCGATTTCAGCCGGGCGGTGATCGCCGCCACCAGCTTTGCCCATTCGACCGGGCTTGCGGTCAATTTCGACGAGGCGGCCATGGTCGACTGCGATTTTTCCGGCGCGATCATCTCGGCCGGTACTTTCCGCAATGCGTTGATGATCGCCCCGAATTTTGAAGGAGTCGATCTCCGCTCGGTCGATTTCGACGGCGCCATCGTGTTCGAGGCGGATTTTCTCGATCGCCTGAGCCGGGAGGCGGCGCCCGACAGCTTCATAGCCAGCCGCTACGTGAGCGAACCGGTGGAACTGGCGGAGGCGGAAGCTCACCCGGGCTTCATCGAACTCTCCAACTATTATGATCCCGCCCGTCTCGAGGGCGTGAGCGCCTACCGGATCCGCCGGGTAGAAGAGTTTCAGTAACCCGCAGCCCATCGCGATCCATGCTGCGCATTGCCCTTGCCGCCCATTTCGCATAGACAGCGGACAACCATCCAATTCATGTCTGGAGCGCATCGTGGCACGGCAGTTCATCTATCACATGGCGGGGCTCAACAAGTCCTATGGCGCCAAGAAGATCCTCGAAAATATCCATCTCTCGTTCTACCCGGACGCCAAGATCGGCATCCTGGGTCCGAACGGCGCCGGTAAATCGACCGTGCTCAAGGTCATGGCCGGGCTCGACACCGAGTTCACCGGCGAGGCCTGGCTGGCAGACGGCGCGACGCTCGGCTACCTGCCGCAGGAGCCGCAGCTCGACGAGAGCCTCAACGTGCTCGGCAACGTCATGGAAGGGGTGGCCGACAAGCAGGCGATCCTCGACCGCTACAACGAACTGATGATGAACTATTCCGACGAGACCGCCGACGAGGGCGCGAAACTCCAGGACATCATCGACGCGCAGAACCTGTGGGATCTCGACAGTCAGGTGGAAATGGCGATGGAAGCGCTGCGCTGCCCGCCGCCGGAAGCCTCCGTCGACGCGCTGTCGGGCGGCGAGAAGCGCCGCGTGGCGCTGTGCGCCTTGCTGCTCAGGCAGCCCGACCTGCTGCTGCTCGATGAGCCGACCAACCATCTGGACGCCGAAAGCATCGCCTGGCTCGAAAAGCATTTGCGCGAATATCCCGGCGCCGTGATCATGATCACCCATGACCGCTACTTCCTCGACAATGTCACCGGCTGGATCCTCGAACTCGACCGCGGCAAGGGCATTCCCTACGAGGGCAACTACACCGCCTATCTCGACGCCAAGGCCAAGCGCATGAAGCAGGAGGGGCGCGAGGACGCTTCCCGGCAGAAGTCGATCAGCCGCGAACAGGAATGGATTGCCTCCTCGCCGAAAGCCCGCCAGGCCAAGTCCAAGGCGCGTATCCGGGCCTTTGACGAGCTGGTCAAGTCGGCCAATGACCGCCGCCCCGGCGAGGCGCAGATCATCATTCCGACCGGCGAGCGGCTCGGCAACCAGGTGATCGACGTCGAGGGGATCTCGAAAGCCTATGGCGACCGGCTGCTGATCGACGATCTCTCGTTCAAGCTGCCGCCCGGCGGCATCGTCGGCGTGATCGGCCCCAACGGCGCCGGCAAGACCACGCTGTTCCGGATGATCACCGGCCAGGAGCAGCCCGATTCCGGGACGGTCACCGTGGGCGATTCCGTCCACCTCTCCTATGTGGACCAGAGCCGCGATTCGCTCGATGGCTCCAAGACCGTCTGGGAGGAAATCTCCGGCGGCAACGACATCGTCAAGCTGGGCAAGCACGAGATGAACTCCCGCGCCTATTGCTCGACCTTCAACTTCAAGGGCGGCGACCAGCAGCAGAAGGTGGGCACGCTTTCGGGCGGCCAGCGCAACCGGGTGCATCTGGCGAAGCTCTTGAAATCCGGCGGCAATGTGCTGCTGCTCGACGAGCCGACCAACGACCTCGACACCGAAACCTTGGGCGCGCTCGAAGAGGCGCTCGAAAACTTCGCCGGCTGCGCCGTCATCATTTCCCATGACCGCATGTTCCTCGACCGGCTCGCCACCCACATCCTGGCGTTCGAAGGCGACAGCCATGTGGAATGGTTCGAGGGCAATTTCGAGGACTACGAGCAGGACAAGATCCGCCGGCTCGGCGCCGACAGCGTCAATCCGCGGCGGGTGACGTACAAGCCGCTGAAGAGGTAGGAACAGCTCGCTGTAGCGCGGTGGCGTTGAATTGCGCTGCCGCGCGCAGTAGACTGTGGCGCAAAGGATTGCCGCGATGCTCATACTGGACCTGCCGGAAGACCTCGACCATTTGCTCGCCCGCTTTGCCAAGGACCTTGGCATCAGCAGGGAAGAACTGGCCCTGCGCGCGATCAAGGAACGGATCGAGGATCTGGAAGATCTGGCTACCGCAGAAGCTGTGCTGGCCAAGGATAACGGCAAGCGCATTCCGCTGGCCGAGATTTTGGCGGAGTTCGGTGACGACCCGGACGGAGATGGAAGCTCCTTGCACGCAGCAGAATGACTTGGGTTGTCGCGTTCACCGAATCCGCGCGCAAACAACTATCCAAGCTCAATCCGACTGATCGGAGCCGGGTTCTCAAGTATCTCAATGAACGTGTTGTTGAACACCCAGACCCCCGCGAGCTAGCCAAGCGATTGCAGGGCAAGAGCGGTGAGCTTTGGCGGTTTCGTGTCGGCGATCTGCGGATCATTGTACAAATTTCTAAGGGCCAGATGACCGTTGTGGTCATCGAGATCGGACACCGCAGGGAGATCTATCGTTGACCACCATCCTCATCACCGGCACCAATCGCGGCATCGGGCTGGAACTCGCGAAACAGGCCTTGGCCAAGGGCTGGACGGTCTATGGTTCGGCGCGGGCAGTGGTGACCGATCCGGACGCGCATATCTGCCATCATCCAAAGTTCCACGACCTGGTATTCGACGTCACCGATCACGAGGCGGTGCGGGCGGCTGCGGCGAGCATCAGTGAACCGATCGACATCCTGATCAACAATGCCGGCACCATCGGTCCAAAGCGGCAGTCGACGCTGGACATGGATTTCGAGGGATTTGCGCAGACGCTGGCGATCAACACGCTGGCGCCGCTGGCTGTCGCCCAGGCGTTCCTGCCGCATCTCAAGCGCAGCGCGAACCCGCGCATCCTCACCATTTCCTCGCAAATGGGGCGGATGTCCTATGCCAAGTCCGACCAGATCGCCTACCGGGCGTCGAAAGCGGCGGTCAACAAGGTGATGCAGGGGCTGGCGACCGATCTTGCGCCGATGGGCGTGGCTGTGGTGCTGGTCCATCCGGGCTGGGTCCGGACCGACATGGGCGGGCCCGGGGCCGATATCGATGCGGCGACCAGTGCCGGCGGCATTCTCACGCTGGCCGAGGGTCTGTCGCTCGACGGCACCGGGCAGTTCACCAATTGGGACGGGTCTGCGGCCGAATGGTGAGGCCGGTGGCCCCTGACCGGCGGATCAAAGAACGGCGCGAAACACTGCCGCGATCTGGTCGGTGGTCGGCTTCGGGCCCTGGCCGGTCGCGTGCATCAGGCTGATGCCGTCAATCAGGGCGGCGCAGGTCTCGATCGGCATGTCTTTGCGGCCCTCGGAAATCAGCTGCAGGAAGAACTCGATGGGCCGCCGGGCCGCCGCCGTCAGAAGGTCTCCCACATCGGCAAGCTCTTCGCGGCGTGAGGCCGCCAGGGTGAGTTCCATGCGGGCCAGGAACAGGTCCCGCGCAGTGTCGGCGTAGGACACGACTTCCTTGGCGACATAGTCCACCGCAGCATCCACGCCCTGTCTGGCGGCAATCTCGGCAAAGCCCAACTGCAACTCGTCGCAATCCTTTTCAAGAAGCTCAGCCAGATGGCGGGACGCCTCGACAAGCAGCGCTTCCTTCTTCGGGAAATAATAGGTGGAGGATCCCTGCGGCAGGCCGGCGGCCTCGTCGATCGCCCGGTGGGTCACGCCCTCAAGGCCGCGGCTCGCCAGCAGCTTGATGACCGCATCGAGGATGATCAAGCGCCGTGCCTGTTTCGAACTTGACATGGGTGGCTTTCGTTTGTAGCAAAAAACTCTACAAATGTAGAGAAAATCAGATCACAGCAAGGAAGTCCTATGACACAGAAGATCACCCGTTTGAACCCTCCATCTTTGCCGGATGCCGGGGCGTTGGGCTATTCGCAGATCTCCATCGTTGACCCGGGCCGCATGGCCTTCATCTCGGGGCAGGTGGCCGCAAGGCCCGGTGGCGAACCTGCGCCGGCCGGTCTGGTCGAACAGGCCGGGATCGTGATGGCCAATACGAAAGCCGCACTCGACGCCATCGGCGCAACACCGCATGACATCGCTATCCTGCGAATCTATGTCGTCGATCTGACGCCGCAACGGCTGGAGGAGAGCATGCCGCCCCTGCTGGCCATGCTCGACGGCGCCCAGCCGAGCATCACCGGGATCGGCGTGGCAGCCCTTGCCGGACCGGATCTGCAAATCGAGATGGAACTGACGGTCAGGCTTCCCGACTGAGCTTGCGGCAGTTCGGGGACGGCGACTGTCCCCGAATTTAAACTCACTCGATCCGGCAGCAGAATGGGAAGAACGGCGGGCTGAGGCCCGGCGCGGCGGTCGGCGTGAAGGTGAAGTCGCTGACCCGGTCGCTCTCGTCAGTGCAGCCGCCGGGCGTGTAGGCGATGGAGCCTGTGACCGGATGGCTGGTTTCGAGCTGCCAGGGGTTCTCGCTCGAAAAGCCGATGCCGCCCGGTGTGGTCTGGATGCCGTCGCCGGAAAAGGCGTCGATGAAATCCGCGCTCATTTCGCCGTTGCAGCTCAGCTCAATCGCCCAGTTGGGCTCGAAGCCGGAGCAGATCATGGTCTGGCCGGGCTCGATGAGGCCGTTGCAGGACAGGTCGGCGGCAAGCGAGGCCACCGGGTGGCCGAGCGTGAGGGCGAGGGACAGGCACAGGGGCCCGGCAAATCTGCGGGACAGTGCATGGGCAAACATCATCAGTGATCTCCCTGATCAGCGGTGTCAGCTCCCCGGCCTCGAAAGATATCACACTCTTCCGGAAAGGTGAATTGGGTCCGCCAGCCAGGGTTGCGTGAGAGGTTTTGCACTGTCACAGCCCTGTTATCTGGTCCCGCTATGGCTCGGCGACACACTTCCCGATCCTGACTGGAGTTGCCCCATGAACCGTATGATCCCGCTGTCGCTTGGCCTCGTCGCCTCGCTCGTCCTTCTTGCCGGTCCGGCCCGCGCCGTTGAGGGCACGCTGACGCTCTACACCAGCCAGCCCAACACCGATGCGCAGCAGTCGGTCGACGCCTTCATGAAGGCCTATCCGGACGTGACGGTGACCTTCGTGCGCGACGGCACCACCAAGATCATGGCCAAGCTCGAGGCCGAACTCGCCGCCGGCGTGACCCCCGCCGATGTGCTGCTGATCGCAGACAGCGTCACCATGGAAGGCCTGAAGGCCCGCGACCTGTTGCTGTCGCATCCTGACGCCGACATTTCGGCCTATGCCGAGGGCGTCCATGACTCGGGCAAGACCTGGTTCGGCACCAAGCTGATCACCACCGGCATCATGTACAACACCGCAGCCACCATGATCCCGGCATCGTGGGAAGACCTGCTCAAGGACGAGGCCAAGGGCCAGGTGGCGATGCCGTCGCCGCTGACCTCGGGCGCTGCCCTGATCCACACCGCCACGCTGGTCGGCAATCTCGACGCCGGCTGGGGCTATTACGAGGCGCTCGCGGCCCATGGCGCGCAGGCAGCCGGCGGCAATGGCGGCATTCTCACCCAGGTTGCCGGCGGCGAGAAGCTCTATGGCATGGTCGTCGACTTCCTGCCGATCCGCGAAAAGGCCAAGGGCGCGCCGGTCGAGTTCGTGTTCCCGGAAGAGGGCGTCTCGGCGATTTCCGAACCGGTGGCAATCCTCGCCTCGACGCAAAACCCCGACGCCGCCAAGGCCTTCGTCGATTTCCTGATCTCGAAGGAAGGCCAGGAACTGGCGCTGAGCCAGGGCTACCTGCCGGCCCATCCGGACGTGGCCGTTCCCGAAGGCTTTCCGGACCGTTCGACCATCAAGGTGATGCCGTTCGACGCCGCCAAGGCGCTGGCGGAAGCCGAGGCCAACACTGCCCGTTTCGCCGAAATCTTCGGCCAGTAAAGCCGCGGTGACAGTCACCACGGTTGCGGGTCCGCGTCTCAGATGGCGCGGACCTTCCATTGGCTGGCGGCAGCGCGAGGGCAGGGGCCTCATGCTGGCGCTGGCTGTTTTCATTGTGCTGTTTTCCGTCATTCCGGTTGGCCGTCTCATCCTCACCGCGTTCGATGGCGGCGTGGTTGCGTTCTGGCAGGTAATCGATGCGCCCGAGGTGTGGCGGGCATCGCGCAACACGCTGGTGGTGGCGCTCGGCTCGGGAGGCCTCGCGATGCTGATTGGCGTCAGCTTCGCGCTGATCCTGTCGGTCACCAATCTTCGCGCCCGCACGGCGCTGGCCTTCATCATGGTGCTGTCGCTGATGATCGCGCCGCAGATTTCGGCGCTCGCGTTCAAGACGCTGGCCGGCCCTGCCTCGCCGCTGCTCAAGCTGATCGGCCTTGCGCCATCGCCCGGGACGCCCAATCCGATGCTCGGGCAGTTCGGCATCATCCTGGTGATGGGGCTGCACCATGCGCCGCTCGTCGCCATCACGCTCGCCTCGGGGCTTGCCTCGATCCCGCGGCCGCTGATCGAGGCGGCGCGGCTGGAAGGCGCCAGCCCCTGGCAGGTGGTGCGCTACATCATGCTGCCGCTGCTCAGACCGTTCCTGCTGACGGCAGCGCTTCTGGTGTTCGTCGCCGGCACCGGCAATTTCGGCATTCCGGCGCTGCTCGGCCTGCCGGTCGGCTATGTGACGCTGCCGACGCTTTTGTTCCGCAAGCTCGCGAGCTTTGGGCCGGGCGCGATCAATGATGCGGCGGCGATCTCGGTGCTGATCGCGGCGATCGCCTGTACCGGCGTCATCGCCGCCGGCCTGGTTCTGGCGCGGGCGCAGAACCGGCTGGAAAGCGATCACCGGCTGGAGCCGTTCTGGGATCTGGGGCGCTGGCGGCTGGCGATGGAAATGGCGGTCTGGGGCTTTGTCGCGCTGACCATCCTGCTGCCGCTGGCTTCGCTTGTGGCGACCTCGGTGGTGCCGGCCTATGGCGTGCGGCTGTCGCTTGAGAGTGCCACGCTCCGGCAATATGCCGAAGTGCTGTTCCGCCAGGACCTGACCGTCCGGGCGTTCCGCAATTCGTTGATGCTGGCGGGCGCGGCCGCGCTCAGCCTGGGCGTCATCGCGCTGATTTCGGCCTATGTGCTGGACCGGGCCAAGCCCAAGGCGCGGGCGGCGGCGTTTGCGCTGATCGAGTTGCCCTATGCAGTGCCCGGCATCGTGCTGGCGATTGCCTGCATCCTGTTGTTCATCAAGCCGCTGCCGCTGATCGGGGTGTCGATCTACGCCACGCCCTGGATCATCCTGTTTGCCTATCACGCGCGGTTTTATGCGATTGCGCTGAAACCCGTGCTGGCGGCGATGGCGACGCTCGACGATGCGGTGCAGGAAGCGGCGGTGTGCGACGGTGTGGGGCTCTATCACCGGCTGCGCCACATCGTGGCTCCGCTGGTGTTTCCGGCGGTGTTCGCGGGGATGCTGATGGTCTTCCTGCTGGCGTTCAACGAGCTCACGGTCTCGGCGCTGTTGTGGTCGGCGGGAACCGAGACGCTGGGCGTGGCGCTGTTGAGCCTCGAGGATTCAGGTCTCGCGGCGGAAGCGGCCGCCGTGGCGGTGGCGGCGACGCTGCTGGTTCTGGTGCTGATGCTGGTCATGCAGTTGATGGCGCGGCGGCTGCCGCCCGACGCGCTGCCCTGGCAGGGACTGGCGGGGCCGGGCAAATTGCGGCGCGGCTGATCCGGGTTCATGTTTTTTGATTGGTTCATCACCGCGCGATTGGGTATGTCTCGGTCCTCGATGATTTGCCTGCCTGGAGCCTGCGATGACCCTTCCGATGTTTCCCGACCTTGCGCCCGCGCTGCCGGAAATCGTGCCTGCGCGGCTGATCAAGGGGGAGGTGACGGCGGTTCTGGCGGCCCTTGGCGGGGATTTCCCGACCGGGGACGTGGCTGAGCTTACCCTCGGCTATGACGGCATCGAGGGCGATTATCATGCCGGGTCGACGCGCAAATCGGGCGGCCGCGAGCCGTGGTATCCGCGCGGCACCGAGATCCGCAACGAGCGGCAGGTGTCGATCGTGGCCGAGGATGAGCTGGCGATCGCGGCCAGCGCCATGGGCATCGAGCGGATCGAACCGGGCTGGATCGGCGCCAATCTGGTGATTGCCGGCATCCCGCTTCTGTCGATGTTGCCGCCGCGCACGCAATTGTTCTTCGAGGGCGGGGTGACGCTCCGCATCGACGGCGACAATGCTCCGTGCCGGATCGCCGGCGCGATGATTGCCCGGAATTATCCCGATATGGACCAGACCTCGCTCGCGCTGCATTTCGTCAAGGCCGCCAAGCGCCGCCGCGGTATTGTTGCCTGGGTGGAAAAGCCCGGGCTGATCCGCAAGGGTGAAAAGATCACCGCGCATATCTGGGAACAGTGGATTTATCCGGCCGGATGAGCGTGGCCTGATCGCTGTGATCTGCCCTGTTGCGCCGCGCAGCAGGGCTTGGCCGTGCCAAGCGTATTTCAAAGAGCCAAAACGACAATAAGTTTCGTCCCAGCGACATTGCGCTTGCCTCATCTTTTGAAATGACATAAACATATCTTTATATCATTTTTGAGGTTGTGAATGCTGTCCCTGTCTCCCCTTACCCTGGAAGAATGCGTCGAGGTCCTCAAGGCCGCGGGCGAGCCGACGCGGTTGCGGCTGATCGCGCTTCTGAGCCAGGGCGACCTGACGGTGAGCGAGATGACCGAGGTGCTGGGCCAGTCGCAACCGCGGATCTCGCGCCATCTCAAGCTGCTGGGCGAGGCCGGACTTGTCGAGCGCTACCAGGAAGGCGCCTGGGCCTATTTCCGCATGACGCGCGACGGGGTGCGGGCAAGGCTGATGCAGCAGGCGCTCAGCGCCACCTCGCAGGCGGACGCGCATCTGGCGCGCGATGGCGAGCGCCTGGCGACCGTCAAGCAGGCACGCGCCAGCCGCGCGGAGGCCTATTTTTCCGCCAATGCTCAGAGCTGGAACGATCTGCGAAACCGGCATGTCGCCGATGAGAAGGTCGAGGCCGAGATCCTTGAGCTGATCGGCCGGACGCCGTTCGACGGGCTTCTTGATCTTGGCACCGGAACCGGTCGCATGCTCGAATTGCTGGCCGACCGCTACCGCCGCGCCATCGGCATCGATTCCAGCCGCAACATGCTGTCGATTGCCCGCGCGCAGCTCGACGAGGCGGGCATCACCCATGCCTCGGTGCGCCAGGGCGACATTCTCAACCTGCCGCTCGACCGCGAGAGCTTCGACGTGGTGACCATTCACCAGGTGCTGCATTTCCTGCACGATCCGCTGCCGGCGATCACCGAAGCCGCCCGCATGCTCCGGCCCGGCGGCCGCGTCGTGGTGGTGGATTTCGCGCCGCATGATCATGAGGAGCTCAGGCTCGAGCATGCTCATGCACGGCTTGGGTTCAGCCAGCAGCAGGTTGCCGACTGGCTCAGGCAGTGCGGCTTGACGGTCGACAAGATTGTCGATCTGCCCGCCGGATCCGGCAGTGACCGGGCCCTGACCGTAACAATCTGGCTTGCCCGCGACCCGCGCCTGCTGATCGCCTCCGACCCCTCCACCTCCCCAAGCACAGGAACAGCTTGACATGAACAGCTCCTCCCGCGCCAGCGCCCAGGATTCCTCCGAGCGGATCAAGGTGTCCTTCGAATTCTTCCCGCCCAAGAATGGCGACATGGAAAGCCAGCTCTGGGAAAGCATTACGAAACTCGCGCCGTTCCAGCCGGATTTCGTATCGGTGACCTATGGCGCCGGCGGTTCGACCAAGCAGCCGACGCTCAACACGGTTGCAAGGATCTGCAGCGAAACCGCGCTGGCGCCTGCCGCGCACCTGACCTGCGTCGGTTCCGACAAGGCCGCCGTCGATGCGGTGGCGCGGGAGTTCCAGGCCGTCGGCGTCAACCATTTCGTGGCGCTCCGCGGCGATCCGCCGGAAGGCGTGGGCGCAGCCTACCAGCCGTTCCCCGGCGGCTATGCCAATGGCGCCGAACTGGTGGCGGGATTGCGCGCCCTGTCGGATTTCGAGATCTCGGTCTCCGCCTATCCCGAACGCCATCCCGAGAGCCCGGATTTCGCCACCGATATCGACATGCTCAAGCGCAAGGTCGATGCCGGCGCGACGCGGGCCATCACCCAGTTCTTCTTCGACAACGACACCTATGAGCGCTATGTCGAGCGGGTGCGGCGCGCGGGCATCTATATCCCGATCGTGCCGGGCATTCTGCCGATCCACAATTTCGGCCAGGTGGCGCGGTTCTCGAAACTCTGCGGCGCGTCCATCCCCGACTGGCTGGCGCGGCGGTTCGACGGGCTCGAGAAGGACGCCGAGACGCGGGCGCTGGTGGCGTCAGCCGTGGCCGCCGAGCAGGTCAACGACCTGGTCGAGCGCGGCATCGACGATTTCCATTTCTACACCATGAACCGGGCGCAACTGGTCTATGCGATCTGCCACATGCTGGGATTGCGGGCCGAGGATACGGCGGTCGGCGCAGCTGCCTGACCATCATTATCGCGCTCGGCCAGTGCGCTGAATGGATGGACTGCCCGCGGCAGACAGAAAGCCGGGGCCGCAGTAATTAGAAAACGGGAGCGATTGATCACTCCCGTCCTCAAGCTTTTGACTGTTATTCAATGCTCATCAAGGTCAGATGAAGAGCATTGCGCCTACAAATATGAACGCTGCACAGATCACAAGGGCATTGAGCGATTGCGTAAATCCCATGGTGGTCCTCCATCGCGTTTACAGTCAAATGATAGTCACGGCTTTGGCTCCGTGGGAAGCGAAATCGTTGCTGCAGTGCAGCTAAAAAAGCGGGAAAACGGCCCAGAACTGTTTCCATCACTTTGAAATATAATGATTTTCAGGAAATTCATATTCTGTTAAGAAACTGTCGCATACTCCCTATGGGTGTTGAAATCCTCCGCACAATCAAGTGTGGCTGCCGCATTTTCGCCTTTTCCGGTCCATCGGTTTCCGCGGGCTTACGCAATTGGGACGTCGGGAACAGGCAGCCTTGAGCGGGAGGGTTCAGCGCCCTGGATGAGACCTTGCCTCAGTCTCCGAAGGCCCGCTCCAAGGCGGCAGCGACGTTTAGCAGCGCCTTGTCCTGGCCGAAGCGGGCGACGGCCTGGATGCCGAGCGGCATGCCGTTGGCGTCGCGGAACCCGGGAATGTTGACCGCCGGCGTCCCCATCAGCGTCCAGAGCTTGTTGAAGCGCGGGTCGCCGGTGCTTTCGAGCCCCAGGGGCGCGGCTCCGGGCGCTGCGGGCGTGAGCAGGATGTCGACCTCGTTAAACAGCGCCCGGGTTGCCGCGCGGCCGCGCTTGGCGAGCTTGCGGGCTGCGTCATAGGCCTGGGGGCTGATCGCCTGGCCGTTGGTGATGGTCCGGGCCAGGACCTCGCTCATCTGGTCGCCGAACAGGGCAAGGTCCGACCCGCAGACCAGGCCGGCTTCGAAATTCCGGATGTCGGAATGGGCGCCGCGCGCCATCGCCATGGCCTCGGGCTCGCCGATCTCGCCGACATCGAAGCCGGCGTCTGCCGCCTTGTCGGCTGCCTGAGACAGTGCCGCCTGCATGTCCGGGTCGGCGCCTTCGAGCAGAGCGCAGCGGTACAGCCCGACGCGGATCTTTCCCGGGTCGACGGGCTCATCGTCCACGCCAGCATTCAGATCACGGCCTGTCAGCAGTGCTGCAAGCAGCGCCACGTCGGCAACGCCCGCGGCAAACAGGCCGACCGTGTCGAGCGTGGGCGCGAAGTGCTTGATGCCGGTGACGGGCAGCAGCCGGAAACTCGGCTTGTAGCCGGCGATGCCGCAATAGCTCGCAGGCCGGATCACCGATCCGCCGGTCTGGGTGCCGGTGGCAGCGGGGATCATGCCTGCGGCGACGGCCGCGGCGGACCCGGACGACGAGCCGCCGGGCGTATGGGCGTGATTGTGCGGATTGACGGTGGCGGCGGGATTGAGAAAGGCGAACTCCGTGCTCACCGTCTTGCCGATGATGGTGGCGCCCTGCCTGCGGGCAAGGTCGACGATCGCCGCGTCGGTCCTCGGGCGATGGCCGGCATAGGCGGGCGAGCCGTAGCAGGTCGGCTGGTCGAAGGTGTCGAAAATGTCCTTGATGCCGATGGCGACGCCCGCGAGCGGGCCTTGCTGGCTGATCACGGGTTCGTCGGCAACATGGGCGAAGGCCTTGACGCCCGGGTCCTTGCGGGCGATGGCGTCGCGGCTGAGCGCCACCATCAGCTCCGGGTTGGCCTTGCCCGCGTCGCGCGCCTTGATCAGGGCGGCCAGACTCATCATGCGATTTTCGGCCATCCCGGCATCTCCCCTGAAACGACTCAGGCCGAGCCGCCTATTTCCATTTTATGGCCAGCCTGTTGTCCAGTGACAAGAGCCCCAGTGCGATGAGGCCCAGGCCAATCGCTTCGGTCAGCGACAGGGTTTCGCCGAGAAAGACGATGCCGAGCAGGATCGCTGACGGCGGCACCAGCAGGGTGACGAGCGAGGCCGAGGTGGCTCCCGCCACGCTGAGGATGCGGAAATAGAGCACATAGGCGAAGGCGGTGGAAACGAGTGCGAGCGCCAGGATCGCCGCGATGACCTCCATCGGCGGCATCGGCAGCGTCCAGGGCTGATCGACGACAAGCGCGAAGGGAAGCATGATCAGGCTTGAGGCGGTGAGCTGGCCGGTGGCGGTGATGCGCGGCGACAGGCCCTTGAAGCGCTTGCCGAAGGCTGCGGCAAACCCATAGGAGACCGCCGCGCCAACCACGGCAAGCTTGGCCCAGAGCGGTGCATCGGCGATGCCGAGTGCGGCAGGGCCGATGAGCAGCACCATGCCCGCGAGCCCGAGCGCGCAGCCGATCAGCTTGGCGGCGGAAATCTTTTCGTCAGTGGTCAGGACCTGGGCGATGATCACGGTCCAGAGCGGTGTGGTGGCGTTGAGAATGGAGGCCAGTCCCGCCCCGATCTCGGTCTGGCCCAGGAAGATCAGCGTGAAGGGGATGGCGTTGTTGATCAGCCCCAGGACGAGCAGTTCCGGCCAGCGGCTGGCGAGCGTCGCGTAAAACCCCGGCAGCCGGCCGAAGGCGAGGTGGAGGGCAAGGGCTGCGAGGCTCACGCGCAGCAGCACCAACGTCATCGGCGGCACATGCTGCACGGCGATGCGGCCGAAAAAGAACGAGGCGCCCCAGATCAGCCCGAGCAGGATCAGGGTCGCCCAGGTGGCGGCGGACATCGACGGGGCGAGGGTACGGGGCATTGGGGCGGGCGTGGACATTGTATCTCCGTCTTGGATGGTGCGGAGGGGCTTGCCACGCCGCAGAATTCGGCGCCACCCGAAATCAGATTCTGCCTCGCGGCGCCTGAGGCTGTCACGATCAAAGAATTGATGGGATTGATCGATCCGGTTGCTGATAGGAGCACCAGATCGGGGGCTGCCGGACGCCGCGGACGACTGCCGGTTCCTTCGTCTCCACCAGCAATACGCAACCTCTACCGCCGCGCGGCGTTGATTGAGACACTGTTCAATGGTGTAAGAGCCTTTGCGCCATCCGGGAGACCACGATGCAACGATTCGCCACGGGAACCGACGCCGCCCTCACGCTCAGGCCGGACCATCCGCTCTATTGCTTCAGGCCCGATGTGCTGAAGCAGGATGCGCGGCAGTTCATGGCGCTGTTTCCCGGAGAGACGGCCTATGCGGTCAAGACCAATGGCGAGCCGATGGTGCTGAAAACGCTGGTCGAGGCCGGGGTCAAGATCTTCGACGTCGCTTCGCCGGGGGAATTTGCCGCCGTGCGCGCCGCCTCCAAGACCGCAGAGATGCTCTACATGCATCCGGTCAAGGCGCAGTCCGATATCCGGCTGGCGCTCGAAAAATACGGCATCCGGGTGATGTCGCTCGACCACGAGGACGAGATCGCCAAGGTGCTCCGGATCGTGCGCGCGCTCGATCTCGATCCCGCCTCGATCACCATCTTCGTGCGGCTGCAGACCAAGGGCCACGCGATGTACGAGCTGTCGAAGAAATTCGGCGCCGCCCCCGGCCATGCGGTGGAACTGGTGCAGCGGCTCGACAGGATCGGCTTCAAGGTCGGGCTCTGCTTCCATGTCGGCAGCCAGGTGGAGGAGGCGGAATCCTATGAACTCGCGCTCAAATCCGCGGACTGGGTGCGCAACCGCGCCGGCGTCGACCTGGTCGGCCTCGATGTCGGCGGCGGGTTCCCGGCGGTCTATGGGCATGATCCGAACCGCAAGGCGAAGCCGATGCCGCCGCTCGAGGATCTGATGGCCGAGCTCCGGGCCAACATCACCGAATGGGCGTTCGACGACATGCCGCTGGTGGCCGAGCCGGGCCGGGTGGTGGTGGCCCGCGCCTTCTCGCTGATCGTGCGGGTGCTCCTGAGGAAGGGCCGCAGGCTCTACATCAATGACGGCATCTGGGCCTCGCTGTCGGACAGCTGGACCGGCAAGATCACGCTGCCGGCGCGCTTCATCCCGGACCCGGCGCGGCGCATCCGCAAGGGCAAGGCCGAAAACGTGGTGCCGTTCAAGGTCTGCGGCGCGACCTGCGATTCGGTCGATATCCTGTCGCGGCCGTTCTGGCTTCCCGAAACCGTGGATACCGGCGACTGGATCGAGATCGGCCATATCGGCGCCTATTCGCTGTCGCTCCGAACTCGCTTCAACGGGTTCTATCCGGATGATTTCGTCGAGGTGACGACGCCCTTTGGCGGCGAGGGCGCGCCGGACGGATTTGCAAGCCTCGAGACCATGGCGGACTGAGGCAATCGCCTTCCGAAACCCTGCCGACCGGAACCAATGGGACCGGTCGCGGGTTGTCCCTTGCGAGAGTAAGGGCGACGTGATGAGATCACTTTCCGCCCAGTCATTGGTCAAATGGCCCCGCAAAGGATCAATCCCGAGGGAAGGCGCACATATGGACACTCCTGTCTTTTTCGACGACTGGGCCGGCATAGGCCGCATTCTGGTCACCGCCCCCTTGGCCTATCTGGCCCTCATCGTCATGCTCAGGACATCCGGCAAGCGCACGCTGAGCAAGTTCAACGCCTTTGATTTTGTCGTGACCATCTGTCTCGGCTCCATGCTGGCCTCGATCATCCTGACCAAGTCGGTACCGCTGATCGAAGGGGTCGTTGCCCTTGCGCTGCTGATCTGCCTGCAATTTGTCATCACCTGGCTGTCGGTGCGGAGCCAGGCGGTGGAGACCCTGGTCAAGAGTGAACCGGCGCTTCTGGTGCATCGCGGGACCTACCAGGACAAGGCGCTGCGCGAGGAGCGGGTGACGCGGGAGGAAATCACCGCGGCGCTGCATGCCAGCGGCGAGGCCGAGCTGTCGGCCTTCCATTCGGTGGTGCTGGAGACCGATGGCTCACTCAATGTGTTCAAGGCCGTATGACGACGCCCTGGCTCATATCGTGCCGCGCGCATCTGTCACGCGGCTTCCGGCCATGACTTGCGGTATGATTGCCGCTCACTGCAGCCGCAAGGCTGCGCAGGAGATCACCCCATGCCAAAACTGATCCGTTTCGTGCTTCTCAACACCGCGCTCGGGGTTCTGATCGGCTGGTTCGTCGCTGCCGCGGTGGTGTATTTCAACATCAACGGCTTTGGCGACCTGATCTGGCGCTCGTCGAACTGGATCGCGGCGATCTTCATCCTGCTGGTCTCGTTCGGCTCCACCTTCGGCTTTGCCGTGATGGCAACGGCGGTGATGCTGATGCCGGTCGACAAGGACGAGTTCGACAAGCTTTAGGCCCAGGTTGCCGTTCCCTGCCGGGTCTCAGCGATAGAGCAGCGTTGGCAGCCACATGGTGAAGATCGGGAAGAAGGTGATCACCATCAGCACCAGGAACAGCGGGACCAGGAACGGCGCCGTGGCGGTGACGCAGCGCTCGAACGGCACCTTGGAGACTCTCGAAAGCACGTAGAGCACCATGCCGACCGGCGGGGTCAACAGGCCCAGCATCAGGTTGAGCACCATGATGACGCCGAAATGCACCGGGTCGACGCCGACATGGACCGCAATCGGCAGCAGCACCGGCACCAGGATGGTGATGGCGGCCACCGTTTCCATGAAGCAGCCCACGACCAGCAGGATCAGGTTGATCAGCAGCAGCACGATGATCGGGTTTTCCGAGACGCCGAGGATGAGGGCCGCGAAAAGCTCGGGCACCCGGTTCGAGGTCAGGATCCAGGCGAAGATGGAGGCGGCCGCGACGATGAACAAGACCACCGCCGTGGTCTCGATCGTGTCGAGCGAAACCTTGAGGAAGCGACGCAGGGTGAGCGTGCGGTAGACGAAGAGGCCGAGGATCAGCGCCCAGACACAGGCTGCGATGGCAGCCTCCGTGGGCGTGAACGCACCTGACAGAATGCCGCCGACGATGATCACCGGCGTGAGCAGCGACAGGAAGGCATGAATGAAGCTGCGGCCCAGGATGGTGAACCGGAAGGCCTGGTCGCGGGGATATTTGTAGCGGTGGGCGTAGAACGCCACCATGACCATCAGCGCCAGGGCCATCAACAGGCCGGGGATGAAGCCGGCGGCGAACAATTGGCCGATGGAGGCGCCGGCGACGACGCCGTAGATCACCATCGGCAGCGACGGCGGGATGATCGGGCCGATGGTCGAGGAGGCGGCGGTGATGCCCACCGCGAAGCCCGGATCGTAATTGGCGTCGCGCATCGCCTTGATCTCGATGGCGCCGAGCCCGCCGGCATCGGCGACGGCCGCGCCCGACATGCCGGCAAAGATCACCGAGGCGCCAATATTGACGTGGCCAAGCCCGCCCGGCAACCAGCCGACCAGCGCCTTGGCGAAATTGAAGATGCGCTCGGTGATGCCGGCGCTGTTCATCAGGTTTCCCGCGAGGATGAAGAAAGGCACCGCCAGCAGCGGAAAGGAATCGACGCCGTTGATCATCCGGTGGGCAACGACAAGGCCGGGCACGCTGCCGTCGAGCAGGATGAACACGGCCGAGGACCCGGCCAGCGCGATGGCAACGGGGACGCCCAGCACGATCAGCACCAGGACCATCACGAAGAGGAGCGTCAGAAGCATGATGTACCTTTGCTTACAGCGAGGGGCCGATTATCGGGGCGCTTTCCGGATCGATCAGGCGACTGGTGCCTGTGCGCAGATGGCGCCAGAACACGCGGATCGCATAAAGGGTCATGGCCAGGAAACAGGCGGAGATGAACCAGTAGAGCGAGGATTTCGGAAAACTGATCGAAACCATCATCTGCTGGGTTTTGCCGGCAACTTGCGTGCAGAGAATGCCCATGAAGCCGTAAAACACGATTCCGACGATATCGATGAAGTATTGCAGCGCCTGGCGCACCGGCCGGGAGAGCCATCGAAACGCCAGTTCGACGGCGATGTGGCTTTCGCGCCGGACCGCCAGCACGGCGCCGAGAAAGGTCACCGTGATCAGCAGAAAACGGGCGATCTCCTCGGTCCAGCCGAGCGAATCATTGAGCACGTAACGGGTGAAGAACTGCAGGAAGACGACAAAGGCCAGAACCCAGAACACGGCCAACACCAGACCGTCGTCCCACTGGAAGCCGGTCAGGTCCTCGTCTTCCTCATGAATCAACTCGGCGAACGAGGTCTGCGCGCCGGAATTCTCATCTTTCGACATCAGGCAAACTCCGAAGGGGTGGGGACGCGGCGGCCGATGGCCGCCACGCAACGCAAATCTTCGGTCTTTGCTACTTTATGGCCTGCAGCTTGTCGTAGGTGGCCTGGTCCCAGGTTGCGCTCGGGCCGTTGTGCAGCTTCATCGTGGCTTCACGGAAAGGCGTGCGGTCAACCTCGTTGACGTTGACGCCATTGTCCTTGAACCACTGCACCAGTTCCTGCTCCGCCTTGATGATCTGATCGGTGGCGCATTTGGCGGTTTCATCCAGCACGCCCTCGAGGACCGCCTGGTCGTCCGCGCTCAATCCGCCCCAGGTCGGACCGCCGACAATGGTCATCAGCGCATCGCTGATGTGGCCGGTCAGGGTGATGTGTTTCTGGACCTCGTAGAACTTCTTGGCCTGGATGGTCGGCAGCGGATTTTCCTGGGCGTCGACGGTGCCCTGCTGCAGCGCCAGGTAGACCTCGGCGAACGCGATCGGCGTCGGGTTCGCGCCCACGGCTTCCGGGAACATCATGTAGAGCGGCGCGTTCGGCACGCGGATCTTCAGGCCGGCCATGTCCTCGGGAGTCTTGATCTCGACATTCGAGGTGACGTGGCGCTGCCCGTAATAGGTCATCGAGGTGATGTGATTGCCCGAGGCGTTCTTGTAGCCGGTCGCCAGCTCGTCGAAGAGCTCGGAATTGCGGTACTTGTCCCAGTGATCGTAGTCGCGGAACATGAAGGGCGCGCCGCCGATGGCAATGGGTCCATAGGCGCTGCCGGCAAAGAGCTGGCCGGTGTAGATGATGTCCACGGTGCCAAGCCCGAGACCTTCATTGATGTCGACTTCCTTGCCGAGTGACGAGGCCGGAAAGACCTCGATGTCATAGCGCCCGTCGGTGGCGGTGGACAGCAGATCCGACGCCGCGACGGCGCAGGTGTGATAGGGTTCGCTGACTTCGTAGACATGGGCCCATTTCAGCGTCTTCGGCGCGGCAAAGGCCGGAGCGGACAGGGCGGTCAGCATTGTCGTTGCCAGTGCGGCCAGTGCAATATCTTGAATTTTCATGGTTTAGTTCCTCCCAAAACCAAATCGACTTCCACATCGGAAGTCATCCGCGAATTCTCCTGTGTATCACACGGACCTCCCCACATGATGTCAAATCAATACTAACATGTCAGCTCGATGGCAAGACTAATATGCCAGTTTGATGGCGAGCGGCATTCTGCGGCAGGGCGCCGCAATGAAGCTGGCATTGCTGGTCCTTCCGCTGACAAGGTCGACAGGCTTGCTGGATCGCCGAAATGATGTTGATGCTCGCGAGCCCAATCACACAATTCCAATAGAAATTGCTGCAACAAGGGCGTCCGACGACGCCTTGAGCTCCTATGGCGCCGCGCGCATCTGTCACGCGGCGCTTGGCAATGACTTGCGGTATCGCTCACTTGCAGCGCAAGCTGCTCAGGAAATCATTCCATGCGAAAGCTGATCCGTCTCGTGCTTCTGTCAGGCGGCGCGGGCCTGACGATGGTGGTTGACCTGCCCGCTGAGCTGGAACCGGGCGATTGCCTGGTTGAGAGTCTCGGTTTCCGCATAGACCGTATGCACGGCGGCCGTGGTCTCCTCGACCATGGCAGCGTTCTGCTGGGTCATCTGGTCCATCTGGTTGACGGCGGTGTTGATTTCCTGAATTCCCACGGACTGCTCCTTCGAGGAGGTGACCATCGCCTTGACGTTGGCGTTGATCGACTGCACGTGGCCGCCGATTTTCTGCAGGGCCTCGCCGGTCCGCGTCACCAGTGTCACACCCGACTGGACATGGGCTTCGGATTTCTCCAGCAGCGCATTGATTTCCTTGGCGGCGCTGGCGGAGCGCTGGGCCAGTTCCCGTACCTCCTGGGCGACCACGGCAAAGCCCCGGCCGGCTTCTCCGGCGCGCGCGGCTTCGACGCCGGCGTTGAGCGCCAGGAGATTGGTCTGGAACGCGATATCGTTGATCACCCCGATGATCTGCGTCACCTGTTTGGAGGAGGTCTCGATCTCGCTCATGGCGGTCACGGTGTCCTTGACGATGATCTCGGATTCGGCCGCGACGCCGGAGGCTTCGTTGACCATCCGGCCGATATCGGTGGCGCGCTGATGGGCGGCTTGCACGGTTGAAGTGATTTCATCCAGTGCGGCGGCGGTCTGCTCGAGCGAGGCGGCCTGCTGTTCTGTCCTGCGCGACAGATTGTCGGTGGAACTGCGGATCTCCGCCGTGCCCTGGCCGATATTGACCGAGCTGGAAGAGATTGTCGCAAACGCCGCTTCGAGGCGTTCGATCGACTGGTTGAAGTCCTGGCGCACCGCCTCGAGCGAGCCGGGGAACGCCCTGGTGATGCGGAAGGCAAGATTGCCATCGGCCAGTTGGCCCAGGCCTTCGGCAAGGGCGGTGACCGCCGACTGCAACTGCTGCGCCTGACGGGCTTTTTCGGCCTCGTTGGCGGCGCGTTCCTGTTCGGTGGTGAAACGGGTTTGCTCGGCCTCGTTTTCCAGGTCGATGTTGCGCAGCGCCGAATTGCGGAACACTTCGACCGCCTGGGCCATGGATCCGACTTCATCGGAGCGCCTGGCGAAGGGGACTTCGGTTTTCAGATCGCCATTGGCAAGAAGGCCCATGTAGTTGGTCATGCTGGCCAGCGGACGGTAAATCAGCGGCTTGCTGATCAGCGCGATCGTGCAGGCTATCAGCATAAGCAGCAGGAACACGCCGGCCGCCGCCCACAGGCCTGCAGCAGCAATAGCGTTGTAACTGGTGCGGTCAACCGCGACGAGCGCCACGCCGATGGTGCTTCCGGAGACATCGGTGATCGGAAACACGATGTTGGCGTAGACGCCGTCGGTTCCTGGCATTTCATCGAATGTCACCCGTTCGCCGACAAGATCGGCAAGGCCCAGGGATTTTGCGGGGTCCTGTCCGGCGGGCAAGGTTGTGCCGATCTCGTGAAGACCGTCGTCGCGGAGTGCGAAGATTGCCGCCGGATTGCCGGTGTTCTGGGTAAACTTCTCGACAAAACCGCTGTGCAGGCTGAGGCCGAATTCCACCGATCCCAGGTGCTTGCCGTCAAGGGAGATCGGCGCAAGGCCGCGGATACCGATTCCGGCTACGCCTGCCTCAAGGCCGGAAAGGCTGGTCTTGGTCGCATTGACCTCAAGCACCGTGTTGCGGAAGCTGGAAAGGTCATCGCCGAATTCCTCCGGCTTGTGAACCCTCAGGAAGGAGGTGGCCGGGGGAAGGTGGAACTGGAACTGCCGCACATCATACTCGGTCTTGAGCATGTCGAACGCGCTCTTGAATTCCCTGGCCAGCGTGTCGCGATCGCCTGCAGCGAACAATTCCTTCACGCTTTGCTGCTCGGCAACAAGCTTGGACAGCATGGTGGCGGACCGCTGCGAGGCCGATAGCTCCGACTTGAATTCGGTTTCGACGCTTGAAAGCTTGTCCTGCATCGCCTGGGACACAAAACGCTCGCTCAGATTGATCACGGTTCCCGCAACGGCAATGGCGGAAACCAGTGCTGCGCCAAAGAGCAATGTATTGAATTTGCTGCTGATGTTCATTTTGATCATGGAAGATCCTCGTTCCCGCCGTGGTGCGATCAATCGGCGCCAATCTCTGTGATAGGCGGAAAGTCTGGGGTCTCATCCCGGCTAATTCGGCAACCTGCATTCAGGAACAAACAGGGCTGAAGTTTCGGAGATAAGACGTTAGAATACTATTCCATAACAACCATTGCGAACTGGTAAACGCGCCACCCTCCACTTCCCATTATTCTTCCTGATCCGTTTGCGTTTGCTGCAAAGCACACTAGGCTAACCGATCGAAGGGAGTGCCCGATGGAAGAACAAATCTCCGGTGCGGTTGAAGCTGTCGGAGGCGTGGTCGAACAGGCAGTCGCCCAGGTTGTCGAGCAGGCTGCCGGGCAGGGCGGGCATCATGGCGGCGCGCTGTTGGCGATTGCGATCGCGGTGGCCATTGCGGCGCTGATGGGCCTGGCGTTCATGCGGTTGAAGCAGCCGCCGCTGGTGGGCTTCATTCTGGCCGGGCTTGCGCTTGGTCCCACCGGTCTGGGGGTGATCTCGACATCGGAGAACGTCTCGCTGCTGGCTGAACTCGGCGTCATGGTGCTCTTGTTCTTCATCGGCATGGAGCTGTCGATCAAGGCCTTCGTGCTGAGCCTCAGGCAGGCGGTGCTGGTGGCGGGCGGGCAGCTTGTCGTCGCCATGGCGCTGGCGGCGGCGCTGGCCTTCGTGCTGGACGCGAGCCCGGCGGAAACGCTGATCCTCGGCTTCATCATCGCGCTTTCGAGCACGGTGGTGGCGATGAAGATGCTCGATGAAATGGGCGAGTTGCGCCATGCGCCCGGCCGCGTCGCCGTCGGCGTGCTGATCGCCCAGGACATCGCCGTGGTGCCGATGCTGATCCTGGTCTCGAGCCTCGGCGGCGAAACCATCGATTATGGCGAGGTGGCGTTCAAGGTGGTCGTTGCGGTGCTGCTGCTGGCGGGCCTCTTGTGGTGGTTCGGCCGCCATCCGAAGCTCAAGATGCCCTTTGCCGAGGCGATCGAGAACAATGTCGACCTTCTGGCGATCGGTTCGCTGGCCCTGTGCTTCTCTGCCGCCGCCCTTTCGGGCCTTGCCGGGCTGTCGCCGGTCTATGGCGCGTTCCTGGCGGGCATCATCGTCGGCAATTCGACGCTTCGAAGCCGGGTGATTCCGGTGATCGAGCCGATCCAGAGCATTCTTCTGGTGGTGTTCTTCCTGTCGATCGGACTCCTGATCGATCTCGACTTCATCCTCGCCAATGTCTGGCTGGTGCTTGCCGCAGCCTTTCTTGTCGTGGCGATGAAGACCGCGCTCAACATCTTCCTGCTCCGCATCACCGGGTCGGACCCGAAAACCGCGCTGCTCGCCGGCCTGTCGATGGCGCAGATCGGCGAATTCTCCTTTGTGCTGGCCGCCGCCGGCTTCGCCTCCGGCGCGCTGGGGGCCGACATCTACCGCCTGGCGATCGCGGTGACCGCGATTTCGCTCCTGGTGTCGCCGATCTGGTTCAACGCGATGGAGCGCGTCGAGGAGCTCGCGAACGAGGGTCTCGGCTCCTACAAGCAGGCCCTGGCGCAGGCCTATGAGGACGAACTCGACGGCGTGGAAAACGTCATGTGGGCGGTGAGGGCGCGCTACCGGGCGGCGCGGTTTGCGCTCTATCAGCGCCGCGCCCGCCGATCCGCCGCAAAAGCCGACGCGCAGTCGCCGCATGCAGGTGACGACAAGGCGGCGGACGCGGCCACCCAAGGCGCGACCGCGGATCCGGAGCCGGTGGCGCAAGGCGAGGGACCGGTCGAGAGCACGACACCTTCATCCCCTCAGGCCGGTGCGGAGCGCGACCCTGGCGCAACGGAGCCGTCGGCGGTCAAATCACGCGGAAAGCGCAAACCGGTCAAAGACGGTTGAGAAGGTCCTGGTCGGGCCAGCCATCGGCGGGCAGGCCGATACGCAATTGCTCGGCGCGCACTGCGGCACGGGTGCCGCCGCCCAGAATGCCGTCGATCTTGCCGACGTCGTGGCCGAGGCCAGCGAGCTTCTGCTGCAACTGCTTCATCGCGGCGTCACCCAGGCCGTCGCCGGGATTGCCCGGGTCATAGGGCTTGGCGCCGGCCAGCCGCGTGGCGAAATAGGCGGCCGACACGGTGTAGATAAAGCTCTGGTTCCATTCGAGATAGATCGAGAAATTCGGGAAGGCCAGGAAGGCCGGGCCGTTGCGCCCCTGCGGCAACAGGAGGTCGGCGGGCAGGTTCTGCGTGGTCGGCTGGCCATTGGGAAAGCTCACGCCAAGGGCTGTCCAGTCGCCCATCGTCATGCCCTGGCCGAGGCCGGATTTCTCATAGGGGAAATTGCCCGCAGGCAGCGCGACTTCCGCAAGCCACGGCTCCCCCGCGCGCCAGCCGAGCGCGTTGATGTGCTTGGCGGCGGTCAGGATGGCGTCGGGCGAGGATTTCTTCAGGTCGACATGGCCGTCGCCATCGCCGTCGATGCCGTGGGCGATGATGTCGCGCGGCAGCATCTGCACCTGGCCGATCTCGCCGGCCCAGGCGCCGGTGGTGGTGTTCGGATCGAGATCGCCATGGCCGACCATCTCGATCGCCGCGATAAGCTGCGGCCGGAACAGTTCCGGCCGGCGGCAGTCATGCGCCAGCGTCGCCAAAGCATTCATCGTGTTGAAATCACCCTGCACCGCGCCGAAATCGGTCTCCAGCCCCCAAAACGCGGTGATGACGGCGGCGGGCACGCCATATTCGGCTTGCGCGCGGGCAAAGACATCGCCGAACTGCTTCATCTTGCTTGCGCCGACCTGCATGCGGTTGGCGCTCACCGAACGGCGGGAAAACTCGAGGAAAGTCTGCCGGAAGACGCCCTGCGCCCGGTCGCGCGACAGAACGGTGTTGTCGACCGACACGCCGCGCAACGCCGACTGCGCCACATCGGCGCTGATTCCCTTGGCGACTGCCTCGGCTTTGACGCCTTCGAGAAACTGCGCGAAATTGCCGCCGCAGGCGGGTGCCTGGGCCAGCGCCGGAGTGGAGGCGAGGCCTGCGAGCAGCAGGACCACGGAAAACTTCGATGTCATGATGGCGTCATCTCCTGATCAGGCGGCCTATCCACCGCAGATTTGTGGCGATGATGAGGTGATTCTAGGGATGGGCAAAACCTTTATGGGTGCTCTGGTTGATGTCGGAACGCTTGTGGGAATGGTACCTTGCTTGACAGGACATGCTATCAATGAACACTGTGGATAGGGTCAAACAAGTAGTCCCCAATGCCTTGGTACTCGTTGTGCGGCATTTCCTCGTATCTTTTTTATGTTGGCGTTTTTTTAATATTTTTTACGGTGGTCATACTTCAAATATATTCGTTCGTCGTTTCATTTAATAACGGTGGAAGTTTCTTGGATGGATTACGAATATATCATTCATTTTTTTCTTTTAGTTCTTTTCTGCCGAAGAAATACAGGACTATAGAGAAAAAATACTCCCATACGAATTATTACAACCATGCGGGAAGGCTTGCCGCGATTGCGTTTGCTGTTGGTTTGTTGATTACGGTTGTCGGTCTTTCCATGATTGGATTGGCTTGCTGATTTGATGCCCACGAAGGGCACCGGCTTTTCTCAAGGCCCCCACAGCGCCGGTTGCATCCAGACTTCCGGGAGCTTGATTTTTCCGTGATCCGGCGACGGTGCCGATCCCAGGCCGAGCGACTGCCAGGCTTCGCGCCACTCCGCGGGCAAGGGATAGGGCGGCGCGATGGCAGGTTCGGGGGTGAAGCCGTTGCGTCCGTAATAGGCGGGATCGCCGAGCACATAGACATGGACCACGCCTTCCCGCTCCAGCCGGCTCAGCCCTTCTCGGATCAATGCCGAGCCGATGCCCTTGCGCTGCCATTCGGGTGCGACGGCCAGCGGCGCGAGCAGTGCGGCCCGGTCCTCACTGCCGGCGATTTCGCAGAGGGTGAACAGGATATGGCCCACCGTCGCGTCCCCGGCTTCGGCCACCAGCGAGAGAATGCCGGGTTCCTTCGTGAGCAATTGCCGTACCAGCGGCTGCAGGTCCTCATCAGGGAAGGCCGCCCGATAGAGCTGTTCGATGAAGCTCAAGTCATCGGGGCGGCTTTCGCGGATTTCTATGTCGGGCATCGGGCTACGGACCATTAAAGGTGACGATCGGTGCCAGCATAGCTGATGCGCCCGGGCTCACAAACCCCGCCTACCTTGCGTATTTCTTCAGCCATTCCTGCCATTGCTTCTTGCTGCCGGCAAAGGCGTTGATGTCGGTGTCGCCCTTGATGCCGGGCATCATGCCGGTGCCGGTGTATTGCCAGAAGGTCCAGGGGTGGTTGGGATAGATGTCCTGGGGGTGGGCGGCGACCGACCGGAGCCAGAACTGATAGCCCTGGAAGTGGCCGTCGAGGTTCTCGCGGTGGAAATCGACCGGGGTGTAGATGATCGGCCGCTTGCCGTAGTGGCGGCCGACGATGTCCATCCAGACCTTCATTTCCGCGCGCACGGTCTCGGGGTCGGGCCGCGAGGTGCAGGTGCGCGAGGCGTGGTTCCACTCGACATCGAGAACCGGCGGCATCTGCACAGATGCGCGCGGCACATTGGCGATGAACCATTTCGCCTGTTCGCGCGCGGGCCGGCAGAAATAGTAGAAATGGTAGGGCGCGTGCGGAATGCCCGTCGCGCGGGCCTGGCGCCAATAGTCGCCAAAACGGCTGTCATTGTGGTCGCCGCCCTCGGTCGCCTTGATGAAGACGAAGGCGACGCCCGCCTTGCGAACCTCGGCCCAGTCGATATTGCCCTGCCATTTGGAAATGTCGATGCCGTGGACCGGGTAGCGGTCGGGGTGATGCTTGCCGAAGTCCACCGGCTTGCGGTCGCCGTAGCGTCCGGGGCCGGGCGGTTCCAGCTTGACGACATCGGCCGGGCTGCGCGCGGCGGCGGACGGCTTGGCGTTGCCGATCGGCTGCAGGCTCGATTCAAGGCTTGTGGAGTTGCAGCCGGCCATGCCGAGGGTCGCGGCTGCGAGCAGCACAGTCAGCGCCCGTCTCGCGCCAAATCTCGGTTTTGCCCGCACCGCCGCATCGCATCCGAGGGAGCTTGCCGGTGTCTTGGGAGCTGTGTGGCGGTGATGCATAGGGCTCTTTTGTCAGTCAGGGTGCGTGTTTGCGGATTTACACGAGCTCGACGTCACCGTGAATCCCGCCTTGAGGCATAGGCCGGAAGCGATTTCCCCCTGTGTAACGGCAAAAGCTTAAATTTTGAGAAACAGATTAAATCATATGTTTACCATGAGAAATTGCGGGTGACATTTTGTTAAAACCTCTCGGTGCATGATGTTTTTGGAACAGGAGTATTTAGCATGATGCTGAATTCTTATCTGCCAAACGCATTCAGGCGATATGCAATCGCTGGTTTGGCAATCGCATTGATCACACCTCTGGCGGCCTTCGCTGGAGACATTCTTGCTGGCGTCGGCGGCGGGTTTGAGACCATGACCAGTCCGATTGGCCTGGCGGCAATCGCCGCGCCGGTCGCGGTCACCGGACTTGTTGCCGGGCTCGGGCGGCGTCACGACCGGCTGGCGAGACTCTTCAAGAGGCAGCAGGACAAGACCAAGCGTCTGAGGAAGGCGGCCTACCACGACAGCCTGACCGGACTGCGCAATCGCCGCGCCTTGACCGACGACGTCGCGCGCGCTCTTGCCGGTGAAAATGCCAGCCTGACGCTGCTGCTGTTCGATCTTGACCGGTTCAAGTTCATCAACGACACCATGGGCCATGCCGCGGGCGACGCGGTGCTCAGGGCGCTGGCCGAACGGCTCAAGGCGTCGTGTGGCGCGGACCGGCTGATCTACCGGCTGGGCGGCGATGAATTCGTGGTGTTGTGGGAGGGCTCCTGCGCCCAGGACACCATGGCGCAGTTCTGCGACGAATTGATAGCGCGGGTGTTCCGGCCGGTTAGCCATGGCGACGGCGCCATCGACACGTCGGGCAGCATCGGCATCGCGGTCTCCGAGGGCGGCGGCGTCAGCTTGTCCGAACTGCTCAGGCGCGCCGACCTGGCGCTGTACCGCTCCAAGACAAAGCCTGGGTCGAGCTACAGCTTCTTCACCGAGGACATGGACAGCGATCACCGGCTGCGCCGCGAACTCGAAGCCACGATGCGCGACGGTATCGCCAATGGCGGCTTCGAGGTTGACTACATGCCGGTGGTCACCGCGCAGACGCTGACACCGTCGGGGTTCAAGGCAAGGCTGCGCTGGAACCATCCCGATTACGGCAATGTCGCCCATGACGTGTTCATGCCGATGGCCGAAGGCAGCGGCCTGATCGTGCTCATCGGCAAGTGGATGCTGGGGCGGGTGCTCGAGGACGCGTCCACCTGGCATCATCAGGCGGAAATCACCCTGCCGGTGTCGTCTATACAATTGCAGGACCCGGGCTATGGGGAACTGGTGCTGAAAGCGCTGGCGGAAGCGGGGATTGCGGCCAACCGGCTGGTTCTCGACATCCGCGCCAATTCGACGCTGGGCGATTGTCCCGTGGCCTTGCGCAATCTCGAGACCCTGCGCGCGGCCCGCGTCCAGATCGCCGTCAGCGAGCTTGCGGCAAGCGTCGCGGGCCTGTCGATGGCGCGGCCCTATCCTGTCGACCGCGTCCGTCTCGACCTCGGCCGGATCAAGGCGATCGCCGGGGAAAAGCGCACGGCGCAGATGCTCAACCTGTTCCTGCAGCTCGCCGCCACCGTGGGAACGCCAGTGACGCTCACCGGCGTTGACACGGAGAACGATCTGCAGGCCGCCTGCGCCGCCGAGCCCGCTGAACTGCAAGGCGGTTTCACCGGTGCGCCGCTCAGCGCTGACCAGACCCGGCAGTTCTTCACCTCGATGGACGGGATCACCCGGCTGAGCCCCGGCAACCGCAACACGCCCGACCGGCACGGTCTTCGCGCGGTCTGCTGAGACGCCGAGCGGTTGCGGTCGCGATCGGGCAAACGGATCCTGCAACACCCTGATGTCTTGCATCTCCGAAAGGGCGCGGCAGCCGGTGCAACACCGCGTGCGGCCGCGTCTCTCACGGCGCTTTACATCCTTCGGGACAATTGCGACTTTCGCCGCCTCCAGGTTTTCTTCGAAGGACGCACCATGACACCGGAAACCCACGCCTGCATCTTCTGCCGGATCGGGCGCGGCGAGATCGAGGCGCATGTGATCCATGAGGAGGACGAGATCCTCGCCTTCCTCGATATCGGGCCGATCCGGCCCGGCCATGTGCAGATCATCGCCCGCGAACATTACCCCTGGTTCGAGGCGCTGCCGGAGCCTCTCGCGGCGAGGATCATGGCGCTCGCCCAGAAGATTGCCCGTGTGCAGAAGCAGATCTATGGCGTGCCCCGCGTCGCCTTCATGTTCACCGGCGGCGACGTGGCGCATGCGCACGCCCATCTCGTGCCGATGGTAAAGGGCGATGACGTGACCTCCCGGCGCTACATCGTCGAGGAGACGGTGACCTACCGCCCCATCCCGATGCCGCCACTCACGGAAATGGCGGCCACCGCGGCGGAATTGCGGGCTGCGATGGCCACGGCCGGCTGAGTCCTTACGCCTTGCCGGCGCCGCCGGCTGTCGGCGTGGTCAGGATCACCGCGTCGCCGGCCTCGAGCACCGTCTGGTCGCAGGCCTTGAGCGTTTCGATGGTGCCGTCGCGGTGGCGCACCTCGGTCTTGCCGACCTCGCCTTCGCCGCCACCGTCGATGCCCAAGGGCGGGCGGTTGCGGTGCGAGGACAGGATCGCCAGATCCATGCGCTCGAGGAAGCGGATGGTGCGCCTGGTGCCGTCGCCGGCGGAAAACCTGCCCTTGCCGCCCGAGCCCTCGCGGATGTGGAAATCCTCGAGCTGGACCGGAAAGCGCATTTCCAGGATCTCCGGATCGGTGAGCCGGGAATTGGTCATGTGGGTGTGGACACCCGAGGTGCCGTTGAATCCGCGGCCCGAGTTCTCGTAGCCCGCCGGCGAGCCCGAGCAGATGGTCTCGTAGTACTGGTACTTGTCATTGCCGAAGGTGAGGTTGTTCATCGTGCCCTGGCTGTTGGCCAGCGCGCCGAGCGCGCCGAAGATGGCGTTGGTGACATGCTGCGAGGTCTCGACATTGCCGGCGACGACGGCGCGCGGATAGGCGGGCTTGAGCATTGAGCCTTCGGGAATGATGATCCTGATGGGGCGCAGGCAACCTGCGTTCATCGGGATCGGCTTTTCGACCATCACCCGGAAACAGTAGAGCACGGCGGCGCGGGCGACAGGTTCGGGCGCGTTGAAATTGTTTTCCATGGCGCCCGAGGTGCCGGTGAAATCGACGGTCGCCTCGCGACGCTCGCGGTCGACCGAGATCTTCACCCGGATGACCTGGCCGGTGTCGGTCGGGTATTCATACTCGCAGTCCGACAACGTGGAGACCACCCGGGCGACGCTTTCAGCGGCATTGTCCTGGACATGGCCCATATAGGCTTCGACCACATCAAGGCCGAAGTCCGTGACCATCTTGCGAAGATCGGCGACGCCCTTTTCATTGGCGGCGATCTGGGCCTTCAGGTCGGCGACGTTCTGGACGACGTTGCGGACCGGGTAGGGGTGATCGGTGAGAAGCTCGATCAGTTCCTTTTCGCGGAAGCGGCCGCGCTCGACGATGCGGAAATTGTCGATGAGCACGCCTTCCTCGTCGACGGTCGTTGCGAGCGGCGTCATCGAGCCTGGCGCGGTGCCGCCGACATCGGCGTGGTGGCCGCGCGAAGCCGACCAGAACAGGATCTCTGAGCCGTCATCGGAGAAAACCGGTGTGACCACGGTGATGTCGGGCAGATGGGTGCCGCCATTGTAGGGGGCGTTGAGCGCGAAGACGTCGCCGGGATGGATGTCGCCTTCGTTCAAACGGATGATGGTTTCCACCGACCGGTCCATCGAGCCCAGGTGCACCGGCATGTGCGGGGCGTTGGCAACCAGAGCCCCGTTGCGGTCGAAAACCGCGCAGGAGAAATCGAGCCGCTCCTTGATGTTGACCGAATAGGCGGTGTTCTGCAGTGTCACGCCCATCTGCTCGGCGATCGACATGAACAGGTTGTTGAACACCTCGAGCATGATCGGGTCGGCGGTGTCGGCGCCGATGGCGAGCGCCCGGTCGAGTTTTTCGTAGCGGGTCAGCACGACGTGGTCGCGCGCATTGATGCGGGCTTCCCAGCCCGGCTCGATGACGATGGTCTGGTTGGGCTCGATGATCAGCGCGGGGCCGGCGACCCGGTGGCCAGGCTTCAGGCTCTCGCGGCGGATGACGCTGGCGTCGCGCCATTCTCCGCCGGTATAGACCCTGCGGGTCTCGCCATCCTCGGCATCGCCTGAAACGAGCGCGTGTTCGGGCTCGACGCGGCCGTCCTGGCGATCGTCGAGGCCTTCCACAGAGATTGCCTCGATGATGATGGTCTTGTTGTCATAGATGAAGCCGAACTGGGCCTTGTGGGCCTTCTCGAATTCGGTGCGGGCGGCCTCGAAATCATGATCGGAGAAGGCCACCGGGATCGTCGTGTCGGTGCCGTCATAGCGCAGCTGCAGCACGGGTCGCCAGCTGATCGCACTGTCGGGCACACCCTGGGCGTCGAGCTCCTCGAACACGCCCTTGCAGAGCTGGTCGATCAGCATCTTCACGTCGGTGCGGCTGTCTTCCGAAAGCGGCTTGATCAGCGCCTGCTGGCGGCTCGCGAAGACGCTTGCCAGGCCGATGCCATAGGCCGAGAGCAGGCCCGAGAAGGGGTGGATCAGGATCGATTCCATGCCCAGCGCATCGGCCACCAGGCAGGCATGCTGGCCGCCGGCGCCGCCGAAGCAATTGAGCAGGTAGCGGGTGACGTCATAGCCGCGCTGCACCGAGATCTTCTTGATGGCGTTGGCCATGTTCTCCACCGCGATGGTGACGAAGCCCTCGGCGATTTCCTCGGCGGACTTGCCGGGCTGATCCGAAGCCAGGACCTCGAAGGCCTTGGCAACCGCTTCGCGATCGAGCGGCTGGTCCTGGCCGGGGCCGAAGATGGCGGGGAAGTAATCAGGCTGCAGCTTGCCGAGCATCACATTGGCGTCGGTGACAGTGAGCGGGCCGCCACGGCGGTAGCAGGCGGGGCCGGGATTGGCGCCGGCCGAGTCGGGACCGGCGCGAAAACGGCCTTCGCCCGAATGCAGGATCGAGCCGCCGCCGGCGGCAACCGTGTGAATGCGCATCATCGGCGCGCGGATGCGCACGCCCGCGACCTCGGTGTCGAAGGCGCGCTCGTAGTCGCCGTCATAATGGGCGACGTCGGTGGAGGTGCCGCCCATGTCAAAGCCGATGACCTTCTTGAAACCCGCAAGCGCTGCGGTCTCGACCATGCCGACGACACCGCCGGCGGGGCCGGAGAGGATGGCGTCCTTGCCGCGGAACATGTCGGCGGCGGTGAGCCCGCCCGAGGACATCATGAATTGCAGCGTCGGGCCGGGTTCGCCCGACGGCGTGGCGCCGAGCACGTTTGCCACCCGGTCGACATAGCGTTTCAGGATCGGCGAGAGATAGGCGTCGACCACGGTGGTGTCGCCGCGGCCGACGAGCTTGGCCAAGGGCGAGACCTGGTGGCTCACCGAGATCTGGGCAAAGCCCGCGCGCGCGCAGGCGCCCTCCACGATGGCCTCATGGATCGGGTTCTGCCAGGAATGCATCAGCACGACGGCGACGGAATCGATGCCGTCGGCGCGGGCCCTGGCGAGTTCGGGTTCCAGCGCTTCGAGATCGGGGCCGCGCACCGCCTTGCCGTCGGCCATGGTGCGCTCGTCGACCTCGATGACCCGTTCATAAAGCTGCTCTGGCAGGATGATTTCCTTGGCGAAAATATCCGGTCTTGCCTGGTAGGCAATCCGGAGCGCGTCCCGGAATCCCCTGGTGATGACGAGAACGGTGCGGTCGCCCTTGCGTTCGAGCAGCGCATTGGTGGCGACCGTCGTGCCCATCTTGATGTGACCGATGCGATCGGCCGGAATGGCGTCTTCAGCCGAAACGCCGAGCAGGTCGCGGATGCCCTGGATGGCAGCGTCGGGATAGGCCTCGGGGTTCTCGGACAGGAGCTTGCGCTGGTGCAACGTTCCATCGGGCGCGCGGCCGATCACATCGGTGAATGTGCCGCCGCGGTCGATCCAGAAATCCCAAACGCCCGTCATGATGGTGCCTCCAGCAGGTTCGCGCCGCCCCGGATCTTGCCATGGACAGCGGCTCTTGTCCGCGTATAATGCCATCGTTGGCATAACGTCAATATTTTATCGATAAAATGTGAGCGAAAGTCATGGCTTCTCCGAAATCACCGGCTTCTGCAGGCATCGGCCCGATCGTGTCAGCCTCGCATCTGGCGGATGGCGGCATGCCGGCGATGTCGGAAATGGAATTCGCCCTGGTGATCCTGAGCAATGCCTATCAGCGCTGGATCACCCGTTGCACGGCGGCTGCGGGCGGCGAGGGGCTGTCGGCGATCGAGGTGCAGATCCTGCATGCGGTCAATCACCGCGAGCGCGACAAGAGCCAGTCTGAACTGTGCATGATGTTCAACATCGAGGACACCCATGTGGTGGCCTATGCGCTGAAGAAGCTCGAGGCGCTGGGGCTGGTGCAGCCCGGCAGGCGCGGCAAGGAAAAGACCGCGCGGATCACAAAGAAAGGCGCCGATCTCTGCCTCCGGTACCGGGCCTTGCGGGAGAAATTGCTGATTGAGTCAGTTGCTTCACTTGGTCTGGATGAGGCTCGGGTGAGCGAAATCGCCTCGCTGATGCGGGTGATGTCGGGGCAATATGATCAGGCCTCGCGGGCGGCTGCGAGCTATTGACCGTCTAGCCCTCGGCTGACTATCGTCACGCCACTTTCAGGCAGGCAATTGGAGAAGACCCATGAATTATGTGCGGCTGGGGAAGACAGGGCTCAAGGTGTCGCGGCTGTGCATGGGCTGCATGAGCTTCGGCACGCCGGGCGGGGCGACCCATCCCTGGGTGCTGCCCGAGGACGAGGCGCAGCCGTTCTTCCGCAAGGCGGTGGAAAGTGGCATCAATTTCTTCGACACGGCCAACCACTACAATTTCGGCGACTCCGAGAAGATCACCGGCAAGGCGCTGAAAAGCTTCGCCAAGCGTGACGAGATCGTCGTGGCGACCAAGGTGGGCCTCAGGATGAACGACGACGCCCGCCCCAACACCAGCGGGATGTCGCGCAAGCATGTGTTCGACCAGATCGACCAGTCGCTGACACGTCTCGGCATGGATTATGTCGACATCCTCTATGTCCACCGGCTCGACCCCGGTACGGAATTCGACGAGATGCTCGATGCGCTGGAGGCGGTCATCCAGGCGGGCAAGGTGCGCTATGTTGCAGCCTCGTCGATGTGGGCGTGGCAGTTCGCCAAGTTGCGCGAAATGCAGAAGGCGCGGGGCTACCAGCAATTCGTCGCCATGCAGAATTTCTACAATCTGGCCTATCGCGAGGAAGAGCGCGAGATGATGCCCTATTGCGTGTCCGAAGGCGTGGGCGTGGTGCCCTGGTCGCCGATCGGGCGCGGTTTTCTCGCCGGCAACCGGCCGAAGGACGGGCAGGCGACCCGGCGCGCCGAGACCGATGACCGGCATCACAGCTATTTCGGTTCGGAGCAGGACTACGCCGTGCTGGCGCGGGTGGAGGAGGTGGCGGCCCGGCTCGGTGTCAAGCCGGCGCAGGTGGCCTATGCCTGGGTGCTGTCGAAATCCTATGTCACCGCGCCGATTGTCGGCACGACGAAACTCGGGCAGCTTGAGGAGGCGATCGGGGCGCTCGACATCAAGCTCGACACTGAAGCCGTCGCGCTGCTGGAATCGGCCTACCGGCCGCGCGCGGTGACCGGGCACAACTAGTCCACCTACGTGACTACCTTGGTTCCTTGGTACCTTGACACCTGACAGGCTTCATGCGACGATACTCGCATGAAAAAGATAGAGCGTGTACAAACCGGCCTGAGGATCGAAAAGCGGCTGCTGAAGGTCCTCAAGGGGCTAGCCGAACATCTCGACATCTCCGTCGCGGAGCTGATCGAGGCGATGGCGCTGCATGCCTTCGAGGGCAAGGCACCGTTCGGGAAGGACACGATGGCGAGGATCGGCCAGCTCAAGGCGGTGTATGATCTGGATCTGTCCGCAGCCGACAGCCACGTTCTGAGCGAACAGGGTTGAGGCCGATGCCGGACTACAAGGACATGCTCCGGCGTTTCGAGCGCGGCGAGCTGGATCCCGCCGGATTTCGCCATGCCGACCATGTCGGCGTGGCCTACGAGGCGCTGTTGCGGGACGGCTTTTTCAAGGCGCTGCTGATCTATGCTGAGGGACTGACGGCCCTGGTGGAAGAGGCCGGCCTGCCGGACAAGTTCAACGCAACGGTGACATTCGCCTATATGAGCGCGATCGCGGAACGGATGCACCGGCACCCTGCGGCGAGTGCCCAGGACTTCATCTCCGCCAATCCGGACCTGTTGTCCGGCGCGGTGCTCGACCGCCACTCGAAGGCACGGCTGAACAGCGAACTCGCCCGGCAGGTGGCGCTGCCGCCTGACCTGTGATCCGGGTTTCAGGCGCGCGGCCTCAGCCCACCTTGGCCTTTCGACCGCACCAGACCACGACGCCCACGGCGATGGCGAAGCCCAGCATCACCGGGGTGACGGTTTCGCCCAGGATCAGGGCGGAGAGGCCGAGGGTGACGAAGCTCTGCAAGAGCTGCACCTGTCCGACGCGGGCGATGCCGCCGATCGCCATGCCCCAGTTCCAGAAGATGAAGCCGGCGAACATCGAGCCCAGCGACAGATAGAGAAGTGCCGTGAGCGCTCCCGTGCCCGGGGTGCTGATGCCGGTGTCCCAGGCAAACCACGTGCCTGCCAGCGACAGTGGCGCGGTGATCACCAGCGCCCAGCTGATCACTTCCCAGCCGGGCCGTGTGCGGGCGAGCTTGCCGGAGATGACGTAGCCGCAGGAGGCCGAAAGGGCGGCGCAAGCCAGCCACAGATCGCCGATGCCGGGTTCGATGTCGGCGCCCGAGAGCGAGAAGATCATCACCAGCGCCGCACCCGTGATGCTCCAGGCCCAGAAGGCCAGGCCCGGGCGTTCGCCGCCAAACAGCGCCGCGAAGGTGGCGGTCATCAGCGGCAGCACGCCGAGCACGACACCGCCGTGGGCGGCGGGCACGGTCTGCATTGCGACGCTGGAAAAGCCGGGGAAGCCGTAGATCAGCAGCACGCCTGCTGTGAACAGCGAGAGCGCGTGCTGGCGCGGGAACCGCTTGCGCAACACCAGCAAGGCGACGGCCGCCACGCTTGCCGCAATGGCGGCGCGGCAGAAGGTGATGAAGGCGGGCGAAAAGCCCTCGAGCGCGACATGGGTCGCGGGCAGGGTGCCGCCGAAGATGACCACGCCGACGAAGCCGATCGCCAGGCCAGCCAGCGGATGGGCGGGCGCGGGGCTGGCGGGGCGAATTGACGCTGGGGAACCGGAAGCTTCGGACATGGACCCGGCTTAGCGGCAGGTGCGGGGCCTGGTCCAGTCAATTCCGGCGATGACAGGCATCGTTGAACGTGATGGATCGTTCACCGATTTGTGCGCCGCGCCATACTCGATTTTCCGGCTCAAATCGGTTAAGACCGGATCATGAGTTTGTTCAGCCGCCTGTTCGACGCAATTGGCGATACCGCGTCCACTGCCTTTTCGGGCATTGTTGAAGCCGTGCGCACGGTGTTCTCGGGCGATCCGGAAACCCGGCGCAGGGTGGCGTTTTCGATCGCCGTTATCGCGCTGTCGGCGAAGATGGCCAAGGCCGACGGCATTGTCGCGCCCGAAGAGGTGCGCGCCTTCCAGGAGATCTTCACGGTCCCTGAGGCCGAGGCGCAGAATGTGGCGCGGCTTTACAATCTCGCCAAGCAGGATGTGGCGGGCTACGAGATCTATGCCCAGCGGGTGGCCGGAATGTGCGGGTCGGGCGTGGCCAACTGCGCCATGCTCGAGGACGTGCTCGACGGGTTGTTCCATATCGCCAAGGCCGATGGCGTGATCCATCACAAGGAACTCGAGTTCATCGCCAATGTGGCTGACATTTTCCGGGTCGACGAGGCCCATTTCGACAGAATCCTGGCGCGGCATGTCCATCCCGACGGGATCGACCCCTATGCCGTCCTGGGGCTGGCGGTGACCACGCCCTTCGACGAGGTGAAGAAGCGCTATCGGGCGCTGGCCTCGGAAAGCCATCCTGACCGCCTGCGCGCCCGCGGCGTGCCGGACGAGTTTCTCACCATTGCCAATGACCGGATGGCGGCGCTCAATGACGCCTTCGCGGTGATCGAGAAGGCCCGCGCCGCGGCATGAGTGATTTTCAGCCTGATTTTGCGCCCGCCGGCGTCTGTCCGTCGCCCAATCATGGCGCGCGCAGGAATGGGCGGACGCCCGACATGCTGATCCTGCACTATACCGGCATGCCCTCGGCCGAGGCGGCGCTGCAGTGGCTGTGTGCCGAGGAAAGCCAGGTCTCATCGCATTACTTTGTCGATGAGGAGGGCCGCATCACCCAGCTTGTGCCCGAGAGCCAGCGCGCCTGGCATGCCGGTCAAGGCCACTGGAAGGGCGACACCGACATCAATTCGGCCTCGATCGGCATCGAGATCGCCAATCCCGGTCACGCGGGCGGTTCGCCGCCGTTTCACGAAGCCCAGATCGAGGCGGTGATCCGGCTCTGCTGCGACATTGTCCAGCGCCATGCCATCGCCGCCGAACGGGTGCTGGCGCATTCCGACATCGCGCCGATGCGCAAGCAGGACCCGGGCGAGTGCTTTCCATGGGACCGGCTTCACAGGGAAGGCGTCGGCCACTGGGTCGAGCCGGTGCCGGTCGGCGGCGGGCGGTTTTTCCAGGAGGGCGACACCGGTCAGCCGGTGGAGGCGCTGCAGTCCATGCTCGCGCTTTACGGCTATGGCGTCCGCGTCGACGGATCCTACGATGCCGAGACCAGTGCGGTGATCCGGGCTTTCCAACGCCATTTCCGGCCCGAGCGGGTCGATGGCGTCGCCGACGCCTCCACCATCGGCACGCTTCACAAGCTCTTGTCCGCACTGGCCACGGTTGCCTGAACCGGGCGCCCGATTCTGATCCCGCCATGCCGTTCGAACTGGCGGAGTGTTACAGGCTGACACGCAAGTTTATTGCGGTTGTGGAACTTTTTATTGCTGGGTCACAAAATCGCCAGCCTGTGCCTTGATTGAGGCGGCTCCACGCACGGACCACACGAGGGCAGAACGCCTCTCCGGGTTCCGGGCCGACAAGCAACGCGCCAAGGGGCAAGCCCCGTCCTCGCCGATGAGCGGATGGGCAAGGCGCCATCGGAGTAATACAAAACATGCGTCCAATTTTCACGGCTGCTTCGGCGGCCCTGCTTTCACTTGCGCTCGCGGGCTGCGAAACCACCGGAATCTCCAGCGAGACCACCGGTTCCATCACAAGCAGCGAGATCAAGGGATCGGAACTGAAATTCGGTTATGCGACCCGGCCTCATGGCAAGCTGATTTCCAGTTACGCCAAGACCCATGGGATCCCTGAAGCCCTTGCCCATGCGGTGATCTCGGTCGAGAGCAATTACCGCGCCGATGCGCGCGGTGCGGCAGGCGAGGTCGGGCTCATGCAGATCAAGCCGTCGACGGCGCGAATGATGGGGTACAGCGGCTCGACCAAGGGGCTCTACAATCCCGAGACCAACATCAAATACGGCATGAAATATCTGGCCATGGCGCACAAGCTGGGTGGTGGTACAACCTGCGGCACGATCCTGAAATACAATGCCGGCCATGCTGCCAAGCGCATGAACCCGGTCTCCCAGCGCTACTGCGGCAAGGTCGCGCTCTTGATGAAGTAAGAGACGGGTTTCGGCTTGCTGCTCCCCCGGCATGCTGGGTGGGCAGCAAGCCGGGCGTCAGTTGACCAGGCGCACTGCGCCCGCGCCTGCGCCGGCGCCCGCCGGTCCAGGGCCATCATAGGGCGAGAGCTTCCAGTTGGCCGAGTTCATGATCATGGTGTTGACCACAAGCGAGATCTTGCTGGTCTGGTTGGTGGTCGAATTGTAGGTCGCATCGCGATTGGGGAGATGGATGATGCCGGTCAGCGTCTCGCCCAAGGAGCCGTTGAAGACATATTGCTGCTTGTTGGCGTTGTTGGCGGCATTGGATGTTTTCTCGAACATCAGGACCCCGGCGTAGTCGCCGGTAAGCGGCGCCGACGCGGTGAACTTGAGCGAGCCATTGGCGCGGATTTCGCTGTAGACATCCGGATAATAGAAGGTCACGCCCTCGGCGATGACAGTGGAGCCGGAATTGAGGATCATGCGGCCCTTGATGATGTGCAGGCCCGGCTTGAAGGTCACAGTCGGGTTTCCGTTGAAGGTGGTGTCGCAATGCACGCCCGGGTTCAGCGTGAAGGTCGTGCCGCTGAGCGCGCCCTGCGTCGTGCAGCTTGCCGGCACCGCGGGTTCGGGGATCTTGCCGGCATAGGGGTCGGCGGCGACGTCGCAATCGATCTGCAGGTTGCTCAGCGTGCCGCCATTCTGAATGTAGCTCGTGCCCTTGACGCAGAATTTGGCTGTGTCGATGGTGGCGCCGGCATTCATGATGAAAGCGGGCGACGAGGTCGAATGGACATGGACTTCGCATTGCTTGGCGTCAAGCTTGGCGCCGGAGTTGATCAGCACGGCCTGGTTCTTGTTGCCCAGCGCATAGATGCAGCCGGCTCCCGCGCCGCCGCCGCCGGTCTTGATGGCCGTCGACGAGACGCTGATCGGGATATTGTCCAGATGAATGATCTTGAGAAACGCGGTCGGATGCGGCATCCGCAACGTGCCGGTCAGGCTGCCATCGGCGTTCTTGACCAGGGCCAGGGACATGCCGGCGTCGAGCAGTTCCGGCGCGGAAAGTTCGGAATCGGAGATTTCGCGAATGTAGGAGGTGGCCGTTGCGAGTTGTTTCTCGGCCGCTGTTTCATGCACGGCCGCGAGCACGGCGGCGTCGAGCTGATCCTGGAACCGGACCTTCTGGCCCATGGCCCAGACGATGTCGACGACGCCTCCGGCGACCACGATCAGCAGCGGGATCAACAGCGCCATGATGATCCCGAAATTGCCGCCGCGGTCGTTGCGAAGCCGGGCAAGGTTCCGGGACAGCTTTACGGCCAGGATTTGAAACAGCATGGTGAGATCGCCCCATAAAATCGTATTCATGCCGAGCTTTACAGCAAATATTGAAACATTCCGTGAATTCAGTCCTGAAAATGCAGGCAACGTCCGGTGATCAAAAATTAGGAACTGCACCTGGCATCAGCAACGCCAGGCACTGCAAGGCCATTACGGCAACGCCTTGCTTGTTGGCGACGCCTCCTCCTGGCGACCTGGGCAGATCTTCAGAAAGGATCCGAGAATGGGCGCCGCTGCCCCATCGCTGAGGTCACATTTGAGCTCCGCTGCGGGACAGGGTCTGCAGTGAGGCCTTGGCGGCCCGGCCGTTAGCCGCCGAAGGCCCTGGCCAGGCCTGCGCCTGCGGTCATGTCGAGAGCGGCGGACAGCTCCGCGGGCTTGCCGAGCAGATATCCCTGACCGAAGGGGACACCCAGCAGCCGCAATGTCGAGAGTTCGGCCTCGGTCTCTATGCCTTCGGCAATGATGAAGCTGCGGGTTTCCCGGGAGAAGAACAGGAGCGCCGTGGTGAGCGCGCGGCGCGCCGCGTCGGAATCAATATCCCGCGTCAGACTCATGTCGAGCTTGATGGCGTCGGGCGCGAGCGAGAGAATGTGGCTCATGCTGGCGTAGCCGGCGCCTGCGTCATCGATCGCCAGGCGGACACCCAGCTTTCTAAGCGGCGCCAAGGCTTCGCTCAGGGTTTCGTAATTCGATACCGCATCATGTTCGGTGACTTCGAGCACAAGGCGCGAACCCGTAATCTGATCGATAATGGTTTCGATGCCGCCATTGATGATCGTGGACGGTGAGGCGTTGACCGACAGGTAGACGTCCGGCGGCAGCTGATCGAGCGCGCCCAGAGCGGTTGTCATCACGGCAAGTTCCAGCCGTTGGCCGAGCCCTGCGGCATGGGCGTCGGCAAACCACTTGTCCGGCGAGCGGTAGGGTTCGGAGGTAAACCGGCACAGCGATTCAAAGCCGATGGCCCGGCCTGTCGAAAGATCGACGATCGGCTGGTAGACGCAATTGTAGGCCTCCTGGTCGAGGACGGCTTCGATCAGGGCGCGGTTGCTGGCAAGCCGCCGGTCATTCTTGATCTCTGATATGATCTGCGAGCCGACGAGATCGGCGAAGACCTGCATGATCTCGAGATCACGCTGGTTCAGTGTCGGCTGGGCGTGCGGGCTGAGGCAGCAGAACATGCCCAGCGTTTCTCCGGAAGCCGACGTGATCGGCACGCCGATATGGGCACCCACCGGCGCGGTCCGGGTGAAGGGGATCGACATCGCCAGTTCGGATTTCGATGTATCGGGCATCAACTGCGGCAACCGGCCATGCAGGATATGGCCGCAGTAGTTGTCATCGAGGGACATCGAGGCGCCGGGCCTGATCGGTGCGTCCGGATCGGCGGCGTCGACGGCCTCGAACACGGCCGTGTTTTCCTCGAGACGGCACACATAGGCCACTTCCATGCTGAGATGTTTGCGTATCGCCTCGAGAGCGGTCTGGATGGCCTGGGGAGAATCTATACCGTCTGTAAAAAAGTTTTTGAGCACGTCTTGCACCCTTGATTGAAAAATGCTGCCTGACACAACATTTCCGTTAAGTATACTGAAGACATTAAAGTGTAATTAAAGTTGTTGCGCTGCATCAGATCAACCCGGTGGTTTTTTCACAGCCGGGTTGCCGGCCCGGTGAAGTGACCAGCAATCCAGCTCGGGTTGCCTCGCGGCGAGACGATCAGTCTTTGGCTGGTCATCCGTGTTCTTGTGGTCTAAGGAGAGCGCGCCAGTCGGCCGGGCAGCCGCGCCTTGCACCGTCGAAAGACAGCAGGGGGAGGAAAGTCCGGGCTCCACGGATAAACGGTGCCGGATAACGTCCGGCGGGGGCGACCCCAGGGAAAGTGCCACAGAAAGCAAACCGCCCCGCCACCTGATCGCCGGCGCCAGACCGCAAGTTTGGCCGGCCATGAGGCGGCGGGGTAAGGGTGAAAGGGTGGGGTAAGAGCCCACCGCGCGACCGGCAACGGAAGCGGCACGGTAAACCCCACCGGGAGCAAGACCGAATAGGGATGACGCCGGGCGCAAGCCCAGCCCTTTTTCCGGGGTGATCATCCGGGTAGGTTGCTTGAGGTGCGCGGCAACGCGTATCCCAGAGGAATGGCTGCCACGTTTTCGTCGTCAGACGAAGGCCATACAGAACCCGGCTTACAGGCCGGCTGGCGCTTTCATTTTTTCCAGACCCGATGCGGTCAGCTTCCGCGCGTCATGCGTTCTGCCCTGATGGGCAGGCGCAATCGCGCCTTCCGGCCGGGAACCATTGATCCCCTCTCGCGTTGAGCGATAGACGGCATGAGGCAGTCCCGGTCCCCCGGGAACAGCACTTCCCCGGCTTTTGCCCCCATGCCGTCACAGCCCCACGGCTACCCGCCAATATCTAGAGGAAATGCGCCATGAAAACCCTGTCCGACGCCTTTGAACACACGCTCAAAGACATCTATTACGCCGAAAAAGCGCTGATCAAGGCGCTTCCGAAGGTTCACGACGCCGTCACCGGCAAGAAGCTCAAGGATACGATCGCCGAACATCTCGAAGAGACCAAGGGTCAGGTCAAGACCCTTGAACAGGTGTTCAAGTCGATCGGCAAGACCGCCTCGGGCGAGAAATGCGACGCCATCGAGGGCCTGATCAAGGAAACCGACGGCATCATCGAGGAAGCCAGCGGCGTGGCCCGCAATGCGGCCCTGATCGCCGCCGCCCAGGCCGTCGAGCATTATGAGATTGCCCGCTATGGCACCTTGCGCGAATGGGCCAAGGTGCTCGGTCATGACGAAGCGCACGACCTGCTGTCGGGTATTCTCGACCAGGAAAAGGCAGCCAACAGCAAGCTCACCAACCTTGCGGTCTCGACGGTCAACCAGGAATAGTCCGCAAGCGGCACATTCTGTCGACATAGGGCCGTAACCACATCAGGCCATGACGACATCGGGCGGGAGGGGTGGTTCAAGGCCATCCCTCCCGCCTTGCCTTGAATAGACGTCCGGTTTCGCGAACAAGGCCAAACATGCCGCAATCGCACTTGTAGGGCCGATGATCCGGGTGTTGACTGTCCGCCATGACCGATGATCACGACGAGATGCCCGGATCTGAAGCCTGTTTCGCCCATTTGCTGGTCGACGGCCATGTCGTCGATCCGCAGACATGGAAGGACGTCTCGTTGTTCCGCAAGGCGGAACGAAGGCGGCTTTACGCTGCGCGGCAGGGAGTGTCTCCGGCAGAGCGCAAGGACATGGCGGCCGCAATCTCATCGAGACTGACCGAAATGCTGGGTGATATCTCCGGACGGACCATCGCCCTTTACTGGCCGATCCGCGGCGAGATCAACCTGCGGGCCTGGATGGTTGAGGCAGCCTCGCGCGGTGCGCGGATCTGCCTTCCGGTGGTGGTGGAGAAGCACCAGCCGGTGGAGTTTCATCGCTGGACGCCCGATTGCGCCATGGCGAAAGGCTTCTGGAACATCCCGGTGCCCGCCAATGGAGAACCGCTTGTCCCCGAGGTGGTGATCGTGCCGCTTCTGGGCGTCGACGAGCAAGGCTACCGGCTCGGCAATGGCGGCGGCTATTATGACCGGACGCTGGCGCAACTGCCCGGCGATCTTCTCAGCATCGGCGTCGGCCAGAGCTTCGCCCGGATGAAAACGATCTTCCCGATGCCCTGGGACATCCCGATGAAGCGGGTTGTGCTGAGTGATGGCGCGGTGACCAGTTATGGAGATAACCGGTCCTGACTTTCGGTCCGACTTGAGTTTCAGGCGAAATCGACGAACTTGCTGAACGGCATTTCCCTCAATCTCGTGCCGGTGGCGGCGAAGATCGCGCCGGCGAGCGCTGGCGCCGCTGGCGGCACGGGCGGTTCGCCGATGCCCAGCACGCGGGCGCCGTTTTCCAGTCCGCGCACCTCGATCACCGGGCATTGATGCATGCGCATGCCCTCATAGGTGTCGAAATTGCTCTGGTCGGCGATGCCGTCGGTGTAGGTGATTTCGCAGTTCATGGCGTGGCCGAGGCCGAAAAGGACGCCGCCCTTGACCAGATTGTCGAAATTCACCGGATCGATGACGGTGCCAACTTCGGCGGCGACCCAGACCTTTTCGATCCTGATCCCGGCATCGGTGGAGGTGACCTCCACCACCTGGGCGCAATGCACGCCGAAGGACTGGGTCAGCGCCACGCCGCGTCCGCGGCCGTCGCCCAGGACTCCATCCCAGCCAGACATCTCGCCCACGGCTTCCAGCACCTTGCGGGCCTCGTCGTCGTCGCACAGCCTGATGCGCTCAGTGAGCGGGTCAGCGCCTGCGGCATGGATCAGTTCGTCCAGGCCCGCATTGTAGAAAAAGCCGTTGGAGGAGGCGCCGACCGAGCGCCAGGAGCTGATCGGCGCGAGTTGCAGCGCGCGGTAGCCGGTGACCCGGTGATTGGGGATGGCGAAGGGCTGGTCCCAGGCACCGGCGACAATCTGGCTGTCGGGCCCGGGAACCGACAATTCCTGGCGGGCCATCTGCGACATGACGACCGAAGGCATGGCGATCCCGAGATCATAGCTATCGACCTGGCCGTTTCTGACAACGCCCCGCATCCGCGCCATGGCGATCTGGCGGGGGAAGTCATGGGTCATGTCCTGTTCGCGCGAATAGGTAAGCTTGACCGGCGTGCCCTTCATCTTGACCGCAATCTCGGCAGCCTGCTTGACCACCTCGTCCTCAAGCCGGTGACCGAAGCTGCCACCCATGTAGAGCGCATGCACGGTGACCTTGTCCGCTTCGATGCCGGCGATGCGGCCGACATTTTTCTGGATGAAGCGCGGCACCTGCGTGCCGGTCCAGACTTCGGCGGCATCATTGTCAATGCGAACGATGGCGCTCAATGGTTCCAGCGGCGCGTGCGCCAGATAGGGCGCGCGGTACTCGGCGCTGATCAGGCCTGCTGATTCTGCGAATGAGATGTCGACATCGCCGTCGTCGCGCTGGCGGCTGTCTTCAAATTCCTCGGTGAAGCTGTTCGACAGGGTCTCCCAATGGGCGTCCATGGTGGCCGGAAACGGCGCCGGACCCCAATCGAACCTGATCGCCGAGGCAGCCTGAAAGGCGCGCCAGGTGTTGTCGGCGATGACGGCGACGCCGCCGGTGATTTGAACCACATCCCTGACGCCGCGCATGGTCAGCGCTTCGCTCGCGTCAAAGCTGTTCATCGGCCCGCCCTGCGCCGGATTGAGGACGATCGCCGCATGCACCATGCCGTCGACCTTGTGGTCGATGCCGAAATTCTGCGTGCCGGTGGATTTGGCGACGATGTCGATGCGCCGCATCGGCTTGCCGATCAGCCGCCACTCTGACGGCTCGCGGAGGGCAATCTCCTGTGGCGGCGTGATGTCTGCTGCGATCGGGGCGAGCTCCATGTAGCTCAGCGACGAGCCGTCGGGCAGGATCACGCGGCCGGCTTCCGTCCTGAGGTCGGCCATGGCCGTGCCGGTTTTCTGCGCTGCTGCGAGCTTCAGCGTCTCGCGCGCCACGGCGCCGGCCTGGCGCAGCTTCATGAAGCCGTCGGGCACGGTCGTCGATCCGCCGGTGATCTGCATGCCCATGGTCTTCATCACGGCAGAGAGGACTCCGTGCGCCACCCTTTCCGCCCTGCCGCCGCTTGGAACCATGAAGGCGGCGGCCTCGTCGGCGAGGGCTGTGTTCCAGTAGGCGGGCGAGGGCGGGCCCGGATCGACCCGGATCTGGTCGAGCTCGACATCAAGCTCCTCGGCGATCAGCGCCGCCTGGACCGAATAGGCGCCCTGGCCCTTGTCGGCGCGCGGCGTGATCAGCGTCACCCCATCGGCATTGATCAGCACATAGGGCGTGATCGCGGTGTCGCCCTGGCCCGCGCCTTCGAGCAGCGGATTGGCATGAGGCTTCGTCACCATATAGGCGCCGAAGGCCACGCCGCCGGCGAGGGCGACCGAGCCGATCAGGAAGCCGCGGCGGGTTATTGTCTTCAGGCGGCTCATCTCATGCGCTCCGGATTGTCTGGGCGGCGGCCTTGATGGCCTCGCGGATGCGTGGGTAGGTGCCGCAACGGCACAGATTGCCGCTCATGGCGTCGTCGATGTCGGCGTCGCTCGGATTGCTGTTCTCCGACAGCAGCGCCGCGGCGGACATGATCTGGCCGGACTGGCAATAGCCGCACTGGGCAACCTGATGCTCGATCCAGGCGGCCTGCACCGCATGCAGCGCATCGGGCGAGCCCAGCCCCTCGATGGTGGTCACCTCGCCCTCGAGATCGCCCACCGCAAGCTGGCAGGAGCGCACCGGAACGCCATCGACATGCACCGTGCAGGCGCCGCACTGGGCGATGCCGCAGCCATATTTGACGCCGGTGATGCCGAGCTCATCGCGCAAGACCCAGAGCAGCGGCATGTCGGGCTCGACATCCACCTCGCGGGATGTTCCGTTTACGGTAAGTCTCATCGTCTTGTCTCCACCTGCGCCGATGATTGAGTTCACTTCGACCCAATACATCCGGGATAAGGTGTGAGCCTTGTCAGCTATCTCAAGCCCGTTCAAGATCAAGGATTGATAAAACAAGGGCCGCACTCGCGGAAGACATGATGCTGATGATGCTTGGCGCGAGTTCAGGCCGGACGTGCCCGGGCGTTTCCGCCAGGCCGATCGCCCGATTGATCCTTGTCAATGCAGCAGTTGCCCTGCCTGCGCAGAGTTGATCATCGAGACCCTGCACCGGAGGAATACGATCATGACATTGCCGATGAAACCCGTTCTGCTTGCTCTCTCGCTCTTCGCCGCATCCTGGAGCGGCCAGGCGGCGGCGGGGGATTGCACCGGCTATGTCGTGGGCGTCAAGCCGATCGGACAGTACAATCACGCGCGCGGCAGCGGCTTCCTCGCCGTGCGCACCGGTCCGGGCAGCAGCTATCAGCAGATTGGCGAGGTCTATCGCGGCGACGAGGTCTCGGTCTATGACCGGCGCGGCAACTGGTACGCCATCACCTGCATGTCCGGCCGCTGCATGCGGCCGCTGTGGGGAACGCCAATGCCCTCGGGCTGGGTGTCGAGCCGATATGTCGACGCCCGCGGCGTCTGCCCATAAACCTTCAGGGCGCTTTGCATCAACGGATTTCGACCATTGCTGGCGGCGGCCCTGCGGCAACGCGGTTTGTTACGTTCGCCGCGCAATCTCTCGGTAGAGAGCTTCCGGTGAAACCCCGATCTGTTTTGCAAGACCGGATCGCTCGCCGCGCCGCGGCAACGCGCCATCATTGAACGCCAGCCAGGCATCAAGCCGTTGCGATACCGTCTTGAGCGTCAGGATTTCCGATCGCAACCGCGCCGATTGCACCTGCCGGGCAAGATGTTCCATCCATTCGGAGGCGAAAGCCGGGGTTTCGTTGACGAGCTCGAGAAAGCGCGCCCGCGGAAGTTCCGCCACCACAGAGGATTGCAAGGCGATGGCGTCGCAATGGTAGGCGTCTGAGAACACCGAGGCTTCGGCCAGCATGGCGCCGCTGCCTGCCCGTTGCAGTATTGCGGGCTTGCCGTCCGGTGTGTGCCGGACAAGCTCGATGCAGCCGGTGGCAACAAGAAACACCGAGTGGACCGGATCGCCCCGGTGAAACAGCCATTCTCCCTGGGCGAGGCTCCTCTTGCGAAAGGCCTCGGCGGAAATATGGCGGGTTACGGCATCGAGCATGATAGCGATCATATGCGATGAATGGCGATTGATGCAAACAGGCATGACCACGCCCCCGCAACGATCAAGGAGCATTCAATGATTTCACGAGCAAAAGCCGGCCTGGCAATGCTGCTGGCGCTGACATCCGGCCCGGCACTCTCGGCTGAAGATACGCGCGAGCTGGTCGAGATGCCTGCGATGATGCAGGACCACATGCTTGCCAATATGCGCGATCATCTGGTGGCGCTTGAGGAAATCCTGGGCCATCTCGCCCAGGGAAACACCGATGACGCCGGAAAGGTGGCCGAGGGCCGGCTTGGCATGTCGTCGCTTGATCTGCACGGCGCCTCGCACATGGCCAAATTCATGCCCGAGGCAATGGCGGCCGCCGGCACGGACATGCATCGGGCGGCCAGCCGTTTCGTCATTGTTGCGCAGGACGCCGAACTGGCGCCGGACGGGGAAGCCCGACAGGCAGTCTTCGGTGCGTTGCAGGCGGTGACAGCGGCCTGCAACGCCTGCCATCAGTCCTACAGGATCAGATAGCGCCGAGTGTGTGTTGACCGGCGGTGGCCGGTTTCGTCGATATGCCTGCCCCTTGGCGGCGTCGGGCTTCCAGCAGGCTGATCAGGGCTCTGGCCTCGGTGGGCGGCGCCAGTTCCTTGCGGCAATAGTCCGAGCCGTCCGGATTGCGCGTGACCATGCCGAGGCTGAACAGGGTGCGGCGCAGGATCGCCGGGTCGTCGAAGAGATGGACCTCGCGCAGGCGCCGGTTCACCTCGCGTTCGTCCATCAGGGTCCGGGCCGGCAGAGCCGCCCAGAGCGGCCAGAGGCACAGATCCTGGATCTTGCGGCGCGAGGGCCATTGCCTGAGGCGCCCCATGGCGTCGAACTGGTTGAGCGTGCGCTCGACCAGAAGATGGTCGATCGTTTGCGCCACGGGCAGGTTCGCCAGCCGCTCACCCGCCATCCTGGCTGCGCGCAGATGCTGGAAATTGCGAAAGCCGGCGGCGCGCGACACCATGTTCATCAGCGTTAGATGAGACGGCGGGTCCTTGCTGTCGGCGATCTGCCGCGCCAGCGCGCGTGCGAACGGGGAGATATCCTCCACCACAAGCGGAATTGTAAGTTTTGACATGACACATCCATCACGTGCCCGCGGGACAATCGCTGGTCGCTGACTTGACGATGCGGACACTGGAGTGTTGGCCAGAATGTTCCGATCAGGATGGCAGGTTTAGCTTCCCTTTGGGGGACAGCGACGCCTCGGTGACTGCCGACCGTGGAGGATGATTATCACGGCTTTTCTTACCCGGCAATCCGCGTTCGCCCACCCAGGTTTCTGGTCTGATGTTCCGTTCCTGCGTCTCGCTCCCTTGCTCAACCGGGTAAAACGGATTTCTGCCGGTCGGCAGCGCCGTGGTATGCCCGGAGCCATGCAACGGGACCTGTGCGAGGAGGATCAATGACTGACTGAGGTTGTCCCGGCCAGATGCCGCAGATAGATGGCGATGCCGATCCACACCGCCGAACGTAATGCCATTGCTCCCACGGTGCGCATTTCATAGACACCGCCGGCCAGAACGTGCCAGCCAAACAGAGCAAAAACCGCGACAATGGCAATGGCCAGAGCGGCGGCAAGTGTGCGTGCCCAATTCTTGCGGAATGCAATTCCAAGCGCGACCGCAATATAAGCAAAGCCCGAAAGGAAATTGAACCACAGGACGAAAGGAACGGTATTCCCCGCCGCCGCCAGCATTTCGGGGCCGCCAAACAGCACCCGCCCACCCGATACGATGGTCAAGGCCCCGAACACCAGGGCAAGACCTGCCACGCTGTAAGGTCCTGCCATGCTTTGGTTTCCTGTGGGCATTCTGATGTCTCCGATGTGCCGTGTCTACGATCCGTCTCGCGAACGGAGAGGGTAGTCAAGGAGCTTATCGTCACAGGTGCGGCGGCAGGGTGCCGAGATTACGCCGGGGCGGCGATGCAAGATGACTGCACGGCAATCTGCTCCATCCACCTTCACACTTCGTCCACCATCCCTAACCCTTCGTTAATCTTGACGGGGTATTAACAGGGACAAACTCGGGGTGGAGATGGGAGTGGTTCCCATTGACGCCCATGGTGGCCCATGTTATCCCAAATGTCCAAGATCAGCAGGCGGGCATCCGCCGTTTCATCCCCATTTGGACCGCGGTTCCGGACCGGACCCGCCAGGGCGGTATCTGCCGCCCTCGAAATCCTGTGCGCGGAAAAGCGGCGGCAAAGCGGAGGGTCTATGGCGTGGGGCCAGCAGGCGGAAACGGCGGTTGAGAGTCATGAACCGGTTCCTGTCGAATGCGACAAACAGGATCGACGCGAAGGGGCGGGTTTCCGTTCCCTCGATGTTTCGCGCCGTCCTGGCGCGTTCGGCGGTCGAAGAGCTCTATGCCTGGCAGGATTTTGTGTTTCCGGCGGTCTCGATGGCCGGGCCGGACGTGCTCGACCGCTTCGAGCGGATGATCGGATCGCAGGATCCGTTCTCGGCCGAAGCCAACAAGATGTCGCTGCTCATTCATGGCGGCGGGGTGTTCATGAAGCTCGACGGCGAGGGACGGCTTCTGGTGACGGATTTCATCCGCGATTTCACGGGCATCACCGACAGGGTGACGTTCGCGGGGCGGGGGGATCATTTTCAGCTCTGGGAGCCGGCGGCATTCGAGGAAATGCAGTCGCGGGCCCGGAAAGAACGAACGGCCAGTTCCTGACCGTTCGCAACGGATGGAGAAACGGAATGGCGGCGGACATGGGCGACGGTGAAGCTGACGCCCAAGGCGGACCTGTCCGCCACATTCCGGTTCTTCTCCACGAGGTCATGGGGGTTCTGGCGCCCAAGGCCGGCGAGACCATCGTCGACGGCACTTTTGGCGCAGGGGGTTATACGGCGGCCATTCTCGATGCCGGGGCGCAGGTGATCGGTTTTGACCGCGATCCCGACGCGATTGAAGCGGGCGCGGCCATGGTCGACGCCGCGGGCGGCCGGCTCAAGCTCATTCATGCGAAATTTTCCGAACTGCTCGATCATGTCGAGGAGAACAGCCTCGATGGCGTGGTGCTCGACATCGGCGTCTCCTCGATGCAGATCGACGAGGCGGAGCGCGGATTTTCCTTCATGCGTGACGGCCCGCTCGACATGCGGATGGCGCAGTCGGGAGTCAGCGCCGCCGATGTGGTCAACCGCGCCAAACCCTCCGACATGACCCGGATCTTCGGTATCCTCGGCGAGGAGCGTCATGCCGGCCGCATCGCCCGGGCGATCGAGTCCGAACGCCAGAAGGCGCCGTTTGCCACCACGCGGCAACTGGCCGGGCTGATCGAGAAGGTTTCGCCCCGCCGGCCGCAGGACAAGATCCATCCGGCGACACGAGTGTTCCAGGCATTGAGGACCTATGTCAACGATGAACTCGGCGAACTGGCGAAGACCCTGTTTGCCGCCGAACGCGCGCTCAAGCCCGGCGGACGGCTGGTGGTGGTGAGCTTCCATTCGCTCGAGGACCGGATCGTCAAGCGCTTCTTCCAGGATCGCGCCGGCAAGGCGTCGGGCTCACGGCATCTGCCGATGGTGGCCGAGAAGGTCTCCACCTTCACGCTGATCGGCAAGCAGCCGCTGACTGCGGGCGAGGCCGAATGCGCGGCCAATCCGCGGGCGCGCTCGGCCAAGCTCAGGGCGGGCTCGCGCACCGATGCGCCCGCCGGCAAGGCCAGTGACGACATCCTTCCCGTCCCCAATCTCGCCGCGCTCGCGGCGCTAGGAGGCTAAGCCATGATGCGAACTCTCGACCTGGTGCTGGTCGGCGCGATGATCGCGGCAGCCACTGTCACCTATCAGATCAAGCATGCCGCGGAGGGCAAGCTCGCCGAAGTGCGCGAGCTACAGGCCAGGATCACGCTGCAGGAGGAAACCATCGACCTTCTGGAAGCCGACTGGAGCCTTCTCAATCAGCCCTCGCGGCTGCAGCGGCTGTCCACCGCCTTTGAGGCGGACCTTGGCCTGAAGCCGATCGAACCTATGCAAATGGCCGAACCCGATGAACTGCCGGGCCGGGCCAGCGATTTTGAGCCGCTGGTGGCGGAGACCGGCACGGATGCGGATCTGACAACGGGATCGGTGAAACCATGAAGGGCTTGAGAACGCTGATGTCAGGGACCAGGCCTGCCACGACGACCGTCGCTGAAACTGGTCGTACCCCGCTCGAATTCGAGGGCGTGCGCAAGGCCCAAGGCGCCCAGGCGAAGAACCGGATGATCATCGCCATTGCCTGTTTCGGGGTGTTCTACGCCGCGATCGGCGCGCGGCTGGTGGATTACGGCCTGCGTTCGCCCGAGACGGTGTCATCGATCCAGCGCCCCGACCAGCTGCTGGTCTCGCGACCCGACCTTGTCGACCGCAATGGCGAGGTTCTGGCGACCGATATCCGCACCGTGTCGCTGTTTGCCGAGCCCAACAAGATCATCGATGCCGACGAGGCGATCGAGTTGCTCGCCACCGTTCTGCCCGATCTCGACATGCGCGGTATCCACCGCAAACTGTCGTCGAATTCCAGGTTCCAGTGGCTCAGGCGCCAGCTCACCCCCAAGCAGCAGAGCCAGATCCTGGCGCTCGGCATTCCTGGTATCGGCTTCAGGCCCGAGACCAGGCGGTTTTATCCCGGAGGTCCGACCGCCTCGCATGTGGTCGGTCATGTCAATGTCGACAACCGCGGCATTGCCGGGATGGAGAAATATGTCGACGGGCAGGGGCTCGGTGACCTCGCCGCCGCGGGCATGACCATAAATGAGGCCATGGAGCCGGTGCGGCTGTCGCTCGATCTCAGGGTCCAGCATGTGCTGCGCGACGAACTTTCCGCCGCCATGGACCGCTACAAGGCGATTGCGGCGGCCGGTGTGGTGCTCAATGTCCACACCGGTGAAGTCGTCGGCATGTCGTCGCTGCCCGACTACGATCCCAACAATCCGGTCGAGGCGTTGCAGAAGGACCGGCTCAACCGGATGTCGGCGGGCACCTATGAGATGGGCTCCACCTTCAAGGTCTTCACCACGGCGATGGCGCTTGATTCAGGGCTGGTGAAACTGTCCGACACGTTCGATGCGCGTGGATCGATCCGCATCGGCGGATTCAACATCAGGGATTTCCACGGCAAGAACCGGATTTTGACTGTGCCGGAAATCTTCATTTACTCGTCCAATATCGGCACGGCCCGTATGGCCGACATCGTCGGCATCGAGGGCCACAAGGAGTTTCTGACACGGATGGGACTGCTGACCCGGATGCAGACCGAATTGCCGGAAGTGGCGACCCCCAGCCAGCCGAATGTCTGGAAGAAGATCAACTCCGTGACCATTTCCTTTGGCCACGGCGTTGCCACAACCCCGCTGCAGACGGCGGTGGCGGCGGCGGCCCTGATGAATGGCGGGAAATTGATCGAGCCGACCTTCATGCCGCGGACCTCCGAGCAGGCGGACCAGGTTGCCGTTCAGGTCATCCAGCCACTGACCAGCAAGAGCATGCGCGATCTGATGGAGCAGAATGTCGCAAGCGGCTCGGGCCGGCGCGCCGAGGTAGAGGGCTTTCGCGTCGGTGGCAAGACCGGCACGGCTGAAAAAGTGGTCAATGGACGTTACAATTCATCGGTCCGGTTCAATGCATTTCTGTCAGCCTTCCCGATCGACAATCCCCAATATGTGGTGCTGGTGGTGATTGACGAACCCAAGCCGGAGGAGGGAAAAGCCTCCGCCACCGCCGGTCTCAACGCAGCGCCCATGGTCAGCGCCATTGTTCGCCGGTCGGCGGGCTTTCTTGGGGTTAAGCCGGAATTCGGAAACGGTTCACAGGAATTGTCGCTGACCTACTGAAAACAGTCATACTGATAACACAAGTGGCGGGCAGGGCGTCGCCAGCCAGAGTTCAAACCGCATCCGCCCGACAACGAAAGACCCGAGCATTTCATGAAACTGTCCGCGCTGATCGCAGCCCTGCCGTCCCAGACCATTGCCGCGCCCGACATGGCCGGGCTTGACCTCGACGTAACCGGGCTGACCGCCGACAGCCGCACGGTGGAGCCGGGAAATCTGTTCTTCGCGCTTGCGGGCGTGAAGACCGATGGCGCGCGATTTGCCGCCGAGGCTGCGTCCAAGGGTGCTGTGGCCATCGTCGCAGCAAGCGATGCCGTGCTGGATGGAATCAATGGATCGGTGCTCCGAGCCGCTGACCCAAGGCTCGCGCTGGCGCGCTGCGCTGCCGCTTTTTTCGGGCCGCAGCCGCGGGTGATCGGCGCAGTGACCGGCACCGCCGGCAAGACCTCGGTGGCCTCGTTCCTGCGCCAGATCTGGGCCCATGCGGGCGAGCAGGCCGCGATGATCGGAACCACCGGCGTCGTCGCCCCCGGTCGCATCGACTACGGCACGCTGACCACGCCCGATCCGGTGGCTTTGCACCGGTTGCTCGCCGATCTTGCCAGCGATGGCGTCACCCATGCTGCGATGGAGGCGTCGAGCCACGGGCTTGACCAGCGCCGGCTCGACGGCGTGGCGCTCAGCGTCGCGGGATTTACCAATCTGGGCCGTGATCATCTGGATTATCATGCCGGCATGGACGACTACATGGCGGCCAAGATGCGGCTGTTCGACACGCTTTTGCCAAAGGGCGCGCCTGCGGTGATCTTCGCAGACGATCCCTGGTCGGGACGCGCCGTCGAGGCCGCCGAGCGAGCCGGCGCCCGGGTGCTCACGGTTGGCCGCAAGGGCGGGTTCCTGAGCCTCAAGCGGGTCGAGCACCTGCGCCACAAGCAGATCGCCGAAGTGCATCTGGAGGGCCGGATCTTCGAGGTGCACCTGCCGCTGGCGGGCGATTTCCAGATCTCCAACGCCCTCGTGGCGGCCGGAATGGCGATGGCAACCGGTACTTCGCCGGATCAGGTGATGGAAGCGCTGGAGCACCTCACCGGCGCTTCGGGACGGCTGGAACTGATCGGCGCGACGCCTGAGGGCGCGCCCGCCTATGTCGATTACGCGCACAAGCCCGAAGCGCTCCAGAATGTGCTCCAGGCGGTGCGGCCCTTCACCACCGGACGCGTGATCGTGGCGTTCGGCTGCGGCGGCGACCGGGATCGCGGCAAGCGGCCGATCATGGGCGCGATTGCCGCCGAGCTTGCCGATGTGGTGATCGTCACCGATGACAACCCGCGTTCGGAGGAGCCTGCATCCATCCGCGCCGAGATCATGACCGCGGCGCCTGGTGCGACCGAGATCGGCGACCGCGCCGAGGCGATCCGCCAGGCGGTGGGCATGCTCAAGGCCGGCGACACGCTGATCGTCGCGGGCAAGGGACATGAGGAGGGACAGACTGTGGGCAGCGTGGTGCTACCGTTCTCCGATCACGCGGAAATCCGCAAATGCCTGGAGGAACTCAAGGCATGAGCCTGTTGTGGACCGCCAAAGAGATGATCGAAGCCATGGACGGGCGTCCGCTCGGCACCATGCCCGCGGGCGTCAGCGGCATTTCCATCGACAGCCGGACAGTTGGTGACGGTGAGGCCTTCTTCGCCATCAAGGGGGACAGGTTCGACGGCCACAATTTTGCAAGCGTCGCCGTGGCAAACGGCGCCAGCCTGCTTGTGGTGGATGAATCCAAGCTGCCGGCGATGGGCCGGGTCACCGCGCCGATGATCGTCGTCAACGACGTGCTGGCGGCGCTCGAGGACCTCGGTCGCGCCGCGCGCGCCAGGTCGGACGCCAGGGTCATCGCCATCACCGGTTCGGTGGGCAAGACCTCGACCAAGGAGATGCTGCGCCGGGCGCTGGAGCCGAGCGGCGAGGTGCATGCCTCAACCGCCTCGTTCAACAACCACTGGGGTGTTCCGCTGACGCTGGCCCGGATGCCCGTCTCGGCGGCCTACGGCGTGTTCGAGATCGGCATGAACCATCCCGACGAGATCCGACCGCTGGTCAAGATGGTGCGCCCGCATGTGGCGCTCATCACCACGATCGCGGCAGCCCATATGGGCAATTTCAAGAATCTGGGCGAGATTGCCGCGGCCAAGGGTGAGATCATGGAGGGGCTCGACAAGGACGGCCATCTTCTTCTCAACCGCGACAATGAGAAATATGGCTGGCTGAAGAAACACGCAAGCGAACTCGGCCTCAAGCATGTCCATTCGTTTGGCGAAAACCCGAAGGCAGAGTTTCGCCTGCTCAATTGCAAGCTCTTGCCGGACTGCTCGACGATTACCGCCCGCATCGGCGCCGACGATGTCGCCGTCAAGATCGGCGCGCCGGGCCGCCACCTGGTGCAGAACGCGCTGGCGGTGATCGGCACGGTGCACCTGGTTGGCGCGGATCTGGCCAAGGCCACCCACGCGCTGGCCGCGATCTCGGCCGAGAAGGGCCGCGGCGCGCGGCATGCGCTCAAGATCGATGGTGGCAGCTTCATGCTGATCGATGAAAGCTACAACGCCAATCCGGCCTCGATGCGCGCCGCGCTCGAATTGCTGCGCGACACGCCGGTGCGGCTGAGGGGCCGCCGCGTCGCGGTGCTGGGCGACATGCTGGAGATGGGACGCTTTTCCGAACGCGTGCATCGTGATCTGGCGGCTCCCCTGCGCGAAGCCAAAGCGGATCTCGTCTGTCTGGCCGGGCCCGAGATGCGGGCGCTCAAGGACGAACTCGGAACGGAGATGGAGACGGTCTACCGTGACGACGCGGACGGGCTGGCGGCGTATCTCAAGACAGGTCTCAGGGACGGTGACGCGGTGATGGTCAAATCATCGCTCGGCATCGGCTTCGGGCGCATCGTCAAGGCGTTGCTTGACAAGTATCCGGCGCTGCCTGACAGCAGCACTCAAGACTAATGGCGCTTAAGGACTAAAGCATATGCTCATCTGGTTGGTGGATCTGGCGGACAACGTCCAGTTTTTCAATCTTTTCAGATACATCACCTTCAGAACCGGTGCGGCAATGTTTACCTCGGCGCTGATCGTGTTTCTGTTCGGCCCCCGAATCATTGCCTCGCTGAAAGTTCGCCAGGGCCGCGGGCAGCCGATCCGGGCCGACGGTCCACAGACCCATTTTCTCAAGGCGGGCACGCCGACCATGGGCGGTCTGATGATCCTGGCGGGTATTGTCGGCTCGTCGCTGTTGTGGGCGGACCTGTCGAGCGTCTACGTGGTGACAACGCTTCTGGTGACGCTGGGCTTCGGCGCGATCGGCTTTTACGACGACTATCTCAAGGTCACCAAACAGACCGACAAGGGCTTTTCCGGCAAAGCCCGGCTTGGGCTCGAGTTCCTGATCGCGGGCGTGGCGGTGTTTTTCATCATGCAGGCCTCGATGGCGGCATCGACCGTCAATGGCGCGGCCTTCGGCTCCTCGGTGGCGTTTCCGTTCTTCAAGGATCTGCTGGTCGATCTGGGATTGTTCTTCATTGTCTTCGGCGCGTTTGTGATCGTGTCTGCCGGCAATGCGGTCAATCTCACCGACGGGCTCGATGGCCTGGCCATCGTTCCGGTGATGATCGCGGCGGCCTCGTTTGGCGCCATCGCCTATCTCGCCGGCAACGCGGTGTTCGCCAATTATCTGCAGATCCATTTCGTGCCCGGCACCGGTGAACTGGCGGTGATCCTCGGCGCGGTCATCGGCGCGGGCCTCGGATTCCTCTGGTTCAACGCGCCGCCGGCGGCGATCTTCATGGGCGACACCGGATCCTTGTCGCTGGGCGGCCTGATCGGCACCGTCGCGGTCGCGACCAAGCACGAGATCGTCATGGCGATCATCGGCGGCCTGTTCGTCATGGAAGCGCTGTCGGTGATCATCCAGGTGGCCTGGTTCAAGATGACCGGCAAGCGCGTGTTCCTGATGGCGCCGATCCATCACCATTTCGAAAAGCTCGGTTGGACCGAAAGCCAGGTCGTGGTCCGGTTCTGGATCATCTCGGTCGGGCTCGCGATGCTCGGCCTTGCGACACTGAAATTGAGGTAGTCAATGATCCCGGCATCGACATTTCGCGGACGGCGCGTCGCGCTCTTTGGTCTGGGGGGCTCCGGCCTCGCCACCGCGAAATCTCTGGACGCGGGCGGCGCCGACGTGATTTCCTGGGACGACAATCCGGCGCAGGTCGAAGCGGCCCGTGCGGCGGGTCTGACGGTCGGCGATCTTCGCGGCATAGACTGGGCCGGTCTGCATGCGCTGGTGCTGTCGCCCGGGGTGCCGCTCACGCACCCGAAGCCGCACTGGACGGCGGAACTGGCGAACAGCCATGGCGTCGAGATCATCGGCGACGTCGAGATTTTTGCGCGCGAGCGGCGGTCAATCGCGCCGGGCAGCCCGTTCATCGCGATTACCGGCACCAATGGCAAGTCGACCACGACCGCGCTGATCGCGCATGTGATTGCCCATTCGGGCCGCGATGCCCAGCTGGGCGGCAATATCGGCACGGCGGTGCTGACGCTCGCCCCGCCCGCGCCGGGAAGGGTGCATGTCGTCGAATGCTCGTCCTACCAGATCGATCTCGCTCCCTCGCTCGATCCGAGCGCAGGCCTGCTGCTTAATCTCACCCCGGATCATCTCGACCGCCACGGCTCGATGCAGCACTATGCCGAGGTCAAGGCGCGGCTGGTTGAGCATAGCGACATCGCCATCATCGGCGATGATGACGACTGGTGCCGCGGCATTGCCGCGAGGCTGGAAGCCGGAGGCGGGACTGTCGAGCGCATCTCCAAGGATCATGGGCTCACCGATGGATTGTTCGCCGAGGGTTCGATGATCCGTCAGGCAAAGGATGGCGTGGTCATCGATCTGGCGGATTTGAGCGCCATCACCACACTGCGTGGTACGCACAATGCGCAAAACGCCGCCGCGGCCATCGCAGCCTGCCGGACGGCGGGGCTGAGCGATGACGAGATCCGCGCCGGGCTTGCGAGCTTTCCGGGTCTCAGGCACCGGATGCAGCCGGTGGCGAAGAAGGGCCGCGTGATCTTCATAAACGACTCCAAGGCCACTAACGCAGAAGCTGCGGCCCCTGCGCTCAACAGCTATGAGCGGATCTACTGGATCGCCGGCGGATTGCCCAAGGAGGGCGGGATCGCAGCCCTCGAGCCCTTTTTTGACCGCGTCGCCAAGGCCTATCTGATTGGCGAAGCGGCGGCGGGGTTTGCGGCGACGATCGGCGCGCATGCGCCGTTCGAGATATCCGGCACGCTCGACAACGCGGTTTTGGCAGCGGCCAGGGATGCGGCCGAGGATGCGGCGGAGATGCCGGTGGTGCTGTTGTCGCCGGCTTGCGCGAGCTTCGACCAGTACCGCAATTTCGAGGTTCGCGGCGACGCCTTCGTAAGCCTGGTGTCGGCTCTGGATGATAGTCACATGCTCATCGATGTCCAAAACAAGGAAGAACAGCATGGTTAGCCGGGTAGAACGCGGGCCGGTCGCCGACTGGTTCTGGACCATTGACCGCCTGTTTCTTGCAACCTTCATCGGGCTTATGGGCATCGGCCTTATGATGTCGTTTGCAGCGAGCCCGGCGGTTGCCGAACGGCTCGGCCTCGACAGCTTTCATTTCGTCACCCGTCACGGGATCTTCCTGCTGCCGGCGCTCATCGTGATGATCGGGGTCTCGTTCCTCTCGCCGCGGCAGGTGCGGCGCGTGGCGCTGGTCCTGCTGGCCGGCTCGATCGCGATGATGGTGCTGGCGCTGTTTTTCGGCGTCGAGATCAAGGGCTCGCGGCGCTGGATTTCGATCCTTGGCATCTCGGTTCAGCCGTCCGAGTTCATGAAGCCGGCCTTCGTCATCATCTGTGCCTGGCTGTTTTCCGAGCGCTCGCGCCATCCCGAAATCCCCGGCAACCTGTTCGCCATCATCCTGTTCGGCATTGTCGCAGCGCTGCTGGTGGCCCAGCCCGACCTGGGCCAGACCATGCTGACGGCAGCGATCTGGGGCGGCATGTTCTTCATGGCGGGCATGTCATGGTTCTGGATCGTGCTTCTGGGCGGGGCCGCCACGGCCGGTGCGTTTTCAGCCTACTTCATGTTCCCGCACGTCGCCGACCGCATCAACGGCTTTCTGTTCGGCGAAGGCGACAGTTTCCAGGTCGACACTGCCCGCGAGGCGATCATTCGCGGCGACTGGTTCGGCCAGGGCCCGGGCGAGGGCACCATCAAGCGCATCCTGCCCGACAGCCACACCGATTTCGTGTTCTCCGTCGCGGCGGAGGAATTCGGCATCGTCTTCTGCATGGTGCTGGTGGCCCTGTTCGGCTTCATTGTCATTCGCGGGCTGGTTCGCGCCGGCCGCGAGCAGGATGATTTCACCCGGCTGTCGGTGGCGGGCCTGGCGCTGCTGATCGGGTTTCAGTCCTTCATCAATATCGGCGTCAATCTCCAGTTGCTGCCGGCCAAGGGCATGACCCTGCCGCTGATTTCCTATGGCGGCTCGTCGATGATCGCGGTGGCGATCACCGCGGGCTTCATGCTGGCGCTGACACGGCGCAGGCCTGAAAGCCGGGCCAAGCCCCGCACCATCTACCGGCAGCCGGCAAGCGTGGCGGCGGAATAGCGCCATGGCCACAAGCAAACTCTTCCTGCTGGCAGCCGGCGGCACCGGGGGACACCTGTTCCCGGCCGAAGCCCTGGCGCATGAACTGATCGCTCGCGGCCACCGCGTGCATCTGGTCACCGACAGCCGCGCAGAACGCTTTGCGGGAAAATTTCCCGCGTCCGAAGTTCACATGGTCCGCTCAGCCACCATCGGCTCGAAAAACCCGGTCAAGGTGATCCAGTCCTTGTGGACGCTGTTTCAGGGCGTGCGCGAAGCCGGCAGGCTGTTGCGCAAGATCAGGCCCGATGCGGTGATCGGCTTCGGCGGTTACCCCACCATTCCGCCGCTGCTGGCAGCGTCGAATGCCGGGTTGCCGACCATGCTGCACGAACAGAACGCGGTGATGGGCCGCGCCAACAAGGCGCTGGCCTCGCGCGTCAAGGTGATCGCCGGCGGCTTCCTGCCCGAGGGCAGGGGAAGACATGCGGACAAGACCGTGATCACCGGAAACCCGGTGCGCCCCGAAGTCATTGCCGCGGCGGCCATTCCCTATGTCCCGTCACTGGAAGGCGAGCCGTTCCGGCTGGTGGTGTTCGGCGGCAGCCAGGGTGCGCAGTTCTTTTCCGACGCGATTCCGTCGGCCATCGGGCTGCTGCCGGATGCGCTGCGAGCGCGGCTGGAGCTGACCCAGCAGGCCCGTCCAGAGGACGAACCGCATGTCCGGGCGCGGCTCGAGGAAATGGGGGTGAAGGCCGAGGTCTCGCCGTTCTTCACCGATATGGCGGCGCGCATCGGTGCGGCGCATCTGGTGATCTCGCGGTCGGGCGCCTCGACCGTCTCAGAAATCGCGGTGATCGGCCGCTCGGCCATTCTGGTGCCGTACCCTTACGCGCTCGATCATGATCAGGCGGCGAACGCGCAGGCGCTGATGGATCAGGGCGGGGCCAGCGTCGTCAAGCAATCCGAGCTCAATCCGCAGCTTCTTGCGGAGATGATTACCGACCGGATGAATGATCCCGCAGGGCTTGCCGCCACCGCCGCCGCAGCCCAGGCCACGGGAAAACCCGACGCCGCGCGCTTGCTTGCCAATCTGGCAGAAGCTATTGCGGAGGGCGTCAGCATCGAGCAATTCAGGAGCAGTCCCGCATGAAAATGCCGCAAACCATCGGCCTTGTCCATTTTATCGGCATTGGCGGCATCGGCATGAGCGGCATTGCCGAGGTGCTCAACAATCTCGGCTACAAGGTGCAGGGCTCGGACCAGTCCGACAGCGCCAATGTGCAAAGGCTGCGCGACAAGGGCATCGAGGTGCATATCGGCCATTCCGCCGCCAATCTGGGTGCTGCCGAAGTGGTGGTGGTCTCGACCGCGATCAAGAAGAACAATCCCGAACTGGTGGCGGCGCGGGAGCGTCTGATCCCGGTGGTGCGCCGCGCCGAGATGCTGGCCGAGCTGATGCGCTTCCGCAATGCCATCGCCATTGGCGGCACCCATGGCAAGACCACCACGACCTCGATGGTGGCGACGCTGCTCGAGGCCGGCGGGCTCGACCCGACCGTGATCAATGGCGGCATCATCAACGCCTATGGCACCAATGCGCGCATGGGCGAGGGCGAGTGGATGGTGGTGGAGGCCGACGAGAGCGACGGCACCTTCCTCAAGCTCCCCGCCGACATCGCCGTCGTGACCAATATCGATCCCGAGCATCTCGACCATTACGGCACCTTCGACGCGGTGCGCACGGCGTTCCGGCACTTCGTCGAGAACGTTCCATTCTATGGCTTCGGCGTGATGTGCCTCGACCATCCGGAAGTTCAGGCGCTGGTCAGCCGCATCGAGGACCGGCGGGTGATCACCTATGGCGCCAATCCGCAATCGGATGTGCGCTATTCCAACCACCGCATGGACGGGCCGGTGTCTGTGTTCGACGTGGTGATCCACAGCCGCAAGACCGGGGCCGTGGTCGAGCTCAAGGACCTCAGGCTGCCGATGCCGGGCAGGCACAATGTCTCCAATGCGGTGGCGGCCATCGCGGTCGCCTATGAACTGGGATTGACGCCGGAACAGATCGCCAAGGGCCTTGGTCAATTCGGCGGGGTCAAGCGCCGCTTCACCCACACCGGAACCTGGAACGGGGTCGAGATCTTTGACGATTACGGCCATCACCCGGTCGAGATCAAGGCCGTGCTGTCGGCTGCCCGCGATGCCTGCCAGGGCCGGGTGATCGCGGTGGCCCAGCCGCACCGCTATACGCGGCTCGAAAGCCTGTTTGACGACTTCTCCACCTGTTTCAACGATGCCAACACGGCGATCATCGCGCCGGTCTATTCCGCCGGCGAGGACCCGATCAAGGACATCAATGCGGCAACGCTGGTCTCCAGCATGAAAGCCGGCGGCCACCGCGACGCACGGCTGATCGACGGCCCGGAGGCGCTGGCGCCTCTGATCGCCGAGATCGCCAGACCGGGCGATTACGTCGTTTGCCTGGGCGCGGGCACCATCACCCAATGGGCCAATCAGTTGCCCAAGGAACTCGATGCGCTCAAGCCCGCGCCGGAGCCCGGGGGTGACGCATGAAGCCCCTGCAGGTTGACGGCGAGACGCTGCTTGCGTCGCTTGAGGGCAAGCTTGACGGTGTGCGCGGTCGGCTGACGCCCAATGCCGAGATGTCGAAGATCACCTGGTTCCGCACCGGCGGACCGGCGGAAGTGCTGTTCCAGCCTGCCGACGAGGAAGATCTGGCGGCCTTTCTCGCGGCGCTGCCCGAAGAGATCCCGGTTTTGCCGGTGGGCATCGGCTCCAATCTGCTGGTGCGTGACGGCGGCATTCCCGGCGTTGTGATCCGGCTGTCGGCCAAGGGCTTCGGCCAGGCCGAACGGATCTCCGACACGCGGCTTTCGGCGGGCGCCGCCTGTCCGGACAAGCATGTGGCGGCGCTGGCGCTCGAAACCGGGCTTTCAGGCTTTCATTTCTATCACGGCATTCCGGGCGCCATTGGCGGCGCGCTGAGGATGAATGCCGGCGCCAATGGCGTGGAGACCCGCGAGCGCGTTGTCGAGGTTCACGCCTTCGACCGCAAGGGCGTTCGCCATGTGCTTTCGAATGCCGAGATGGGCTACGCCTACCGGAATTCCGCGGCGTCAAAGGATCTCATCTTCACCCGCGCCGTGTTGGAGGGCACGCCCGGTGACCCGGCCGAGATCCGCGCCGCCATGGACGCCGTGCAGCAGCACCGCGAGACCGTGCAGCCGATCCGCGAAAAGACCGGCGGCTCTACCTTCAAGAATCCCGAGGGTCATTCGGCCTGGAAGGTGATCGACGAAGCCGGCTGCCGCGGGCTGACCATTGGCGGCGCGCAGATGTCGCCGTTGCACTGCAATTTCATGATCAACACCGGCACGGCCTCGGGCTATGAGCTGGAAAATCTCGGCGAAACCGTGCGCGCCCGGGTGCTGGAGCATTCGGGCATCAGGCTCGAATGGGAAATCAAGCGCCTCGGCCTGTTCGAGCCCGGCCATGTGGTGCAGGAATTCCTGGGGCAGATGGTTTAGCAAGCGCGCCTCGGGGGAGGGGCAGATGCAGGCAGGTTCCACAGCGTCGAAACCCAAAGCCCTGACCGGCCGGTGCCTGTGCGGCGCGGTCAGCTTCACCGTTGCCGACGCCTTCGACTATGCGATGAACTGCCATTGCGGCAAATGCCGCCGCACCACCGGCTCGGCGTTCAAGCCGATGGGCGGGATCGCGCGGGCCGAACTCGCTGTCACCTCCGGCGCCGGTGACATCTTCCTTTATGGCGACGCCACCACCCATGACGCCCATTGCCGGCATTGCGGGTCGCTGCTCTATTCCCAGGTTCGCGACGCCCAGTACGCCCATGTGCCGCTCGGCGTGCTGATCGATACGCCCTCGATCCGTCCGACCCACCACATCCATGTCGCCTCGAAGGCGCCCTGGTTCGAGATCACCGACGCCCTGCCGCAATACCAGGAATTCGATTGAGGGCAGAGCACGCGGTGCGATTGCCATCAAATCGAGTGCGCGATCGTGCACATATATTCAAATGTTTTTGGTTTGTTCCTGTGCTACCGATTGCGTGAAAGCTTGGGAGACAGCCTCCTGCGCGGAACATCCGGGAGCCAGCGATGTCTGACACTGCATGCCATGATTTCGATTTCGTCTACGGCGACTGGAAGGTTCGCCACCGCCGTCTCACTGTGCGACTGAAGGGAAGCGACGAATGGGAGGAGTTCGACGGGACCAGCTCGACGCGCCCTGTGCTTGGGGGCAACGGCAATATAGAGGACAATTGGATCGATTTTCCGGGCGGCGCCTACCGGGCCGTTGCGTTGCGCTCCTATGACCGGGCCGCGGAAGTATGGGCGATCTGGTGGCTCGATCAGCGCAACCCGCACCATCTCGACGTGCCGGTGGTGGGACGATTCGCGAATGGCGTCGGCACCTTTCTGGCTGATGACAGCTTCGAGGGCCGCCCGATCAAGGTCCGCTTCAACTGGGTCAGCCTTGCGACAGATTCGTGCCGCTGGGAACAGGCATTCTCTTCGGACGGCGGGTTAAGCTGGGAAACAAACTGGATCATGCAGTTTAGCCGCGTGGCAGATGACCAGACCCGCTAACCCGGCATTAACCATGCAATCTGTTTCAAACCTGAATTATCTTCTTCGCGGGGACTGGCAGGATCCTGCGGGGCCTATGGCAGGACAATCTTAATTCGCTCGACCTACCATGCTCAACGTGATTTGGAGTGTATTCATGGTCGGCGTGACCCGAAACTGGATTGTCAAACAGTTGATGCTCGGGGAGTTCCGCTCCTACCGGGATGTTTGCCGCAAGTCGGTCTGGGTCGGGGTCAAGGTCTCGTTGCTCGCCTATTGTCTCAATCTCGCGGCGCATTTTCTGATCCATGGACTTGGCCTGCTGCCCTACAGCCTGGGTGAGGCGCTGATTGTCGCCACGCTTCTGACGCCGCCCATCACCTTTATTCTCGCGGTCGGCTCCTACATGGCGGTCGGCTTCGCGATTCATGATCTTGGCGTGTCGCGCGCGGAGCTTGAACGGCTGAGCCGCACCGACATGCTGTCAGGGCTCGCCAACCGGCGGGCTTTCCAGGATGCGTTCGATAAATGCGAACTGGACAAGACCTTGGTGGTCTTTGACATTGATCGTTTCAAGACGATCAACGATACCCACGGGCACTCCAGCGGCGATGCGGCGATTGCCGAGGTCGCGACAATACTGTCGGCCGTTTTCGGAGAGCGCTGCCTGTGCGCGCGCATCGGCGGCGAGGAATTCGCCGTGTTCAGTTCCGATATCGCGTTCGCAGAATTCGCCGCGCTGGCCGAGATCGCCCGGGTGCGGATCTCCCGACTGCAAATCAGCGCCGATGCGGGCGCGTTTGGAATCACCGTCTCCGGCGGCATCGCCCGGGCGCGGGCGGAGCAGAAATTCGGCGAGAGTTTTTCGCGCGCTGACAAGGCGCTTTATGCCGCCAAGGCCGCCGGCCGCGACCGGATCTCCGTTTCATACCCGACCGATGATCACGCATGTGACGCGGAACCGGCTGATCTGCCGGTTGCGAAGACACATGCGGCCTGAGCAGGGCTTATATCTTTCGGTCTGATCTGACCGGACTCACCCACACGTTTACTCGAAATTCACCGAGTTATCCGCTTTAGGCCTCAATCCACCGCTTTGCCGGAAACGGCAAGATCCTGCACGGGCAATGACAGCACATTCTTAATCCGAACTCTCTAATAAACGCCATATGGACTGGAACGCGTACATTGTGGGCATGGCCCGTGATTGGATCATCAGGCAGCTGACACTGGGCGAGTTTGATTCGCGTCGCCATGTCTGGCGCAAGGCGATCGGGATGGCGTGCAAGATCGCGGTGCTCGCCTATGGCATCAATCTGATCGCCCATTGGATCATGTATCAGGTCGATTTGCTGCCCTACACGCTGCAAGCCGGGTTGATCGCCGCCACGGTGCTGACGCCAACCATTGCCTTTTCCGTCGCTCTTGCCGTCTATGTGGTTCTTGGTTTTGCCATCTATGATCTCGGCGTGTCGCGCGCTGAGCTGGAACATTTGAGCCGCACCGACATGCTGTCGGGACTGGCCAACCGCCGGGCATTTATGGAACAGTTCGACCAATGCAACCGGGAAAAAACCTTGCTGATTGTCGATATCGACCGCTTCAAGATGGTCAACGACAAATACGGGCACGCGGTTGGCGATGAGGTGATCGTCAAGGTCGCCAACATGCTGACATCGGTCTTTGCCGGGCGAGGGGTTTGCGCGCGCATCGGCGGCGAGGAGTTCGCGGTGTGCAGTTCGGACATGGATTTCGCCGAATTCGCTGCCCTTGGCGAGATTGCCCGCCACAGGATCGCTCAGATGCGCACCGAGGTTGATGGCGAGGCATTTTCCGTCACCGTCTCCGGCGGCATCACCCGGGCCTTTCCGGGACAGGAGTTCGCCGATATCTTTTCGCGCGCCGACAAGGCGCTTTATGACGCCAAGGAAGGTGGACGCAACCGCATCGTGCTGTCCTATGACTCCGCTTCGCCACCTCGCAAGAGTGTCCAGTCTGATCCTGTCGTACACTCATCCAGAAACTGAAACAGGAGCTTTGGACCTGCGGATCATTCCGCCAGTCCCAACGCCCGCCTGACCGCATCATGCGGCAGCGCCGGCGCGAAGTTCCCGTCCCGCCCGGTCATCGCCTCATTGGCAATCATCGCATTGAGGATGGCTTCTTCGGTGGCCTGCACCACGGCCTCGAAGAACGGGTCCATGTCTTCATCCGGCACAAAGCGCACGGTGCGGACGGCGCCGGAGTCGAAATCGCTATTGGCGCTGGAGAACGCCAGGAACAGGTCGCCCGAGCCGTGATTGGCCATGCCGCCGGTCCGACCGATCCCAAATGTGGCGCGCCGCGCCAGCCGCTTCAGCTGATGCGGCAGAAACGGCGCGTCGGTGGCGATGATGACGATGATCGAGCTCAGTTCCTTGTCCGGCGCGCCGCTTTGCATCTGCGGCAGGTCGGGATCGGCGCCGATGGTCTTTCCAAGCACGGTCAGATGCCGGCGCGTGCCGAAATTGGCCTGCACGAACACACCGGTGGTGAATTCTTCGCCGCCAAAGCCAATGCGCCGCGAGGCCGTTCCGGAGCCGGCCTTGAAACCGAAGCATTTCATGCCGGTTCCGCCGCCGATGCTGCCTTCCTCGATCGGTCCGCCATGGGCCGCGTCGATCGCCTCGATCACGTGCCGGGCCTCGACATGAAAGCCGTTGATGTCGTTCAGGAACCCGTCATAGGTTTCGGCCGCCACCGGCAGTGCGAAATCGTCATGGTAGCGCTCGGCCAGCGCATCCACCGCCCAGCGGATGGTGGCGTCGCGGGCAATGCCGCAGGAATGGGTGTTGGTGATGGTGATCGGCAGCCCGAACTTGCCGGTCTCCTCAATGTAATGCGTGCCGCTCAGCTCGCCATTGCCGTTGAGGCTGAAGAAGCCGGCGAACAGCGGCTCGTGGATTGTCTCGACCGGCCGCGGCAGAATTGCCGTCACCCCGGTGCGCACCGGACCCTTGCCCTGAACCAGCGCACCGTCGCCCGCAATGAGGGTCGCATATCCGACGCTGACGCCCGCCACATCGGTGATCGCATTGTGCGGCCCGCAGATCCCCTCGAACGGCAGGCCAAGCCCCCGGGCGCGCAGCTTGCCCGAGGGCGTGTTTTTCCAGGCTGGATTCATCGGGGTGGGGGACATGGCGGCGACGCTCCTGACAGATGCCCGTGCGCATGACTGTGCGCGGAATGCAAGGCCATCAGATGTCACAGATTCCGGTTGACCCGCAAGCAGTCCCTCGTCTGCCAGTGGACGGAACCGGTTCGAATCAACCTCTCTTGACGGGCGAAGATAGCTCGGAAAGCCGGGTATCCTGATCCAGTATCATTCGCATGGCGTCCTCTGCGTGCATGGGCCTGCCGTAAAGATATCCCTGAATCAGGTCGGGCTGAAGCTTGGCAAGGATTTCCATCTCGTCTTCCGTTTCAACGCCTTCGAGAACGCATCGCAGATCGAGCTTTCTGCACAGACCGATGATGCCGGAAACGATTTCCTTCGATGTCGTGCTGTGGGGGACCTTGCGGATGAAGCTCCTGTCGATCTTGACCTTGTCCAGCGGCAGCTGATCGAGATACTCGAAACTTGAATATCCGGATCCGAAATCGTCGAGAGCGACCTTGCATCCGCTGCCCCGCAGGGCGGCAAGCATGGTCCTCGAGGTATTGATGTCCGACATGACCGCTGTTTCGGTAATCTCGAATTCGATACGGCTTGGTGAAATGCCGGATCGCATGATCTGACCCAGCAAGGACAGAATGAACAACCGGTCCGATATGTCCTTGCCCGAAAGGTTGAAGGAGAGGCTGATGTCCAGGGGCCACGTCGCCAGTGTGGCAAGCCCCTTTCTGAACAGGATGTCCGTGACTTTGCGGATATGGCCCGAGCGTTCCGCCGCGCGGATGAAAAGGTCGGGGCGCACGAGACCGAGCTTCGGGCTTTGCCAGCGTGCAAGGGCTTCAAAGCCGACAACACGTTGCATGCCAGGTGAGTATTGCGGTTGAAACAGAAGAAACAGCTCGGTCTCGAGATCGCCTTCGCGCAATGCGCGTTCGATTTGGATGGCCTGTTTCATTTCATCGTCTTCAGCCGTGTCAAACAGGATGCACTGGCCGCGGTGATGCTTCTTGGCCTTGTAGAGTGCGAAATCGGCTTTTTCGTAAAGCTGAGCACGTGAAGACCCCATGCTCGGGAAATGGGAAAATCCGGCAGAAACGCCGACGGCCAGTTCCATGAGTTCTATGGAGTAGGGAAGGCTGATTGCCTTGATGGCATTGTCGCCAAGCTGCCTGACCTTCTCTTCACTAAAATTTCCAGGCACAATGATCACGAATTCATCACCGCCGATACGTCCAAACGTGACGCCCTCGACGTTGAGGTTGGCGGCGCGCTCGACAACGGCGCACAGCAGAGTGTCGCCGATGATATGGCCGTACACATCATTGATCGTCTTGAAGCCATCGAGGTCTACGATGCCCATCCAGAATGGCCGGCGTTGCTCGACGAGGTAGTCGATTTTCTGAAAAATGGCGCGCCGGTTCGGGACGCCCGTCAGCATGTCGGTATTGGCGAGCCGCTGGGCCCCGGCCGCCAGTTTGTCGGCCAGCAGACGAGCGTCAATCTGCCGAAGAATTGCCTTTCTCAGCAGTGTAGCCATGCTGAAGGAGGCGAAGGCGGTGGCGACGCCAATGGAGACATACTGTGTGAACAGTTCAGGCGGGAGACTGGAGGCGAACCAGTAAGCGTCGCCAGTGACAGGAAAACGCTGAAAATCGTGACCCTGAGGGTGACGCCGGTCGTTGAAAAAATGACCGCCATAAGTGCGAAATAGATGAGCTTTGACTGCTCGAAGTGAAGCAGCAGGTAACTCAATACGTTGAAATACACCAACAGGTTGATGAACAGACCTGTCAGTTCGAGCCTGCCCAGCGAGATTGATTTCCTGGCAAGCACATGCTGTCTGAGCAGGTAGTAGCTCAAGGCCGTGATGGAACTGATGGACGCAAGCATGGCAAGGTACAGACCTCTTTCGTCCTGCCAATGGCTCCAGGTTATGTAGCAATAGTAGATACATCCAGGCACAAGAATGGAGCTGATAATTGGAATATAGGCATTTGAAATAGCTTGATTTCGGATTGGATCGGACGGTGATTTGAGTTTTTCGATCCAGTTGCTGGAAGCCATGAGATTACCTATCCCGAACGAGCATTGAGAGGCCGCGCATACCGTTCATGTAATTTGCGGAATATTGTCCATGAAGCTGAAAGTGCGTGCCTGATGGTTCAGTAACCGGCGTCCTTGTCCTTGTCTGCCATCCTCCAAATCTGGCAGTAATTGATAAATAATTGGTAATGATTTGAATGTGTGTTTTAGCGGTGCTCAGGTGGATGAGCCTCCATCGTGTCTGCCTTTGTTTTGCCAGGATGGTGTAACTTGTCAGCGGCTGTATTTGTTGACCGGAATGCAGAGACTTGAGACCTTCTATCCCGCAAGCCGCCAGGGCGAAGATCTGTCGCGTGAAAGGAACTTTCCCGCATTTGGCAACTTCACCTTGCGTGTGCTCTCTCAGTAAAGGAATTGTGGCTGAAGGATTCTGCGATCGCTTGGCGCGGGCCGGGTGGGGGCTCCGGCTTGGGGCAGTGCTTTGCACATGATCCGGAAAAGCGCCGCAATCGCCTGTGCGGCATGCATCTGGATGGCTTGGCGCAACCTTCGACCTGTATTCTGGACTGTAACTTGCCCAACCCGGCAATTTTTGACGAAAGCCGGATGGCAGGGCGCGCGGACCGACGGCGGCAAGTGGGTGCGTGCGAACGTGGCGAGACGAGGGACTGAATGACTTCCGACACACCAAAGAAACATGTGGCCGTGCTGATGGGCGGGTTTTCCTCGGAACGGCCGGTGAGCCTCGCGTCGGGCAAGCCCTGCGCCGATGCGCTGGAGAACGCCGGCTACCGGGTCACCCGCGTCGATGTCGGCAAGGATATCGCCGCGGTGCTCAGCGAGCTCAGGCCCGATGTCGCCTTCAATGCGCTGCACGGGCCTTATGGCGAGGATGGCACCATCCAGGGCATCCTCGAATATCTTGGAATTCCCTACACCCATTCCGGCGTCACGGCTTCCGCGCTCGCCATGGACAAGCGGCTCTCCAAGATCGTCGCCAAGGCAGTGGGCATCCCGGTGGCGGAATCGAAGGTGATGAACCGGCACGAGTTCACCTCGGCGCATCCGATGACGCCGCCCTATGTGGTCAAGCCGGTGAATGAAGGCTCGAGCTTCGGCGTCGTCATCGTCCAGGAGAACCAGAGCCATCCGCCGCAGGTGATCACCTCCAACGAGTGGAAATATGGAGACGCGGTGATGGTCGAGCGCTTCATCGCCGGACGCGAACTCACCTGCACCATCATGGGCGACGTGGCGCTGGCGGTCACCGAGATCGTGCCGCAAGGACACAGCTTCTATGATTATGACTCCAAATATGTCCCCGGAGGCTCGAAACACGTTTGCCCGGCGGAAATTTCACCAATTGTTTACCAAAAAATACGTAGGTTGGCTTTGAAGGCGCATCAAGCGATCGGTTGTCGCGGCGTGAGCAGGTCCGATTTCCGCTATGACGACCGTTTCTCCGAGAATGGGGAGGTCATCTGGCTCGAAATCAACACCCAGCCCGGCATGACACCGACATCCTTGGCGCCCGAAATGGCCCTGCAGGCGGGGCATTCGTTCGAAGAATTTGTCAGTTGGATGGTGGAGGACGCTTCGTGTCGCCGATGACGGAAAACCAAGGCAGAGCCGCTCAAGCGGTGACGGCGTCCGGACGCGAAGCGTTCCCGGGCGCTTTCGTTCTGCCGCGTTTTCTGCGCCGTCCCGCCCGCTATTTCGCGGCCCTTGCAACGGGCCGCGTCGATATCCGTCCGCATGCTGGCTCCGTCGCGGCCTGTGCCTTCCTCGCCGCCACCGGCTTTTACGGCATGGCGCTTGGAGGCCACACCCTCGCAGTCACGCAAGCTGTCACCACCGGCGCGGGCTTCGCGCTGGAGGACGTCCAGGTCAGCGGCAACAAAGAGACTTCCGACATCGATATCCTGCAGCAGCTCGGACTTGACGGCACCACATCGGTGGTTGCCATCGACGCCCATGCGGCGCGCGAAAAGCTGTTGCAGCTGCCCTGGGTCACCGATGCGCGGGTGCAGAAAATCTATCCGCGCGGCCTGTCGGTCTCGCTCATCGAGCGCGAACCGGTCGGCATCTGGCAGCATGGCGACATGCTGTCGCTGATTGATGCGCGCGGCGCGGTGATTGCGCCGCTCACCGGCGCCCGTCACGCCGATCTGCCGCTTTATGTCGGGTTCGGAGCCGATCGCGCCGCCGATGAGCTCGAAGCCCGGCTGCTGTTTCATCCCGATCTGCGCGCCCGGGTGAAGGCCGCCATCCGCATCGCCGACAGGCGCTGGGATCTCCGCCTCGACAATGGCGTGACGCTGAGCCTGCCTGAAGACAATATCGGTTCGGCGCTGGAGCGGTTCGCACAATTCGATGCCGGCCGGGACGTGCTGTCGCGCGATATCACCGCCGTCGATCTGAGGCTTGAAGACCGGATAACGCTCAGGCTCTCCGAAGCTTCTTTCGAACGCCGCAAGGAAGCCCTTGAGGCGCGGGCGAAGGCGATCAAGGCGGAGAAGAAGACGTGAGCCTGTTCCGCCCCTCATCCGTGCTGCCCCGGCTCAAGCCGCTGTCGACCAAGCGGGTCAGCATCGTCACCGTGCTCGACATCGGCTCGTCCAAGGTGGTCTGCATGATCGGCCGCCTGACCCCGGTTGAAGGCAGCGAAATTTTGTCCGGCCGCACCCACAAGATCGAGATCATCGGGCTTGGTCACCAGAAATCCCGCGGTCTCAAGGCCGGCGTGATTTCCGACATGGATGCGGTGGAGAATTCGGTGCGCCTGGCCGTCGATGGCGCCGAGCGCATGGCCGGCGTCACTGTCGAAAGCCTGATCGTCAACGTCACCGCCGGTCGGCTGAAAAGCGAAACCCATTCTTCCTCGGTCAATCTGGGCGGCCACGAGATCGCCTCGGGCGATCTGGCCAAGGTGGTCAACGCGGCGACACGGCAGAGCCAACTCAACGAGCGCGCCATCCTGCACTCGCTGCCGTCGAGCTATACGCTCGATGGCGAGCGCGGCATCTCTGATCCGGCCGGCATGTATGGCGACCTTCTGGGCGTCGACATGCATGTGCTGACGGCTGATCGCGCACCGCTCAGGAATCTCGAATTGTCGATCAATCGCGCCCACCTCACCGTCGAGGCCATGGTGGCGACGCCTTATGCCTCCGGGCTTGCGGCGCTGGTTTCCGACGAGGCCGAAATGGGCTGCGCCACCATCGACATGGGTGGCGGCACCACCACGATCTCGGTGTTCTCCGAAGGCAAGCTGGTGCATGCCGATGCGATCGCGCTTGGCGGCCAGCATGTGACCATGGATCTGGCGCGCGGGCTGTCGACACGGCTCGACGACGCCGAGCGCATCAAGGTGGTGCACGGCTCGGCCCTGCCGCAGGCCGGCGAGGACCGTGACGTGATCTCGATCCCGCCGATCGGCGAGGACGAGCGTGACCTGCCGACCCATGTGCCGCGCGGCCTGGTCTCGCGCATCGTGCGCGCCCGGGTCGAGGAAACACTGGAAATGCTGCGCGACCGCATCCAGCAGTCGGGCTACTCGTCGCTTGTCGGCAAGCGCATCGTGCTGACCGGCGGCGCAAGCCAGCTGACCGGCCTGTCCGAATCGGCACGACGGATACTTGCGCGCAATGTGCGGATCGGCCGGCCGCTGGGGGTCTCCGGACTGCCGGCGGCGGCCAAGGGGCCGGCATTCTCCACGGCGGTGGGCCTGATGATTTATCCGCAGGTCGCCCATCTCGAATCACATGGCTCTGGCGAGGGCGGCTTTGCCGCCATGGCCGGCGCAGGCGGACGCCTGTCCCGCATGGGACAGTGGCTCAAAGAGAGCTTTTGAATTTACCAGATTGGCCCACGCGGCGGTGCGGCCATGCGACAAGGAAGGAACGGGTGCCATGACCATCAATTTGCAGAAGCCGGACATCACCGAGCTGAAGCCGCGCATCACGGTGTTCGGCGTTGGCGGAGGCGGCGGCAATGCCGTCAACAACATGATCAATGCAGGGCTCCAGGGCGTCGACTTCGTTGTCGCCAACACGGACGCCCAGGCGCTGACCATGTCCAAGGCCGAACGGATCATCCAGCTTGGCGCTGCGGTGACCGAAGGACTTGGCGCAGGGTCGCAGCCGGAAGTCGGCCGCGCGGCCGCCGAGGAATGCATCGACGAGATCCTTGATCATCTCAACAGCACGCATATGTGCTTCGTCACCGCCGGCATGGGCGGCGGCACAGGTACCGGCGCCGCACCCGTTGTCGCCCAGGCCGCCCGCAACAAGGGCATCCTGACCGTCGGCGTGGTCACCAAGCCGTTCCATTTCGAAGGTCAGCGCCGCATGCGTCTGGCCGAGGCCGGTATCGAGGAATTGCAGAAATGCGTTGACACGCTGATCGTCATTCCCAACCAGAACCTGTTTCGCATCGCCAATGACAAGACCACCTTCGCCGACGCCTTCGCGATGGCCGACCAGGTGCTTTACTCGGGCGTCGCCTGCATCACCGACCTGATGGTCAAGGAAGGCCTGATCAACCTCGACTTCGCCGACGTCCGTTCGGTGATGCGCGAGATGGGCCGGGCCATGATGGGCACCGGCGAGGCATCGGGCGAGGGCCGCGCGATGGCCGCAGCCGAAGCCGCGATCGCCAATCCGCTGCTTGATGAAACCACGATGAAGGGCGCGCAGGGCCTGCTGATCTCGATCACCGGCGGCCGCGACATGACGCTGTTCGAAGTTGACGAGGCGGCGACCCGCATCCGCGAGGAAGTCGACGCCGACGCCAACATCATTCTGGGTGCAACCTTCGACGAAGCGCTCGAAGGCCTGATCCGCGTCTCGGTTGTGGCCACCGGCATCGACCGTGTCGAAGGCGCTGTCGAGCATCGCCCGATGATGACCGCGCCGCGCCCTGCTGCGCGTCCTGCCGCCAACGCGCAGCCGCAAGCCGCACAGGCCGCGCGTCCGGCACAGGCGCCCGCGGCCCAGCCGTCCATGGCGCCCGTCGCCAAGGATCCGGTGGCTGAAACCATCCTGACGGCGGAAGCCGAACTGGAGCGCGAACTCGACATCGCAACCAGGATGGACCTTGCCGCCAAGAGCCAGGCTCCCACCGACGTCGCCGCGCAACCCGGCTTTCAACCGCAAAGCCGCCTGTTTGCCGGCAATGGCGAGATGGCGGCGCCGCAGCAGCCGGCTATGACCGCACCGCAGCGCCCGGCCATGCCTGCGCCGCAGCAGCCTGCCGCACATGCGCCGGCCCTGCGGACCGAGCCAGAGCCGATGCGCATGCCGCGCGTCGAGGACTTCCCGCCGGTGGTCCAGGCCGAGATGGAGCATCGCGCCCAGCCGCAAGGCCATGCCGATGAGCGCGGTCCGATGGGGTTGCTCAAGCGGCTGTCGAACTCGCTCGGACGCCGCGAAGAGGACGAACCGGTTCAGGCCGTACAGGCCGGCCCGGCGCCGCAGGCCCGGCGTCCATTGTCGCCCGAGGCCAGCGTCTATGCGCCGCGCCGCGGACTGCTCGACGATCAGGGCAGAATGACACCGCAGGCACGCGCGAGTCACGAGGACGAACAACTCGAGATTCCCGCCTTCCTGCGCCGCCAGAGCAAGTGATCTTGCGGTAACATGTTGAAACATTGCCGGCATGGCGGCTCACCGGCCGCCATGCAGAATTGTTAACTAATTGTTAAATATGGAGTATTTGATTTCGAGACGTGTTACAGCATCGTAACAGAAGGAAAAAAAGCGTGATTTGGAAACTGGGAACCATCGCCGTATCTTGCCTGACGACGACAAGGGGTTGGGGCAGGCAATCACGTGGGGGACACGTGGCGTTGCTCCTGGCAAATGGGGACAACATGGCCTTTATGGGTCGTGCCAAAACATGCGGGAAACGGCGGACCTTATGAGCAGCGATGTAGTAGGCCTTCAAACCACGATTTCGAGGTCAATTTCGTTATCCGGCATCGGTGTTCATTCCGGTGAAAGCGTCTCCATTTCATTCCATCCCGCCGATCCCGATACCGGTATCGTTTTCAATCGCCAGCACGCGTCCGGCGAGATCATCAGTGTTCGCGCTGTTTCCTCCCAGGTTGGCTCCACGGATCTTTGCACGCTTCTGGGCAGGGCTCCGGACCGCTCGGTTGCCACCGTCGAACATCTGATGGCTGCACTTTATGCGCTCGGCGTCGACAATATCAGCATTGATCTGGATGGCAGCGAAGTTCCGATCATGGACGGCAGCGCCGCGGTGTTCATCGATGCGATCGACACGGCTGGCCTCGTCAATCATGCGGTCAAGCGCCGCTACGTGCGCGTCATCAAGCCGGTCCGCATCGAAATGGGCGGTTCCTGGGCGGAATTCACCCAGCACAACGGCACCCGCTTTGAAATCGACATTGATTTTGATTCTGCCCTGATCGGCCGCCAGTCCTGGAAGGGTGAGGTCACTGCCGACACATTCCGCCGCGAACTGGCCCGCGCCCGCACCTTCGGCTTCATGCGCGATGTCGAGCGGCTCTGGGCCTCGGGCCATGCGTTGGGATCGTCGCTTGAGAACTCCGTGGTGATCGGCGACGACGACAAGGTCATCAATGTCGAAGGGTTGCGCTTCCGCGACGAGTTCGTCCGTCACAAGACGCTTGACGCCGTGGGCGATCTGGCGCTTGCCGGCGCCCAGTTCATCGGCTGTTACCGCAGCTATCGCGGCGGCCACAAACTCAATGCGCTGGCGCTCAGGGCGCTGCTCGCCGATCAGTCGGCCTATGAAGTGGTCGAGGCGCCTGCCCGCCGCAACACGGTTCGCCACGGCGAATTGGTGGCGGTCAATGCCGCAGCCTTCGCACCCTGGGCTGTTTGAGCACCTGAACACCGTTATCCGTCGCAAATCCGGCCTACGCTCTTGTTTTCGAATAGGGCGTTTGCCACAAAATTGCGGCAAAGCGTCTTCATGACGTTGCGAAGTTCGGGCATTTCCGGATAGAAACGCGTGTCTGGTTCCGCGGGGCGTTGGCTTCCGCGGCAGTTGAGAGGTTTTGCAGGATGATTTCTTCGGTCAAGGACAGGCGCGGGCGCGTGGTGAGAGTTGCGTTCCTGGTTGCCGGGCTGGCTGGCGTTTCGTCATTCGTGAGCGGATGCCAATCCGATCCGGATATCGACATCACCGCCTATGCGCAGTCCATCGAACCTGCTGACGTGCTTTACAATCAGGGCCTTGCCAACCTTCAGGCTGGCCAGTTGACCGAGGCCGGCCGCAAGTTCGAATCCGTCGACAAGCAGCATCCCTATTCCGAATATGCCCGCAGGGCGATGGTGATGAGCGCCTTCACCAATTACCGCCAGGGCCAGTATTCCGAGGCGATCAACACCGCCTCGCGCTACCTCAGCCTTTATCCCAATGATGAGGATGCGGCCTATGCGCAATACATCATCGGGCTTGCCTATTACCGGCAGATCCCCGAGGTAACCCGTGATCAGCGCACATCGGCGCGCGCCATCGCCGCCTTTACGGAAGTGATCGAGCGCTATCCTGATTCCGAATATGTCGAGGACAGCCAGTCCAAGCTGCGCTATGCGCGCGACCAGCTGGCCGGCAAGGAAATGCAGGTCGGGCGCTATTACCAGGAGCGCAAGGAATATGTGGCGGCGGCCAACCGCTACCGCCTGGTGGTCGAGCAGTATCCTAACACCCGTCAGATCGAGGAGGCGCTGGCGCGCCTTGTCGAGACCTATTATGCGATGGGGCTGGAAAGCGAAGCACAGACGGCGGCGGCCGTGCTCGGGCACAATTATCCCGAGAGCCAATGGTATGCGGATTCCTACAAGCTCCTGAGGACCCAAGGCCTTGAGCCGAGGGAAAACAAGGGCTCCTGGATTTCGCGCGCCGGGACCCGCCTCGTCGGCGCCTGAAGCGGGCGGCGATGCTGGTTCAGCTGTCGATTCGCGATATCGTCCTGATCGAGAAGCTCGATCTCGAATTCGACGCCGGACTTTCGGTCCTCACCGGGGAAACCGGCGCGGGCAAATCCATCCTGCTTGATTCACTTTCGCTGGCGCTTGGCGGCCGCGGCGATGGCGGCCTCGTGCGCCATGGCGCCGACAAGGGCCAGGTCACCGCCGTGTTCGACGTGGCCACCGACCATCCGGCGCGGCTGCTGCTGCGTGACAACGGCATCGACGATGATGGCGACCTGGTGTTCCGCCGGGTGCAATCGGCCGATGGCCGAACCCGCGTGTTCCTCAATGATCAGCCGGCGAGCGTGGCGCTGATGCGCGAGGCGGGCCTCAAGCTCGTCGAGATCCACGGCCAGCACGATGACCGGGCGCTGGTGGAGACGGATGCACACCGGTCGCTGCTCGATGCCTTCGGCGGCCTGACCGGGCGCACCGCCGAGACCGGGCGGCTTTATGAGGCCTGGCGCGAAGCGGAACGGGCGCTGAAAGCCCACCGGGCGAAAGTCGAGGCGGCGCGACGGGAGGCCGATTTCCTGCGCTCCTCCGTCGAGGAGCTGGAGAAACTTCACCCGATCGAAGGCGAGGAAGAGGATCTCGCCGAGCGCCGCTCGCTGATGATGAAGGCAGAGAAGACCGCCAGCGACATCAACGAGGCCGACGAGATCCTGAACGGGCAGGGTTCGCCGATGCCGGTGATCAGCGGGCTGATGCGGCGGCTCGAACGCAAGGCCCAGGAAGCGCCTGAGCTTCTGAACGAGACCGTGGCAGCACTCGATGCCGTGCTCAATGCGCTGGCGGACGCGCAGTCCGCGGTGGAGGCGGCGCTGAGGGCCGCCGATTTCAACCCGCGTGACCTGGAAGAGACCGAGGAGCGGCTGTTCGCGCTGCGCGGCGCTGCACGCAAATACAATGTCACCGTCGAGGCGCTGCCCGAGCTTGCGGCGCAGATGGTGAACGATCTCAGCGATCTCGACGCCGGCGAGGAGCGGCTGGCGGCAATGGAGGCCCGGGTCGGCGAGACCAGAGCGGCGTTCCTTGAGGCAGCAAGGCAGCTTTCCGTGCGGCGGCACGAGACGGCCGAGGCGCTGACAAGTGCGGTGATGGCGGAACTTCCGGCGCTCAAGCTTGAACGCGCCGAGTTCATTGTCGAGATGCTGAGCGATGCGGGCAATGCGGGGCCGTCGGGCATCGACGCCATCGCCTTTCACGTGCGCACCAATCCGGGCTCGCGGCCGGGCCCGATCATGAAGGTCGCCTCAGGCGGCGAGCTGTCGCGATTCCTGCTGGCGATCAAGGTGGCGCTGGCCGATCGCGGTTCGGCGCCGACGCTGGTCTTTGACGAGATCGACACCGGGGTCGGCGGCGCCGTGGCCGACGCCATCGGCAAGCGCCTGAAGCGGCTGGCTTCGGGCGTGCAGGTGCTTTCAGTGACGCACGCGCCGCAGGTGGCTGCGCGTGCGGCCACGCATATGCTGATCGCCAAGGGACCGTCCGCGGCAGGTTCGCTCACGGTCACGACGAGGGTCTCCACCATGGGCGCGGATCAGCGGCGCGAGGAAATCGCCCGGATGTTGGCGGGCGAGCATGTGACCGACGAAGCCCGGGCGGCTGCAGCCCGGCTCCTTGACGTGGCGGAGTGAAGCCTGCTGCCCGGTCTGGGCCGGTGCGGCGGAAATCTGAGCCTACCAATAGACCTTGTTGAAGGCCGACGGGCCTTCGAGCCGGACCATGATGTCGACGACGCGGGAGGTGGCGTCGCGCGCGGTCTCGGCGTTCCACCGCGTGACCGGCTTGTCGCGGGCGTCATCGGCCATCATCTCGACCACGCCGCGCAGATGATGCGCCGTGCTCATGAAGCTTGCCGCCGTCTCCAGATCCTGCTCGCTCAACCGGTAGCGGCCCGGCGCGTCATCGCCCAGGATGTCGAGATAGGCCAGGGGCAGGGCGGGGGACATGGCCGGGGTCTTGTCGTCAGTCGCGGCGAGGCCATTGACTTGCGATCCGGCTTGTTCACCGCCCGGGAGCCGGCCGAGACCTGCCAGCGTCTTGAACGAGGAAGCGAAATCGGTGGCCGCGGCTTCAAGCTCCTTGGCCATCCGCGCGGAGTGACCGACCAGGAACCCCGGCGCCAGGTTGAACAGCGCCAGCGTGTTCATCTGCTCCTTCAGATGGTCGAGCCGGTCCTCGGCAAACGCCTTGCGGCTGAGTGCGGCCGATTCCATGAAATCATCGAGCATCGTCAGCGGATCGGGGCCCGCGTCTTCGCTTGCGGTACCGGTCTGCGCCGTAGCCGAGGACGTGCCCATGGCGGCAGGCCGTTCGGTGACCGGCTTGCTGACGGAATATGCGTTTGCGCTGACAATCATCCGGCCACAGTCCTTCATCGCAGACGAGAAACATGCTGCGACTTTTCATCTTACGCCCCAAACCCTAACCGCTGATTGACCAACCCGTCTTTTCATTTGGCTGAATCGGTCTAAAACGGGGCAGATTGCCGGAGCCCCAGACATGACCCTTGAGACAAAGTCCGTAGCCGAACTCTCGGAACCGGAAGCCAAAGCCGAACTCGAACGGCTGGCGGTCGAGATTGGCCGCCATGACGAGGCCTATCACGGCCAGGACGCGCCGCTGATCCCGGACGCCGAGTATGATGCGCTCAAGCGCCGGAATGCGGAGATCGAGGAGCGGTTTCCGCACTTCAAGCTCGCGGACTCGCCCTCGGAGAAGGTCGGCGCGGCCGTCGCCGAAGGGTTCGGCAAGGTCACCCACAGGGTGCCGATGCTGTCGCTCGACAACGCGTTTTCCGACGAAGACGTGCGTGACTTCGTCCATTCGGTCTACCGGTTCCTGGGGCAACTGCCGGACCAGTCGATCGCGTTTACCGCCGAGCCGAAGATCGACGGGCTGTCGATGTCGATCCGCTACGAGGACGGCGAGCTTGTCACCGCAGCCACAAGGGGCGACGGCACGACCGGCGAAAATGTCACCGCCAACGTGAAGACCATCGCCGAGATCCCCAACCGGCTGCCCAAAGGCGCGCCGCCGGTGGTCGAAATCCGCGGCGAGGTCTACATGGCCAAAGAGGATTTCCTGGCGTTGAACGCGCGCATGGAAGCCGAAGGCAAGCCGGTTTATGTCAACCCGCGCAACACGGCGGCCGGGTCGCTGAGGCAGCTCGACGCCGCGGTGACGGCGAGCCGCAAGCTCAAGTTCTTCGCCTATTCCTGGGGCGAGATGGCGGACATGCCGGCCGACACGCAATACGGCATGATCGAGATGTTCAAGGCCTGGGGCTTTCCGGTCAATCCGCTGACCGTGCGACTGGAGAGCATCGAGGCGCTGATCGCCCATTACAACGAGATCGGGATCGCCCGCGCCGATCTGCCCTATGACATCGACGGCGTGGTCTACAAGGTCGACCGGCTCGACCTGCAGGGCCGGCTCGGGTTCCGCTCGCGCAGCCCGCGCTGGGCGATCGCCCACAAGTTCCCGGCCGAGAAGGGAGCCACAAGGCTGACCGCCATCGACATCCAGGTCGGCCGCACCGGCGCGCTCACCCCGGTGGCGCGGCTCGAGCCGATCACCGTGGGCGGCGTGGTGGTGACCAACGCGACGCTGCACAATGCCGAGGAGATCGCTCGGCTGGGCATCAAGATCGGCGACACGGTGCAGATCCAGCGCGCCGGCGATGTCATACCCCAGGTGCTGGGCGTGGTTCTCTCACCCGACGATGCCGTCCCCTTCGAGTTCCCGACGATCTGTCCGTGCGAGCTGAAGACGCCGGTGATCCGCGAGGAGACAGCGAGTGGCGTCGAGGGCGTGGTGCGGCGCTGCTCGGGGGAATTTGCCTGCCCGTTCCAGCGCAAGGAACATCTCAAGCATTTCGTCTCGCGCAAGGCCTTCGACATCGACGGCCTGGGCGAGAAGCAGATCGAGTATTTCTACGACGACCCGAGCCTGCCGATCCGCCAGCCGGCCGATATCTTCACGCTGAAGGCGCGGGATGAGGCAAACGGCCTGCAGCGGCTGAAAAACCGCGATGGCTACGGGGAGACCTCGGCGCAGAAACTGTTCGACGCCATCGAGGCGCGCCGCGAGATTGCGCTCGACCGGCTGATCTTCGGCCTCGGCATCCGCCATGTCGGCGAACAGACCGCCAAGACGCTCGCGCGTGCCTATGGCACATGGGCGTCGCTGCACGAGGCAGCGCTGGCGATTGCCGCTGGCGACAAGGCGTCGGCCGAGGAGATGGACGCGCTCGACGACATCGGGCCCGCGGTGGTGGAAGCCGTCGGCCGCTTCTTCGGCGAGCCACACAACATCGCCATGGTCGACGCGCTCGTCGCGGAACTCACCATCCAGGAGGCCGAAAAGCCCTCCCAGGATTCCCCCGTCGCCGGTCTCACGGTGGTCTTCACCGGCAGCCTCGAGAAAATGACCCGCGACGAAGCCAAGGCTATGGCCGAGCGGCTCGGCGCCAAGGTCGCCGGCTCGGTGTCGAAGAAAACCGACATCCTCGTCGCCGGCCCGGGCGCCGGCTCGAAGCTCGCCAAGGCGCAGGAACTCGGGGTCCGGACCATGGACGAGGACGGCTGGTTCGAACTGGTGCGGTAGGGAGAATTCCATATGGGGGCAAACCACTTATCTTGTCATTTGACAATTTAAGGCATGAGGCTTAGATCTTGTCACGCGACAGACATCCCAAGAAAGAGGTCGAGGCGGCGCTGCAGGCTGCCGAAGACCTTGGCTGGACGATCGTCAGGCGCAAGGGCAAAGGGCATGCCTGGGGGCTTTTAAGATGTCCAAGACCAACGGATGCCTGCCGCTGCGGTCAATATTGTCAGATGTCGGTCAACTCGACACCGGAAAACCCGGCAGCGCATGCCGCCAAGCTGATTGGCAAGGTGCGTGGATGCACCAACCCGCTGAAGGAGGATGATGATGGCAGAAAAGTTTGAATTCGAGCTCGTCTTTGCCCTTCCCGACGGTGAGCATGATGCTTTCGAGCTTTCCGATGCGGTTTTTGAAGCTGGTTATCAGGATGCGATCATCGGTTCGGGCGATCCACGCCTGTTGGCCGTTGAACTCGAGGTGGATGGGGACGACGCCGAGACAGTTATCCTCACCGTGGCCCGGTCACTTCTGAAACACCTCCCTAAGGGCACGGCATTGCGCGAAGTCCGGCCGGATCTGGTGAGCCTGGCGGATGTTGCCGAGCGGCTTGAAGTGCGGCGTCAGGCCCTGCAGCATGTGTAGACGCCCGTTTGGCAAGAGGAATCTTTAGTCGATATTTGCGCGTTGTCGGGTGCTGACATGTGTCCGGCCTTTGATGCGGCTTTTTCACATGCCGCGGGCCCGTATGGTGTTCGCAGGTCAGGTCCAAAACAA
>JAHRFE010000008.1 GCA_019084245.1 Hoeflea sp.
CAAAGCAGCACTCAAACGCATTACCTGTGTCCCAATTCGTTCTTTCGGGAAGAGCCCGATCAGCCACATTAAAAAAGGCGGAGGCGAATCATCGCCTCCGCCTCACATTCATGCAACCCCAAAAGGGCGAAAAAACGACCGGATCAACGAGTCGGCGCTGCCGGACGGCCACCGCCGATAAGGCCTTCACGCTGGGCACGCTTGCGGGCAAGCTTGCGGACCCGGCGAACGGCTTCGGCCTTTTCGCGGGCGCGCTTCTGCGACGGCTTCTCGTAAAAATCACGCATCTTCATTTCGCGAAAAATGCCTTCGCGCTGCATTTTCTTCTTGAGAGCGCGGAGCGCCTGATCGACATTGTTATCGCGGACAAGTACCTGCACGTTAATCCCGTTCCTTCGAGTTTTCGGTTGGTTCAAACAACCTTGGCAAACAAAATTCCCATTCGTTCGGCCATGGGCGTTACGATTGATGGGGCAAATACCAGTTCCGGAGCCTGAAGTCCAGTCCTTGGCGGCTTGACAATGGATGCAGCCCCGTATTTTTCCATTCTGCCTGAGGCACGACGGGTTGTCGCGCGGATCGATCGGGATGTGCGACAAAACACACTGCGACATTCATGGCCTCCCAGAAGTCGCAAAAGAGCCGATGTTGACCCGATGAATTTGCTCTTGCTTGGATAAAGTTCATCCGAACCGTTTGGAGCCATGACGCCATGCGCAAATATTCCGCTTTTGCCGTTGCCCGTGAGGCACTGCGCGGTCACAAGGGCTGGCCCGCGCAGTGGTCCTCGCCCGAGCCGAAAAAAGAGTATGATGTCATCATCGTGGGCGCAGGCGGCCATGGGCTTGGCACCGCCTATTATCTTGCCAAGGAACACGGCATCACCAACATCGCGGTGATCGAAAAAGGTTGGCTCGGCGGGGGAAACACCGGCCGCAACACCACCATCATCCGTTCCAACTACCTGTATGACGAAAGCACGGGGCTCTATGATCATGCGCTCAAGCTGTGGGACGGCCTATCGCAGGATCTCAATTACAATGTGATGTATTCGGCCCGCGGCGTGATGATGCTGTCGCACAATGTGCACGACACGCAGGTGTTCAAGCGGCATATTCATGCCAACCGATTGAATGGCATCGACAATGAATGGCTGACGCCGGACCAGGCCAAGGCCTTCTGCCCCCCGCTCAACATTCACCAGTCGGCGCGCTATCCCGTGGTCGGGGCTGCGCTGCAGCGCCGGGGCGGCACCGCGCGTCACGACGCGGTGGCCTGGGGCTATGCCCGCGCCGCGGCCGCCATGGGTGTCCATGTCATCCAGAATTGCGAAGTCACCGGCATACGCCGCTCTGCCGATGGTGCGGTGACGGGCGTCGACACCAGCCGCGGCGTCATCGGCGCGAAGAAGGTTGGCGTCGTGGCCGCGGGCCACACGTCTGTCATCATGGAGATGGCCGGCGTGCGCATGCCGCTCGAAAGCTATCCGCTGCAGGCGCTGGTCTCCGAGCCGGTCAAGCCGATCTTCCCCTGTGTCGTGATGTCCAACACGGTGCACGCCTATATCTCCCAGTCGGACAAGGGCGAACTGGTGATCGGTGCGGGCACCGACCAGTACACCTCCTATTCCCAGACCGGCGGGTTGCACATTTTGAGCCACACGCTCGACGCCATCTGCGAGATGTTCCCGATCTTCAGCCGGATGAAGATGCTGCGCACCTGGGGCGGCATTGTCGACGTGACGCCGGACCGGTCGCCCATCCTGTCGAAGACACCGATCAAGGGGCTTTATGTGAATTGCGGCTGGGGCACCGGCGGGTTCAAGGCGACGCCGGGCTCGGCGCATGTGTTCGCCCACACCATCGCCCGCGACGAGCCGCACAAGATCAACGCGCCGTTCACGCTGGAGCGCTTCCAGACCGGCCGGCTGATCGACGAAGCGGCCGCTGCGGCCGTGGCGCATTGAGGGCGGTCGCGTGAAACATTCCGCCATCAATCTCGAGCAGAAGCTTGCCGGCTTTGACGATCTGTGGTCGCCGAAGATCGTCGCCGCCTTCAATGGCCATGATGTCATGGTGGTCAAGGTCAATGGCGAGTTCAACTGGCATTCCCATCCCGACACTGATGATCTTTTCCTGGTTCTTTCGGGACGCCTCACCATCCAGATGCGTGATGGCGACGTGGTGCTGGGGCCGGGCGAAATGTATGTCGTGCCAAGGGGTGTCGAGCACTGCCCGCGCGCCGACGAGGAAACCCACCTGATCATCATCGAGCCGGCCGGAACGCCGAACACCGGCGATCCCGAAACCGCCGTCGTCAAAACCAAGATCTGACCAAGGACCAAGCAATGCTTCTGATCCATTGTCCCTACTGCCAGGAAGAAAGGCCCGAGCTTGAGTTCCGCAACACGGGCGAGGCGCATATCGAACGGCCGAAGGATATCGCCGCGATCAGCGACGCGGAGTTCGAGAAATTCTTCTTCATCCGCGCAAATCCCAAGGGCGTCACCTATGAGCGCTGGCGGCATATCCACGGCTGCGCCAGGTTCTTCAACGCCGTGCGCGACACGGTGAGCGACAGGTTCGTCACAACCTACAAGGCCGGCCAACCCCGGGTCGAGGTGGAGCGTGGCGAGGATGGCATGTTGCAGATCAGGGAACCTCAATCATGAGCGGCACGAACCGGATCAAGGGCAAGGGCCGGCTGACGCCCGCCCGGACCGTGCGCTTTACCTTCGACGGCAAGGCGCTGACGGCGATCGAAGGCGACACGCTCGCCTCGGCGCTGATTGCCAACGGCATTCATCTGACCGGGCGCTCCTACAAGTACCACCGGCCGCGCGGCATGCTGTCGGCGGGTCCGGAAGAACCCAATGCGCTGATCGACATCAGCCGGGACGCCGCACGGCGCACGCCCAATGTGCGGGCGACCGTGCAGGAAGTCTTCGACGGCATGCGGGCGAAGTCGCAGAACCGCTGGCCGTCGCTCGCCTTCGACGTGGGCGGGATCAACAATTTTGCCTCGCCGCTGTTTGCCGCCGGCTTCTACTACAAGACTTTCATGTGGCCGAAGGCTGCCTGGAAGAGAGTATACGAGCCAATCATCCGCGCAGCCGCCGGTCTGGGCGTTTCTCCAAGCGAGCCTGACCCGGATCATTATGCCAACCACTATGTTCATTGCGACGTCCTGGTGATCGGCGGCGGCGCTGCGGGTCTGACGGCAGCGCTGGCGGCTGCCCATGCCGGCGCCCAAGTGATCCTGTGCGACGAACAGCCGGAAACCGGCGGTGCATTCCATCACGACACCGATGCCAGCATCGACGGCGTGCCGGGCTGGGAATGGGCGCAATCGGTCACCGCCGAACTTCGCGCCATGAGCAATGTGAAGGTGCTCAGCCGGACCACTGCCTTCGGCTACCAGGCGCAGAATCATGTGGCGCTGGTCGAGCGGGTGACCGAGCATCTTTCCAATCCGGACGCAGCCCTGCCGCGCGAGCGGCTGTGGCAGGTGCGCGCCAAGCAGGTGGTGATCGCCACCGGCGCAATCGAGCGGCACATGGTGTTTGCCAACAATGACCGACCCGGCATCATGCTGGCCTCGGCGGCACGGACCTTTCTCAATCATTTCGGCGTGGCTGTCGGCGCCAAGGTCGGAGTCTACACGGCCTGCGATTCAGCCTGGGCCGCCGCCTTCGATCTCAAGCAGGCTGGTGTCTCAGTGCCTGCCATTGTCGATGTCCGCATGGACCCCGATCCTGCGCTGGTCGCACGGGCGAGGGAGCTCGGCATTGAGGTGCTGGCGGGCCAGTCGGTGCTCGACACGTCCGGCAAGCTGCGCGTCAAGTCGATGAAGGTCGGCAGGGCCTCGGGCGGATCGAGGCGCGACATCGCCATTGACGCGCTGATCATGTCTGCCGGCTGGACACCCTCGGTGCACATGTATTCGCAGTCGCGCGGCAAGGTGGTCTGGGACGAGCCGAGCCAGCGCTTCCTGCCCGGTCGCCATGTCCAGGATTGCGCCAGCGTCGGCGCCTGCACTGGCGTTGACGATCTGGCGGACGCCATTGCCGGCGCGGCCAAAGCCGGTCATGCGGCGGCCAGGGCCGCAGGCGCCAAGGCCGGCAAAGCCTGGAGCGCGCCCAAATCCGCGACCGCCGCCTCCTGGGCCGGAAGCATGATGGGTTCGGCCGGCGGCGCGGGCGCGGAGACGAGCGTGAAGGCGTTCGTGGATTTCCAGAACGACGTCACCGCCAAGGATATCCGTCTCGCCGTGCGCGAAGGCATGCACTCAATCGAGCATGTCAAGCGCTTCACCACCAACGGCATGGCCACCGACCAAGGCAAGACCTCCAACATCCACGGCCTGGCGATCGCCGCCGAGATGCTGGGCAAGCCCTTGCCACAGGTGGGCCTCACGACGTTCCGTGCGCCCTACACGCCGGTGACCTTCGGCGCCATCGTCAACCATTCGCGCGGGTCCCTGTTCGATCCGACGCGATGCACGCCGATGCATGGCTGGGAAGACGCCCACGGCGCGGTGTTCGAGGATGTCGGCCAATGGAAACGCGCCTGGTATTATCCGCGCCCCGGCGAGGACATGCACCAGGCGGTCAATCGCGAGTGCCGCACGGTGCGCGATGTGGCAGGCATGTTCGACGCCTCGACGCTCGGCAAGATCGAGGTGGTTGGCCCCGATGCGGCCGAGTTCCTCAACCTGATGTATACCAACAGCTGGGACAAGCTGGAGCCGGGCCGCTGCAAATATGGCATCATGCTGCGCGAGGACGGCTTCATCTATGATGACGGCGTCGTCGGGCGGATAGCCGAGGACCGGTTCCATGTGACCACCACCACTGGCGGCGCGCCGCGGGTCATGCACCACATGGAAGACTACCTGCAGACCGAGTTCCCGCATCTCAGGGTCTGGCTGACCTCGACAACCGAACAATGGGCGGTGATCGCGATCCAGGGTCCGAAGGCGCGCGAGATCATCGCGCCGCTGGTCGAGGGCATCGATCTGTCCAACGAAGCCATGCCGCACATGAGCGTGCGGGAAGGGCGGATCTGCGGAGTGCCGACCCGCCTGTTCCGGATGTCGTTCACCGGTGAGACGGGCTATGAAGTCAATGTCCCCGCCGATTACGGCGAGGCGGTTTGGAAGGCGCTGTGGGCGCGGGCGGAACCGATGGGCGCCTGCGCCTACGGCACCGAGACCATGCATGTGCTGCGCGCCGAGAAAGGCTACATCATCGTCGGCCAGGACACCGACGGCACGGTGACGCCCGATGACGCGGGCCTCAACTGGGCGGTGGCGAAGAAGAAACCGGATTTTGTCGGGATCCGCGGAATGAAGCGGCCGGATCTGCTGGCTCCGGGCCGAAAGCAGCTGGTGGGACTTCTCACCAGGGATCCGAACATTGTTCTGGAGGAAGGCGCGCAGGTTGTCGCCGATCCGAACCAGAGCCTGCCGATGACCATGATCGGCCATGTCACATCGTCCTACTGGTCGGAGAATTGCGGCCGGTCTATCGCCATGGGCGTGGTTGCCGGCGGCCGTTCGCTGAAGGGGACGACGCTGTACGTGCCGATGCCGGAGCGGACGATCGAAATTGAAGTCACAGATGCTGTTTTCATCGACAAAGAGGGAGTGCGCCTGAATGGCTAAATCCGCTCAAGCCGTCCGTACCGAACCGCTTGCCGGGCGCGTCAGCGGCTCCGCAGGGGTTCAGGTGACGCCTGCCGCTGCTGCGGTACGTGTTTCGCTACGCGCCGATCCGGAAAACGCCAAGGCGCTCTCCAAGGCGCTCGGTCTTGAGTTGCCGCTCAAGCCCAAGACCACCGCGGGCTCCCTGCCGGGGCGGCTTGTTGCCTGGCTCGGTCCGGATGAATGGCTGATTATCGACGAGACCGGCGATCCGCTCTCGGATCTGCGCAAGGCCAAGGTGCTGCATTCCGCGGTGGATGTCTCCCACCGCAACACGGCGATCCTGGTCTCGGGCAAGGGCGCGCGCGCCACGCTGGAATCGGGCTGTCCGCAGAACCTCGGCGACGCGGTTTTCCCGGTTGGGGCAGCGAGCCGGACGGTGATGGGCAAGATCGAAGTCGTCATTATCCGCACCGCGGACACCGAATATCGGGTCGAGTGCTGGCGGTCGTTCTCGACCTATGCTTTCGATTTTCTGAGCGAAAGCGCCAAAGACTGCCTCGCCTGACGCGGCGTTGCGCCAGAGGTGAAAGCCGCTGGTCGCCGGCGGCTACTCTTCCTTCTTTGGCCAGATCTCGGGATCGAACTGGATGATGGTGAGCCAGCTTGCGGTCAGGGCCGGCTTCCTGCCGCCTTCGATTTCGACCGTCACATCAAAGGTCATCATCAATCGGCCAGGCCCGCGCAGCCGGGCCTCCTTGAGCACGAAACGGCCGCGGATTCGGCTGCCGGCAGGCACCGGCGCCATGAAGCGGATCTTGTTGAAGCCGTAGTTGATGCCGAAATTGTCTTCGCGCAGTTTCGGGATCGTGTTGGCGTGCATGGCCGACAACATCGAGACGGTCAGGAATCCATGGGCGATGGTGCCGCCGAAGGGTGTCTCGGCCGCGCGCACCGGATCGACATGGATGAACTGGTGATCGTCGGTGGCGTCGGCGAACATGTCGATCCGCGATTGCGGTATGTCCATCCAGTCGGAGATGCCGACTTCCAGGCCGACCAGATCGGGGATTTCTGTGATTGAGATCTCGCCTTGCACGAACGGCTCCCTGTTTGAATGAAGAATCGGATCGCCAGTTCCTTAAGGCGATAAGCCGATCATTGCATCATTTCATTGCACGTGCGTGGTGTCGTTTGCATGAAGCCTGGCAATTCCGCCGGCCACATTTTTCCGAACCCAGATGAATGACCCCGGCTTGATCGGCAATCATTCCGCCGATTCCTGCCAGCCGAGCACACAGCGGGGTGGAACGACGCCATCCTCTGTCGCGCCTGGGGTGGCCGGGCGCCAGATGCCGGGGCTTTCAGGCAACTGGCAGTGAATCTGGCGGCCCCGGTTGAAGGCGATCGCAAGCCGCGCGCCCGGCGGTCCGATCACCATCATGAAGGCATCCCGGACCGGGTCTTCCCACTCGGAAGGCGTCATCGGCTGACCGTTCTCAGTCAGCCAGGCGACCTGATCCGGATCTTCTCCACCGCTGGCGCCCTTGAAGAAATCCGAACGTGTCAACAGCGTCGAATTGCCCCTGAAATCCGCCCAGGCGCGGGCGAAATCGAGGCGGTTCTGGTCGGCTTTGCCCCAGTCGCGCCAGGTGATGGCGTTGTCCTGCGCATAGGCATTGTTGTTGCCGCCCTGGCTGTGGCCGAACTCGTCCCCGGCGGCCAGGAGGATAGTGCCACGGCTCGCGAACAGGGTGGCGATCAGCGCACGTGCATCTGCTTCCCTAGCCGCCAGTATCGCCGGGTCGTCGCTGGGACCTTCCACGCCATTGTTCCAGGAATGGTTGGCGCCGTGGCCATCGCGGTTGTCCTCGCCATTGGCCTCATTGTGCTTGCTCTCGTAGGCAACGAGGTCGCCCATGGGAAATCCGTCATGGGCGGCGATGAAGTTGACGCTTCGGGTCCGGGCTTCGCCATGACGCGTGAAAATGTCGGAAGAGCCCGAAAGCCGCGTCGCCAGGGACCCGGTCATCGTCGCGTCGCCGCGCCAGTAGCGGCGAATGTCGTCGCGGGCGCTGTCGTTCCACTCAAGCCAGGGCGGTCCGAAACTGCCAAGCTGATAGCCGCCGGGACCGATGTCCCATGGCTCCGCGATCAGGATCCTGTCATGCAGCACGGAATCATCGACAATGAGCTGCAGAAGCTCGGCCTCGGATGAAAACCCGTTCCGGTCCCGGCCAAGTATTGGCGCCAGGTCGAAGCGGAAGCCGTCAATGCCCGCCTGGGTCACGAAGTGGCGCATCGCAGTCAGCACCAGATCCTGAACCGCAGGGTGATCGCAGGCCAGCGTGTTGCCGCACCCCGTATCATTGATCAGCCCACCGTCGTCATCGTGGCGATAATAGGCCTTGTTGCCGAGCCCGCGCAGCGACAGCGTCGGGCCGTGGATGTCGCTTTCGCCGGTGTGGTTGAACACGACGTCGAGAATGACGCCGATGCCAGCCGCCTGAAGCGCTGCTGTGGCGAGGCGCAGATCGGCGATGCCGCCCGGGGCCAGGCGTGGATCGAGCGCGAGCATCGTCACCGGATTGTAGCCCCAGGCATTGGTCAGTCCCAGCGGCGGCAGATGCCGCTCGTCGATCCAGGCCGCGACCGGCATCAGTTCAACAGCGCCGATATGCAGCGAACGCAGATGCTCGATGATCGCCGGGTGGGCCAGCGCCCGCAATGTTCCACGATCCGATCTTGGAATGTCAGGATGCAACAGGGTGAAGGCGCGCACCGGCAGTTCGTAGATCAGCCCGCCCGGCCTGAAGCCGGGACGGCCAGGGTTCAGCGCGGGCAGCAGCGGCTCGACAATGGCTTTCGGCACCAGGGCCGCTGTGTCCGTCCCATACTGCCCAAGCTGCGGATCGTAGCGGAACGAGCGGTCGATGCGGGTGGCATAGGGGTCGACCAGCAGTTTTGACGGGTCGAACAGGTGTCCCTCCTCGGGTCGCCATGGCCCGTCGGCGCGCAGCCCGTAGCGCGCGCCTTGGCCAACGCCCGGCACGACGCTGGAGAACAGCCCGTCGCCCGCGATCGCCAGGTCATGGCGCGCCAGTTCCCGATCGTCGCTGTCAAACAGGCAGACGGAGAGCTTCGATGCCAATGGCGCCACGACAGTGAAACGGACGCCGTCGGTGTGGATCTCCACGCCCGGTTTCGGCGGGACGCCCAAGTCACTCGGCTCCCGCATCAGGTGATGACTGTCGGAGCGTCGCGCCCCGTCCACTTGCGGATTCCAGCCAGCGCTTCGGCGGCCTCGATGACCGGCGCCAGAGCCGCCTGGGTTTCCTCGCCTTGGCGAGCCGGGTCGTGCTCGTGGCGCTCCATGTAGATCCTCAGCGTCGCGCCGGAAGTCCCTGTGCCAGACAGCCGGAAGACCAGCCGGGACCCGCCTTCAAAAAAGATACGGATGCCCTGGTTGCGGCTGACAGATCCATCCACCGGATCATGATAGGTGAAGCTGTCGGCTTTCTCGATGGTCAGCGATCCCACCTGATGGCCCGCGAGACTGTCGAGCTTGCCCTCAAGCGCACTGATGAGCTGATTGGCCTGATCGGTGTCAATCGCTTCAAAATCATGCCGGGAGTAGTAGGTCCGGCCATACTCGGCCCAGTGATCCTCAACAATCTCCATGACACTCTGCTTGCGGACCGCCAGGATGTTGAGCCACAAGAGCACGGCCCAGAGGCCGTCCTTCTCGCGCACATGGTCGGACCCAGTGCCTGCGCTTTCCTCGCCGCAGATGGTGCAGCGGCTGGCATCGAGCAGATTGCCGAAGAACTTCCACCCTGTCGGGGTCTCGTGCATCTCGACGCCGAGCTTTGCCGCGACACGGTCGGCGGCGCCGCTGGTCGGCATGGATCGGGCGATGCCCTTGAGGCCGTCCTTGTAGCCGGGCGCGAGATGGGCGTTGGCGGCGAGCATGGCGAGCGAATCCGACGGCGTGACGAACACGCCGCGGCCGATGATCAGGTTGCGGTCGCCGTCGCCATCCGAGGCAGCGCCGAAATCGGGCGCCTCCGGGCTCATCATCAGATCATAAAGCTGCTTGGCGTGGACCAGGTTGGGGTCGGGATGATGCCCGCCGAAATCCTCAAGCGGGGTGGCATTGAGCACCGCGGCAGGATCGACGCCAAGGCGCCTTACCAGGATCTCCCGCGCATAGGGGCCCGTGACGGCATGCATGGCGTCAAATGCGATCCGGAAGCCGCCCGCCACCAGCGCGCGGATGGCGTCGAAATCAAACAGCGTTTCCATCAGTGCGGCATAGTCGGCAACGGGGTCGACGACCTCGATCGTCATCCCGCCACCCTCGAATGTGCCGAGCGCGTCGAGATCCACATCCGCGAAATCGGCGATAAGGTAGCGATCGATGACCTGCGTGCGGGCGTAGATCGCGTCGGTGATCGTTTCGGGCGCCGGGCCGCCGTTGGAGATGTTGTACTTGATGCCGAAATCCTCGGTCGGGCCGCCGGGATTGTGACTTGCCGACAGGATGAGGCCGCCGAATGCCTTGTATTTGCGGATCATGTGCGAGGCCGCCGGGGTCGACAGGATGCCGCCCTGGCCGACCAGAACCCTGCCGAAACCGTTGGCCGCTGCCATGCGGAGAGCCGTCTGAATCACGTCCCGATTGTAGAACCGGCCGTCGCCGCCGATCACAAGGGTCTTGCCCTCAAAACCTTCGAGACTGTCGAAGATCGACTGGATGAAGGCCTCGGTATAGCCTGGTGCCTGAAAAACCGGGACTTTCTTGCGAAGCCCCGACGTGCCGGGTTTCTGGTCCTTGAAGGGGCTGATGGATACGGTCCGGGTCATGGATTTTCACTCTTTGGGGCAACAAGTTCGGCATAAAGGGCGGCATATCTGAGCGCGCTGCGGTCCCAGGAAACGTCGGCCCTCATGCCCTGGTTCTGAAGCCGCGCCCAGATTTGCGGGTCGGCAAAGGCACGGATCGCACGGCGCAGCGCCTCGCGCAGGCTGTCGGGCGTCACGGGAGCAAACTGGAAACCGGTCGCCACGCGCGCGGCACTCGCTGCTTCATTGGCGTCGATGACGGTGTCGGCCAGTCCTCCGGTGCGCGCCACCACCGGCACATTGCCATAGCGCAACCCGTAAAGTTGGGTCAGGCCGCAGGGCTCGAAACGCGACGGCACCAGGATCGCGTCACCGCCTGCCTGCATGAGATGCGACAGCGGCTCGTCATAGCCGATCACCAGCCCGACATGGCCGCGATGGCGGGCAGCCGCGGCCAGCAGCGCGCCCTCGAGCGCCTGGTCGCCGGCGCCGAGCACGGCGAGCTTGCCGCCCATGGCAACAAGGTCGGCGGCGATCTCGGCAAGAACGTCGATGCCTTTTTGCCAGGTCAATCGGCTGACCACGGTGAAAACCGGGCCGTCGGTGTCGGCGAATCCGAACCTTTCGGCCAGAGCCTTGCGGTTGGCCTGGCGCTTCTTCAGTTTCGAAAAAGTATAGTTGGCGGCAATCAGCGTGTCCGTCGCCGGGTTCCAGACCTGGGTGTCGATGCCGTTGACAATGCCGTGCAGCGCGCCGGCGCGGGCATTGATCAGGCCGTCCAGGCCCATGCCGAATGCCGGGGTGCGGATTTCCTGGGCATAGGTCGGGCTGACGGTGGTGATGGCCGAGGCCATCTGCAGCCCGCCCTTGAGGAAACTGACATCACCGTAATACTCGATCCCGTCGACGGTGAAATCCGTTTGCGGCAGGCCGAGTTCAGGGAAGATGTCAGGCCCGAACTGGCCCTGGAATGCGAGATTGTGGACGGTGATCACCGTCGGCGTCGCCGCAGCCCTGCCGTGCTGCATATAGACCGGAGTGAGTCCGGCCTGCCAGTCATGGGCATGCACAATCTCGGGGGTCCAGCCGTCATCCAGCCCCTCCTCGGCAATCATGGCCGCGGCGCGGCAAAGTGCCGCAAACCGGCGCCAGTTGTCCGGGTGATCGGCTCCCGCCCCATCGGTGTAGGGGCCGCCGTCACGATCGAACAAGGCCGGGGCATCCAGCACGAGATAGTCCACACCGTCGATCTTGCAGGCGAGGATTACGGCGCTTACGCCTAGAAGGTCGTCAAATTCCATTGCCCGGTTTGGCTTGCGCAGCTTCGCCTTGACCTGCTTGTAGCCTGGCAGCAGCACCCGCATATCCACACCATGCGCCGCCAGCGCCGCAGGCAGGGCGCCGGCAACATCGGCGAGCCCGCCGGTCTTGATCAGCGGATAGACTTCGGAGGCTACGGAGAGAACCTTCATTCGTAAATCAGTCCTGCACGGTCGAGCATGTCCTGGGTGATCAGGCAGATCCCGGTTTCGCTGCGATGAAAGCGGCTGGCGTCCAGTTCCGCGTCTTCACCAACGACAAGGCCTGCCGGGATCTTGACACCCCGGTCAATGACCACGCGGGAAAGGCTGGCATGGCGGCCAATGACGCATTCTGGCAGCACCACGGCCTCGTTCAACTTGGAATAGGACCGGCACAGGACCCCCGTGAAAAGCAGCGATCGCTGAACTTCCGAGCCGGAGATGATGCAATCGCCCGATACCAGCGAAGATATCGCGGTGCCACGGCGGCCTTCTTCATTGTGCACGAATTTTGCCGGCGGCTTGATTTCCGCATAGGTCCAGATCGGCCATGTCCGGTCGTAAAGATCGAGCTCCGGCAGGATGTCGGTAAGATCGATATTTGCCTGCCAGTAGGCATCAATGGTTCCTACATCGCGCCAATAGGCTTCTTTTTCCGGCGTTTCACGGACGCAGGACTCGGCAAACCGGTGCGCCACGGCTTTGCCGTTCTCGACGATATAGGGAATGATATCCTTGCCGAAGTCGCGACTTGAACCGGGTGTCGCGGCATCGCGACGCAATTCGTCAAACAGGAAATCGGTGTTGAAAACATAGATTCCCATGGAGGCGAGTGACATATCAGGATTGTCCGGCATGGGCGGCGGGTCGGCGGGCTTTTCGACAAAGGCGATGATCTCGTCCTTTTCGTTGACATGCATCACGCCAAAACCGGTCGCCTCCAGGCGCGGTACCTCAAGGCAGCCAACGGTGACGTCCGCGCCGGAATTGACATGCTGCTGCAACATCAATTCATAATCCATCTTGTAGATGTGGTCGCCTGCGAGAATGACCATGAATTTTGGGTTATGGCCTTCGATGATGTCGATATTCTGAAATACGGCGTCAGCGGTACCGTCATACCATTGGGTTTCCGACACGCGCTGGCTGGCGGGCAGGATGTCGAAGCTTTCATTTCGCTCGGGGCGCAGGAAATTCCAGCCGTGCTGCAAATGCCTGATCAGCGAATGCGCCTTGTACTGGGTGGCCACGCCAATGCGCCGGATGCCGGAGTTGAGGGCGTTGGACAGGGCGAAATCGATGATCCGTGTCTTGCCGCCAAAATAGACTGCGGGTTTGGCTCGACGGTTGGTGAGTTCCTTCAGGCGGCTGCCGCGGCCACCCGCCAGCACATACGCCATGGCGTCACGCGCCAGTGGCTGGACTCTTTTCTGTTCCATCTCTTCCTCCCCTTTTGTTACCCGGCGCCGGACCGGTCGGGTGTGAACATCAGTGTCGCCAGGGGCGGCAGCGTCAGTTCGGCAACCACGCGCCCACCCTCCAGGCGCGCATTCACTTCACCCAGATTGCCCTTGCCGGACCCACCATAGATGGTAGCGTCCGAATTGAAGATTTCACGCCAGGTGCCTTCCCGCGGCATCGGTATTTTGTACCCGGTCCTGAAACCGGGCGTCAAATTCGCAACTATGACCACTGGTTTCTCACCGGGTGCATGGCGCACCCAAGCGTAAACCGAATTGGCGCTGTCGTCGGCGACGAGCCATTCGAAGCCTTCCGGCTCGCAATCGCGAGCATGCAGGGCCGGTGTATTGGCATAGAGCCTGTTGAGGTCGCGAACCAGATCCTGCATGCCGCTATGACGCGGATCGTCGAGATGATCCCAGTCGAGGGAGCGGGCTTCACTCCATTCGCCGCGCTGGGCGAATTCCTGTCCCATGAACAGGAGCTTCTTGCCGGGATAGCCCCACATGAAGCCGAAATAGGCTCTCAGATTGGCGAATTTCTGCCATTCGTCCCCGGCCATCCGGGTCAGCAACGTGCCCTTGCCATGCACCACCTCGTCATGGGAGATCGGCAGCACGAAATTCTCCGAAAATGCATAGAGCAGGCCGAAGGTCAGGTCATTGTGGTGATGACGGCGGTGGATAGGATCGCGCTGGAAATAGCTCAGCGTGTCATGCATGAATCCCATGTTCCACTTGAACCCGAAGCCCAGCCCGCCCTCATGTACCGGGGCGGAGACCTTGGGCCAGGATGTCGATTCCTCGGCGATGGTGACAATGCCGGGATGGCTGCCGTAGACCGCCTTGTTCATCTGTCGCAGAAACTCGACGGCGTCGAGGTTTTCGCGGCCGCCGTCCTTGTTGGGGATCCATTCGCCTTCCTTGCGCGAATAGTCGAGGTAGAGCATCGATGCGACGGCGTCCACGCGCAGGCCGTCGACATGGTAGGTCTCGGCCCAGAACAGGGCGTTGTTGACAAGGAAGGACGAGACCTCGCGGCGGCCGAAATTGTAGATCGCGGTGTTCCAGTCAGGGTGGAAGCCCTGGCGCGGATCGGCGTGCTCATACAGCGCCGTGCCATCGAAATGGGCCAGTCCATGGGCGTCGGTCGGAAAATGCGCAGGCACCCAGTCGAGAATGACGCCAAGGCCGACCTGATGCGCGCCATCGACAAAGCGGGCAAAGCCCTCGGGTTCGCCAAACCGGGCCGAGGGCGCGTAGAGCCCTGTGGTCTGGTATCCCCAGGACGGATCGTAAGGGTGCTCGGAGACCGGGAGGAATTCGATATGAGTGAAGCCCATTTCCACGCAATAGGGGATCAGTTCATCGCCCAACTCGTCCCAGGACATGAAAGTTCCGTCGGCACGCCTTCGCCAGGATCCGGGATGCACTTCATAGATCGACATCGGCTGGCGCCGGGCATCGACCTTGCTCCAGTGGGCGCGGTGGGCGCTGTCGCCCCATTCGTGCTTGAGGTCGGCGGCTACGATGGATGCGGTGGCGGGCCGCAGTTCGGCGCGGCGGGCGAAGGGATCCGCCTTGAGCGGCAACCTCACCCCGTCGGGGCCGAGGATTTCATATTTGTAGGCCGATCCAGTGTTCACTCCGGGTGCGAAGATTTCCCAGATCCCCACATCGGCGCGTAGCCGCATGACATGGCGTCGCCCGTCCCAGCCGTTGAAATCGCCGACAACGGAGACGCGTTGGGCGTTTGGCGCCCAGACGGCGAAATGCACGCCGTCGGCCCCCTCGTGATGGATCGGATGGGCGCCGAGCTTGTCGAAAAGCCGCAAATGCGACCCTTCCGCAATGAAATAGTCGTCCATCGGGCCTAGCACGGGGCCATAGGAGTAGGGATCGTCAATTTCCCAGGCACTATGTGCATTCGCCGCGGCGTACCGCAGCGGCTGGCGCCGGGTGATGTCGATGGGGCCTTCGAAAAGCCCCGGGACGGCGCCTTGCCGCAGCTGCCCGGCGGATTTTCCGTCCAGGGTGAGAGCCGTGATCTCATCCGCGCCGGGCGCGAAGACGCGGGCAACGAAGCCATTTTCTAGATTCTGTACGCCGAGAACGGAAAAAGGGTTTCCATGCGTGCCGGAAGCGATCGCTCCTGCTTCGTCGGCCGAAAGGTGAAATTCCTTTGTATCGGCGTCGCGCACGGTTCCCTTTTGGGTCATGGGCCGGCTTTCCATATTTCCTTTGCATACTGGCGTATTGTGCGGTCCGAGGAGAACCAGCCAACGCGCGCTGTATTGAGGATAGTACGGCCATACCAGGCCTCTTCGTCAACCCACAAACTGTCAACTTGACGCTGAGCCCTGGCATAAGCGTCGAAATCGGCGGTGACCATGAACCAGTCATGGTCGTAAAGTCCGGCAATCAGGTCGGTAAAGCGCTCGCGGTCGTCGGGACTGAAAACGCCGGATGAAATGGCAGTCAGCGCCTGCGACAATTCGCGCGAGGCTTCGATGATTGCTCGCGGCTCGTGGCCGGTGGCGCGGCGCTCGGTCACCTCATCTGCGGTCAGGCCAAAGATGACGATGTTGTCTTCGCCAACGCAGTCCTGGATTTCGACATTGGCGCCATCGAGCGTGCCGATGGTGAGCGCGCCGTTGAGCGCGAACTTCATGTTGCCAGTACCGGATGCTTCCATTCCGGCGGTGGAGATCTGTTCGGACAGATCGGCCGCCGGAACCATCACTTCGGCCAGGGATACATTGTAGTTGGGGATGAAGACGATCTTGAGCAGGCCGCGCACGGTCGGATCATTGTTGATGACCCGCGCCACATCATTGGCCAGTTTGATGATCAGCTTGGCGTTGTGATAGCTTGGTGCTGCCTTGCCCGCGAAGAACTTCACCCGCGGCGTCCAGTCGAGTTCGGGATGCGAGCGGATCTGATCGTAAAGCGCCACCGCCTCAATGATGTTGAGCAATTGGCGCTTGTACTCGTGAATCCTTTTGATCTGGATGTCGAACAGGGCCGACGGGTCAAGCTTTATCCCCATGCGTCGGGCAACCAGATTGGAAAGCCGCGCCTTGTTGTCGCGTTTGACGGTGGCAAACCGTGCCCGAAATTCGGGATCGCCCGCAAAGGGCTCAAGCGCCTTGAGCGCTTCCGCGTCATCCATGAACTCGTCGCCGATCGCCTCGCGGATCAACGAGAACAGGCCCGGATTGCACTGCATCAGCCAGCGGCGTGGCGTGATGCCATTGGTCTTGTTGTTGATGCGCTCGGGGTAGAGGCCGTGAAGATCGGAAAAAACGGTCTGTTTCATCAGCTCTGTGTGCAGCGCCGAGACGCCGTTGATGGAGTGCGAGCCGAGGAAGGCCAGATTTCCCATCCGCACACGCCGGTCCCCGGCCTCATCAATCAGCGAGACAGACCGGATCTGCTCTTCGTCATAACCGCGTTCCTTGCGGGCATGGCGCAGCACCTTGGCGTTGATGGCGTAGATTAGCTGCATGTGCCTGGGCAGCAGCCGCTCGAACAGCGGCACGGGCCAGCTTTCCAGCGCTTCGGGCAGAAGCGTGTGGTTGGTGTAGCTGAAGGTCTTGCGGGTGATGTCCCAGGCGAGATCGAAATCCATGCGGTGGATATCAATCAACAGCCGCATCATTTCAGCGACCGAGACCGCCGGATGGGTGTCGTTGAGCTGAATGGCGGCCTTGTCCGGCAAAGAGCGCAGATCGCCGAATTGCTGGAGATGCCGGCGCAGGATGTCCTGCAGTGACGCCGAGGAGAAAAAATACTCTTGGCGCAGCCGCAATTCCTGGCCAGCCGGCGTCTGGTCAGCCGGATAGAGAACCCGGGCCAGGGCCTCGGCCTTGTTGCTCTCGCGGAGCGCGCCGATGTGGTCGCCGGCATTGAACGCGTCGAGCAGGATCGGATCGATCGGCTGGGCCGTCCAGAGTCTCAACGTGTTGACCCGCTTGGCGCGCCAGCCGACCACCGGTGTGTCGTAGGCCGTGGCGATCATCCGCTCCTGGGGCTTCCAGATGCAGCGCTGGGTTTCCTCCGAGCCGTTGCCGATGATGTCCACCGATCCGCCGAAGCCGATCTCGTAGGCGCTCTCGCGGCGCTGGAATTCCCAGGGGTTGCCATTGGCAAGCCATGTCTCCGGAAGTTCCACCTGCCAGCCGTCGCTCATCTGCTGCCGGAACAGCCCGTGGACGTAGCGGATACCGTAGCCATAGGCCGGAATATCGACGGTGGCCATGGATTCCATGAAGCAGGCAGCCAGCCGCCCAAGTCCGCCATTGCCAAGCGCTGCATCGGGTTCAAGCGCCGCAACAGCATCAAAATCCACGCCGAGGGAGTTCAGTGCCGCGCGGATTTCCTCGATCATCTCCAGATTGGACACCGCGTCGCGGGTCAGTCGCCCGATCAGGAACTCCAGGGAGAGGTAGTAGACACGCTTGCCGCCGCTCTCATAGGTCTGGCGGGTGGACTCCATCCAGCGGTCGATCACCCGGTCGCGGATGACCAGAATGGTGGCGGTCATCCAGTCATGCGGCTTGGCGACCTTGGCGTCCTTGCCGATGGAATAGGTCAGGCGCTCGATGATCTCGGCGGCCAGGGTGGCCGGGTCGGCGCTGCGCGGAGCGGGGGAGGGGAGGTCGGCAATGGCGGACTTGGTGATCATCGATTGTCCCGTTCATCTTGGGCCTGCGCACGCCGGACAGGGTCAGCGCGCAAAGAAGTGACGTGAGCCTCAGGCTTACCAAGCAATGAATGATTTTATCGTCAATATCCAGCAATTAAATCCATTAGATTGAGTATTTCAGCGGATTTTCGGGGCCACTATGGTGCCGTTGCCGCCTGTTTTCTCACCGGATTGACGTCAAAACAGGCAGGTTGGAACGGCAAGCGGCAGTTGATGCCCATCCGCGTGGAAATCAGGCTGGAAACACCACGCTTGCCACGGTCGATGACCTGATCCCGTGCTTGACTCCTCGTTTTCCGCGGTTTGGCGGAAACACGGCCGAGGGAGGCCGCAGGCGGGGCCGATACAAGGGCATTCAAAGAGGAGGAGACCGGATGGTGGGCGTAACAGGGATTGAACCTGTGACCCCTACAATGTCAATGTAGTGCTCTCCCGCTGAGCTATACGCCCATCCGATGCGGGCTTACACCACACAAAGGGCGGCGGCGTCAATATGGAATCAGCGGGTTTTTCACCACCGGCCCATCCTGCGGAACCGCGATTCCACGCGGCACCGGCGCAAAGCTGGGCATGCGGGGCAAGCAAGAGGTCGTGAGAGACTGCGCGCCTGCGTGTGCTCCGGTGCGCAAGGCAGGTCTAGGCGTCAGGCTTGGCCCCGGTCAGGCCGCCTGGATCATCTTGTTGACCTCGTCGACAAGGTCACGGAGGTGAAACGGCTTTGACAGCACTTTGGCGTCGCGTGGGGCCTTGGAGTCAGGATTGAGCGCCACGGCGGCAAAGCCGGTGATGAACATGACCTTGAGGTCGGGGTCGAGTTCGGTCGCCCGGCGGGCCAGTTCGATCCCGTCCATTTCAGGCATGACGATGTCCGTCAGCAGCAACGAGAAGGGCTCTTCGCGAAGGCGGTCATAGGCGCTTGCGCCATTGTCGAAGGAACGGACTTCATATCCGGCCTTTTCAAGCGCCTTGACCAGGAACCGGCGCATGTCGTTGTCGTCTTCGGCGAGGAGAATTTTCGGCGTCATTATGTTTCCAGCCCTGTCTTCGTGCTCGTGGAGCTCTGCTTTGGCCATCTCTACGCCATTCCAGTAAACATCAGGTGAATGATGGCGATTTTGAGATCTGCCGTGACCCGGACTGGACAGTTGTGGGGGCAACTGGCAAGGTGATTCAAGCGGTTGCTGGGGCAAAGGGACAGATATGCGCGAAGCCGACGTGCCCGGAACGGGAGGCGAGCCTGAAGCGGTTGCGCCCTTTGAGCTTCGCCGTCCGGCACATCAGACCGAACCCTTTGTGTTCAATTCGCCGCATTCGGGCCGGGTCTATCCAGACTCGTTTCTGAAAATGTCGCGACTTGACCGGATGTCGATCCGCCGCTCCGAGGACCATTACGTCGACGAATTGTTCGCAGGGGTCATTCATCTGGGAGCCCCAATGCTTGCGGCGCAGTTCCCGCGCGCCTGGCTCGATGTCAATCGCGAGCCCTATGAGCTTGATCCGCGCATGTTCGACGGCGCCCTGCCGTCCTTTGCCAATATCGGATCCATGCGGGTGGCGGGCGGACTGGGCACCATTCCGCGGCTTGTTGCCGAGAATATGGATATCTACCGGGAACGGCTCAGCGTCGAAGAAGGGCTTTCACGGATCGAGCGGGTGTACCGTCCCTATCACGCCACCCTTCGCCGGATCATCGCCCAGACCCATGTCCAGTTCGGCAAGGCCATTCTGATCGATTGCCACTCGATGCCGGCCAATGTCCGCGTCGCCGGCGGTCAGCCAAGACCCGATATTATCATCGGCGACCGCTATGGCGCCAGTGCCGCCCATGATCTGTCGCGCGCCGCGGTCTCGTTCCTGTCGGAACTCGGATATCGCGTGGTGCGCAACAAGCCCTATGCAGGTGGGTTTATCACCGAGCATTACGGCCGTCCGGCGCGAGGACTGCACGCGCTGCAGATCGAGGTCAATCGCGGGCTTTATGTCGATGAGACAACGCTTGAGAGGACAGCGGGCTTTGATCTGCTGAAGGCTGATCTGACCGAATTTGCGGGCCAGATGATGGCTTATGTGCGCCAGGATCTCTCGGAAGACCGGCTGGCCGCCGAATAACCGGGGCGGGCGAGCCTGGTCAAAAAAAACCGCGCACGAAGCGCGGCAAAGCTTGGGAGGAAACGCCCAAGGAGGGCATTCACAGTCTAGGACTGTAGTTAGAGCTTAATGCTGCAACGCACAAAAGTCAACGGTACGCCGACATTTCATTGTGCAATTGCGAAATGGATGCCGCGACACGCGCATGTCACGCTTGATTTTCATGAGCGGCCGGTTCAGGACGTCGGCTGAACAGGGCGGCGACCACGCCCATCACGATTAACGCCCGGAGTTCGCCGTGCTTCCTGATATCGCTTTTTTTGACGCCATCGCCGAAGCCGCGGCAGCGGAAACACTTCCCCGGTTCCGCATGTCGGTTTCGGTCGACAACAAGCTCGCGAGCGGATTTGACCCGGTCACCGAAGCGGATCAGGAAGCGGAAAGGGCCATTCGACGACTGATTGCCGATCGCTATCCGGAACACGGGATCCTTGGCGAGGAGCATGGAGACATTGGCCTCGACCGGGATTACGTGTGGGTCATTGATCCGATTGACGGCACAAGGGCCTTCATTTCCGGACTGCCAGTGTGGGGCACGCTGGTGGGCCTTTATCACAAGGGCCGGGCCGTGATGGGGATGATGGACCAGCCGTTCACCGGGGAGCGCTTTATCGCCCAGCCAGGCAGTGCGATTGTCCGGCGCAATGGTAAAAAATCGCTTTTGCGGACAAGGACCGGCGTTACGCTTGAGCAGGCGACGATGATGACCACGTCACCATCGATCTTCCCCGAGGCGCTTGAGCCATCCTACAAGCGCGTCGAGAATTGTGTCCAACTGGCGCGCTATGGCTGTGATTGTTACGCCTATGCGATGGTTGCCGCGGGGCACATCGACCTGGTCGTCGAGGCCGGGCTGAAGGCCTATGATGTTGGCGGCTTGATCCCGCTGATCGAGCAGGCCGGCGGCGTCATGACCACGTGGAGCGGCGACCGCCCCGAGCATGGCGGCAGTATTGTCGCGGCCGGATCCCCGGAACTGCATGAAGCGGCGCTGGAAATGCTCAACCGGACTGACTGACGACTCCTGCGACCGGCAGCGGCGTCTGCTCGGGCGGGATGAAGGCGTCGATTGCGGCGAGCACCGCCATTCGGTACCGGTCGGCTTCCTGAAGCAACTCATGGCGTGCGCCATCGATAATGATCGCCCGTCCTGCACGAAAACGGTTGCTGATGCTTTCAATGGCCTGTTGGGCGACGAGCGGATCGTTGCCGGCACCGATCAGCAGGGTGGGTACCTTGACCTGATCGAGATGTTCAAAGCGGCCGACACGGGCCATGGCGGCGAGCATTTCATTGACCCACAGCACCGTGGGCGGCCCCAGTCGCAGTTCGGGGTGGGCGGTGTAGAGCGCCTGGTTGCGGGCGTATCGGTCAATGTCCGTGGTCAGGGGATTGCCTTCGAAGGGGCGCGGAAAGCGATCCTTGCCCGAGCTGACCCACCCCAGACCGGACAAACTGATGACCCGTGTGATGAACCGCGTGACCCATGTGGGGATTGGCTGGTTCGACAGTTCCACGAAAGGCGCCGTCAGCACCATCCGTTCAATGCGGTTGGAGAGCCTGGGCGCCATCGACAATGCCACAAGCGCGCCCATGGAGTGAGCGACCATGCAGAACGGCAGGCGCGTCTCGGGCAGCACGATTGTCTCGAGAAAGATCGCCAGATCCCTCTCCAGGTCCCGGAACCGGCGGACGTGTCCGCGCAAGGGATTTTTCAACAGCCGGTCCGACAATCCCTGTCCGCGCCAGTCGAAGGTCGCAACCCACAGGCCGCGATCGGTGAAATGACGAATGGTCTCGAAATATTTCTCGATGCATTCATTGCGGCCCTGGAGCAGAACCACGGTTCCGCGCGCCACCGGCACATCGGATTTGAAGATCGCATAGCGCAGCCGCTTGCCGCCGGCACTGGTGTACCAACCCACGATATGGTTGCCCGGCACAGGATTGCCGTCCGTCTCGCTCAGGGTCGGGAGATCATCGCTCATGGGGAACCGGATTAGGACTTCCCCGGTCTTTGGTCAAAAGGAAAAATCTGAGCCTGAAAGGAAAAGGCCGGACCCGCTGGGGGTGCGGGTCCGGCCGGGAGCACGGAACAGAAGGGACGGGATGTCCCGCGCAGGTCAGACTGTCTTGCCTGACTGACCTGATACTCGCTGACCCCGGCTGAACCGGAACAGAACAGCCTGTTCATCGCGCGTTCACCGTCCAATTCTCCTGTAATCCCGCGGCGTTGTGAAGATTATGCACGAGAGGCTTCGAAGATCTTGAAGCTGCTCTGAGGAGTTCCCACATTGAACCTGCAGACGCCGATTGCCGGGTCTGCTGGCCGGGATGCCGCCCAATGCGGGGCAGACCAGGGCCAGAACGCTAAACCGAACGTTGCTCTTAAGGAGGACACCTATGCGTCACGTTGATTTTTCACCCCTCTACCGTTCCACCGTCGGCTTCGACAAGTTGCTGACCATGCTGGACAGCCTGGCTCCGACAGAACAGGCACAAACCTACCCGCCCTACAATATCGAACGCACCGGCGATAACACCTATCGCATCACCATGGCCGTGGCCGGCTTTGCGGAAACCGAGATTTCCATTGAAGCGCGCGAACATGTGCTGACCGTCAAGGGTGAAAAGGCCGACGAACAGGAGTCCGAAGGCTCGGAATTCCTCTATCGCGGCATTGCCAAGCGCGCATTTGAGCGCCGTTTCCAACTTGCTGACCATGTCGAAGTCACTGGCGCCTCGCTGCGCAACGGGCTTCTTCATGTGGATCTGGTTCGCGAGCTTCCCGAAGCCATGAAGCCGCGCCGCATCGCCATCAGTAGCGACGCCGTCGGCAAGACCAAGCAGATCGAAGCAACAAAGGCCTGATCCCATCCCCCCAAGCGGAGAAGGCTGTGTGGCGCTCAGGAGACTGAGCGCCACTTTCGTACGCGACATTGTGCAATGTGTCGGTTGGGTCAGACTTGCCGTGGCACCCTGGTGAGAAGGCCGTCCAGGGAAAGACCACCCGGTCCCTTGATCGAAATGACCATCAGCGGCACCAGCCACAACAACCGCTGATCCGCGATCACGGCATCCGGGAAGCGGTCGAACCAGGCGCCGATGGCCTCGGCGCCAATCTTGTGAACGGTGATGTCCACGAAGGTCTGTACCGTTATGAAGCCGATCATGCCGAGTGCCGCAATCCGCGAGAACAGTCCGACGACAATCAGCAGCGGCAGGATGAATTCTGCGTAGGTGCCCATGAGGACGATCAGGCCCCAGGGAAAGAAAGCCACCGCATCGACATCGCCGCCCGCGGCCTCAACCGCCGGCAGGGCGATCTGGTAATAGGCGCCGGGCGAAATCGAAAAGAAACCGGTTAGACCGTCGCCGACCTTGGTCTTGGCCGAATTGAGAAAATAACCCCACAACACGGCCGCAAAGGCGAAGCGGGCGATCAGGCCGAGCAGCCATTTGTCGCCGATCCGCTCGAGACCAACAAAAAAGCGATCATGCAGCCCGGTGAGATGGCAGATAGCCGATGTCATGTGATTTGCTCCGTCTGTGCCTGACTGCACGAGCAGGCTGAAAAAACACCGGCTTCCAGCATGGCTGAAATCGCGGCTGGCAGATCGAACCCGGGATGACGCTCGACCGTGATGGTCGCCGCGCCCGCAAGCGTTTCCCCGGTAATCAATGCCTCAAAGAATTGCGCAGCGCCGGGTGGCAGCGTCCTGACCTGAACCTCAAAATCCGGCCGTGTGATCAACCCGTCTTCCGGATCAAGCGGCCTGATGCGATCAAGCGGGCGGTATTCGCGACTGGCTGAAAATATCGAGACAGCGGCGTACCGGCTCCTGACGATGCGTGCGGCGGGATGCGGGGTGAACCGCACGTCGCCGAGGTTTTCGGGCGCGATCACCCCCAGGGCTTCGGGAGACAGCGGTTCAACATCGGTTGAATGAAACACATCCAGCCATGCCCTTTCGAGGCGGGCGACATCGGCCAGATAAGGCAATTTCGAGACCGGTTCGAAACGGTCGAGGAAAGCGGCAAAACCGCTGCCATATTCGAACATGACCGCCGAGGCCGGCGGTTCCTCCGTGAGGTACACCCGGGCCATGTTCCTGAAGAAATCCGGGCCCACAAGCCGCTGAACGGCGGGAAAGATATCCGCCAGCGAGTCGATCAGGCTTACCGTCACATTGTTGCGGTAGACGGCGAAGCGTCTTTGCGCGCTCTTGCCGGCCGGACCGACCACGCCTTTGGGGAGGGGAAGATCCGGATCGAGCAGAGCCGCGGCGAAATCCGCCTGGGGCGCATCACGCGCCGGATCATTCCGCGGCATGACGGGATCCAAGCAGGGAGGCAGGTCCCAAGCGATCGAGAATTGCATCGGCCAGTTGAGCTTCGCGGCGCAGCACCGGCCAATCCGGCACGTCATTGTCCCACTCAACCAGCGTCGGCAGCGCGCCGGTCTGGCTGATGACGGTCTCATAGAGCTTCCAGACGGCGTCGGCGACCGGACGGTCGTGGGCATCGATCAGAAGAAGGTCGCCCTCGTCGTCGGTATCCGCGGCATGACCGGCGAGATGGATTTCCTCCACCAGTTCCAGCGGGAACTCGCGCAGATATTGCAGCGGCTTGAAACCATGATTGACGGCTGAGACGAAGACATTGTTGATGTCGAGAAGCAGCCCGCAGCCGGATTTGCGGGCGATCTCGCGGATGAAATCAGTCTCGCTCATCGTGGTCTGCTCGAAAGCCACGTAGGTCGACGGGTTTTCCAAAAGGATCGGGCGCTTGAGCCGGTCCTGGATCCGGCCCAGATGCGAAACCACCCGTTCGAGGGTTGCCGAATTGTAAGGCACCGGCAAAAGGTCGTTGAAGTAGCCCGCGTCGTGGCTCGACCAGGCGAGATGTTCCGACACCATCGCGGGTTCGTACCTCTCGACAACCCTGGCCAGTCGTTCGAGATGGGCAGGATTGATGCCGCTCCCCGACCCGATCGACAGGCCAACGCCATGCACGGAAACAGGGAATTCGGAGCGGATGGCTGTCAACGCGCGATGCGCCGGGCCGCCGTCTCCCATGTAGTTCTCGGCATGGATCTCAAGAAATCCGATCCGGTAGGAATCGGCCAGGATCTGGTCGATATGCGCGGACTTCAAGCCCGCCCCCGCACGAGGCGGGAGCGGGGCGCGCGGAAAACGCGGCCCACTGGATGATATGGAGGCGGACTGCGTCATTTGGTGACTCCCGTTTGCCAAAGTCGCCGGATCAGGCCGGGAGATCGCGATCGAGCGGCTCGAGCGAGCCCATGCGTCCGCCGTCGACGCTCATCGTGGTGCAGGTGCCTGCATCGACCGTTTTCCAGGCATTGCCCTGGTAGTCGACCTTGGACGTTCCCGCGCATGTGGTGCCGGGTCCGGCAGCGCAGTCGTTCTTTCCGGCCATGGCGACGCCATAGCATTTTTCGGTGGCGGCCGATGCCCCGTCGGTCGATGCGAGGAATGTTGCCCCCGAAATGGCCATGGCCACTGCACCTGCGAGAGCCGACGCGCTAATGAGCGTTTTCTGCGACATGATGTTCTCCTTGAAGGTTTCTTTGAAACTTTTCCCGGGGCTTTCCGTCCCGGCAGGAGAAACATGACAAACTGTCGCATCACTTGGAAATCAAGCGCACGTTATCGGGCATCACTTGGCTGTGAGCCTGGAGTGATCGTGTCTATTCTTGCTGAACACGGATGTCAGCGGACGGATGTCTGCTACCGCAGCAAATCCACAAACTGATCGACATGCTCTTCCGTGGTGGCAAAGCTGGTGACCAGCCTGAGCATGGTTTCATCCTCACCCACGAGATGAGTGGCGGAGCGGGGCGGGGCCCATTCGTAAAAAAGTGCCCCCTTGCCCGAGAGATCCTTGGCGAGAGACTTCAGCACGATCGGAAAGGTCTCGTTGGCCGGGCTTTGCCATGCCAGCCGCGCCTTGCTGGAGTTCTCGATGCCTGCCTGCAACCGGGCCGCCATGGCATTGGCGTGACGGGCGACATCGAGCCAGAGGTCGTTTTCAAAATAGGCGTCGAACTGGGCGGCGATGAAGCGGCTCTTGGAAAACAGCTGCGCTGCCCGCTTGCGGATGAAGGGCGCCTGGACGGCCATGGCCGGATCGAGGAACACCAGGGCTTCGGCGCACCAGCAGCCGTTCTTGGTGCCGCCAAAGGAAACGATGTCGACCCCGAGTTCATGGGTCATCTGCGCGGGCGTGAGATCGAGTGCAACCAGCGCATTGGCGAAGCGCGCGCCATCCATGTGCAGCGGCAGTCCGTGGGCCCTGGCGATTGTGGAGAGGGTTCGGATTTCCTCGGCTGTGTAGACGGTTCCCGCCTCGGTCGCCTGAGTCAAGGTGATGGCCATGGGTTGGCCGGCGTGGACAAAGCCCGCGGGAAAGCGGGCGATTTCCCTTTCGAGATTTCCCGGATCCATCTTGCCGTCAGCGCCATCCACGGGAACGAGCCGCGACCCATGGCTGAAGAATTCCGGCGCGCCGCATTCATCGGCAATGACATGGGCTTCCCGGTGGCAAAATGACACGCCCCCCGGCCGGTTTATCGCCGACAGCGCCAGCGAATTGGCCGCCGTGCCCGTGCCGACGAAGAAAACCGCGACGTCCCGCTCGAAGATCTCGTTGAATTTCGCCTCAACCTTGCGATCCAGATCGCTCGCGCCATAGGCGGGCGCAAAGCCGGTCGAGTGGGCGGAAAGCGAGGCGGCGACCGCCGGATGGGCGCCAGCCCAGTTGTCAGAGGTGAAGATCATGCGCGCGTGGCTCCAATGCTTGTCTCAGTCCGGCTATTGCATGATTTGTCATGCTTTCAAAGCGCTTGAAGGAATTCGCCGCGGCGCGTTCCGGACAGAACGAACTCGCATCGGCGCCGACTCTGGTTCTTTTCCTCAGTTCACGTCGCAACAGCAAAACGCCGGAATGTGGCGCAGATTAGCAATTATCTTGCGTCAATCTGTCATGGTCGATCATTTACGGTCGTGAAGGCATGGTTTTTTGGGCCGGGTCTCTTGCGCAATTGGGTGCATTCTGTCATAGAACACTGGAAATAGGACAGCCATGCTGTCCTATTTGTGTCTGCCCGGGCCAACTGGCCGAGGTCTTGGCGAACACAAGGGGTGTGCTGCAATCCGATACCATGCGATCCACAGGCGCAAGGTGACCGTATCGCCCCTTCATGATACAAGATCGCGCCGCGCGCGCTACTGATGTGGCGAGGCTAGAAAGCCCCGCGAGGCCAGACGACAGATGCATCCGGAACGAAAGCGTCGCCGCATTGGCGGTGGCGGACGGCAGGCCGGGATCAACCGCTGCGGCGGTCATGAAGGAGGAATGCAGATGGCAGACCATGCACCATCCCGTATGGACGCAATCGCTTGCAAGGCTGATGCCGAGACCAAGCCGGCCACAATGCAAACTTTTGGATTGCCGTCAAAACAGGGTCTCTATGATCCACGCAACGAGCATGACGCCTGCGGCGTCGGCTTCATTGCGCACATGAAAGGCGTTAAATCGCATCAGATCGTGCGGGACGGCCTGTTCATGCTGGAAAACCTGACCCACCGCGGCGCCGTTGGAGCGGATCCGCTGATGGGAGACGGCGCCGGACTTCTGGCGCAGATTCCCGATCGTCTGTTTCGTGAGGAAATGGCAGGGCAGGGGGTGAAACTGCCCGCAGCCGGCGATTATGCAGTCGGCTTCGTCTTCATGCCGCAGGATGAAGCGCTCCGCGATCATCTCAAGAACATCATCACCGAGGTCGTGGCTGTCGAGGGCCAGATTTTTCTTGGCTTCCGCGATGTGCCGGTCGACAATTCATCGCTGTCCAAGGCGCCTGAAATCGCCGCTACAGAGCCCCGCCACGTGCAGATCTTTATCGGCCGCGGCGAAGGCGTTGCGGATCAGAGTGATTTCGAACGGCAGCTCTTCGTTCTCAGGAAGGTCATTTCAAATCGGATTTACGGCGAAACCGACGGGCTCGACAACGGCTTCTATATTGTCTCGCTGTCGACGCAGACGATTGTCTACAAGGGCATGTTCCTGGCTTACCAGGTTGGCGCCTACTACAGGGATTTGAGCGATCCACGCTTTGAATCCGCCGTGGCGCTCGTCCACCAGAGATTTTCGACCAACACCTTCCCGTCCTGGAAGCTCGCCCATCCCTACCGGATGGTGGCGCACAATGGTGAGATCAACACGCTGCGCGGCAACGTCAACTGGATGGCGGCGCGTCAGGCCTCCGTCTCTTCACCCCTGTTTGGCAGTGACATCTCCAAGCTGTGGCCGATTTCCTATGAGGGGCAGTCCGATACGGCCTGCTTTGACAATGCGCTCGAATTCCTGATCCGCGGCGGCTATTCCATGGCGCATGCGGTGATGATGCTGATTCCGGAAGCCTGGGCAGGAAACACGCTGATGAGCGCGGAACGCAAGGCGTTCTACGAATATCATGCGGCCCTGATGGAGCCGTGGGACGGCCCGGCCGCCGTTGCCTTCACGGACGGCAGGCAGATCGGCGCCACGCTCGACCGAAACGGCCTCAGGCCCGCCCGGTATGTCGTCACCAATGACGACCGGGTCATCATGGCATCCGAGGCTGGCGTTCTGCCGGTCGATGAAAGCACGATCATCTCCAAGTGGCGGCTGCAGCCGGGCAAGATGCTGCTGATCGACATGGAAGAGGGACGAATCATTTCCGACGCGGAGGTCAAGTCAGGGCTGGCGGCCAAGCATCCCTATCGCGAGTGGCTGGAACGGACCCAGCTGATTCTTGAGGATCTCAAGCCGGTTGAGCCGCGGGCGCTGCGCAAGGATGTGTCCCTGCTCGATCGCCAACAGGCCTTTGGCTACACGCAGGAAGACACCAAGATCCTGATGGCGCCGATGGCGACCACCGGCCAGGAAGCCATCGGCTCGATGGGGACCGACACGCCGATCTCGGCTATGTCGCGAAAGTCGAAGCTGCTCTACACCTATTTCAAGCAGAACTTCGCGCAGGTGACCAACCCGCCGATCGATCCGATCCGTGAAGAGTTGGTGATGAGCCTGGTGTCGTTCATCGGCCCGCGGCCCAACATTCTCGATCACAAGGGGGCTGCAAAGAAGAAGCGGCTCGAGGTACGTCAGCCTATACTTACCAATGGCGATCTCGAGAAGATCCGGTCGATCGGACACACAGAAGATCGCTTCGACACCAAGACGCTGGACTTCACCTATGCGAGCGAAAAGGGCTCGGATGGCATGAAGGCCGCCCTTGAACGGCTCTGCGACCGGGCAGAGGAAGCCGTGACCGGCGGCTACAACATCATCATCCTGTCCGACCGCCAGGTGGGCGCCGACCGGATCGCAATTCCCGCGCTTCTGGCTACGGCGGCCGTGCACCATCACCTGATCCGCAAGGGCCTGCGCACGTCGGTCGGGCTCGTGGTCGAATCGGGCGAGCCGCGCGAAGTGCATCATTTCTGCTGCCTGGCCGGTTACGGCGCCGAGGCGATCAATCCGTATCTGGCTTTCGACACGCTGCTCGACATGCACAAGCGCGGCGAGTTCCCCCCCGAGGTCGACGCCTACGAGGTCGTCTCGCGCTACACCAAGGCCATCGGCAAGGGCATCCTCAAGGTCATGTCCAAGATGGGCATTTCCACCTACCAGTCCTATTGCGGCGCGCAGATCTTCGACGCCATCGGCCTGTCGACCGAGTTCATCGAAACCTACTTCACCGGCACGGCCACGACGATCGAAGGTGCAGGCCTCGACGAGATCGCGACCGAAACCGCCGAGCGCCACCGGCTCGCCTTTTCCAATGATCCGGTCCTGACCTCCTCGCTCGAGGTGGGTGGCGAATATGCCTACCGGATGCGTGGCGAAGAACACGCCTGGACTCCGGATGCGGTTGCGTCGCTTCAGCATGCCGTGCGCGGCAATGCCAAGGATCGCTACCGCGAATTCGCCGACATGGTGAACCGCTCGACGCTTAGGATGAACGCCATTCGCGGCTTGTTCGAGATCCAGACCGCCGAAGACGGCGGACGCCGGCCGGTACCGCTCGACGAGGTTGAACCGGCTGTCGATATCGTCAAGCGGTTTTCGACCGGCGCCATGTCGTTCGGTTCGATCAGCCGGGAGGCCCACACCACGCTCGCCATTGCCATGAACAGGATCGGCGGCAAGTCGAACACTGGCGAGGGCGGCGAGGAGCCCGATCGCTACCTGCCGCTTTATGGCGGCGGGGCCAATCCGGAGCGGTCAGCGATCAAGCAGGTGGCGTCCGGCCGTTTCGGCGTGACGACAGAATTCCTGGTCAATGCCGACATGATACAGATCAAGGTGGCCCAGGGCGCCAAGCCGGGCGAGGGCGGGCAGTTGCCCGGCCACAAGGTCGATGCGACGATTGCCAAGACACGGCATTCCACCCCCGGCGTTGGCCTGATCTCGCCGCCGCCGCACCATGACATCTATTCGATCGAGGACCTGGCGCAGCTGATCTTCGATTTGAAGAACGTCAATCCGGAAGCCGATATTTCGGTCAAGCTGGTGTCGGAAGTGGGTGTTGGAACGGTTGCCGCGGGCGTGGCAAAGGCGCGCGCCGATCACATCACCATTTCCGGCTATGACGGCGGCACCGGCGCCTCGCCGCTGACCTCGCTCAAGCATGCCGGCAGCCCATGGGAAATCGGTCTCGCGGAAACCCACCAGACCCTGGTTCTCAACGGCCTGCGCTCGCGCATCGCCCTGCAGGTCGATGGCGGCCTCAAGACCGGTCGAGACGTGATCGTGGGCGCGCTGCTCGGGGCCGACGAGTTCGGCTTTTCGACAGCGCCGCTGATTGCCGCGGGCTGCATCATGATGCGCAAGTGCCATCTCAACACCTGCCCGGTGGGCGTGGCGACACAGGATCCGGTTCTGCGCAAGCGCTTCAAGGGCACGCCAGAACATGTCATCAATTACTTCTTCTTCGTTGCCGAGGAAGTGCGTGAATGGCTGGCGGCCATGGGCTACCGCAAGTTCGATGAGATCATCGGACAGTCGGAGCTGCTGTCCAAGGACGGCATGATCGAGCACTGGAAAGCCAAGGGACTGGATTTCAGCCGAATTTTCCACAAGCCTGAAGCGCCCAAGGAAAAGACCTACTGGACCGAGCGCCAGAACCATCCGATTGCCAACATTCTCGACCGGCAGCTGATCGAAAAATCCTTGCCGGCGCTGGAGCGCAAGGAAGTGGTGGAGTTCGAGGTCCCCATCCGCAACGTCGACCGTTCGGCGGGCGCGATGCTGTCTGGCGAAGTCGCAATGCGGTTTGGTCACAAGGGGCTCCCGGAAGACACGATCACAATCAAGCTCAGGGGCACCGCCGGTCAGTCATTCGGCGCCTTCCTGGCCCATGGCATCACCCTCAACCTGTCGGGCGACGCCAATGACTATGTCGGCAAGGGCCTGTCAGGCGGGTGCATCATCATCCGTCCGCCAGAGAATTCTCCGATTGTTGCCGAGCAATCGATCATCGTCGGCAATACGGTGCTTTATGGCGCCATCGAGGGCGAATGCTATTTCCGCGGCGTTGCGGGAGAGCGCTTCGCCGTGCGTAATTCCGGCGCAATCGCGGTGGTCGAGGGCGTGGGCGACCATGGCTGCGAATACATGACCGGCGGCCTTGTCGTGGTGATCGGCGAGACCGGACGCAATTTCGCGGCCGGCATGTCGGGCGGCGTGGCCTATGTGCTTGACGAGGCGGGTGATTTTGCCAGCCGCTGCAACATGGCGATGGTGGAGCTGGAGCCGGTTCCAGAGGAAGACGATATCCTCGAGAAGCTGCATCACCATGGCGGCGACCTGGCCCACAAGGGCCGTGTCGATGTGTCTGGCGACATGACCCGGCATGACGAGGAACGGCTGTTCCAGCTGATCTCCAACCACATGCACTACACGGGCTCGACGCGGGCCAAGGAGATCCTCGACCATTGGGCGGATTTCCGTCCGAAGTTCCGCAAGGTGATGCCGGTCGAATATCGCCGCGCGCTCGAGGACATGGAACGGATGCGCATGGGCGTGGCGGCGGAGTGAAGCAGGGGGCAGCCATTCACCGGCTGCTCTCGATGGCCATCGCAATCGCCGTCCCGGCGGTTGCCTATGCTGTCAATGACAGGTTCGACATGGAATTCATCGTGCTGGGGGCGGTCATTGGCCTGGCCTATTGGTACTGGGGGCCTTCGTGGCCGCCACTCTGATGTGAGGAAGAAAGAATGGGCAAGGTAACGGGTTTTCTCGAAATCGACCGGCAGACGGCGAAGTATCAGCCGGCGTCCGACCGCATTCGCCATTTCCGGGAGTTCACCATTCGGATGAGCGACCAGGAGGTCCAGAAACAGGCGGCCCGCTGCATGGATTGCGGCATTCCCTATTGCCATGGTCCGACCGGCTGCCCGGTGCACAACCAGATCCCGGACTGGAACGATCTGGTCTACAACGACAATTGGGAAGAGGCGATCCGCAACCTGCATTCGACCAACAACTTCCCCGAATTCACCGGCCGGATCTGTCCGGCGCCGTGCGAGGAAGCCTGCACCCTCAATCTCGAGGATGCACCGGTTGCCATCAAGACGGTCGAGCAGGCTATTGCCGACAAGGCCTATGAGCTGGGCTTCATCGTCCCGCAGGCAGTGACCTCCAAGACCGGCAAGAAGGTCGCCATCATCGGCTCCGGCCCCGCCGGCATGGCCGCGGCGCAGCAGCTTGGCCGCGCCGGCCATGACGTCCATGTCTATGAGCGCGAAAGCCGGCCTGGCGGGTTGCTGCGTTACGGCATTCCCGATTTCAAGATGGAAAAGCACTTCATCGACCGCCGCATCGAACAGATGGAAGGCGAGGGCGTGACGTTTTTCTGCAACGTCAATGTCGGCGTCGACAAGAGTGTCGAAGAGATGCTCGGCACTTACGACGCCGTGCTTTACACCGGCGGGTCCGAGAAGCCACGCGATGTGGGCATTCCCGGCGCCGATCTGATCGGCGTGCATGACGCCATGCCGTATCTGGTCCAGCAGAACAAGCGTGTGGCGCGCGAAAGCATCGACAATGTCGGATGGCCTTCCGACCCGGTGATGGCCGGCGGCAAGCATGTGGTGGTGATCGGCGGCGGCGACACCGCTTCCGACTGCGTCGGCACCGCATTCCGCCAGGGCGCGGTCAGGGTGACCCAGCTCGACATCAGGCCGCAGCCGCCGGAAAAGGAAGACAAGCTTGCGGTCTGGCCCTACTGGGCGACGAAGATGCGGACCTCGTCCTCGCAGGCCGAAGGCGCTGTGCGCGAATTCCAGGTGGGCACGCTCGAACTGATCGGCGAAAACGGCATCCTGACCGGCGTCAAATGCTGTGAGGTGGACGAGAAGCGCAAGCCGATTGCCGGAACCGAGTTCGTGATCAAGGCCGATCTTGTCTTTGTCGCCATCGGCTTTCGGGGCGCACTTGATACCGGCCTGATCAGCGAGCTTGGAGACAAATTGTCTCTGGACGTTGACCGGCGCGGCTCGACCAATATCGCTGCCAATGAAGACGACTACCGCACCTCGGTCGACAAGCTCTGGGCGGCGGGCGATGTGCGGCGTGGCCAGAGCCTTGTGGTCTGGGCGATCCGGGAGGGCCGCCAGGCTGCAAGGGACATCGATTTGAGCCTGATGGGCGTCACCGACCTGCCGCGTTGATCAATCAAGGGTCGGCTCGAATTCGCTGAGGGTCCACGATAAGTTGTGACAGAGGGATGTCTGATCCTGCGAAACGCGACGGGCAGGAAATCAGCGGTTGCCGCGCGGCCAGACGTAATTGTCGACACGGCCCTGTGGTGGTTCCGGCAGCACGCCGTCAATCACCATGATGTCGCGCGGAGACCGTACCAGGCTTGCTGAGGCGGGCATGTCACCAAGCAGCGCGGAGCCTCCGTCCAGATCCGGATCGGTCATGGCCACGGGCATGGTTCTGGTGATGGCCGCGGCATTTTCTCCAGGTGCAGGCGGCATGAAGATTTCCGGAAAATCCTCCGAAGAAAACGCGGCTATGCCGGTGGCTGCCGCATCTCCGAGCAGCCGGCGTGCGGATTTCTCGACATAGAATGCAATCTTTCGCCGTCCGGCCTGGGTGAGATTGATCCCGTCCGATCCGCGAAGCCGCACCTGCTGTCCATTGATATCGGACCCGGTGAAGATGAATTTGCCTTCTTCGTCGACAAATCCGTCCCATATGTCGATGAATTCGCCGCCCGCCAGTTCGACGAGTTTCCGGTGAACGCCGTTCAGGGCAACGATGTCGGTTGTCATGGCAGGGGATTTGAAGGCCGGCAACCCGACCCACAACAACGGTGTGTTGCGGGCACGCAGGATGCCGATAAGCTGCTTTGTGCGACGCTCGTATTCAGCAAGCCAGTTGACGGAGCGAACTGCTTCGCGCTCGCCATTCACCACCAGCTGCTGGCGGTCATTCGAGCCGATCTGTATCACGATGATTGACGGCTTCACTTCCTCGACAATCGTCGGCGCCTGTTCGATCCAATTGTAATAATCATCGCGAACCAGCCCTGAAGATCCATTGGTCCGATCGACAATCACCACGCCGGGCGATTTGGCAAAAGCCTCACTCAGGCCGTCCGCTGCGCCATTCGCCAGAAAGTCGCCAAGCACCAGGATAATCCGTGCATCTTCAAGCTTCTCGATTGCCGGCTCCGGTGGCGGTGCGGCCACCGCGCTGCGGGTGGGCTTCTTGACCCGGCTGGTGCGGGGCGTTTCCGCCGGCGGTTTTGGCTTGGCGGTGGTGCCGCCACCGAACAGAAGCTGGAGGATGGATTTGCGCTCAACGCGTTCCTGGGCCGCAGCAGGCTGAACAATATGCGAGATCGCCAGCCCGCCGATCGCGGCGATCAGCAGGATGGCAAGAAGACGAAATGCTGCAAAACGAACTGGCAAAGGGGAGAGATCTCCGTTTCGGCCTTGCGCCGGTTGGGATCCGCCATCTTTCTAGTGATCAATAACGGCGGATCGCGTCCAGTATCTTTTGCGACGGAATTGCCTCGCCGGTCAAGCCGGACCGTGACTGGAAAGCGGCAATGGCCGCCTTTGAGCCCGATCCGAAATTGCCGTCAATGTCTCCATCATAGTACCCGAGCTGCTTGAGCCGGGTCTGCAACTCGAACTTCTCCTTGACGTCGAGGGTACCTACCGGCCGCGGCCAGCGCTGGTCTACGCCGCCATATCCGGCGATCTCATCCGCCAGAACTCCGACGCCGAGGGCGTAGGAATCAGAGTTGTTGTAACGCTTGATGACGAAGAAATTCTTCGTCATCAAGTGTGCCGGCCCGTTTGGACCACCGAGCATCTTGAGTTCCGCGCGCCGGCTTCCATCGGGAAAGCCCTTGCCATTGGGCCTGGTGAATCCGAGCGCCGCCCACTGCGACAAGGTCTTGGTCTGTCCGGAATATTGGGAGCCTCCGCGCGGCGCGACGGCCTCGTACCCCCATGTTTCGCCGGTTCTCCAGCCATTCTTCTTGAGAAGATTTGCCGCAGTTGCCAATGCATCCGGAATTGAATTCCAGATGTCGCGATTTCCGTTTCCATCCGCATCAATGGCATAGGCCAGATAGCTTGTGGGGATGAATTGGGTGTGGCCCATGGCGCCTGCCCAGGATCCTGTCATCTCCCGGGTCGAGATGTCGCCCGCCTGGAGGATCTTCAAGGCGGCCACTAGCTGCTGACGCGCGAATTTTGCACGCCTCTGGTCCGCATAGGCGAGGGTGGCCAGGGCCTGCGGCACATAGTGGAGGCGATCGGTCTTGGTGAGAATTTCGCCGTAGTTGGATTCCATTGACCAGATTGCCAGCAAGACGGATGCTTCCACGCCAAAGTGACGCTCAATTGCGGCCAGGGTTTTGGCATGACGGGAGGCCATCTCGCGTCCTTTGCCAATGGTATAAGGGTTGACACGGGAATCGAGATAGTCCCAAACCTTGGTGGTGAATTCCGGTTGATAGCGCGCTTTCTCAAGCACACTTGGATCGGGCGCGGTCACGCCACTGAAAGCCTTTTCATAGGTTGAACGCGTGATTCCGGATTTGGCAGCAGTGCTGTAAAAGCCGGAGACCCACTTCTGAAAGCCGGCATCGGCCTGCGCGGGGATGGGGGCCAGCATTCCGGCAACGAGGCAAAGGCCGGCAGCGCGAATGAATTTACGGGGTGTTCGGATCATGTTCCAAGCATCCTCTCGTTTGGGGCTCTAGGGGTGACTGACCCGCAATCCTAGCTCCCAGCCGTCAACAAATCGTTTACCATACTCCTGCCCGGCGCCAAACTTGCCGTTTTCCGGGAGATGCACATATCGAAGCTAGATGTCCCGCCATGCACCGAAGCATATCTTTTATGAGAAATGAGGAAAATACATGACAATGACGCGAAAAATCAGAAAAGCCGTTCTTCCGGTCGCAGGCCTGGGCACACGGTTCCTGCCCGCCACCAAGGCGGTGCCCAAAGAAATGCTGACCGTGGTCGACAAGCCGGTTGTTCAGTATGTGGTCGAGGAAGCCATGGCTGCCGGCATCGAGCATTTTGTTTTCGTCACCGGACGCAACAAGACGGTTATTGAAGATCATTTCGACATTCAGGTCGAACTTGAGGCGACGTTGCGCGAACGCGGCAAGACGGTCGAATTGAAATCGCTCGAAGACATGTTGCCAAAGGCAGGCGCCACCAGTTTCACACGTCAGCAGGCGCCGCTTGGCCTGGGCCACGCGGTCTGGTGCGCCCGCGATATTGTCGGCGACGAGCCCTTTGCGCTTCTGCTCCCCGATATGGTGATGCGCGACAAGGTTGGGTGCCTCTCCGGAATGGTCGAGCTTTACAACAAGGTTGGCGGCAACATCGTCGCGGTGTCTGAATGCGATCCCGAACTGGCCCACAAATACGGCATTGTTGGCAAGGGCGAGGAACTCGACGGCGGCTTCCGGATCACCGGAATGGTCGAAAAGCCGGCGAAGGGAACCGCACCTTCGAATTTCTATATCAATGGCCGCTATATCCTGCAGCCAAAGATCTTCGAGATCCTGTCAAAACAGGAGCGCGGAGCCGGCAACGAGATCCAGGTTACGGATGCAATGCTCAAGCTCGCCGATGAACAACCGTTTTCCGCCTATGCTTTCGGCGGTCAGACCTATGATTGCGGGTCCAAGGAAGGGTTCATTCTGGCCAATGTGGCCTTCGCGCTCGATCGGGAAGACATCAAGCCGCTGGTGGCGGACGGTCTTCGACACCTGATAGCCGGCGCCTGAGAAGAACTCGGCAGCTGTCGGAAGCGCCTAAGGCTGATTGCCGGGAAAGGCCGCGAATGTTTGATCCGTCACCGCCTCAGCCTGAGGCCCAGTCCAACGCGGGTTGTTTCTTCATCGGTGACGCCAGGCTCTTTGGTTCGCGTGTAACTCGCATCAGCTTCAAGGTCTAGATAGCGGTTTATGTTCCACGTCAGGCCGGTGGACACGCCATAGCTCTGCTGGTTTCTGCGGCCGCTGCGGGCATCGTAATCCCTAAGGCCAGCAGATGCGCCAAGGCGCGCCACCACGGCGCTGTGGATTTGCTGTGTCAGGGAAGTGTCAAATTCATAGACGACCGAGCCCGATTCGCCTGCCGTCGTTGCTGATTCCAGGGTGGTGGACAAGCCAGCCATGACATCGGTTCCGCGCCTTGGCGACCAGTTGATTTCGCCATCGAGCGTCAAGCCGGACAGATTGCTCAATTTGCTGTCATCAATGGATCGCAGCACGTAACCGGCTCCAAGCTCGCCCGAGAGCTTTTCGCCGAAATTGAATTCCGCGCCGCCGCGCGCGCCATAGGTCGTCGATGAGCGTTCCGCGCCTGTGTTATCGATGCGTTGATCATATTTCTCGCGGCCGACCGAGGCCTCCAGAAATGGAATCAATGCAGGCGATACAACATAGCCGATGCGCGCCGTGAGTTCAGCACCCAGAGTGTCACGGTCATCGACCAGAATGCTGCCGCCGGTCGCCGACGTTGCATTGCCATAGATTCTGCGGGTCACTTCAAGTGACGTTGTTCCGCGCAAAACACCGAGGTCCTTCTGCAGGCCGATGCTTGCGCGCAATTCGTGAATACCAGATTGCGTGGTGGCGCCGGCGATGGCGTTGGGGTCTGTGCGGCTTTCCTGGGAATAGCTATATCCGGCGCCAACGATGCCGGTCATGTCATTGAGGAGATCGAGGTTCAGCCGGACGTCGAGATTGGCGCTTGGAGACTCGGTGCCGGTGCCCGAGAGGTTTTTCTGATATGTCGCGGACCCTTCGACCGAGAGCTGATGACGTGACCAATCGGATTGCAGCGTTCCTGACAATGTCGTTTCGCTGTAGATCCGGCTGGTTTTCGATGCGCCGTAATTGATCGATTCGTGAACGACCCGCTGAGCCAGGGTTGGCCGCAAAGTCAGCGATCCCAACATGAATCCCGGCACGGCGGTATCATCAGCTCCGCTATTGATTGACAAATCATCCACGGTTCCGACGCGATCATTCTGGCGCGCCAGACTTGCGGCAAAGTCTCGGTCGGCTTGGGTGAGATCCGAATTGGCGCCAATGGTCCCGGTTTGAATTTGCGTATCAGTCTCGACTGGATCTGCGGAAAACTGCGACTGGCCTGCACTATTGGCGGCACCGGTTCGGGATGATGTTGCAGAGTTTTCGCGGCTTGCTGGTAGCGCTCCATAAAGGGTCGAGGCTGCAGTGGATCGTGTGGACGCGGAACCAGTGGTCGTGCCGCGCAAGCCGTAGGTCTCTGTGGCGGCCGCATCAGGGCCGCTTGCTGATTGCGCTTGCGCCCCGGACATCAGCGCGAGCAGGCATGCCATAGAGGTGCAGGCTCGCAGGCCCGCGCGGTGCGCGGCCCTATCAGTCAGTGCCGTGGTGTCTCGTTTGCGCATGCGCTTTCGGCTCCGGAGCCATCCAAATCTTTTTAAACCGTAAACACTTGTGGTTAACGCAAGGTTTCGATCCGTCTCGTTGACTTATTGGTTATGTCCTTAATGGACACGGAAGCTGCAACGCGATATTCCGGCGCCATGAAGAAGATCCTGCCAGGCTACCCAGCTGATGAAATCCTGCTTTCCGCGAAGCGGACGATCCTCACCGAAAGGAGCGGGCTCGACGCCGTCGCTGCCGCCCTTGAGAACGGGCTCGCGGAGCCTTTCGTGCGCGCTGTCGAAGCGCTCGGCAGCATATCGGGTCGGGTGATCGTCACCGGAGTTGGCAAGAGCGGTCATATAGGCGCGAAAATCGCAGCGACCCTGGCTTCAACTGGCACTCCGTCGCATTTCGTGCATCCCGCCGAGGCAAACCATGGCGATCTCGGAATGATCGCGCACGATGATGCAATCATTGTGTTGTCCTGGTCAGGCGAAAGCGCAGAGCTGAAAGGCATCCTGGCCTATTCGCGTCGGTTCCAGATTCCGTTGGTTGCCTTTACCGCTGGCGCCCAATCGACGCTGGCGCGCGAAGCCGACATCGTCATGCTGTTGCCGCGAGAGCAGGAGGCGTGTCCGCATGGCCTGGCGCCGACCACATCCACGCTGATGCAACTGGCGCTCGGCGATGCGCTGGCCGTGGCGCTGCTTGAAGCCAAGGGGTTCACCGCGGGAGACTTTCACGCTTTCCACCCAGGGGGGCAGTTGGGTGCCAACCTGGCGCATGTGGCGGATGTCATGCACACGGGCGAGTCGGTGCCGCTGGTGCCATCAGGCACGCCTGCACCGGAAGCCATCATGACGCTCTCACAGCGAAAATTCGGCTGTGTCGGAGTTACAGGCCCCGGTGGACGGCTGATCGGCATTGTCACCGATGGCGACGTGGCGCGGAACCTGGGCAGGAATTTGATTGATCAGCCGATCGACGCCATCATGACCAGCCAACCCAAGACCATCGCGCCAACGGCGCTTGCCAGCACGGCGATGGCCATATTGAACAAGAACGCGATTGGTGCGCTGATCGTCACCGATCAGGATCTTCTTCCGGTCGGCATCGTGCATTTCCATGATCTGCTCAGGATTGGCGTCGCCTGAGACACTTTCCCGGTCGGCAGGTCAGGCGGCGGGCTCCACCGTCAGGCACCCAGCTTGGGCCGTGGTGATCCGTACGCGGGCGCCAACGGGCATGTCCGGGCCTTGCACGATCCAGGTGGTATCGTCGAGCCTGATCCATCCCTTGCCCTCGCGGATCGGTTCCTCCAGCGTTGCGGTCCGGCCCACAAGGCCTTCGATGCGGCGGTTGAGCATGGGTTGATCGGTGTCCGCGTTGGATCTCGAGATCCGACGTCCGACAAGGGCAAGCGCCACGGCGAGTACCGCGAACACCAGCATCTGCGTTTGCCAACTCCAGAGGTCAGCTCCCCACAGAAGGAATGAGATGGCGCCGACGACCATCGCTGCCAGACCGATCCAAAGCAGAAAAACCCCTGGGACAACGATCTCAAGCCCCAGGAAAATCAGGCCGACGATCCACCAGCTCCAAGGTCCGAGTTCGGTTGCCAGCGCGGCAATCATGCGTCCGGTTCCGTAGTCGTGGGGGCGGAATAGCCCGGCGTTGTGGCGCGCGTTGAGCGCACCGGCTGGCTGGCTGCACGAACCGGGTCTGATGCCGGCGGATTGCCGTCCTTGCCGAAGACCTCGCGGGCAATTGCACCAATGCCGCCCAGCGTCCCGATCAAGGCAGAAGCCTCAAGCGGCATCAGGATGACTTTCTGGTTCTTTGCCGATGCAATCTGACCCAGAGCCTCGGTGTATTTCTGTGCGACAAAGTAATTGATCGCGGCAGGATCGCCTTCCGAGATGGCAATCGACATCATTTGCGTGGCCTTGGCTTCAGCCTCGGCGAGCCGTTCGCGCGCCTCGGCGTCGCGGAAGGCGGCATCCCTGCGGCCCTCCGCCTCCAGGATCGCTGATTGCTTGGCGCCTTCAGCGCGCAGGATCTGGGCATTGCGGAAGCCTTCGGCCTCGAGCACCTCGGCGCGCTTCTCGCGCTCGGCCTTCATCTGCCGGCCCATCGACTGGACCAGATCCACCGGGGGAGCAATATCCTTGATCTCGACGCGCGTGATCTTGATGCCCCAAGGAGCGGCAGCCTGGTCGACGACGCGCAGCAGGCGGTCATTGATGGCATCGCGATTGGACAGGAGCTCATCCAGATCCATCGACCCCATGACCGAGCGGATGTTGGTCATAGTCAGATTGAGCAGCGCCTGTTCAAGATCAGAAACCTGGTAGGCAGCCTCGGCGGCGTTGAGGACCTGGTAGAATGAAACGGCGTCGGCGGAAACGGAGGCATTGTCGCGGGTGATGACCTCCTGGGTGGGGATGTCGAGCACCTGTTCCATGATGTTTATCTTGCGGCCAACACGGTCGACAAAGGGGACGATGATGTTCAACCCCGGCGAGAGCGTCCGTGTGTAGCGTCCAAATCGCTCAACTGTGTAGGCATAGCCCTGCGGCACGGTCTTGATCCCGGAAAACAGAAGCAGGATCGCGATGACGACGACGACTATGACCGTGATATCCAGTCCAACCATGCCCTAGACCTCCCTGGCTCGCCCGTCGGTCAACCCTGACACGAGAGCGGCTCTACCTTCCGATGCCCACACATCCTGACTTCAGAATATCCCAACGGGGTTCCCAGTCGATGCTGCGGCAGGTTTCTGGTTCACGGCGTAGTGCCGCTTCCCTCAAACAGGTAGTTGGTCTCGCGAGAGCTTGCAATCTTTGCCGCACATAATCTTTGGACCTGCGCAGCGATGGGTCGGATCAGTGAGGCGCAGCATTGGCACCAAAGCACATGAATCAGACCCAGCCCTGCAGTTCGCGCCGGACAATGGCCTCAAGCACCTTCATGCCGGCCTCGCTGTCATTGAGGCACGGGATGTGGGTGAAATGTTCGCCGCCGTTCTCATGGAACAGTTCACCGGCTTCGCCGGCGATTTCCTCAAGCGTCTCGAGGCAGTCGGACACGAAGCCGGGATTGATCACGGCGATCCGCTTGACGCCATCCTGGGCCAGTTTCTCGACGGTCTTGTCGGTGTAGGGCTGAAGCCATTCCTCCGGGCCGAAACGCGACTGGAACGTCGGCATCAGCTTTTCCTTCGGCCAGCCCAGCCGCTCCCGCACGAGCCGGGCGGTCTTGAGGCACTGGCAATGATAGGGGTCGCCCTTGAGGAAATATGATTGGGGAATGCCATGGAACGAGGTCAGCACGATTTCCGGTTCCCAGTCGAGTGTGGCGAGATGCTCCTCGATCGATTGGGCGATGGCGTCGATATAGACCGGATCGTCATGATAGGGCGGAACGGTGCGCAGTGCGGGCTGCCAGCGCATGGTCATCATGGCCTGGAAGGCCTTGTCGTTGACGGTCGCTGTCGTTGCCGCGGCATACTGGGGATAGAGCGGAAACAGCACGATGCGGTCACACCCGGCATCCTTGAGCGCCTGCATCTTGTCGGGAATGGACGGCTGGCCATAGCGCATGGCCCAATCGACCTTCACCGAGGGAAACGACGACAGGGCCGCGCCGAGCTGGTCTGACTGGTTTCGGGTGTAGGTTCTCAGATAGCTTTCATCCAGATCCTTGTTCCAGATCTCCTCATAGGCCTTGCCGACACGCTTTGGCCTGGTGTTGAGAACAATGCCGAACAGGATCGGATACCACAGCACCCGGGGCCATTCGATCACACGCTTGTCGGTGAGGAACTCCTTGAGATACCTCCGCATCGAGCGGTAATCAGTGCCGTCGGGCGTGCCAAGATTGACGAGCAGAACGCCAACTTTCTGGATATTCACCGACGGGTGCCCGGGCGGCAGTTCGCCCACGGCTCGGCTGGCCTCGACAGGCAAGATCACACGGGTGTTCAAAATCGCGTCCATTTCATGTGCTTTGCGGGATCGGTTCGATGTTGCTGGGGAACATAGTGACATAACGGGACAAATCAATCATCCGCGATGCAGGCATTGGTGAATTCGCAGATGCAAAAAAAAAGGGCCCGGCAGAACCGGACCCTCTGACACATGCGACCTGCCGGGCTCAATTGGCCGGTATGGTCAGCGTTTCACCTATGGTCAGTCCTCTTGCGGATGCCGACGGATTGGCCTCGGCGATCTTGTTCCACATCGTGGCGTCGCCATAATAGGTCTTGGCGAGGTCCCACAGCGTGTCGCCGGAAGCGATCACATGCTCCTTGGCAGCCATCGCCGCACCCTCCGCAGGGGCGGCTGCCTGGGCCGGAGCGGTTTCACCCGAAATCACCGGAGCCGACGTGGTCAGATCCTGGGAGCCGGGGAGCGGTTCGGGAACCTCAACAACCGGATCTTCCGCCGGTGCGGCCTCAGCCACGGGCGGCGTTTCCGCTGCAGGCGATGTTTCTGCCATGGGGGCGGTTTCGGCTGCGGGTGCAGTCTCTGTTGCCGGAGCAGTCTCAGCCACCGGAGCGGCCTCGGCAGCAGGCGCGGATTCAGCGGCGGATGTCGTGGCGGCAGCAACCCTGCCGTCGGTATAGGGCGTGTAGGGTGTGTTCTTTGCAAGGTAGTCGGCAACAACCTGCTCAAGGCCCGGACCGAAGTCATAGGCGTTCATGCCGGCCGTCTTGAAAACCGCATAGCCGTCGCCGCCACCGCGCATGTAGTTGTTGGTGGCCACCGAATAGACTGCGTCAGGGTCGATCGGCTTGAAGCCGTCTCCGTCCTTCACTTCCACGGACATGATGCGTGATCCCGCGGCAGCGTCCTTGTCGAAAGTGTAGCGCAGCCCTGAAACCTGGGCGAAACGGCCCGCGCCTTCCTCGATCTGGCTGGCGCCGTTCTCGAGCGCCGCGACGATATCGGATCCCTTGAGCTGGAAGGTCGCCAGCGTGTTCTGGAACGGCAGGACGCTGAGCACTTCGCCCATGGTGATCTCGCCCGCGTCAATGGAGGAGCGCAGGCCGCCGCCGTTCTGGATGGCGATGGTCACGCCCTGGTCCTTGACGCGATCGACCATGGCGTCAGCGACGAGGTTGCCCATGGTGCATTCTGTGGCGCGGCAGGTTTCGCGGGAGCCATCGATGGTTTCGGTCGATTCGGAAACGACCTGGGTCATGAGGTCCTGGATCGGCTCGCCAAGCTCGGTGACGCGCGCCGCGAAGGCCTCGTCAGGGACCACGGAGGCATCCAGAAGGTGCGGTTCGCCCTCGGCGCTGACGACCTTGCCGTCATCGTCAAAGGTCACCTTCACTTCGCCCACATACTTGGAGTAGGCATAGGCCTGCACGATCGGGACGGCAACGCCCGAGGGGTTGTTGACCATGGTCGGGTAAGGGCCCGCGGCGCCTTCCGCGGTGTTGGACAACAGGGTGTGGCTGTGGCCGCCGACGATCACGTCGATCCCATCCACTTCGGCCGCGATTTGCTCGTCCTTGGACATGCCGACATGGGAGACCAGAACGATCTTGTTGATCCCTTCTGCCTCGATCTGGCTGACGGCGTCCTTGAGATAGTCGATCTCATCAAGAATCAGAACCGAAGGTCCGGGCGAGGAGGTTTCCACGGTGTCCGCGGCCAGAACCGACAGGAGCGCGATCTTCTCGCCGCCGACTTCCTTGATGACATAGGGCTTGATCCGGTCGCCCAGGACGGAATTGGCGCCGCTGATGGTGTTGCCGGAAATAACCGGAAACTCGACCATGTCGATAAAGTCGCGCAGGCCTTCCGGTCCGTCATCGAATTCGTGATTGCCGACAGCCATGGCGTCAAAGCCGATACCGTTCATGAATTCGGCGGCGGCCTTGCCCTTGTAGGTCGTGTAGAACAGTGAGCCCTGGAACTGGTCGCCGGCGTCGAGCACCAGGACATTGGCGCCTTCGCCGGTCAAGGCGTCGCGGCGCTCGTCAATCTTCGTCTTGACCCGGGCGATGCCGCCGAAACACTTGCCCTCGCCTGCGTCTTCAGCGGAGCAAGTCGAGTCAAACCGGTTGATGGCTTCAATCCGCGAATGCAGATCGTTGATATGCAGGATGTTCAAGGTGTAGTCGGCAAAGGCAACGCCCGAACTCAGGCCCAGGATGGACGCTGACAAAAGCGCGCGCTTGATGAGTGTGGTGGTCATGGATATGGCTCCCTGTTCTGGTGCTCGCTGCCCGCCGGGATTCCGTATACTCGGAGCTTTCGGCATGCTTATGACGATGCTTTCACTATCGGCGGAGAACTTCAAGAGCCAAGCGAAGCGCCGTTCGCAATTTGGATGGGCTCACGCTGAATAATCACGCTCGTCGGCAATGACCTTGCCGTCATTGGGGAGGCTGCCATGCGGGGCTATTTCGACGGCTCCGCGCAGCTTCAGGATCGCAGCCAGAGTTGCCTCGATTGCGCCCTTGTCCGGCTGGGCGCCAGGCGCGGGCTCCACCATCAGCGTCATCACGTCGGCGTCGCCCGAGCGGCCGACAACCAGGCGTGCGCGGGCAACTTCGGGATGCGCCTTGATCACCTCGGACACCTGCTTGGGATCCACGAACATGCCCTTGACCTTGGTCCGCTGGTCAGCTCGGCCCATCCACCCCTGAATGCGAGGACCAGTGCGGCCGCAGGGCGAAAGGCCCGGCATGATGGCCGACAGATCGCCGGTCCCGAAGCGGACCAGCGGATAGCCTGGATTGAGAGTGGTGACGACGAGTTCGCCGACCTCACCGTCGGGGACCGGGTCACCGGTGCCGGGGCGGACGATTTCCACGATCATGTCTTCATTGACGATCATGCCGGGATAGGGCGCGCCGCTGGCGTCAGCGCTTTCATAGGCGATGATGCCGAGATCGGCGGTGGCATAGCATTGAAGCACCGAGACGCCACGGTCAGCGTAATATTGCCGCAGGGACGGAAACAGCGCGCCGCCTGAGACCAGCGCCCGCTTGATCGAGGCAAGATCCCGGCCCAGTTCATCGGCCTTCTCGAGAATGATCTTCAGGAAATCCGGCGTGCCGGTGTAACCGGACGGCTTCAACCGCGCGGCGGCGTCAACCTGGGCTTCGGTGTTGCCGGCGCCGGCAGGAAACACTAGGCATCCGAGCGCGCGCGCGCCTTCATCCAGAATGAAGCCGCCGGGCGTCATGTGATAGGCGAGAGAGTTGTGAATGATGTCGCCAGCGCGAAAGCCTGCAGCAAACAGCGCGCGCGCCGCGGCCCAGGGATCGGCGCCCAGGCCTTGCGGCTCCCAGACCGGGCCGGGCGACATGAAGACCCGGTTGCCCCTGAGCGCGTCCGGGTCGGCCAGGCCGCCGAAAGGCGGATTGGCTTCCTGCATGTCCATAAGATCGGGCTTGCGCAACACCGGAATTGTGGCCAGTGCGCTGCGATCCGTCAGGGCTGCGGGATCAGGGGTGCCGAGCCATGTATCGAGCGCGGGAAGCCGGTTGAGGCTTCGCTCCAGCAAGGCCCTGAGGCTTTCGAATGTGTCGCGTTCGCGGACGTCAGGCACCCGGGTTTCGCGATCATCGAAATGGCTGGTCATTGCTCGGGCCCCGTGCCTGCTGCCTAGCTGCGACGCACCAAGGTGAACTGCGCGCCCGTTGAGGAGGTGCAGTTGAGCTGAGACGGGGTGGCAAGTGCGCAATTGACCCGGGAAGTCGTCTGACGCAGCAGTGACGTCAGTTCAATCTCGACCATCTGAGGCGATACCTGCTGATAGGAGCCTTCCGCCAGCAGCGAATTCGTATCGGTTGTACGCGTCTCGAAGCGTCCGCCGGAGAAGCTTGAAATGATGCCGTTGGGGTCGGTCCACTGACCTTCGATGCCTTGCGGCTGTTGGGGTGGGAGAGGACGCGGGCTGTAGGATGCTGACTGGCAGGCGGTCAGAAGGCCGGCAAGCGCGCCGGTGGCGATAAGTCGATGCAGGTTCATGGCGCGGTGCTTCCCTCGATCCGTCACAAATATGATTCCGTATATGAAAGAATGCAGCGGCTATGCGCCGAAAGCAAGGCACACGCATGCCGGCCGGCCAATAAGGCCGGGCCGGATGCTGGCTTTCGTGTGGCGCTTAGCGGACCAGGACGTTGCGGAACTGCCATGGATCGCTTTCGTCAATATCTTCCGGGAACAGGCCCGGACGGCCTTCGAGCGGGGTCCAGTCGGTGTAGTGGCCTTCGACGGGTCCCAGGTAGGGCATCTGGACTTCGAGGCAGCGCTTGTAGTCGACCTCATCGGCCTCGACGATGCCTGCCTTCGGGTTTTCCAGCGCCCAGACCATGCCGGCCAGAACCGCCGATGTCACCTGCAGGCCGGTCGCGTTCTGATAGGGCGCGATGCGGCGGGTTTCCTCGAGCGACAGACGCGAGCCAAACCAATAGGCATTCTTGTCGTGGCCGTAGAGCAGAACGCCGAGTTCATCGAGACCGTCGACCAGTTCGTTCTCGTCGAGCACATGCTGCACCGGCTGGGCCGTGCCGCCATTGCCGAACATTTCGTGCAGCGACAGCACCGCGTCATTGGCCGGGTGATAGGCATAGTGGCAGGTCGGGCGGTAGCTGACGTCGCCGTTCTTGTCCTTGACCGTGTAATAATCGGCAATCGAGATCGACTCGTTGTGGGTCACGAGGAAACCATATTGCGGGCCGGGCGTCGGGCACCAGGTGCGCACGCGGGTGTTGGCGCCGGGCTGCTCAAGATAGATTGCCGCCTTGCAGCCCTTCTTGTGCTTCTTGGCGTTCTTCGGCATCCAGTTTTCATGGGTGCCCCAGCCAAGTTCGGCCGGCTGCAGGCCTTCCGAAATGAAGCCTTCCACCGACCAGGTGTTCCAGAACACATTGAGCGGCTTGGGGGTCTTGGTCAGTTGTGTGTCGCGCTCGGCGATGTGAACGCCCTTCACGCCAACCTTCTTCATCAGCTTGGCCCAGCCTTCGCGGTCATGCTGATCGGGCTCGTCGAACTTGATGTCGAGGTCATGCGCGAGGTTGACCAGCGCCTGCTTGACGAACCATGAGACCATGCCCGGATTGGCGCCGCATGTGGACACCGCGGTCGTGCCGCCGGGGCTCTTTTTCTTCTCGTGGCGCAGCGTTTCGCGCAGCGCGTAATTGGTGCGCTCCGAATTCTTCATGGTCTTGTCAAAATAGAACCCGAGCCACGGCTCGACGACGGTGTCGATGTAGAGCACATCGAGCTTGCGGCACATCTTGATCAGATCCACCGATCCGGTGTCGACGGAGAGATTGACACAGAAGCCCTGGCCTTCGCCTTCGGTCAGCAGCGGCTTGAGCAAGTCCTTGTAGTTTTCCTTTGTGACATGCGCCTTGATGTGGCGGACGCCATACTTGGCCAGGATGTCCATGTCGTCTGCGTCGTCGCGCGGATCGATGACGACCATGCGGCTCTTGTCGAACTTGAAGTGACGCTCGATGAGCGGCAAGGTGCCGCGCCCAATGGAACCGAACCCGATCATCACGATCGGACCGGTGATTTCGCCATAGACCGGAAATTCCTGCTGGGCCATGTTATTCGCTCCGTAAACTCTTGTCGCAGCCATCTGCGGCGTTAGCGGCGGCGTAAACCACACTTCGCTGTTACAATAAAGCGAAAACGGGTGTGGTCACATGTCCATGGCTTCGAGTTCGTCGATCAATCCCTCGATCATGGACAGCCCCTGGTTCCAGAACCCGGGGTCCGATGCATCAAGTCCGAACGGCGCGAGAAGTTCCGTGTGATGCTTGGTTCCCCCGGCCTTGAGCATGTCGAAATACCGGTCCCTGAAGCCTTCGGGACTGTTTTCGTAGACAGAGTAGAGGGAATTGACCAGGCAATCGCCAAAGGCATAGGCGTAGACGTAGAACGGCGAGTGGATGAAATGCGGGATATAGGCCCAGAAGGTCTCGTATCCTTCCGACAGTGCCACCGCCGGGCCGAGGCTTTCCGATTGGACGTCGAGCCAGAGCGCGCCCAGGTCGTCGGATGTCAGCTCGCCTTCGCGGCGGGCGGTGTGGACCCGTCGTTCAAATTCATAGAACGCAATCTGGCGCACGACGGTGTTGATCATGTCCTCCACCTTTTGCGCCAGCATCGCCTTGCGCTCGCGGCGGTCAGTGGTGCGTTCAAGCAACGCACGGAAGGTCAGCATTTCGCCAAATACCGAGGCGGTCTCGGCCAGCGTCAGCGGGGTCGACGACATCAGCGCGCCTTGCGCGCCGGCGAGCACCTGATGCACGCCGTGACCGAGTTCATGCGCCAGCGTCATCACGTCGCGGGGCTTGCCCAGGTAATTGACCAGCACATAGGGATGGACAGAGGGCACGGTGGGATGAGCGAACGCGCCCGACATCTTGCCCGGGCGGCTGGGCGCATCAATCCAGCGCTGGTCGAAAAACCGGCCGGCTATCTCGGCCATCTCCGGCGCGAAGCCGTGATAGGCGGAAAGCACGGTGTTCTTCGCCTCGTTCCAGGAGATGGTTTCGCTGGGCGCTTCAGGTAAAGGCGCGTTGCGATCCCAGAATTCGAGTTTTTCAAGGCCTAGCCAGCGCGCCTTCATCGCGTAGTAGCGATGCGACAGCCGCGGGCAGGCTTCGCGCACGGCCTGCGCCAGGGCATCGACCACCGGCCGTTCGACCCTGTTGGCCAGATGGCGGCTGTCGGCGATGTCTTCGAATCCGCGCCAGCGGTCGGAGATTTCCTTGTCCTTGGCGAGCGTGTTGGTGATCAGGGTGAAGGTGCGAAGATTTTCCTTGAATGTCGCAGCGAGCGCCTGGCCGGCCTTCTTGCGCTGCGCCCCATCGGAATGCTGCAACATGGACAGCGTGTGCTCGAGCGGCAGCTCTTCATCATCGATAGTGAATTCGAGGCCGCCCATGGTCTCGTCGAACAACCGGTTCCACGCCGCGTGACCGGTCATCGATTTCTCATGGAACAATTGCTCGATCCGGTCGTCGAGCTGATAGGGCCGGTCGAGCCGCAGATCGTGGATCCAGGGCGTGTAGCGGGCGGCCCGGGGATCCCGGCTCAGGCTGTCTTCGATGACGGCGTCATCAATACGGTTAAGCTCCAGCGCAAAGAACAGAAGATGCGCGCTGGTATCGGTCATCGCACTCTGCACATCGCCGTAAAACTTGGCGATCCTGGTGTCGGATGTATCGGTGAAATAGGCCAGTCCCGCATAGGAGATGATCCGGCCCATCAGTTCTTCAAGCTCTTCATAGGCTTCAATGACCGCGCCCAGGCCCTCGTCGCCCGAGCTTCTTGCCGCTTCCTCGATCCGGCCTTTCCAGCGCGCTTCAAACTGTTCGGCGCGGCTTCTGGCTTCAGCGAGATCGGATTTGAATTCCGGTGCGTCGGGGGCGGCATAAAGATCGCCCAGGTTCCATGCCGGCAGATCACCCAGACCGGCATCTGCTCCCTGGGCTGACGCGGCAGCATGGACCGGCGCATGGTCCAGAATTGACTTCAGCATGGAGGCACTCTCTTTCAAACAGAACAGGATCGGCGAAGCAGGCTCCCGGTTTTACTGGCACAGACGATTAAAATGCAAACATTTCTCGAAATCCGATTTTCAGGCTTTGCTGGCACTGTCGGGTGATGGCGGAAGCCCCAGCCGTATTCCCTGGAGTGAGGAAACAAAGCCCGTGTCGAACCGAATTCTGATTGTCGATGATGATCCTGTGCAGCGCCGCCTGCTCAAGGCTGCGGCTGAACGCGCCGGCTATGAGGCCGAGCTTTTTGAGCACGGCCGATCGGCGCTCGCCCGGCTCAACGAGACCGGTCCCAAGGTCGATGCGGTCGTGCTTGACCTGATGATGCCGGAAATGGACGGGCTGCAATTGCTTGAGCATATGCGGACTGCCGGCATGTCGGTTCCGGTCATCGTCCAGACAGGTCAGGGCGGTATCGAGACCGTGGTCAAGGCAATGCGCGCCGGGGCCTTCGACTTTGTAGTCAAACCGGTCTCCCCCGAACGCCTCCTCTCGTCTCTGGCCAATGCGCTGAAGGCGTCGCGAACCGGGCTCGGGCCGAAATTCTCCCGCAAGGGCCCCGGCTTCAAGGATATCATTGCCGCAAGTCCCGAAATGGAACGGGTCATCTCGCTCGGGCATCGCGCGGCCGGCTCGACCATCCCGGTGGTGCTGGAGGGTGAATCCGGAGTAGGCAAGGAAATGATCGCGCATGCCATCCAGGCCGAGGGCACCCGGCGCAACAAGCCATTCGTCACGGTCAATTGCGGCGCGATTCCCGAAAACCTGGTTGAGAGCATCCTGTTCGGCCATGAGAAAGGCGCCTTTACCGGCGCGTCAGAGCGTCATGCCGGCAAGTTTTCAGAAGCTGACGGCGGCACCCTGTTTCTCGATGAGGTCGGCGAACTGCCGCACGACATCCAGGTGAAGCTGCTGCGTGCGGTACAGTCCGGCGAGATCGAGACAATTGGTGCACGGGTGGCGAAAAAGGTGGATGTCCGCCTGATCTCGGCCACCAACAAGGATCTGATCGCGGAGGTCAAGGCCGGTCGATTCCGCGAGGATCTGTATTACCGGCTCAATGTGTTTCCAATCCATGTCCCGGCGCTGCGCAAGCGCAAGGAAGACATTCCTCAACTGGTGCGCCATTTCACCCAGCATTATTCCGAGACAATCGGCAGGAGCCGCATTCGCGGTATTGCCCCGGACACCATGGCGCTGCTGACCGCCCATGATTGGCCGGGCAATATCCGCGAACTGGAAAACGCCATCTACAGAGCTATCGTGTTGTGCGACGGCGATACATTGACCAGTGGGCTTTTCCCGCAGATTGCCGCTCAGATGCCGGGATACGATCTCGAAGTGCGGGAAGAGGCGGACATCGCGGAAAGCAGTGCCAAAGTGCAGTCAGCGGTGCTGGGTTTGATGGCGTCAGATCTGGCTTCCGGGCGAAGCGTCTTCGATACGCCGGAGATCGCAGAACCAGCGGTGCCGGCAAGTTTCGGCCTGCCTTCGGTCAACGCGGTGACGCTTGAGGGCGAGGTGCGTCCGATTTCCGAGGTTGAAGAAGAGCTTATCCGCTTTGCCCTGTCATTCTACCGCGGTCAGATGAGTGAAGTCGCGCGAAGGCTCGGCATCGGCCGATCAACCCTTTACCGCAAGCTCAAGGATTACGCGATCGATCCGGACAATCCCGGACGGGAAGCTGCCTGAGGTTCAAAAGACGCCAATCCTAAAAAATCCCTGCCGGTTTGATCTGTTTCATTTCTTGTTAAGCGATCATTCACTATAAGGTATCCCGAAGTGACACAGGGCGGCCGTTGCCATTGTGTCACCGCATTTGGTCACCAAATGGTGATGGACAGCGGTTTTTCCGGCGTTCGGGGACGACTTTGGCGATAATGACAACAGGTTCTGGAATGGCACCGTCGACATGGCGCGCGGTCGTGTGCGCCTGGCAGGGGCGCCGGGTGGCCGTGTTGGCATCGCTGATTCGGATCTGTTTGCTGGTGTTGGTCGCAACCACGGCCGGATTGATCACCGCCCCCAGCGCATCGGCGGAAACGCGCTCGCTGAAACTCTATTTTATTCATACCAAAGAAAAGGCCGAGATCGTTTTCAAGCGGAACGGCAAGTATGATCAGGCCGGCCTGACCAAGCTCAACCGGTTCTTGCGGGATTGGCGGCGCAATGAGCCGACCAAGATGGACCCGAGATTGTTTGATCTGGTCTGGGAAGTTTACAGGAAGACCGGCGCGCGGGATTATATCCATGTCGTCTCGGCTTACCGTTCTCCCGCCACCAACGATATGCTGCGCCGGACGCGTGGAGGCCAGGCGACGAAAAGCCAGCATATGCTCGGTACAGCGATTGATTTCTTCATTCCCGGTGTGAAGCTCGCCACGTTGCGCGCCACGGCGATGAAGATACAAGGGGGCGGCGTTGGTTATTATCCGAAATCCGGTTCACCCTTTATCCATCTCGACACGGCAAGCGTGCGTGCCTGGCCGCGGATGAGCAGGCAGGAACTGAGCCAGATTTTCCCGGACGGCAAGACAATTCACCTGCCGCCGGATGGAAAGCCGCTTCCCGGGTACAATGTCGCGATGGCTGAATACAAGAAGCGCGGTGGAGCGATCGTGTCGACCAGCGGCGGCGATTCAGACAGTAGCAACAAGCGCTCGGGTGGCTTGTTGGCAGCCCTGTTCGGTGGTGGTGATGAGGACGAGGTTCCAGACGCAATCACCGCCGCGCCAACCCCCGCGCCAGCGCCGCCTCGGACAGAAGTGGCCGCATTGCCGGGCGTTACAGATTTTCCCGCGGAACCCGCGCCCGCAGTTGAGACGGGATTTGTGCTGCCTGCCCGCGGGCCAGTTCCGGACGCACGGCCTGCGCTTGAGCCGCCGGTCGTAGTGGCTGCGCTTGCTCCGCCGGAGCCGGTCCTGCCCGCCCAGGCCGAGATCAATGCGTTTGCCGCAGCCGCCGCCGTTGACGTCGTCACATCGCCACCAGATGCCACTACGCCTCCGGAAAACGCAATTATTGACCTCGCAAGCGTTCGTGCCCCGATTCCCGAATTGCTCGCAGAGCGGGCGGTCGCTACAAGTTCGACACCTGGATCGCAGACGGTGGAGATGGCCGCATTGCCGGTTCCCAACCTGATAAGGTCTCGCATGCTGGCCGAGGGGCCTAAGGCTGAGGAAGCGATCCAGACAGCATCAGCCGCACCGGCGCCTGTCACTCCTTCGGCAACCGTGTCTTCCTCGGCTGCACCTAGCACGGCGTCGTCGTCCGGAGAGGCTTTTGTGCCGTTGCCGATTCGCAGGCCAGTTGAGCGCGCCGGGGATGGTCTTGTTGCCCTCGCGCCGGAACAGATCGAAGTCGCAGCTCTGGCCCCGTCGCAGCGTGGCGTCCGTCCGGCTGCGTCGTCAATGAGCGTTTCCGCACCTCGCAAGGGGGACCGGCCAACTGCGGCCGAGGTGGCGAGCCAGGCCCCGCGCGCGGCGGTGCGCACAGAGCCGAAACTGACCGACACCATGATTTCAAAATGGGCCTTGGCGCAGGAGCGCGTGCAGACGATGTCGCCGCCGCCTGGCAAGGCAGGCCAGTTCGTCGTTACGCAGCTGCGCGCCGCTCCGAAAGTCGTTTATGCGAATGCCTTTGCGCCAGGCAGCGGCGACCTGCCGCACAACCAGTTCACCGGATCAGCGGTCAACTTCGTCACCGTTGCACGGTTTGACAAATAGAATTCGTGGCTGAACTGCGCGGTTGATCTATCGCAGCTGATTCCCTGACCATCCAGTATGAAGATACAGACAAGGCCGCCCGAGTTGTTCACTTGAGCGGCCTGTTGGATTTTCAGCAGATGGATCAGATTAGGTCGATGGGAGCCGGAGAGGTTTGACCTTAGGTCTTAGCTGGCGTCTTCGGGCTCGGGGGCCATGCCAAGGGCATGCAGATAGGTGTCGAGGATCGCTTCCTGCTCAAGCCGGTCGTTCTGGTCCTGCTTGCGGATGGCAACGACCTTGCGGAGCACCTTGGTATCGTATCCGTTGGATTTTGCCTCGCCATAGACATCCTTGATATCGTCGGCGATGGTTTTCTTTTCTTCTTCCAGCCGTTCAATGCGTTCCACAATGGAACGGAGCTGGTCGCGGGCGACGGCGCCGGCATCAGACATGGGGTCACTCCTGAATGGACAAGATGAGGGGTTGATGGTGTGAGGCTTCAAGTGCCCAAAGGCAGCCTTCGGGTCAAGGGCGTTTGCGATATCCGGCCCGATTATTCGGCCGCCTGTGGACATGCGTGTGAACGGTTGCGTCAGATCACGCGGGAACCGTGAAGTTCGACCTGGTGAAGATCCTGACGGTCGGCCATCGACGCGAGTATCGGCGAGAGGCGGTCGACCCATGAGTCGACGCCGGACTTTTCCGATATCAGGTCCTGGCGGATTTCAAGCAAGGCGTGCGGCAGGCCCGTCATCGAACAATGCCGGTGCATGGTGTCGCCCCTGAGCGCCCCGTCATAGGGTTCGTTGTCGCCCACGACCAGTTCCGGATCGGCACTCAGCAGATCAATCAACAACTGCGCGGCACGGGGATCGGTGTCCCACAACACGCCTGCGTGCCAGGGCCTGCCTACGCCCTTCCAGGCATGGGTGAAGGAATGCAGGGAAATCACCAGAGGCGGCTTGCCGGACATGCGCCAGGTTTCGGCAATGACAGTGGCTACGGCGTCATGATAGGGCCGGTGGTAGAGGTTCAGACGGCGGTCGCGTTCCTCGACGGAGAGCGGGTGATTGGCCGGGATCACCATTCCGTCGGACAGCTTCATGATCAGCGTCGGGTCATCCTCGCCGCGGTTGGGATCGATCAGCAGGCGCGAGAAACACCCCAGGACCGAGGGAACCCCAAGACTGGCGCAGAGACCGCGCGTCACGTCTTCCACGCCAATGTCATAGGCGATGTGCCTTTTGAAGGCTTCTGCGGGCAGGCCCAGATCGCCATACTCAGTGGGCAGCCGGTTCATGGCGTGATCGCCGAGAATCACCAGGGAGCGGCTTGGGTCTCCGGGAATGATCTCAAAGGGATTGAAGCCGGACATGGCAGGTTCGAATACCGGGTTTTGGGATGGGTGACAGGGCGGGATCAATGGCACAGCCATGACTTCCGGGCAACTGTCAGGATCAGGTTCTTTGCATTCTCGCCGTTTGTGGTAGCGTGCAATGCCTGACTTAAGTCTGGTGTCTTTCGTTGACTTTCATGCCTCCCCGGCGCAAAACGCAAACCATAAGCCCCAAGCGGAGACTGACCGAAATTGATGTTTCGCAAGTTGCCACAAGCCTATGCCTCCATCACCAGATTTGCCGTCTTCTTTCCCTTGACTCTCGGGGCGCTGATGCTCGTCTCCGCCGGTGAAGCGAAGGCGGATTTCCGCGTCTGCAACGGAACGCAGTCCCTGGTGGGCGGCGCCATCGGCTACCGCACGGCCGAGGGTTGGGTGACGGAGGGTTGGTGGCAGATACCGGCCAACTCCTGCGCCACCCTGATCGAAGGCCAATTGGGATCGCGGTATTATTATCTCTATGCCGAGGATGCAGGCGGCGGCGGACGATGGGCTGGTGACATCAACATGTGCGTCGCCGACAATGAGTTCCGCATTGTCGGGGTAGAAGACTGTTTCGCTCGTGGTTTTCAGCGTGTGGGATTCAAGGAATACGACACCGGACGGCAAGGCAGCTGGATGGTCCAGCTTTCTGATGCCCCGGAAGCGCCGGAAAGCCAAAACTGATGATGCGTCTACGCAATGTGAAAATTCTCGCGACCCTCGGCCCCGCGTCGTCCGATGAAGCGATGATCCAGAAACTGCATGAGGCAGGCGCCGATCTGTTCCGGATCAATATGAGCCATTCAAGCCATGAACTGATGCGTACGCTGGTTGGTCGCATCCGTGCGGTGGAGAAGAAATGCGGCCGCCCGATCGGCATTCTAGCCGACCTTCAAGGGCCGAAACTGCGGGTTGGCAAATTCGCAGACGGGTCGGCGACACTGACCGCCGGCCAGACATTCGTCCTCGACAATCGCGACGAGCCGGGTGATTCGACGCGGGTGTTCCTGCCGCATCCGGAAATCCTTGAAGCGGTCCAACCCGGTCACCGTCTGCTGATCGATGACGGGCGGCTGCAATTGCTGGCTGTCCAGTCTGACAAGACCTCCATCACCTGCACCGTCGTCGCCGGCACCAAGATCTCCGACAAGAAGGGCGTCAGCCTGCCTGACACCACGCTCGGAGTTGGCGCGCTGACCGAGAAGGACAGAAGCGATCTGGACGCAGTCCTCGCCGTCAATGATATCGACTGGGTGGCTTTGTCCTTTATTCAGCGGCCCGAGGATCTGGCCGAAGTGCGCAAGATTGCCCGTGGCCGCGTCGGCCTGATGTCGAAGATCGAAAAACCGCAGGCGCTGGAACGCATCGATGAAATCATCGAATTGTCGGATGCGCTGATGGTGGCGCGCGGCGATCTCGGTGTCGAGATGCCGATCGAATCCGTGCCGGGGATCCAGAAACAGCTGACCCGCGCCTGTCGCAAGGCCGGCAAGCCGGTGGTGGTTGCAACGCAGATGCTGGAATCGATGATCTCGGCGGCGGTTCCCACCCGCGCCGAAGTCTCCGATGTCGCAACCGCCGTGTTCGAAGGCGCCGATGCGGTGATGCTGTCGGCTGAATCGGCTGCCGGCGACTACCCGGTCGAAGCGGTCACGATGATGGCCTCGATCGCCCGCAAGGTGGAACGCGATCCGAATTATCCCGGCATCATCTATTCCCAGCGCCCGCAGCCCGACGCCACCGGCGCCGATGCGATTTCGCTGGCCGCGCGCCAGATCGCCGAAACGCTCAATCTGTCGGCGATCGTCTGCTATACCTCGTCGGGCAATACCGGCCTGCGCGCCGCGCGGGAGCGGCCGAATGTGCCGATCATTGCCCTGTCGCCGGTGATCCAGACCGCGCGCCGGCTGTCAGTCGTCTGGGGTCTGCATTGCGTGGTGACCCAGGACGCGACGGATCTTGACGACATGGTCGACCGCGCCTGCCGCATCGCCTTTCGCGAAGGGTTCGGCAAGCCCGGTGATCGCATCATCATTTCCGCGGGCGTACCGCTCGGCACGCCGGGCTCGACCAACATGCTGCGCATTGCCTATATCGGCTCAGACGGCATGACCGGGATCTGACAGCCCGCACCAGGGATCGCTGACGCGGCCTGTTATCCGGCGGAGGGAGCTTCGCCGGGACAGGTTGCGTCATCGCCGGCGAGCGCCGCCTCGGCCGCTGCGGCCGCGGCCTTGAGATCGACCGGGAAGCCCGCCATCTTCTCGATCGCCCGTATCGCGAGATCGGTTGTGACATGATCGGGCTTGTGGCCGAGATTGCGAATCCAGATCAGTTCCGCGCCCGGGATGTCGCGTGCCAGCCCCTCGGAGTGAATATGGGCCAGCACCACCGAATCGCTGTCGCCGGTGATGATGACCGTCGGCGCGGTGATTTCACTGTACCGCGGCGCAACGCGGGTGGCGTAGGGCTGGAGGTTATGGACATCGATGGCGTTGTTGCGAAACGCCTCCGGCCGGAGCACCAGGGCCGGCGCGGTTTGAGTGACATAGTCATCTGGTTTCGGATTTGGCGCGAAGACGCAGGCGGAGCCGCTTTCGAGCCGGCTGAGCCCGGCGGGGACCGCAAACGTATGGGCGAACAACGGGCCGATGAGCGGGGTGCTCGTCAGGCCGTAATACCAGGCAATTCCCCCTGGCCAGGGATGGGTGGCGGGCGCCAAGAACACCAGCCCGGCCGTCATTTCGGGGTGGCCGAGCGCCAGACTTGCCGCAATCGCCCCGCCGAAGGAATGACCGATGATGATGGCGCTGGATATTCCCTTGGCTTGCATCGCGCGGATGATCGCGTTCGCCTGGCCATCGGGGGTGTTGTTTTCACTGCCGCCGCGGTCTGACCAGCCATGCCCGGGACGGTCAATGAACAGCATTTCGGCGCGGCCCTCGAACTTGCTTCTGAACGGGATGAGTTGATCACGCAAATTGCCGCTGGCGCCGTGAATGAAAACAAGCGCCGGCAGGTCGGCGGTGTCTGGACGCGGGATGTGCACGGCGTGAAGCCTGTAGTCGCCGACATCGATCATCTCGCCGATTGGCGGATAAAGCGCCTCGATTTCACGGGCTTTCACCTGGGTCCATGCGACGAGAGCGGCGAGGAGCAAGACCAGGGCGAGGATAAGATAGATCATGAAGGTTCGGATCGGTCTTGGGAGGGGCATGATGGAACAATGCTTGAGCGCGGGGAGGGAAGGGGACGTTTGCCCCATCTCCCATGACGATGAAGTGTGGATAAAGTTTCAGGAGCGATCAGGTCCTGCTGCCAGAAAGCTTGTCGGCCAGTTCCCCAACCTTTTCCTGGGCCTGGCGATTGGCGGGGTAGATCTCCAGCATCTGTTCCCAGGCTCTGAGTTCAAGTTCGTCGTTACCCGAGGCTGACAGGATCGCTGCCATGCCGGCGATGGCGCCGAAATGACGCGGCTCTAGCGTCAGGACCCGATTGATGTCCACCATGGACTTCCCGTGATTGCCCATCATGAAATGCAGGGTCGCCCTGCGGTTCCAGCCTTCGACGTAGTCCGGCTTGAGAACGATCACCTGGTCGAGCAGATCGAGCGCCAGGCCATTCTTGCTGTCGGTGACGGCCTTGTCGGCCCATTGCATCAGGAGATTGACGGTGGCGCTGCCCGAGTCGCGCCATTCCGCCCAGATCCGTTCACTGATTCGCTTGGCCTGTTGGTCGTTGCGCTCGCGCTTGAGGTCCGAGAACAGGGTGTCGAGTGTGGCGGCAGGTTTCGCCGATGCGCTGGACGCAGGTGGCGCAAGCCCGGATTGAGCCGATGCTGGCGTGACTGGCGCGCCTGCGATGAGGGCGGCGGCAACGGGCGGGGCAAGGAACTTTAAAAACAGAAAATGGCGCATGACGGAAAACTAGTCCGTCTGCGCCAAATTTCAAATGCAAATTTCAGTGAAGGCCAAGCAGCCGGCAGCTTCAGCCCTGACGAGCCTTGAAGCGCGGGTTCTGCTTGTTGATGATGTAAACCCGGCCCTTGCGGCGAACCAGACGGTTGTCGCGGTGACGGGCCTTGAGCGCCTTAAGCGAATTCTTGATCTTCATTGTTCTGATCCGCGCGTTATCTGGGCGGCCAGGCCGCCTATTCATTCAAAAGCGCGCCAGCCAGGGACGCGCTCATCGGTTGGCAGGCATGTAGCCGCTTGGGCATTTGCTGTCAACTCCGGCAAGGCTGTTTCCGACCGGAAACCGCTCAGGAATTGAGCTTTGGCGGGGAAATCCGCGTCACATGGCCCATCTTGCGGCCGGGCCGCGCTTCCGATTTGCCATAGAGATGGATCACCGCGCCGGGTTCGGCGGCCAGATCGACCAGCTTGCCGATATCGTCGCCGATGAGGTTTTCCATCACGCAGTCGGAATGCCGTTTCGGGTCGCCGAGCGGCAGGCCGGTGATGGCGCGAATGTGCTGCTCGAATTGCGAAATCGCGCAGGCAGCTTCGGTCCAGTGACCGGAATTGTGAACCCTGGGCGCGATTTCGTTGACCAGCAGCCGGTGGCCTGCCCCATCGCGGACAGCGAAGAACTCCACCGCAAAGACGCCGACATAGTCCAGGTGATTCGCAATGGCCGCTGCAATCCTGAGCGCTTCGGTGCAGGCCTCGGGTCCGAGGGCTGAGGGAACCGTCGAAGTATGCAGGATATGATCGCGATGGACATTCTGCACCACATCATACGCGCGGACCTCGCCCGACAGGCCGCGCGCGGCAACCACCGAGACTTCGTGTTCGAAATGGACAAAGGATTCAAGGATCGCCATCTGGCCACTCATGGCGGCAAAAGCGGCCTCTGCGTCGTCCGGCCGGACGAGTTTCGCCTGGCCCTTGCCGTCATACCCCAGCCGGGTTGTCTTCAAGACAGCGGGCAGCCCGGTGGTGACGATGGCCTGTTCAAGATCCTCCCGGTTGGAGACAGCGGCGAACAAGGCTGTTTCAGCACCCAGTTCCCGCGCCATGGTCTTTTCGAGCAGCCGGTCCTGCGCGACTTCCAGCGCTTTCGAGCCCGGACGGACGGGGACGCGCGATTCGAGCGAACGGACCGCCTCAACGGGCACATTCTCGAATTCATAAGTCACGACATCGCAGAGCGCCACCAATTGATCGAGCGCTTCGGCGTCGTCATAGCGAGCGACGATCTGGCTGTTGGCGACCTGGGCTGCGGGCGCATGCAAATCCGGTTCGAGAATGACGGTCTTGTAGCCCAGCCGCGCCGCCGCCATTGCCAGCATCCGGCCGAGCTGTCCGCCGCCAATGATGCCGATGACTGATCCAGGCGGGAGCGGCTTGGCGTTCATGGCTGATCGACCGGGTGATCGGCCACGGCGTCCGTGCGGGCCTGGCGCCAGGCGTCGAGGCGCTCAGCCAGTGCCGCGTCGGACAGGGCGAGGACGGAAGCCGCCAGCAAGGCCGCGTTGATCGCGCCCGGCTTGCCGATCGCCAATGTGCCGACGGGAATGCCGGCCGGCATCTGGACGATGGACAAGAGGCTGTCCTGCCCGGACAGCGCCCTGGATTCCACCGGGACGCCAAAAACCGGCAGAGGCGTGAAGGCCGCGGTCATGCCGGGAAGATGGGCTGCGCCGCCCGCGCCGGCGATGATCACCTTGAAACCGTCAGCCCGGGCGCCTTTGGCAAAGGCCACAAGGCGATCGGGCGTCCGGTGCGCGGAGACAATCAGCGGCTGGTGGGAAATGCCAAGGTCGGCAAGTGTTTCGCAGGCGTGTTTCATTGTGGGCCAGTCAGACTGACTGCCCATTATCACGGCCACCTTCGGCTCTTCTGCAAGGGTCATGCGCAACTCCCCGGTCAGGCGATGATATCGGGGATGAGTTGGTCCTCGAGCTCGGTAATCTTGTCCTTGATCGCCAGCTTCTTCTTTTTCATGCGCTGAATGCGCAACTGGTCGCATCCAGTCTGGATCATGGCGTTAATCGCAACGTCGAAGTCTTCGTGTTCATGGCGCAGCCGCGCCACGAGCATACGGCGCTCCGCCTGTTCCTGATCGGACATACAGTTTCCCCGTCTCACGCATGCTGTCGGAGCTGGTCCGACCCTTTTGTCGTTCGGGCGCTCGTAGCACAGAATCGGGTGTAACAGGAAGTTACCCGTACCAAAGAAATCACCTTCGACAAAAGCGAAAAGCCATGTCACACTCAACGGTGTCAACAAACGATTTGCTCCGGTGCTCCGGTGCCGGCGCATTCCATAAAAGGAGTCGCTTATGTCGATTGATGCACATCTTGCCACACTTGAGAGAAAGCACGGCGAACTGGACGAAGAGCTTCGGTCCGTGCAAGCCCAGCCCTCTGTCCACGACGAGCAAATCGTGGATATCAAGCGACGCAAGCTGCGACTCAAGGATCAAATCAATCGGTTGCGTTCAGACACGCAACATTGATCATGAGCCCATGACACGAAGATGACAGGCGCGGGGATTTCTCCCCCGCGTCTTTTTTCTGAAATCATAGGAAAAACGTTCCTGCATCACGACCAGAACTGATCGATCCAGAGGTTCAAATGCATGAAGCCGCCGGTATTGACGGCGTAGATCCGGCGCGTGCCTTGATTGGTGACGGTTACCAGATTGCAGTCGAGAAGCGCCTTGAGATGCTGGGACACCGCCGGACGACTGATCGGCAGGCCATCGGCCAGTTCATTGACCGTCCGCGGCTTGCGGCGCAATTCCTCAAGCAGGTAGCGCCTGTTCGGATCAGCGATGGCTTGAAAAGCATCCGTGGTCATCCGGTCAAGCTAAGATAAAGCATTCGGGCCGGCAAGGTTTTTTATGTGCGCTGCAACCAAGTGGTTGTGCGGCAGAATACTGGCCTGGTGCCACCCCGCAGTTTCAGGTCTGGCCCAAGGTCTTGGCTTCGTCACGCAGAAGATATTTCTGGATCTTGCCGGTCGAAGTCTTGGGGACTTCGTGAAAGACCACGGTGCGCGGACATTTGAACCGGGCCAGCAAGCCCCGGCAATGCTCGATGACCTCTGCTTCGGTGAGGCTGTGACCGGGACGCACTTCAACGAAAGCGCACGGGGTTTCGCCCCATTTGTCATCGGGCCGCGCCACCACGGCGGCGGCCAGGATGGCCGGATGCTTGTAGAGCGCGTCTTCCACCTCGATCGAAGAGATATTCTCGCCGCCGGAGATGATGATGTCCTTGGACCGGTCCTTGAGCTGCAGGTAGCCGTCGGGATGCATGACGCCCAGATCGCCGGAGTGGAACCAGCCGCCACGGAAGGCCTCTGCGCTGGCGGAGGGATTTTTCAGATACCCCTTCATCACGATGTTGCCGCGGAACATGACCTCGCCGATGGTCTCGCCATCCGCAGGCGTTTTCTCCATGGTTTCGGGGTCCATCACAGCCAGGTCTTCCAGCGCCGGATATCGTACGCCCTGACGCGCCTTCTTGGTGGTGCGGGCGCTTCGCTCAAGCGCCGACCACTCGGCCTTCCATTCGTTGACAACCGCCGGGCCGTAAGTCTCGGTCAGCCCGTAGAGATGAACCACCTCGAAACCGGCGTCGGCCATGCCGGCGAGAACCGCTTCAGGGGGAGGTGCTGCGGCGGTGTTGAAGCTGACGGTGTGGGAGAAGTCGCGCTTGTCGGCGTCGGCGGCGTTCAGCAGGGTCGACATCACGATCGGCGCACCGCACAGATGGGTGACACCGTGATCGGCAATGGCGTCGTACATGGCCTTGGCCCGGACCCAGCGGAGACAGACATGGGTGCCGCCGACAACACTCAGCGTCCAGGGAAAGCACCAGCCATTGCAGTGAAACATCGGCAGGGTCCAGAGATAGACCGGGTGGCGTCCCATGCCGGATGCGATCACGTTGGAATAGCCCATCAGGGCCGCGCCGCGGTGATGATAGACCACGCCCTTGGGGTTTCCGGTGGTGCCGGAGGTGTAATTGAGCGAAATGGACTCCCATTCATCGGCAGGCAGGGTTCGGGTGAAATCCGCGGGGGCCGCGAGAACGAATTCGTTGTAATCGTGGGTTCCAATGCGCCCGCCCTTTGGGAAGGGGGCGTCAGCCGGGTATTCCGTGTCGTCGTAGTCGACAATCACGGGCCGGACTTCGGCGAGATCGAGCGCCAGGGCCATGACGGCGGAAAACTCGCGATCGACAATGAGAACCTTGCACTCGGCGTGATCGAGCTGGAAAGCGATCGCCTGGGCGTCGAGCCGCGTGTTGATGGAATGAAGCACCGCGCCCAGCATCGGCACGCCATGGTGAGCCTCGAGCATCGCAGGCGTGTTGGACAGCATGACCGAGACCGTGTCGCCCTTGGAAATCCCGATTGCCGACAGCGCATTGGCGAGCCGTTTCGAACGTTCCATGAAGGTCTTGTAGCTCACCCGCAATGCACCATGAATGATTGCCGTGTGATCCGGATGGATCAGCGCTGCGCGTTCGAGATGGGCCAGCGGCGTCAGAGCCTGGTAGTTGGCGGGATTGCGGTCGAGGTCGGTTTCATAGGGATTGGCGGTCAAGCTCTGGTTCCTGTGCAGGTGTCGTCAAACGTCCGACATCAAATCACCTGCAGCGAGCGTTGTCATCAGGCCAATAGGTGAACAGTCCCGTCCCAGATCAGTTTCAGCGATGCAAGGAACACCATCACGTACATGAATGGGTAGAAAACGTCCGGCTTCATGCGCCTGACGATGAATGCGCCGCCGAGCGTTGCCACCAGGGCGAGCGGCGCCAGGACCAGCGATGTCGACAGATTGGTGGTGTCGAACTGGCCGAGCGCGAAATAGGGAACCAGCTTGAGCGCATTGATGATGGCAAAGAAGCGGACGCTGGTTCCGGTATAGGTCCTGGGGTCCTGCCGCAGTGGCAGTGTGTAGATCTGATAGGGCGGGCCGCCAGCGTGCGACACGAAGCTGGTGAACCCGGCAAGTGCACCCCAAAACACGCCCTGGGCCGGCCGGTGTCCGCGCGCGGCCTTCCGGTCTCCACCGCGGGCTTCTGCCAGTTTCTGCACCATGTAGCGCCAGACAAACCAGAGCGCCACGGCGCCGACGATCAGCCTGATCATTGCGACTGTGACCCAGGCGGCGGTGGCCCAGCCGATGCCGATGCCAATCAGGGCTCCGGGCACCATGATCGAGAGGGTGCGGGTGTCCTTGTGGCTGCGCCAGCTCCAGAGGCTGGCAATGTCCATGACAATGAGGATCGGCAGAAGGATCGCCGCGGCCTGCACAGGCGAAATGGCAAGAGCCATCAGCGGAACGCCGAGCAGCGCCATGGCGCCGCCAAAGCCACCCTTGGAAAGCCCGACCATGATGACGGCCGGAACTGCGGCGGCATAGAAGTACGGGTCCGTCATCATCGGGGTAGTTGATCCTTGTGCCGCGCCGGTCTATCCCGTTTGCATTCAATTGGCCATATCGGCTTTTGGCACTGGCCCGACAGGAAATCTCATGACCGACCCGATCAATCGTTGCCGCCTTGTCCTCGTGACGCCAGATATTGCCGATGCCGCTGAACTGGCGGCAGTGACTGCCGATGCGCTCCGCGGTGGCGATGTCGCCTCGGTCATCATTCCGCAACACGATCTCGATGAAAAGAGCTTCCAGAAGCGGTGCGAGGCGCTGGTCCCGGTCATTCAGGCCGCCGGCGCGGCGGCCCTGGTCGCGGGCGATTCCCGCGTCGCCGGCCGGGTCCGGCCCGACGGTCTGCATATAGAGGTAGGACCCACGGCCATGGCGGAAGCGGTCGAACGCCATGCTCCCGGATTGATCGTGGGCGGCGGCAATGCGCGCGAGCGCCATGCCGCGCTCTCGATCGGCGAGGCGCAGCCGGACTACATCATGTTCGGCTCGATTGCCGGGGACATCAAGCCGGAGCCGCATTCCAAGAACCTGGCGCTTGCGGAATGGTGGGCGGACATGATCGAGATTCCGTGCGTGGTGATGGGCGGCACGAGCACGGCCTTCGTGGAAGCGATGGCCGAGACCCGCGCCGAGTTCATCGCCTTCGGAAAGGCGGTCTTCGCAGATCCGGCCGAGGCCCCGCGCATTGTTGCCGAAATCAACGCCGCGCTGGACGAAAAAGCGCCACGGTTTGGCCGATAATGCGTCGAATGTCAGATCCAGATCTCACGATTGCCCGCAAGTCCAACGCCAAGCTCTGCCGATCTTCCCGATTGCTGCCGCTGGCTGCGGTGCTGACGCTGCTGAGCGGCGCGGCGCTTGCGCAGGACAGCACCACCGGTGAAGCGGCCCCGGCCACCGCTGGGGCCGCTGACGCCAAGAGTGCTGAAGCCGTGACGAGCGACACTGGAGTCTCAGACGACGCGACCGCGCGAGCCTTCGGGGCTTTTCAACGCGGTTACTACCTCACGGCGATGGAACTGGCGCTGCCGCGCGCGCAACTGGGCGATCCGGCGGCGCAGACCCTTGTTGCCGAGCTTTTTGCGGCCGGTCTGGGTGTGGCGCGCAACATGGATGATGCGGCTTTCTGGTATGCTCAGGCGGCAGAAAGCGGCGATGCATCTGCCCAGTTCAAATATGGTGTCATGCTGCTTGAGGGCAGGCATGTGAAAGCCGACGCCGCAAGGGCCGAAGAATTGATGAAAAAGGCCGCGGATGCGGGCAATGCCTTCGCCCAGTTCAACCACGCCCAGGCGCTGGTTTCCAAAAAGCCGGGTGACGCAGGCATTCTTGAAGCCCTGCCCTATTTTGAGAAAGCGGCTGAACAGGGCGTCCCGGACGCCCAGTATGCGCTGGCCCAGATATACAGCAATACAGTCGGCGTTCCGGACGAGAAACGGGCATTGGCACGGGAATTCATGGAGAAGGCGGCACGCGCAGGCTTCGACACCGCGCAGCTCGATTATGCCATGTGGCTGATCGACGGGATCGGCGGTCCCAAGGACTATGAGAATGGATTTCGCTGGATGAAGGTTGCCGCGACCCGAGGCAATGTGATTGCACAGAACCGGATGGCGGTTCTGCACATCAATGCGATAGGCACCTTGGGTGATCCGGTGGAGGCGGCGAAATGGTACATCCTGTCGCGCCGTGCCGGGTATGACGACCGGTCGCTTGCCGATTTCTATCAGGGCCTGACGGAAGAAGAACAGAAACAGGCGATTGACGCCGCAAACAAGTTCGGCAGGCGCTGAGCCGGGATATCGAAGCGGCTGATCAAGCGCGAGACTTGAAAAGCTGAGCCATTTGTGGTCTTGAGGCCGCCAAGCGGCGCCGAAAACCGGGCCGGATCAAGCTGACGCGGAATATTCCCATGAAAATAAACGGAAATGAAATTCGCCCCGGCAATGTGCTTGAGCACAATGGCGGCCTGTGGGCCGTGGTGAAAACCAATGCGGTCAAGCCTGGCAAGGGCGGCGCCTTCAACCAGGTCGAGATGAAAAATCTGATCGACGGCACCAAGCTCAACGAGCGTTTCCGGGCCTCTGAAACGGTCGAACGCATCCGGCTCGAACAGAAGGACTTCCAGTTCCTCTATGAGCAGGGCGAGGCGCTGGTGTTCATGGATCTGGAGAGCTACGAGCAGCTTGAGCTGCAGAAGGATTTTGTTGGCGATCGCCGCGCCTTCCTTCAGGACGGCATGATGGTGACGGTGGAGCTTTATGATGAGCGGCCGATTGGCATTGCCCTGCCGGATCACGTGACGCTCGCAATCACCGAAGCGGATCCGGTGGTCAAGGGCCAGACCGCTGCATCGTCCTACAAGCCTGCAATCCTGGAAAATGGCGTACGCATTCTCGTGCCGCCATTTATCTCGGCCGGCGAGCGGGTGATCGTCGACACCAACGAGTTGACCTATCTGCGCCGCGCTGACTGAAACTGATCCCGGCCGCGACCGACACGCGCCGCCGACACCAAGGAATGACATAGATGGCGCGTTCAGCCCTTCTCAACGTGATGGTTCAGTCGGCGCTCAAGGCCGGGCGCTCGCTTGCGCGCGATTTCGGCGAGGTCCAGAACCTGCAGGTCTCGCTCAAGGGGCCGGCGGACTATGTCAGCCAGGCCGACCGCAAGGCCGAGACCATCATCAAGACCGAGCTTCTGCGGGCGCGGCCGACCTATGGCTTCATGGGCGAGGAGAGCGACGAGCAGACCGGCACGGACGGCGCCCATCGCTGGATCGTCGATCCGCTCGACGGCACAACGAATTTTCTGCACGGCATGCCGCATTTCGCGGTTTCGATCGCGCTCGAACGCAATGGCGAAATCGTGGCCGGGGTCATCTACAATCCGGCCACCGATGAGCTCTACACGGCCGAACGGGGCGGCGGCGCGTTCCTGAATGACCGGCGTCTGCGCGTGGCGGGACGCAAGGCGATGTCGGATGCGGTCATTGGGACCGGCGTGCCGCATCTGGGGCGCGGTCATCATGGCAAGTTCCTGGTCGAGCTGCGCCATGTCATGGGCGAATGCGCGGGCATCCGACGGATGGGCGCGGCAGCGCTTGATCTGGCCTATGTGGCGGCAGGCCGGCTGGATGGATTCTGGGAAAAGCCGCTGGAGCCGTGGGACATGGCGGCAGGCCTTATCCTGATCCGGGAAGCCGGAGGCTTTGTCTCCGACATGACCGGCGGAACCGACATGTTCGGCACGAAATCCGTGGCCGCCGGCAATGAATATGTTCTCAAGGGCCTTCTCGACCTCATCCAACGGCCCGTTCCGACCGCCTGAGCGAAGCCGTCACAGCTTTGTTTTGAAAGCATGCTTTCAATTCCGCCACAATATCGGCTAGTCTTCGCACAATCTTGTGATTTGAGACAAAGGCCAGGACGGACAACGCATGGCAAAACTGACATTGTCAGGATGGGGCATCTCGGAAGACGGCAGCGGGGCCGATCCCTACAAGCTCTCCAGTCCGCTGGTGTTCTTCTGGAGCATGATGATCTTTCTCATCCTCTCCGGTTTCGTTGCGGCCATTCTCTACCGGCAGATCCAGACGGCGTTTCTCGCCAATCCCGGCCTGAACGGGCTGATCCTCGGCGTGCTCGCCGTCGGCGTGCTCTTGGTCTTCACCCATGTGCTAAGGCTTCGTCCGGAAGTGCGCTGGGTCAATTCGCTGCGGGCCACGGGTGACGCCGAAAAGGTCGGCCGCGATCCGGTGCTGCTGGCGCCGATGCGGGCCCTGATCGGCCGCCGCCAGTCGATGGCGCTGTCGACCACCTCGCTCAGGTCCATTCTCGATTCCATCGCGACACGGCTTGACGAGTCGCGCGACACCTCGCGCTACCTGATCGGGCTCCTGGTGTTTCTGGGGCTGCTTGGCACGTTCTGGGGCCTGCTTGGCACCATCGGGTCGATCAACCAGGTGATCCAGTCGCTGGACCCGGGGACCGGCGGCACGGATGATGTGCTGTCTACGCTGAAAACCGGCCTCTCGGCGCCGCTCGACGGAATGGGCACGGCGTTCTCCTCCTCGCTCTTCGGCCTTGCCGGATCGCTGATCCTCGGATTCCTGGATCTTCAGGCCGGACGCGCCCAGAACCGGTTCTACACCGAGCTCGAAAACTGGCTCTCGACCATGACGGATCTCGATTCCGGCATGACCATGCCGGCCGATGGAGCAGGCGCCACCGAAGAAATCCGGATGCTGTCCGAACGGATGCAGAAATTGTCGCAGGATTCGGGCATGACGCCCCGGACCACGGCAGCCATGGCCAGTCTTGCCGAAGGCATCCAGGGCCTGGTCAAGAACATGCGCAACGAACAGCAGATGCTGCGTGACTGGATTGAAGCGCAACAGGCGGAATCGCGGCGGATGCGCGAAACGCTCGACAAGCTCGCCGACAAGATCGGAGACAAATAGGCATGGCGCTGGCGCGGAACCGGCGGCGGGAACACGGGGTCGACTATTGGCCGGGATTTGTCGACGCCTTGTCGACCTTGCTGCTGTCCATCATGTTCCTGCTCACGGTGTTCGTGCTGGCGCAGTTTTTCCTGTCGCGCGAGATCTCCGGCCGCGACCAAGTGCTCAACCGGCTCAACAGCCAGATCAACGAGTTGACCCAGCTTCTGGCGCTCGAGCGCTCGGGCAAGCAGGATCTGGAGGATACACTCGCCAATCTGCAGGCGTCGCTGTCGCAATCGGAGTCCGACCGGTCGCGGTTGCAGGAGCTTCTCGCCAGCGGCTCGGGCGCAAGCGAAGCGGCGGAAGCCCGGATTGGAAGCCTGTCCGAAACCCTCGATGCCGAGAAACAGGTCTCGCAGCGGGCGCTCAACCAGGTCGACCTGCTCAACCAGCAGATTGCGGCGCTCAGAACCCAGCTTGGCGCTCTTGAGGATGCGCTCGAAGTATCAGAGGCAAAGGACCGGGAGACACAGACCAAGATCGCCGATCTCGGCCGGCGTCTCAATGTCGCGCTGGCGCAGCGCGTCCAGGAACTCAACCGCTACCGGTCCGACTTCTTCGGACGCTTGCGGGAGATCCTGTCGAGCCGCGAGGATGTGCGCGTGGTGGGTGACCGCTTCGTGTTCCAGTCGGAGGTTCTGTTTCCCTCGGGCGGCAATGAGCTCAATCCCGCCGGTCAGGAGCAGATGGCCAAGCTCGCAAGCGCCATCAACGAGCTTGCGCGCGAGATCCCCGAGGAAATCAACTGGGTGCTGCGCGTCGACGGTCACACCGACAATGTGCCGCTGTCGGGCACTGGCCGCTATGCCGACAACTGGGAGCTTTCCAGCGCCCGCGCCACATCGGTGGTCAAATATCTGATTGCAAACGGAGTGCCTGCCAACCGGCTGGTGGCTGCGGGCTTCGGCGAGTTCCAGCCGATTGCCGAAGGCGATACCGATACAGACCGCGCCACCAATCGCCGGATCGAGTTGAAGCTGACCGAACGCTGACAGCCGTTTTTCAGCTAGCCAATCCCGGGAAAACCTGGCCGACAGGCAGCGCAGCCGCCAGCGGAGCGTAATCCTCCGGCTTGAACCGCACCAGTCCGGTCAGAAGGGCCGCCTCGCGAATATCTGGCTCCAGTTCATCGATCGCCGCCTCGACAGCACCCGAGATTGCATCGCCGTTGTTGGTCTGGCGAAGGCTTGTGATTAGCGGCAAGGCCGGTGTTTCCGGCGTTCTGGCGAAAACCACGAGATCTCGCGCCAGCGGCTCATGCCGCTTGGCCAGTTCCCATGTCACGGCGTCAATGGCTGCCCAGTCCGCCTCACCCTCGGCCACGGCCCGGATCGACGCCCGGTGCGCGCCTGTTTGAAGCGGCGGGGGCAGGGATGCATGTCCGCCCGCGGCGAGCAGACGGACCGGGGCGGCGAAGCCTGATTGCGAGTGAACCATGTTGAAGGCAAAGCGCAGTCCGGCGAGATCGTCCAGCCTGACAGGCGCATCTCGCTTCCGCGCGATCAGCACGCTGAAATAGTGCCCGGGGCTGGCGCCGGTCGCCGCATGGGCAGGCGTTCCCACCAGCGCCACCTTGCCCGTGAGCCGGGTGGCATAGGGGTAGCCGCAGGTCTGCGACAGGATGAGACCGGGTTCGGTCCAGAGCGGCTCCGGATCGGCGCTCCGGTCGAGCGCAGCCGGCGCCGCAATTCCCCGCTTGCACAGGTTCCCGCGGATGCCGGCCCAAAGGGCATCGGTGGCGTGCCGGATCTCCGGCCAGTCATACATCGGCAGGGAGGCGGCGCCGGTCATGGCGCTCCCTCCCGGTGGCGTGACCACTTCACTTCGCCTCGCCGCGCCGTTTGCGTTGGCGCTCGATCGGCCAGGCCACCGGCTCCTTGGGCCGGAAAGCAAAACGGCGGAACACTTCCCAGTAGCTTTCATAGCGGTAGCCGCCATTCATGCGCAGGAACCGCTCCCTGTTTTCCCGGAAGAAAGCGGGAATGCGGTACCAGGCCAGCGACGGATAGGCATGGTGAACCGAATGGAAGTTGTTGTTGAGAAACAGCAGGCTCAACGGACCCCTGGTTTCGATGATCACCGAGCGCTGGTTGGTCTTCTCCACCGCCTGGTGTTCAAGAAACGAACGCACCATCAAGAGCCCCATGCCGAAATAGGCAGCGATGAAGTAGGCCATGGGCGGCAGGCTGCCATAGGAACTGATCAACCAGAACAGCAAGACTACTGCCAGAATATGACGCAGCCATATCATAGGAATAGCCCTGTCGCCGGCCTTGGCGCGGACGTATTCGCTGCGAAGGAACCCGACCGTGGCGAGCGCCGGTCCGAGGGTTATCCGCCCGACAAGGGTGTTGTTGGCGACAAGCAGACTCCGGAACCAGGCCGGTAGTGTCGCCCAGACAGTCCGGTCGAGATAATAGCTCTCCGGATCGTCATAGGGGTCGGTGATGTTTTCGTTGATGTGGTGGGTAAGATGGCAGGATTTGAAGCGCAGGTAAGGCACCAGCACTCCAATTGGCGGGGCGATCAAGAGATCGTTGAGTTTCTGGTTCCTGAATGGATGACCATGCAGGAATTCATGTTGGAGCGAGGAATGCAGCGTAATCGTGGGAATCAGCACAAGGACACGCAAAATGTCCGGCAAGTCAGCCCACCCAAACGTCAGCAACAACCACACAGCATAGCAAACGCCTGCCAAGAGCAGGGTTCGCCACTCCGCGTCATTCCGCATCGTGGATACACCTTCTGAATGTTCCTGTTATAGCCCGCGGACAGGCGTCCCGTCCCCCGCGTGGCTTCCAGACGAACACCGGATGATTACCCTGATTTGAGGGCTTTCACAAGAATGTTGCCGGCTGTATCATAGAGTTTATTCGCCGGCTTTCATTTCCAGCCCGGACGCGGCGTCAAGTGTCAGGGCTTCGGCGCCATGCTCGAACTGCAGGCGGGCGAGACGGGCATAGAGACCGCCGCGGGCGACCAGTTCGGCATGACTGCCCTGCTCGACGATCCGACCCTTGTCCATGACCAGAATGCGATCGGCGCGCAGCACGGTCGCCAGCCGGTGGGCGATGACGATCGTGGTGCGGTTTTCCATCAGCACCTCCAGCGCCTTCTGCACCAGTTTCTCGTTTTCCGCATCGAGCGCCGATGTCGCTTCATCGAGAAGCAGGATGGGTGCGTCGCGCAGGATTGCCCGGGCGATCGCCACGCGCTGGCGCTGCCCGCCCGAGAGCGTGATGCCGCGCTCGCCGACGGGAGTGTCGTAGCCCTGGTCCAGCGCCAGGATGAAGTCATGCGCCTGTGCGGCGATGGCCGCGGCCTCAATGTCAGCCTGGCTCGCGCCGGGCCGTCCGAAGGCGATGTTGCTGCCGACGCTGCCGGCGAAGATGGTCACATCCTGCGGCACAAGCGCGATGCGGGCGCGCACCTCGGCGGGATCGGCGTCGCGGACATCGACATGATCGATCAGCACGGCCCCCGAGGTTGCGTCATAGAATCTCAGGATCAGCGAGAACAGGGTCGATTTGCCGGCGCCCGATGCGCCGACCACGGCAACGGTCTCGCCGGGCCGGACATGAAAGCTGGTGCCGGTCAGCGCGGAGGTGTCGGGCCGGGCAGGGTAGGCGAAATGCACGTCGTCAAAGCGAATGTCGCCTTCCGCCGGCAGGGGCAGCGGCTTTGGCGAACTCGGAGCGCGGATGCTTGGCACTTCGTCAAGCAGTTCGCTCAACCGCTCGGAGGCGCCTGCAGCCTGGGACAGTTCGCCCCAGACTTCCGACAGCGCGCCGAGGCTGCCTGCGGCAAAGACCGAATAGAGCAGGAACTGACCGAGGGTGCCGGGTGTCATCTCGCCCGACAGGACCGATTGCGCGCCATACCAGAGCACCGCGACGATCGATCCGAACGCCATGGCAATGGCAAAGCCGGTCAGGACGGAGCGCGCGAGAATTGATCTGCGGACGGCGGTGAAGGCCACTTCAACAGCCTGGCTGAAGCGGGCCTGGGAGGCTTTCTCGGTGTTGAATGCCTGGACGGTCCGGGTTGCGCCGATGGCTTCACCGGCAAATGTCATGGCTTCGGCGAGGCTGTCCTGCGCCTCCCGCGAGCGTTTGCGCACCTTGCGGCCGAAGCCCACCAGCGGGAAGACGATGAGCGGAATGACGGCAAGAACCAGTCCGGAGAGCTTGGGCGAAGTAATGAACATCATCGCGCCTGCGCCCACGCACAGGATGGTGTTGCGCAGCGCCAGCGACGCCGTGGCGCCGACGGTCGACTTGATCTGGGTCGTGTCGGCGGTGAGACGCGAGACGATCTCGCCTGACCGGTTGGCATCATAGAAGGCGGCCGACAATTGCATGACGTGGTCAAAGACATCGCGACGGATATCGGACACCACGCGCTCGCCGAGCGTGATGACAAAATAGTAGCGACACGCGGATGCAAAGGCGAGCAGGATGGCGATCCCTGCCAGCATCGAGAAGTAGCTGTTGATGAATCCGGCATCCTGGGCGGAGAAGCCATGGTCGATCATCCGCCGGATCGCCATCGGCAGCGACAGAGTGGTGACAGCCGCCACCAGCAGGAACAGCAGGGCTCCGATGACCAGATGTGGATAACGCATCACATAGGGGGCCAGACGGGTGAGCGGGCGCACGGACCGGCGCGCCTTTTGGGTCGTTTCGGATAGTTCAGCCACGTCGTCTCCTGGTATGCGTATTCGGTCATCCCGTGGGTCTGCAAAAAAAGAGGCGACCCTTGTTATCGATTGAGCCTTCATGTATAGGCTCGCCATCCAATTGGGAAGCCGTTGTCCTACAGACACCGGCTTCGTTTATGTATTTGGCCAAATTGCCGCATTAAATGCTGCGCAGGGGCCTCCCAACGGCAGGACAAAGAAGATGAAGGCGAACATCCATCCCGAGTACCACATGATCAAGGTGGTCATGACCGACGGCACCGAATACATGACCCGGTCTACCTGGGGCGCCGAAGGCGACACCATGAACCTCGAAATCGATCCGAAGTCGCACCCGGCCTGGACCGGCGGCAACCAGCAGATGCTGGACCGTGGCGGCCGTCTTTCGAAGTTCAAGAAGCGTTTCGAAGGCCTCAGCCTGTAATCAGTCCGGCTACCGCCGGATATCCGAAGCCCGCCCGTTCGATCAGGCGGGCTTCTTTGCGTTCTGAAACGGCTTGGCTTGACGTCGAGGAGTGGCGCACTCGCCTGGACCGGGCCGGCTCAAGGGAAACAGGCGGCAAACGGGGCGCGCGACGGCCCCGGCCCTGAAAGCAAAAAGGTCCGCGAGTGCCGCGGACCTTGCAATGATTTTGACAGGATCAGGCGCTCTTAGCGCTTGCTGAAAACCGTCTGCAGGAGCTGCTGCTGGGCCTGGACCGAATTTTCATTGTCCGGCTTCAGCGCAGCGGCCTCGGCGGGACGATAGATTTCGCGGTCAAGAATCGCCACACGGTTCTGGATGCGCAGCGAACGCTCGACCAGATCGCGGAAGCCTTCCGGAAGGTCGGTCCAGCCCTGGGCCGACTTGTCGCAATTGAAGCTGTCGAGGCGCACCTTGCTCTTCTCGGCCATCACCTGGTCGCGATTCATCTCGCCATTGTTGACGGCCCGCTGCAGGAGCAGCCAGGATGCCATCTGCATCAGTCGTGTGGTCAGGCGCATGGATTCCGCGGCATAGAGCACGCCGGCCATCCGGGGCAGTGCTTTTGATGCGACACGCCCGGGGCCATCCAGATAGTTCGCGGTTTCCTCGACCAGTCCCATACCCTCGGCATAGAGCGCCTTGAACTGGGCTGAGTTTGCCATGCGGTCTGCGAGGTTGACGGTGTTGAGACTGGTTTCAGACATTGGCCGGAACTTCCTGATTACAAAATACTGGGTTAGGCGGCTGTTGCTTGGCGCCACATATCTTTGCCGAGCCCGTGTATCCTGAACCTTCGTACCGTTTCCGGCAAGCCTATTCTTAAGAAAGGGTTAACATGCCCGGCGGCCCGAAACACCGGGTTTCAGGGCTGTTCACGGGAGAAACACCGGCGCGATTGCCGGTCGCGCTGTGCCGTTTTCAGGCAGGGCTGCATGGCTTGCGGCGAAGGCCGGGCACAAAAAAAGAGCCGCATCAGCGGCTCTCAAGAGTTTAACAGGGAGGCGTCAGACAATTCGACCGCAGGCCAAACTGTCAAATCCAGGAAACCCGGATGCGCATAGTAAAGACTTGTAAAGCTTAACTGGAGCTTAACAAAACCTCATTTTCTCATAAGAATCAGGAATATATGAACTATTTTGACTTGAACAGGTTCTCGGCCACGCTGCGGCTGGAGGTTTTCGCGCGCTTGTCTGCTTCGAGCCTGGCGATTTCCTGGTTCAGCAGGTCGATTCGCTCCTCAAGTTCCCCTGCGGAAAGGAATGTCAGGTCGCACCCGATTTCGTGAAGCTTCTTGGGTTTCGGCCGGTCATCATCTGCGAACATGGCTTGGGTCTCCTTTCGGGTCAGGACTGGGCAAGATTCCCGCCAGCATTGCCGTCACCTTAGCCTGAGCCTAAGTTGTGGAAAAGTAGTGGCAGGAGAATGAAGCGATGCGTGCAATTGAGATCCGCGAACCTGGCGGCCCCGAAGTCCTGACACTGACGACGCGGGAAAAGCCGGTTCCGTCGGAGACCCAACTGCTGGTCAAGGTTCTTGCGGCGGGCATCAATCGTCCCGATTGCCTTCAGCGGCAGGGCGCCTATCCGCCGCCACCCGGCGCTTCGGACATTCCCGGGCTTGAGATCGCTGGCGAAGTCACGGCGGTGGGCAGCGGGGTCAGTCGCTTCAAGCCGGGGGCCCGTGTCTGCGCGCTGGTGCCCGGTGGCGGCTATGCCGAGTTCTGCTGCGTGGATGAAACCAACGCGCTGCCCGCACCCGGCAGCCTGACCATGACCGAGGCGGCAGCCATCCCCGAGACCTTCTTTACCGTCTGGCACAATGTGTTCCAGCGCGGGGCGCTCAAGTCGGGGGAGACGTTCCTGGTTCATGGCGGCACATCGGGCATCGGGACCACGGCAATTCAGCTCGCCAAGGCGTTCGGCGCGAGAGTGCTGGCAACGGCCGGCTCCGAGGTGAAATGCGCGGCGATGCGGGAACTGGGCGCGGATGTGGCGATCAATTATCACGAAAGCGATTTTGTCGAAGCGGTCGCAACGGCGACCGATGGCAAGGGCGCGGATCTGATCCTCGACATGGTGGGGGGCGACTATATCAACCGCAACTACAAGGCGGCCGCGATCGAAGGCAGGATTGTCCAGATCGCCTTTCTGAAGGGCCGGAAGGCGGAAGTCGATTTTTCGCTGCTGATGATGAAGCGGCTGACCCACACCGGATCAACGCTCAGAGCGCGGGACATTGCATTCAAGGCCACGATCGCCGAGGAACTGCGCCAGCATGTCTGGCCGCTGCTGAGCGAGCGCAAGGTGCTGCCGGTGATGGATTCGATCTTTCCGATGGACCAGGCGTCGGCCGCGCATCAGCGCATGGAGGACGGCGATCACATCGGCAAGATCGTGCTCGACATGGGCTGACCCATTCAGGGTCGAATGCCGGGGCTCAATCCTCTTGCGCAGCGGCGCGGGGGTCGAGGTTGATCGATTCCGGCGTTGCGGAACGCGCAAGGGGCGTTGAGGTGAAGTTTTCGCGCTCATCGGCGGGAATTGCCGCGCGTATGCGGGTGCGGATCATGGCGTAGACGGCAATGCCGACATGGGCTGCCGCAGTCACCGCGAACAGCAGATAGGTGTTGCTCGCCATGGCGAGGCCGCCAATGAGCGGGCCGATGATGGTGCCGATGCCGTAGAGCAGCAGCAGTCCGCCGGACACGGTGACGAACTTGTCGCTTGGGGCAAAGTCGTTGGCGTGGGCCACCGTGATGGAATAGAGCGTGTAGGACATTGCGCCATAAAGCGAGATCAGCCCGAACAGGACACTGATTCCGGAAGGCTGGATTACGGCGATGGCAAGTCCCGATAGCCCCGCAATCACGGCAAGGCCTGCCAGGACATAGCGCCGGTCCATGCGGTCCGACATGCGGCCAGCGGGCAACTGCATGACAGCGCCCGAGAAAATGGTAATCGACATCATCGTTGCGATCGCGAAGGTGCTCAATCCGACATCGGCGCCAAAGACCGGAGCCAGGGTGCCAAAGGCGCCATTGGCGATTCCGATCAGCAGGATCGAGATGAAGGAGACCGGTGAGTTCCGGTAGATCATCCTGAGGTCGAGCTTGACCTCCTTGAGCGGCGCCGGGCTGGAGGCGGTGGACACGGCCGTGGGCAGCAACGCCAGGCAGTAAAGAATTCCGGCGATGATGAAAAAGGTCGACTGGTTGATGTCACCGAGCGCGATGCTCATCTGCCCGGCCACAATGGCGACATAGGTGACAGTCATGTAGAGCGAGAAGATCAACCCGCGGGTTTCGTTGGTGGCCCGTTCATTGAGCCAGCTTTCGATGATCATGAAAGCGGCGGCGATCGAAAAGCCGGTGACCACCCGAAGAATGATCCAGGATACAGGGTCCACCAGCAGGCCGGTCAAGAGCGCGATAATGGCAATCATGGCAGCGAATGCGGAAAACGCCCGGACATGCCCGATACGCCTGACCAGGCGCTGCGAATAGATGCATCCAAGCACGAAGCCTGTCGCCCAACTCGTACCCAGAAGCCCCAGAGAGGTCGGTGAGAAGCCTTCGGCAGATCCGCGCATCGGCAGCAACAGGCCGTGCAGGCCATTGCCAGCGAGCAGAAATGCCGTGCCCAGCAGCAATGACAAAACGGGAAGAAGATTGCGACGCATGATGTTCCGGTGTGTAAAAGCGTTTCAGATATGGAGCGGACCGGGAATCAAATGACCGCATAACGAGCCTAGCTGATCGACCCTGATCATGACAGGTTTATGGCTGGAATGAAAAAGGCGCAGCGCATGTCGACAAAAATACTGCTGGTTCTGGTTCTGGTCGCAATGGGGCTGCATCTGATCAAGCCATTCGGGCTTCCCGGTCTTCGCAAGCGGGCAGATGTCTGGAAGATTGCCATCATTCTCATCTTTGCGATGATGATGGCGCTCGTTCTGCGTCCTGAATAAACCGGGCCACATGCTCGGCCCAGTGCTTGTAGCCAAGCGCATTGGCATGAAACCCGTCAATGGCAAAGCCTTCCGGTCCATCGATGGGCAGCGGATCGATGGCGGCGCCGCAGCGTTCGTGGCAGAGTTGCGCGCCGGTGGTATTGATGATGGCGGACCGGAGGCCAAGAATGAACGCCAGCGCCGGCGGCAACGCCGGGACATCCGCCATGGCGATCACCGGAGACCAGTAGATCCTGGCATCGGGCCAGCGGGCGTGGGCCGCATAGAGCAGGCCGCCGAAGCCTTTCTTGAAGCGGGATTTTGTCACGTAGTTCTTGGCGTCATTGGTGCCGACGGCGAGCACCACATGAGTGAAGTCGCGCTCCTCGATATTGGGAACCAGGTGATCGCGAATCTCCGCCGCTGTGGCTGAATTGGCGCCGGCGTTGCGCCAGGAGACCGGCTTTCCCGTCATCCGGTTCAGGCACTGGGCAAGCTGCGGGCCGAGCGTGTCCTCGATGCGGTCGGCGCCAACGCCGGCGGCGGAGGAATCGCCGATGACCAGCAGACGGAACTCGGGCGGCCCCTCGCCGATCAGGCCTTTGGGCCGGCCGTGCGGTGGCGGAAGCCGGGGCGCGGATTTGCGCACGCCAGCGCCCTGGATGATGGCCACGGGAACAAGCACCCAACTTGTGAGGCTGGCGAGGAATTTATTCATGAGCCGTTTCAGCCCCCGTCAATCACCATGCATCGATAGCGCCGTCACCTTAAAAGGAAACCCGCCGTGTTGCCACGGCGGGTTGCAACAAATCGAATTCGATGATGGCCGGTCAGCCGGCGCGGGACGCCTCGTAGATGCTGTCGATCGTGGCGGCCAGCGTCGCATCGAACTCGGCGTCCGACTGGCCATGGGAGAGGCCTTCGGTGAGCGCCCGCGAAAACGAGGCGATCACGCCGTCATTGGCGCTGAGCAGGCGATTGGCCTCATCACGGGAATAACCGCCGGACAGTGCGACGACGCGCATGACGCGTGCATCATCCACCAAGGGCTTGTAGAGATTGGTCTTTGTCGGTAGCGACAGCTTGAGCATGACCTGTTGACCCGATGGCAGGGTGTCGAGGTGGCGCACGAGTGCTGACAGCAGCAGCTCTTCGGCCTCGGCTTTGTCGGCGATCTTGATGTTCACTTCCGGTTCGATGATCGGCATCAGGCCGTGAGCGAGGATCTGCTTTCCGACTTCAAATTGCTGGGCGACGACGGCCTCGATGCCCTCCTTGTCGGCGGCATTGATGACCGATCGCATCTTGGTGCCGAAGACATTCTTGGCGACCGCGCGGTCCAGAAGCGCGTCGAGTCCGCCCATTGGCTTCATCAACTGCACGCCGTTCTCTTCCGCGCCCAGACCCTGGTCGACCTTCAGAAACGGCACGATTCCGCGCTTGTCCCAGAGATAATCGGCGGTGGGAATGCCGTCGATGTCGCTGTCCATGGTGCGTTCGAACAGGATTGCCCCGATCACCTTGTCGCCGGTGAAGGCGGGCGACTTGATGATGCGCGCGCGCATGGCGTGGATCTGCGCGAACATTTCCTCGTCATTGGAATAGGCGTCTTCCTCGACACCGTAAAGTTTCAACGCCTTGGGCGTGGACCCGCCCGACTGGTCGAGCGCGGCGATGAAGCCGTCCTTCTGTGTCATCTGCTGCGCCATGGTTGCATTCATCATGCCTGGATCCCCGTTCATCTCAATCTTGAAGGCTGGTTTATCAGATGCAGCTGCGAGAAGAAAATAGGCCCGGGTTCGTTTGAATCGATTGAAGAGCTTTCAATCGATTGAAAATAAAAGTGATTTTGACGCGGGGCATGTCGTTCGTCGCTCGAGGTGAAGCGCGGCGCCTGTTTCACACCTTGAGAACATCGACGCCCGGCAAGGGCTTGCCTTCCATCCATTCCAGAAAGGCGCCGCCGGCGGTGGAGACATAGGTGAAATCCTCAGCCACGCCGGCGTGATTAAGGGCCGAGACGGTATCGCCGCCGCCGGCCACGGAGACCAGAAGTCCTTCCCCGGTGCGGCGGGCGGCATGCTGGGCCGCCGAGACGGTGGCCGTGTCGAAGGGCGGAATTTCGAAGGCGCCGAGCGGACCGTTCCAGACCAGCGTGTCGGCCTTGGAAATCCAGGCATTGACGGACGCGATCGATTTCGGCCCGATATCGAGCATCATCGCGTCAGCCGGGATCGCCGTGACGTCGACAGTCTCGCTGTCTGCATTCGCCTTGAACTCACGCGCCACCACGCCATCGACCGGCAGCACCAATGCGCAGCCCGCCGCCGTGGCCTCCGCCTCGATCTCGTTGACGGTTGCGGCAAGGTCATGTTCGCACAGCGACTTGCCGACATCGATGCCGCGGGCGGCCAGGAACGTGTTGGCCATGCCGCCGCCGATCACCAGCGCATCGACCTTCTTGACCAGGTTCTTGAGCAGATCGATCTTGGAGGAGACCTTTGCCCCGCCGACAATCGCCACCACCGGCCGCGCCGGCTTTCCGAGGCCCTTTTCGAGGGCTATCAATTCGGCCTGCATGGTGCGGCCGGCAAAGGCGGGCAGCAGATGCGCCAGGCCCTCGGTCGAGGCATGGGCGCGGTGTGCCGCGGAAAAGGCATCGTTGACATAGATGTCGCCGTTTTTTGCCAGTGCTTCAGTGAACCCGGGGTCGTTCTTTTCCTCACCGGCATGAAAGCGGGTGTTTTCCAGCAGCAACACATCGCCGTCGACCATGGCGTCCACCGCCTTTTGGGCGGCCTCGCCAATGCAATCGCTTGCAAAATTGACCCGGTGATCGAGGACGTCTTCAACGACGCCGGCGATCGGATCGAGCGACATCGAGGGGTCGGCCTTGCCCTTGGGGCGGCCAAAATGCGCAAGCAGGATCACCTTGGCGCCCTTGCCCGACAGTTCCCGGATGGTGGGCGCGACGCGCTCGATGCGGGTCGTGTCGGTGACCTTGCCATCCTTGACGGGAACGTTGAGATCGACACGCAACAGCACGCGCTTGCCGGTAAGGTCGGTCAGATCATCGAGGGTCTTGAAAGCGGTCATGGCATGGTCCGTTCGTCGCGTTGGCGGGATTTTGGCGCGAGATTACACCGCTCGGATGACTGCGCAAGGCTGCGGATCAAGATTCCCGCCCGAACCGGCGCTCCTTACCCGCGGCGTTTGCGCGCGTAGTCCCGTATCCGCTGGATTATCTCGCGCAGGTTCAGAAACAGGGGCAGACGGGTCACTGGCGCCACCGGTTCGAGTGAAATCCCGACCGATTTTATGATGCCGTGTTCATCGGTCTGGCGAACGATCAGCACAATCCGTCCGACTTTGACACGATCGGCGTATTCAGGGGCATCGCCGAGGCGATGTTTCATCAGTTCCGCGACCGTCATTGTTTTTTCCGAAGCGCTGAGCAGGCCCGGACCATAGGCAAGATCGAGGTCTTCGACCGTCCCGGACGGATCGATGGTGAAGGTGCCGAAGAATTCTGTATCGTCGTCCAGCACCTCGACCTTGGAGGCAAACAACCTGTCGAGGAGACGCGAAAACCCGGGCGCGATGAACAGGTAGACATGGTCGTTCTCCTGCAGCCGGCCGGCATATTGGTAGCGCATCGATTTACCGTCGCGAATGACCAGCGAGGGGCGCGCCCATCGGGGAATCCGTTCGCCACGCAGCACCGGGCTGTCGGCGACCACCCGGTAGGCGAGAAGCTCGTGATTGGCGGTGCCGGGGAGATCGAGCTCAAGCTTGTCGATGGCGCCGATCTGTGGAGGGACGATCAGCCCGAGGCGGCGGGCTATCGGCTTGACGGTCCACCCCTGAATCGCAAGCGAGACCATCACCACGATGAAGGCTGTGTTGAAATAGAGTTGCCCGTTCTCGAGATTGCCCAGAATGGGCAGGATGGCCAGGAGGATGGAAACTGCGCCGCGCAAGCCCACCCAGGCCACGAAACCTGTTTCCCGCTGGGTGTAGTCAAACGGCAGCAGGCACAACCAGACTGCCAGCGGACGGGCAATGAAAACGAGGAATATGGCCAGGGCAATGGCGGGAAGAGCGATTTGCGGGAATTGCGAAGGCGTGGCGAGAAGGCCGAGCACGAGAAACATGATGATCTGCGCCAGCCAGGTCATGCCTTCCTGGAAGCGGATGATTGATGTCTTTGGCCGGATCTTCTTGTTGCCGGCATAGATGCCTGCCACGTAGACTGCGAGGAAGCCGCTGCCGCCAATCGCAGAGGTATAGGCAAAGACCAGAAGCGCCAGAGCCAGCACGAAGATAGGCGCGAGACCGCGTTCTACCGGAATGCGCCGGATGATCTGAACAATCAGAAACCCGCCGGCAAGTCCAAGCACCAAGCCCAGGCCGATCTGCTGGGCGAACAACCGAAGCAGGTCGGGTACTGCGCCATCCAGCACCTCACCACTGGCCATGAAGCTGACAAGGGCAGCGGTCAGGAAAATCGCCATCGGGTCGTTGGTGCCGGACTCGACTTCCAGCGTCGAGCGGACCTTGTCGCGGATGTTGATGCCGCCGGTGCGCAGCAGAAAGAACACCGCGGCGGCGTCGGTGGAGGCGACGATTGAGCCCAGCAGCAGCCCTTCCAGCCAGCTAAAGCCCAGCAGGAAGCGCGCGGCGACGCCAAACAGGATGGCAGTGAACAACACGCCGACGGTGGCCAGTGTCAGGGCCGGTATTGCCGCTTGCCGGAAGGAGTGCAGCGAGGTCCCGTAGCCCGAATCAAACAGGATGATCGCAAGCGCGATCGACCCCAGCATGAAGGCTGCGGAATTGTTGGAGAAATCGATGCCCAGCCCGTCGACGCCAGCCACCAGGCCGATGAGCAGGAAGAGCAGCAGGAGCGGAGCGCCAAACCGCTCCGCGAGAAGACTGGAAAAAGCAGCAATGAGAATGAGTGACATCGAGGCCAATGTCACGATGTAGAAAGTTTCCAATCGCCGTCCCTTGTTCTGACGCCGCGGTAAACTCGAAAATCGGCGTCCAGCGTGTCGAGTATGAAAGAAGGCGGCATTCGGAGCAATGTCCGGATGCACGCGAAGCGACACTTGCCTTCAAAACAAGGTGACAATTTGTGCGACTTTGGAAAGGCCGATAAGCCGGCAAATATTCAGCTCGAGCATGGGTGGGAATCAGCACCGCCACCGGTTTGAAACGGTGGCGGTGCAATTGTGATCGGTCCAATCAGGGCAGCAATCTAGGTCTGAATTTCAAACCTAGATGAGCTTTGCCATGGCGACAGCCGTGTCGCTCATCCGGTTGGAGAAGCCCCACTCATTGTCATACCAGGTCAGGATCGAGCAGAAGGTTCCGTCCATCACCTTGGTCTGGTCCATGTGGAAGACCGAGGAATGCGGGTTGTGGTTGAAGTCGATGGAGACATTGGGCTCATCGGTAAAGCCCAGAACACCCTTCAGCTCGCCTTCCGCCGCGTCGCGGATCGCCTTGTTGATTTCCTCGACGGAGGTGGCGCGCTTGGCGATGAACTTGAGATCGACAACCGAGACATTCGGGGTCGGTACGCGAATGGACATGCCGTCGAGCTTGCCGTTGAGTTCCGGCAGAACCAGACCCACTGCCTTGGCTGCGCCCGTCGACGTCGGGATCATCGACATGGCGGCTGCGCGGGCGCGGTAGAGATCCTTGTGCATGGTGTCGAGCGTCGGCTGATCCCCGGTGTAGGAGTGGATCGTCGTCATCATGCCCTTCTCGATGCCGATGGCATTGTTGAGCACATAGGCGACCGGCGCCAGGCAGTTGGTGGTGCAGGATGCATTGGAGACGACCAGATCGTCCTTGGTCAGCACATCATGGTTGACGCCGTAGACGATGGTCTTGTCGGCGCCCGCCGACGGGGCTGACACCAGAACGCGCTTGGCGCCGGCTTCCAGGTGATAGACGGCCTTGTCTTTGGCGGTGAAGATGCCGGTGCATTCCATCACGATATCGACGCCGAGGTCGGCCCAGGGCAGGTTCTTGGGATCGCGTTCAGCGAAGACCTTGAATGAATCGCCGCCTTCAATCCGGATCGTGTCGCCATCGACCTCGACTGTCTTGGGGAACTTGCCGTGGACCGAATCCCAGCGCAGCAAATGGGCATTGGTTTCAACCGGGCCGAGGTCGTTGATCGCAACGATGTCGATATCCTGGCGGCCCGATTCATAAATCGCGCGCACCACATTGCGGCCGATCCGGCCAAATCCGTTGATTGCAATCCTGGTCTTCATGCTCGTTCTCCGTCGCGGGTCTGAGGGCGCCTGTTTCCTTGCGGATCAGGCTTTGTCATGCAGGCGGGCTTCAACCGCGGCAACAGTGGCCTCGGCGGTGATGCCGAAATGCTCGTAGAGTTCCTTGTAGGGTCCGGACGCGCCGAACCCGGTCATGCCGATGAACAGGCCATCGGAACCGATAAACCGGTCCCATCCCTGACGGATGCCCGCCTCGATGGCGATCTTGACCTTGGAATCCCCGATAACAGCCCGTTTATACTCCATGCTCTGCTCTTCGAACAACTCGAAGCAGGGCACGGATACCACGCGGGTGGTGTGACCATTCGCCTCAAGCATCTGGCGCGCTTCGAGCGCGATCTCGATTTCCGAGCCGGTGGCGAAAATGGTCACCTCGGCATCGCTCGAGGAGACAAGATCATAGGCGCCGTAGGCGCACAGGTTTTCCTCGGTGAAATCGGTGCGGATGGTGGGCAGGTTCTGCCGGGTCAGCGCGATGCCGCTGGGGCGTTTGTCCTGTTGCAGGGCAATGTGCCAGCATTCGGCCGCTTCCACTGCGTCCGCGGGACGGAACATCAGCAGATTGGGGATCGCCCGCAAGGCTGCCATCTGTTCGACCGGCTGGTGGGTCGGGCCATCTTCGCCAAGGCCTATGGAATCATGGGTCAGCACATGGATAACACGGATGCCCATCAGCGCGGCGAGGCGGATCGAAGGCCGGCAATAGTCGGAAAAGATCAGGAAGCCGCCGGAATAGGGGATCAGGCCGCCATGCAGCGCAATCCCGTTCATCATTGCCGCCATGCCGTGTTCACGAATGCCGTAGTGAATGTAACGGCCGGAGAAATCATCAGGCGTGATCGCCTTGGTCTGGCTGGTACGGGTGTTGTTCGAGCCGGTCAGGTCGGCGGATCCGCCAATGGTTTCGGGCACCACGCCGTTGATGATCTCAAGCGCCATTTCCGAGGATTTGCGGGTGGCGACCGTCGGCAGATCTTCGGTCAGCTTCTGTTTGTAGGCGATGAGCGCCGGTTCCAGGCTGCCGGGAAGTTCGCCCCGCATGCGGCGTTCGAAGGTCATGCGGACATCGTTTTCAGCCTCCGCGAGGCGGGCTTCCCAGGCCTTGCGGTCCTTGACCGAGCGGAGGCCGGCCAGCCGCCAGGCGTCGAGGATATCGGACGGCACAATGAAGGGCTCCTCAACCCAGCCGAGCGCCTTGCGCACGCCAGCAATTTCCTTGTCACCGAGAGGTGAGCCGTGGGCGCCGCTCGTTCCGGCCTTGGTGGGGGCGCCGAAACCGATCACGGTCTTGGCGGCAATCAGCGTCGGCCGGTCGGAGTCTCGCGCGGCCTCGATGGCCTGCGCGATGGCGTCGGGATCATGTCCGTCAATATCAAGCGTATTCCAGCCCGAAGCCGCGAACCGCGCCAGCTGGTCGGTTGAATCGGTGAGTGACACCGGACCGTCGATGGAAATCGAGTTGTTGTCCCAGATGACGATCAGCTTGTTGAGCTTGAGATGGCCTGCGAGCGAAATCGCTTCCTGGCTGATCCCTTCCATCAGGCAGCCGTCGCCAGCGAGCACATAGGTATGATGCTCGACCAGACCGGATCCGAATTCGTTGGCGAGCTTGCGCTCCGCGATGGCCATGCCGACAGCGTTGCCGATGCCCTGTCCCAGCGGACCTGTGGTGGTTTCAATGCCCGCCGCATGGCCATATTCCGGGTGGCCGGCGGTCGGTGATCCCAACTGGCGGAAATTCTTGATGTCATCCAGCGAGATGTCGTCATAGCCGAGCAGATACAGCAGCGAATAGATCAGCATCGAACCGTGGCCGGCGGACAGGACAAAACGGTCGCGGTCGGGCCAGTCGGGCTTCTTCGGATCAAATTTCAGATAGCGCGAGAACAGCACTGTGGCGACATCGGCTGCGCCCATCGGCAATCCGGGGTGTCCGGACTTTGCCTTTTCGACGGCGTCCATGGATAGAAACCGGATTGCATTGGCCATCCGGTCGTGTTTTTCGCGTGAAATCATGATGGTTCCGCTCAGTCGCGTTCAGGTCAGGACCGGACCACAACGGGACCGGATCGAAGGCCGCGCACACATAGCACTTGCCTGACGGGAGTCAATAAAGGCGTCGGACTCACAGGCCTGGGGATGCAAGGCGTGGTTTTGTTGACGCCATGTTCGGCTAATGCGTAAAGTCGCGGCCACAAGTATCCGGAATTCAAGCGATTCGGCTTGTGATCCAGATCCAGGGAAGCCCGCGATGCCCGCTGAAATGACAGTGAAAGCAGCTCTTGAGGCATTGAACAAGGCCTTGAATCAGCTGGACAATGAGGTTGACCGGCAAGTCGAGGCGAGCCGCAGTTCGACCGAGGCGGCGGCCGAGCTGGGCCGGATGGTCGAAGACCGGTCCCGCATTGCCCAGGAACTGGACCAGGCGCAAGACAGGGCGAATCGTCTCGAAGAAGCCAATCGCGAGGTTTCGCGGCGCCTGGTGACGGCCATGGAAACGATCAGGGCGGTCTTGGACCGCTAGGGTGTGGTTTTGCGCTGCCGGAGCTCCCGCAGGCGCGATTTCGAACGCAGAACAGGACATGTTGAATGGCGCAAGTCACCGTCACCATCGACAGCAAGACCTACCGGATGGCTTGCGAAGAGGGTCAGGAAGAGCATTTGAGCGAGCTTGCCAGCCGCTTTGACCGCTATGTCGGCCATCTCAAGGATCAGTTTGGCGAAATTGGCGATTTGCGCATCACGGTGATGGCCGGGATCATGGTGATGGACGAACTGCACGAATTGCAAAGGCGGATGCGCGGCCTTGAGGCGGAAGTGGAAACCTTGAAGAAAACTCGCGATACGGTGCTGAGCAAAGCCGACAAGACTGACCAGGAGGTATCCGCGGCGCTGATCCAGGTGACCGGCAAGATCGAACAGATTGCGGACAAGCTGGCTGGGCGGGCCTAGGGTTATTGCTTGATACGGCGATCGCGGACTGTCAGGACGCGGTCGCCGCAGCCATCTCCGACAGGGCGGCGATAATCTTGTCAGGTGCTGCGTGCAGGAGATGCTGACCAATGCCCTGGACCTCCTGATGCCGGGAATTGGCGATCCGGGTTGCGGCAAGCCTTGCCAGGCGCGGGTTTACCGCCGGATCTGACTCGCCATGCAGAACAGTCACCGGCAAATCAAGCCTGGAAAGCAGGCCACTCCAATCCGAATTGCTGGATGAGGTGTCGGAGAGAAATGCGGAGGCTCCCCCGCCGGTCACGTGCCTGATGCCGGCTCGCAATATCCCGTAGATTTCCTTGTCGCGGATTGCCTCGCTGTCGGCGGCGCTGTGTTCAGCCAGGGCGGAAAGGTAACGATGCGATCCGCCATAGCGCAGATAGGCCACCGCAGTCAGGGCGATGAATTGATGCGCCGCTGCCGACGCGATGCCGCTCGACATAGCGAGCTTCTGCAGCACCCCGACCGGGACGAGGTGATCAGCCAGCTGGAGCGGGAAATAGGCCGAGCACAGCACCAGTCCGCTCACCCGCTCCGGATAGGTCAGGCAGAATTCCATTGCGGCATGGGCGCCGAACAGATGACCCAGCACGATCACGCGGTCAGCGCCCGAGAGGTCACACACGGCCCGTGCATCCTCGATGCTTGTCTGCATGACGGACGTGTCGGGGGGCTGCTTGTCCGTGCCGCCGTAACCGGGCTTTGAGGCGCCGATCAGCTCAAAGCCCGAGCGTGCAAGGTCCTGGCGCAAGCCAAGAGTGAGTTCAGGGCTTTGCAGCAGCCCGTGGAACATCAGGACCGTTCGGCGGCTGGCGGTGATGGAGGCTGCAGCAGGGTAATGGACATAGCTGATGCGCCGCCCGCCTCTTTCGGTCCTCCTCCAGACCGACGGGTCATGGGCGAAGGGAAAACCGTGTGCTTCCGGAACGTTCGCGGCGATCAATTCTCCCGGGCCGCCGGACAGGGCAGCCAGGCTGACAAGATCGTTGACGACCTGGACGGCTTCCAGGCGGGAGGTGACGCCGAGCTTGCGGAAGATCGCCTGGGTCTGGCTTTTCACCGTATCGACGGAGCGAAAGCGTTCTCTTGATATTTCGACATTCGATCTGCCTTTGGCCATGAGCTCGAGGACTTCGACTTCCGATGGGGACAGACCGAGGCTTTCGCTCAGGATTGCCGGGATTGCCCGGTTCTGGCTTGCGACCGGAAAGGTGACAACAACGACATCAAGCAGATCGTCGCGGAGCAAGGAAACAAACCCGTTTTCATGCTCGGTCCGCACGAAGCTGCGATTGATGAGCTCTCCTTGCCCTTCCTGACTGAACAGGGCTGCCACGTTTGCAAGCACCGCGCTGGTCAGGCTTGATTGCAATCGTTCGATCTGGGCGGGCGAATAGGTCGTGGTGCCGGTGGAGATCACGGTTTTGTTGTGCCGGTCCAGAGTGACGGCAAAACCGTCAATATAGCCGAAAATCTTGCGCGCCTCTTGTGATTGCGCCACGATCCGGAATGCCCTGTCGATCACGACCTTCAGGGCCGGACCTTCTACCAGCGCGCGGTATTTGGCTTCCGGTGCAGGGGACATCACCTGAGCCAGTTCCGCGGCAATATGGAAATGCCTGCCGATCTCTCCGGTGAAGACCGGCTGCCCGGTTTCGCCCACGGCCAGAAAGTCTTCGAGATCCTTCATGAACTCGGTGAATTCCTGGTCGCCCTTGAAATAGGAGTAGATCGCTTCGATCGCCTGGGTCAGCGGTGCCGGATCTCTGACAGTATTCATGGAGAGAATACATTTCCCTGCGCTTCGATAATGACCCGATCTTACATGAGGGGGGTGTGTCCACAAGAGTACAGTGGATAATTCCGGCACTGAGCGCAAAATAATCGGTGCACCACAAGGATGGGCAGACCAAACTCAGAAAGCCTTGGTGAAGGTCAGGTCCATTCCGCTGGATTCATAGTCATAAAACGCGATATTGCTGTGCTGCCTTTTGTGGAAAACGCCGATGATCGGGGAAAAACCTGCGATCTGGAAATTGTCCTTGGTGAAACTTCCCCTGACTTCCCAGAACTGGTCGCGCCGCGCGAGCCGCAAGCCGGGAAACAGGTCCTTGTAATCTCGTGTCCCGGCGGTGACGGCCACCTTGACCCGGATGCCATAGGCGATTGGCGTTTCGAGCCCGATTGTGCCCGACGAGCTTTCATAGGAATTCCAGGGCCTGGCCGACACGCTTTCCTTCTCGAAACTCCCGCCCGCGGACATTGCCAGGCGTTTTGAAAATGCATGCCGGACGGATGCCGTCGCCCGGGTCGTGCTGGCGTCGGCGCCGGGGTTTCCATCGAAAGTCCGGTACATCTGGATGATCTCTCCTGAGAGCCACCAGCCCTGGGCGACATTCCATTTTCCCGATACGCGGCCGCCGAACCCCCGGCTCTGGGCTTTCTGGTTGTGCCAGTGCCGGTCGGCGATGGCTTCGACCTGCAGGGAATAGCGCAGCTGGTCATGCCTCACTCCGGCCCGCAGCTCGCCCTGCTGCTTGTCGAACTGGTCATTGGAATAATCCGAAAAACCCGCCGACAGCGAGGCATAGACCGACGTGTTCTCAGACAGCGAATACGAGTACCCGGCCACGACCCCGGCCCTGACGCCGATGCCCGAGTGTTCGCGCGCGCTGTTGGCGATCACGAAGGGCAGGCCGCCGATCATCACCGTGGATTGCGAGGTGCCGTCATTGATGTTCGTGGATGGCGCGAGCGAGAAATAGCCCGACAGCGAAAAGCCTTCGGTGGTTCCGATGCGGCGGGAGAGTTGCGCCAGCTGGTCCTGGTCGCGGGCCAGATCGGCGGTGTCGGTCAGCCGGTTGAGATGGTAGCCCGCGCCCTGCCGCTTTCCCTGAAGCGCCAGGATCTTGATCAGTTCGATGCGGACTGCATCGATATCGGGTTCACGCGACAGGATTTCGCGCAAGAGTTTTTCGGCCTCATCGAAGCGATTGGTCCGGGCATAGACGACGGCCAGAAGATAGGCGGCCGGGATCGCCTCGGCGCCCTGAAACCGGGTGCTCTGCAGCACGACTTCGGCTTCGGCATAATTGCCGCTCGAGACAAATGCCTCGGCCGACTGGAAGGCGGTCTGCGGCTGGGCTGAGGTATCACCGGGAAACAGCAGCAGAAGAACCGCCACGCAAATGCCTGCCAGCGGTCCCCTGTCGCTTGATCGCGGTCGTTTTCCAACCGCAGGCTGCCGATTTCCCATTTCCGAAGAAAACGCGGGACAAGGATGCGGCATCGCTTATTTTTTCACTGCGCCGATGGTGCCGGACATGATGTAATCGCGGTTCTGGCCATCGAGCATTGCGTTGCCTTCGATCACATAGGCCGCGGCGGTTTCGGCCGCGCCGTCACCGAAGAAGGCGCCGATGGCTTCGTTGGTCTGGGTGGTTCCCACCGCATTGTTGTTGGCGTCCACCAGATGGGCGGTTCCGGTGTATTCCGAGCCGGTGATGTTGGCGTCGATATAGAGCCCGGTCACCGCGTTGTTGAGGACGACGGGCAGCATGTTCCGGTAGGTCGTGAGTTCTCCGTCCTTGATGCCGCCCTTCACCGTGCCGGCACCGAAATCGGCGGTCAGCTCAACCGTTCCACCGGTCAAGTACATCTCTTCCATCGTCCCGCTGTTGTCGAAGACCGAGGTTCCGCTTTCGTTGAACCCCTTGTAGGTGGCCTGTCCGGAGCCGGGCATGGTGGTGGTGTTGTTGCCGATATAGCCGACCGCGTAAGTGGCGGTCCCGGCGCCGTCGGCGCCTTCGCGATAGCGGATTGTCGTGCCATGCCTCATGACAATCTGTTCGACGAAATTGTTGTTGTCATAGACATTGTAGACAGAGACTGAGGACAGACTTGTGCTTTCATCGGAAGCGTTCACATCGCCAAAATTGCCGCCATCGAAGTAGACATCTCCCTTGACGTCCGTCATTCCCGCAATTTGTGTTCCGTTTTGAAGCGTGTCGGGAGAACTCGCGGTCACCAAGGCCGGATTCATAAAATTGTTAACCGCCGGATTGGGGTCCTTGTCGACGGATCCTTCAATGCGGATGCCGCCCGGAGCTGATTTTTCAAGGATGCTGGCCTGCGTGATCTCGTGTCGGGAGAAAGGCAGGTTTGTAAAGGAACTGACTTCCGAGCTATTGGTTGAATTGGCGCGGAAGGCGAGGGCCCTGCCGGATGCCATGATGGGCAGGGTTCCTGCCGCGACCGCAGGGCCTCCAGCCGCAGCGCCGCCTGCCGTCGGGCTGCAACCTGTGATGACTGGGAGAGCCACAAGGACGATTGCTCCGGAAACGAATGTCTTTCTGATCATGCTGCACCCCCTTGCCCGGAGAAACTCAACGCCAGACCACTTCACACAGGTGATCAGGACCCCGGGCGGGATCGTGACGGCCTTACGCACCGCAAATCTTGAAGATATGCTCGGCTGGAAGCGATATTTACGGAACGGGTTCCCGATCCGCATATTATGAGTATCGGCGGGATAGGGGCGTCTCAATCACCTGAACGGGTGAAAATGCCGATTGGCAATTTGCCGATTGGCGGAAATCAATTCATGACCTATATACGAAGGGCGATCTGCGCCTCTCGACAGGATACACAATCCCTGGGGCCTTAATTGATCCAAAGGGAGCTGTCCCTGACCGGACCCGTGGGTCCGGACATATGGCGCCCACCTACGTTGTAGGTTCCCAGGATCAATAAATCCATCGGTTGCCGTGGATCGCACTTCCCTCAGAGCTTTTATTTGCCGGGCTTGGCCCTTTGGGGGCATGGCCGGTCTCTGCTGCAGCAAATCAAGGGATTTGCAGTGCTCAGTCAGTGGTCGTCCGAACATCCAAAGAACGGAAGAGCCTTAATGGGCCGATCTCCTTCGGTTCTCTTTGCATGATTTCGAGCAAGTCTGTCTCCCTGCCATGGGCGCACCGCGTGCTGGTGGGCAGAGCAGTTCAGGAGTGCGCTCGAAAATCCACGCTTTGAAAGCACTTATCCCTCAGAAGTCGCTGTTCTTGATAATCAAATATAAATTGAATTTTAGTCGAATGCCCCTGTTGATTTATATCATTGAAGGCTTTTCAGCGCTTCAGATCTGGGGAAAATACATGACTAAAATTGATATCAAGAGGCCGATGTGGGTCAAAATGACCGCATACGGGTTTGCGGCTGTGCTTTTTGCCAGCGCCACGATCGGGGGTCTGGCCTGGTACAGCCAATCCGCAATGAATGAACGTGCGGTGCTTAAGGAATTCAGCTCCGACCTTGATGTGCTCGAGGCCGACATGGACGCGCAGCGGCGCGCTGCCTCGGCGCTGGCGCTGACGCTGGCCGGCGAACCTGACATGGCCGGCCTCATTGCCAATGATGCACGTGACGCGTTGCTGGCAAAATATTCGGGCAGCCTTGCGAATGTGAATGCAACGAGCGGCCTTGGGCTCATTACCTTTACCCAGAATGGCGTTGTCGTGGCACGCGCCCACGCACCCGACAAATTCGGCGATGACATCAAAAATCGGAGAAAGATGATCGTTGCAACCCTGAAAGAGGGCAAGTTGAACGCCGGCATCGAGCCGGGACGCACCTCTGTCAACATGTTCGCGTCCGCTCCGGTGATTGGCAACTCTGCGGGTATCGTGGACGTTGGCAGCGAACTCTCCGAAGCCTACTTCTCGCGTATCGCGGAAAAGACCGATTCCCATATAGCCATCCACATTTTCAGTGACGGGAAATTCGAGACGCAAGCTTCGACCTTCAATGACGCCACGATGCTGACGCCGGAACAGATCCAGGCGGCTTTCGATGGCGATCTGCCCATCACGATGATGGCGACCAGTGATCATGATTATGCGGTTGCCGGCAAGGTGCTGGAGAGCTTTTCGGGTGAAAAGATAGGCGTCATCGAGATGGCATCGAATGTCACCCCGATCGTTGCCGCGGGCAGGAGTGCGACAACGGCGTCCATCGTCGGCACCATCCTCGTCTCACTTTTGTCGCTCCTGGGCTTCTTCTTCTATGCTCGCGCATTCTCGGGCACAATTCGCAAGACGACAGAAACCATGACACGCCTGGCCAGCGGCGATCTGGCTGCCGTTGTTGGCGATCAGAACCGCCCCGACGAAGTCGGCGCCATGGCCCGTGCAGTGCAGGTCTTCAAAGAAGCAGGCCTCGAGAAAATCCGGTTGGAACAAGAGGCCGATGCTCAGCGAAATCTTTCGGAAGAAGAGCGCAATCGCAACAGTGATGAGGAGAGGGTCAGAGCCCGGCAAATGCAGCAGGCGACCTCGGGTCTGGGCGAGGGACTGAAGCATCTTGCCGCCGGCAATCTCTCCTTCCAACTCACAGAGCCTTTCGCGGCAGACTTCGAAGGACTGCGTACCGATTTCAACGACGCAGTTTCACAACTCGGCAGCACCTTGCGGTCGGTAGCAGAGGCTTCGATCCAGATCGCCACGGGGTCGACGGAAATCAGCCAGTCGGCGCAGGATCTGTCCAAGCGCACGGAGCAGCAGGCAGCATCGCTTGAAGAAACCGCCGCTGCGCTCGACCAGATCACCGCCAATGTCGCCAATTCGACAAAACGCGTCGAGGAGGCAACAACAGCGGCTGAACAGGCCAATCAAAGCGCGGTGCAGTCCGGCACAATCGTGTCGAACGCCGTTGATGCCATGGGCAGGATCGAACAGTCGGCAAGCCAGATCTCCAACATTATCGGCGTCATCGACGAAATCGCTTTCCAGACAAACCTGCTTGCGCTCAATGCCGGGGTGGAAGCGGCGCGTGCCGGCGAGGCTGGGAGAGGTTTTGCGGTCGTTGCCCAGGAAGTCCGTGAATTGGCACAACGGTCTGCGCAGGCTGCCAAGGAAATCAAGGATCTCATCCGCAATTCCACGGTCGAGGTGGAAGGTGGTGTGCGGCTTGTGAATGAAACCGGCGAGGCGCTCAAGACGATCGAAACCTACATCGTCACCGTCAATGAGCACATGAAAGCCATCGCGCACGCTGCCAAGGAACAGTCTGTGGGCCTCGGCGAAGTCAATATCGCGGTCAATCAGATGGACCAGGTCACGCAGCAGAACGCAGCCATGGTCGAGGAAAACACGGCTGCCAGCACCGCACTGTCAACCGAGGCCGGCCAGTTGGGGGAACTGATCGGACAGTTCCGCCTTGATGGCTCTGCAGGTCATGGTGCGGCTGCCCTGCGCCGGACCGCGACTGCCATGTCCCAGAAGGCGTCGCCCGTAAAGCGCAGCGCAATGCAGGGCAATCTTGCTGTTAAATCCGACGAATGGACAGAGTTTTGACGCAGAATATATCACTAGGGTCTGTTGACGTTCAGGATTCCCATTTGATGTAGTTTCTGATTCAAGGTTGCAAACGAAGGAGAGCAACCTTGACCAGACGTGTCCTAACCGATGCCCATTGGGAAATCATCGAGCCCTTCTGCCTTGGCAA
>JAHRFE010000044.1 GCA_019084245.1 Hoeflea sp.
AAGCCGAAGAACGACATCACCCGCACTTGGCCTACCCTCTGCAACCCCGGCCAGCGCCGGGCAGGCCAAGTGCTGATCCGCAAAATGTGGGGGGTCAAAATTGGACGCCGACAAGGGGTCAATATTCAATGCCGTTTGACAACGCTGATTGAGGTCAGTACGCCCGAGAGACTTTCGCGAGATCGTAGTTTTGTCGGATGTGCAATTCGGACGCTGCACTCTACCGAGCCAAACAACTCGGCCGAAATCGGGCGATCATCCATCAACTTGCCACATCAAGCCACGATGATATCGCGGAGCGGAATCGGTAGTTGAGTGTGGCCGTAAAGCGATCGGCTTGGGGGCGCAAAACGGAAATGATTTCTGCTTCCGGGCCGGGAGAGGGCGAGCAGGTTTGCGAATGCTCGTCGGCAAATTGGACGTGCGGTGATATTACGGCCCTTTGCTGCCCTTCATCGAAAACACTATCGCGGGATAGCAATCCCAGACCAGACATTCTTGGCCACTAGGTTCCTGGCTCTTTCGCTGTCGCAGAAGGTGCCGGATGCCAAATCGAGGTGCCCAAATTTCTGAAAGCGCCGCTACGCCAAAACACCGTGCCCTTGTGTGCAGCTCCTTTTGGCTTTCGAGACGAAGCCATGAACAACCTGGGGGGAACAAACTTCTAATCCTCGATGAACAGCTTGGTGCCTGACCCCGAGGAACGAACCACAGCATGACCGGGTTGTTGAGGAGTAGCAGCAATGCCCCGTAGCTGCGACCGACTGATCTGTTGGAGATGATCCGTGAGGATTGGTCGTTAGTACCGTCTATCTGTTACCTTTTCCAGGCGACGGCCTGGAACGCGTCGTCGAGCTTGGTGTCAGCTAGATGCGCGGTGTAATTCGATATTGTCTTTAGACCGATACCCAAAATCACTTCGAGAACCTGCTGCGGCCCGTAACCCACTTCGTAAAACTCCACAAGGGTCGCATTGTTTGGCCAGCCGCGGGTCGACGTGATCGATGCCGCGAGGCTGCGGATTGCCTCGTATTTTCGGTTAGCGATCTTCTGACCGTCGCGAATAGCATTGACAATGTCGGAAGGAACCTTTTGCATTCCCGCGAGAGTCGTGTGTACGGCCATACAGTATTCGCAGCCGTTTTCGTAGCTTGAGGCTAGGAGCACGATTTGGCGCTCCGTGGCATTCAGCGTGCTGCTCTCCAGTATCTTGGCGAGTGTCGTGTATCCCTCCAGAACGGCGGGGGCATTTGACATCACGGCGAAAAGATTGGGCACAAAGCCCATGGCGGCCTTCGTGTTAGTCAGTATGGGCCTAGCCGCCAGCGGCGCAGTTTCAATGGTGTTGGCTGGGTATATCATGATGTTTTCCGATATGGTTTGATTTCTAGCATGATTGCCGGCTTTTCTGACTTCGGGCTACTCAGCGTGTCAGCAGAAATTCCTTGATGTCGGCGCTTGGGGTCGCGGGGGAGGCTCAATGGGGGACCTGACCTCCCCCGTGCCCTTCACAGGGCGGCGGCGATGCGGCCCAGCGCGTCCTCGGTGGACCACACGGCATTTGCCATGTAGCGGAAGTTGGTAATCGCGGCGAGGTATCCATCGCCCTCTGGGAGGTTCGCTGCCGCTGTGGCGTCCTTCACGACCGCTACCTCGAAACCCTGTTCGAGAAGTTCGCGCATATGAGATTCGATGCAGAGATTGGCCGACATGCCCGCCAAGATCACCTGGCTGACACTGCGTTTCCGCAGTTGAAGAACGAGGTCGTTCGTCTCGGGTCCGAATACCTTGTGCGGCGAGACAATGACGGTCTTGTTGTCTTCGATATATTCTTTGTACTCGGGCATGAAGTCCGCTCCAGAGCCGCGGAAATCAGTCAGATCGAGAGCACCCTTTCGGTCGAACATGCCGATCGCATGCATGAGCTTCTCCAGAGCGCCTTCGAATTTCCAGCCATGATCGGTAGGGTAATAGTAGTGCGGCGACACCGCGACCGTGAGGCCAGTGGACTTGGCGGCAGCGAACAGTTTGCTGATGTTGCTGACAACGTTGTGCTCCGTCACACTCGCGCCGACAACGCCCCACGTTACCCCCTCAGGGCTGAGGAAGTCGATCTGCGGATCGACGACAACCAGCGCCGTCTCTCCCTTGCGAAGCTGCATAGTCGACGCGGGCAGTGCTGGCTCTTTGGGGTCGGCATACTTGTCGTTGATCTTGGCCGCAGCCTCCGCCGGGGGGGCGGTCAAGGTAACCGACAAGGCTGCAGTTGCCGCAATGCCCGCCGAGAGAATGGCCCTACGCCTGGTCAAACCCTCCGGTTCGATCTCTTCGTGGTGGCAGTGGCTATGATTATCGTGTCCGCACATTTCTGTATACTCCAGTGGTTAGTGACGCTACTGCTGTAATCTTCGAAATGCTCTGTATCGTCTCATTTTGGTTTGAATCATGGAAATCGAAGAAATCCTCAGCTCGATCGTGGTTGACACGAATCCCTTCTCACTTTGCGAGCTCGCTCCCCGCAGCAGGCTCGACATGCCGAGATCACAGTGGGTGAGCCTGCACTACATTCTTGAGGGCGCGGGCACGTTGGAGATGTCGGGGCATCAACCTCTTCAATTGAGCAAAGGCGATCTGGCCCTTATTCCGGCGGCGCAGTATCACTGGCTTACCTCGTCCCAGGGTACCTACCTAAACCATGCGGTCTGCAAGCCAGCTGGTCTTGGTCTCGGTTCTGTCCGGCAGAGTTCTTCGGACCCTGATGGTTCCCAAAAGGTGGGCCTGGTGGTGCTATGCGCGCATCTGACGGTGGGCTTCCGGGGAGCGGGGGCAATCATTGACCTCCTGCAGGTCCCGATCGTCGAGCCCCTGTCTGAGGACGTGCTCTCCATGCGTGGATTGGACCTCATCATGGTTGAATTGCAGGAGCCGCGATTGGGAAGCAGAGTGATGATAAGGACCCTGCTCCTTGAAATCGTACTGAACCTCTTGCGCTACAGAGTAGATGCCAACGATCCAACCACCTTTTGGCTTTCCGCTCTCGCAGATCAAAAGCTTTGGCCCGTTCTCAAGGTCATGCTGGCGAAGCCAGGGGCAGCACACACTGTGGAAAGCTTGGCGGAACTAGCAGGGATGAGTCGCTCTCGCTTCGCACATCGGTTTTCCGAAAATTTTGGAGCCACTCCGATTGAATTGCTACGGCGACTTCGCCTGCAGTATGCGGCGAGGCAGTTGATCGAGAGCGACGCGGGCCTTGCGCGGATCGCCGAACAGAGCGGATTTCTGAGCAGGAGCTATTTCAGCACCCAGTTCGTGACGGCGTTTGGAATGACCCCTAGCAAATACAGAAAAACCGCTGGCCGCAAGGAAGGTTGAGAGGGCTCACCGCCCTCAACTCAGGTTAATGGGGATTTCTGGAAGCGCACGAGTATGATTTTCAGGCCGTTGCGGCGAAAGAACAGGTATCGATCGTTTCTTCATTAATTTGTCAAAGGTACGGGAGCGTGTTGATCGCCGAATAGGCGGCTCGGAAAGCCGACATTCAACGAAGCCACCCCCATCGGCACTTTATGGTCGAAAGCCCGTCTCCGCCCAGAGTGCGGCGGATGGGCGATCGAGCCCCAGATTGCTGATCTTCTGCAACGCGGAAACCTCAGCTTTTCAGGCCCGTGATCTTTCTGAGAAGACGCGCCAATTCCGTAGCCTCGTCCTTTGTAACACGTTGCTCAACCAACCGTGTCAACGCCTCCGCGTAGACGGGCCACATCGTTTGCCTGATGCTCCGGCCCTTATGTGTGAGCCGGACGACTTGCCCCCGGCCATCGTCCTCGACGTCTTGGCGATCGATAAATCCTGCTTTTTCCATCCTGTCCAGAAGCCTGGACATTCCATATTGCGGCAACAGCAGACGCTCTTTCAATTCAAAGGGACGGATGCCTTCTGCGTCTGCCTTGTCAATTTCCAGCAACGCATCATACCAGCTAAGCCTCGGAACTCCCGCATCTTTCAACGTGGCTTCGATATTATCGAGCAGCACCTGATGGGCGCTCACGAGAGACGTCCACGCGGCTATTGTATGAGGTTTGGGCTGTGTCATGCCCCTCAGTATACAGAAAGATGCACATGCATCAATGTTGACATGTCGCCATAACAAGTCGATATAGATGCAACTGCATCTACAAAAGGTATCAAAATGACTCTCCATCTTATGAGCCACGCGCTCTGCCCATATGTTCAGCGTGCCGCGATTTCCCTAACTGAAAAGGGAGTGGCCTTTGAACGAACCACGATTGATCTTGCCAATAAGCCTGAATGGTTTCTTGCAATCTCCCCGTTGGGAAAGACGCCCGTGCTATCTGTCAAAGATCAATCGATTTTCGAGTCAGCCGTAATCCTGGAATACCTTGAAGAAACCCAACCTACGCCACTGCATCCCGCCGACCCAATGACCCGCGCACAGCATCGCGGCTGGATCGAATTTGGATCTGCGATATTGAACGACATAGCTGGTTTCTACGCAGCCAAGGACGCGACCGTGTTTGCCGAGAAAATAAGCTCCTTGAGCGCAAAATTTTCCCGGCTGGAAGAACAACTGGAGGACGGCCCATATTTTGCTGGAGATCGGTTTTCCCTCGTCGATGCCGTTTTCGGGCCAGTTTTTCGCTACTTTGACACATTCGACCAGATCGGCGATTTCGGAATTCTGCCCGTCAATGGAAAGGTCCAATCCTGGCGTTTGGCTTTGGCAAAGCGGCCATCTGTCAGGGATGCCGTTTCGCAAAGTTACCCGGAACTGCTGCAGACATTCCTGTTGAACCGCAAATCACATTTGTCCAGAATAATGGCCGGCGCAAATGATGCCATGAACACTTCACGAATGTGACCGGGCCTCGCAAAACGGCTGATTATGCGAACCTCTGAACTTAGAACGGGTTTAGTCGGCAACGACAATTCAAACACACGCATTGAAGGGCCGCTTTATCCGCACTTCAGCCGTTGTCGGCAACTGCCCCCAATGCCCGCTTTCCGCCCAAGTGGGCCGCGTTAGGCACGTTTGCGCGGAGCCACAAATGTCATGCCCACTTCCTCCGCGATGGCCAATACTGATGCAATATCCGGCTCGCTAGGTTCCGGAAGTTCGGTTTGGCCCTCGGGAAGTGGGTGTCCGATTCCGGGCTGCAAGCCGACTTGCGGCGGTGCAGAGGAAAGCCCCGAAATTGCGCCTATCGAATGGCGAATTCGACCACTACGCCAGGTTGGTTCGCGGCTCCTGCAGCCAATTTCCGCTTTCCCCCCGGAAGTCGCCAGGTCCTCATCGGCGCTCTCGGCCCATGGCTGCCGCTTGACTGCCAATCAATAGATGTCTTTTTTGCACTGGAACAAGCATCACGCCCGACAACACGGTGTCGGCAACAGGGGCAACGACACTCAGGTGAATGATGCAGGCCCTATTCCGATGCCTCATCACGACCATCCTCTATCATCTCTTCAGCCTTGTTGAGGTCGGATGGTTCAGGAACCGGTTGCTGCTGAACTTCGGCGGAGGCTGGATCATGACAAAGGGAGACGAACAATGGAAAATGGTCCGATCCGACATCTTCCAAGACGTCAATTTCGAGAAGTCGGAAGGATTGCTCGAAAAATACGTGATCGAGCGGCCACTTCAGTAGCGGCCAATCAGCGTTAAATGTCGTGTAAAGCCCGCGCCCGATCCGGGGATCGAGCAGGCCGCTCACTTCTTGAAACAGGCCATTAGTTTGAGACCAGGCAACGTCATTGAGATCGCCGGCAACAACTGAGGGGATAGCCTCGCTCCGTATTTCCTTACCGACAATAAGCAGTTCGGCGTCCCGCTGGTCCGTGTCGTGCAAGGGCGGCGGCTTCGGATGTAATCCATAGAAGGTAGTCAGCGCACCCGACGGCAAACGAATGCCAGTCTTGATCGAGGGCACATAGTCGTCGATGAGGAAACGCACCTGCGGACTAATCAGTTCGAACCGGGAAAACAGGTGGAGGCCGTATGAGTCCTCCTGCGGATGGCTTATAATGTGGGGAAAGCTGTTTTTCAGCGGCTCCAGTTTTGCATCCCACCAATTGTTGGTTTCGACGAGCAGCACAAGGTCCGGACCCAACCGATCCACCAGGGCCAGCAACGGTGCGGCGTTTCTGTTTTCGACGAGGACGTTCGCGACCATCAATGATAGCCGCGACTCCGGCTCGCAGGCAGCCAGCGCCTTCGCTTGCGGCTCGTGCAGCGGTGTATAGGGCCAGATCGCATAGGCCTGCCAAACAAGCGCTCCAGTCAATGCGGAAACGTAGACCACGCTCGGTATCCTGCGCAGAGGCAAAAGATACATCGAAGCGCCAAGCGCGACGACGAGAACTGTGGCAACTTGAGTGCGCGGAAAATCCCATATACGAATGAAGGCCTCATCGCTCGGAATGATCGGCAGCACTGTCAAGAAGATGGCCAGTCCGCCAAGTCCGATCAGGAGTCGCTGTAGAATGTGCATCTTACTTTCACCCAGGCCATCAGGCTAAGAGCACTGAGGCATAGTCTTCCCGCGCTTCGATTCGGAGGAACGATCGACATAGGCCTCCCGAACCAGCGTCAGCCCCAGTGCCGATATCACCATGGCCAGCGCGAGGCCGCAAACGCCGAACAGCGTTCCCATTAGCAATTGCATCGAGATGATCAGAGCCGGCGGAAGCGACACCCTCTCATGCTGAATCAACCAATAAATGACATGCACTGCCGAAGGCACAATCGGAATCAAAAGTTGGACGTCGGAATTCGCTCCAGGCAACGAGCGGGAATATAGGGCCAGTTCGCATCATTGCAGCTAGTACTCTGCCTATCCGGCATCAGAATGCGGCGTATTGCGATGTGCGGGACGCCTGGCGTCACCACTGGACCCCGATCAACCGCCGTGGCGATGAGTGTTTCCGCCTTGACGTCCTCCGCAGCTACCGCGAAAGCGACTATTCCCGACAGTGAAAGTATGAGCGTGACGAGCGGTTTCATTATTATCCAACTCCTCAGCCGCCGGCGGGTTCCAAAGAAAGTAATTATTTCACAGGCTTTCACGGCTGCTCTTGGCCCGTTTTCGGATAGGTCAATTTGACTGCAAAAAGGACGCGAAAGACCGCTTTCCGCCCGAAGTTGCAAAATCCTCTATCGCACTTTCGGCCCAAAGCCGACCTTGGCGGGCCCGACTGCGTTGGGTAACAAAGGGAGTAACCCATGGAAAATCAGGAATACGAGATCGAACAGCGCGACGGTGGCTGGGCCTATGTGATCGATGGCTGCATTCCCCTGTCTATGCGAGCCGCGAGGCGGCGATCGACGCGGCCAAGGGTGACACCAAGCCCGAGCCGTTACCCAAGACCGACAAACCAGAGCTGACCGATTCTTCCGAGGAGGTTGACCGGCCTGGTTTCGATCTGGGCGGGTCAACTGGTGAAACCCATGCAGGTAAAGGTCTGGGGCTTGGCACCGATGCGGAGAAAAATCGAAAAGATGGGATTTCCAAGGTAGCGCCCCATCAGGCCGTAGGCCACATGCCGAACTCCCATCAACATCCTCACAAAGGCCCGCCCATTGAGATTTAGTGTTTGTTTAAGCTTAAAATTCAGGTACACCACCTCTTGTTGAATGCGGGGCGCAATGAGATAGACCGCCTGTTTGATTGAGAATGTTAGGACCAGACAATGACTGAAACAACCAAAGACAACGGCGCTGATCTTCTCATCGAGTTGACGGCTGAAATTGTTGCGGCTTATGTAAGCAACAATTCTGTTGCGGCAAATGATCTGCCAAATGTGATCACCCAGGTACATGCCGCGCTTGGCGGCACAGCAATGCCCGTCGAAGAAGTTTTGGAGAAGCAGAAACCTGCCGTTACGGTACGGCGTTCGATCCAGAACGACCACCTGATCTGTCTGGAGGACGGACAGCAATTCAAGTCACTCAAGCGCCACCTGATGACTCATCACGGACTGACTCCTGAGCAATATCGTGAAAAATGGGAACTGGCCGCCGACTACCCGATGGTTGCGCCAGCCTATGCCGAGGCGCGCTCGCGGCTTGCAAAGGAAATGGGCCTTGGCCAGAAGCGCAAGAGGGGCAAGTAATCCCGGGTCGGTTGCTGATTTCTTGACCAAGGTTTGGAGGTCAACCCTGAACCGAGCGAGATACCAGAAGCCGTCGCTGCGCTGGTGCTTTCATCCCGCTGTTGGACCGGATGCAGTTATAAGTGACTACTTTGGCAGTTTTCATCTAGGGTCTAAACGGCAGTAAATTTCACTGAGCGTCCGCAGCATTTTCAGCACGGCTTCGGATTTGATTGAATAGTAGATCGCCTGGGCATCGCGGCGGGTCTTGACAAGGTCGCGGGCCCTCATTTTGGCAAGGTGCTGAGAAAGAGCCGACTGGCTCAGATCAACTTTCTCAGCAAGAACGCTGACCTGCATCTCGCCCCTGGCTAGATTGCAAAGAATCAACATCCGCTTCTGATTTCCCATCGTGGCCAAAAGGGTGGCGGCTTCCTCGGAGTGCGGTTCCAACCGTTGGGAATCAATCAACATAATTCTTTCGTCATTTTCCGGACACGGTATGGCTCGATAAGGCCAAGGTTGGTCCTCTTAAGCAGCTAAATCTATCGCTTCTTAACCCAAAAAGTCCTAATATTTTACGTTGCTAATCTAAGCTCGCATACGCATAGGCAGATGTATGGAATACGGGACTGATTTCGACGGGTTTCCGATGGCAGAAACGCGGTCCCCTCTACCGCTGGCGCAACCTACTGCGAAGGTTACTTCCGCTTACGCGCGGCGGTGAAACAAACTTGAACCACACCAACGAGGCTGGCTATCGAACGGCAGCTAGCCGCCCATTTTCGAGGCGGCGGCCGCGAAAGTTGTGGGTTCAAGCATACCCGAAGCGGCAATTGCCAAAGCCACACAGGAAACCGTAGAATTTGCGGCCAGCATTCGGCTGGAGCTGCGGACGGTAGGGTAGGCTTGGAGGAATTGCCATGTCTGCTTCGAACCTACCTATGGTCATACCCTCAAGGAGGGCTTGGAACAACGGGCGCATCATTGGCCAGAAACGCCCACTGCTGCCTAAGCATGTCTGGGCGATCCGCGTGCGCCTCGAACTGGCAAATTCTGTCCGCGACCTGGCGCTCTTCAATCTGGCCATCGACAGCAAACTCAGAGGTTGCGATCTTGTCAAATTGAAAGTGACGGATGTTTGTGCATCCGGGACCATCAAGGAACGAACGTCAATCCTGCAAAGCAAGACCAGAACTCCGGTCCGGTTTGAGATTACCGAAGGGTCCAGAAAGGCCCTCGCAGACTGGATTAATGATCCGCAAATGCGTGGGCATGATCATCTTTGGCCTGGGCGAGTGCATGATCGGCTGCACATATCGACTCGTCAATATGCGCGTCTGCTCAAGAACTGGGTGTGTTCCATCGGTCTCGAACCAAGCGCCTACGGCACACATTCAATGCGGCGGACGAAGGTCGCTCAGATACACAAGAAGACTGGCAACCTTCGTGCCGTTCAGCTCCTGCTGGGACATACGAAGATGGATAGCACCGTTCGGTATCTCGGAGTCGACCTAGAGGATGCGCTGACGATCTCAGAAGCTGTTGAGATTTAGACGACCAAAGGGCCGACGCTATCGTCGGCCCATACTACTCGCCGACATCCATTCCCGCTCTTGCGGCCCTTCGGAGGGGCTCGATACAAGCTTGTTCCGAAATTTGACTGTTCCGAAGAGGCGGCGCAAGTTGGTGCAAAACTGGGAATGGGAATGAATTATTGCGATATGTTGGATTTTCTGTAGGCACCACGGCGGACACCGTCAACTTGTTAGCGCTACGCGTCCGAACTCATCTCTGCCAAATTGTCGGGCAGGCGACTCCGATCACCTATCAAGCTCTTGCCACAGCCTTGGACCTATCGCCGCCGAATACGATTCACCAGCTCACAGTGGCACTGGAATACCTGATGGAGGAGGATGCCGTCGCCTCCCACCCGTTAATCGCCGCTCTTGTAGTAAGCAGGGCACGTGGAGGATTGCCCGCACTAGGCTTTTTTGACTGCGCGCGGCGCGTTGGGCGCTTTGACGGCGACCCTCTGGGACCCGACGCCACAGCGTTTTACGCGGCGGAGTTCAGTGCGGCTGTCGAGTTCTGGAGTTCGGCTGCCGAAGTCGTGACGGCGGATACTTAGGTCAAGCATTCATCCTGAACATGTGGCTTGGAAACCGCATTTGACCTACCTGAAGGAGGCGCTCGGACCATAGCGACAAAAGCCCGGCCTATATCCCTCCTGCCTATAACGCGTGTCATTCGATATCAAACGATTGGGACATTACGAGTAAAAACGGCCCCTCCCCGAAAGCAAATCTTCAGAACTACGTGCAATGCTGGACCATTATCGGGAACTGGATAGCTTGAATGGTTAAACGGACAACAGTGGCTGATAGTCCGTCCATTGCGGCAGATCGGGCCTATCTCGGCGTTCAAGACGATCCTGCCATCATAGCGGAAGTGGAGCGGCTTCTGTCCCGTCGTACGCGCGACATCCGCCTCAATGACGAGATCAACCGGCTGTTCAGGGAGCGCATTTGGCCCCAGACGGCCAAGATCATTCGCGCGTGGATGATCTGGGTGGCCATTCTGGGAGTGCTGACCTTGGCACTCAATATGCTGTTGCTTCCACCAGAAGTTTCGAAATCCATGGTACTGCCAAGTGCGATGCTTTCTCCCATCGCCCTTGCCGTGGCTGTGGTGTGGCGAAGGCCGCGCGCGCCCTGGGTGCAAGGAAGCCTGCTGATCGCGGGCGTTTTTGCCATTCTTCTATCGGTCGCAATGGTTGGCGTCAGTGCCGGTGGAGAATTCTACGAACGGCATTTGAACATTATGCTGTTCGTGGCGATAACCGCCATCATCATCTTTGGGATTCCATTGGCATGGACGGTGATCATCGCCGCCCTGGCACTCTGCCTCTATTTTGTCTTTCAGCTGACAAACCCGTCGCTCGAATTGGGGAGTGCATTGGCTTCGGCGCTGTTTTTCACCACGGGTGTCTTCGCCACCGTTGCGGCTCGGCGCAACATGACGATTCTGGCTCAGAAAACATTCCTCTTTGAGCTGCGGGATAGGCGCAGAGTTTCCGAACTGGCTGAAGTCAACGATCGGCTGGAGTACCTGGCAAGGACCGATCCGCTGACTGGTCTCGCCAACCGGCGATGGATGACAGAAACCATCGACCACCTCTGGGACAAGGGCAAAAAGACCCCCGAACGTGTCGCAATGCTGATGTGCGACATCGACGAGTTCAAAAAGCTAAACGATCATTTAGGGCATGCTGAAGGTGATCGATGTCTGGTCCAGGTCGCCGGCATTATCCAAAAACATGTAAGGCGCAGTCTTGATCATGTTGCGCGCTACGGCGGCGAAGAGTTTCTAGTGATCCTTCCAGGAATGAGCGAGAAGGAAGCCCTATGCGTGGCCGAGCGGGTCCGTGAAAATGTCGAAGCGGCAGCTTTGCCCAATCCGACGTCTCGCGTATCCCGATACGTCACCTTGAGCATTGGGATCGCAGTTCAAGGGCCAGATGGCGAAAACCACACATCGGAACAACTGCAGCGCAACGCGGACGCTGCACTCTACCGAGCCAAACAATCCGGACGAAATCGAGTGGTCATCCATTCACCGGCGACATCAAGCCACGATGATATCGCGGAGCGAAATACCATACGGTAGTTGAGTGCAAACGACCGGATTGGGGGCGCAAAGCGAAAATGATTTCTGCTTCCCGGCAGGGAGGGGACAAGCAGGTTTACGAATGCTCGTCGGCAAACTGGACGTTGACCTACATCGCGTGCGGCGAAACTCTCGGCCCAAGCAGTCCTCGGAACAACTCCAAAACTTATTCACATTTCGAGTTCAAGATGCCCAGTCGTCAGAAACTTCGGACCCGAAGCCAGCGGTTGCATATGCTTGTCGACAGGATGTACCCCTTAGCAAATTGGAAGGACTTCTGCGCATCTGTCGCGAAAGTCCGTTTTCCGCCCGCTTGAGAACACTGCTGGATTCAGTCGCGCAGGAGTTCTCGGCCCAAGGATGAAGCCGCTCGCGCGGCAGTGGAGCCCGTGGTGAGTGTCCTGCACTGATCTGAACTCCGTGCATTTGAGAATGGGGTGTTCTGCCTGGCGATTGGGGTCTTCTCAATCATCAGACAGGAGGTTGCCATGACGGAGGAGAGAACCACGCCGCAGCGCGAGCGGATGATCGAAGACATGCGCATTCGCGGGATGGGCGACAAATCAGATGATCGCTAATTAGATTTTTTCTAAGTTCCTTAAGCCGATAGTGACATTTCATGTTGTACTTGTTTGTTTGAGTTAATCCAACACAAACGAGGTCCCACAATGACCAAGTTACCATTGTTGAAGAAAATTTCCGAACTGACCCGTAGCAAGGACGGAAACTTCGCCATGATGGCCGGAATTTTGGTGCCCGTGCTTTTCATGGCCGGAAGCTTCGCTCTTGACACCACCAATACGCTGTCAATGAAGACGCGTTTGCAGAACGCTGTCGACAGCGCCGCGTTGGCGACTGCGACACGGCTCTACAAGGAAGACAATCTCAGCATCGCGGATGCTAAGGCCTTTGCCGCGGACTTCCTGCAGGGTCAGGTAGAAGAAGACAAGTCTGCATTTTCCGACTTTTCGATTTCGCCAGCGATCACCATCACCAAGGTCGTCGACAATGGCCGCACCATCTGGCAGGTGGCAATTGCCGTGACCGGAACGCACGAAGCAACGCAGATGGCTCGCCTGATGGGTCGGGACAAACTGAGCGTCAGCGTGGCGGGTAAATCTGAAAGCGGGTCTGCGTCGTCGCAAGGCTCCATCTCCATGGCATTGGTGCTTGACCAGTCAGGATCAATGGATTGGACGCTTGACGGACAAAAGAAGATTAACGTGCTCAAGACCGCAGTTTTCGGCTTGGTCCAGCAGTTCAAAAAAGTTGACCCCAAAGGTGACTATATTCGACTCGGCTCGGTCAGTTACAACTCTGCCGTGACCGGAAAACAGAACATAACCTGGAATATTGACTCGGTACGCAGTTTCGTCGGTAATTTAGGTGCAACTGGTGGAACGGATTCAACGGATGCTTTCAAATGGGGGTACCATAAAATCAATTCCCCGACCGAAACAACCGAACACAACACAAGAACAGGTCAGGAACCAGAGCGGATAATTGTTTTCATGACCGATGGTGACAACAATCATTATTCCGCCGATACATCGACAAAATTGCTTTGTGATAAGGCAAAGGCAGACGGGCTCACTGTTTACACGGTTGCGTTCGCCGCACCTGATCGTGGCAAGAAACTTCTGTCCTATTGCGCCGACCAGCCTGAGCACTACTTCGACGCAAAGAACAGCCAAGAGCTAATAGACGCCTTCAAAAACATCGGTGAACAGACTTCAGAAGTCGTTTCGCGGATCACTCAGTAGAGTGAAAGGCGGCTGTGGCGAAAACCGCTACTCCAAGTGTCATTCCTAGCCGTTAGCCCGTTCGGACAGCGCCGTGAGATAGACAGCGATCGCATTCCGGTCGCGGCTTTTTATGGTGCCATGTTTTCCTGCACTAGCAATCATTGGCTGCCATTTGTGTTGATGTTCGCGAAGGGCCGCTTTCCGCCCTGTCAGGACCTTCGCACCGAGCGGGTGAATGGCTGCATGCGGGAATTGAGGTCAGAATCGTAACACACATCGGGGCGCAAAGCTGCCGTTCAGTATGAGTTCAGCGAGCTGTCGGTTGCCCGAATGCTCGTTAATCGGGCGCGTCGCGCCCGTGTTTTGGAGCAACAAGCGAAAGGGCCTGATCCGGCCGCGAGAGACCTCTCACCAGCCCCTTCCCACAGGTGGGAGGGGCTTGAGCCGGCATCTGCCGCTCTCGACATATCGAAATTTCAACCTGTTGAAATGTCGGCATTATCATCTTGAGGATGGCGGCCTTTGATCTCCCCCCTTGCGGGGGAGATGTCACGAAGTGACAGAGGGGGGTGAAGCCCCGCATTCCGTGATTGCCGCATTACCCCCCTCTGTCGGCTACGCCGACATCTCCCCCGCAAGGGGGGAGATCAGAGCGTGGCTGCATCGCCCTCAGCCCCTCACTGCGCCGGCTCGGCCCTTGCCCAGGCATCCAGCGCCTGGTTGAACACCTCGGTGCCGCTGGCGCCCTTTTCCAGCGTGATCAGGGCTTGCCTGCCATTGGCGTAGACCACCGGGATGTCGATCCAGTTGCGCTGGCGCAGCAGGTCGGTGTTCGCGTCGCGGGCCTCCTGGAGGTCGTTGAGCGCCACCATGTAGAAATCCTGGGTGATCTTGGCCGGCACCGCGATCAGCGGATTGCCCTGGTCGGCCTCGGTCTGCTTCATGGCGATGCGCTGCAGCTGGTCGATCGAGCCGCCCTCGAAATCGGCAGGCAGGGCGAACACCACCTCGACGATGTGGCTGGCGGGCAGCGACGGATCGGTGTTGCGCTTGACGGTGATCAGCGCCGAGAGGCCCTTTTCGGGATTGTTGATCTCGCCGCGAATGACCTGCTCGTCGGGGCCGTCGCCCGACGGTTCGCTGGCCAGCGTCCAGACCACCGTGCCTTCCTTGACCTCGAGCGACTGCTGGCCGAGGCGTTCCTCGTAGAGGATCATCTTCTGGGCCACGCCGAGCGGCTGGGCGGCCGGTGTGGCGTCTTCGGACGCGGCCGGGGTCTCCGTGGGGGCTTGGGCCGCGGTTTCAGGGGCCGCGCCGTCATCGGTGAGTTCGGCGACCGAGCGGCCTTCGACGGTGTCGTCAGGCGCGGGACCGGGCGCCGGGCCGGGATCGACTTCGGTGCCGTCGGGATTGAGCCGCTGGGTGAACTTGGCGTCGTCCTCGGCGGCGGTTTCGGCAACAGCCAGCTCTGTCGGGGACGGTTCCTCGGCAGCGGGCTCTTCGGCCGCGGGGTCCGGGGTGACCGCCGCGGTGTCCTGCGCAGGCGCGGTCTCCTCGTCGACCACCGGCGTGTCGATGGCGCTGGGGCCGATCATGGCGGTCAGCGTGTCCTTGTAGACCCAGCCGCCATAGGCCACGGCGCCCAGCAGCAGAAGCAGCACGAGCACGACGAGACCCTTGCCGCGGCTTGCGCGATTGCCATTGGAACCCCTGCCCTTTTCCGTGGCCTTGCCGCGCGCCGGTTCGCTTGAACGCGACGCCCACTCCGACCGGCCGGGCGCCTGGCCCAGGCCGAAGGCCTCGTCATGGGCCTCGCCGACAAGATCGGACGGGCGGGACGCGGGCTCCGCCGGCGCCGAGACCCGAGGCGGGGCTGCGACCGGGGCTGCGGCTGGAGCGTCGATCCGCTCACGCTCGATATAGACCGGTTCGGGCGGGGCCTGCGGCGTGCGGGGCGGCGCGGGCGGGGACACTGGCTGCTGCGCGGGGGTCGGGGGCTGCGGCGCGGGGGACGGCGGCTGCGGCGCGGGCTCATCGAGCACCGGGCTCTTCTCGACCAGGGATTCGAGCTCGGCCATCAGCGCGTCGGTCTCGTCCGCGTCCGCCGGAAGCGCCTCGGCATGCTCGCTCTCGACCTCGTCGATGGCAAGATCGAGCTTGTCGAGCTGCCGCGCGATCACCTCGTCGGACGGCGGCGGATTGATCGCCTCGAGCTGGCGGCGGATGGCGGCGCGCGCCTTGCTGTAGACCTTGCTCCGGTTCTCCGGCGTGTTCTCGGGCAGATTGTCCACTGCCTTCCGGATGACTGCTACAAAATCCGCCATGATTTACCCTGGTTTGATTCGTCAAGCGCTGTAATCGCGCATTCGAGCTAACCTAGTCTTCAAACGGGTCAGTCACAAGTATCGTGTCGTCGCGCTCGGGACTTGTGGACAGAAGCGCCACCGGCGCGCCGATCAGTTCCTCGATGCGGCGCACATACTTGATCGCCTGGGCCGGGAGATCCGCCCAGCTGCGGGCGCCGACGGTGGTGCCCTTCCAGCCCTCGATGCTCTCGTAGACCGGCGTGACGCGGGCCTGCTGGCCCTGGCTCGCCGGCAGGTGGTCGATGCGCGCGCCGTCGAGCTCGTAGCCGACGCAGATCTTCAACTCTTCCAGCCCGTCGAGCACGTCGAGCTTGGTCAGCGCAATGCCGGTGATGCCGTTGACGGCGACCGACTGGCGCACCAGGGCCGCGTCGAACCAGCCGCAGCGGCGCTTGCGGCCGGTCACGGTGCCGAATTCATGGCCGCGCTCGCCCAGGAACTGGCCGGTCTCGTCAAAAAGTTCGGTCGGGAACGGGCCTTCGCCGACGCGGGTGGTGTAGGCCTTGGTGATGCCGAGCACGTAGCTCAAGGATCCGGGCCCGAGGCCCGAACCGGCCGCGGCCTGGCCCGAGACGGTGTTGGACGAGGTGACGAAGGGATAGGTGCCGTGGTCGACGTCGAGCAGCGTGCCCTGCGCGCCCTCGAACAGAATCCGCGCGCCGGCGCGGCGCTTCTGGTCGAGAAGCAGCCACACGGTTTCGCGGAACGGCAGGATGCGGTCGGCGACCGAGGTCAGTTCCTCGAGAATGGTCTCGACCGAGATTTCCGGCTGGTTGAGGCCACGGCGGAGCGCATTGTGGTGGGTCAGAAGCCGGTCGACCTTGGCGGGCAGGCTCTCGAGATTGGCCAGATCCATGACGCGGATGGCGCGGCGGCCGACCTTGTCCTCGTAGGCAGGCCCGATGCCGCGGCGCGTGGTGCCGATCTTGGTGCCGGAATTGGACGCCGCATCCTCGCGCAGGCCGTCGAGCTCGCGGTGCAGCGACAGGATCAGCGTGGCGTTGTCGGCGATGCGCAAATTTTTGGCATTGACGACGACGCCCTGCTTGGCGAGCCTATCGATCTCGCTCACCAGCGCATGCGGGTCGATGACCACGCCATTGCCGATGACGGCGAGCTTGCCGGGACGCACGACGCCCGAAGGCAGCAACGAGAGCTTGTAGGACACCCCGTCGATGACCAGCGTGTGGCCGGCATTGTGGCCGCCCTGGAAGCGCACGACGACATCGGCGCGCTCCGACAGCCAGTCGACGATCTTGCCCTTCCCCTCGTCGCCCCATTGCGACCCGATGACGACTACGTTGGCCATGACTTCCCCTTGGCTAGGGCCGCTCCCGGAGCGGCCCGCAAAACAAAACCCGCGCATGCATACAGAGTCGGGCCGGCGAAATCGACCCTCTGACACGCCGATCAGGCTTTTTTACGTGACAATTCCCAATGTTCTGACCAAACAGGGGGCGCGGGGGCCGCGCGCCGCCGCGTCTTGACGCACCAGAGAGCCTCGACCGGCCACATTGCACGCCAGAATCCGGACATCCCGCCTTGCCCCTTCGCGCCCCCGCCCTTCCCATCCGCGCCTATCTGTTCCTGACCATCACCGCGCTCTCCTGGGGCGCCAATGCGGTGGCCGGCAAGCTGGCGGTGGGCCACATCTCGCCGATGATGCTCACCTCGGTGCGCTGGGGGCTGGCGCTGATGATTCTCGTGAGCTTCACCCTGCCCCAGGTCCGCCGGGACATGAAAACCATCCGCGCGAACCTGCCGCTGCTCATCGGCTACGGCATGGTCGGCTTCGCCTTCTTCAACATCCTGCTCTACTCGGCGCTCGAATACACCACCGCCATCAATGTCGCCATCGAGCAGGCCGGCATGCCGATGCTGATATTCCTGGCCAATTTCCTGCTGTTCCGCATCAAGGTGACCATCGCCCAGGTCGCGGGCTTCGTGCTGACGCTCGCGGGCGTGGCGATCACCGTGTCGGGCGGCAGCCTCGCCCGGCTGATCGCGCTCGAGCTCAACCGCGGCGACGCGCTGATGCTGCTGGCCGTCCTCTGCTACGGCGGCTACACCGTGGCGCTTCGCTACAAGCCGGTGCTGCACTGGCAGAGCATGATCACGGTGATGGCGGCCTCGGCCTTCGTGACTTCCCTGCCCTTCACCGCTTCCGAGATCCTCCGCGACACCGTGATCTGGCCCGACACGCGCGGGTGGCTGGTGGCGGCGTTCACCGCCGTGTTCCCCTCGCTCATCTCCCAGGTGCTGTTCATCAAGGGCAACGAACTCATCGGCTCCAACCGCGCAGGCCTGTTCATCAACCTGGTGCCGATCTTCGGCACGATCCTGAGCGTGCTGATCCTGGGCGAGATGCTGCAGCTCTATCACGTGGTGGCGCTGGCGCTGGTGCTGGGGGGGATTACGCTGGCGGAGCGGGGGAAGAGGTAGCAAGCTGGATCAATCGGACCTTCCTTGCTCCAGCTCCGATAGCAATTCGACCCTCGGCTTTGTCCTATCCATTCAAGCCCATCATATTTCTTTTTGAACCCTCGGTCACAAAACAGCCGAAAAAAGCTTCATTGCTCTCGCGGGATATTGTAATGAAGCAGCCTATGATGACGCATCTCGCCCTCAGCAGAGCACTCAGACTTTTCCTTGCGATCACGTTGACGCTTGGAATGTTCGTTTCTGCCGTGGGCATTTCCATGTCGCACTCGGCAGTGAAGGCCGAGGCCGCCGAGCAGTCGAGGCATGCCGAACTGGCATCCGCAACCGATCACGGTCACAGCCACGACGACGGAGAGCTCGAAGAGCAGCGTACCGGCCACGCCCACGGTCACAATCCCGCGGATCACTCGCATGAGACACCGCATCTGATCAGTCACCTTTATCTGGTGCACCGCGATACGAACCGCCTCCAATTCGTCTCCATTCCGGAAGCCGTTGAACTCGGTGCCTCCTTTCGGCTGGACCGCCCACCAAAGCCCGTTTCTTAGATTTGATTTCGGCTGCCATTGCAGCCAGTAAAATCCATCAAGGAAATAGGATTCCATATGCAGAACTCACTCAGTGAGGGGTTGCCGCAACAGCGTCTGGCGTTGAGGCGGCTTCCTCTCATCACATTGCTCACCCTTGCTTGTCTCCCGTTCATGGAGCAAGCGGCATGGGCGCACGCCGTCACCGAAGGTGACAAGGGCTATATCCAGGAAATCTCCGGCGTCCACTTCATCCCGTTCATGTATCTGGGAGCTAAGCACATGATCACCGGATACGATCACCTGCTGTTTCTGGCAGGCGTGATCTTCTTCCTGTACCGGATGAAACACATCGGCATTTACGTGACCCTGTTTGCCATCGGGCACTCGACCACCATGATACTCGGCGTCTATTACAACATCACGATGAGCTCCTACATCATTGATGCCATCATCGGCCTGTCGGTCGTCTACAAGGCGCTCGACAATATGGGGGCTTATCAGCGCTGGTTCGGCTTTCAGCCCAACACCAAGGCCGCGACACTGATCTTCGGTCTGTTTCACGGTTTTGGGCTGGCCACCAAGGTGCAGGAGTACGAGATTGCGCCCGATGGACTGCTCACCAATCTGATCGCCTTCAACATCGGCGTTGAAGTCGGCCAACTCTTAGCCCTCGCCGCAATCCTGATCGCCATGAGCTACTGGCGGCGCACGGACAGCTTCTGGCGTCACGCCTACACGGCCAATGTGGTGATGATGACCGCGGGATTTGTCCTGACCGGCATGCACCTGACCGGCTATTTCACAACTCTCAATTCCTGAAGGAAACCCCATGTACAATTCCGACATCCCGTCCCGTGCCGAGCTGCCGACTACCCGCCAGCTCATCAAGTCCACGATCATTGCGATCATCTCGGCGATCGTCATCCTGGTGACGATCGTGCTGCCGTCAGAATATGCAATTGACCCGACGGGCGTGGGCAAGGTGCTCAATCTCACCGAAATGGGCGAGATCAAGCAGCAATTGCATGCAGAAGCGGAAGCCGATCGTCAGTTGGAACTGCAGAAGGGGGCGACCGATGACACGTCAAGCAGTCTGCTGGACGGTCTGCTTGGACTGTTCGTCGGCTCCGCTCATGCGCAATCGGCAAGCGCGACCTGGACGGATACCGTCAGCTACACGCTCACTCCCGGAGAGGGCATTGAAGTGAAGCTGGTGATGCAGGAAGGCGCAGAAGCCGAGTTCCTGTGGGCCGCCGAGGGTGGCAATCTGAACTACGATCTTCATGGCGACGGTTCAGGCAACGAGCTCAGCTATGAGAAGGGACGCGCAGTGCCAGGCCATGACGGTGTTCTCAAGGCCGCCTTCACCGGCAATCACGGCTGGTTCTGGCGCAATCGCGACAAGCAGGACGTCACGGTGACCTTGTCCGTTCGCGGGGCCTACAGCGAAGTTGTCCTGCCGAAGTGACCAAGACGGAGCGCCTCCAGGATATCCTGGAGACGCTCCAATCCGATTGTCTCTGCTCGTTTGAGATTGGTGAAACACAGACATGATCGACGTTCTCAAGCATCCGGTCTATGCGCGCTTGTTCTCGGCACAGGTCATCGCCTTGCTGGGAACCGGTCTTCTGACCGTGGCGCTCGGCCTGCTGGCCTATGATCTCGCGGGCGACAAGGCGGGCGCGGTTCTGGGAACCGCTTTCGCAATCAAAATGATTGCCTATGTGGGCCTTTCGCCGGTGGCCAATGCCCTGTCCGAAAGGCTGCCGCGCAAGGCAGTGTTGATCGGAGCTGATCTGGTTCGGGCGGCGGTTGCCCTGTGCCTGCCGTTCATCGATGCCGTCTGGCAAATCTACGTTCTGATTTTTGTGCTCCAGGCCGCATCCGCGACATTCACGCCTTCGTTCCAGGCGATCATTCCCGATATTCTGGCTGATGAGAAGGACTACACCAAGGCCCTGTCGCTGTCGCGGCTGGCCTATGACATGGAAAACCTGATCAGTCCTGCGCTCGCAGGGCTGCTGCTGGCCTTCATGAGTTATCACTGGCTGTTTGGCGGTACGGTTGTCGGCTTTGTTGCTTCCGCAGCGCTGGTATCGATTGTCACCATTCCACCCAAGGCCGGCCAGGAAAAGACCAGGCCGTTCCTTGTGCGGCTGACCAGAGGCTCGCGGATCTATCTGGCGACGCCACGCCTGCGCGGGCTGCTCGCCTTGAACCTGGCAGCGGCAGCGGCAGGTGCCTTTGTCATCGTCAACACGGTGGTGATTGTCCAGGCGGGCTACGGTGCCGGCCAAAGCGATGTTGCCTACGCTCTCATGGCATTTGGCGGCGGCTCGATGCTGACCGCCCTATTGCTTCCACGGCTTCTCGACTTGATTGATGATAGAACGCTGATGCTAGTGGCTGCATTTCTCCTGACCGCGCTCACTCTAGGCCATGGCCTCGCCATGCTCGCCAGCGGACTGCTTCCCTGGGGGCTGTTCCTGGTTGCCTGGACGGCAAGCGGGACGCTGTATTCGGCAATCCTGACCCCCTCGGGCCGGTTGCTCAGAAAATCGACGCACGCTGAAGACAGGCCATCGATCTTTTCGGCGCAGTTTGCGCTTTCCCATGCCTGTTGGCTCTTGACCTATCCGGTAGCAGGCTGGACGGGCCAGGCCGTAGGACTGGCAGCAGCTATGCTCATCCTGGGGGTCATTGCTTTGATCGGGTCAGTCACCGCCCTTTTCGTCTGGCCGTCAGGGGATATGCAGGAACTGGCGCATGAGCACCCCGATCTTCCGGCCGATCATCCACACCTGCGTGAGTTCCAGACGGACGGCAAACGCCATCACCACCACTTTGTCATCGACGACGAGCATCGCGCTTGGCCCACGCACGGCTGAAAACTGCAACGAGACTGGTGCCGACGCTTTACCACATCAACACTCCCAAACCGTATGCTCAGCGCTTGGCGTCACTTCGGTCTTTCACCTTACCGCTGTGAAGCACCTATCCCGCCACGAACCACAGCGCCCGCACCCGCACCCCCCCGAAGCCCTCAGGCTCCGGGAGGCAGCCAATTTCTTCCGGGCAAAACCCTCAACGCTCAGTCCACATTAAACACCAGCGGCTTGGCCTGCTTGATCGCATGATGCGCGGTCAGCTTGCCGAGCACGTCCTGGCTGACGATTTCGTCGACATAGAGCAGCGCGATGGCGTTGCCGCTTTCCTTTTCGCGGCCCAACTGGAAGTTGGCGATGTTGACGCCGGCGTCGCCGAGCGTCGTGCCCATGAAGCCGATCATGCCGGGGACGTCGGTGTTGGCGATGTAGATCATGTGCTGGCCGACTTCGGCGTCCATGTTGATGCCCTTGATCTGGATGAAGCGCGGCTTGCCGTCGGAGAACACGGTGCCGGCGATCGAGCGGGTCTGGCGCTCGGTGGTGACGGAGAGCTTGATGTAGCCGTCATAGACGCCGGTCTTGTCGCGCTTGACCTCGCTGAGGATGATGCCCTTTTCCTTCACCATGATCGGCGCCGAGACCATGTTGACGTCGGACACCTGGTTGCGGATGAGGCCCGCGAGCAGCGCCGACGTCAGCGCCTTGGTGTTCATGCCGGCGGTGACGCCGTCATAGAGGATCTCGATCTCCTTGATCGGGCTTTCGGTGACCTGGCCGGCGAATGAGCCGAGCACGTCGGCGAGCCGGATGAAGGGCTTGAGGATCGGCGCTTCTTCCGCGGTGATCGAGGGCATGTTGATGGCGTTGGAGACCGCGCCCTTGATCAGGTAATCCGACATCTGCTCGGCCACCTGCAGCGCGACATTTTCCTGCGCTTCGGTGGTCGAGGCGCCTAAGTGCGGGGTGCAGACGACATTGGGCAGGCCGAACAGCGGGCTTTCGGTGGCGGGCTCGACCTCGAACACGTCGAAGCCGGCGCCGGCGACATGGCCGGACTTGATCGCCTCGGCGAGGGCTGCCTCATCGACCAGGCCACCGCGGGCGCAGTTGACGATGCGGACGCCCTTCTTGGTCTTGGCGATCGCCTCGGCGCCCAAAATGCCGCGGGTCTTGTCGGTCATCGGCACGTGCAGGGTGATGAAATCGGCCTTGGCCAGCAGCTCGTCGAGCTCGACCTTGGTGACGCCCATTTCCTCGGCGCGTTCCTTCGACAGGAACGGATCATAGGCCAGCACATGCATGCCGAGCCCGATCGCCTTCTTGCAGACGATGCCGCCGATATTGCCGGCGCCGATGACGCCGAGCGTCTTGCCGGTGATCTCGACGCCCATGAATTTCGACTTTTCCCACTTGCCGGCCTGGGTGGAGGCATCGGCTGCGGGCAGCTGGCGGGCGACGGCGAACATCAGCGCGATGGCGTGTTCGGCGGTGGTGATCGAATTGCCGAAGGGCGTGTTCATGACGATGATGCCGCGGCGCGAGGCGGCCGGGATGTCGACATTGTCGACGCCGATGCCGGCGCGGCCGATGACCTTGAGATTGGTCGCCGCCGCGATTAGCTTTTCGGTCGCCTTTGTGGCCGAGCGGATGGCGAGGCCATCGTAACTGCCGATGATTTCGAGCAGCTTTTCCTTGTCCTTGCCGAGCTTGGGCTGGAAATCGACTTCGACGCCGCGATCGCGAAAAATCTGGACGGCGGTTTCCGAGAGTTCATCGGATACGAGTACGCGAGGTGCCATGGGAGGCCTCCATTGGTGGGAATTCTGAAAAGGATGGATTGCTGGACCGCGCGGGATTTCCGCGCGCGGTCGCTGGGGCAAGTGTCAGGCGGCCTGCCTGAGAGCGGCCTTTTCCTGGGCGAAAGCCCATGACAGCCACGGCGTCAGCGCCTCGAGATCGGATGTCTCGACGGTGGCGCCGCACCAGATGCGGAGCCCCGCCGGCGCATCGCGATAGGCGCCGATGTCGAGCGCCACGCCTTCCTTGTCGAGCCGGGAGACAAGCGCCTTGGCAAACGCTGCCTGCTGATCGGGCGCGAGTGCTGCGATCTCCGGGTCGGCGATGACCAGGCAGACCGAGGTGTTCGACCGCGTCTCGTCGACCTTCGCCAGATTGGCGATCCAGGAATTCTCGGCCACGAAGCGGTGCAGCACGTCCGCATTGGCGTCGGCGCGGGCGATGAGGCCCTCGAGGCCGCCGACCGACTGTGCCCAGGCGAGCGCATCGAGATAGTCCTCGACGCAGAGCATCGACGGCGTGTTGATGGTCTCGCCGGTGAAGATCCCTTCGATCAGCTTGCCACCCTTGGTCATGCGGAAGATCTTGGGCAGCGGCCAGGCCGGAACGTAGCTTTCGAGCCGCTCGACCGCGCGTGGGGAGAGGATCAGCATGCCGTGGGCCCCCTCGCCGCCCAGCACCTTCTGCCAGGAGAAGGTGACGACATCGAGCTTGGAAAAGTCGAGATCCTGCGCGAATGCCGCGGAGGTGGCGTCGCAGATGGTGAGCCCTTCGCGGTCGGCGGGGATGAAATCGGCATTGGGGACGCGCACGCCCGAGGTGGTGCCGTTCCAGGTGAAGACCACGTCGCGGTCGAAATCGATCTGGGCCAGGTCCGGCAGTTCGCCGTAAGCGGCAAGGATCTTGCGCGCGTCGGCAAGCTTCAATTGCTTGACCACATCGGTGACCCAGCCTTCGCCAAAACTTTCCCAGGCGACCATGTCGACGCCGCGGGCGCCGAGCATCGACCACATCGCCATCTCGACGGCGCCGGTGTCCGACGCCGGAACAATGCCGATGCGGTAATCGTCCGGCACGCCGAGAACCTCGCGCGTGAGATCAATGGCCTGCTTGAGCTTGGATTTGCCGATCTTGGCCCGGTGCGAGCGGCCGAGGGCCGCATCGGAGAGCGCTTCAGGCGTCCAGCCGGGACGCTTGGCGCAGGGACCAGAAGAAAAACGGGGGTTTGCCGGACGGATCTCCGGCCTGGTGTCAGTCGTCATGATGCTATCCTTCCAGATAGTGGCCCCTCGTTGGGGAGGGGTGGCCCACTGACGGGGTTAGTCCCGGGCCAATCGGAAGTCAAGCGGCGTCATGCGCTGCAGCATGAAAAAGGGGCGGTGAATTGCCGCCCCCTGATCAGATTTCGTTTCGTGATCGGCCTACCAGAGCGAGTAGCGCAGGCCGACGCGGACCTCGTGCTTCTCGAACCCGTTGTCGGACACCTTTGTGCCGGTTGCGCCGGCTGCAGTGTCGAATGCGTTGTGGCCGTGTTGGGCGCCGTCGTTGATCTTGGAATACTTGTAGCCGAGATCCACCTTCATGTTCTTGGTCAGATCGTAGGACATGCCGGCCATCAGCGCGTAGGTGAAGCGCCAGTCTTCCTGGCCCGGATTTGCGGTTGCAGCTGCCGGCGCGACACAGGCAACGCCGGTGCAATTGTTGGCGGTGTTCAAGGTGCCCCAGACCACCTTGGTCATGCCGGCGCCCGCGCCGAGATAGGGGGTGAACCCGGAAAATGTGCCGAGATCGACATAGGCATTGGCCATGATTCCGTATTGCTTGAAGCCTTGGCTGTCGGTGCTGGCGCAGCCGGTTCCGACTGGTCCTCCGGCAGGACACAGGCCAGCTGAGCTTCTTGCGCCCGAGAACGTGCCGTCGGTGTAATCAAACGTGAGATCGCCCCGGAGATAGTCGGTGAAATTGTAGCCGACGCCCAGCGAGCCCGACCAGTCGCTGTCGAGCGAGGATGAGTTGTACGCCGCGCCGGTGTAGGTCGGTCCGGGCGTGAAGATCGAATAGTTGGTGGCGGCGCCACGGGTCTCAAGCGAGTATCCCAGATCGCCGCGCAGATACCAGCCCGAGCCGATTTCGACCGGCTGGGTCATCGGCAATTCCGGTGCATAGATCACCTCGTCAAGATCCGCAGCCTGGGCGGACGCTGCGAGCCCTGCCAGGGCTGCAATGCAGGACGTCACAGCAATTCGCGTAAACATAGCCGATATTCCTTCCATAGGCTCGGGTCCGATCCAAGGCGTCCCGAATGTGTGTGAAGGCAACTATGATCGCGACTGGTTAAGCCCCGGTTAAGCATGTCCATTAACCATGCTGTTTGCGAAAATTCGGCAAGATCTCGGATGCATCGGGGCAACGGCCCGGCAAAGGCAAAGCCGCCCGGAGGAGTGTCCGGGCGGCTCAAGAGAGACTGTGATGTGTTTGGAGGCGGTCGCCTACTTGTAGACAGCCGGCATGATTGGCGCAGGCTCGATATAGACCGCTTCCTGGGCGCAACCGCCGAAGCTGTAGCGAAGACCGCCGCGAACGTCGTGGGCGTCAAAGCCCCGATCATAGCCCTGATAACCAGAGCTTGTGAGCGATTTGAACATGCCGCCGCCGCTCACATGCCTGTAGCGATAGCCGACATCGGCCTTGAGATTGCATGTCAGGTCAACCGATGCGCCAGCCATCAGGGCATAGGTGAAGCGCCAGCTGGCGCCACCGCCATGATAGTCTGTTGGGTCGCAGGGACCGCCAGCGTCCGGACAAGACGTATTGACAAGACCATCCCATTTCACCCGCGTCCCGCCGAGACCGGCGCCGCCATAAAGCGTGAAACGGCCATGCTTGTAGAAATCGACATAGGCATTTGCGAGCAGGCTGTAAGCGGTCATTGAGGCCAGATCCGTGGAGGTGCAGGGGCCGACACAGGCGCCGAATGCCGCACCGCCGCCTCTGGTCGAGCCGCGAAATTTAGCCTTGCCGAAGTAATCGAGGGTAACATCGGTGCGGAGATAATTCGAGATCTGATAACCGGCGCCACCGCCGACTGAATAGGAGCCGCGCAGCTTGGAACTGGTGAAGGCAGAGTATGTACCGAGCCCCCCCTGGAAGAAGTCTGTGCCCTTGCTGCGGTTCCAGGAATAGCCGACGTCGCCGCGGATGTACCAGCCGGAGGCGGCCGGGACCGGGTGCGAAACAGGCGCCTCATAGATTGGCTCCGCATAGACCGGAGGCAGAGCGTCTGCGGCCAAGGCCGATCCTGCACCGGCAAACACCATGGCTGTGGCAGCCAGGAAGATCTTTCTCATGGTAGACTCCATCGTCGGGACAGGCGCTGTCGCCGGGTTCGGGAGACAACACGCTTTGTGGTTCGACATGGAGAATGGACGATAAAAGTTAAAGCACGCTTAACCACGTCTATTTACCAAGATTCGACAGCAACGTGCGAACGACGAGGGCTGCGGTCCCTGGTTTGGCCGTGCTATACTGTAGGTTCGGGAAGGCTGACAACAAGGCGGGAGCAGGATGGAGTTACCCCATCCCATCGGGATGGCCGGAACGGATTCCGAAACGATCGCTGCAAAGGTGAAGCGGATCAAGGCCCCTCCGCCGCAACCGTGTCCTTTGTCCCCCTGAGGGTTCAGGCCGCGTCGCGGGCGCCGGAAATCACATGGATCAATTCGTCGACAACGGTTTCGATCTGATGACGGTCGTCCCCTTCGGCCATGACCCGGATCAGCGGCTCGGTGCCCGAGGGACGAATGACCAGGCGGGCGGAATCGCCGAGGCTCGCCTCGGCATCGGCGATGGCCGCCTTGACCAGCCGGTCGTTCAATGGATGTCCGCCGGAATGCCGCACATTCTTGAGCACCTGCGGCACCGGCTCGAACCGGCGGCAGACCTCGGAGACCGGACGCCCCATGCGCTGCACGCAGGCCATCACCTGCAGCGCCGCAACCAGGCCGTCGCCGGTGGTGGCGAAATCGGTCAGCACGATATGGCCCGACTGCTCGCCGCCGACATTGAAATCGTGCTTGCGCATGTGCTCGACCACATAGCGGTCGCCCACCTGGGTCCGCTCCAGCGACAGGTCGATGCCATTGAGGAAACGTTCGAGGCCCAAATTGGACATCACGGTCGCGACAATTCCGCCGCCGCGCAACAGGTTCTCGGCGGCCCAGGATTCGGCGATGAGCGCCATCAGCTGGTCGCCGTCGATCACCGCGCCGGTCTCGTCCACGATCAGGACGCGATCGGCATCGCCATCGAGCGCGATGCCGATGTCGGCCCGCACCTCGTGGACCTTGCGCGACAGGGCCACGGGATGAGTCGAGCCGCAATTGAGGTTGATGTTGGTGCCGTTCGGCTCCTCGCCGATCGCCACCACGTCGGCGCCCAGCTCCCAAAGAGCTGCGGGGGCGACCTTGTAGCCCGCGCCATTGGCGCAATCGATGACCACACGCATGCCCGACAGTGTGATGTCCTTCGGCAATGTCCGCTTGGCAAATTCGATGTAGCGGTCATGAACGCCGTCAACCCGCTTGGCCCGGCCGATCGCATCCGGACGCGCCAGCTGAAGGTGGATGTCCTCGTCCATCAGCTCCTCGATGCGGAGCTCGAGTTCGTCCGACAACTTGTAGCCATCCGGCCCGAACAGCTTGATGCCATTGTCCTGATAGGGATTGTGGGAGGCGGAGATCATGACGCCGATATCGGCGCGCAGAGACCGGGTGAGCATTGCAACGGCCGGCGTGGGGATCGGTCCGAGCAGAAACACGTCGACTCCAGCGGCAGTGAACCCGGCCACGAGGGCGTTTTCGATCATGTAACCCGACAGCCGCGTGTCCTTGCCGATGACCACCCTGTGCCGGTGATCGCCGTGGCGGAACAGATTGCCGACCGCGATCCCCACGCGCATCGCCAGGTCCGGCGTCATCGGCGCCTTGTTTGCCTGGCCGCGGATCCCGTCCGTGCCAAAATATCGCCTGCTCATGGAAGCCCCCGAAACATTACGCTTTATTGAGTCTGTTCACCCAATCTGATCCCCTGATTCTATTCCATAATAAAATCAGAATTTGTTACAAACCGTTGCATGAAACGAAAAACAGCCGCCAAACGGCGGCTGTTGTATGGGGTTTCCCGCCGGTATGGTTGACACAAGCCTATTGCGGCTGCGGCTCCATGCCGGGATCCGGCTCATCACCCTTCTTGCCTGCTCCGCCCTTCTTGGCGCCAGCGGTCGGAACCGCCGTTCCACGGCTCGGCGGGGTGTCGTCGCTGTTTTCACGCACCGGCTTCTCACCGCGGATCAGCGCATTGATCTCCTCGCCGGTCAGCGTCTCATACTCGAGCAGGCCTTCGGCAATGGCGACGAAATCCTTCTTCTTCTTGGTCAGAATGGTCCGCGCCTCGTCATAGGCCTGGTCGATTAGACGGCGGATTTCGCTGTCGATCTTCTGGGCGGTCGATTCAGACACATTTTTCTGCTGGGCCACGGAATGGCCGAGGAAGACTTCCTGCTGGTTTTCACCATAGGCAACCTGGCCGAGCTCGTCGGAGAAGCCCCATTCGGTCACCATCGCACGCGCCAGCTTGGTGGCCTGGACAATGTCGGAGGACGCACCCGAGGTGATGTTCTCCTTGCCGAAGGTCAGTTCTTCCGCAACACGGCCGCCCATCATGATGGCAAGGCGCGAAACCATCCACTTGTAGCTCATCGAATAGCGGTCGCCTTCGGGCAACTGCATCACCATGCCGAGCGCACGGCCGCGCGGGATGATCGTCGCCTTGTGCACCGGGTCGGCGGCGGCGACATTGAGCGCCACGACGGCGTGTCCTGCTTCGTGATAGGCGGTGAGCTTCTTTTCTTCCTGGGTCATGGCTGTCGAGCGGCGCTCGGCGCCCATCATGACCTTGTCCTTGGCGTCCTCGAACTCGGCCATGGTGACCAGCCGCTTGTTGCGGCGGGCGGCGAGCAGCGCACCTTCATTGACGAGGTTCATCAGATCGGCGCCGGAGAAGCCGGGCGTGCCGCGGGCCAGAACCTTGAGATCGACATTGGGCGCCATCGGCACGTTGCGCACATGCACCTTGAGGATCTTCTCGCGACCATTGACGTCTGGCAATGGCACCACGACCTGGCGGTCGAACCGGCCCGGACGCATCAGCGCGGGGTCGAGCACGTCGGGACGGTTGGTCGCCGCGATCAGGATGATGCCCTCATTGGCTTCAAACCCGTCCATCTCGACCAGCAGCTGGTTGAGCGTCTGCTCGCGCTCGTCATTGCCGCCGCCAAGACCGGCGCCGCGATGACGGCCAACCGCATCGATTTCATCGATGAAGATGATGCAGGGGGCGTTCTTCTTGGCCTGCTCGAACATGTCGCGCACGCGGCTTGCACCGACGCCCACGAACATTTCAACGAAGTCGGAGCCCGAGATGGTGAAGAACGGCACATTGGCCTCACCGGCGACCGCGCGGGCGGTCAGCGTCTTGCCGGTACCGGGAGGGCCCACGAGCAGCACGCCGCGCGGGATCTTGCCGCCCAGCCGCTGGAACTTCTGCGGATCGCGCAGGAATTCGACGATTTCCTCGAGATCCTGCTTGGCTTCGTCGACGCCCGCCACATCGGCGAAGGTGACGCGGCCATGGGCCTCGGTCAGCAGCTTGGCCTTCGACTTGCCAAAGCCCATCGCACCGCGCGAGCCGCCCTGCATCTGCCGCATGAAGAAAATCCACACACCGAGAATAAGCAGGATCGGCAACCACGAAATCAAATATCCGACCAGCGTGTTGGAACTGTCGACCTCGGGCCGGGCGGTGATCGACACATTGCGTGCGTTCAACCGCTCGATGAGCCCTGGATCGCCTGGCGAATAGGTCTGAAAGCCTGTGGCGGTATCGGTGTAATTGCCGGTAATGCGCTCGCCGACGATGGTGACGTCGCGCACGCGACCGGATTCGATATCCTGGAGGAACTGGGAATAGGCGATGTCGCGCCCGGTGGTCCGTTCAGCCGGACTCTGAAACATGTTGAACAATGCGATCAACAGGAGTGCGATGATTGCCCAAAGGGCGAAATTGCGGAAGTTGGGGTTCATGCTCGTCCTCGGAGATCAAGGCCTGCGGCCATCGGCGCAAAACCGTATTTCTATAGTCACTGTGTAACATAGGAGCCCTGCGCGGCGTTGCCAAGGCTGAAGGCGGTCTTTGTCATCGAACCCTGACGGCGGAGAAGCTCGCATTGCCGGCAGAAACGTCCCACGGACACTCCGGAAACCGGAAATCGCCCGCCAAAGCCGACAGAGCCTGCGCCAGCGGCAGTTCATGCACCGGCAGGATGCGTGAGCTCCGTCCGGTTAACCGTTGGCACAAAAAACCTCCTACGACTCCGTCGCCAGCAGTCCAATGCAGCATTCTTCCCTCCAAATGCCGGCTAAACGATGGCGAAATGCCATGTGGCTCTCCGGCGCTCACCTGCAGAACCGATTTTGTATCGAGATTGCGGATGCGGTAGCGGCCATCCCAGACGCCGGAGGCTGAAGGCCCAAGTTCGAGCTTGTCGATTCCGCGCCGCTCTCGTCTGATCAACAGGTCCCCTCCCCGGCACTGGATCAGCGTGCGTCCGAGCGTGATTGCGGGGATATTGCCGTTATGGGAGACCGTGCCTGCCCAGCCGCGCAACACCTCCCCCAGCGTCGCTTTGCCGCGCCTGTCGAGCGGTCGTTCGGCGCCGCCACACAGATCGATCAGGGCCTCGATCGCCGCTGAGATCACATCCGGATCTTCGTTCGGTCGGAGCCGCATCCGAACCATGTCGTCCGCATCGTAAGAGCAGCTGGCTTCAAGACAGGCGGCAGCCTTCCCGGCAAGGCGAGACCGGACGGCAGCAATAGCTGAACCATCGGGTGCGGAAGAATCCGGAATGGTTTGCTTGAGAAGCCTGCGAACGCGCACCCGCTCGAAGCGAGCATCGCTGTTGGAGGGATCCTCGATCCAGTCAACCCGCGCCTCCCGGAGGAAGTCACGGATCTCGGCGCGCGTGAGCCCCAGCATCGGCCGCAAGACCCACATGCGGCCATCAAACAGCGTCGCGCGTGGAATGCCGGCGAGCCCTGCAGCGCTTTCGGAAGGGCTGCGGGCGCGGCGCATTTCCAGCGTCTCCTGCTGGTCGTCGCGCGTGTGGCCCGTCAGCACTGCGGCTAGACCAAGCCGATACGCCGCCGCTCCGAGCAACCGGTAGCGCGCCGCGCGAGCTGCGGCCTGCAGCCCCGAGGCGGGCTGCTTGTGGTCCCACTTGAGTGTTTCATGGCACACCCCAAGCCTGCGGCAATGGGCCTTGACCTGGCGCGCCTCATCGGCCGAACCCGCTCTCAGGCCATGGTCGACCGTCAGGACAAAAAGCTTGCCGGGAGCGACGTGGCCGGCGAGCCCGTAAAGCAATCCGAGCGAATCAGATCCACCCGACACTGCGACGCCGAGCGGGCGATGGTCCGTCAAACCGGATAGAAACTCTGAAAGACATTTGCTGATACCGAGTGGCGTCTGGTCGAGCGATCCCGGTGGTTCGAGCATGAACGGCGCCCTTGGGCTCAGCAGCTTGCCTTGAGCTGCTCTTCACTGACCTTGGCGCGAACCGCCGCCGAAGCGCCAGGATACCGGATCAGCACTTCACGCAGCGTTGCGCAGGCCGTGTCGCGATTGTCGAGCTGGGCCAGCGACATGCCGAGTTTCAAAAGCGAATCAGCGCCCTTGTCTGCCTGCGGGTATTGCTTGTGGGCGTCGAGGAAAGTCTGGGCCGACGCCTGATAATTGCCCTGCGAAAACTGCGCCTCGCCCAGCCAGAACATCGCATCGGCAGCCCGCTCCCCCTCGGGGAAGCTGCCGACATATTGCTGGAAAACCTGCTCGGCCAGAGCATAATCTCCCGCAAGCATGTGATTGTAGCCGGCCTGGTAAATGTCCTCCGGCGCGGTCAGGGAAGCCGTCTGGTTGCCGGGTTCCGTCGGCTCGATAATTCCGCCGATAAGGTCCCCATTGTCATTGAACCGGATCGTTCCAAGGTTCACTTCCGGTGCGCCTGTGCCCTGGCTATCCTGACCCGTCGATGCGGTGTTGGTCTCTTCAACGCCCGGCTGGATGACAGCGGGCCCCGCATCGCCGCGCTGGCCGCCGGTCTTTTCGAGTTCCTGGAAGCGGAATTCGTTGTCCTCCTGCATCTGGCGCATCTGTTCCTGCATTTGCAGCAGTTGGAACCCGAGTTCCTCCACCCGGCCAGTCAAGGCGCGGACCTGCTCCTCAAGCTGCCCGATACGGAAAACCGGATCACCCGACTGAACCAAAATGACCGGAGCCTTTTCAGAGGCCGTCGAACCGACCATGGCTGGGGGCGGCGCACCGTGCGAGAAGCCCGAAAACAAAGGCGCCGCACTCACCGGATACGAAGCTGTGGCAAACGCCGCAACTGCAATCAATCTGTAAATAGGTTTCATCAGCTGACCTCACTATGCGGGCAATAACCCGGATAACCGCAACCCGGACATCCGAGACCCGGATATCTGGAATATCGCATGGCACGACATCAAATCAACGTACAAACGGGCCAAACTATGATCATGACTTCAGATCAAAAAAAGAGGGCGGCCTGGATGCCGCCCTCCTGGTTCAGGAACGAAGATCCAGTCTTTAGCTGCCTGCGCCGGCAAGTGCGGTGACGGCGCGGCGGTTCTGCGACCAGCAGGAAATATCGTCGCAAACCGCAACAGGACGTTCCTTGCCGAACGAAATGGTCCGGATCCGGGATGCCGGGATACCGCGGGAAGCCAGGTAATCCCTGGTCGCCGAGGCCCGCCGAGCGCCAAGCGCGAGGTTGTATTCGCGAGTGCCGCGTTCGTCGGCATGACCTTCAATCGTGATCTGATAGCTCGGGTACTGGTTGAGCCATTGCGCCTGACGATCGAGCGTCGAGGCGGCATCGGCGCGGACCACCGAGGAATCGGTGTCAAAGAAGATCCGGTCGCCGACATTGACGGTGAAATCCTGCTGGGACCCCGGCGTCGCATTGCCGGCAAGACCGAGATCGGCGGCATTGTTGGGCAGATTGTTTTTCTTGGATGCACAGCCGGTCAGTATCAACGCCATGAAAAGCGCGATCATCGCCGGGTTGCGGGCAAGTTCTTGCATGCGGCCCATGGCCGGTCTCCTTAGTAGTTCTGGTTGACCGTTTGTAACCCGTCGCGGTTAATCCGCATTGAAGAAAGACGGTTAACAAATCCTCAGTTTACGTTGCGTTAGCCGCGTTTGGACGCAAAATGCGGCGCAAAGACGGCATAATTCAGTCGTTTCAGGGGCATTGCGCTACTCCAGCAGCGGCGACCATGCCGGGTCCGAGGCAAAGGTCGGCGTCGGCACCAGCTGTTCATTGTAGCCGGTCAGGTCGATCGAATGGATCTGCGGGCCTCCAGCGCCGGCCGGCTGGCGGAAGAACATCAGCACCCGGCCATTCGGCGCCCAGGTCGGACCCTCATTGTGATAACCCGTCGTCAGGATTCGCTCGCCCGAGCCGTCGGTGCGCATCACGCCGATGGAGAACTTGCCGCCCGATTGTTTGGTGAAGGCGATCAGATCGCCGCGCGGCGACCAGACCGGCGTGGAATAGGAGCCGTCACCGAAGGAGACGCGGCGCTGGTTGGAGCCGTCCGCGCCCATGATGTAGAGCTGCTGACGCCCGCCACGGTCGCTTTCAAACACGATCTGGCCCCCATCCGGCGAATAGGAAGGAGACGTGTCGATCGCGGTCGTGCTGGTCAGCCGGGTGGTCGCGCGCGAGCGCAGGTCCATGGTGTAGATATTGGCGTTGCCTTCCTGCTGAAGGCTCATGATCACCTTCTGGCCATCCGGCGAGAACCGCGGCGAGAAGGTCATGCCCGGGAAATTGCCGACCAGTTCGCGCTGGCCGGTCTCGAGCTGCAGCAGATAGACCCGCGGCTGGCCGCCTTCAAACGACATGTAGGTGATTTCCTGGCGCGAGGGCGAGAAACGCGGCGTCAGCACGATGTCGTTGGCATTGGTCAGCATGCGCAGATTGGCGCCGTCCTGGTCCATGATGGCGAGCTGCTTCTTGCGGTCGGTCTTGGGTCCGCTTTCGGAGACGAAGACGACGCGGCTGTCGAAGTAGCCCTTCTCGCCGGTGAGTCGCTCATAGATCGCATCGGCGATGATGTGGGCCACCCGGCGCCAGTTCTCGGGACGGGTGAAGAATTGCTCGCCGGACAGCTGCTGGCTGGCGAAAGTGTCCCACAGCCGGAACTCGGCCCTGAGCCGGCCATCGGCTTCGCGCACCACGCGCCCGGTCACCAGGGCTTGCGCATTGATCACTGTCCAGTCCTGGAACCGTGGAGAGGCGTCCGGATTGGTGATGTTCTCGATGAAGGCAGCCTTGCCGATCGGCGCGAACAGGCCAGACCGCTTGAGATCCGCCGCCACCACCTCGGCAATCTGCGCGCCAATGCCATCGGTGGAGAGGAAATCGGTGATGGCAATCGGCAGGGGCTCGACATTGGCGCGGTTGATATCGATCTCGACCACGGCGCGGGCCGGACCCGCCGCCAGCAAGGCAAACGCGACCATCATCAATGGCAGGGCAAGAATGCGGTTGAACAGTTTCATAATGCAGCCTTTCAGCGCTTAGAACATCTGGCTGGGATCGAAATTCACGATCACATCAGCCCATGAATCATACTTCTCTTTAGGCAACTGGTAGGGCTGGGCCCTCAGGACTGCGCGCTTTGCGCTGGCCGACAATGTGCCACGGGTGGCTGCCGAGCCGCCAGTGGCCGTAACGTCGGGCTGCCCGACAATGTTCCCTGCCAGATCCAGCCTCATCTTGACGATCACCCGGACATCGCCGCCATCGGCCATACCGGGAATGATGTTCCAGTATCTCTGGATCTGGCCGCGCAACGCATCCATCTCGCTCTGGGTCAGCGTGTTTCCGCGGGTGGTGGTTTGTCCACCCAGAGACGCTGTTTCCGTCGACCGCTTGGCGCCGCCGCCCTGGGCGTCCTGCTTGTTGAGCAGCGCCGCCACCTGATCGGCGTTGAAATCGCTTTCCTTGGAAGAGGCGGTTTCGGCCGCGGCGGGCTTGGCGGCGGGTTTCGCCTCGGCCTTTGGCGGCTCGGGCCGCGCCTGGGGCACGGGACCGCTCGCAGGCAGGGCCGCGAATTCGGGCTCCGCGGGCGCCGCCTCGGTGATCGCCTCGGCGACCGGGTCAGGCTGGGTTTCTGCGGGCAAGGCCGCCACTTCCGCAGGTTCCGGCGTGGGTGCAGGCGCTTCCGGCACAGGCGCGGGCGCCGGCTCCACCGGCTTCGGTTCCGCCACTTCCGCCGGTGTCGGCTCAGCCGGCTTGGGTTCGGGCTGCGGCGCCGGCTTCTCGGCCGGTTTCGGCGGCGCTTCCGACACCACTTCCCTGGGGCTTGGCTTGGCGGCTTCGGCCGGCTTCAGGTCGACGTCGTTGTCGCCGACATTCTGGGCGTCGGGCACCGGATCGGGCCGCGCGGTGGGAATGGGCGCGGAGATCTCGGCGATCGCCGCGGTCCTGTCGCCCTGCTGGATCTGGGTGATCTCGTCAATCGGCACGATGCTGACCGGAAAGGATTCCACATCCATCACCTCAAGCGTCTTCGGCGCGCCAAAAGACGCCAGTGCGAATCCCAGCACCAGAGCATGCATAATCGTCGATGTCGCCAGACTTGCCTTCATCGATGCGCCGTCAACCATCCTGTTCCTGAAGCGTGACCAGACCGAGATTGGTGAATCCGGCCGCGGAGATGCGCGCCATGACCTTCATGACAGTCCCGTAATCCGCATTGGTGTCGCCGCGCACAAAGATGCGCTCACTATAGCCGGTGGTGGCGATCGCCTCGAGCTTGGCCACGACTTCGTCGATCGCGATCTCGGTTTCCTGCAGGAAGACCTGCCCGTTGGAATTGACCGAAACGGTGATCGGCTGGGTTTCCGCATTCATCGATCTTGCCTGGGTTTCAGGCAGATCGATCGGAACGCCGACCGTCAGCAGCGGCGCCGCCACCATGAAGATGATCAGAAGCACCAGCATCACGTCGACAAATGGCGTGACGTTGATTTCGCTCACGAGCTGCTTGCGGCCACCGCGGCGTCCACGGCGCGATCCGCCGCCTCGGCCACCTGGTACGGACATGCCCATCGACGCCTCCTATTCCGCGGCCTGACGAGCGTTCTGACGCTCGTCGATCTGGCGTGACAAGATACCGGAGAACTCGTCGGTGAAGCCTTCCATGCGGGCGGTCAGCTTGCCGGCATCGGACGAGAACTTGTTGTAGGCGATCACGGCCGGAATGGCGGCAAGAAGCCCGATGGCGGTTGCCAGCAGCGCCTCGGCGATGCCAGGCGCCACCACGGCAAGGTTGGTCGATTTCGATCCGGCAATCGCCTGGAATGAGGTCATGATGCCGATCACCGTGCCGAACAGCCCGATGAAAGGAGCGGCCGATCCGATGGTCGCAAGCGAGGTGAGCTTGGATTCGAGCGCATCGGCCTCGCGCGCCAGCGTGACATCCATGGCCTTGTCGATTCGCATTTGCAGCCCGATCGGCGATTTGGCGCCGCGCTCGAAGGACTTTTTCCATTCGCGCATCGCCGAGACGAAAATGGCGCTCATGCCCGAGGATTTGCGATCCGACAATGTCCGGTACAATTCCTCAAGCGACTGACCTGACCAGAATACCTGTTCGAACTGGTCGAGCTGGCGCCGGAATTTGCCGAAGGCGATCCATTTGTCCGCGACGATGGCCCATGTCCAGATCGAAGCGCCGACGAGGCCAAGCATGACGAGTTTGACAACAAACCCGGCTTCCAAGAAAAGCGCCCAGAGCGTCACCTCACTGGTTGCTGCAAGTCCAACTTGTTCCATTCCAATACCCTCAAATCCAAACGCCCGGTTTCATTGCCGGGCGGCCCAAGACGTCACTTTTGCCGGGAGTCCAGAAGTGAGCGATCGCCGCCTGTTCACTTGCCAGTCTTCTCGCGGCCAAATTTGGTCAAAGGATGGCGCACATGATCCGCGCAATCCTAACGACTTCATTCATAAATAATTATGGTTAAGGCTTGGTTAGGATCAAGCTCAAAGCCATTGACTGACTGGCTCGACGCGTAAGGATCAATCGCCGGACGTGGGCGCGAATTTTGCCGCAAGCGCCTCGGGCAGCCGCCGCGCCCGGCCCAATCCGTTGACAACAGCGACCGTCACCGATGCGGTCGCCAGCAGGTTACCGTCGCGGCTGATGGTCTGGTCAAGCTGCATCCGGGCGCCGCGCACCTCGACCGGCCGGGTGGAAATCGTCAGCACATCGTCCATGCGCGCCGGAGACTTGAAATCGATCTCCATACGCCGGACCACGAAGGCGACCGCCTCGGCGGGGTCGCCTTGCGCATGCAGCACACCTTGCGAGACCCCGAGCAGGCGGATGTAATCGGTGCGGCCGCGTTCGAAAAAATGCAGATAACGCGCATGGTAGACGAAACCTGAGAAATCCGTGTCCTCATAGTAGACGCGCTGTCTGAGGAGATGCCCGCCTTCACTCAAATGTCCCGACAGCGATGCATCCATGAGCCTTGGCCTCGTTCAGCTGTTCGTCTCGTTTGTCCACAGTGCGTCGAAGGAATTGAGACAATCGTCTTTCTGTCATAAAACCGATCTATCAGAATGCAAACAGCGCCTGCACAGGAGAATCATCGATGAAGATTGCAATCATGGGCGGCGACGGGTTCGTCGGATGGCCGACCTCGCTGCACCTGTCCAATGCCGGACATGAAGTCCACATCATCGACAATCTGTCGCGCCGCTGGATCGACACCGAACTTGGCGTGCAATCGCTCACGCCGATGGATTCGATCCAGGAACGCACCCGGATCTGGCATGCCGAGACCGGCCGCAAGATCCATTTTCATCTGATCGACCTGGCAAAGGACTATCAGCTTTTAAAGAACTGGCTGGCCGAGGAGCGTCCGGACGCCATCATTCATTTCGCCGAACAGCGCGCCGCGCCCTATTCGATGAAGAGCGACCGGCACAAGAACTACACCGTCAACAACAATGTCAGCGCCACCCACAACCTGCTCAACGCCATGGTGGAAATCGATCTCGATGCGCATCTGGTGCATTTGGGCACGATGGGCGTCTACGGCTATTCCACGGTGGGGGCTGCGATCCCCGAGGGCTACCTTCCGGTTGGCATCGAGACCATGGACGGCAAGACGGTCAGCCAGGACATTCTCTACCCGTCCAATCCCGGCTCGATCTACCACATGACCAAGTGTCTCGATCAGCTGATCTTCCAGTTCTACGCCAAGAACGACTCTTTGCGGATCACCGACCTGCACCAGGGGATTGTCTGGGGCACGCACACCGACCAGACCCGGCGTCACGATCAGCTGGTCAACCGCTTCGACTATGACGGCGACTATGGAACCGTGCTCAACCGCTTTCTCATCCAGGCAGCGATCGGCTATCCGCTGACGGTGCACGGCACCGGCGGCCAGACCCGGGCCTTCATCCACATCCAGGATTCGGTGCGCTGCATCGAGATCGCGCTCAACAATCCGCCCTCGCGCGGCGCCAAGGTCGAGATCTTCAACCAGATGACCGAGACCCACCGGGTGCGCGACCTGGCCCAGATGATCGCCGGCCTGACCGGCGCCGAGATCGCCTGGCTGCCCAACCCGCGCAAGGAAGCAGCTGAAAACGACCTCGTTGTCCGCAACGAGAAGTTCCTCGGTCTCGGGCTCGAGCCGACGACGCTGAAGGACGGCCTGCTTGCCGAGGTTGTCGATGTGGCGAAGAAATTCTCCTACCGGGTTGACCGATCGCGCGTGCCTGCGGTCTCGGCCTGGACCAAGGACATCGCCACCAAGATCAACCGCGACCCGGAAGGCAAGAAGCTGCGGGAGGTGTCTTGACAGAGACCGGCACTCCGGACGGCATTCGGCCAAAGACTATCGCCCGGTCCGCGCATGCCTTCGTCACGCTTGTCACCAACCTTGATTACGCCATGGGGGCTTTGGCGCTGGCGCGGTCGATCGGACTGACGGGCAGCGCCGCCGATATTGTCGTGCTCCACACCGGCGGCGTCGATGCCGCCGATCTGGCGCCGCTAGAAAACCTCGGCTGCCGGCTGGTCGAGGTCGACCACCTCAATCTGTCGGACGGTTTCAATGAGCGCCATGCCCGCGGCAATCTGCATGCGGCCGCCCCCTTCGCCAAGGGACGGAAACCGGCCTTCCACTCGCCGCTCGACAATTTCTGCAAGCTGCGGCTGTGGCAGCTCGTGGAGTACGAGGCTTGCGTCTTCATCGATGCCGACGCGCTGGTGCTACGCAACATCGATCGGCTGTTTGCCTATCCCGAGTTTTCCGCCGCTCCCAATGTCTATGAAAGCCTTGAGGATTTCAAACGGCTGAATTCCGGCGTCTTCGTCGCCCGGCCCTCGGCCGAGACCTTCGCCGCCATGCTCGAGAAGCTGGACCAGCCCGACATCTTCTGGCGGCGCACCGACCAGACCTTTCTCGAGACGTTCTTTCCCGACTGGCACGGCCTGCCGGTCACCATGAACATGCTGCAATATGTCTGGTTCAACCTGCCGGAGCTGTGGGACTGGAAGCAGATCGGCGTGCTGCATTACCAGTACGAGAAGCCCTGGGAAGCAAACCATCCGAAGGCCGACCGGCTCGAGCCGCTGATCGCGCTGTGGCATGCCTATCATGACGGCGCGGCAATCCCCGACATTGCAACGCTGGCCGGTCCTCCCGGGGAAAAACCTGCCGGGTCCGAAGTGGCATGACGACGCTCGTCACCGGCGGCAGCGGGCTTGTCGGGCGCTACATCGTCGAAGCCTTGCTTGGGGCGGGTTACGACGTTGCGGTCGCCGGCCGGACGCCTCCGCAGCGCGACCTGTTTTCCGCCCCCGTCGGCTTCCGCGCCTTCACGCTGGATGCGGGCGACCATCCCGATACTCTTTTTGAGGGCGCGAGCAGCCTTGTCCACGCCGCCTTCGATCACCTTCCCGGACGTTATCGCGGCGGCGAGGGCGACGACCCGGACGCGTTTCGCAGGCGCAATCTTGAGGGATCAGTCCGGCTGTTCGAGGCCGCAAAGCAAGCTGGCATCCGCCGCGCCGTGTTTCTGTCGAGCCGCGCGGTTTATGACGGCCTTGCGTCGGGCATCCCCCTCACCGAAGCGGCGGCTCTGGCGCCGGCGAGCCTCTATGGCGCGGTCAAGCTTGGCTGCGAACAGGCGCTCGCGGCGCTGAACGGCCCGAATTTCTGCACTGCCAGCCTGCGGCTGACCGGCGTCTACGGGGATTTGCGCCCCAACAAATGGGACCAGATGATCGCGGACTATCTCGCAGGCAAGCCGGTCCCCGTCCGCGCCGGGTCCGAGGTCCATGGCCGCGATGTGGGGCGGGCGGTGCGGCTGATGCTGGAGGCGGACGCCGCGCGGGTGGGCGGCGCGGCGTTCAATGTCTCCGACCTGGTCGTCGACACCCGCGACATCCTGTCCGGGGTCAGGGAGGCGAGCGGGTCTCCCCATCCCCTGCCCGGTCGCGGCGATACGGCGGCGGTGGCTGAAATGGAGTGCGGCAAGATCCGCGGGCTCGGCTGGGAGCCGGGCGGCCGGGACCTGTTTGACGCGACCCTGGCGGACCTGGCGAAACCCGGGCCCTGAGGGGTCAGAGTTTGCCGTCGTCCCAGATGACATGTTCGGTCGTGCCGGGCAGGTTCTCGATGCGATCGGCAAGAAACACCGGCGGCAGCGGCAGCGCCTCAAGGCAGGCGCGGGTGGCCGGAACCCATTTGAACTCCAGATGGTTCTTGCCGTCCGCGATCTCGTGCACGATCCGGCCGTCGCGCGCGAAGGGAAAGTCCGGCGGGATGTCCATGCGGTAGTACCAGCCGATCTCGTGCCAGTCCCGGCCTTCGAAATGGAAGAAATTCTCGACCAGGAACACCAGCTGTCCGACGGTCACCGTGACGCCGAGTTCCTCCTCCATCTCGCGCACAAGGGTCGTGCGGCTGTCCTCGCCCAGTTCCGCGGTGCCGCCGGGAATGGTCCAGAACGGCTCATGCACCGCCCGGTGGATCAGAAGATGGCCGTCGCGCAGCGCCAGTCCGGCGACCCGGGCATTGAAGCGGCGGCCCTGATCGTTGAAGCGGATGGTCTTGCGGCTCTTGTGGCTCATTCGTCTTCAAACAGGCTCGCCTGGGTGGCGGCGAGATCCTTTGGCGGATTGAGCCCCATGTGCCCCCAGGCCCGCGCCGTCAGCACCCGGCCGCGCGGCGTGCGCTGCAGGAACCCCTGCTGGATCAGGTAGGGCTCGATGATGTCCTCGATGGCGTCGCGCGGCTCCGACAGGCCGGCGGCGATGGTTTCGATCCCCACCGGCCCGCCGCCGAAATTGCGCACGATCATGTCGAGATAGCGCCGGTCGAGCTGGTCGAGCCCGATACTGTCGACCAGGAGCCGGGTCAGCGCCTCGTCGGCTATGGTCTTGGTGACGGCCTCGACCTTGGCCACTTCGGCGAAATCGCGCACCCGCCTCAGGAGCCGTCCGGCGATGCGCGGCGTGCCGCGTGCGCGGCGGGCGATCTCGAGCGCGCCGTCATCGGTCATGGCGAGCCCCATGATGCGCGCGCCGCGGCGCACGATCAGCTCGAGCTCGGCGACGGTGTAGAATTGCAGCCGCACCGGGATGCCGAACCGGTCCCGGAGCGGCGTGGTCAGCAGCCCGAGCCGCGTGGTGGCGGCAACCAGCGTGAACCGCGACAGGTCGATTTTGACCGAACGCGCAGCGGGGCCCTCGCCGATGATCAGGTCGAGCTGGAAATCCTCCATCGCCGGATAGAGGATTTCCTCGACCGCCGGGCTCAGCCGGTGGATCTCGTCGATGAACAGCACGTCACGGTCTTCGAGATTGGTCAAAAGCGCCGCGAGATCGCCGGCCTTGGCGATCACCGGGCCGGAGGTGGAGCGGAAATTGACGCCGAGCTCCTTGGCCATGATCTGCGCCAGCGTGGTCTTGCCGAGGCCCGGCGGGCCGACGAACAGCACGTGGTCGAGCGCCTCGCCGCGCCCCTTGGCGGCTTCGATGAACACTTTCAGATTGGCCCGCGCCTCGGCCTGGCCGGTGAACTCGTCGAGCGTTTGCGGGCGAAGCGTGGTGTCGAAATCCTCGCCGCGCTTGTCGGGGGTGATCAGGCGATCGGCATCGCTCATGCGAGGAACTCCATGCCGGATATCCTGGCAGCTGCCCTCTGGTCGAGCGTCACCACATGGGTGCAGTCTGCATCCAGGCAGAGATGGGCGATCAGCATGTCGGCGAAATCCCCCACGCCAGTCTCGACGCCACCGATGGCTTTGACAACGGCATCTGCCGACTGGACTTCGACACCGCGCAGCTGCGTGATTTTCCTCAAAGCGGAGGCACTTTCCGGCTTGCTGAAGCCATATTGCTTGCGAAGCGCCCAGTCGATCTCAACCAGGCTGATCAGGGTGACGAAGCCAGCGTAGCTGTGCCCCAAACCCTGGCCGAAGGCCAGCACCGCTTTGCGCTGTTCGGGGTCATCGTCCACCAGCAATCTGAGCAAGACGTTTGTATCGATGCCGACTTTGTTCACGCGGCCTGCCCCTTGGATGTCTTCCGGGGCTTTAATGCTGTCTCGCTGGCAGCGGAAGCGATCGTCTCTTCGATTTCATCCAGAGTGGCGGGCCCGTTTGGCGGCGACCCGAGAAAGCCAGCAAGGTCGGAAAAGCTCAAAGTCTTGGGCGTAAGAATAAGCCGGCCGTCATCAACCGTGAACATCACCTTATCGTTGGGCTTCAGCCCCACCGCATCCCTGATGTCCTTTGGCAAGGTGATCTGCCCTTTTTCCGACAGAACGATTTCTTTCCGCATTCTTCTGTCCTTTCCTACTTTTCTAGACTAGTCGGACGTTGAACAGAAAACAAGAAAACACCCGCCCACCGCACCGGATCGGAACTCAAGACAGCAGTTCCATGCCAGGAACCGACGCCGCGGCCCTGCGATCGAAGGTTACGGTTTTCTCGCATCCATTCGCACGGTTGAGATCCGCAATGACAACATCCGAGAAACCCGGATGCGCCGAGTTCAGCCACGAAGTCCAGTTCTCCATGCGCAGCATCTCCGGCACCCTGATTTCGACCGTATCGAGCAGACCCGCGAGCTGTTTGCGAGCTGTCACCCGGTCCACCTTGTAAACCCGCTCCAATACCCAAATCGTTTCCAAGATCACCACCGGATTGACAAACAATGGAGCGCTAGCGCTGCTGGCACTGACAAGGGAAACGGCCGCATCAAACTGCTCCGGGTCGTCACGGGTCAGAAGCCGAACCACGATGTTGGTGTCAATTCCGATCACGGGACCGCTCGTACCGGTCGGAAATGGCTTCGCCGATCGACTCATTCATGGCCTCGATGGAAACCGGTGCCCGGTCCGGGTCGAACAGCACGCCGGCGAACTCAAGAGCACTCCGGTTCTTCGGCACCAGCACCACTTTGCCGTCAACGAATTCGTAGCCGATGCGGTCGCCAGCGCCGAGCTTGAGATACTCCCGAACCTCGATCGGAATGGTTGTCTGACCTTTTGTGGTGATCTTTGATTCGATGCCCATTTCCTTGCCTCAAGCAAATTTCCTTACTTAGCAATCTAGTAAGGAATTGTCCCTTTCACAAGGAGCAACTTACCGTGCCAGTTCCTTCAACCCCAGCCGGATCAGCTTCGCCGAATCGGGGTTCTCGCCGGCATTTTTCAGCGCGGCGGCCACCGCGGTGGCTGCCTGGTCGCGGGAATAGCCGAGATTGCTGAGCGCCGAGACCGCATCCGCCACCGGCGCGGGCGCGACGCCCTCGCCCAGTTCCTGCCTGAGGCCCATGGCGCCGCCGGTCGTCTCGCCCGAATAGGCTGGCGCCTTGGTCTTGAGCTCGGTTACGATGCGCTGCGCCACCTTGGGCCCGATGCCCGGGGCACGGGCGATCATCGCCTTGTCCTGCAGCGCGATGGCGTTGGCGAGATCGGAGGCCGTCAGCGTCGACAGCACCGCCAGCGCCACCTTGGCGCCCACCCCCTGGACGCTCTGCAGGAGCCGGAACCATTCGCGTTCCAGCGCCGTGGCGAAGCCGAACAGGCGGAACTGGTCCTCGCGCACATAGGTCTCGATGTGGAGCACCGCCGCCTCGCCCACCGATCCGAGCCGCGACAGCGTGCGGGTCGAGCAATAGGCCACGTAGCAGACGCCGTGCACGTCGATCAGCACGTGATCTTCGGCGATTTCCTCGATGCTGCCCTTGAGTTTGCCGATCATGGGTGCGTATCCGGGGCAATGATGTCGAGCGTCGGGAAATAGCTGCGGTAGCCGGCGGGATCGCGCGTCAGCAGCCGGTGACCCCGGACCACCGCATGTGCGCCGATCAGGAAATCGGGCAAAGTGCGCTCGCGGCTGCCTCCATTGTTGCGGTAGATCCGGAAGGCCCTCCCCGCCGCGAAAGCCGAACCCCATGGAAGGTGCTCACGCTGGAACTCGGAAGGGTCGAGCAGCGCATCAACTTCTTCCAAGGACTCGTAGCGGTAGGAAAACTCACTGAAGATCACCGGATTGATGACCAGAGCGCCCATCTTGAGCGCCTCCGCCATCCGGCCACGTGACCAGTCCCGCCAATCCGGATCGCGAAAGGCGACATCGATCAGGACATTTGTATCGACCAGAGTCGCCATGTCCTAGCGATCCCGCGTTTCGCGCATCACGTCGTCCGCGCTGAGCGTCGGGTCGCCGGTGCCCTCGAGCCGGTCGAGCGCGGCAAGAAACCGCGCAAGACGCTGCCTGTCGGCCTTCCGTTCGCCGCCATCCTTGGCTTCGAGGAAAATCCGCCCGCCTTCCACAGAGAAGACAACCTCGCTGTTGGCCTCGATTCCTGCCAGATCGCGAAGGTTCTTCGGGATCGTCACCTGACCTTTTTCCGAAACGCGCACCTTGTCACTCCAAGTCTGAATAATTCCAACTTATTCCGACCCGCAGAACACGTCAAGAACAAAGAGGCACGTCACTCCGCCGCCATGCGCCAGGCAAGCGATGTGCGGTGATGCGCGTGGCAGATGGCGATGGCCAGCGCGTCGGCGGCGTGATCGCTGTCGAACGTCGCCTTGGGCATCAGCACCCTGACCATCATGTGGATCTGCTTCTTGTCGCCGTGGCCGACGCCGATGACCGCCTTCTTGACGGCGTTGGGTGCATATTCCGCGACGCGCAAGCCGGCCCGCGCCGGCACCACCATGGCGATGCCGCGGGCCTGGCCGAGCTTCAGGGTCGCGGTGGCGTCCTTGTTGACGAAGGTGTTTTCAACCGCTGCCTCGAACGGCTGGTAGAAGTGCAACACGCTTTCCAGCCCGTCATAAAGCTGCTTCAGTCGGGAGGCGAGATCGAGCTTTGCATCGGACTTGACCGTCCCCGACGCGACGAAGCGCAGCGAATTGCCAAGCGTTTCGACAACGCCCCAGCCGCTGTTCCTGAGCCCGGGATCAATCCCGATAATCCGAATCGCTTCTGCCATGCTCAAATCCTATCCGTGACGGACTGAGCTTTCCATCACAAAGGTGAACAAACCAAAAACATATACGATCGCGCAGACTTGCGTTTTGCATTCCCATGATCGGTACCTACATGAAAGCAATCAAAGCTGCTCCCATGCCAGCCCCCATGAAAGTTTTCCCATGACCGCTTTTTCAATTCTCGATCTCTGCCCCGTCGTCGAGGGCGGCACCGTGGGCGAAGCCCTCGCCAACACGCGCCTGATGGCCAAGCAGGCGGAGGAATCGGGGTTCACCCGCTTCTGGCTGGCCGAACATCACGGCATGAAAGGCATCGCGAGCGCAGCCACTTCATTGGTCATTGCCGAGGCGGGGCATGCGACCAGCACCATCCGCATCGGCTCCGGCGGCATCATGCTGCCCAATCATTCACCTCTGGTCATCGCCGAGCAGTTCGGAACGCTAGAAGCGTTGTTTCCTGGACGCGTCGATCTTGGCCTCGGCCGCGCGCCGGGGACCGACATGAACACTGCCCGCGCGCTCCGGCGAAATCTAGAATCGGGCGCCAACAGCTTTCCCGATGACATTCTCGAACTGCAGCACTGGCTGGGCGACCCCGATGACGGCAAGCTGATCGCGATCCCGGGCGCCGGATCCCATGTGCCGCTTTGGATCCTCGGATCGAGCCTCTACAGCGCCCATCTGGCGGCAGCACTCGGGCTGCCCTATGCCTTTGCCTCGCATTTCGCTCCCGACATGCTGTTTGAGGCGCTCGACATCTACCGGGACAAGTTTACCCCGTCCGCGCAACTCGCAGCGCCTTACGTGATGGCCGCCGCCATGGGCGTGATGGCCGATACCGACGAGGAAGCCGCCTATCTGTTCACAACCCTGCAGCAGACCTTCGTCAACATGCGCCGCAACGCCCGCGGCAAGATGCCGAGGCCGATTGACACGATGGATGGATTCTGGACCGACGTGGAGAAGATCGCCGTCGATCACATGTTGCGCTATTCGGTGGTGGGCGGCCCGGACACGGCGATCCGCCAGATGCGTAGCTTCATCGACGCCACAAACGCCGATGAGATCATGATTTCGATGCCGATCCACTCCTCGAAAGCACGGCTCCGATCGGTCGAACTCTTCGGCGAGATGCGCAAGGCGCTCTGACGTGAAAAGACCGCCAGCCCGGTGGACCGGCGGTCTGAAAACATCAGGACTTGCCAGGGTCAGGCGGACAGTTTCGCCATGACCTCGTCGGAAACTTCGAAATTGGCGTAGACGTTCTGCACGTCGTCGTCATCGTCAAGCGTGGCGATCAGCTTGAGCACCGACTGCGCCTTGTCCTCATCGACCGGCGCGGTGGTCTGCGGCTTCCACACGGCCTTGATCGATTGCGCCTCGCCCAGCACTTCTTCGAGCGCGCCTGAGACTTCGCCGATATCTTCAAAGGCGCAGATAATGGCGTGTTCCTCGTCGCTGCTGGTCACATCCTCGGCGCCGGCCATGATGGCGGCTTCCATGATCGCATCGACGTCGCCGGCATCCACTGGGTAGACGATTTCGCCGACACGCGAAAACATGAACCCGACAGAACCGGTTTCACCGAGCGCTCCGCCGGACTTGGTGAAGGCCGCGCGCACATTCGAGGCGGTGCGGTTGCGGTTGTCGGTCAGCGCCTCGACGATGACGGCGACGCCGCCCGGGCCATAGCCCTCGTAGCGCACTTCCTCGTAGTTCTCGCTGTCGGCGCCCGTCGCCTTGTTGATGGCGCGCTGGATATTGTCCTTGGGCATCGATTGCGCCTTGGCATTCTGCACCACGAGCCTCAGACGCGCGTTCATAGAAGGATCCGGCGCGCCCATCTTGGCGGCCACCGTGATTTCGCGCGCGAGCTTGGAGAACATCTTGGAGCGGACGGCATCCTGCCGCCCCTTGCGGTGCATGATGTTTTTGAATTGTGAATGGCCGGCCATGACGCCCCTGTGTTGTGCTCTGAGGTTTTTGCTCTTGTTTCGGAATGGCCGCCTTATAAATCCGTTCCCGGTTTTCGTCCAGAAGCTTCGCGGTTTTGGATCTCGCGGAGAACCGCCGGGTTTGAATTCAGCGCCACCTTTGTCCCCGGAGGCCTTTACCTCGCTTCACCGCGCCCTAAACTAGATCTCATTGTGAAAGCGCATCACGGAGCCGCACATGCCCCGGACAAAGGTCTTTCTGCTCGCCCTCTCCCTGTTCGCCCTGTCTGCTCCCGCAAAGGCGCAGGAGCCCAGCCGCCCCTTCAGCCAGTGCATGGCGGTCGCGCAATCGATGCCCGGAGCCACCTACGCCAATCTGACACCTGACGAACTGCGCCCCGGATCAACCCAGGTTCAGGCCGGGTCCGGCGAGGTCGAGTTCATGTTTGCCGGGCATTCGACCTATGTGATCACCACACCCGGCGGCACCACCATCGCTACCGATTTCAACGGCTGGTCGGGACGCGTGGCAATCCCCACCGTGGTCACCATGAACAAGGCGCATTCCTCGCATTTCACCCTGTCGCCCGACGAACGCATCGACCATGTGCTGCGCGGCTGGAATTTTGACGGAACGCCGGCAGATCATGATGTCGTGGTCGACGACGTCTATGTCCGCAACGTCACCACCGATATCCGCAATTTCGGCGCCATGGAGCCCGATGGCAATTCGATCTTCATTTTCGAGGTCGCGGACCTGTGCATCGGCCATCTCGGGCATCTTCACCACCCGCTTGAAGACCGGCACTACGCTCAGATCGGCAGGCTCGACATCGTCATGGTGCCGGTTGATGGTGGTCTGACGCTCAGTCACGACGCCATGACAGGCATCGCCAGACGCCTGCAGTCCTCGATCCTGTTGCCCATGCACCGGCGCGGTGCGCCGATCTCGAGCTTCATCGAGATGATGGGCGACCGGTTTCAGGTCGACTTTGTCAACAATGACAGCTTCAGCGTCTCGGCCAGAACCCTGCCGCGTCAACCGACCATCGTCATCCTGAACGGGGTCTGAGCATGCAACGCCGCCAGTTTCTGATCCGGACTGCGGCACTTGGCATTCTTGCCGGCCATCCGACGGCGCTTCTGGCGGATACCGCCAGCCAGCGCGAGAGACTTTTCGCGACCCTGAAGAACGCCAGGACCGAGCGCGACGGACGCATTGCCGAGAATGCGATATGGGAATGGTGGGTGAGCCAGGCGCCGACGCCTGGTGTGCGCGACGCCATCGATCACGGCATGAAGCGGCGCGAAAGCCATGATTTCGAGGCGGCGGAGACAGCCTTCGACATTGCAGTGCGCGAGGCGCCCTCCTATGCCGAGGGCTGGAACCAGCGCGCCTTTGCCCGCTTCCTGCGCGAAAATATCGGCGGCGCGCTGTCGGATCTGGAAAAGGCGGTCGAGCTTGAGCCCAAGCATTTCGGCGCCTGGTCGGGCATGTATCACCTGCTGATGCGCATGGGGCGGCCCGAAGCGGCGACCGCGGCGCTGACACGCGCGGTGGAGATTCATCCCTGGCTCAAGGAGCGCGGCATGCTGCCGCCCGATCCTGACGCCAAGCGGCCCCTGGTCGAGGGCAAGCAGCAGGAATTGTAGCGCAAGGTATTCGGGTTCAGTTCCAGAAGTCGGGCATCGTCTCGCTCAGCCTCGGACCGATGCGCAAGGGGGCAATCTTCTCGGCCAGTCCGGTGCGGTCGGAAATCTCCACGGCGACGCCGCAGATCGTCGCCGGTCCCGAAGCCGCCTCGAATCGGCCCTTGGGGATGCGCGACAAAAACCGGTTGATTGGTTCTTCCTTGTCCATGCCGATGGAGGAATCGTAATCGCCGCACATGCCCGCATCCGAAAGATAGGCCGTGCCGCCGTTGAGGATCTGCGCGTCGGCGGTCGGCACATGGGTGTGCGTGCCCACCACGAAGCTCGCCCGACCATCGACAAAATGAGCAAAACACAGCTTCTCGCTGGTAGCTTCCGCATGGAAATCGAAAATCACCGCATCGGCCTGCTCGCCCAGCGGACAAGCATTGAGGATCGCCTCGCCCGCCGAGAAAGGATCATCGAGATCGGGATGCATGAACACCCGCCCCATCACATTGGCGACCAGGACGCGCGCACCATTGCGGGCGATGAAAAGATTGGACCCGCGTCCGGGAGTGCCGGGAGGGTAATTGGCTGGACGCAGGAAGCGGTCCTGCCGGTCGGCGTAGATCAATGTCTCGCGCTGGTCCCAGACATGATTGCCGGTTGTCACCACATCGGCGCCGGCTTCAAGCGTTTCGAGAAAGATCTCTTCGGTGATCCCGAACCCGCCAGCGGCGTTCTCGCCGTTTACGATGACGAAATCCAGCTTGAAATCGCGGATCAGGCCGGGAAGGCGGTTCCAGACCGCGGTGCGGCCGGACCTGCCGACCATGTCTCCAAGAAATAACAGGCGCATCGGCTCTCTATAAGGCTTGCGAAAACGAGCGCAAGCCTTGTTCCGTCAGGATCATCTCAAGGGCGACGTCATGCGCTTCACAGGGCAGGCTGTCGGTTTCCTGCACCGAAAACGCGGTTCCGATCAGCCGCGGCGATAGCCCCTTGCCATGCAGCCGGGCGATGGCACGATCGTAATGGCCCGCACCATATCCCAGCCGATTGCCCCCGGCATCGAAGGCCGAGAGCGGCATCAGCAGGATCTGCGGGTCCACAACGGCAGCATCCGGGCCCGGACCCGATGTTCCAAAGCCGGTGCTGACCAGTTCAGCGCCCCGGACAAGTTCGCGAAACACGATGGTCTGGCGATCCAGCACCACCGGCAGGCAAAGCCGCGCCCCACGCTCACCGAACCGCGCCAGCAAGGGCCGCAGATCCGGTTCGGAACGGATCGGCAGATAGCCGGCGATCACCGTTCCAGGATCGAAATCAATCGCCTCCGCCGCCTCGGCCATAGCAAGGCTCATGTCAATGCGGAGATCCGGCGCCAGCGCATCTCTGCGCGCCAGCATGGCCGAGCGAATGTCTGCCTTGGTGTTCATTCAACCCTCCGGGCTTTTGGCAAAGGGGTAATGCTGAACAGGACCTCGCGTCAACGCCGCCCGAGCGCCGCGTGACGCTTTCACCAATTCAGGACACGTTGGATCGGCCGGTTACCATTTGTACACGGTGACGCCGAAGACAGGTTGCCGCAGCCCGGTGCGTGCCCTTAAAAACGCCCCGTAAGAAGTAATATGTGTCATTGATTGAAATGTTGGATTCTCATGAATTTAGGCTCCGAACGATTGACCGACGTGGAACGCACCTGCCTTCAATTGGTTGCACGGGGCGAGACGTTTGAGGCTCTCCCCAGCCAGTTCGGGAACGATATGGCAGTCAACGAACTGCTCGCCTCAGCACGCAGAAAACTGATGGCAAACACAACCATGGAAGCGGTGGCGCGTGCATTGAACCTGGGCTTGATTGAATAGTCCGCCGTGACCACGCCGACAGAATTGGACCAATGAAATCTGTAAAACGAAATCGGAGCACAGTTCACTGTGTGACAGTTTTCGATTCACACTATCGCCGCACGTTGAATAAACGCGCGGCGATAGTGTCCATTCTGAATCATTCCAAATTATCGACCCAATTCATGCCCGAATTTTTGGAAGATTTAGGGCCTGTTGACGTTTATCTAAGTTGAATGACGGCTGCGGCTAGCGAGACAAAGGCGGCGAAGCTCTGGTCGGTTTTGCACGAACGCATGGCGATGCCTCTGTTTTCCTTGAGTTTTCCGAAGTAGTTTTCGATCAG
>JAHRFE010000021.1 GCA_019084245.1 Hoeflea sp.
AGCCTGGGCGAAATCGCACGGAACCACCCCGAACAACCCGCAGGAATGGCCGAAACTCAACGTCTGAACGTCACACTCGGCGCGACAACGCGCTCAACGCCGTCTCTCAAGCAGCAGAAACCCGGTAAATCGAGGTGTCCACTTTTCAAAAATCGTCGAACAAGGACATGATTGGGATTCCGGCCGTAGAGCGGATTCCGGCCGCCCACATTTGGAAACTGGAAATAATCAGGTCAAATCTGCTTCGACCAAACCACTTGGACAGGTTTGTTGCGTCGACACCTGACATGACTACAACACCACTACTCCTAAGTACGTTGGCATTTTATCTCGTCGCTTCCGAATATTCGGCGGCACTTTGAAAATTTGTGGCGATCATGTTCCGGGCGGAAGCGCCGACCAACCGGGCAAGCGCCAAAGAGAAGCTCAGGTTTTTTAATCCTTCGGATCTGGTAGATAAAACTCAGCATGCCTTCGAGGGTGTGATTGCTGACAGGGACCTTGCTTGGGCCCGAGTACGCGAAGCCATGATTGAACAGATGGTGGCACATGGCGCGCACCTGCTTGTAATACTCATGCCGTACGTTGAGCTTTTGGTTGACTATGAGACCCGTGGTGTCCTGCCTGGAATCACGGCGCTGCATCCGTGTCTTTTCGTGATTCAGCTGGAATCCTGCGCGGTATATCAAATACGACAGACCGTCGCCTGCAACCCACTTGTCGTCGCTTCCCCTGACCAACCGCGCTATTCTCTCTGGGAATTCCTTCTCGTTCGTAGAAAATGTAAGATCATCGGCGTAGCGCGTGTAGGTGCAGTGCAGCTCATTCGCCAGCTTGTTGAGCTTTATGTCGAGGATGTGCGTAATGAGGTTCGAGATTACAGGGGAACACGGGCTGCCTTGCGGGAGCTCATTCTGGTAGCAGGCAATCTGGGCGATGATGGTCGCGATCTTGGGGTCCAGTTGGAAGTTGCGATCCTTGAGAAAGAAGCCGTACACCCGTCCGAAATTGATGGACGGAAAGAAGTCTCGGATGTCGACGTTGAACACCCATCGCTTGTTACGATGTTGGTTGGCGTTCGTGATGATGGAAAACCCTTTCTTGAAGCCGTGAGAAAGCACGCGGGCTTTTGTAGTCCGCTTCAGCTCCATTTCGGACTCAATGCGACCCAAAAGTTCTGCGAGTCTGCTTTGAACAACCTTTAGACGGGAATTCGGCGCTGCAATATGCCGTACGCCGCCATTTTTTTTAGGAATGGTGAAGTGCTCATATGGATTGCGACGCTTATACCAATATAAGGCGTATGATACAGTTTGCCCGTCAAGGTCTAAGATCCGAGCAAATTGAGGAAGGGTTTTTGTCGCTTTGAGATTGCTCAGCTCTGACATGTTTTGGCTTGCGGATACTCGTTTGCAAAAGCGTCGGACAACATTGGACAGTCCGTAAGGAATGGTCGGGCAGTAAGCCCTGCATTGATATCAACTATCGCCGAAACAACAACAGCAGAATCTATCCGCAAGCCAAAACCAATTTAGCACGAAATCGTGCTGAATACCAGCGATCGGGCGGCAGGTCCTCTGCCACCAACTGCTCCCAGGGCTCTCTAATCCAGACACAGGCAAGAGAGGCGCCGACATCACAGCCGACAGCCCGCCGTATGCGCCAAGAGAATGGCCGCTTTGGGTCCCGAGCCGACGAATGCCAGCAAACTCCGTAATTTGGGTATTGGGCCGAAAGCGGCGCGGCGCATGCTATGTCGAATGTCTGCAAGTCCAGCTTCGTTGCCAGAAGCCGCCAGCCCGCTTCCGGCCCCGTTTCGGACATCACACATTTTCGTTCAGGATACGGTAAACCTGCATCCGCGAACAATCCAATGCCCGGGCGATTGCAGATGGCTTTTCGCCACTACCTGCCAACCGCAGAACTTCATCTCGGTCAATTCGCTGCTTGCCGCCCTTGTACCGGCCAAGCGACTTAGCACGGTCGATCCCCTCGCGCTGCCGCTCTTTGATGAATCGGCGCTCCATTTGAGCCACCATGCCCAGCACCGTCATGACGATCTGGCCCATTTCGCCCTTGGTCGAGACGTAGGGATCGAGCACGGTCACAAAGGCCCGTTTCTGCTCGCATTCATGGATGATGTTCAAAACGTCGCGGGTGTCGCGGCCAAGCCGGTCCAGCCGCGTGACAACCAGTTCGTCATCTGGTCGAAGGAAACTGAGAATGGTTGCTAGCTCATCGCGGTCGTCTCGGCTTTTACCAGACACCTTTTCGGATCGGATGAGACTGCACCCTTCGGCGGTCAACCGTTCTGTCTGTATGTGCAGGTCCTGGTCAGTGGTGCTGACGCGAGCGTAACCGATGCGTGCCATTTGTAACTCCAGCTTCTAGACCGGATTCTACGATGTCACAAATAGACCAAGTCAAGGCTGATGTTACGGGTTTCCGCTTCTTTCGATACGTAACGCCAGCGTATACTTTGATGTTTACATGAAATAAATAAAGCGAATTCAACTCAACCACGAGTATAACACCGCATAAATTTTATTTTTTCCTACCTCAAATCTTCAGATTGAAATTGGTTATTGATCCAGATCCTCAAGTGACTCCTCGCGTCAGGGGCTTTTGATAGAATGCGCGGACAGCAATTTTGCGGCCGTGGGAATGCTATATAGTGCTGGACACGCAAGCCCAACCAAAACGTTTTAGTCCCGCTTGCATGTGAATGTGTACGGTTTCGTTTCGCGGACTACGGCATGAAGGATCAAATCGCTGATACGACCTCCTGAAGCATCTTCCGGACTTGGCCGGCGATTTCACCGAGATCCTGATTGTTGATTCCGGTCATCGAGACCACCGGATCGACCGCCGACACTTCCACACCTTCGTCCGTCTCCCGCACAATCACGTTGCACGGAAGCATGGCCCCGACCTTCGGCTCCATGCCGATGGCCTGCCAGGCCATATTCGGATTGCAAGCGCCAAGGATGCGATATCCAGGCAGGTGCTTGTCAATTTTCTTCTTCATTGTCGCCTTGACGTCGATTTCGGTCAGAACCCCGAAGCCGGCTGCAGCCAAGGCAGTACGCGTGCGGGCGTCGATATCTTCGATATCAGCCCCTGAAAACATTCTGTCTATGGTGTAGCTCATCTGATTGTCATCCTTTCACGCAGCCTTCATTTCCTTAGATACTTAATCAGCGCGGCAATCGCGAGGCCGACAAGGACCAGGATTAGAATCATCCAAAGCCCGCCAAATCCCATGCCATAATCGTTCATCATCCATTCAATCCCTTGCTATGTAGTGGCGGAGGCAAAGCCTCCGCCACTGGTTCATCCAAACAGCATAACGCTCAATTGTCCTCTTTTGTTTCGTTCTGCATCATGCTCCCAGGCTGCTCGCCGTCCATCATGCCGCCATTCTGACCAGGCATATTCCCCGAACGCATCATCATCATCCGCTTGATCCTGTCCGCTGGCGCGGCAAATTCTTCGGAGGTGACTTGTCCGTCTCCATCCGCGTCGAAGGCTTGAAAGCGGTCGACCGTATGTTCCCTGATATGGGCGGCGTGAAGTGTTTCGAATTCGGCGAGCGACAGCATTCCATTGCCGTCCGCGTCGTAGGTTTTCAGTTCGTCAAGCAGACCAGTGCGAAGTTCCTCGGGCGAGACTGTTCCGTCATCATCGGCATCAAACAGGCGTTGCATGTGGTCGGCGCCACCCATCATCGGTTCACCCATGCCCATCATTCCTGCGCCCATGCCGCTGGTTTCGCCATCCATACCCATCATGCCTGATTGTCCACCGTGCATCATCTTCATCATGCGCATCATGGATCCCATGTCGCCGCCCATCATTCCTTGCATCATGTTGGCGTTGCCGCCCGTCATGGGCGTCGTCGAAGCGGAATTCGACGTACCTTGCCTCTGCCCATGGCCGTGATTGGAATCGGCGAGCGCGAGTGTGGGCAATGCGGCTGAAATGATCAGCGCTGTTGCGATGGTCGTGAAGTTGTACATTTTACAATCTCCTGGTTGGGTTCATATTCCTTATCTGGGCATAAAGAACCCGATTTAAATGGATTGCATCAAGCGGTTTGTACCGGCATGTCGTAGGATGCGGGTTCTGTTACATTCGGTGACAAAACAATCGCTGACGCATTGCGTCGGTTTTCGATAGAAAAACTCATGTCCGATGCTCCGCACATTCTCGTCGTCGACGATCACAAGGAAATCCGTGAAAGCGTAAAGCGCTATCTTGAGAAGAACGGCATGCGCGCCGGCACCGCCAAGGATGCGCAAGATGCCGAAGCAAAACTTGCGATCGGCAATTATGACTTGATGGTGCTGGACGTCATGATGCCGGGCGAAAGCGGTCTTTCGCTGTGCCAGCGGCTTTCAGCCGAGCGCGTGTTGCCGATCATCTTGCTGACAGCATTGGGTGACGACACGGACCGGATCGTCGGACTCGAAATCGGAGCCGATGACTATCTTGCGAAACCGTTCAACCCGCGAGAGTTGCTGGCGCGTATCAAGGCAGTGCTTCGGCGGTCGGACCGGCAGGAAAAGTTTGCGGGCGGGTTCGCGGGAAAGCGGCTTCGTTTTGCCCACCTCGTGCTTGATTCCGACAGTCGGACGCTGGTGGACGTATCTGGAAACGAAACGCGCTTGACGAGCGCAGACTTCAAGCTGCTGATCATCCTGTTGGAGCGCGCGCGTGTGGTACTCAGCCGTGAGCAGCTTCTGGATCTTACGGCTGGCCGTTCATCCGGGCCGTTGGACCGCACCATCGATAACCAGATCAGCCGCCTCAGGCGCAAGATCGAACCCGACATTCTTCAGCCAAAAATCATTGCGACCGTCAGAAACGGCGGCTATTGCCTGTCGGCGGACGTGGAGGTGCTGGGTTGAGTTGGGTGCCGTTGACAAGCCTCAGGGCTCAACTCGTGCTTCTTGTTGTCGCCGCGCTTGTCGTCGCACAAGTCGTGAGCCTGTGGTTGTTTGTCGACGAGAGGAGCCTTGCGGTTCGGGCTGCGCTTGGCTTCGAAGCCGCAGGCCGCGCCGCGAACGTGGCGAGACTGATTGAAGAGGCGCCGGACAATCTCCAGGACTCGATCCTGCGCGCGGCCAATTCTCCGCTTGTCCGATTTGACCTGTCGGGTGAAGCGACAGCCGGAAATTCAGACGGCTCGGATGCTGGTCTGATCGAGTCCCGAGTGCGTGCGCTTCTGGGTGGCAGTTACAGCGGTGACATCCGTGTCGAATTGCATGCAATCGAGGGCCAAATTCTGCCGATGCCGCACCTTTCACCTGAAATGGCTGAAATGCATCGGACGATGATGCACGGTGCGGTCTCTGCAGTTGAAATGAATCTGTCTATCGCGCTTTCTGACGGACGTTGGCTCAATGTGGGCACACGGTTCGAGCGACCGCCCTTCCAGTGGCCGTTTTACTCCATGCTGACCTTTATTCTGACTGCGGCGGCCATTCTGATCACGGTTTTCTGGTTTCTCATGACCCGTTTTACGGGTCCACTGAGACGGCTGGTCGGCGCGGTTGACAGGCTGGGACGGGGCGAAGAGATTGCAGAATTACCTGCAGTGGGTCCAAGCGAAGTGCGGGAGCTTACCTCGACCTTCAACAGAATGCAGGATCGCCTGACCCGGTTTGTTGCGGACCGAACACGGTTGCTGGCTTCGTTGGGACACGATCTCAGGTCTCCGCTTACGGCAATTCGTGTCCGCGCCGAGATGGTCGACGACGAGGAAACACGAAGCAGCCTGGTGACCTCGGTCGAGGAAATGCAGACCATGGTCGAGGAAACGCTGACCTTCGCCCGCGGAATGGCAGCATCCGAAGCCTCTCGATCTATCGACATTGGCGCCCTGCTCGAAGACCTGAGAACCGACTCACCAGTTCCCTTCCTCCTGGATGACGGGCCGCCGATAAGTGTTCGCATTCGCCCGACCGCCATGCGCCGAGCGCTTCGCAACGTGATCGAAAACGCCGTGCGTTACAGTGGAAACGCGCACGTGGCATATTCAGCTCGTGACGACCATCTCATGATCACGGTCGAAGATGACGGGCCGGGCATCCCGGAAACCGAACTTGAACGGGTTTTCGAGCCGTTTTTCAGGCTCGAACAATCAAGGTCATTGGACACCGGTGGGCACGGGCTCGGTCTGTCAATTGCACGTACAATCATCACGGCGCATGGTGGTGACATCTGGCTGGCCAATCGGCAGGAGGGTGGGTTGTGCGCCTCGATCTTGATACCTTTAGAGGGAACTCCGCAAGGATCGGGTGAAGACAATCGCACGCTGTGGATCAGTTCTCCCGCTTGACCCGTTGGTTCGCGGGTGGATCCGAAATGTACTCCTACAGGTTCGATGCAAAGGTGCTGGCCTATGACGGCCAGGCTTTATCCGAGCCAATCAGCCTTGGTTATGCGCCCGCGATGCTTGGCCCGGCACAGCGCATGGATTTGCTGGTTGTCCCCCAGGAACATTTCGCACTGGAGGAGGTGTCGGGCGACGACCCTTTCGTGATGGCAGAATTCAAAGTCGAGGACGTTGCAACCCCCGCTGCGGCCGCCAAGCTCAAACATCGCCTAAATCACCTTGCCAAACGGGCGCCATCCAGACATTACAGTGCCAGAAACTGAGTTGCGTTCGCCCTTGCCATTTTTCCTCAGGCACTCACTCGACGCTGCCGGCATAGTCCGCTGCAGGTTTCTGAACCCAGCTGACATCCATGTCGACCTCGGCGGCGTTGAGAAGATTCATCACCGGGCAGCGAAATTCGACATTCTTGCGCAATTGCTGGAAACGAGCCTCTGATTCATCGGAGTAGACGATAATGTCTAGCTTTGCGGTCTCGAAGTAAGGCCGGATGCCAGGAACACCTTTGGGGCCGCGTACATCGATCTGGCTCTCGCAGGTAAAATCGGCGCCTGAATAGGCGAACTTCATCGCAGTCGCGACGCCATTGATGATCACGCCGTCACAGCCGACGAGCGCCACGAGCACGGTTTCTAGAGGGCTGGGGGCTGAATTGGTTCCACCAAGAGAGGCTGGTTCGTCGGTATAGACCGGATCAAAATCACGCACCTGGATTTTGGTTCGCGTGCCTGCGGCATTGGTCGCCTTGACGTGGCGAATGCCGATCTTCTTGGTTGTCGGGTCGATGGAAGGTTCGATGATGTCTTGTTCGATCATAATAAATCCTGTTTAGCTAAGGCCGGTGAGAACTCCCACGGGTGCATCCCCGCGGAGAACGTTGAAAAGTAGCCAGACGATGCCGAACACCACGGCGCCGTAGATCAGGCCCGGAACAAGTCGCATGCTGGCGCGGGCAAACAGCATCCACAACAGCAGTCCGATGGTCGGAATGGTGAACCCGATTGCCCAGAGCGCAATCGCATAGACCACCAGTACGATAAGGATCAAAGGCTCTTTGAACTGGCTGCTCGTGGCTGGCGCGTAGTCGCGGATTGCCCGATACAGCAGCCAGAGCGCCAACAGCAGCCCCGGGTACAGCGCCAGCGACGGCATCAGCCGGGATGATGCATTGAATCCCGTCATCTCCCAGATTGCATAGGCGAAAGCTATGGAAACAAGTCCTGCGAGAATCAGCGATATTGTCTTGTGATCTTCGGATGCAGGAAGATTGAGCACTTGTGCGGCAGCGTCGACCTGGGCTTTGCCGCGGTTCCTGAGCCAGCGGTAGATGTTGAGAAGCGCAGGAATTGCGATGAAGGAGGCTATGATCAGCACCCCCGGACGCAGCAGCCAGGACCAGCCATGGATCTGATTGGAGAGCCAAAAATACTGCTCCATAGGTGAGGCAAGCACAAAGCCGACAAGGGCTGGTGCCCGCGGCCATTCGGCGTGCTTCATCATCCAGCCCAAAGCCCCAAGGCCAAACAGCATGAAGATGTCTCCCATGGTGCTGGTCGCCTGGTAGGCCCCTACAACCATGATGAGGATCAGGGGTGCCGCGATGATGCCGAAGGGAATCCGGGTCAATTTCGCCAGGGTCGGCGCAATCGCGAAACAAATGCCCGCTCCGACGACCGACGACAGCGCAACCGACCAGACTATCAGGAACATCAGGTCCGGATTTTGCGAGATCATCCGGGGGCCGGGGTAGTAACCGAAGGAAAACAGCGCACCGAGAAAAATCGCGGCAGCCGGACCGCCGGGAACACTGAACAGCAGCGTTGGCACCAGATCGGCGATCACGGTCGCGTTGTTGGCGCCTTCCGAGGCGGCAATCCCGCGGATTTCACCCTTGCCGAATTTGGATTTGTCCCTGGTGGAGCGGATCGCGTGTCCATAGGCAACCCAGGTCGACGCCGATGCGCCGACCGCGGGAACGAAGCCCCCGAAGACGCCAATGATCGAGGCCCGAAGCACCAGCCACCGGTTCTTCCAGAAGTCCGAGAACCCGGCACCCCAGTTGCTGACCTTGATCGGGGTGTGCGAGATGCCACCGCCGGCGGCAAGCATCGAGATGGCCTCCGCAACGCCGAAAAGCCCGAGGGCGACAATGGTCAGCGAGAAGCCGTCGAGAAGATAGACCTGGCCGAAGGTGAAGCGGAAATCCGCGGCCGCCGAGGCCGGGCCGACAACCCCAAGGAAAAGCCCGAGGCAGGCTGCCGCAATGCCTTTGGCCAGATCCTTGCCGATCATCGAACTGGCAAAGAACAACCCGACAAAAGCAAACATGAACAGTTCCGGCGTCCCGAGCATCAGCACGATCGGTCCCGCCACCGGGATGGCGACAAGCAGAATCAAGGCGCCCATCAAGCCGCCGACCATGGAGGAGAGAAATCCGACGCCCAACGCCCGCGCGGCTTCGCCCTGTTTGGCAAGCGCATGGCCTTCGATCGCGGTTGGCGCGGAGGCCGGCGAGCCCGGCGCGCCCAGCAGGACGGAGGTGATCGTGTCGGATGTATAGACAACCGAGACGGCGCCAAGCAGCATCGCAAGACCGGAGAAATCGTCGAGATAATAGATGAAGGGCAGGAGGATCGAGACTGCTGCCACACCGCCCAGTCCCGGCAACATGCCAAAAACCATGCCGACCAGCATGCCGCCAAAAAGAGCCAAGAGGCGAATGGGATCAGTGAGCGCATCCAGCGCAGCGAAAACGTGCTCGAGCATTCAGGGCGTGACCTTTTGGAGAGCCGCCATGACAATCAGCCGCGGGTCTCTTGCAGAAGCAGACGGGGTCCAGGCACAGCACCCGGACCCCGTCATGATCAGAACTTGACGCCGAATTTTGTCGCCAGCAGGTCCTTCAGGTAAGCCCGCACTTCGTCAGAAGGCGAAAGAGCGGTTTTGATCGCCTTTTCCGTGGCTGGACCGGCGCTGAGCCGCGCGCCGTTGGTGACCTTCTGGCTTTCGGCCTGAAACTCCGGATCGGCGTTGATATCGGCCACGGCCTGGGCAAAGATGTCGAGCACTTCCTGGGGAGTGTCCGGCTTCATGTAACCGGTCAGACCATAGGCATAGGTCACGGACGCGATGCCCTGGAAGGCTTCCCACTCGATGCCGGACGGTGCCTTGCCGTTGAGCTGCTCATAGACTTCATAGACCGAGGGCAGTTCCGGCGCGATCGGATCACGCTGGGTAAGCTTGCCATCCGCATCGGCGCTGCCGCCGGTCCACAACGGGACCGCCTTGCCTTCTTCGACCGACGGGACGACCTGGGTCAGATAGACCGGCGTGAACTGATAGTCGATGTTGACTTCGCCCTGTTCAAAAGCGAGCCGAACCGGACCGCGGCCGTTGAAACCAAGGACAGATTTGACATCCAGCCCCAACAGTTCGAACGACAACAGCCCGGGCAAATCGGAGGCAGCCGCCGCGATGCCACCATATATCAACGGTGTCTTGGAAGACTTGATATCGGCAGCGCTGGTCACGCCGGTTGACGGCGATGTATAGGCCACGGCGCTGAACGGGTGGCTGTAGGCGACGCGATAGTCGGCAAGGTTGTATTCAACGCCCTTCTGGCCAAGCACAAACGGGTTCGCTGTCGATGATGTGGTGAAGAGGATCGTGGTCCCATCCGAATTGGCGTTCTGCTCAAACCAATTCGCGCCAAGGATCGAACCGCCGCCGGGACGATCAATGACATTGATTTCCGGATTTCCGGGCAGATGTTTTTCGAAATAGGGCTCAAGGAACTTGGCCGACACGAAAGTCGCTCCGCCAGGTCCGAACGGCACGATCACGTCTATCGATTTGCCGGCGAAGTAGCCCTCTTGTGCATTTGCAGCTCCTGCGGAGAGCCCGATGACAGCCACCAAGGTGGCGATAGATGTTGCTGTTTTCATGATTTAGTCCTCCCATTAATACTGTTGCAGCCGGCCTCCCGCGATCCGCGCTTAGCCGACTACATTGTGCAACTCGCCCAGACCCGTGATCCGGACGGTCATTTGATCGCCTTCGGCGAGGTATTTTGGTGGATTGAATCCGATGCCGACGCCATCTGGCGTGCCCGTGGCAATGATATCGCCAGGCAACAATGTCATCGTCGCGGAGATCGTTTCAATCAGCGTCGGAATGTCAAAAATGAGATCGGCGACCGAAGCATTCTGGCGGATCTCGCCATTGATTTCGGTCTCAAGTCTGAGCTTTGTGACGTCACCCACTTCATCTGCGGTCACGATGTAGGGCCCCATGGGACAAAAGCTGTCGATGCCTTTGCCGATGACCCACTGATTGTGGCGCCGTTGCAACTCGCGTGAGGTCACATCGTTGATGACGACGTAGCCAAAGACATGATCATAGGCTTTGTCTTTTGAGACCTGAAAGGCACGCGTGCCGATAACGACACCAAGCTCGCCTTCATAATCGACGGTTGCGGTCGGGTCGAGCGAACCTCTCACCACGGCTTCCGGCCCGACAATGCTGGTGGTCGCCTTGGTGAAAATAATCGGCGCACTTGGGACGGCTTCCTTGCCGCTGGAATCAAACCCGCTGGAGTGAAATTCCTTCGCGTGTGCGAAGTAATTCTTGCCTACGCAAAATATGTCGCGCCGCGGATCAGGAATCGGCGAAAGCAGAGTGACATCGGCAATGGGGACGCGCGGCACTCCCCCGGCGCCCTTTGCCTGCCAGTTCCCAATGCCCGAGGTGCCTGCATCAATCAGCGCGCGAACGGCATAGTCGGCACCTTCGCCCTGAGCACAGACAACGATCTGATCGTCATCTATATAGCCCGCACCCATGTTTGCGTCTTTGGTAAATGTGACCAGTTTCATTTTCTCGACAGAATCCCTTTTTATCGATAAAATGATTCTGCATATATAATCCGAGCTGTCAAACAGGCTCTACTGCACGCACGAGGTTGCAACCGTGAACCAGGCCATTACCGAATCTCCACCATCGATCGAAGTGACCGGCGTTCAACTCGTCTCCGGTGGAACACTCGCCCAGGCAGCCTACCGGTCGCTGCGGATCGATATTATCAGTGGCACGCGCCCTCCGGGTGAAAGGCTGCGGATCGAGAAACTGAAATCCCTCTATGAAGTCGGACCGACTCCGCTCAGGGAAGCATTGCAGATGCTTGCAACAGATCAACTGGTGATCGCCGAGGACAACCGTGGCTTCACCGTGGCACCGCTTGTGCCAGCCGAGTTTGCAGATCTCAACATAGCCCGGACGGCCATCGAGCTCTCGGCGTTGAGGTTGTCGATCGAACACGGAGACGCAGAATGGGAGGCAAGTGTCGTCGCCGCCAGCTATCTGATGCGAAAGCAGGACGACGCACTGGCGCAATCCACATCCGGCGTGCCTGATGCATGGGAATCGGCCAACACCGGGTTTCACACTGCGATGGTGGCGGCCTGCGGATCCCGCTGGTTGCTCAAATTGCGGGCGAGCCTGCATGACCAGTGCGCCCGTTACCGCCGCGCCTCAGTGTATCAAAAGCTTGGTCAGCGGGATTTGTGCGCAGAGCATCAGGCGATTTCGCAAGCCGTTCTTGCCCGTGATGCCGACCAGGCCTGCGATCTGATGACCCGGCACTTTGCGCTCACGGCGGCTGGTCTGACGGATGCTTCGCCACAGCAGGCTGTAGGTGAATGACTCTCCAAATTGCCCTGTTTCTTGCTGCCGGCCTTTTAGGCGGGATTGTCAACGCGGCCGCTGGCGGCGCGAAACTGTTTGTCTTTCCGATGCTGCTCGCGGCCGGGCTTCCGCCGCTTGTCGCCAACGCAACCGGAACAGCCGGCGTCTGGCCATCGCAACTGGCTGCGATCTGGGTGTTTCGAGACCATCTGCGCGGCAATATCCGTGGTCTGATACGCCAGATGCTGCCGGCATTGGCGGGAGCCTTTTTCGGCGCCCTGGCACTGATCTGGTCCTCCGAAGTGGCGTTCCTGGCCATCATACCGGTTCTGCTGATCATCGCGGTGGGCGCAATTCTACTGGGCAACCGGCTGGCCGAAATCGCGCAGCGGCTGTTTCCCGGTGACAGGCTGAAACCGGTCACCGGTGTTCTGCTGTTCGCCAGCGGGTTGTATGGCGGCTACTTTGGTGCAGGCTACGGCTTCATTCTGCTGGCCGTTCTGTCGGTGACGGGACTCGGGCTGCGGCAGGCAAACGCCAGCAAGAACCTCTTTGCCTTTTGCATGAACACAATTGCGGTGATCCCGCTGAGCTTGTCTGGACTGATCGACTGGGTCGCGGCAGGCTCCGTTCTGGCGGGGTCCCTCGTCGGCGGCTATTTTGGCGCCCGGTTGAGTCAGGCTGTCCCCGAGAAGTACCTGCGTGCCGGCGTGGCGGGTCTCGGAGTGATCCTGACGGCTTCTTTCTTGCTCGGATAATGGGAGACGACTTATGCGACTTTGCATGTTTGAAATAAACGCCACGCGGCGGCTTGGGGTGGTCGTGGACGAGACCGTGATTGATTTGGTCGCGACGGGCGGCGAGACCGGTATTTTCACAGATGTCACAACTCTCATCCTTGGTGGAACTGCAGCCATGGATACGGCATGCCAACTTGTGCGGGAGGCTCCTGCGTCAGCCCACCACAGGATTGACGCGGTCCGATTGCTGCCGCCGATAATGCCGTCAACAGTGTTGTGCGCCGGCAGCAATTATCACGCCCACAACGCGGAGAAACTCAACACGCCGCTCAGTGGCAAGGAACCCGAATTCTTTCTCAAGACAGCAGATTGTGTCATAGGGCCGAATGACGGAATCGTCTGCGATCCAAAGCTGACCAGGAAGCTGGATGCGGAGACAGAGCTGGCCATTGTCATCGGTAAGCCAGGTCGTCATATCGCTGTCGAGGATGCACTGGATCATGTGTTTGGCTACACCGTTGCCAACGATGTCACCGCACGCGACCGGCAGGTGCGCCAGTCACCAGATGGGTTCACCTGGTATGAGCTGGGCCGCGGCAAGGCATTCGACAGCAGCCTGCCTTTGGGACCTGTCATTGTCACAGCTGACGCCTTGCCTGATCCGCAAGCGCTGACGCTCCGCACGCGCATCAATGGCGAACTGCGCCAGCAGGCAAACACCTCCGGCATGATCTGGACATGCGCGGAGTTGGTTCACTTCTTCTCGATCAGCTTCACGCTGAAACCGGGCATGGTGATCCTGACAGGCACGCCCGCTGGTACGGCATGGTCGTCCGACAAGGACCTCGGTGGCAACTGGACGCCAGCGCCGGGGTTGATCCCTGCAACGCGCTATTGTCTTGCAGGTGATCATGTTGAAAGCGAGATCGCCGAAATCGGTATCTTGCACAACACCGTCGTCAGCCCTGCCGACGGTGCTGCAAAACGGAGGCACTGACCACACGGGCACCCTATGCGCATTCCGGAGCATCCGGCCGGCCATTCCGATAACATCCGGCCACCTAAACCGGGGTATCCGGCCACCCTTGTTTAGCGGCTGCGAGGCCTGATGATTTGGTTATCAGGATTGGGTGCTTTCGTCACCTGTTCCGAGTTTGGTTATCCGCATGATCTGGCCGTCGCGTTCGACGCGGTATGCATTGTGGACGAGGCGATCGAGGATACGCAACGTCCTCCCGCCCAAAGTGATGGTCGAGTGCGTTGCGGCGAAGTTCCGAGATGGCTCGGCGCTGCCGGAAGTGAATACTCGTTATTCACTTCGCAGAACGAATGAGACGAGCCGGAAAATGAAATTAAATCAAAGCCGTGCAGAATATTGCCGACCGCAGCCGGGCAAACGCGGGAGAGCGGAAGTGGATACACCGGAAAAGGAGCCAACGATGCCTTCGGCGATGGCACGGCTCCGGATGTGCAGCGCAACCGAAAAGAAAGGCCGCTCAACCAGCGGCGATTGCTCCTTCGGGTGAGAGTTCAGCGTGAAAGAAAATCTTCGAGAGCATTGCACTGTTTTTTGCGGTATTTTGGATACTGCGGGAGGAGCAATGACATGATGGTCAATCCCAGCCTGAAGCCATGCCCATTTTGCGGTGGTAAAGCGAAGCTGATCCGCTTCCACGGCGAAAGAGCCGTGTCATGCGCGAATGAGGCCGACTGCTCGGTGAACCCGATGACGCCCTTTGTGAGCGAAGATGAAGCCGTCCGAGCCTGGAACGATCGAGCATCAGATTGACCGGCCCCGACCGGGGAAGCAAGCGGTTAGAATATGTGGGTGACGTGGCGGACCGGCAGCGCCTCGACGACGCGCTGATTGGTCATCACCGGCCAGGCGGGATTGAGACTTTCGAGGTTCCATAGGCCGTTATCGCCACTATCAGGGTGGCGCAGGGTTTTCGCATAAGCATCGCTGTCCTCAAGTGTGACCACGCATTTGCGGCCGATCAAACGCCCGACATTGGCGCGGGACAGCCACCTATATGGTAATATTGTAGAGGTTGCACATTAGCGGATCTCCTTCACAGCCAGCCAAGCTGAAATGGGGAAAATGCGCAAGCAATGTCCGCAAGCGGCCTAAGCATGCGCCGCAGAGTCTCCTCATACGACCAAAATCCGAATGCTACTTATTTGCTACTTGAACGAAAATGAAGCCTCCGAGGCCTATTGCCAGAAGCACGTTATCTGTCTGTTTATTATAGAGAAATTTGGTAGCGGGAGAGGGACTCGAACCCCCGACACGCGGATTATGATTCCGCTGCTCTAACCAGCTGAGCTACCCCGCCGCCAGCCGCCGATGTGATCGGGCCGGACGGGCGGCATATAAGGTGCGGGTTGTGCCGGTGTCAAGCATGCTTCGGCCTTTTCCTGGCGCGGATTTCGCTCGCGCGCCGGGCGTGCTCTCCGATGCGCAAAGCCGTCGACAGGCTTTGGAAAAATTATGGGGTCGTTGTTGCTCCCATGAACTTAGCGCGCGATGCATGAGCCCGGCACGACACCATGCCGCAGTTCTTGAAGGCCGGGCGCGGCAGGCCCGCCTTGCCTTGCTCGGCCATCGGGTCTAATCCCCTCCGCGACGACCGACGCATGTCGCATTACAGCGTCGTGCGTTTAGTCAAACGCACAAAGCCGCAGTAGCGCTTTAAACTGCTGCATAACTCTTGCCCCAGATCGGTTCCGATTTAGGGAAGTATGCAGCTGAGCAAAGCCCTGCAACGTCCTTTGCGCATCCGGTTGGACGCGCGGGCGCTGTGGCGAGAAAGAACAAGAGGACTGACCCGACCATGGAAAGCACCCTCCATCCCAAGCCCGGCCCTGCCAATATCGCCGTTGTCGGCTGCGGCTACTGGGGAACCAATCACGCCCGCACGTTTTCCGAGCTCGGGGCGCTCTACGCTGTGTCCGACCGGCATCTCGAACGCGCTGGCGCGCTGGCGGCGAAGCACGGCATCAAGGCCATGGGGTTTGAGGACCTGCTTGCCGATCCTGCCGTGGACGGCGTGGTCCTGGCGCTGCCGCCGCACCATCACGCCGACCAGGCGATCGCCGTGCTCGAGGCCGGCAAGCATCTGCTGGTCGAAAAGCCGATCGCGCTGTCGGTTGCCGACGCGCGCCGGGTGGTGGATGCGGCCAAGCGAAGCGGTCTGATTGCCATGACAGGCCACGTTCTGCGCTTTCACCCTGCCTTCGAAGCGCTTGAGGCGATGATCGCCGCGGGCGATCTGGGCGCCGTGCGCTACATTCATTCGCACCGGGTGGGGCTCGGCAAGTTCCACGCCGAGAACGACGCGCTGTGGGACATCGCGCCCCACGACCTGTCGCTGATCCTGGCGATCACCGGGGAAAAGCCGGTCAATGTCCGCGGCGTCGGATCGGCCATGCTCAACCGGCTGTCGGATTTCGCCCATCTGCACCTGCAGTTCCCGGGCGGCGTGCGCAGCCATGTCTTCGCCTCAAGGCTCAATCCGTACCGGGAGCGCAAGCTCACCGTGATCGGGTCGAAGGCGATGGCGGTGTTCGATGATGTCGCGCCCTGGAACCAGAAGCTCGCCGTCTACCGCCACAAGGTGTGGGAGGACGATGATGGCTGGCAGTCGGAAATGGTCGATCCGGACTATATCGCCATCCCCGACGGCATGCCGCTGACGCGCGAATGCGCCCATTTCCTCGATTGCATCGCGACCGGCGCAGCACCACGCACGCCGGTGTCGGACGGGCTCGCCGTGATCGAGATCCTGTCGGAAGGCACCGTCCGCCACGATTGAGGGTGCTGTCCTTCCCCGACGCCGCAGCAGATCCGTGGGACCGCAAAGACTTCGCGCGTCATCCCCGGGGGGCGCGGTTCAGGCGGCCGGCTGCAGCAGGGTCGAGAGCATCGCCTCGGCAGCAGGCGATCGCTCCGATCGGTCGATGAAGCCGCCGCCCAGCACCCGCGCCTCGTCGCCGGGCAATGAGTAGAGCACGCAGGCCTGGCCTGGCGCCACGCCGGCCTCGCCCTCGATGAGTTCCACCGAGATTTCACCGTCCACCGCACGAAGGATCGCCGGCCGCGGCGGCCGGGTCGAGCGTACCTTGGCGAAACATTCGAGACCGTCCGGCCCGATGCCGTTCAGGTCCGCATCGCCGAGCCAGTTCACATCGCGCAGGATCAGGCGGCGTGTCTCCAGTGCTTCCCGCGGACCGACGATCACGCGGCGCGAGCGCGCGTCGAGATGCACCACATAGAGCGGATCGCCGGTGGCGACCCCTATGCCGCGGCGCTGGCCGATGGTGTAGTGCACGATGCCGGCATGCTCACCCAGCACCCGGCCGTCGATATGGACGATCTCGCCCGCCAGCGCCGAATTGGGCCGGAGCTTCTCGATCACATTTGCGTATTTGCCCATGGGCACGAAACAGATGTCCTGGCTGTCGGCCTTCTTGGCGACGCCCAGGCCCATCTCCTCGGCCAGTTCGCGGGTGCGCGCCTTGGGCAGGTCGCCCAGCGGAAACCTGAGATAATCCAGCTGGTCCTGCGTGGTGGCGAACAGGAAATAGCTCTGGTCGCGGTCCGCATCCACCGGCCGGAACAGCGCCCGCCGGCCCGGATTGTCGGGCGTCGGGTTGGCGCGCGAGCGGATGTAATGCCCGGTCGCCAGCGCGTCGGCCCCCAGATCGCGTGCGGTGGCCAGAAGATCGGCGAACTTGACGGTCTGGTTGCAGGCCACGCAGGGGATCGGGGTTTCGCCGAGCACATAGCTTTCGGCGAAGGGATTGATCACCGCCTCGCGAAAGCGCTGCTCGTAATCCAGCACGTAATGCGGAATGCCCAGCGTCTCGCAGACGCGGCGGGCATCGTCGATGTCCTGGCCGGCGCAGCACGAGCCGGCCCGGTGCACGGCGGCGCCATGATCATAGAGCTGCAGCGTCACGCCCAGCACATCGTAGCCCTCACGGGCGAGAATGCCCGCCACGACAGAGCTGTCCACGCCGCCCGACATGGCGACCACAACCCGCGTGTCCCGCGGGTCCTTGTTGAAATCGAGACTGTTCACTGGCTTCCCCGGCATTCAAAAGCGTTCAAGGCGCTGATCAAGCGGTTGCAAAATATCCGTTCGGGATCGGCTTCTTTATAGGGCGTGCGGGCCTCCGCAACAAGATGGGTGAAGTCAGGCAATGACCTGGCCGCGGACCTGCCCGCACCTGTGCCAAAACTTACCAAAACCTTGCCGGGCCCTTAGGCAATTTTTAAACCCGCGCCTGTAGGGTGAGGTCTTAGGTCTTGAGTGTGTAAGAGAGTCCAATGACCGATATGGTACGACCCCGTGTCAAATATGTGATCGGCCCCGACGGAAGTCCGTTGACCATCGCAGATTTGCCCCCCGCCAACACCCGCAGATGGGTGATCAGGCGTAAGGCTGAAGTGGTTGCCGCTGTCCGCGGCGGCCTGCTGAGCCTTGAAGAAGCGTGTGATCGCTATACGCTGACGGTTGAGGAGTTCCTCTCCTGGCAGTCGTCCATCAGCGATCACGGGCTCGCAGGCTTGCGCACGACCCGCATTCAGCAATACCGGCATTGATGCCTGTCGCGTTCAAATGAATTCATTTGAACGATAAAGGACATGCATCGATTCAGAATGTTGCAGCATCCTGCGATCAGGCGAGGTCGCCTCATCGCAAGATGCACCAGTTCTGACCGATTGAGCGGATTACGGCCCTCGGGCGCTTGTGGGCAACCCTGGCCCCGGAAGACCGGATGCGCTGGTGCTGAGACGCGGACGGCTGACGATCAGCTGACTCTGCCGAGCCGCCCGGCAAGTCCGTGCGCAAGCGCTGCTGTCAGCGCGGAGCCCGCATAGAACCACAGGCCCGGCTGCGAAAAGGCCTGTGCGATTCCGCCGGTCTTTGCCGCCACGATCACCAGCGCCACAAGAACCACATCCATCAGCGACCAGCGGCTCAGCTGCGGCAGCAACCGCATGGCGAGGCCCGACCGGTGCTCAATCCCCACGGCTTCAGCCGAGATGGCAACCAGCTTGACCACGGGAAACACCACCGAAACCAGCCCGACCACCACGGCCAGCACCGGATCGCCATCCTTCCACAAGGCGGCGATCACGCCCAGCAGCGAGGGCGACTGGTTGAAAAAATACATGGTCTCGAACCGCACCAGCGGAAGGACAATCCCCAGCCCGAAGAACAGCGGAGCCAGCACAAGCGCCGCCGCAAGCAAGACCCGCATTCTCGTTCTCCCGGCATGTGCCTTGATCCAAAGTTCCGTTTTCTCCATATCCGAGATAGACTGCCCATGGCAAACAGGGGGCAGCCATGCAGATCACCGAGGAAACCGGACCATCGGGTGGGCGCTATGTCGCCCTGCTTGAGGGCGTTGAGGCCGAAATGACCTATTCGCGCGCCTCGCCGCAGCTCATCATCATCGACCACACGGGTGTACCCGACAGCCTGCGCGGCAAGGGCGTCGGCCAGGCCCTGGCGCTACGTGCCGTCGAGGCCGCGCGGGCGGGAGGATGGAAAATCATCCCGCTCTGCCCTTTCTTCAAGGCCCAGGCGCAGCGGCATCAGGAATGGCGGGATGTGGTGGTGTGAACGCGCAAGGCCCTCACTTGTCGCCAACTGAGAGCCTTTTGAGTTTTGCATGCCCCATCGCAGAACCGGCGCGGGGTTTGGCCCGCACCCGGTCTGGAGGATGGATTTTCGACCTGCGGCCTGAGTTTCGCTCAGACTGCCCGGCTTGACCGGTGTCCGGCATCGCGCTCTTCGAGCGCGGTTGCCTTTTCGAACTCGGCCTGCGCCTCTTCGAGCGCCAGTTCGGCCGCATCAAGCTGCACCTTCAATTCACGAATTGAAGTCTGCAGATTGTCCGATCGCTGGCGCGCTGCCTTGGCGAAGGTTGGATAGGCGAAATGGGTCGGGTCGGTGTTGCCGGCCTTTTTTTCCTCGGCGGCGATCTGGTACTCCAGCTCGGCCGCCATTTTTTCCATTTCCGCCATCATCAGCTGGATCTGCCCAAGCTGACGGGTTTTTTCGTTGACCTGAAACTGTTTCAGGCGAACGTGGCTCTCACGTGACTTCATACGCAATACTCCCGTGATGCGAGATCCCGGCTACTGAAACTCGTTGCTCCGGCACATTCGCCAGTCCCGATTTAGGAAAAATGACCACGACGTTAACTTTTAGCCCATCGTGGTAACCTTTCGTTTACGGGCATCGTTAATAATACCGGTCATGGTTTAAGGCGGGGTAAACAGGAAACATGATTTTTCCGCCCGCCATTCCGGAGTCCTTTGAATCGCTTGGACGCGTTTCCTGATGTGGTACATCAAGAAATCCAAGTTATTTTTTGGGAATAAAATCAGGAGTATGCCAGTGATAATTAACATTCGATAATGGTTGCGCAACGTGATCAGAATTTGTTAACCATTCCATGGCAGCCTCCAAATCAGGCAACGACTGGATCCGTATCGCGTAACTGGATCTCAATGACCTTGCGGCGGCGGAAAAGGGGATAAATATGCGGGTTCTACTGATCGAGGATGACAGCGCCACAGCGCAGAGCATCGAACTGATGCTGAAGTCTGAAAGCTTCAACGTGTACACCACGGATCTGGGTGAAGAGGGCGTCGATCTCGGCAAACTTTACGACTACGACATCATACTGCTGGACCTCAATCTGCCGGACATGTCCGGATACGAGGTGCTGCGGACCCTGAGGCTCTCCAAGGTCAAAACCCCGATCCTGATTTTGTCCGGCATGGCCGGCATTGAAGACAAGGTTCGCGGACTTGGATTTGGCGCCGACGACTACATGACCAAGCCTTTCCACAAGGACGAGCTGGTGGCGCGCATTCACGCCATCGTGCGGCGCTCCAAGGGCCACGCCCAGTCTGTCATCACCACCGGTGACCTGGTCGTCAATCTCGACGCAAAGACCGTCGAAGTCGGCTCCCAGCGTGTCCACCTGACGGGCAAGGAATACCAGATGCTGGAGCTGCTTTCGCTCCGCAAGGGCACGACGCTCACCAAGGAAATGTTCCTCAACCACCTCTATGGCGGGATGGACGAACCGGAACTGAAGATCATCGACGTCTTCATCTGCAAGCTCCGCAAGAAACTCGCGACATCGGCCGGCGGCAAGAACTACATCGAAACGGTGTGGGGTCGCGGCTACGTGTTGCGCGAGCCGGACGAGCGCGAAATCCTCGAAAGCGCCTGAACCTCCCCTTGTTCAGGACGATAGACACGAAAACCCGCCTCGATCGGCGGGTTTTTGCTGTCCGGGTGGGGTCAAGTTGCCTGGCGCGAATTCCGATCAGGCCGCGATTGCATGCGGCGCGAACGCTTCGGTCAGGCTGCGCCGGTCGAACGGCTTAAGCAGAAACTCGTCAGCGCCGGCGCGCTTGCCCGCCATCATCTGCTTGAATTCCTTCTCGATCATCAGATAGTGAATGCGCACGTGCTTGCCGCCATTCATCTGACGCACCGAAGCGATTAGATCCAGTGCGCCGGTCATGCCTGCATCGACACACAGCACGTCGGGCAGCTCCGCATCGCACATGATCATGGCTTCGCCCGCATTGGATGCCTCGATGACGAGGTAGTCGAGCCCCGTCAGGATGCGCTTGGCAACCTTGCAAATCACAGCTGAATCATCGGCGATCATGAAGCGGCGCATGGCGGCTCTCCTTTGGCTTCTTCCAGGCGAATCCAACGGCGGATCCGTCATTCTTGGAAACAAGCATACCGCAGGGGAGCGAACAAACCGTAATCAGACAGGCTTAACGGAGGGTTTCCGGCCATCCCCGTCGGCGGATCATGCCGCGGTCGTGCGTTGCGCCGTGAACACCACTTCGTCGGCATTGGCAGAACAGGCCAGCGTCATCCCCGCCTCGTCCGCCAGAAGCACGGTGTAGTAAGGCTGGATCGAATGGGCATCCACCGCCTCGTCCAGCTTGCCCGAATAGATCTCGAGGAATTTGGGCGGAACCCGAACCATGCGGCCCTTGCAGACCAGGCGGAACCGCGGATCGGTTTCCGGTGTTTCAAGCGTCACATCGATCTCGCCGCCGCGCGGAATTGCGCCATAGGCGACAAGAAAAAGGTTGAGCAGCAATTTGACCTGGTTCTTGGGGATGATGGCGCGGGGACCGCTCCATCTCACTTCAGTCTTCTTGTCGGCGGAAACATAGTCGATGACGGCCTTTTCGGCCTCTCCGGTATCAATGGAAGCCCCAACAGAGCCTGAAGCCCCGAAGGCCAGGCGGGCGAATTTCAGCCTGACCGACGCATTGAGCGCGCTGGTGCGAATCAGATCCATCGCGTCGGCATCGGCGCCGCCCTCGTCGAGCAGTTCCAGCCCGTTGTTGATCGCTCCCACGGGAGAAATGATGTCGTGGCACACCCGGCTGCACAAAAGCGCTGCAAGGTCCGGCCCCGCCAGGGTCAGATTATGGTTCTTCGACATCGAATTCTCCTCTTTGCCCGCAGGCCGAATCACTTGGTTAGAAAAATCGCACCGGGTGCTGTCAATCGCAAGCGCTGTCGGTCAGAAGTCCGCTTCATCGCCCGCTGCCAGTTAACGCTTAATCTGTTTCGCCCTAAAGACACCACATTTGGTAAACTGCTTATTAAGATCGGCGCGCCACAATGTGATCACTGTTTCCTGCGGTATCTACCGTCAAATCAATGGAGTGGACCCTATGATCGCGTCCCGCTTTCACCTTCAAGCCTTTGTCTCATTTGTCCTGTCCCTGCTTGTCCTTGGCGCAGCCGTGCCCGAGGCCCGCGCGCAGGCCGCGAACTCGTCGCAATACACCGCCCAGGAGATCGTCGACGCAGGTCATGGCTTTTTCGGATCGACCTCGGGCGGATTGGCCAAGGTGGTGGAAAAAGCCTTCCAGTCCTATGGCCTGCCCAACGGCTACATCCTCGGCCAGGAGGCGTCCGGCGCACTCATCGGTGGGCTGACCTACGGCGAAGGAGAACTGTACACCAAGAACGCCGGTCAGCACGAAATCTTCTGGCAAGGCCCGTCACTGGGCTGGGACTATGGCGGCAATGGCAACAGGACCATGATGCTGGTCTACAATCTTCCCAGCGTCGAAGGCGTCTATGGCCGCTTTGGCGGCGTCTCGGGCTCGGCCTACCTTGTCGCCGGCCTGGGCATGACGGTGCTCAAGCGCAACGATGTCCTGGTCGTTCCCATCCGCACCGGCGTCGGCGCGCGTCTGGGCGTGAATGTCGGTTATCTGAAGATGACCCGGGCGCCAACCTGGAACCCGTTCTAATGCCTGTCGCGTTCAAACGGATTCGTTTGAACGATAACGACATGCATTCATTCAAGGCGTTACAGCGACCTTTGCGCATCCAGTTGGATGCGCGGCGCTGTAGTGGTGCGACCCTGACAGATGTTTCCCATTGGTCAGGATCAATCGCACCACCAGACCCCTATGCGCAGATCAAGCAGTCCCAAGTTTAGGCGGCCGGCTCAGGCCGCTTTTTCTATTGCCGGAACCAGCCTGTTTCCCGGTCACGGCTTGCCGACAGGTATTGGCCATGCTTAAAGCTCTGCGAGGTTTCGCCGGGCGCGATTACAAGCCCGACAGTGGCAATGTGGATTCCAAGTGATCGAGTTTGTCCTTTTATTTTCGTTGGGTTTTCTTGCGGCCGCCCTGGTCGCGCTGATCGTCGCGCCGATCATTCAGCGCCGGGTGGTAACCTTGACCGAGCGGCGCATCCGCGCCAGCGTTCCCCTATCGGTCGCGGAAATTCGCGCCGAGAAGGACATGGCGCGAGCCGCCTTCGCAGCGGAAAACGCCCGCCTGTCGGTGGATCTCAAGCACAATCGCGACCTGCTCACCGACAGCGTTGCGCGCGGCACCCGGCTAAGCAACGAACTGGTCGCCATCCGTGCTGCAAAGCTGTCCGCCGAGCAAACCATCGATGAGCGTGACGCCAGCATTCGCGAACTGGCAGCCGAGCTGAGCGAGCGCGACGTCCGCATCACCACTCTCACCGGACATTTCAACGACGCGACACGGCTGGCCGAAGCCCGCAAGCAGGAAGTGGCCAGGCGGGATGATCAGATCAACCGTCTTGGCGCGGAGATCGAGGAACTGCGCATCGATCTGGTCACGCTGGATACCGAGGCTGAAAATTTCAAATCGCAGATCCGGGAGCTTCGCGACGAACGCAGCGCCTTGCGCGAGGCCCTCAAGGCGACAGAGACCGCCAACCGGGATCTGGAACTTCGGCTGAAAAGCAATGATGAGCGGCTGACCCAGGCCGAGGAGAAGCTTGCCACGTCCATAGCAACACTCAGCGACCGCGAAAACGCTCTCGACCGCCGGGTTGCCGAAGTCGAGCGTTTCCGCCAGAAAAACAAGGAATTGGCCGAGGAATTGCGCGCAGCGAAAACCGCTCTCAAGAGCGCGGCCGGCAGCATGCGGAAGACAGCCGTCTCCGACACCGCCACGCCGCCCCCGCAAAAGCCGAAGCCTGATTTGCGCGCGGTGGACAGCGTCATGGAGGATCTGACTGAGTCTTCCGAAGGCACGGACGGAGACGGCGTGGACGCCGCGCCCCTGCCGCCGATCGAGGCTGCCACCGCTGCTCCCGAACCCGTGGCGCCTGACGAAGCCGAACAGGATCACCCCGGGGACGACATCTCGGAGGGCGACAAGATCGACCGTTTGCGCGCCCGCCAGGCGGCCCTCGTCGAAAGGCTGCTGAAGGCCGACAAGAACAAGAATGATGCCGCACTGCGCCGGGAGATCGCCACTGTCGCGGCGATGATGGTGGAACTGACCGCCAGCCGGGACGGCAAGTCCTCAAGGATCCACACCATCCTGAAGGGGATAGAAGACCCGACCCTGCCGGGAACCAGCGACCCGAGCCTTGCCGCCCGCGCCCGCGAACTTCTCGCCACCGGCAACTGATCCGGTCTTGCGAAACCCGTTCAGGTTCCGCTCGTGCGGCCCATGCGGCCGGCCACATGCCACAGCGCAATGCCGCTGGCGGTCGCCACATTGAGGCTGTCCATGCCGGGCGCCTGCTCGATCCTGAGCGTCTTCACGGATTTGAGAATCTCCGCAGGCAGCCCCTCGCCTTCGGTTCCCGCCAGCAGCGCCAGGCGCCGACCCGGCTTGAACGCGGCGAGCGGCTCGGCGCCCTGGGGCGACAGGCCGGCGACTTCGAAACCGGCTGATGCGAGCGCGCTCACCAGCTCAGTGATCGAGCCGCCCCGGCAGAACGGAACCCGGAGCGCAGCACCCACCGAAACCCGGATCGCCTTGCGATAGAGCGGGTCGCAGCAAGTCGCATCAAGCACAACCCCATCGGCGCCGAAGACGCCGGCATTGCGGAAAATCCCGCCGATATTGTCGTGATTGGCGGTGCCGCAGGCGACGACCAGCAGCGCGCGATCGGGCATATGCGACAGGAACTCCGGAAGCGAGGTGGCGGGAACGTGCCGACCCACAGCCAGGATGCCGCGATGCATGGCAAAGCCGACCGCGGCATCAAGCACCTCGCGTCCCGCCACATAGACCGGGCAGTCGGAGTCTATGCGGGCCAGCAGATCCTCAAGACCCTCGACCCGGTTTTCAAGGATCAACGCCTTCTCGATGACGAAACGGCGGTCGCCTGCTTCCGCATCCAGCAGCGCCTGCAGCACCACCCGGCCTTCGGCGATGAACCGGTCGCCGCGTCCTGCGAGATCCCTGTCGCGCATGGCGGTGAACTCGGCGATGCGGGCGTCGGCAGGATCCTCGATCCGGATCAGGCGACCGGCCATGATCAGCGGTTGATCACAACAACATCGGCCACGGCGCGGCCGAGCGAGACATCGTGGATGATCAGCCGCATCGAGCCATCGGCGGCGCGGCCGAAGAAGCCGACGCGGGCGCCATCGAGCGTGACGCTTTCGATGACAAACCCCGCCGGAAGCGCCGCCACCGCTTCAAGCGGCGCGTCCGATGGAACGGTCATGGACGACCCGGCGACGAGGTCGCCCGCGGCGGGTGCAGCATCGCGCTGCGTGAATTTATAGACAATTGCCCCAAGCACGGCCATAAGACCGATGAACATGACGCCGATCGATACGGCGAGCAGCCGCACCATCTTGCGCCGGACCTTTTCCATCTCTGGATCGAGCGGCTTTTCGTCGAGATCGTCATCATTGACTTTCGTCATTACCATTCCTTGCCGGGCGGACCCTGAAATTGAAGAATTCGATCCCGTTTAACGAAGCCGAGCCGCCGAGGGAAGCCCAAGCAGCAGGATCAGACGCCGAGAACCGCGAAACCCTCATCGTGGGCGAAGACGCGAGCGGCAGGCTCGACGCCTGGCTGGCGGCCGAACTCGAGCCTGACATCTCCCGCAGCCGGATCAAGGCGCTGATCGAGGCCGGCGCGGTCACGGTCAACGGCGTCGCCGCCAAGCAGGCAAAGCAGAAGATCCATCCCGGCGACCGGGTGGAACTGATCATGCCCGAGCCCGAGGATGCGGAGCCCGAGGGCGAGGACATTCCGCTCGAAATCCTCTATGAGGATGACGACCTGATCGTGCTCAACAAGCAGGCCGGGCTCGTGGTCCATCCAGGTGCGGGCAACTGGACCGGCACGCTGGTCAACGCGCTGATCCACCATTGCGGCGACAGCCTGTCGGGTATCGGCGGCGTCAAGCGGCCGGGCATCGTCCACCGGCTTGACCGGGACACCACCGGGGTGATGGTGGTGGCGAAAAACGACCATGCCCATCGCCATCTCTCCGAGCAGTTCGCCGACCATGGCCTGACCGGACCGCTCGAGCGCGCCTACCAGGCGATTGTCTGGGGAAAGCCGGACGGCCTCAAGGGCACCATCAATGCGAGCCTGGGCCGCGCCCGCGACCGCATCCGCCGCGCCGTGCGCACCGATGGCGGCGACGATGTGCGCCATGCGGTGACGCACTACCTGGTGGTGGAGCGCTATCAGGAAAAGCAGGACGGAACCTGCGCCGCCTCGCTGGTGGAATGCCGGCTCGAGACCGGCCGCACCCACCAGATTCGGGTTCACATGGCCCATATCGGCCATCCGCTGATCGGCGACGCCGATTATGGCGGGGCTTTCCGGACCAAGGCCAACCGCCTGCCCGATGACATCCGCGACCTCGTCAACGCCTTCCCGCGCCAGGCGCTGCATGCGTTCCTGCTGGTGTTCGAACATCCTGTCAGCGGCGAAACCCTCCGGTTCGAAGCCCCGCTGCCCGCCGACATGGACCAGTTGCGGAAATCCCTGGCCCGGCTGTAAGCCTGTCGGCATCCCGCCTTCACGCGAGCGTGATGGGGCCCGCCTCTTGATACCGGGTTTCGCCACAATTACATGACATAGGACGTAAACCCGGATGCGATGTTCGGTCCGGGCCTTCAGGCTTGCCGCAAGGAAGCCAAATCGGGATCAGGGGGTGCTGTCATGGCCCAAGGAAGTCTGCCGTCCATTTCTGCTGGCGAGAACGGCCTCAACCGTTATCTCGCCGAAATCCGCAGGTTCCCCATGCTGGAGCCGCAGGAAGAATACATGCTGGCCAAGCGGTTCCTCGAGCATGAGGACACCCAGGCCGCCCACAAGCTCGTCACAAGCCATTTGCGTCTGGTCGCCAAGATCGCCATGGGCTATCGCGGCTACGGACTGCCGATCGGCGAGGTTATTTCCGAAGGCAATGTCGGGCTGATGCAGGCGGTGAAGAAATTCGACCCGGAACGCGGTTTCCGGCTGGCGACCTACGCCATGTGGTGGATCAAGGCCTCGATCCAGGAATATATCCTGCGCTCCTGGAGCCTCGTCAAGATGGGCACCACCGCCAACCAGAAGCGGCTGTTCTTCAACCTGCGCAAGGTCAAGAGCCGCATCCAGGCGGTCGATGACGGCGACCTGCGCCCCGACCAGGTGGCCGAAATCGCCACCAAGCTGAATGTGTCGGAGGAGGAAGTGATCTCCATGAACCGCCGCCTGTCGGGCGACGCCTCGCTCAATGCGCCGATCAAGGCGGGCGAAGGCGAATCCGGCCAGTGGCAGGACTGGCTGGTCGATGATTCCGAAAGCCAGGAGGACATGCTTGTCGAACAAGACGAGCTCGAAACAAGGCGTGCGATGCTGCAGAGCGCACTCGCCGTGCTCAACGAGCGCGAACGCCGCATCTTCGAGGCGCGGCGCCTGCGCGACGACCCGATCACGCTCGAGGATCTGTCGACCGAATTCGACATCAGCCGCGAGCGCGTCCGCCAGATCGAGGTCCGCGCCTTTGAAAAGGTCCAGGACGCCGTCCAGAAAACCGCCGCCGCGCGCGAAAAGGCGCTGGTGACGGTCGGCGACTGAGCGCCAGGCATAGGTCAGATCCAGACCCCGGAAGCGGCGACGTTTCCGGGGTTTTTTGTGGGTGGGGTTGGTGGCGTCCGCAACACGTCCTCCCCTCGTCATGTCCAGGCCCTCTCCCGTCGTCATCCCCGGCCCCTGCCCTCGTCTTCCCCGGCCCCCGAGCCGGGGATCCATTCCGTGATTTCTCCCGACCCTGCGATGCGCGGATGGATCACGGAATGGATCCTAGGCTCGGGGGCCTAAAGCGCGTCGCAGCTTTTGAGATTCGGGATTCCCTGACTGATTGATTTGTGATTCACTTTACCCATGGAAGGAGAACCGCCATGGGCAAGCCGCATCCGGTCGAGTTGCGTGCGCGTGTCGTTGGGTTTGTAGAGGA
>JAHRFE010000010.1 GCA_019084245.1 Hoeflea sp.
GCTGACATTGACGGCAAGGGTAAGCGTGCGCAGCGCGGGATCATCGCTCCACAGCGCCAGCGTCCGGCAGGCCTCCTGGATCACCCAGCCGCCCAGAAGCGGCATCAGCCCGGCGGCTTCGGCCGCGGGAATGAACTCGCCAGGCGAGACCTGGCCGCGCTTGGGATGCTGCCAGCGCAGCAGCGCTTCGGCGCCGAGAACGGTCCCCGTCAGGTCGATCTGCGGCTGGAAGTAGAGCTCCATTTCGCCCCTGCGCACGGCGTTGCGCAGTTCGAGCGCCATGCCTTTCGGCCGGGTGATTTCGCGCTGGATGGCGTAGATGCCGCCGCACATCATGGTTGTCGCCAGCACGCCGTTTACCCAGACGCCGCTGGAACGGATGTGATCGGGAATGGTCTGGGCAAAGGGGAGCCCATAGGTCGTGCAGGAGAGGGCGACAAAAGCCCCCAGGCAGGCCGCGATGATGGCAATCTGGATAGTGGACTTGCGCCGCAGGTAATTGATGTAGCCGAACAACGCCAGAAACAGGAGGTAAAGGTGGCTGACCCTGGGGATGTCCGCATTGGGCACGTCAAACATCAAGGCGAAGCCGATGGCGAAGGTGAGCAGCCCAGACTGAGTGACAAGCAGGGCGGAATTCAGCCGGCCGGAAGCAATCAGCAACCAGCCCAGCCCGGCCATTCCGGTCAGGAGCAATTCGGCAACGACCAGCGACCATTGCTGCCACCAGCCAAAGATCGCCGCCCAGAAAAGCGCAATCGCCATGATCGCCAGAGTGGCGAACTTGTAGCAGACGATCAGCCTTTGAGAGTGCTTGTCGTCCTGCACTTCCGGCTCACTGTTCCACGAGTTCTGTGACAATACTAACTCACATATCTTGACCAGCCTGAAGCGAGTCCTGAATCCACCCGCGCTATTTGATGACATCGCGAGCTTAACAATGTTGATTGCCACGCCTGCAAGAATTAGCGGGTTCGCCTTTGGCGTGCAGCTGAGTGGGGGCTGTTGCGAGGTCGAGAGGCGCGCCGTGGCTGTTGATACGCCCGGGCGGCCGCATCAGACCGTGTCGCCACGCTTCCTGAGCCGTTTCGGCCATTCCACAACGGCGGTGTGCAGCAGGGCGGGGGCGGTCTGTGCGGCGGCAAGGGTTGCTTCGCGGATATGCTCGGCGAAGGCGTCCGCCGGCATTGGCCGGCCGAACAGATAGCCCTGGAACTCGTGACAGCCGCAGTCGCGCAGGAATGCGTGCTGGGCCGGAGTCTCGATGCCTTCGGCCAGCACCACGAAGCCGAGATCAAGCCCGAGCTGGACAATGCTTCTGGCCAGCGCCGTCCCGCGTTCGGTGTCGAGCGATTCCTTGACAAAACTCCGGTCGATCTTGAGCTGGTCGAGCGGCAGCTGCCTGAGATAGCTCAGCGACGAATAGCCGGTGCCGAAATCATCGAGCGCGAAGCCGATGCCGGCGGCGCGCAGATTGTCGATCTTGGCGATCACCGGCGCAAGATCGTGGACAATGACGCTTTCGGTGAGTTCGATCTTGAGGCGTGCCGGCTCAACGCCGTGCAAACGGATCGTGTCCATGACGGAAGCCTCGAAATCGTCTACCTGAAACTGGTCGGCGCTGACATTGACGGCAAGGGTAAGCGTGCGCAGCGCGGGATCATCGCTCCACAGCGCCAGCGTCCGGCAGGCCTCCTGGATCACCCAGCCGCCCAGAAGCGGCATCAGCCCGGCGGCTTCGGCC